>JAUMUM010000005.1 GCA_030530685.1 Actinomycetaceae bacterium | reverse complement strand
CGCGGCTGGCGCGCGGACCGGGTCGGACGGGCGCTCCGCGGCCCCCGAGCAGACGAGTGGCGGGCCGACCGCGGCCGCGGAGCAGATGGCCGCCGACGAGCGGATCGGGGCTCTGGAGGCCCTTCTCTTCATCGCCGCTGAGCCGATGCCACTGGCCGTCCTGGCCGAGGCCGTCGGCGCGAGCGAGGCCGAGACCGACTCCATGCTCCGAGTCCTGGCCGACGAGCTGGCGCACGGCCCGAGGCCGCGCGGTTTCCAGCTGCGAGAAGCCGGCGGGGGCTGGCGCCTGTACACGAACCCGAAGTTCGCCGATGTCCTGGCGGCCCATGTCGCGGCCGAGCACTCGGGCAGGCTTTCTGCGCCCGCCATGGAGACGCTGGCCGTCGTCGCCTACAAGCAGCCGGTCACGCGCGCGCAGATCGCCGCGATCAGAGGTGTTAGTGTAGATTCCGTCGTGCGCACGCTCATGGCGCGCGGACTGATCGGTGAGGTGGGCACATCCGCGGCGTCGGGGGCCGTCCTGTACGGCACCACCCCGTATTTCCTGGAGGCGATGGGCATGAATTCCCTGGAGGAGCTTCAGCCGCTCGCGCCCTACCTGCCCGACGCCACCGAACTCGACGACGTAGCAAAGGAACTTCCATGAGTGACCCGCATGTTGCTGGCGGCCAGCGCCTCCACAAGGTGATGGCGCACGCCGGGGTCGGTTCGCGCCGCGCCTGCGAAAACCTCATTTCTCAGGGGCGCGTGACGGTCAACGGGCAGGTCGTCACCGAGCTGGGAACGCGCGTCGACCCGGCGACGGCCGTCGTTCACGTGGACGGCACGCGGGTGCAACTCGACACCTCGCTCGTGACCCTGGCGCTGTACAAGCCCCCGGGAGTCGTCTCGACGATGGTCGACGACCTGGGGCGCCCGGCCCTCGCCCAGTATGTTGCCAATCGCACGGAGCGCCTCGTTCACGTGGGCCGGCTCGACCAGGACACGGAGGGTCTCATTCTGCTGTCCAACGACGGCGAGCTCACCCACCGCCTGACCCACCCGTCCTACGAGGTGCCCAAGACCTACGTGGCGCGCGTCGAGGGAACCGTCACCCGGGGCCTGGGCCGCGTCCTCAAGCAGGGCATCACCCTGGAGGACGGCCCGATCAAGGTCGACGGTTTCGTCCTGCGCGAGGCCGCCCGCCGAAACTCCATCGTCGAGATCACCCTGCACTCGGGCCGCAATCGGATCGTGCGCCGGATCATGGACGAGGTCGGCCACCCCGTCATGGAGCTGGTGCGCACGAAGTTCGGCACCGTCCAGGTCGGGCATCTCAAGCCGGGTAAGACACGCGTCGTGGCCGGAAGCGAACTCGGCGCCCTCATGAAGCTGGTCGGGCTATGACGGTTGGTCAGGCTACGGCACAGGAGGCCGGTCGGAGCGTGGCGCCCAGCCCCGTTCGGATCATCGGTTCCGGGCTGCTCGGCGCATCGCTCGGCTTGCGGCTGCGCCAACTCGGCGTCCAGGTCCAGCTCGAGGACGCCTCGCCCGCGGCGGTTTCCCTGGCGCGCGACCTCGGGGCCGGCGATATTGCCGACGGGTCATCGCCCGCCCCCGAACTCGTTATCGTCGCGACGCCGCCGGATGTGGCGGCCTCGGTCGTGCGCGAGAGCCTCGACCGATTCCCCGAGGCATGGGTCACCGATGTCGCCTCCGTCAAGGCCCTCGTGATAGCGGAGGTCGCCGACCATCCGCACGTTGGGCGCTACGTCGGTTCGCACCCGATGGCCGGGCGCGAACGCTCGGGCGCCATCGCCGCCGACGCCGACCTGTTTGCCGGGCGCCCGTGGGTCATCACGCCCTTCGCGGGGCAGGAGGCCGCCGAGGCTCCGGCCGTGCGCGTCGTGCAGCAGCTGGCGATCGCGGTCGGCTCGCTGCCGGTCATCATGGATGCCCAGACGCACGACACCTCGGCGGCCATCGTCTCGCACGCCCCGCAGCTCGTCTCGTCCCTCGTGGCCGGGTCCCTGAGGGAGGCCCCCGACGAGTGTCTGGAACTCGCGGGCCAGGGCCTGCGCGACGTCACGCGCATCGCCCACTCGGATTCGCGCATGTGGTCGACGATCATCGCCGGCAACGCCGCCGCCGTGACGACGTCGCTGCGGGGCATCGCGCAAAGGCTGGAGCGGCTCATCACCGCCCTGGAAAAGGGGGAGGAGGATCCCTTCGCCCACGGTGTCCTGTCGGGGGTGTCGAACGTCATCAGGCGCGGCAACGAGGGTGTCGCTCGCATACCCGGCAAGCACGGAGGGGCGCCGCGGCGCTACGCTCAGGTCTTCGTGCTCGTTCCCGACAGGCCGGGCCGGCTCGGGCGCCTCTTCACGGAGGTCGGGGAGATCGGCGTCAATATCGAGGATCTTCAACTGGAGCATTCGATCAACCAGAGGGTCGGGCGCGCCATGCTCAGCGTCCTGCCGGGCCAGGCCACGCGCCTGGCTCGCGCGCTGGAGCGGCGGGGCTGGCAGGTGATCGTGGAAGGAAAGGAGAACGCCATGGGCGTCGTCATTGCCATCGACGGCCCGTCGGGCTCGGGCAAGTCCACCGTCTCACGGAGGGTGGCCCAGCGGCTCGGCCTGTCCTACCTGGACACCGGTGCGATGTACCGGGCTGTGGCATGGTGGTGCGCCCGGCAGGGCGTGGACCTGGATGACGGAAAAGCCGTCGCCGAGGCCGCCGCCTCCATTCCGCTTGAGGTGTCGATGGACCCGGGCCGGCAGGAGGTCCTGTGCGACGGCGAGGACATCACCGAGGCCATCCGATCCTCGGGGCTGTCCAAGGTGGTCTCGAAGGTGGCCACCAACCGCCGGGCGCGCGAGCATCTTGTCAAGCGCCAGCGCGAGATCATCGACTCCGCGCGCTACGGCATCGTGGCCGAGGGGCGCGACATCACCACCGTTGTGGCGCCGCATGCCGACGTGCGCGTGCTCCTGACCGCCTCCGAGGAGGCACGCCTGGCGCGGCGAGCGCTGCAGGTCAAGGGCAGCGCGGATGAGAGCGCGACCGCCGCCATGCGCGACGAGGTCCTGCGCCGCGACGCCGACGACTCCACGGTGGTCGAGTTCATGAAGGCCGATGCCGGCGTGACGACGATCGATTCCTCGACGCTCGGCATCGACGACGTGGTCGACGCCGTCGTCTCGCTCGTCCCTAAGGACAAGCGATGAGCCGGGAGGGCGCCGAGCGCGAGCACGCGGCGCGCGACGAGGTCGAGGAGGCCGACGTCGAAGCGATCGGCTTCGACGAGTGGCAGCACTTCGATGACGAATGGGACGGCGCCGATGAGTCGGACCTCGACGAGCGTCGCCGGCAGGTGCTGCGTTCCAACCTCGAGGGTTACGAGCTGACGGAGGAGGACCTCGCCGTCCTTGACGGGCTGTGGGAGCAGGAGGACGAGCCGGGGCCCGTGCTGCCCGTGCTGGCCGTCGTGGGCCGGCCCAATGTCGGCAAGTCCTCGCTCGTCAACAGGATCGTCGGGCGGCGCGTGGCCGTCGTGCAGGATACGCCGGGAGTCACGCGCGATCGCGTCAGTTACCCGGCCACGTGGAGCGGGCGCGACTTCACGCTTGTTGACACGGGCGGCTGGGAGACGGACGTCGCCGGCATCGACGCCGCGGTCGCCCGCCAGGCCGAGGCCGCGATCGAGGCGGCGGACGCCGTCGTGCTCGTCGTCGACGCCAATGTCGGCATCACCGACGCGGACGCTGAGATCGTCACTCTCCTGCGCCGATCCGGCCGCCCCGTGGTCCTCGCGGCCAACAAGGTCGACTCGGCCGTCCAGGAGTCGGATGCGGCCGTCCTGTGGGGGCTGGGACTCGGCGAGCCCTACCCCATATCGGCCATGCACGGCCGGGGGATGGGCACGCTCCTCGACGCGATCACGGACGCTCTTCCCGAGGTCTCGGCCGTCGCCCGGCCCGCGCCCGCGTTGGGGCCGCGCCGGGTCGCGCTCGTTGGCCGGCCCAATGTCGGCAAGTCCTCGCTCCTCAACCAGCTGGCTGGCGCCGAGCGCGTCGTCGTCGACCCTCTTGCGGGCACCACCCGCGACCCCGTGGATGAACTCATCACGCTCGACGGCCGCCCGTGGACCTTCGTGGACACGGCGGGCATCCGCAGGCGAGTGCACACCGTCAAAGGCGCGGACTTCTACGCCTCCCTGCGCACGCAGGCCGCCCTGAGCAAGGCCGAGCTCGCCCTCGTGCTCATCGACGCCTCCCAGCCGCTGACCGAACAGGACGTGCGCGTCATGCAGCAGGCGATCGACGCCGGGCGCGCCCTCGTGCTCGTGTGCAATAAGTGGGACCTCGTCGACCAGGAGCGACGCGAGGAGCTCGATCGGGAACTCGAGCGCGACCTCGTCCAGATCCGGTGGGCCGAGCGCGTCAATGTCTCGGCCAAGACGGGCTGGCACACGAACCGGCTGACGCGGGTCATGGACACGGCGCTGGCGTCGTGGGACCAGCGCATCCCCACGGGACGGCTCAACTCCTTCCTGGGGGAGTTGGCGGCGGCGCACCCGCATCCGGTGCGCTCGGGGCGGCAGCCGCGCATCCTCTTCGCCACCCAGGTGAGCGCACGCCCGCCACGGTTCGTGCTCTTTTCCAGTGGCTTCCTCCAAGCCGGGTACCGCCGTTTCATCGAGAACCAGTTGCGCGAGCACTTTGGCTTCCAGGGCACGCCCATCCAGATTTCCGTGCGCGAGCGCGAACGCCGCAAGAAGCGCCGGTAGCGGCGCCATCTGGCAGCGCAGCAGTCGGCGCTGGCGGGTGGGCGCCAACCCGGACGGCCAGCAAAAGCCGCGTCTACCTGCCGGTGAGGACGACCAGCTTCCCGCGGGCCTCCCCGGATTCCATGTAGGCGTGCGCTTCGCGGATCTGTTCCAGGTCGAAGACGCGGTCGAGCGGGATGACGGCGCGGCCAGCGGCGACATCGTCGACGTATGACTGCAGGGCGTGGGCGGGAAGATCGCTGGCCTCGCCGGCGTAGGCGGTCAGGCGCACGCCCGCGGGAAGGTAGTCGATGGGGTAGAAGTCGCGCACGACCCACTCGTTGGAGAGCATGCCGGAAAAGCAGACGACGCCGTGGACGCGGCAGGCGCGCAGGGTGTCGGCAAGCGTCGGGGTGCCCACGAGCTCGAGCGCGGCGTCGACGCCGTCGGGCACGATCGCGCGGACCTGGCGGGCGACGTCGCCGTCGTCGATGAGGACATGGTCGACACCGAGCTGCTGGAGCGTTTCGATCTTGGCGGTGTTGCGGGTGGTGGACAGCACCGTGACGTCGCCGAGCCTCTTGGCCAGGACCGCGGCGGCCATGCCGACCGACGAGGACCCGCCCCGGATGAGGAGCGACTGGCCCGGCTCGAGGTCCAATCCGACGGTGAGTGAGCCGTAGGCCGTCTGGATCATTTCGGGGATGGCGCCCAGGCGTGCCCAGTCGAGGTCGGATGTGAAGGCAATGACCTGGCCGGCTGGCACGCACGTGTACTCGGCGTAGCCGCCGTCGAAGACCCGGCCCATGCCTCCCATCATTGTCACGACTTGCTGGCCCGGAGCGAACGTGCCGCTCGGATCGGCGTCGATCACGCCGGTCGCCTCGATTCCGAGGACGCGGGGAAAGGTGACGCCCTCCCCGAGGCCGATCCGCGTGTGATACTCCGACCTATTGAGTCCGAATGCCTTGACCTTAATCCTCACCCACCCCTCGGCGGGTTCGGGAATGGGAAGCTCGCACAGTCGCAGGTTGGCGACGGGCCCAGGCTCGCTGAGCACGATCGCGCGCATCGTCGTGGCCATCGTGACCTCTTCTCATAGCTCGACGTGATGTGATGGAGATTATACGCGTGGCGCGGCGCGCGATTGGACCTTTCCCACGTCCATCAGGCTTGTGCGTCGACGGCTCACCAGCCGCGCCCTCGGCCTCGGCTGACCGCGCCTGGCCGCCCGTCCCTACGCCTGCCACGCCCGTGCGTCGACGGCGCAACAGGCCCTGCCAGCGTCCTGCGCAGTCCGCGCCCTCAGCGGTCAAGGACCTCGGGATTCATCGCGAACTTCGGCCTGGCCCCCGCGGCGAAGGCGGCGATGTCCTCGGCGCCGATGCGGGCGGCCAGGTGCGAGGCCTGCCTGGACGCCCCGCCAATGTGCGGCGTGAAGACGATGCCGGGCGCGGTCAGCAGCGGGTGGTCGCGGGGCAGTGGCTCGACGGGCAGGCAGTCGAAGGCCGCGCCCGCAAGCCGGCCCTGGCCGAGCGCGTCGATGACGGCGTCGTAGTCGACGAGCGGCCCGCGAGCGCAGTTGACCAGCAGCGCGCCCGGCTTCATGAGGGCCAGGGCATCGGCGTCGATCATGTGCCGTGTTTGCGGGCTCACCCGGGCGTGCAGCGAGACGATGTCGCTTTCGGCAAGGACCTCGCGGGTGTCGCTGGCAAACGTCATTCCGTCGCGGTGGCCCGGCTCGGCGGCCGGGTCGTAGACGAGCACGGTGGCGCCGAAGCCCTGCAGAATTCGCGCGACGATCGAGCCCACCGCCCCGTATCCCAGCAGGCCAACGGTGCTGGAGCCGATCTCCAGCCCGGAGTTCTCGTAGAGGTAAGAGTCGGTGCGCCAGAACCCTCCGACGACCTCGCGGTGGCGCTCGGCAATATTGCGCGTGAGGGCGAGGATCATTCCGACCGTGTGCTCGGCCGTCGACTGGGCGTTGCGCCCGGGGGCGAAGGTCACGAGGATGCCGAGCCGGGTTGCCGCCTCAACGTTGACGTTGACCGGGCCACCCCGGCAGATGGTCACGAGCCGCAGGTCCGGGCTGGCGCGCAGAACCCTTTCGGTGAAGGGAAAGACGTGTGAGAAGGCAACCTCGCAGCCGTCGAGGGCGGCTATGAGCTCGTCGACGTCGCCCGAGGCCTCTATGACGTCATCGATGTCGCCGAAGGCGGGCGTCGGCCACGTCGTGTGGATGGTCCTCGTGGTGCAGTCGACTCCGGCCTGGGCGAGCGCGCTTTCCATGACGGAGCGCGTGAGGAAGCCGTCGGAGGCGATGAGTAGGTCCATGGTTCTCCTTTCGCGGCCGCGCCGTGGTCGCGGCGCGAGCGCCGGCCCCCGGAGCGTTCCGCATGCACTTCGGGGGCCGGTGGTCACTCGGCAACGATGGCCACCTTGACGCCCTCGCCGGACGTGGCCATCTCGATCCCGTCGAAGACTTTCTCCAGCGGGAAGGTGTGGGTGTGCAGCGAGGCCACGTCCACGAGACCGCGGCTGATGAGCTCGAGCGCGCGGGCATGGCTGGCGCGTCCGGCGTTGGACGCGCCCGAGACGAAGATCTCGCCGTAGTGGATGATATTCGGGTCGATGCGCGCCTCGCGCCCCTTCGGGAATCCCGCGAAGGCACTCACGTGCCCGCGTTTCCTCACGAGTTTCAGCGCCTGGGCGACGAGGTCGGGCACGCCGATGCACAGGATGACGGTGTCGGCGCCGCGCCCATCCGTCAGGCCCATGACGGTCTCCTCGAGCGATTCTTCCGCGGGGTCGACGCCGTGGGTCGCGCCGAGCCTGGCGGCCAGCTCCCGACGTGGCGCCGAAGGATCGGAGACCACGATGTTGGCCGCGCCACGGAGCCGGGCGACCTGGGTGTGAAGCAGGCCGATCGGCCCGGAGCCGACCACGAGGACGGTGTCGCCCGCTGAGACGGCGAAATTGGCGCTCGAGCTGACCACGCATCCCAGAGGCTCGGCCAGGGCGACCTGGACGGCGGTCAGGTGGGAGCTGGCTGTGAAGACCCCTCCGCGCTCCATGGCCTCGGCGGGAATTCGGATGAACTCGGACAGGCCGCCGTCGAGCGCGTAGCCGAAGATCTTGGAGTCGGTGCACAGGTGCTCGCTGCCGCGCTGGCAGTAGAAGCAGCGCAGGCACGGGACGGTGGGCAGCACGCCGACGAGGTCGCCCTCGTCGAACCCGGTGACTCCCTTGCCGATCTCCTCGACGTAGCCCGCGATCTCGTGGCCGAGGATGACGCCGGGATTCATTCCCGTGCTCTTCTCACCGCGCAGGATCCTGCCGTCCGTCCCACACACGGTATTGGCACCCACGCGCAGGACGAGTTCGCCGGGATTGGCGTGGGGGCGGGGAGCGTCGACCAGTTGAAGGTCGCCCGGTCCGTTGAAGATCGCGGCCAGCATTTCAGGCCTTCCCGTGGACGATGGCCGAAAGATCGGTCATGACGCCCTCCATATCGTCGACCTGCCACACGTTGCGGCCGAAGATCAGGCCGCGCGCGCCCGCCTCGATCGCCCGGGCCGCGTCGCGAGCGACGGCTTCGCGCTCGGCTGCCGCGCCGCCGAGGGTGAGGACGGGAATGTCGCCGACCTCCTCGATGATCGTCCGCTGGGTATCGACGTCGCCGACGAACTCGGTCTTGATGGCGTCGGCGCCGATTTCCGCAGCGATGCGGCATACGCGGCGCAGCTGCTCGGGGTCCTTCTGATCCTCGTTGCGCAGGCCCCACAGCGTGCCCTCGACGATGACGGGCAGTCCGATCTCGTGGGCCCGCCCGATGAGGGTGGCCACATGGGCGACATTGTCGAAGAACATGCCGTCGGCCTCGGGGCGGGCGATGAGGTACGTGCACACGGCCGTCGCTCCCAGGGCCAGGGCCTGGTCGGGCGTGACGAGGCTGCGGTGGGCCTCTCCCAGTTCGGATTTCATGTGCGGGTCGAGGGTCGTCCAGTCGACTCGGAGTATCGGCTCGGGTCCTCCGCGCTTGCCAAAGAGGGACGCGCCCTGTTCGAGCATGCCCCGATTGAGAAGGATTCCCTGCGGGCGTCCGGCCACGATCCGCTCCAGGAGAGAGACGGGATTGCCAAGGCCCGGGGGAATGGGCAGGGATTGTCCGTGGTCGAAGGCCACGACGAAGGCCCGGTTGCTGTCGGTGTCGAAGATACGGGAAAGGCGGATGTTCCTTCCTGACATGTGATGATGCCTCTTTCTTCACGGTGTGAATCTCAGTGAATTCGGCGATGTATCGCCGCGGCGGTCGTGCCGCCAGTCATGTCGGCGATTGTCGAGGCGTCCGGCGGTGCGTTGAAGGCGTCGGGCGCCTCGGGCCGGCCCTGCCGGAAGGCCCGCGGGGCCGGATGCAGGCGCGTCGGCTCAGGCCAGGCGTGCCTGGATGTCTGCGAGCGTATGGCTCATCGGCGCGGTGGCCGGGTACAGGTCGAGGTACGTGCGGTACATCTGCCCGTACAGCTCGAGGTTGCTCGGGTCGGGTTCGACCTCCCGGATTGCCGTGTTCCACGTCGTATCCGCGGAGATGGCGCCTGCGGCCATGGCCGCGAGTTGGGCGTCGCCGAAGGAAGCTCCGACGCTGACCTTGGGGATGTACTGCTTGATGCCGATGATGTCCGACATGATCTGCGGCCACAGCCCGCCGGTCGTCCCTCCGCCGACCGCCCAGAACTCGGTGGCCTCGCCCCCGTTGGCCTTGATGGCGTCGAGGAGGTGGCGCGATCCGAATCCGGTGGCCTCCAGGGCGGAGCGGTAGAGGTCGCCCTGCCCGTGCGTGAGGTTCAATCCCGCGAGCAGGCCTCGCGCCTTGGGGTCGGCGATGGGCGTGCGTTCGCCCGAGAAGTAGGGCAGCATGATGAGCCCGCCGGCACCCGGACCGGCCTGCGCCGCGAGTTGCGAGAGCTCGTCGTAGTCGAGGCCGGTGATCTGGCTGACCCACGTGGTCAGCGAGCCGGTCGTCGACATGCCACCCGACAGGTTATAAGTGCCGGCCAACAGCCCCGCGTTCGACCACAGCGAGGGGCCGTGCAGGGCCCGGTCGGAGATCTGGACGGCGACCATCGTCGAACCGTACATGAGCATGACCTGGCCGGGCTGGGAGACGCCCACCGACAGTGCCTCGACGAAGGCGTCCGTGGAGCCGACCGCGACCGGCGTCCCGGGGCGCAGGCCCGTGATGCGCGCCGCGTCCTCGCTGACGTGGCCGGCGACCTCGTTGGACCACATCAGGCGGGGCATGGGCAGGTCGCCGCAGATGTCCTTGGTCCACTCCTCGACCCAATCGTTCGTGAAGGGCGAGTAGAGGGGCTCGCACATGGAGGCCGACAGGTGGTCGAGGACGTATGCGCCCGTGAGGTGGTAGACGCAGTACGTGTGCGCCATGAGGAACCGGCGGGTCTTGGCCCACACCTCGGGCTCGTTGCGCTTGACCCATTCGATCTTCGGCCCGACCGACTGCGACGTCATCCCGTTGCCGCATACGTCGATGACCTTGTCCTGACCGTAGCGCTCGGTCAGATCGTCGATCTCCTCGAATGAGCGGGTGTCGACGCCGTAGAGGATCGCCTCCCTCAGCGCGGTGCCCCGTTCATCTGCGGCGAGGAAGACGGGGCCGATGCCGGAAATGCACACGGCAGCGACGTCGCCCTTGGCGCGCGCGGTCAATTCGCGAAGGATAGTGACGACGTCGTGCCACCACACGTCATCGGGGTTGTGTTCGGCCCAGCCGGGCTTGGGGAAGGAGGTGTCGTGGCGCACGACCTCGCTCGTGAGTACGTTGCCGTGCGTGTCGGCGAGCAATCCTTTTGTGGATCCCGTGCCGATGTCTATGCCGATGACCAGTTCTGCCATGCTCTCTTCTCCTTTGAACGAGACATTGCTGCTGAACGAGATGGTGCCGCCTGAGGGGCGGCGGGACGGTCGAATGCCGAGCCGGGCTGCGCGGACCCTCTCCTATTCGACATACGTGATGGCAACTCGACTATGAGTTGACAATGCTTCGTATGTGACGATATAGCAGCTTCGCGAATTTAAACAAGAACTCCGGGCGCATGCCGGACATGTGTCCATTCCGGATTGCGAAAACCGTGCACTTGCGATCCGAGGTCGGGCTCTGTTCAGCACGGGAACGTGAAAGTGACGCTCGCCAAGCGTTAGCCTGAAAGCATTGGTCACGTCCAAGGAGGGGCAGATGTTCACGGGGCTCAGTGCTTTCCCGCTCACACCGCTGGCGGACGACCGCCTCGACGAGGGCGCGTTTCGCCGCCTCGTCGGCAGGCTCGCGGCGGCCGGTGTCGACTCGATCACGGCTCTCGGATCCACGGGTTCCTACGCCTACCTCAGCGCCGACGAGCGCGCACGAGCCGCCGCCATCGCCGTCGACTGCGCCGGGGACACCCCGGTCTTCGTCGGTGTCGGAGCCCTGCGCACCTCGCACGTCCTGAACAACATCGACGCTGCCCAGGAGGCGGGCGCCGCCGGGCTACTCCTGGCTCCCATGACCTATCAGCCTCTGTGCGACGACGAGGTCTTCGAGCTCTTTAGGGCCGTCAGCGAACACACCCGCCTACCCGTGATCGTCTACGACAACCCGGGTACGACCCACTTTGTCTTCTCCAACGAGCTCTACGGGCGCATCGCCCAGCTGCCCGGCATCGCCTCCATCAAGATCCCGGGCGTGCCGCCCGGCCAGCAGCGAGCTCTGGAGCACGTGCGCGCGATCCGCTCCGTCCTGCCCGAGCACGTGACGATCGGTGTCTCCGGCGACGCCGATGCCGCGCGGGGGATGATCGCGGGCTGTCAGGCCTGGTACTCGGTCATCGGCGGCACCCTTCCCGGCCCCGCGCTACGAATCGCACGCGCGGCACTGGCCGGTAACGCGCGCCGGGCCATGGGCGAGTCCGATCGTCTGGCGCCGCTGTGGGAGCTATTCGAGGAGTTTGGCGGCAGCATGCGCGTGGTGGCGGCGATTGCCGCCGAGCTCGGCCTGGTCGCAGAGCAGTGCCTGCCGCTGCCGCTCAGGCCTCTGTCGGCCGCCCAGCGCGATCGCGTCAGGCAGGTCCTGCATGCGATCGACTGACGCCCACCGGCGCGGAGGAAGTGGCGAGGCTTCGGCACGGGCACGGGTGGGGCGCGCGGCGCGCTCGGACGGCGCAAGCGGCGTCGAGCGTGACGGGAATGCCCGCCGCGCTGGGGCTGTCGATCGCACCGGGGCTGCCCGCCTGCCGGCCGGCGATCCCCGGCCGCGCTGGGGCCTGACGAGGTACGTCGTCGCCTCGACCCTCGTGCGAAGCGCCGACGGGGGAGCGGTCGTGGCCATCCTCCTCCTGGCTCGATCGGTCGGCCTGTCCTCGCTGGCTTCCGGCCTGCTCGGTGCGGCAATCACCGCGCCGCACCTGCTCGGGCCGCTCGTCTCGCGGCGTCTCGACACCGCCCGCGACGGCAGGAAGGTCATCGCCCTGTCGGCCGTTGCCCGCGGGCTTCTCCTGGCAGCCGCTGCGCTAACCCTCGGTCGTGTGGCTCCCGCATGGCCCGCCCTTCTCCTCGTCGTCTCAGGGCTATTCGGGCCGATGGTCACAGGCGGCGTCTCCAGCCGGCTCACCGCCATCGCCGGAGCCGAGCTGAAGAGCCAGCGCCGCGCCCAGAGCTGGGACGTGGCCAGCTACGGAATCAGCGGGACGGTCGGGCCGGCGCTCGTGGGGTGGATGGCCGCGGGGCCTGGGCCGATGGCGGCGACGCTGACGCTGTCGGCGGCCACCGTGGTCGGGGCCGGTGCCGTCATGGCCCTGCCCCGGCAGGCCCCGCCGCGCGACGCCGCGGCCGTTCCATCGGTCGGTACAACCCTCGCGCTCATTGCCCGCTCGGGGCCACTGCGCCGGACGCTCGGCCTGACCGTCATTGTCGCCTTCTCCGTGGCCACGCTGCCCATCTATGCGGTGGCCGTCGCCCCGAGCCTCGGTGGCGCGGCGCTGGCGGGCACGCTCGTGGCCGGGTACGGAATCGGCAATCTGCTCGGCTCTGCCCTCCTGACGGTGTGGCCGCTGCGCGGCGAGGCGGATCGGCTGACCGCAATCCTGGCCGGCCTCGTCGCGCTCGCGCTTGCCGTGACCATCCTCATGCCGAGTTTCGCGACGGCTCTGGCCATGTACACCGTGGCCGGCGCGGCCAATTCCCTGTTCTTCGCCTCGACGCTCGCCGCGCGCAGCGAGTACTCTCCGCCGCAGGCGCGCGGGCAGGTCTTCATCTGGGTCGGCGCGCTCAAGATCGCCGCTGGATCGGCAGGCACGGCCGCCGCCGGGGCGGTCATTGGCGACGTCGCATGGCTTCCCACGGCCTTCGTCGCGGGCATGACCGGCCTCGCGGCACTGTGGTCCGGCGCCTCGAACTGGTCGCGGCGCCGGGGTTCCTGAGGCTCCCGGGCTCGAAGTGAGGCTCCCGGCGTCGAAGGCGGCCGGCATGGGGAAGTCGGAGGCAGCTGGCATAGGGAATATAGAGAAGGCATCGGGGCCAACTCGGTCCCGATGCCTTCAATCAGTGCGCGCTGCCATGCATAGGCGTGCGTCGCGATCAGTCGGTGCTCGAAGACTGGTCCAGTTCGCCCTGCAAGTCCTCGCCGCATTCCTGCAATGCCTGACTGAGAGCTTCGTTGTCTTCTTTGGAAATTTCCTTTTCGGCGTCACCGTCGGCCACGGTCTTGAGCGTATCGCCGCTGACGTCGTCCTTGACCTTGTCGTAGATGCAGCCGCCAAGCTTCTTGGTGAGGTCCTTGTCCTCGTCGGAGATGGCGCCGCTTTGTGCTTCGCTGGCGGCTTTCGTGAAGCCGTCAGCGAACTGCTCCTTGCTCACACTGTCGTCGCTGCCGCCGCAGGCCGCGAGCGAGACAGCGAGGAAGGGGACGGCAAGCAGGGTGGAGATCTTTTTCATGCGCATGGGGATCCTTAGTGTAGTTCTGGAGTACGAATGGTCATGCATTCGACGTGTGGACGCGCGTTCCACCGCCTCAGGCTACCTAAGTATGCGCTTCCTCCGCCAAGACTGGACGGAGTTGCCGGTCGTCGCGAATTGGTGCGGTGACGAAGTCGAGCGGCGGCTGGCATGGGGAAGTCGAAGGCAGTTGGATGTAGAAAAGGAGAAGGCATCGGGGCCTCGCTCGGTCCCGATGCCTTCTGTATGCATATCTGATTCATTGCGCGCTGCCACGCCGCTCGAGTCGGCCGTTGGCATGCGTTGAGAACTCGGCTGCAATCAGTCGGATTGTGACGAACCCCCGTCCAGGTCCCCAATCAGTTCCTGAGAGCACTTCTGAACGCTCTCCGTGAGCGTATCACGATCGTCCTTTGAAATATTTTTCTCAGTATCGCCATCGGCTATCGCCTTGAGGGTGTCACCGCTGACATCATCCTTGATCTCATCGTACACGCAGCCTCCGTACCTCTTGATGCTTTCGGCGTTCTCACCGGAGACATCGACACCTCCGGCTTCGCTGAGGGCCTTCGTGAAGCCATCGACGAACTGCTCCTTGCTCACGTTGCCGCCGTCGCTGCCGCCGCAGGCCGCGAGCGAGACAGCGAGGAAGGGGACGGCAAGCAGGGCGGAAATCTTTTTCATACGCATGGGGATCCTTAGTGTAGTTCTGGAGTACGAATGGTCATCCATTCGTAGGTAATAAACGTGTGGACGCGCGTTCCACCGCCTCAGGCTACCTAAGTATGCGTTTCTTCCGCCAAGACTGGACAGAGTTGTCGATCGTCGCGAATTGGTGCGGCGATGAAGTCGAGCGGCGGCAGGGATCCGGCGGCGGCTTGCGGGGCTCAACAGAGGACATTGAGGTGGCCGGCAAGATCGTAGCTCAGTCTTTGCCCAGATCGTAGCGGCTCCCGAGTGGATCCGGGCGCAGGCCGGATCGGCACCACTTTGCCCAGGCCCGTAGTGGCCGCAGGTCAGTGACAGATATCTCCGACGAAGGAGCCGATCGGAGGTCAGTCGATTCGAGGGGATCGGGTGATCGAAGGAATGTGCCCGGCATTGGGAGGTGAGTGCGGCACGCCGTTAGCACGACAGTGTCTTGGTGCCAGCGTTCGCGAGGTGAGTGCGGCGCGTGCGCAACATCGCGGGGAGCAGAGCTAGGGGCGCCCGGGGCGGGAGGCTTCCCCGTCGTCCTTCGGCCCGCTTGGGGCGAAAGTGTGGGGCCCGGGTAGGCTAGGCGTCCTAGCCTAGAGTGCGCTCGGTGGATCAGTCGGTTTCGGACTTGGGTGTCATTGAGACGGGTGGGTTTCCAACCTTGCCCATGCACGTTTTCTCGGCCTCGAAGAAGGCCATTTGGTCGTCTTGAGAAATACCATCCTTCGGGTTATCGCCCTTCGCGAGCCTCGGGAGGGTGCCGTCATCGACCTTGCCGTTGATTTTGTCGTATATGCAACCGCCCAGTTTCTTGGTGTAGGCCTCGTCGACTTCGTCATTCAACTTGTTGATGACTTTCACATAGCCGTCGACGAAGTCTTCTTTCGACGTACCGTTTCCGCCTCCGCAGGCGGCCAGCGAAAGTACGAGAAGGGGCGCGGCCAGTAGTGTGCAACATTTTCTCACACGCATGGGTCATCTCCTATGTTCGTGTGGAAGGCCCTGTGCCTTCCACGATTCTCAATAGCTGTGGGAAGACAGGCATGAGCCTCACCACGCCTTCGAAAATAACAGGGAATGGTCACGTCGACCACGGTGTGGAAGGGTACGGAAGGGCGTTGCCGGAGGTGCGAGTCGTGCTGAGTCGTTGTGCTGACATGTCCGATCGCCTGGTGCAATGCCTGATCGCCTTACGTCGTCTGGTCAGCCCGGCTCCATCGCTGACCTCCGCGCGCCCGTGGGACGCGCCGGCCCGCCTGTGGGATGCGCCTGCCGACCGCGTGGGATGCGCCTGCCCGTGGGGTTGTGCTGGTGCTGGGGACGTGCTCGCCTATCCGAGGGAATCGAGCAGGTGCGCGATGTTCCGGGTGATCCGGTGGTCGGGGCCAAGAGCGGCCAGGCAATCGGCGTGCGCCCGCCTGGCCACGGATAGCGCGTCCTCGACACGGCCGGCCGCCTCGTAGGCGTAGGCGAGGTTGTTGAGCGAGAGCAGGGTGTCGGGGTGGCTGGGGCCGGATGTCCGTTCGGTGTCGGCCGCGACCTGTTCGCACAGGGGAATGGCCCTGCCAGGCTCGCCGATCGCACCGTAGGCGTAGGCGAGGTTGTTGAGCGAGGCGATTGTCAGGGGATCGTCGGGGCCGAGCACATGCTGCCGACCGGAAAGGACCTGCTCGTAGAGGGCGATGGCGCCGGCCAGATCGCCCACGGAGCCACGGAAGTACGCCAGGGCATTGCGCGAGGCCAGGGTCGCCGGGTGATCGGGTCCGTATGCCGCATCGGTGCGCGAGAGGTGGTCTTCGAAGACGTGGGTCGCCCGGTCCGCGGCGCCCAGGGAGGCGAAGAGGCCGGCGAGCTCGTCGCGCAGAGCGATGGCGGTGGGGGAGGCGGGATCCACGGTGGCGGCCAGCCTGACGGCCAGAGGTTCCAGGGCGGCGGCCTCGCCGGCCACGTGTACCTTGACAGCCAAGTCCAGCGTCCCGCAGACGATGGGGACGAGGTGCGGGCGCACCAGTGGCGACGAGTGCTCCTGCGCGGTGATGGCCGCGAGTTGTCCGATCAGCTCGCGGGTCCGCGCGCGCTGATCGTAGAAGCCGACCACGCGCTCGGGGTTGGCGCGGGCCAGGACATCAAGGACGGCAGCTACGGCGTGGCTTTCCCGGCCGCGGCAGCGGGCATCCGCGCGGATCGCCCGGGCGCGGGCCTCGTCGAGCCGGACCATTGCGGCCTCGGCCTGCGACGTCGCCCTCCGGGAGGAATCCGGCAGCGGCTGCGCGCCCGGCGCGGAGGGATCGTCAGCCGCCGCGCCATCCCGTGCGTCCTGCCCGGCGCGGTCGGGGTCGGATATTACTTCGAGGATTCCGGCCTCTGTAAGGAGGCGCCGGCACTGCGCGCCACGCTCGTCGGTGGCATCGAGCCACGCGGCGGGAACGCCCCGCTCGTCCAGGAAGGCCAGCGCCCACAGCTGCCGCTCGGCTACCTCACGTACCTGCGGGTCCGGGATGGCGATATCGAGGCCGAACCCGTGCCACCGGTCGGGCGTTTCCTCGCCCGAGCTCGAAGTGCTCCTACTAGAGTCCTGTCCGCCCGCAGCGGTCCCGACAAGTGCCGAACCACAGTCCCCGCTGGCTCGGCCGGTAGCCTCGGCGCCGCTGAGCGCGGCGGGGCCGGCGTCGTCGCGGACCCGTTCGTTTCCGTCTTTCGCCATACGCCGGATGCTACCCGAGGAGCGGCCGCCCGAGTCGCAGGTCGAAGCTGCCTCTCCGGCCTCCCAGAATTGCTGTCGTGACCAGGCCGCTGCCGCGCAGGGGAGGCGATTGAGTGCCACAATGCGTCGGAGTAATGGGCGCCAAAAAAGCCCGGGAAAGGGCAACTTCCGGGGCTCGCGCGTCGGGCTGGCGGGATTTGAACCCACGACCCCTTGACCCCCAGTCAAGTGCGCTACCAAACTGCGCCACAGCCCGTTGTCGCTCGAGGCGACTTAGAGAGAATACACCACGCACCCCTTGCGAACAAAAGCAGTGCCGGTCACATTGGCACATGGGCGACGCCGGCCAGCCGGCCCGGCAGCGGGCGACGCGTTTGCCCGTCCTACGCGGCAAAGCCCCGAAACGACCGGATCCGCGAAGCGTCCATCCGGCTGTGGGCGGAACTGCCGTGATGACACCGTAACCTACGGAGTTATAAGATTGTGGCTCTAAGGTGCCGAAAGCACATTCGTCGTAAGAAGGAGGCACACGCGAATGTCTGAGCAGTTCGATCCGCAAGTTGACCCGGTCGACGACGTCAACTCGACGTCGTCTTTCTCGGCTATCTCCACGGGTATCGACAGCGAAAGCGATGCCACATTCACGAGTCGTGGACTGAGGGCGGAAGAACAGCAGGCCATCGATTCGCTGCCCGCGGGGTCGGCGCTGCTCATCGCGCTGTCCGGCCCGAACTCGGGGGCTCGTTTTCTCCTGAACGAAGACAAGACCAACGCCGGGCGCCACGTGCGTTCCGATATCTTCCTGGACGACACCACGGTTTCGCGCAAGCACGCGCAGTTCGTCCGCGAAAACGACCAGTTCTTCGTCCGCGATTCCGGCTCCCTGAACGGCACCTACGTCAATCGCGAGCGCATCGACTTCCACCCGCTCAAGACGGGCGACGAGGTCCAGATCGGCAAGTTCCGCCTGACGTTCTACGGGCATAAGGGCAACGCATGACGAGAGCGGTCCGCAAGGAAGCCTCCTATTCGGCTCCCGCCGAAAATGGGCAGGCATGGCCGCATGACGTATCGCACGAACCCTGCCTGAAGATTGGCGAGGTTCGTTCGATGCTTTCGGCCGAGTTCCCGCTTCTAACGCTCTCGAAGATTCGCCACTACGAATCGATCGAACTCATTCGGCCGCACAGGACTTCCTCCAACCAGCGGCTGTTTTCGCATGCGGATGCCGAGCGCCTGCGCTTCATCCTCAGGGAGCAGCGCGATCGCTACCTTCCCCTCGAGCAGATCCGCGAACTGCTCCGGCAGCTCGACGCAGGGGACCAGCCCGAGGGCGTCCATCCGGGCAGGATGCGGGTCATTGAGGACGACGCTCCCCGGCCGCAGCCGGGAACCCGGCTCAAGCTTGCAGACGTCTCCTCAATGACGGGGGTGTCCGTCGCCGACATTGAGGCGATGATCTCCGTGGGGATCCTCAGCACCGATGCGCGCGGCCGCCTGACCGCCCAGGCCCCCGACATCGTGCGCTTCGCGACAATGCTCACCGACGCCGGCTTCGATCTGCGCCAGGTGCGCACGATCCGCACGTCGGCACACGCCCACGCAGTGCTCGTGACCAATGCGCTGGCCACCGAGCGCGCGCGCAAGTCCTCGGTAGCGGGGGAGAGGGCCATCGCGACCGCCACGGAGAACTCCGCGGTCATCGCGCAGCTCTATCGGGCGCTACTGACCGAGAACATCGAGGTCGAACTCCGGTAGGGTTGGCAGTGGCGACTTCGAGTTCAACCTCAGGTTTAGACACGCCGGATCAAGATGTCCGCGCGGTCCTGCTATATCGTTAAGTTTGTTCACGGAGCACCCCTCAATTCCATAACAACCACGGAGGTCACAATGGCACAGGACGCTGTACGTCAGCGATCACAACAGATGCTGTTCGGTGACCCGCTTCCTGATCTCGACGTCGAAACTGGCTACCGCGGACCGATTGCGTGCCGAGCCGCGGGCATCACGTATCGCCAGCTGGACTACTGGGATCGTACCGGGCTCATCTCACCCACGATCCGCACCGCCAAGGGATCCGGAAGTCAGCGCCTGTACTCCTTCCGCGATATCCTCGTGCTGAAAGTCGTTAAGCGGCTGCTCGATACGGGAGTTTCGCTCCAGCAGATCCGCCTGGCCGTCACCCAGCTGGAATCGCATGGCGTCGAAGATCTCGCGCAGATCACCCTCATGTCCGACGGCGCCTCGGTCTACGAGTGCACCTCCGACGACGAGGTCATCGACCTGGTCAATGGCGGCCAGGGAGTCTTCGGCATCGCCGTCGGGCGCGTATGGCGCGAGGTCGAGGGAACCCTCGGCGAGCTGCCAACCGAGCGGGCCGAAGAACAGGGAGCGGTCATGGTCGAAGATGAGTTGGCCAAGCGTCGCGCCGCCAAGCGCAACGCAATGTGACTGCTCGCAGGTCATCGGGCCTGAAAACTCCTCGCTTATCGGGGCTCGCTTGAGGCGGGCCCCTTTCGCGTCCGTGCGAGGCGGCGGCCGGGCTCGCGAATGCGCCCGCCCAGGCAATCCCGCGCGCGCCCGCTTCAGGGCAATACGGCGCAGCACAGAAGGCCGTGCAGAAGAATGCCCCGAAGCGAGGACTTCGGGGCAGTGGTTCCGGCTAGCGGGAGGCGAGGTGTCTCAGCCGTGGCGGGACGCGAGCGAGCGCCTGATCTCGAACCCGGAGTCGACCTCCCTGATGGACACCTCGACGATCCCGTTCTCGTCGACAGTGTAATTCTCCTCGACGAGGGGCCCGTGGCCACTCCTGTGGACCTCGATCTCGTCCAGATCGACGTCCTTGTCGCGCAGGCTTGCCTCGAAGGGGAAGGAAATCTGTCCGCAGGGAATGACAGCACCGGCCGGTTCGCCGTCGCGCAGGTCGGCGTACTCGACGAATCGGTACCGGCCGACGTCGTGCGCGGCGTTGTACCTGCGCGTGACGGATACCGGCTCGCCGGGGGAGACGCGCAATTGCGGGCTGAGCAGCGCATCAAAGGTGACGACCGCTCCGGACTCTCCCTCGCGGAAGACTCCAACGCCGCGCGAAAGCCGGTCGGACAGCGAATATCCCGCCTCGGGATCTGCGGCGATCGCCAGGCCGATGGCCGTGGAACCGGCGGTGTAGGGGGAGCGGTGAACCCTGCGTCCGTAGCGCTTGCGGAGCATCCTGGAGACCACCGGAAGTTCGGACCCGCCACCGACGACGTAAAGCCCGGCCACGTCGCCTGCGATGGCGGCCTGATCGCCACTGACGTCCATGAGCGGCTCCATGGTGCTGAACGTCGACTCGACGAGCGGAGAGGCCGCCTCGTAGAAGTCGGAGACCGGTAGGGTGACGGGGGAGCCGTCGACGTCGATCGTGACGAAGCGCGACTGGGGCACCAGGGTTTCTTTGGCGAGTCTGGAGGCCTCGACGAGGCTGTGCCAGGCAGACTCGTCCAACTCTTCCTTCGACGAGCCGGCGGCCCGCGCCGCGCATTCGGCCAGGACAACGTCGAAATCATCACCGCCCAGGAGGTTGTTGCCGTGAGAGCCGAGGACTTCGTGGTCCTTTCCTTCCACGGACACGAGGGAGGCGTCGAACGTGCCGCCGCCGAGGTCGTAGACGAGGATCTTCGTGCGCCGGGAGTTGACGGTGCCCGCGTGCCGATGGGTGTACTCGAAGCCGGCGGCCGAGGGCTCGTTGAGCATGGTGATGACGTTGAAGCCGGCGGCCTTGAAGGCCTCGAGAGTCAGGAAGCGCTGGGCGGAGTGGGCGTGGGCCGGAATGCCGACGACGGCCTCCAGGTCGCGGTCGCCGGCGGAGGCCGTGGCGCGAACCGCCTCGGCCACGTGCGTGAGGAATCCCGTGACGAGTTCCAGGAGTGGGAACTCCTGCTGCCCGATGTGCACCGCGGTGTTCGCGGTGACGTCCGGGCTGGCGAGCAGACGCTTGAAGGATCGCGCATGCGGAGCACCGCCGAGGGCGAGCTGCGCGGCCTGAAAACCGTAGACGAGTCCCTCGGGGCCGAGCGCCGCCACCGAAGGGATGTACTCGTGCCCGTCGCCCTCGCCGTCGGCGAAGGTGGCGAGCGGGTAGTTCCCGCGGTCCACTTCGGCAATGGTCGTTCGAGTCGTACCGAAATCCACACCCAGTCTCATGGCTTAAGGTTAACCCGAGCCGGCACCGAAAGGACGAAAGTGGACGGCTGGGAGCGCGGGTAAACATATCCGGTAAGCGCCGAGCCGCCGGTAGTGGCTAGCACATGTCACGACAGCCGCCAGTGGCTCTCGTGGTGGTTCGTGCGGTCTGGCGATCCGCTAGATCGACGGCCGCCAAGTAGAGGGCGCGTAGTCTCCGGTTGGCATGTGACAATCCGCTAATGTCGCGGGCCGCCGTTTTGGGCACCGTCCCCGAGTCCCGAAGCCGTGGCGGTACGAATGCGAAGCAAACGTAAAAGACGGGGTAACGGGGTAGTGGCTTCCCGTGGCGCCGAATCGTCGAGCCGGACCTCTATCGGTAAATCTGACATAATATACATTATCGGAACGAGGCCGAAGATGGCGACATCTCGCGAGTGGTGCGATGGCGCCGGTTTCTCCTGTCTCGTGAACGAGCTGGGTTAGAATTCCCGTGTTTCGAAGGAAAGGACATATCGTGGCAGAACGCTCGCTGCGCGGAATGAAGATTGGCGCGAACTCCCTGGAAACCGATGAAGGCGTGGCATTCGTCGAACGCAAACAGGTCAGCTACGAATGTCCCAATGGGCATAAATTCGGCGTGGCCATGGCCGTCGACGCCGAGCCGCCGTCGACATGGGAATGCCGTTGCGGCGCTCAGGGTGAACTCCAGAACATTCCAGCGCCCGACGATAAGAAGCCGGCCAAGCCTCAGCGCACGCACTGGGACATGCTCCTGGAACGCCGCACCGAAGAGGAACTCCAGGTTCTCCTCGACGAGCGTCTCGAGCTGCTGCGCTCGGGTCGACTGCGCATTCGCCGTTCGCGTTGAGCAAAGGCTCGGCCGAACGAGCTTTTTTGGCTGGGGCTGGCCAGTCTCACGCGGTTTCTGACATAACGTGAGACGAGGCCGGACCCACCGCCGACCGCATCGGCCAGCAGCCGGCGATCATTATCAGCCTGCGGCCTGCGATCACCTGCGCCGGCCCCGCAGCCTGTCGACGGCCGAGCGGCCGAAATCTGAGATCTGGCCTCCGCGGCGCTTGAGTCCCATCTTCGTCGTGCGGGTCAGGGACTCGGAGAAAATGGAGGCCGAGAGCTTCGACTCCCCCGCTTCCCGCTGCGCGAAACTGATCGGCATCTCGACGATCGATCCGCCGAGTCGGTGGACGCGGTCGGTCATGTCGGTCTGGAAGAAGTATCCGGACGACTCGACCGACGACAGGTCCATCCGGCGCAAGAACCCCGTCCGGTAGACGCGGAAGCCCGCCGTGATGTCCGAGACGGGCACCCCGAGCCAGGCCTTGATGTAGTAGTTGCCCGCCCGCGAGAGCGCCTCACGGGACTTAGGCCAGCCCTCCAGCTCTCCCCCGCGCACGTAGCGGGAACCGATGACGAGGTCGGGATGGTCGCTCATCGCCGCCCTCTCCAAAAGGAGCCCTAGCTGTTCGGGGCGGTGCGAACCGTCGGCGTCCATCTGCACCACGTGCGTGTAGTCGCGCTCGAGCGCCCAGCCAAAGGCGGCGACATAGGCGCGTCCGAGCCCTTCCTTGCCCTCGCGGTGCAGGACGTGGATCTTCGGGTCCTCGCCGGCCAACCGCTCGGCCAACTCTCCCGTCCCGTCGGGTGAATCATCGTCCACGACCAGAATGTCGGCTTCGGGCGTCGCGATCCTCACGCGCGAGACGATCGGTTCGAGAGACTCGATTTCGTTGTAGGTCGGGATGATGACGAGAACCTTCATCGACAGCCTTTCTTGCTCGTGTGTCGCGCCATCGGCTCA
This sequence comes from Actinomycetaceae bacterium, assembly GCA_030530685.1. Lineage (GTDB taxonomy): Bacteria > Actinomycetota > Actinomycetes > Actinomycetales > Actinomycetaceae > Peptidiphaga. Next base: position 106,473 of record JAUMUM010000005.1, on the reverse strand, counting down.
CGATCGACGCGCGGGAGGCGCCGCGAAGCAATGCTAGCCCAGCGAGCGCCGAACCACAGAGATACACGGCGAGCGAGATGTATCCTTCAAATCTGCTTGCTATGGTAACCGTATCGGAAAGGTGCACCTGCGCGACACGCGAGGTCGCCTCCCACGGCTCGGTCAGCTCACGTATTTGCCCGTCCGGATCGGCGATCCCGGAAACGCCCACCGTCGAAACCTGGACGGCAGTCTTCCCCGAAGCGACCGCCTGAAAACGCGTCATGTCGAACTGCTGGTAAGACTCGGCGGAATGCCCGAAGGAGGCGTTGTTCGTGGGGACGACGATGAGCTGAGCACCGCCCCGGACGGCTTCGGACACGATGGACGTGTAGGCGATTTCAAAGCAGATGGGGGTGGCGATCCGGACCCTGCGCTCCCCCGCGTTCACGGTCAACAGCGCCGGTTCGTGTCCCGCTCGCATATTGATCGTTATCTGGTCGACGGCGGACGTGAACAGGCGGAAGAAGCCACGCCACGGCATCCACTCCCCGAAGGGGATGGGGTGCTGCTTGGTGTAGCGCGACGCCGGCCCCTGCCCGGGCATCCACACGACGTAGTCGTTGTAGCGGTAGTCCTCGGGATAGCGCTGCGTGCCGAGGAGCAGGGGCACCCCGAGGCGCGACGAGGTCCCCTCGACGATTCGGCGGGCGGCGGGGTCGGTGGTCGCGTCGTAGTCGGAGGCGGATTCCGGCCACAGGACGAGGTCGGCGCCCCGACCTTCGACCTCGCGAGTCTGCTCCGCCAGATTCCCGGTGACCGTCAGGGCTCGATCCTGGCCGGATGACAGCTCTTCTTTCGAGGGCACATGGCCCTGGACGAAGGCCACGGTGATCGTCTCGCGCGTGGTCGATTCGCGCGGCTGAGAGGGCAGCGGCAGCAGCGCCGGTGAAGCGAGGAGGAAGACGCTTGCGGCGCACAGGCTAAGGGCGCGAGCGTAGTCAGGCCTGCCACGCGGGGTGCGAGGCAGCGCTAATGTCCGAGTCGCGGACGCCCGAAGAGGTGCCAGGGACCGCGCCAGGGCCTCGAGGAACGTGCCAGCGGCGACGACGGCCAGGCCCACCGCCTGCGTCGCCCCGTAGGGCGCCAGGTGCAGGAGTGGTCCTTCGACCTGCCCGAAGGCCAGCGTGCCCCACGGCATCCCTCCCGCGGGCCACGAGCCGCGCAACTGCTCCATGGCCACCCAGGTCAGGGCCAGTGCGGGCGCCAAAATCCACGGCCTGTGACCGAAGGCCGCAATGAGGCGGCACCAGCACACGGCGAGCGCGCCGATGTACAGCGCCATGACCACGCCGATGCCCAGCCTGGCCAGGGGCGTGCCAGCGGCCTCGGACGCCCAGTCGACGAGCGAGGCGAAGAAGGCGTATCCGGCGACGAGGCCGAGGCCGAAGGCCTGCCAGGCCCCGCGCTCGCGCAGGACCGCCACGAGCAGGGCGATGCCGACCGGGGCCATGTACCACAGCCCGAGCGGGGCGAAGGAGGCGTAGAGGCACAGTCCCGCGGCCACCGCACCGGCGAGGGGCAGGAGCGGGCGCAGTCGGCGCGCGAGGGCTCCGGGCCGCGCGGGCGTTCCGTCGGGCTTGGGGTCGGGGCCCTGTGGCAGGTCAGAGTCTTGGGGGTGGTCAAGGTCTTGGGGCATGCCGGGGTTGTCGGGCACGGTCACATCACCTCGCTGCGGCGGACGCTCGCCCGTGCGCGCATCGCCACGTCGGCTATCCAATTGTCCTGGCCGGCCACCGCGAACTGACCGAGCAAATCGACCAGTCGCCGGGCAGCATTGATGAAGTCGCCGGCCTGCATGCGCGAGGAGCGCAGGCACTCCTCCATGCTCGCTCCCGCGGCCCACCGAGCGAAGACATCCATGCACCGGGGAGTGATCTCACGCGTGCGCTCGATGCCGTGCCGGGATTCGAGGTCGCGAAGGAAGTCGACCTCGCGCTCGGCGGCGCCGGCCAGGCGCGCGAGATCCTCGTCGCGCGGCCACCCGCCTGCGAGCCGGTCGTCGCCCAGGAACATCGACGCCCAGCCGGCGAATTGCGCGGGGCCGAGCTCGCCCTCCCGCAGGGAGGACAGGCAGAGGTAGGCCACAAGGTCGTTTTCCAGGTGCAGCGAGCGCAAAATCCTCGCTCCGGGGCCGAGCCCGACCTCGTCCTCGCGCCCCTGCAGCAGGCCGAGCTGCCGCAGGACGTCGGCGGTGGCATCGAACTCGCGACCGACCGAATCACTGAATGTGCCGGCCAGTTCGGTCAATTCCCTGGCGCGCTCGATGAGCGAGGCGAGGGCCTGGGCATCCCTGAGATGCGCCTCGAGGTCGGGGCACGAGGCGCAAGCGTGGTCCTGCAGGCGCCCGTCGTCCCTGACGGCCGAACGCGACCACGAGCCCAGAAGGTCCCGATCGATCCCCAGGTCGTCGCGCTCTGCGACGGCCGAGGCGATCGCATCGGCCAGGTCCTCACGCGTGGCGGGATCCTTCAGACTGCGGCCGGCGGGCACGGTCACGGCCCCGACTTCGCGAAGCTGAGATCCCAGATCGTCCACGCGCAGCCAGAAGAGCTCGCCGTACCAGTTGATGACGCGCAATCTGCCCCGGCTTGCCGAAAGCACGAGCACGTACTCGAGCTCGCCGGCCAGGTTGACCGCGTACAGTGCGCCGTTGCGCGCCCGGTCGAAGGACTCGGCAATGGTGCGGCGGTAGGCGCGAGTGGCAGCCTTGCGGGCCGACTTCGCGGCCCTGCCCATCGTCGAACGCAGGCGCACGTACTCGACGATGTCGCCGCGGTCGCAGAACAGAGCGGCCTCCTCCACGGCAATCTGCTGGCGGACGCGGGCCAGGCGCGCCTCGGTCTGCGCGAGGTCGGCGTTGCGTTGGTACTGGGCGAAGCTGCGGCCCATGATCCCGCGCGAGCGCGCGTAGTCCTGCTCGGCCAGGAGGTTGACGACCGTGTTGTAGGACGGTACGAATGCCGAGATCAGCGGGTCGACCCGGCCCGAGCCGAGATCGGCCAGGGCGTGGGGGTCGAGCTGAGCGTTGCCCACGACCACCGCGTGGCCGACGTCGTCCTTGCCTCGTCGCCCCGCCCGGCCAATGAGCTGGGTGTACTCGGTGGCCGACAGGTCGACGAAGTCGCTTCCGTCCCAGCGACGCAGGGATTCGACGACGACGGTGCGCACCGGCATGTCGATGCCGAGCGCCAGGGTGCCGGTGGCGTAGACGATGCGCAGCAGGCCGTCGTTCATGAGACGTTCGGTCAACTCCTTGAGCGCGGGGTACACGCCGGCGTGGTGCGCCCCGTACCCCCTGACGAGCGCCCGGGCGCACGACTCGAAGCGAATGGCCCTGCGGTCCGACTCGCTGAGCTGCTCGCGCAGCGTCGCCACCCGCTTTTCGATGGCTGCGCGCTGCCTCGGCGTCGTCAGCGTGACGTCGTTGCGCAGGAGCCCGGCCACGGCCTGGTCGCAGCCCTTCCGGGAGAAGATGAACTCGATAGCGGGAAGCATCGCCCGCTCGTCGAGCATCGCGATGATGCGCCGACGCTGGCGGTCGTTCAGGCGCGGGCCATCCGCGGCGTCCATGCGCGAGATCGCCGAGACTAGCGCCGAGGACGGCCGGTCCGGGTCCTTGCCGTACAGCCTGAGGATCCGCCGCCCCACCGCGACGTGCTGGAGCAGGGGCACGGGCCGCACGTCACTGACGATGAGCTCGGTGCGGCCGCGAACCGAGCGCAGCCAGCCGGCCATCTCCTGCGTATTGGCGATCGTCGCCGAGAGACTGACGAGCGTGACGTGGCTCGGCAGGGTCAGTATGACCTCTTCCCACACGGGCCCGCGTTCGCGGTCGGCCAGGTAGTGGACCTCGTCGAGGACGACGTAGCCGATGTCGCCGATCTCCGGTGCCGAGGCGAAGAGCATGTTGCGCAGGACCTCGGTGGTGACGACGAGGATCGGCGCGTCGCGGTTGATGGTCAGGTCTCCGGTGAGCAGACCGACGCTCTCCTCGCCCAGGCGCGCGGCCAGCTCGGCGTGTTTCTGATTGGACAGAGCCTTGACGGGCGCCGTGTAGACGCAGCGCCGGCCGCGGGCCAGGGCGAGGTCCACGGCGAAGTGCGCGACGACGGTCTTGCCGGAGCCGGTGGGCGCGGATACGAGCACGTCCCTTCCTCCGGCGAGGGCGCGGCAGGCGTCGACCTGGAATTCGTCCAGGTCAATGCCCGACCGGGCGTAGTCGTCGACGAAATTCTCGAGAAGGGCGTTCACGCGAGCAGCTCCAAGCTTCTGGGTAGGCAGCGAACCTCGACCGGCAGGCGGCCCATCACCTCGCCGTCGGCCATGAGCACCGGTGGGGCCTTGCCGACGCCTGGGGCCGCGGCGATCCGCACGTGCCTGGCACGCTTGACGTGGACGTACGGGTGCCGGACGTGGCCGCCCGTGTACAGGCGGGGAAACAGGGCGCATATCTGTGCCGGGGAAAGAACCTTGGCATAGACGACGTCGAGCAGGCCGTCGCGCGGATCGGCCGCGGGGGCGATTCGCAGCCCGCCGCCGAAGTATCCCGTGTTGGCGACGCAGACGAGCGTGGCCGGGCCCTCGGCTGCGCGCCCATCGATCTCCAGGCGCAGGCCGTAGGGCGCGAAGCGGCGCACCTCCGCGAGGGCCGCGCGCAGGTAGCGCAGGTTGCCGCCGGGCCAGGCCAGACCGTTGGCGCGCAGGTTGATGGCGGCGTCGATGCCGGCCGAAAGAATGGCCAGTGCGCGATGGGTCGCGCCGGCAGCGCCACCCGTCCGCACCTCGACGACGTCGACGGGCGTGGCCGCGCCGGTGCGCAGGCTAAGCAGGGTGCGTTCGACCGACTCCTCGACGTCGCCCACGGGCAGGCCAAACTGGCGGGCTATATCGTTGCCGGATCCGACCGGAATGATGCCCAGTGGCACGCCCGTGGCGGTCAGTGCCTCGACGCCGATGTGGACGGTGCCGTCTCCCCCGACGACCATGAGCGCGTCGATGGCGCCCGATGTGGCCGCCCGGTGCGCGCGCTCCTGTTTCTCCATGGCCGTGCGGCCGTCGAGCACGACGACGTCGGCGCCGCGCGCATTGATGGCACGCAGTGCGCGCCCGGTGAGGTCGCCTGCCCTGCCCCGGCGGACGGCGCCATTGGTCACGAGCCCGATCCTCATGGGCTAACCTCCAGGAGCCGGGCGAAGCGGGTGGCGAGTCGATCGCGCACGTCGGCCGGTTCGATGTCGACGACGGCGGTACCCAGCTGAATGAGGAGTGTGGCCAAGAACTCGTCGGAGCGTGAGGTGAAGGTCACCTCGGTCAGCTCGTCCCGCCGGCGGGACGTGGCACCGGGAAGGGCCTGCGCGATCCACCGCCCGAAGCTCGTGACGGTCAGCGTCACTCGCGTACCCTCGATCTGCCACGGGCCTTCCTCCTGCGCGGCCTGTCGAGCGGCACTCCTGTCCGCACGGGAGGCCGCGTCCTGTGCCCGTACGTGGCCGATGCGGTCGAGCCGGTAGGTGCGGATGCCATCCTCCGACCACGCGACGAGCAGAGGATTGACCGCCGATCGGATCTGCAGGGGAAGGACGCGGGGATGGGAGATGTCCTCCGTGAGGTCGCGGCCGGGGCGGTGGTAGTCGAATTCCACCCAGGATCCGCCGCTTAAGGCCGTGTCGAGTTCGGCCATGGCGCGCTCGTCGATGATCGGTGCGGGCGGGGGCCAGAGGGCGCCGGTGAAGCCCGCCGCGCCGCACGCGTCCTCGAGCTTGTCCCGCAGGCGCGCGAGGGCCGCGGCCGCCTCGCCGGGCGGTGTCAGTTCGCTGATGGAGTCGATGACCGCGACGAGGGCGATAACCTCGTCGAGCATGAGGGCCAGCTCGGGGATGTCGCCCCGCCCCGCATAGAAAGAAACGAGCGAATCGCCCGTCGTCTCCTCCTCGTCGTCTTCCTGGCCGGGGCGCGAGGGAAGCACGAGCGAATAGGAATCCACGTGCCCGTCGATTTCGACGAGCGAAGCGCTCCACAGCAGGTCGAGGACCCGCCTCCACGTCAGGCCGAAGTGCCGGGCCAACTCGCTCAGGCTCGCACTGCCGCCCTGGTCGTGCAGGTAGACGAGCATGGCATTGGTCTGGACGATCGCGTTACCGGCCATCGGCGTCCTGTCCTATCGCCAGGCCTGCCAGGTGCGTCAGGCGCTCGCGCCATTCGTCGACGAGTCCGGGCTCGCCGAGCAGCTTGACGTCGCGGCCGTACAGGGCCAGATCCTCGTAGAGACGCTGCTTGCCGACCGGGCTCAGTTCCACGGTCAGCCACCCCTCGGGGACTGAGGCACCGGCCGGGGGCGGGCAGGCCCGTCCTCGCGACAGCAGCGGCTGCGCGCATCCCGGGCGGATGGCCAGGACCGCCCGCCGGGCTGTGAAGACGTCCTGGCCGTCGTCCCCGCCCGGACTCGGGGCGTGTTCGGCGGGCCCGACGAAGGACAGGCTGCCGTCGACGATCCGCGAGATCCGGAAGGTGCGTGGCTCCCACTGCCCGTGCTCGTCGCCGCGGCGGGCGAGCCCCGAAACGTAGAAGGCGTCGAAATGTTCGGCTAGGCTGGCCGGCTCGAGGAGGTAGGTCGAAGGCTCGGGGGCCGATCCCTCGTAGAGGAATCGCACGCGGCGGCGGTAGTGAATCGCGCGCGCCAGAGGGGTGGCGTCGCCGGATGGAATGGAGGCTTTGACGAAGCCCGGGGTGCGCCCGCGCGAGGCCGAGGATGCGAGCAGCTTGGCCAGACCGGTGTGCGCCGCGCTCGCCACGCCAGGGCTCGTGCCCATGCCCGAGAGCACCGAACGCACGAGTCCCACGTCGAGCGCCGACAGCGGCGCGATGATCGGGGCGGTCCTGTCGATCCGATACACGTGAGGACCGCCCGGCCCGTCGGTGGGCTCGGAGGAAATCGGGTAGCCCGCGCCCCGCAGATCCGATATATCCCTTTCGAAGGCGCGCTGAAAAGCCTCATGGGTATCATAATCCGTATACGCGGGGATATCTCGGCGAGCGAGTTCACGGGTGATGCCAGTATGTCGCCGAATAGCCGTCAGGAGGGAAAGCTGACGCTCCCACCGCGTATACAGGCCTGCTTTGCGACTCACACCGACTAGCGTAATCGACGGTAACCTAGGATGCGTGATGATGTGGCGGAGCGGGGAGGTCGTCTCCCTCGGGAAGAAATGGGACGGTTGCGTCGAGTGCCAGGTACGCCTGGACGACGGCACGCAGGTCAGGGCGCTCGCCTACACGGAGATCGTCGGCACGCCGGTCGCATCGGCCCGGGTGATTCTCAGCGCTTCCGCCGCCGTGAAAAAACTGGGGACCGGCGGCTACTACATGGTCGTGGCCTTTCCCGACGACCTGCCGCCCGACCCCGAGACCGTCGAGGGCCACATCGTCAAGGCACGCTACACGCCGACCCAGTACATGACGATGGGCGCCGACGAGCAGGACTCGCCGTGGCACGATCTGCTGCGCGACGCCGATTCGATCAACGGCATGCCCGTGATCGTGGCCGACCTCCACTCGGCCCTTGCGCCGGTGGTCGCCGCGATTCACGCGCGTCGCGCCGGTGCGCGAATCGCCTACATCATGGACGACGGCGCCGCCTTGCCCGCCTGGTTCTCCCAGACGTGTGCCAAGCTGCGCGAAAGCGGGATGATCTTCGGCACGATCACCGCCGGCCAGGCCTTTGGCGGGCAGCTGGAGGCCGTCAATGTTCATACGGCCCTGCTCGCCGCGCGCCACGTGTGGAAGGCCGATATCGCGATCGTCAGCCAGGGACCGGGCAACCTCGGTACCGGCACGCACTGGGGATTTTCCGGCACCCGGGTCGGGGATTCCATCAATGCGGCTGCCGCGCTGCAGGGCCGGCCCATCGGGCTCCTGCGCATGTCCAACGGCGACGCGCGCGGCCGCCACTTCGGGCTGTCCCACCACTCGGTAACGGCCCTCACCCGCGTCGCCATGGTGCCCACCCTGTGCCCCGTTCCCGTCTACGACAGCGGGGTCCTTTCCATGATGGTCGACCGGGACACGCGCGACCGCGTCGAGGAGCAGGTGCGCGAGCTCTTCGCCTGCCGGAGGCTCGCCAGGCTCGACATCTCCACGGCGGGGCTCGACGAGGCCTTCGTGGCCTCCCCCATCGAGATGCGCACCATGGGGCGCAGCCTCATTGAGGACCCGCTCGCCTTCCTCGCGGCGGGCGTCGCCGGGTACGCTGCCACCGCGCTGCTGTGAGCACTGCTGGGCCGCTGTGAGCGATACCGGCGCGCGAGGCGGCGGCGCACCGGCCGAGCTGAAACGCGCCGCGCCCGAACTGCCCGATCCTCAGATCCGACAGGCGAGGATGGGAGTGACGAGTATGCCGCGGGCGCCGAGCTCGTAGAGGTCGTCCATCACCCGGTTGGTGTCGCTTGCCTTGACCATGGCGCGCACGGCGTACCAGCCGTCCTCGTGCAGCGGTGAGACCGTCGGCGACTGGAGGCCGGGCGTGAGCCTGACGGCCTCGTCGAGGTTGCCTGCCTGGCAGTCGTAGTCGAAGACCACATACTGCCGGGCAACGAGCACGCCCTCGATGCGCCGGTCGAGCGTGGCGAGCCCCTCGGGCACGTCGCGGTCGCCGCGGATGAGGACCGCCTCGGAGACGAGGATGGGCTCACCGAAGACCTCGAGGCCCGCGGCCCGCAGCGTCGTGCCCGTCTCGACGACGTCGGCGATCACGTCGGCCACGCCCAGCCTCACCGAGGATTCGACCGCGCCGTCCAGGTGAACGACGGAGGCCTCGATCCCGTGCTCGTCCAGGAACGAGCGCAGCAGCCCGTCGTAGGAGGTGGCGATGCGCCTGCCGGCGATGTCCTCGAGCCGCGAGCACGTGCCCGTGGGCGCGGCGAAACGGAAGGTCGAACGCGCGAAGCCCAGCGCCCGATGCTCAACGGCCTGGGCGCGGGAGTCGAGCAGGAGGTCGCGGCCGGTGATGCCGGCGTCGACCGTGCCCTCCCCCACGTAGATGGCGACGTCGCGCGGGCGGATGAAGAAGAATTCGACGTCGTTGTCGACGTCGGCCAGGACGAGGTCGCGTCCCTCCCGGCGTTGACGATAGCCCGCCTCACGCAGGAGCTGGGATGCCGGCTCGGAAAGCGAACCCTTATTTGGAATGGCGATGCGCAGCATTGTGCTCCTATCAGAGGTGGCGGTAGACGTCGTCCAGGCTCAGCCCGCGAGCCACGAGCATGCATTGGACGTGGTACAGGAGCTGAGAGGCTTCCAGTGCGAGTTCCTCATCACTCTGGTATTCGGCGGCGAGCCACACCTCTCCCGCCTCCTCGACGATCTTCTTGCCGATGAAGTGCACTCCCCTGTCGAGTTCCTCGACGGTCCTCGACCCCTCGGGGCGCTCTTTCGCCTTGTGTTCCAACTCGCTAAACAAATCCTCGAAACTCTTCACGCCACAAGTTTATCGCCAAGTGCGCGCGAAGCCGGACCACTCGCGACCCGCGGGCAGGGGCACGACCGCCCCGCCACACGAGTGCGTCGACCCCGCCACTTTCGCTATCCGGGCCAGAGCGCCGCGCCTGTGGCAATCCCGCCGCTTCCAGCCAGAGCGCCACGGCCGGATTGCTCGCGGACCCGCCACCGATGAGGCGCTCACTGCCGAAGGTCGACGAAGGCCTCGTCGGCCGGGACCGGAGCGTCGAGGAGCTCGTTTTCCTCCATGAAGGCCGACATCTGCTGCCACGTCTGCGCGTTCTGCGTGCCGAACTCCCCCTCGCCGTACAATTCCATTGACGCGCCCAGGACCTTGGAGGCCGATTCGCGGCGCTGCGGGTCCGCCAGCTCCGGGACGTGCTTTTCCACGATGTCCAAGGTCTGCTCGGGGTGTTCGCGCATGTACTCGACGGCCTGGCCCAGCGCCTTCCTCATTTTCTCGGCCCGCTGGGGGTCGGAGTCGAGGAAGTCGTCGGTCGATCCCAGGCCGGAGCTGACGAGCGGCAGGCCGCCGTCGACCAGTTCGATGCTGCGCACCTTGACCCCCTGGGCTTCAATGGCCACGACGTCCGAATTGACGAAGCCGAGCACGGCGTCGACCTGCCCGGTGGAAAGAGCCGAGGCCTGCGTGTAGCCGATGTATTCGACGTTCAGGTCCGACTGGGTCATGCCCTCAGCATTGAGCATTGCCGTCAGGCCGAAGAAGTTCTCGCCGTGCTTGCCGGGCAGGCCAACCGTCTTGCCCCGCAGGTCCGACGGACTGTGGATGGGCGAATCGTCCGGGACGATGATGCGCACCGGGTAGGTCTGGTACATCGTCGCCCAGTTCTTGACCTTGACGCCGGTGGAGCGCGCCTGCATCATTTCGTCGCCGCCCGCGACGACGACGTCCTCGTCGCCCTTTTCGAGAGCGCCGAAGAAGGATTCCTGCGCCCCGTGATGCCTGAGGGTCACGTCAACGCCCTGGTCGGCGAAGTATCCCCTGTCGACGGCGACGTAGAAGGGAGCGAACTGGACGTCGGGAACGTAGGTCAGACCGATTGTCACGTCCGTGCCAGAGGACCCGGAGTTCGAGTTTTCGCCGGCGTCAGAGCCGCAGCCGGCCAGGAACAGGGAGGCGGCCGAGGCGACGGCGACCAGGCGGCGGAGGATTGCCATGATGTCTCCTTCCGATTGTGTGTCTCACGCGACGTCGAGGCGACGCTCGAGAAAGGTGAACAGTGCGTAGACGGATACGGCGACGGCGGCCAGGAGCGCTATGGTGGCGAACATTCCCGTGACGTCGCTCGAATGCTGGGCGGAGGTGAGCGTCAGCCCCAGGCCTCGACCTCCAATGACCATCTCCCCCACGACGGCGCCCGTGATCGACAGCGTGAACCCCGTGCGCAGGCCTGCGAGGATGGACGGGGCTGCCAGGGGAAGCTCGATGCGGGTGGCCAGGCGCCAGCCGTGAGCGCCGTCGAGCCGGGCCGCGCCCACGACCTCGGCATCGAGGAAGCGCAGGCCGGCCGCGGTGGAGACGATGACCGGGAAGATGACCATGACCGCGCACAGCACGACGATCGGCGCCAGGCCGTAGCCGATCCAAATGGTCATGAGCGGGGCGACGGCGACGGCCGGAATCGCCTGGGAGGCCGCCAGGTAGGGCTGGACGAGCAGCGCGAACAGGGGCGACTTGGCGATCGCGTACCCGAGGGGAATGCCGATGGCGGCAGCGATGAGCGAGCCGAAGAGCGCTTCCCTGACCGTCAGGCCGAGGGCGGCGGCGAGATGGCCGCGGCCCAGGTCGGCCACGAGCCTGACGGCGACGTCTTGCGGACGTGGCAGGAAATAGGTGTTGACGAATCCGAAGGTCGTCAGGGCCCACCACGTGCCAAGCACGATGAGGCCCAGGATGACGGGCGGTACCCACGAGGGGACGAGGTTCGATGTCCTGCGGGGCGTGTCCGACATCCGGCGGGGTGTCGACGCCCCAGCCGCCTTCAACGCACCCGGCGCCATGGCCTGCGCCAGCGTCCTACTGCTCACTTGCCGTCCTTCCCCTCCGGGGCATGGACGCACAGCATGGCAAACCGCGGGCGCGGCTAGTAGCGTGCACCTCCCATCCGGACTTTAACCGTCGGTCAGGGAATTTCACCCTGTCAACCGCTTGCGCGGGTCGCGGACTGTCACCGCCGGTTCAGACTTTCACTGACCCCGGAGCACTTCTGCGCGAAAAGTATAGCACTCGAGGGGCGCGATGGCACCAAGTGGAATCGGCTCCAGTCCGCTGAGAGGCGTGACGGAACGGCGTGGCCTCGCGGGCACGAACCTGTCGTGCGCGGGCGCTGTTAACCGGGTGCCGATGCAGTTGACCGGGCGATCCCTTCGCGGGCGCCGGCCCGCCGCGGGCGTGGAGTCAGGCGCAGGCGTGGGCCGTGGCCAGGCGTCGCAGCTCGTCGACTTCGGCGGCGGCGTCGTCGGCGGCGTACACGGCGCTGCCCGCAACGAAGTTATTGGCGCCGGACTCGGCGGCCCGTTCGATCGTGGAGCGCGACACTCCGCCGTCGACCTGGACCCACACGTCCAGCCCGGCCTCGCTGATGGCCCGGCGGGTGCGCTCCACCTTGGGCATCATCGACTCGAGGAAGGACTGGCCTCCGAAGCCGGGCTCGACCGTCATGATGAGGATCATGTCGAATTCGTCGAGGATATCGATGTACGGCTCGATACCCGTGGCCGGGCGCAGTGCCAACCCGACGCGCCTGCCCATGCCGCGGATCTCACGTGCGAGGCGGACGGGGGCCTGGGCGGCCTCGGCGTGGAAGGTGACGGAATCGCAGCCGATCTCGGCGTAGACCGGTGCCCAGCGGTCGGGTTCGTCGATCATCAGGTGCGCATCAATGGCAATGGGGCTCGCCTTGATCGCCGCCTCGACGATCGGCAGGCCGAGCGCGAGGTTAGGAACGAAATGATTGTCCATGACGTCCACGTGCGCGTAGTCCGCGTTGGAGATCTTGGCAAGCTCGTCGGCGAGGTGCCCGAAGTCGCAGTTGAGTATCGACGGTGAAATGACAACGCTCATGGCGGTATCCTATCGCGGCGGCCCCGGGTCGCGCCCTCGAATGCGCGCATCCGGACGGCGTAATCCGGCATCGGCCGGGCGCGGCGGGGTCAGGGTAACGGCCGGCCGTATCCGGCAGCGGCCGGCCGTATCCGAGGCCCATCCCTCGCGTGTCGTGGCCGCCGTGGCCTGCCACCGTGCCGCCCGCTCAGCGCTTGGTCAGCAGGGCAATGAACATTCCGTCGGTCTGGTCGACGTCGGCCCACAGCTGGACGAGCCCGTCCACGCCCGCGACGTCGCGCACCGCGAGCGAGCTCGCCACGGGGGCGACGTCGAGCAATTCGGCCCGGGGCGTCGACGATAGGAAGGCATCGACGACCTCGCGGGTCTCGGCAAGGACCGGTGAGCACGTCGAGTACACGAGCGCTCCCCCGGGGCGCAGTGCCGCGAACGCCGAGGCGAGCAGCTCGCGCTGGAGCTTGGCCAGGGGCGGGATGTCATCGCTCGACTTGCGCCACCTAGCTTCGGGTCGGCGGCGCAGGGCGCCCAGGCCGGAACACGGGGCGTCGACGAGGACGCGGTCGTAGGTCTGCGGTTCCTGCGCGCCAAGCTCGCGCCCGTCGCCCAGGCGCAGGGCCACGGCCTCCTCCCAGGGCTCGACCGCCCCGGCCACGAGGTCGAGCCGATGCTCCTGGGGCTCATTGGCGTGGATCGTCACACCGCGATCGGCTCCCATCGCGGCGAGCGTGGCCGTCTTGCCGCCGGGGCCGGCGCACATGTCAAGCCACAGCTGGTCGCGTCCCTCAATGGGTGCGTTGGCTGCGATGGATGCGATGAGCTGGCTGCCTTCGTCCTGGACGCCGGCCAGGCCGTCGCGCACCGCGAAGAGCCTGTGCGGGTCGCCGCCGCTGAGCAGGAGTGCGCTTGGCACGAGCACGCCGGGACTCGCCTCCATGTGGGCCGCCTCGATGCGTTCGGCGAGCTGGCCGCTCGTGATGTCGCGGGCGACGAGGGCGATTTTGGCCGGCGCATTGTGGGCGGCGAGCACCGAGGCGAGCTCGGAGGCATCCCGACCGCACGCGACGAGCGATCGTTCGATCTCCTCGACGATCCAGCGCGGGTGGGAGTGCCACACGGAAAGGAACTCGATGTCGGACGCCGTCGAGGAGCGGATGACGTCCTCCCACTGGCCTTTGCGCTCGTTGACCCGGCGCAGGACGGCGTTGACGAAACCGCTGGCACCCTGCCCAAAGAAGTTGCGGGCGATGGCCACCGTTTCGTTGATGGCCGCGTGCGCGGGGGTCTCCATGTCCAGGAGCTGGTGGCATCCCATGCGCAGCAGGTCGAGGATGGGCGGGTCGATATCGTAGATTCGCCTGCCCTTGGCGCAGCGGCTGATGATCGCGTCCCAGCGGCCGCGCATTCGCAGCGTGCCGTAGCAGAGGTTGGTGGCGTAGGCTGCATCGAGCTTGCCCAGGCGGGCCCGGCGGATCTCGACGGGAAGGATGAGGTTGGCGTAGGCGTCGTCCTCGTCAACGAGGCGTAGGACCTCGAAGGCGACGAGCCGGGCGGGATTCGACTCCTGGCGGCGGGGAAAGCTGCGGGCGTGGCTCATGGGCGTTCCTCCACATCGAATCCCTGGCCTGGCCGCAGGCGGGCGCCCCGCAGCCAGTCCGCGGCGGGCATCGGCTTCTTTCCGGCGGGGGCCACCCAGCTGAGAGCGACGGCGCCCTCCCCCGTGCCGACGAGCTCCCCGGCGACCTGCCCGGGGGCGAGGCCGGTGACGTCTGCTCGCGCGGCGAGCGGGCCGAGCTTGACGCGCGTGGCGCCGAGCATAGTCCACGGTCCCGGCGCCGGCGTGTGGGCGCGGCTGAGACGGTCGATCGAGGCGGCATCCTTCGTCCAGTCGATGCGGGCCTGGGCCGTCGTAATCGTCGGGGCGTAGCTGGGCGTACCCGACTGAGGGCGCGGGAGGGCCGTGCCCTCCGCGAGCGCGCGGAAGGTATCGCAGAGCAGCTCGGCGCCGGAATGCGACAGGCGCTCCAGGAGCTCGCCGGAGGTCTCGCGCTCACCGATCGGCTCGGTCAGGCTGGCGAAGACGGGGCCGGTGTCCAGGCCTTCTTCGAGTTGGAAGGTGCAGGCACCGGTGACGGTGTCGCCCGCGGCGATGGCGTGCTGGACGGGCGCGGCGCCGCGCCAGGCAGGCAGGAGGGAAAAATGCAGGTTGATCCAGCCGAGCGGGGGAACCGCGAGGAGCGCCTTGGGCACGAGGAGCCCGTAGGCGACGACGGCCACGGCCTCCGGCTGCCAGCTGGCGATCTGATCGGCGGTCTGCTCGCCGAGGGACGACGGCGTGGCGACCGGGATACCGAGGGATTCGGCCTCCTCGTGCACCGCTGAACGCCTGAGGGCGTGGCGGCGGCCGGCACGGGCCGGAGGTCGGGTCAGAACGCCCGCTACATCGTGACCGTCGGCCACGAGGCGGCGGAGTGAGGCGAGAGCGGTGGCCGGAGTGCCGGCGAAGACGATGCGCACCCGGACAGTCTACCCACGCGGGCCGAGTGGCGCTGTGCACGCTCCGCGGAGAGCTCCGCGCGTCGGCGCTGGCAATGTGAGCGGGCCTGCGCTGGCGGGATGACGCAGGCGCGCCGGCGCCTTCCGCGGCGGGAGCGTTCACCCCTATGCCGGGGTTGGTGCGTCGCGCGGCGGGCGAATTCGGCGGCCGGGGCCGGCGCCCCGCGCGGCCCGGTGTGGATACGGTGCTGTCCGGCGGCGTGGCGCGGGCCGCCTCGGGTGGGCCGCGCGAGGGTCACACGAGCGGGTCGACCTCCAGCCGCAGCAACGCCCCGAGCTGCTTGGCCGCATACTCACGATGGGTCGATCGCCCGGCCTCGGCAAGCAGGCATGCGCGGTCCAGCGCCGTCCTGATGTACCCGGTGATCTCGCCCTCCCGGCGGCCGGGCACGGGCCCCAGCACAGCAAAGCCCTCGGCGATCTCGACGATTCCCCCGGCCAGGAGGGCGTCCTCGGGGGCATTCCTGCCCGAGGGGCGGGCCACGCCACGCCTGTAAAGCTCGGAGCGGAGCATGGCCAGATAGGTGCGCAGGTCTCGCGGCCTGCCCGTGACCGCGAGCCACCGCGCCGCGGGTGGCAGATCGAGTTCCGCCCGTTCGGAAAGGACCGCCGCGCTGTAGGCAGGCAGCGCCCACGACCCGAGAAGTTCGGGCACGTCGTCGTCGACTCCCCCCGCGAACATGACATGCCCTCCCTCGCGAGCCGGGCGCACGCGTGAGGCCACCCGAGTGATCCGGCGCAGGAACTCGATCTGCGAGCCCGGCCCCTGGCCCAGGAGGTAACGCGAGTCGAGCACTAGCGCCGCTGCGTACCCGCCGTCGGCCCACGGTTCCGCGCCCGGGGTCGCGACGACGATGCGGGGCTTGGCACTGACGGACTCCACGATCCCCTCGCTCGTGCGGGCTCCGGACAGGATGATGCCCGTGCCGGGGAATGCCCGGCCGACCTCCTCGGCCGTCCTATGCGAGCCCAGGCGCACCGCCCGCAGCCGGGACGAGCCACACACCTGGCAGCGCCAGGACCTGGCCCGGGCGCCGCAGCGTTCGCAGACCGGTTCGGCGCCCCCTGCAAGCATCCCCAGCGCGCCGCCGCAGGTAGCACACTCGGCGCGGTGGGAGCAGCTGGCGCAGGCGACAATCGGGATGTATCCGGCGCGAGGAACGAGAACGAGCACGGGGCCGCGCTCCAGACTGCGGCGCACGAGCGAGAACGCCGCCTCCGGCAGGCGTGACCAGCGATCGCCGTCGCGCTGCCACTGCTGCGCGGCGCTGACCCGGGGCACGTGCTGGCGCACGCTGGCTGGCGCGGCCTCGACGAGCGCGGCCTGGCCGCGCCGGATCATTGCCGCCGACTCGACGCTCACATACGTGGAGAAGACGAGGAATGCCGCGCCCTCGTTCGCCGCGCGCGTAGCCAGCACGTCGCGCGCCTGGCAGTACGGCGAGCGCACCTCGCGCAGGGAGGGGGCGGCGTCGTC
Organism: Actinomycetaceae bacterium; assembly: GCA_030530685.1. Classification (GTDB taxonomy): domain Bacteria; phylum Actinomycetota; class Actinomycetes; order Actinomycetales; family Actinomycetaceae; genus Peptidiphaga. Next base: position 89,824 of record JAUMUM010000005.1, on the reverse strand, counting down.
CACGACGACGCACAGGCCGAGGCCGGGCACCGGAGCCCACACCGCGCTGCGCGTGCCGACGACGATCCGCTCGGCTCCAGACAGCACCCGCAGGAATGTTGCGTATCGAGCCTCGTGCGGCTCCTCGGCCAGCATGACGGCCACGGCTTCGCCCATCCCCTCGCGCAATCGAGCGGCCAGGCCCAGTGCCTGCCGCGAACTGGGAACGACGATCAGGGCGCCGCGGCCCGAGGCGCGCGCCGCACGCACGGCGGCGACAATCGCTTCGACGCCCCCGGGAGCGCCGGGAAGCGCGCAGCACACGGCACTGGGCCCGTCCCCGGCCGCGACGTGTGAGACAAAAGCCGGCCCGCTGACATAGGCCGACCACACCCCGGGATCGAGCGGGGCCTTCGATCCCTCCTCGAATAGGCCGACGGCGCCCGCCCCGCCGGCTGCCATGTGTTCCTTTTCCGCGCGCGCGTGCCGCTGCGGCACGGCCAGCGACAGCACATCCGAAACCGAGGACGCCTGGCGCGCCGCGACCTGCTGCGCCAGCTCGTAGACCTGCGGCGTGAGCACCGGCAGCGCGGAGACCACGCGTCTGAGCGGCCGCAGCCTGGCCCCGCCCGCCGACCTCGAATCCCGGGCAACGATGAAACCCGGCGCCCGCAAGCCCGCCACGTCGACGACGACCCGCGCACCAACGACCGCGGCGGCGTCGAACTTGGCCGGGATGAGATAGTCGAAAACCCTGTCGAGGTGCGGCTGGTGTAGCTCGACATGAACGTGGGCGACGGGATTCGGCACGTCGCCGGCCACCTGTGTGCGCGCCGGAGCCTGGGCGCCCAGCAGCGCGCCCTGCTCCCCTATCTCGGGGAGCTCGCCGAACCCGGGAAGCGTCTTCATGCCATCATTCCACCACGGGTCTGCGACATTTTCTCGCACCTGGCTGGAGCGCCTTGCCTGGCCAGGCCGCCAGGCACATGGCAGACTCCGAGATCCTCGGCTCCCAGGGCGCGCGGGCCCGCCTCGAGCGCCTTGCGCAGGCCGAAACGTGGCCGCCAGGCCGCCAGGGCGCGCGCCCCGTCCCGACGCCGACCGCCGGATCACACGGCGCGCAGCAGCTCCTCGACGCGGTCGGCGCGCTCCCAGGAGAAGTCGGGCAGCTGCCTGCCGAAGTGCCCGTAGGCCGACGTCGCGGCGTAGATTGGCCGCTTCAGGTCGAGGGTCTCGATGATCGCCGCCGGGCGCAGGTCGAAGACCTTCGAAACCGCGTGCTCGATCCTTTCGCGCGGCCGGGTCTGCGTGCCAAAAGTCTCGACGTGGACGGAGACGGGGTGGGCGCGCCCGATCGCGTAGGCCACCTGGATCTCGCAGCGATCGGCCAGGCCCGCGGCCACGACGTTCTTGGCCACCCACCGCGCCGCATAGGCCGCCGAACGGTCGACCTTCGAGGGGTCCTTGCCGGAGAAAGCCCCGCCGCCGTGCCGGGCCATGCCACCGTAGGTGTCGACGATGATCTTGCGTCCCGTCAGGCCGGCGTCGCCCATGGGGCCGCCCGTGACGAAGACGCCGGAAGGGTTGACGAGCAGCCTGGTCTGCGAGGCATCGAGATCCAGCCCTTCGGCACCCAGGACATACTCGAAGACATGCTCGCGCATGGCCTCATGCAGCCACCTGGCCTCGACGCCGGGATCGTGCTGGGCCGAAATGACGACGGTGTCGAGGCTGACAGGTCTGCCCTCCTCGTAGCCGATCGTCACCTGGGTCTTGCCGTCCGGGCGCAGACCATCGACAATCCCCTCCTTGCGCACGGCGGTCAGTCGCTCGGCGAGTCGGTGGGACAGCTGGATGGGCATGGGCATGAGTGCCGCGGTCTCGCTCGTGGCGTAACCGAACATGAGGCCCTGGTCGCCGGCTCCCTGAACATCCAGCCGGTCGACCGCGCCGCCGGCCTCGCGAGCCTCCAGCGAGGTCGTCACGCCCGCCGAGATGTCCTGTGACTGCTGGCCGATGGACAGCGTGACCCCACAGGACTCGCCGTCGAAGCCGACGCGGGACGACGTGTATCCGATGTCACAGATCGTCTGGCGCACGAGTGCCGGGATCTCCACGTAGGAATTGGTCGTCACCTCGCCGGCCACGTGGATGAGCCCCGTCGTTGCCATGGTCTCAACGGCCACCCTGGACTCGCGGTCCTCCGCCAGCATCGCGTCGAGGATCGCATCGGAGATGCGGTCGCACACTTTGTCCGGATGTCCCTCGGTGACGGATTCGGACGTGAAAGGTTGACGGTACATGCAACTTCCCGCTTTCATCGACTGCGCCACTGCGCAATGCTCAAGACAATGGTGGCCGCGAGTTCGGCCTTCGAGCCGCTGGCCTGCCGCACCGGCTGACCGCGGCCGTCGACGATGAGGATCGACGTGTCCACGTCGCCGAATCCCACGCCTTGCCCGACCCGGTTGATGACCATGAGGTCCGCGGCCTTGCGCCGGGCTTTGTCGCGGCCGTACTCCCACGCGCTCGCACCCTCGTCTCCCGTTTCGGCCGCGAAGCCGACCACCGTCTGGCCCTCGCGCCGGCGCGTTCGGGCAAGGTCGGCCAGGATGTCAGGGTTTTCGACGAGGTCGAGGCTCCAGGAGACCTGCCCGTCCTTCTTCCGCTTGGTCTCGCGCGGATGGGCGGGCCTGTAGTCGGCGACGGCCGCGGTCATGATGACGACGTCGGCCCGCTCGGCGGCCTCGTCCATGGCCTCGTGCAACTGGCGCGCCGTCTCTACGTGCCGGATGTCGGCCCCCGCCGCTCGCGCGAGGACGTCGCCTTCGACGCTCGCGGCCACGAGGATGACGTCGGCGCCGTGGGCCAGGGCCTGCCGAGCGATCTCGACGCCGAAGCGCCCCGTCGAACGGTTGCCGATGTAGCGGACCGGGTCGATGGGCTCGTGCGTGCCGCCCGCGCTGATGGCGAAGGTCAGGCCGGCAAGCTGCCCGGCGCCGCCGGGCAGCCGGGTTGCACCGGGCTGCCCGGCCTGTCCAGGGTCGGCGAGGATCCGCCAGACGAAGGAGGCGATGTCCTCGGGCTCGGGCATCCGTCCCGGGCCCGAATCACTGCCCGTCAGGCGCCCGACGGCGGGCTCGATGACGTGCACTGACCTGGCCTTGAGCGCCGCGACGTTGTCGCGCGTGGCCGCGGCCTGCCACATTTCCGTGTGCATGGCCGGGGCGACGATGACGGGGCACGTCGCCGCGAGGAGCGTGCTCGTCAGAAGGTTGTCGGCGATCCCGGCGCGCATCTTCGCCAGTGTGTTGGCGGTGGCCGGCGCGACGACAATGGCATCCGCCTGCCTGCCCAGGCGCACGTGGGCCACGCCCTCGGCGTCGTCGTCCACGTGCGCGTGCACGGGCTTTCCCGTCAGAGCCTGCCACGTCGTGCGCCCGACCATGCCGAGCGCGGCCGGCGTGGGAATGACGGTGACATCGGCGCCCGCCTCGCGCAGGCGCCGCACGAGGGCGCACGTCTTATAGGCGGCGATCCCGCCCGTGACACCCACGACGATATGGAAAGGGCCTCCCCTGTGGGAGGCCCGGTTGCCGATCACTCGGATTCGGCTCCCCACTCGACCCGGCCCTCGCCGATCTCATTGAGGGCGATCGACAGGGGTTTGTCGTCCGGGCTGGCCTCGACGAGCGGACCGAAAGTCGTGATATTGCCGTCGCCGCGCGTCATCTCCTGGCGGTAGGAGTTGATCTGCCGCGCACGCTGGGCGGCGTAGACCGAGAGCGCGTACTTGGATTCGACCTTCTCCAGGAGATTGTCGATAGGCGGGCTGGTGATGCCCTCGGGCTCAGGAACGGTTCCGAACATTCTTCCCTCTTTTTGTAGACGTCCAGCAAGCCAGTCTACTCGCCGGCGCCCATGATGCGCAGCAGCTCGTCCGTGGCACGGGACACGCGGTCGTTGACGACGACGAGGTCGAACTCGCCGGCCGCGTCCATTTCGACCTGGGCGGTGGCCAGGCGCCGCCGCTGCTCATCGGGGCTCTCGGTGCCGCGCTCGGCCAGGCGGCGCGTCAGCTCCTCCCACGACGGCGGGGCAATGAATATCTGCGTGGCCTGCGGGAGCGAGGAGCGTATCTGGCGGGCTCCGTCGAGGTCGACCTCGAGGACGGGCACGCGGCCGCGCTCGATCGCCTCCATGACCGGCCCTCGCGGCGTGCCATAGCGGTTCTGGCCGTGAACGAGCGCCCATTCGAGCATGTCACCACTGGCGACGAGCTCGTCAAAGCGCTCGTCGGTGACGAAGAAATAATGGGTGCCATCGACCTCGCCGGGCCGCGGGGCACGCGTCGTGGCCGATATGGAAAGCCAGCAGCGCGGCGCGCGGGCGGCAAGCTCCCTGAGGATCGTTCCCTTGCCGACCCCCGACGGCCCGGCGATGACGTAGATGTCGGACATGAGCCAATCTTAGGTCAGGGCCGAGGCGACGTCGTCGAGCGTGCGCGCCAGGCCCTCGCGCAGGCCGGCCGCCGACGGCCCGCCGGAAAGGATCGAGCGCGAGGCGGAGGCCAGCACGCGCGGCAGGCCCGAGCCGAAGACCCGGGCCAGCTCGGCCCCTCCCGCGCCCTGGGCCCCGACGCCCGGAGCCAGGAAGATGCCCGGGAAGGCCGCCAGGTCGATGCCGAGCCTGGCGGCGGCGTCGCCGACCGTCGCCCCGACCACGAGGCCGAAGGAGCCCACGCCGTCGGGCGTCATGTCGCGATTCCACTGCGCGACGGCCGCAACGACGCGCCGGGCCACCGAGTCCGGCCCGCCGGCGTGCTGGACCTGCCGCCCCTCCGGGTTGGAGGTCAGGGCCAGGACGAACAGTCCCTGGCCGCCGTCGGCCGCGCGCCGTGCCGTCGGCTCGAGGGAGGCCGGCCCCAGATACGGCGAAACCGTCATGGCGTCGCAACGCAGCGGGCCGGAAAGATAGGCGTCGGCGTAGCCGTCCATGGTCGAGCCGATGTCCCCGCGCTTGACGTCGGCAATGGCCGGAACGCCCGCCTGGCGGCAGGCCGCGAGCGTCTCTTCCAGCGCGGCCACGCCCGCCGCCCCGTGCCGCTCGTAGAAGGCAGACTGCGGCTTGAAGGCGGCGGCATGCTCGTAGAGCGCGTCGACGGTGCGCATCGAAAAATCGCGCACCGCCCCTGCCGAGTCATCGAGCCCCCAGGCTGCCAGCAGCGCCGGGTGCGGGTCGATCCCGGCGCACACGGGGCCGCGCTCGGACATGAGGCCGGCCAGGCGGTTTCCGAAGGTCGTGTGTTCGGCCACGGCTGTCCTTTCTATGACGGTGCGGGGACAGGGCGCGGGTGCGAGCGGTGCAGGCGTTGGCACCACCCGCACCCGCCAACGCTCAGGAAAGCGCGGCGCGCTCGGCCGCAATGTCCTCCCTGGAGCGCAGTTGGCCCTCCCACAGGGTCGGCACTCCCCGATGGACCGTGTACATGACGCGGCCGGGGAGCGTGCGCCCCTCCCAGGGCGTGCTCGTCGACTTCGAATGGCTGTCGTGCCCGGAGATGACCCGCTCGGCGGCCGGGTCGACGAGGCAGAGATTGGCCACCTCGCCAGCCTCAATGGGCCGGCCCTGCTCCGGGTTCTGGCAGATGCGCGCCGGCTCGTAGCTCATCAGGCGCGCCACCGCCTCCCAGTCGGCCACGCCGGTGTCCACGAGCGAGGCCTGGACCACCGACAGCGCGGTCTCCAGTCCGATCATGCCATTGGCGCCGGCCGCCCACTCGCAGTCCTTATCCTCAATGGGGTGGGGCGCGTGGTCCGTGCCGATGACGTCAATGGTGCCATCGGCGATGCCGGCGCGCAGTGCCTCAACATCCCGGCGCGGCCGCAGGGGCGGATTGACCTTGAAGCGCGGGTCGTAGGAGCGGACCTCGGTGTGGTCGAGGCTGATGTGATGCGGGGTGGCCTCGGCCGTCACGTCGATGCCCTGCGACTTTGCCCAGCGCACGAGGTCGACGCTGCCGGCTGTCGAGACGTGGAGGATGTGGACCCGGCTGCCCACGTGCTTGGCGAGCAGACAGTCGCGCGCGACGATCGACTCCTCGGCGACGGCCGGCCATCCGGCCAGGCCCAGTTCGGCCGAGACATCGCCCTCGTGCATCTGGGCGTTTTCCGTCAGGCGGGGATCCTGCGCGTGCTGCGCGATGACGCCGCCAAAGGACTTGACGTACTCGAGGGCTCGGCGCATGAGGACAGGGTCGGAAATGCACTTGCCGTCGTCGGAAAAGAAGCGCACGCCGGCATCCGAATTGGCCATGGCGTGCAACTCGGCCAGATGCTTGCCCTCCAGGCCGGCAGAGACGGCTCCCACGGGGCGGACATCGCAGTATCCAGCGGCTTCGCCCAAGTGCCTGACCTGCTCGACGACGCCGGCCGAGTCCTGAACGGGTGTCGTGTTGGCCATCGCGTTGACGCACGTGTAACCGCCGGCGGCCGCGGCCTGCGTGCCGGTGAGGACGGTTTCGGCGTCCTCGCGGCCCGGCTCGCGCAGGTGCGTGTGGGGGTCGACCAGGCCCGGCAGGGCGACTAGGCCGGCGGCGTCGACCACGGTCGCTTCCGCGGACTCGAGCGACTGGCCGACGGCGGCGATGAGTCCGTCGCGCACGTGGATATCCACGGTTTTCTTACCGAGCAGGCTCGCTGACTTGAAAATGTACTCACTCACTTCGAAATCTCCTCTCCGTGCGCCAGAAGGAGGTAGAGCGCGGCCATGCGCACGGACACACCGTTGGCCACCTGCTCGGTCACTACGGACTGGGCGGAGTCGGCCGCCTCGGCCGAGATCTCCAGGCCCCGGTTCATCGGGCCGGGGTGCATGAGGACGGCGTCAGGATCAAGGGCGGCCAGCCGCTGGGCGCTCAGGCCGAACTGGCGCGAGTACTCCTCGGGAGAGGGGAAGAACCCGCCGCCGGCGCCACTCATGCGCTCGCGCTGGACGCGCAGCATCATGACGGCATTCGGTTTTTCGGCCAGGACGTCGTCGAGGGAGTAGGAGACCTCGCACGGCCAGCTGTCCATCCCGACGGGCAGGAGCGTCGAGGGGGCCACGAGCGTGACCTTGGCGCCGAGCAGGCTCAGCAGATCGACGTTCGAGCGGGCGACCCGCGAGTGGAGGATATCGCCGACGACCACGACGTGCGCGCCCGCCAGATCCGAGCCGTCGGGCGCGGCAAGGTCGTCCCCGCGATGCAGGTGGCGGCGCAGAGTGAAGGCGTCGAGCAGGGCCTGGGTGGGATGCTGGTGGGTCCCATCGCCGCCGTTGAGGATCGGCACATCGATCCAGCCGCAGTGAGCCAGGCGGTGGGGCGCCCCCGAGGCGCTGTGGCGGACGATGAGGGCCTCGGCCCCCATGGCCACGATCGTCTGGGCCGTGTCCTTGAGCGATTCGCCCTTGGACAGCGAGGAGCCCTTGGCGGAAAACGAGATGACGTCTGCCGACAGGCGCTTGGCGGCGGCCTCGAAGGACAGGCGCGTGCGCGTCGAGTCCTCGAAGAATGTGGTGGCTACCGTGCGGCCGCGCAGCACCGGCAGCTTCTTGATGGTCCGCTCCTGGGTGGCGGCCATGGCCTCCGCGGTGTCGAGAAGCGTCAGGGCCTCGTCGCGCGAAAGCTCGTCTGTTCCAAGTAGATGACGCATGCCTCAGGCCTCCTCGATCGCCACGAAATCTTCGTCGTCGCCGGGCACGAGATTGACCCGGACCTTTTCCGTGCGCGACGTCGGAAGGTTCTTGCCGACGTAGTCCGCTCGGATGGGCAGTTCGCGGTGGCCGCGGTCGACGAGGACCGCGAGTTGCACGGCGGCCGGGCGACCAATGTCCGCCAGGGCCTCGAGCGCCGAGCGGATCGTGCGGCCCGAGTAGAAGACGTCGTCGACGAGGACGACGATGGCGTCATCGATGCCGCCCGACGGAATGTTCGTGGGATGCGGGACCCTCGTGGGCTGGGCGCGAAGGTCGTCGCGGTACATCGTCACGTCAAGGGATCCGACGGGAATGTCCGCGCCGCCGGCCTCGGCGAGAGCCTCGCGCAGCCGCTGCGCCAGCGGCACACCGCGGGAGGGAATACCCAGGAGGAGGATATTGCTCGATCCCCTATTACGCTCGAGGATTTCGTGCGCGATGCGCTTGAGCGAACGCGCGATGTCATCGGCGTCTAGCACCCTGCGGGTGCGCGCCTTTTCTGCCATGATGGCCTCCTTTCCCGCCTCACGGGACGGGTCTTAAAGAAATGGAACCAAGGCGATGAGTTCCGGTAGGTAAATTAGTGGACTGCGCACCGAGGGGCAAAGACCCCGAGCATGTTGCATTGACCACTGCGCAGGCGATTGACTAACTGCGGCGCGGTGCTAGTTTGCGTCGCCGAGCGAACCGTCATTGATACCGTGGTCGTCTTCCAGGCTGGCGGCGAAATCCTCGACTCCCTCGCGCTTGGCGCCCGCCTCGGCACCTTCCGGCGATCCGACCGCCTCATGCACGTCCTCGAACGGCGGGTTGGTCTCGCCATCCTGGGCGTCGTCGAGTGCGCCCGTCTCCCGGGCGCGGATATCGGCAACCTTATTGAGCACACCCATGACGAAGCCCACGGAACGATCGGTGGAAAAGGCGCGCGCCAACGCGGCCCATTCGGGGATGGCTTGGGCGCGGTCCGTGCCCACGTGGACCATCTCCGCCGTGGCGGCCCTGAGGATCGACCGGTCGACGGCATTCATCCGCGATAGGGCCCAGTCCTCGCTGGCCGCCTCGATGAGCGTGTCGACGTCGTCGGAATTATCCGCGTAGGCGTCGACGATCTGCGCGCCGAAGTCGCCGATGGGTACCTGGGCCGTGGAAACGACCTTTCTTTCCGCGAGGAGACCGCGCAGGGCCTCCTCCTCCAGCAGCGCTCGCTCATCGGCTTCGAATATGACGTCGAGCGCGCGATTGCGCTGTTTGGTTCGTGCCGTGAACCTATCGCCCCGCCTGCGTTTTCTTTCGGCCATCAGCTTCTTTCGGCCGTCAGTCTGTCACGCGGGAAAGATATTCGCCCGTGCGGGTGTCGACCTTGATCCTGTCGCCCTGGTTGAGGAAGAGCGGGACCTGGACCTCGTAGCCGGTTTCGAGCGTGGCGGGCTTGGTGCCGGCATTCGAGCGGTCGCCCTGCAGGCCCGGTTCGGTGTAGGTGATTTCCAGAGTGACCGACGCCGGAAGTTCGACGAAGAGGACCTGGCCGTCGTGCGAGGCGACGATCGCCTGCTGGCTTTCGAGCATGAAGTTCGCGGCATTGCCGACGATGTCCGGGCTGACGGGGATCTGTTCGTAGTCCTCGAGATCCATGAAGACGAAGTCCGCGCCGTCGTTGTACAGGTACTGCATGTCGCGACGGTCGACGGTGGCCGTTTCCACCTTGACGCCGGCGTTGAAGGTCTGGTCGACGATCTTGCCCGACAGGACGTTCTTCAACTTGGTGCGCACGAAGGCCGGTCCCTTGCCGGGCTTGACGTGCTGGAACTCGACGACGCTCCAGAGCTGTCCCTTCAGGTTGAGGACCATTCCGTTCTTCAGGTCATTGGTGGTTGCCACGCGGGCTCCTTTTCTTTTTCGACGTGCGCCGGGCGGCGCCGCCTTACAGGATAGCGGCTTTAACGCCACAATTTTACGGGATCTGAGGCAAATTCTCCTCGAGGAGGTCGGTCGCCTCGGACACGGACAGCCCGCTCGTGTCAATTGTCACGTCCGCGAGGCTTCGGTAGAGCCGCTCGCGCGCGGGCAACTGGCCCAGGAGAATGCGGCGGGGCGAGGCGACGGAGGCGAACCTCGGTCCGTCGAGTCCCGTGCGCCTGACGAGTGTGGCGAGATCGCCCGTCAGGTGTGCGACGAATGTGCCAGCTTCGCGCAGGCCTGCAAGGCTGGCGCGGGCCGGGGCGAAAAGCTCGTCGTCGGCGCCATCGCCCAGGGAGAGCGAGCCCAGGGCGAGGATCTTGTCCTCCTCGGCGCGTAGGCCGTTGAGGAAACCGCCTACCACCGAGGCCTCCAGCGAGCGCAGGGCCTCGATGCCCGATTCTATAACGATGCCCGAGGCACTGCGGCCGTCGATCGCCTCGATGGCCTCCTCGACCGATGCGCACGGTCGTGACAGGCGGGCCGACAGCTCCGCCGCGCACTGGGAGACGAGCGCCCCCGGCGGTCCCACGAGGACCGTCAGACTCACGGCTGCTCGCCCTCGACCGGCACGTTTTCCCCGAGGTGGTCGAGGACGCGCCGCGCGACCTTCCACGCCGGGCCGCTGTCGGAGGACACCGTGTAGGCCGCGCACTGCCGGTAGAGGTCCTCGCGCTCGGCGAGTAGCTGGGCGACCTTCACCTCGGGGTCGTCGTCGACGAGGGGGCGTGCCGTCGTCGACGTGGTGATGCGGCGCACGAGCTCGTCGGCCGGGACGTCGATGAGGAAGACCGGATGGCCCACCAGGGCGCGGCGCGTGGACTCGGTCAGCACCGCTCCCCCGCCCAGGGAGAGAATGCCGTCGAAATCCGCGAGCGCCTCGCTCACGCAGGCGGCCTCGATGGCACGAAAGCCCTTCTCGCCGTCCTCGGCGAAGATCTCGGGTATCGTCCGGCCGTCGCGCTCGACGATGAACTCGTCCGAGTCGCGGGACTCGACGCCCAGGGCTTTGGCCACGAGGCGTCCCACCGTCGACTTGCCCGAGCCGGGCATGCCGATGAATACAGCTCTCACGCTCATCGTCGCTCCTTCGGGATCGCATTTTCGTAGCTCGAGATCGATGACCTGATGGCCTCAAGGCTGTCGGAGCCGAACTTGTCGAGCAGGCACTCAGTCAGGACGAGACTGGCCATGGCCTCGGCGATGATGGCCCCGGGGACGACGGCGGTGGTATCGCTGCGCTGGTGCAGGGCGGTGGCGGGCTCCCCCGTACGGGTGTCGATGGTGCGTAGCGCGCGTGGAACCGTGGAGATCGGCTTGTAGGCCACGCGCACGCGGATCGGCTCGCCGTTGGACATTCCGCCCTCGATGCCGCCGGCCCTGTTGGTCAGGCGGCGCACGGCCTGCTCCTCGCGCACGATTTCGTCGTGTGCCCGGCTGCCGCGCCGAGCAGCCGTGGCGAAGCCGTCGCCGATCTCCACGCCCTTGACGGCCTGAATCGACATCATGGCCGCCGCCAGCTTGGAGTCGAGCCGTCCCAGCGGCGTCGCGTACGTTCCCAGTCCCTGCGGCACCCCGTGGACGATCACCTCGACGATCCCGCCGAGCGTGTCCCCGTCCTTCTTGGCCGCGTCGATCTCGGCGATCATGGCGGCCTCGATATCGGGGTCGAGGCAGCGCACGGGGCTGGCGTCGAGATCACCGGCTCGGTCTGCGGGTGGTGGCTCGCTCGTGTCAGTGACGCCGCCCACGGCCACGACCCTGGAGGTGACGCGTATTCCCGCGGCCTGCTCGTTGATGGCCGTGGCGATGGCACCCAGCGCGACCCGGGCAGCCGTCTCCCTGGCGGAGGCGCGTTCGAGCACGGGCCGGGCCTCGTCGAAGCCGTACTTGTTCATGCCGACGAGGTCGGCGTGGCCCGGCCTCGGCCTCGTCAGCGGGCGATTACGGGCGACCTCCCGCTCGTCGCCGGTTCCCGCGTCGATGAGCAGATCCTTCGGGTCGACGGGGTCGGCGGACATGACCGTGCGCCACTTGGGCCACTCCGAGTTTCCGATTTCAAGGGCGATCGGCGAGCCGAGCGTCAGGCCGTGGCGCACCCCGGACAGTACGGTGAGCTCGTCGCGTTCGAAGGCCTGGCGGGCGCCTCGGCCGTGGCCCTTCCTGCGCCGGGCAAGGGCGTCTTCGATCGTCTGGGACGTCAGGCGCACGCCGGCGGGAGCGCCTTCCATGAGGGCAATGAGGGCGCGGCCGTGCGATTCGCCCGCTGTCGACCAAGTAAACACGTCCGATATTCTCCCACGGCCGAAGGCCGGCAAGAAACCTGCGGCCGTAAGAATCGGTGCGCGGCGCCTGGCTCTCCGCAGTCAGGCTCATCCGGCGAGGAGCGCGCCGATGTCGACGACGTCGGCGTACCAGGCGAGGCAGGCGGCTCCCACGAGCCACGGCCCCAGGGCAAGGGTGCTGTGGCGGCCGATGGCGCCGGCGCACGCCATGGCCAGCGCGTAGGTCCCGGCCGCGCCCGTTGCCACGAGGAGGGCCGCGGCGGTCAGGGGTGGGTCGGCCAGCCACAGGCCGATGACGCCGCAGAGCTTGGCGTCTCCCCTGCCCATGCCGGACAGGGCGCTGACGGCGTAGGCGAGGCCCGCGGCCGCCCCGCCGGTTGCCAGCGCGGCCACCATGCTGCCGGTCGCCAGCGCGTAGATCAGTGCGGCGGACGCGGCCAGCGCCAGGAGGGGGTCGGGCAGGATCTGGCACACCGAGTCGACGAAGGCGGCCAGGGTGAGGAGGCCCGCCGTGATAGCCGCGGCCGGCAGGGCGAGCCAGGCGGGGTCGAGGCGGCCGTCTACGCCTACCGGCGGCAGGACGGCTGCGAGGTAGGCCAGGCACGCCTGCGCCGATGCCAGCGCAACGATCGTGCAGGCGTGCCGTGGCGTCAGCGCGCCGCGCAGCAGGCGTTGTCGGGACCAAAAGGGCATGCGCCCAACCTAGGGCAAAGGCGGCGGTGCGGCGCGAGCCTATCCACAGGCCCGACGCATGGCCTCGATATCGGGCTCTTTCGATGTCAGCAGCCGCACCTGCGTGGCCACCGTGTGCAGGGCAATGGCCGCCCGGCCTATCGCCACGTTGCCCACCCGCACCGCTGGGCCGTGGGCGTCGAACACGAGGTTGGCATCGTCGGTGCGGCCGGACGGATGCGCCAGCTCCACTCCCAGCCTGTGGGCGACCGCGCTCGTGACGGCGTCGGGAGTGGCGAGCGCGAGGCTGCTCGCGCGGAGCTGGGTGGCGGCGGCCAGGCTCGCCCAGGCCTCGCATCCCGAGCCGACGATCACCGCATCGGATGCGACGTAGGTCTGCCCGACTCCCTCCCGCACGGCCTGCACCAGGCCGGCCACCCGCGCGCAGAAACCGTAGGCGCCGGGCAGGCCGCCCGCGAAGGCCAGGCAGTCGGCGTACCCGACGGCCCTGGCCAGGCCGTCGGCGAGCTCGGCGCGGCGCAGGCCGGCCGTCGCCCACGCCGCGGACAGCACGAAGCCCGCCGTCTGACGATCGCGCAGGGCGAAGGCGCCCTCCAGGTCCTCGGCCCGGGCGACGTTCGCGCCTCCGGCCGCTCGGAGCATGGCGAACTCTGGCGCGTTCGCGTCCCCGACCCAGACGATCGTCATGTCACCCGCCTGCCGTTCCGCTCAGTTTCCCACCGTTCCGCTCAGTTTCCCGCCGTTGCCCCTGTGTCCGAGTCCGTCTGCGACTGGTCGGAATCCTCCGTGGCCGCGCCGTCGCCTCCGTCTGTCGCAGTCGCGTCACCGCTCGACGACGATCCGGAGTTCGGGTTGGCCTGCCTCCAGGCCTTGTACTCCTCGAGGTTTTGCTGGTGTTCGGAGTAGGTCGAGGCGAATTTGGTCTCGCCCGTGTCCAAGTTGACCGTCACGAAATAGAGCCAGTCGCCCTCGGCCGGGGAAATGACGGCCTTAATGGCCTTATCGCCCGGCGTGCCGATCGGCCCGGGAGGCAGACCTGTGTGCTGGTAGGTGTTGTACTGGTTGGAGGTGTCCTCCAACTCTTCTCTCGTCGGCGATCCGCCTCGCTTCCCCGTGCCGTAGAGGACCGTCGAGTCCATTTGGAGCTTGCCGGCAACCTCGCCCGTGTCGACGAGTCGGTTTTCGATCACCCGCGCGACCATGGCGTAGTACTCGTCCGTGTTGACCTCGCGTTCGACGATCGAGGCCTTGATGAGGGTCTCCTGCCACTGCTCGCGGGGCAGGTTCGTGTCCTGGAGCTGCTCGACGCGCTTGGAGACCATCTCCTTCATGGCCTCGGTGGGTGTGGTGTCGCCCTCGAACCTGTAGGTCGACGGCGCGAACCATCCCTCCGGATCGCCGCCCGCCTCGTCGGGCAGTCCGTAGGCCGCGGTATTCTCCGCAGCTGTCATGACCTCGGATTCGGACGTGCCCAGGAGGTTGGCCAGGCGGTTGTAGACCTGCTGCTTGGTAAAGCCCTCGGGAATCGTCACCGTAATTTCAGCTCTCGAGGCGTCGTCGAGCAGCGCCGACATCGCCTGGGAGGCCGACATTTTCTTCTTGAGGTTGTACTTGCCCGGCTGGATGGCGCCTGAGCGCGATTCGTTGTCGAAGGCCTTGATGAAGGCCCTGCGCGAGGCGACCACGTCCTGGTTGGCCAGTATTGTCGCGATTTCCTTGCCGGTGGCTCCCTCGGGGATCTCGACGAGGACGGCGCCGCTGCCCGGACCCGAGTAGTCACGCGGACTGTCGACGTTGAAGAACTCCGGGACGAAGGCGGCTGTGGCGGCCGAAAGGAACATGACCGCGCTGCACAGTACGAGCCTGGCCCACATCCTCCTGCGCCGACTCTGCCTGCGGCGTTCGCTCAGCGCCTGCGCGTGCCTGCGCTGAGCCGCCCGGTCTCTGGCCAGCCGTTCCCGCCGTGTGATGGAGCGGGAATTCGTTTCAATGTCGTCGAAGAGGTCACTCAATGTGTCTCCAGTGCGTCGTCAATGCCATGCCCGGGCGCCAATCCGGTCCGGCGTTCCCAATCTAGCGCCGTCTGAAGAATTATGACAGCTGCGGCCTGGTCAACCACCGTGCGATGCGTCCGCGAGTCTCGTCCGGCAGCCGAGAGCTGAGCGTGGGCGCTGACCGTCGACAGCCTTTCGTCGACGAGGCGCACGCCCACCGGTTCGATCTTGCGCGCGAGTTTCCTTGCCCACGAGCGGGCCTTGGCGGCCGAACGTCCCTCGCTGCCATCCATGTTCAGGGGAAGCCCGACGACGACTTCGATGGCTTCGGCCTCGCCGACGATCTGCGCCGCGCGGCGGATGTCCGAGCCGTCGCGGCGCAGCGTTTCGACCGGAGTCGCGAGGATGCCGTCGGGGTCGCACTGGGCGATCCCGACGCGCGCATCCCCGACGTCGACCCCGATCCTCCTGCCGCGGCGCATTATTCGAGTTCTGCCTCAACGGCAGCGTAGGCCTGCGGAAGGGTCGTCACGTCGACGCCGCCACCCTGGGCGAGGTCGTCGCGGCCGCCTCCCCCGCCGCCGAGGATCTTCGCGGCCAGGGACACGAGTTTGCCGGCGCGCACTCCCGCCCTGCGTCCTGCCGAGGTCGTGGCGATGACGACGGAGGGGCGGGACTTGACGATCCCGGAGACGATGACGACGGCGGGTTCCTCGTCGCTCAGACGCCCGCGGACCTCGCTGGCCAGGTTGCGCACGTCGTCGGCCGAGGAGACCTCGCCGAGCTTGGCTTCGTAGAGGAAATTACGGCCGATGCGGCGCCGGCTGGCGAGGATCGCCTCGATGCCGGCCGTCAGTTTCTCGCGGCGCAGGGTGGCGATTTCCTTTTCGGCCGCCTTGAGGCGGGTGAGGACCGAGTCGATGCGCTCGGCAAGCTCATCGGGGCGCGCGCCAACCATCGTCGACAGCTGCGAGACGAGCGCACGCTCCTTGGCTCCCTGAAGGTAGGCCCCCTGGCCAACGAGCGCGTCGAGGCGGCGCACGCCCGAGCCGATGGACGCCTCGCCGAGGATGCTCACGAGGCCGATCTCGCCGGTCTCGCCGACGTGCGTTCCGGCGCACAGCTCCTTCGACCAGTCGCCGCCGATCGACACGACGCGCACCTCGTTGCCGTACTTCTCGCCGAAAAGCGCGATGGCCCCGGCCTTGCGGGCCTCGTCGAGCGTCATGATCTCATCGGTGACCGCCAGGTTCTCCTCGAGCCGCTCGTTGACCCGCGCCTCGATCTCGGACATGAGGCTCTGGCCGATGGCCGATCCGTGCCTGAAGTCGAAGCGCAGGCGCGATGGCGAATTCTCGGAGCCGGCCTGGGTGGCCTGTTCACCGAGGAACTCGTGGAGTACCTTGTGGACCATGTGCGTGGACGTGTGCGAGCGCGCGATCTGGCCGCGGCGCTGCACGTCGATCTGGGCGTGGACCCTGTCGCCGACGGCGATGGTACCCTCCGTCAGCGTCCCGCGGTGCACGTGCAGGCCCTTGACGGGCGCCTGGACGTCCTGGACGTCGAAGTAGCCGCCGCCCTGGACGCTGATGGAGCCGCGGTCGGCCAGCTGCCCGCCCATTTCCGCCCAGAACGGCGTCTGGTCGAGCACGACGTCGACCTCGGCCGGGGCCGAGGCCGCGGCCACCGTCGCTCCATCCTGCAGCAGGGCCACGACCTTGGCCTCGGCGGAGTTGTCCGTGTAGCCGAGGAAGCGGCTTTCACCGCCCTGCTCGGCGAGGATCTCGTTGTAGATGGCCGTGTCGACGTGGCCGGCCTTCTTGGCCTGGGCGTCGGCCCGGGCCCGGTCCTTCTGCTCCTGCATGAGCGTGCGGAAGGCCGGCTCGTCCACGGTAATTCCCTGTTCGGCGGCCATCTCCAGGGTGAGGTCAATCGGAAAGCCGTAAGTGTCGTGCAGGGCGAAAGCGTCGCTGCCGGACAGGGGGCTGCCGGACTTGCGGGCCTTCTTGGCGGCCAGGTCGAAGATCTGCGTACCGGAGGTCAGGGTGCGCCTGAACGCGTCCTCCTCCTCGCTGGCGACCTGGAGGATCTGGTCCGTGTTGTCCGTCAGATCCGGGTAGGAGTCGACCATCGCATTCTTCGACGTCGTCACGAGGGCGGGCAGGATGGGCTCGTCCACGCCGAGCAGGCGCATCGAGCGCACGGCGCGCCTGATGAGGCGGCGCAGCACGTAGCCGCGACCGTCGTTACCCGGGCGGACGCCGTCGTTGATGAGCATTGTCGCGGAGCGCACGTGGTCGGCGACGATGCGCATGCGGACGTCGTCGGCCTCGTCGGCGCCGTAGCGCTTGCCGGTGATCTCCTGGGTGGCCTCGATGACGGGGTAGACCTCGTCGATCTCGTACATGTTGTTCTTGCCCTGCAGGAGGTAGGCAATGCGCTCGAGGCCGGCGCCCGTGTCGATCGCGGTCCGCTCGAGTTCGCCGAGCAGCGGGTAGTCCTTGCCGGCGCCCTCGCCCCGCAGGAATTCGTCGAAGACGAGGTTCCACAGCTCGAGGTAGCGGTCGCCGCCGGGGTCGATGGTGCCGCCCACGGCCTCCGGCCCGAATTCGGGGCCGCGGTCGTAGTGGATCTCGGCGCACGGGCCGGCGGGGCCGGGCTGGCCCGTCGACCAGAAGATTTCCTCGCGCGTGAGCTTGACGATGCGCCTCGGGTCGAGCCCGATCTTCTTCGTCCACACGTCGTAGGACAGCTCGTCGTTTTCCCAGATTGTCACCCAGATGCGTTCGCCGTCCAGGCCGTAGCCGCCCTCGTCCGTCGACGACGTCAGAAGGCCCCACGCCAGGTCGATGGCGCCCTCCTTGAAGTAGTCACCGAAGGAGAAGTTTCCGCACATCTGGAAGAACGTTCCGTGACGCGTGGTCTTGCCAACGTTGTCGATGTCGTTGGTGCGGATGCACTTCTGCACGGATGCCGCGCGTGGGAAGGGCGCGGGCTCGGTCCCGATGATGTAGGGAATGAAGGGCACGACGCCGGCGATCGTGAAGAGGATCGACGGGTCGGGCGAGACGAGCGGGACCGACGGGGCGATGTGGTGGTCGTTCTTCTCGAAGTAATCGAGCCAGCGTTGGCGAATCTCAGCGGTACGCATGTTCAAGCTTTCGGCAGTTCGGATTGTGAGAGTCTCATACTAAGAACGCGCCCCGCGGGGCGCGTTCCGGGATGCGATTAGCGAGAGTAGTGCTCGACGACCATCTGGACGTCGCAGGTTATGGGAACCTCGACGCGCTTGGGGCGCCGCACGAGCGTGAAGCGAAGCTTCTCGAGGTCGACGTCGAGGTAGGGCGGGACCACCGGCAGGACGTCACGGTGCGCTCCCTGCGCGGCGACGTGGAACTGCGGCGAGGTCTGCGAGCGCGGCTTGACCTGGACGACCTGGCCGGGCTTGACGCGGAACGACGGGCGGTCGACGATCCTGCCGTCGACGAGCAGGTGGCGGTGGACGACGACCTGGCGGGCCTGGGCAATGGTCCGGGCGAATCCGGCGCGCAGCACGAGGGCGTCCAGCCGCATCTCCAGCAGCTCGACGAGGTTCTCGCCGGACAGACCCTCGGCGCGGCGGGCCTCCTCCCACACGCGGTGAAGCTGGGCCTCGCGGATGCCGTACTGGGCGCGCAGGCGCTGCTTCTCCTTGAGGCGGACCGAGTAGTCGGAATCCTTGGTGCGGCCGCGGCCGTGCTCGCCGGGGCGGTAGGGGCGGCGCTGCATGTAGCGCTCGGCCTTGGGGCTGAGGGCGACGCCCAGTGCGCGCGACTGGCGCACGAGTTTACGGGAACGATTACCCGACATTGATTCTCCTGTCGATGAGTATGCGCAGCGAAGGCGCTGCGGGGCCAACGCGAACGGCTAAGACCCCAGGTTTACTTGCCTGTCACAGACGGACAGCTTGAGGATTGTATCAGCTTTCACCACCGAGGATGGAGCGGATGCGTTCCAGGCGCTGCGTGATCTGCGACTCGTAGCCGCGCGTCGTCGGCTCGTAGTACTGCGTGCCTTCCAGCCCCTGCGGCATGAACTGCATGGGAGCCACGCCGTTGGGGTAGTCGTGCGCGTAGGCGTAGCCGACGCCGTGCCCGAGCTCCTTGGCCGAGGCGTAGTGGCTGTCGCGAAGCGCGGGCGGCACGGGCCCGGCCTTGCCCGCGCGCACGTCGGTCATGGCGGCATTGATGGCGGCATAGGAGCGATTGGATTTCGGGGCCGTGGCCAGGTGGACGACCGCCTGGCCCAGGATGATCCTCGCCTCCGGCATCCCGACGAGCGCGACGGCCTGGGCGGCGGCCGTCGCTGTCTGAAGGGCCGAGGGATCGGCCATGCCGACGTCCTCCGAGGCGCTGATCATCAGGCGGCGCGCGATGAAGCGCGGGTCTTCGCCCGCCTGGAGCATGCGCGCCAGGTAGTGGAGTGCGGCGTCGACGTCGGAGCCCCGGATCGACTTGATGAACGCCGAGATGACGTCGTAGTGCTGGTCGCCCTGCCGGTCGTAGCGCACGGTGGCGACGTCGGCGGCCTGGGCCACGTCCTCTGCCTCGATGGTGCGTGCCCCGCGCTGCCTGGCACCCTCGGCCGCGGCCTCGAGCACCGTCAGCGAGCGCCTGGCATCGCGCCCAGCGATGCGCACGAGGTTGTCCAGGGCGTCATCGGCGATGTCCACCGAGCCGGCCAGGCCACGCTCGTCGGTCAGCGCGCGGTGGACGACGGCGGCCACGTCGGCGTCGGAAAGGCCCTCGAGCGTCACGAGCAGCGAGCGCGACAGGAGCGGGGAGACGACGGAGAACGAAGGGTTTTCCGTCGTGGCGGCCACGAGCGTGACCCAGCCATTTTCGACCGCGGGCAGGAGGGCGTCCTGCTGGGTGCGGTTGAAGCGGTGGACCTCGTCGACGAAAAGGACGGTCTGCCGCCCGGAGGAGGCGAGCCTCCTGCGCGCCCCATCGACGACGGCGCGGATGTCCTTGACGCCGGCCGACACTGCCGAGACCTCCTCGAAGTGGCGGTTGCCTGCCCGGGCGATGAGGTAGGCGAAGGTGGTCTTGCCGGTGCCGGGCGGGCCCCACAGGAATACCGAGGAGGCGGCCGAATTCTCATCCTCGATCAGGCGCCGCAGCGGCGAGCCCTTCCCAAGGATGTGCTCCTGGCCCACGACCTCGTCGAGCGTGCGCGGACGCATGCGCACGGCCAGAGGGCCTTCCTGCCCGTCGGGTAGGCCAGAGGCATCGTGGCCTGCGCTTTCGAATAGGTCCATGATTCCATGCTAATCGGCCCCTCCGACAGAATTCTCGAACGCTGCGAGCCTCCCGCGGCGGGCTTGCCGGCCAGCCGCCTCCTACCGCTCGGTCGGCTTCGGCATCAGCTTCGACGACCGGCCCGGTCTCTGCGCGTGGGACAATGTCGTTGCGGCGTCGGCGCGGCCAAGCCAGCCGTAGCGCCCGGCGCACCGCACGTCACCCCTGCCAATGCGAGAAAGCCAGAAATAATGATCGACTATCGCACCGACCGCGACATTGATCGTGAGCAGTTGGCCGGCCTGTACGATTCCGTCGGCTGGAGCGCCTACACCCGCGATCCGGCTCGACTCCACCAGGCGCTTGCCGGATCGCTCTGGCACGCGTCGGCCTGGGATGGCCTCAGGCTCGTCGGCCTCATCAGGGTCGTTGGCGACGGCGAGGTCATCGCTTACGTGCAGGACATCCTCGTGCGTCCCAGCCACCAGCGACAGGGTATTGGCGCGAGGCTCTTCGCCATGGCTGGCCAGCGATTCGCGGCGGTCCGCCAGCTCGTCCTCATGACCGACGACGATCCCGCCACCGCCGCCTTCTACCGTTCGGTCGGCTTGAAGGCCGCCGGCGACGTCGGGCTCAGGGCCTTCGTCCGTCTCCTGTGATGGACCCGTCTGCTGCCTGCAGACGGCCGCTCGCGAGAGTTCGAGTGCCGGTCGGCCTCACGCGTCGGCGCCGGCCACCATGATCGCGGCGCGACCCCGGGCCACTATGGGGGCAGTGGTTGCGAATGCCTGGGTGCCTCCGTGCACGAATCCGAGCCCCTCGTACACCTTCTTGGCTGCGTCGTTCCCGGCCCACATTCCCAGGTGGACCGCCACGTGATCCTCGAGCTCTCTTTCGACCACCCCGGCGACGAGCGCGCCAGCCAGGCCCCGGCCACGCAGCTTGCGGTCCGTGCCCAGACCGGCCAGATAGGCGACCGGCTCGCCGTTAATGTCCTTGCCGTCCTGGATTCCGACGACGGCCGCGGGCTCGCCCGAACTGGCAGGAATGGTCCACCAGCGGTGCGAATCGATGGCGGCGTTCGTCGAGCTCGTGGGATTGGCATCGGCAAGGAAGGCGGGCACCGTCTGCCGCGCCTGCCGCCCCGAAAGGCGCCGCACCTCATCCTGGCCCGGTCGCGGCGCCACCGGCGTGTCCGTCCAGTAGAAATCCCACTGGACGCCCCGGTGGGAGCCGAACCAGGAATCGAGGGACACGTCAAAATGCTCGGTCAGTTCCTTCGGGAACATCGCCCACGTCGGGCCGGGAAGGCGGCCGGGAGCCCGGGCGATCGCGCGGACAATGGCCCGCGGCTGACCGTAGGCCACGAGACTCACCCGGCCCATGTCCGCCTCGCCGAACTGACCGGGATCGACCTTCTGCGGGCGGGCCCACATGAGCACCGCGGCGTCGGGCTCCTCGATGCGCAGGAGCCCGATCGAACCCTCCCGGCGCAGGTCGGATTCCCACAGTGGCGCATTGATCCGCCAGTAGGGTGACCGGGCCGGCCCCAGGCCGCCCGCTGCGCGGCCAGCCATTACTCGTCCGGCTTGTCCTTGGCTTTCGGCTTGGCGTCGACGCCGGCCTCCTCGCGCTGCTGGACGGTGATCGGAGCCGGGGCATCCGTTAGTGGATCCCAGCCGTTGCCGATCTTCGGGAAGGCGATGACATCGCGGATCGAGGGGGCCGCGCACAGCAGGGAGACGATGCGGTCCCAGCCGAAGGCGATGCCCCCGTGCGGCGGGGCGCCGTACTTGAAGGCGTCGAGCAGAAAGCCGAACTTGGCCTGGGCCTGCTCGGCGTCCAGGCCCATGACGTCGAAGACCCGCTCCTGGACGTCCCTGCGATGGATGCGGATGGACCCGCCGCCGATCTCGTTGCCATTGCAGACGATGTCATAGGCGTAGGCCAGCGCATTGCCGGGGTCGGCGTCGAAGGAGTCGAGCCACTCGGGCTTGGGTGACGTGAAGGCGTGATGCACGGCGGTCCACGCCGAATCGCCGAGAGCGACGTCGCCCTCGCTGGCGGCCTGGCCGGCGGGCTTGAACAGCGGGGCGTCGACGACCCACGTGAAGGCCCACGCCTGCGGATCGATCAGGTCGCACCGCTTGCCGACCTCAAGGCGCACGGCCCCCAGGAGCTCACGTGAGGCGGTCGGCTCGCCGGCGGCGAAGAAGATGCAGTCGCCGGGCTTCGCGTCGGCCGCGTCGGCCAGGCCCGCGCGCTCGGACTCGGAGATGTTCTTGGCCACCGGGCCGCCCAGGGTGCCATCCTGCCCTATCGTCACGTAGGCTAGGCCGCGCGCTCCCCTGGCCCTGGCCCACTCCTGCCACTTGTCGAAGGTGCGGCGGGGCTGCGAGGCGCCCCCGGGCATGACGACGGCTCCGACGTACGGGCTGTGGAAGACCCTGAAGGGCGTGTCGGCGAAGTACTGCGTCAGGTCGACCAGTTCGAGTCCGAAGCGCAGGTCCGGCTTGTCCGAGCCGAAGCGCTCCATGGCGTCGCGGTAGGTCATGCGCGGCAGCGGCGTGGGCAGCTCGACGTCGACGAGGGCCCAGATCTCGCGCAGGATCTCCTCGGCCACGGCGATGACGTCGTCCTGGTCGACGAAGGACATCTCCACGTCCAACTGGGTGAACTCCGGCTGGCGGTCGGCGCGGAAGTCTTCGTCGCGGTAGCAGCGCGCGATCTGGTAGTAGCGCTCCAGCCCGGCCACCATGAGCAACTGCTTGAACAGCTGCGGCGACTGGGGCAGCGCGTACCACGAACCGGGGTTCAGGCGCGCAGGGACGAGGAAGTCGCGCGCGCCCTCCGGCGTCGAACGCGTCAGCGTAGGCGTCTCGACTTCGACGAAGTCGTGGGCGTCGAGGACCCTGCGGGCGGCCTGGTTGACCTTGGCGCGCAGGCGCATGGCGTGCTGCATCGGCGCCCTGCGCAGGTCGAGGTACCGGTACTTCAGCCGAGCCTCCTCGCCCACCTGCCCGGAATCCTCGGCGTGCTCGGAGACCTGGAAGGGCAGCGCGGCCGCGGCGTTGAGCACGAGGACATCCTCGGCCTCGACCTCGATCTCGCCGGTGGCCAGCGAGGGATTGGCATTGCCCTCGGGGCGCTCGCGGACGACGCCGGTGACCTGCACGCAGTACTCGTTGCGCAATTCGTGGGCGATCTCCTCGCGAATGGTGACCTGTGCGATGCCGGAAGCATCGCGAATGTCGACGAATGCTATCCCCCCGTGGTCGCGACGGCGGTCGATCCACCCGGAAAGGGTCACGGACGAACCGATGTCCGCCGACCGCAGCGATCCAGCCATGCGTGTACGAAGCACGTATACCTCATCTCTTCTTCAAAAGCGCCTGCCTGCTGCCTGCCATGTCGGGCGGCCGCACATGCCCATGGTAGTGCCGCCGGAAGTGGCCCTGTCCGAGGACGGGCGAGATGGCTAGCAAAGTCACATCGCGCCAGCGTGCATCAATGCGGCGACTTTGGAAAGATGCTCTGGTCGCTCACCACGAGGGCGAAAAATCACGTAAAACACGCGTAAAACTCACGTAAAGGAGGCTCATGAACACCCACGCTCCGGGTACGCCCATGTACTTGGACAAGGCCACCGAGAACTTTCTGAGGATCATCGCCATCGGCGTGATCTCGGTGGTCGCATTCGAGGCGATCGCGGTGGGGACAGCCATGCCCACCGTCGCGCTGAGCTTGGAGGGCCAGCACCTGTACGCGATCGCCATGGGCGTGCCGTTGGCCGCCCAGCTCATCACCACGGCCTTCGCCGGGCTGTGGTGTGACGCCAAGAGCGCGCGCAGCTGCCTGTACCTCGGCCTGTCCATCCTTGCCGTGGGCCTCGTCGCCTGCGCGCTGGCGCCCGGCATGGCGGTCTTCGTCGCCGGCCGCGCCGTCCAGGGTCTGGGCGCCGGAATGTGCGTCGTGCCCCTGTACGCCATGGTCGGCAGCAATGTCAGCCCCGCACGCCAACCGTCGTTCTTCGCGGCCATGGCCGCCGCATGGATTCTCCCCTCCCTCATTGGCCCGGGAATCGCGGGGTTCCTCGTCGAGTACACGTCATGGCGCCTTGTCTTCGGATTCGTGCCGGCCGCCCTGCTCGCCTTCCTGCCCGTGCTCGTGTGCGGACTGCGCAGGATCCCGCCGGCCCACGAGTCCGGTCCCCTGACCGGCATGCGCAAGGTCTTCCTCCCGGCGACGATCGGCGGCATCGCCGTGGCCATGCTGCAGGTCCTGTCGGGAACGCGGAAGGAAAACTTCACGGCCCTGACGTACGCCGAGATCTTCGTGGCGATTGTCGTCACCTTCGTCTGCCTGCGCCCCCTTCTTCCGCGCGGCACGTTCGTCTCGCGCAAGGGCTTGGCGTCGGCCGTGCTCGTTCGCGGCATCGTCAACGGCACGTGCATGGGCGTCGAGGCCTTCCTGCCACTCCTGCTCCAGGAGGTCCACGGATGGTCGCCCACGCCCGCGGGATTCATCCTCACGGTCGGCTCCGTGACGTGGGCGCTCGGCTCCTGGATCCAGGGCAAGGTCGCCGATTCGAGGCGGCGTCTGCCCGTGTCCGCCACCGTCATCCAGCTCGTGGGTCTCGCGCTCGTCGTGCCGAGCGCCTTTTCCTCCGTCTCGCCGTGGCTGACCGTCGTCGGGTGGAGCTTTGCCGGGCTCGGCGCGGGCCTCATCTTCCCGGCAATGTCGGTGCTGGCGCTGTCCATGACGCCGCGGGCGCAGCACGGGGCGACGTCCTCGGCGATCCAGCTTTCGGACACGCTCGGCGCGGCCTTCTGCGTCGCGATCGCGGGCATCGTCTTCGCGCTCGCCCAGCCGGGGCAGGAGGTGGCCTTCGCTTCGACCCTCGGGGTTCTGACGTGTCTTGCCGTTCTGGCCGTCGTCGTCTCGCGGCGCGTCCAGCCCAGGCCCGGATCCGTCGAGGAACGCGAGATGCTTTCGCGTTCGGTGGCGTCCGAGGCCGTGGAAGGCGAGCGCGTCGGCCAGGCGTCGCTCCCCCTGGATGCTTCGCCGTCGGTCAACCGAATTCCGGCCGCCGAGCTGGCGTCCGTCTGACGACTCGGCGCGGCCATCGCTCGCCCGGTGCCCGCGCCGAGCCCTTCGCGTTCCGGACCGCGCCGGTCGTGCGCGATATCACCGCGCCCCGAGCGGGCCGGACGGAGCGGCGGGGACTAGAATCCTCAAGGCGCAAGGGCGCCCCAGCTGATCGCCTGACGCAAGGCGAGCGCGCAGGTTGTAGGTTTCGTGGCGCGCGCTGGCCCGAACACAGGTAGAAGATGACCGAATTTCCCGCGCCCGCAGATGCGACGGGCGAGACCGACGTGAACTCCACCGACCTCCATTTCTCAGATCTAGGCCTGCCCGAGGATCTCCTGGCGGCCGTGACCGACCTGGGCTTTGTCTCCCCGACCGCCATCCAGGCCTCCGCGATCCCGCTGCTGCTGGCCGGTCGCGATGTCGTCGGTGTGGCCCAGACGGGAACCGGCAAGACGGCTGCCTTTGCGCTGCCGCTGCTCGCCCACGTTGACCCGCAGGTCCGGGGCGTCCAGGCCCTCGTCCTGGCGCCGACGCGCGAGCTCGCCATGCAAGGCGCCGAGGCCGTTGAGGCGTTTGCCGCGCGCTCACGCGGCGTGACGGTGGCCGCCGTCTACGGTGGTGCCCCCTACGGGCCGCAACTGCGGGCGCTGGAGGAAGGCGCCCAGGTGGTCGTGGGCACGCCGGGCCGGATCATGGACCTCATGGACCGTGGCGCGCTCGAGCTGGCCGGCGTGCGCTACTTCGTCCTGGACGAGGCCGACGAAATGCTGCGCATGGGGTTCGCCGAGGACGTCGATGCCATCGCGCAGTCCGTCCCCGACGGCCGCGTGTGCGCACTCTTTTCGGCCACGATGCCGCCCGCGATCCGTCGCGTGGCCGAGCGGCACCTGTCCGATGCCGAGGAGGTGACGATCTCCCGCCCGGCAACCACGGTGTCCACGGTGGCGCAGAAGTACGCCGTCGTGCCCGAACGCCACAAGATCGCGGCGCTGGCCAGGATCCTGGCCGTTTCGCAGGCCGATGCCGCCCTCGTCTTCGTGCGCACGAGGGCCACGGCCGAGGACCTGGCCATCGAGCTGGGCACGCGCGGCGTGGCCACGGCGGCGCTGTCCGGCGACGTCGTCCAGAAGGAAAGGGAAAAGCTCGTCGCCCGCCTGCGCGAGGGCACGCTCGACGTGCTCGTGGCCACCGATGTTGCCGCCCGGGGGCTCGACGTCGAGCGCATCGGCCTTGTCGTCAACTTCGACGTGCCGCGCGAGGCCGACACCTACGTCCACCGCATCGGCCGCACGGGCCGAGCGGGCCGGACGGGCGAATCGCTGACCTTCGTCACGCCCAAGGAGCGCCCGCGCCTGCGCCGCATTGAAAAGCAGACGGGCTCGACGATGGAGCAGATCGAACTGCCGACGCCGGCCGAGGTCTCCCGGCTTCGTGCCGAGCGCTTAGTGGAGCAGGCCCTCGCGCGGCACGCCAACGGCCGCCTGTCCGTCTACCGCGAGGTCCTCGACGCCTTTGACATGACCCAGAGCTCGCGGAGCGAGCCGCTGACCCGCGACGACCTGCTCGCCGCCCTCCTGGCACTGGCCGTCCGCGATCCGGGGCCGACGCCGGGCGAAGAGCCCGAGAAGCTCACCGTCGACATGGCGCCCGAGGCCCCTCGTCGGCAGGGCCGCGACCGCCGGGCAGTCGGCAATGTCACGCGCTACCGCGTCGAGGTCGGCCACAAGGACCGTGTCAAGCCCGGGGCGATCGTCGGTGCCATCACGCGCGAGGGCGGCCTGCGCGGATCGGACCTGGGCCACATCGACATTTATCCGACATTCTCGCTCGTGGAGATCGGCGCGCCGCTGACGAGCGAGGCGCGAAGGCGCATTTCCCAGGCCAGGGTCTCCGGGCGGGCGCTGCGCATTTCGGAGGATCGCGGCCCCGGGCGGCGTAGGCCCACGGGTAAGTTCCGCGACGATTCGCGCAGCAATGGTCACGAGGGCCGGCGCGGTAAAAGGCGGCAGAAGGAGCGCGGCTACTAAAGCCTTCGGGTCGGGTCGGGCCCCTCGCCCGGACGTTGATGCGGCTCGCTCACCTCTCACCCGCCGGGCGACGTTGATACCCCTGCCCGCTAGGTGTACTCGGCCACGTCGGTACAGCAAGGCGAAGTTGGTGCAGCTAGGCCGCGCCGGTACCGCTAGGCGAAGTCGGTGCGGCGCAGCCGACGCTCGTCAGGCCCCACTCCCCTGGCCGAGCGGGCGATCAGGTCGGCCACGTCGTCGCTGCCCGCACGAACCTGGCAGCCGGACAGGCCGTCGAGCAGTCCGTCGGCGAAGGCCACGGCGATCTCGGCGACCCTCTGCGGCGCCGTCCACTCCGTCCGGCCCTCGTGGGCACGCATGCCGCGCGTCATGTCGGTCTCCACGACGCCGGGGGCCAGCTCAAGGACGCGCACCCCGCGGTCGAAGGCCGCCTCGTGGATGCTTCCGCCCAGCCGCATGAGCGCCGTTTTCGACACGTAGTAGGCGGAGGTGTCGGGCGTGTCCGTCACCGCGGCGCCCGAGGATAGGTCGAGGATGCGCCCGCCGCCAGCGGCGATCATGGCCGGCACGAGGCGTCTTTGAATGAGGAAGGGCGCGCGCACATTGACCTTCTGCGTGTGCCACCAGTCGTCAGGGTCGGCCTGCCACGGGGCGACCTCCTGGCCCACCACGCCCGCGCAGTTGACGAGCATATCGACGTGGCCGTCGGCCAGAACGACGTCGAGCATGGCCTCGACGTCGCGCCGCCTCGATAGTTCGGCTCCCACGGCGCACACCTGCGCCCCGCGCCGCTCGCAGGCCTCGACGACCTCGTCCCGAACCTTCCGGGAGACGAGGACGAGGCGGCGCCCCGGCCGGGCAAGAGCCTCGGCCAGGTGGCGGCCAATGCCCCGTGAGGCCCCGGTGATGAGTATGCGCTCGCTGGCGGACACGCCGTCCCCTATGCCCGCAGCTCGGCGCCGAAGGCCTTGCGCGCGGCCTTGAGAACGCGCTTGCGGACCCGGGCCGCGTCCTCGGCGGTCAGCGTGGACTCGCCCCGCAGGCGCAGCGCGAATGCCAGCGACTTCTTGCCCTGGCCGACCTGCTCGCCCGTGTAGACGTCGAAGAGCCGCACGTCTTCGAGGAGGTCGCCGGCGGCCTCGCGCACGACGGCCTGAAGATCTGCGGCCGGAACATCGGTGTCGACGACGAGCGCGATGTCCTCCTTGGCCGCGGGCGTGGTCAGCACCGGCTTGACCTGCCCGGAGACCGAGGATCGCGCGAGCACATCGGTGTCCACCTCGAAGGCGACGCTCCTGGCCGGCAACTCAAAGGCCTTGCATACGGCCGGGGCGAGCTCGCCGGCCCAGCCGAGCGTCTCGCCGTCGATCCTGAGTTCGGCGCAGCGGCCCGGGTGCCACGGGGCGCGTTCGGCGCCGGCGACCTGGCAGGCGAGCCCGGCCGCGCGGGCCACCGACACCGCGGCCTCGACGGCGTCGCGCCAATCCCAGGAGTTGCTGTCGAAACCGTAGACGGGGGCGGTCATCGGCCCGCACGCCACGCCGGCGACGTGATGCGGCTGGGCGGGCACGGCCGCGCCGAGGGCCGCGAGCTGACCGTCCGAGGGTCGCGCGCCGACTCCCGGGCCGGCCGAAGGGACGATTCCCTCGGGGTGCGTGACCAGCCCCTCCTCGAAGATTGCGATCGTCGGGTTACCTCGCGAGACGTTGAGCCGGGCCGTCTCCAGCAGCGAGTCGAGCAGCGACGTGCGCATGTACGGCGCTTCCTCCTGGAGCGCATTGGCCAGGCGCAGTGCGACGCGTCGCTCGTCGTCGATCCCCTGACGCTCGAAGGCCGACGCGCCAACGAAGGGGTAGGAGATGACTTGGACCCAGCCCTGTTCGGCGAGGCTGCGGGCGATGTCGCGCCGGCGTTGCTGGGCGCGCGTCAGGCCCCGCCCGGCGGGCGCGGCCGGCAGGTGCGAGGGGATCTCGTCGTAGCCGACGAGCCTTGCCACCTCTTCGACCAGATGCGCCGGCCCAACGAGGTCCGGCCGCCACGACGGGGGCGTCACCGAGATGGAACCGCCGTCGCTGTGCTCCTGCACGTCGCACCCGATGTCGGCGAGGATGGCGAGGATTGTCTCGCGGGCCACGTCGAGGCCCGTCAGCCGCGCGACCTCGCCCGGGTGGAAGTCGATGGACTCCGGCTCGGCGACGTTGGCCACGTCGAAGACCTCGTCCCCGGCCACGCCCTGCCCGTACTCGACGAGCAGGTCAACGACCCTCTGGGCCGCCACGGGCGCCACCTTCGGGTCGACGCCGCGCTCGAAGCGCTTGGACGCCTCGCTGGGAAGCTTGTGCCGCCTGGCCGAGCGCGCGATGGACACCGGATCGAAGTGCGCCGCCTCGATGAGCACGTTGACCGTCGAGTTGGAGATCTCCGTCTGCTCGCCGCCCATGACGCCGGCGATGCCGAGAATGCGCTGGCCGTCCGTGTCGGTGATGAGAAGATCCTCGGGGTCGAGGGCGCGCGTGACGTCGTCGAGGGTGACGAGCTGCTCGCCCGTCCTGGCCCGCCGCACGACGATCGGGCCATTGAGCGTGTCGAGGTCGTAGGCGTGCAGGGGCTGACCGAGGTCGAGCATGACGTAGTTGGTGGCGTCCACCGCCAGTGAAATCGGGCGCATGCCGGCCGCGGTCAGCCGGTCCCGCAGCCACTTCGGGCTCTCGGCCGCGGGGTCGATGCCGCGGACGATGCGCGTGACGAAGCGGTCGCAGCCGGCCCGGCCGCGGATCGGGGCATCGTCGCGCAGTTCGACGGGGTATCCGTCGCCACTCGGCTCGGGCACGTCGGCCAGGCCTGGATCGGTGAATGCGGCGCCGGTCGAATGGTGGTATTCGCGGGCGATGCCCCGCATGGAGAAACAGTAGCCACGGTCCGGCGTGACGTTGATCTCCAGGGTGCGGCCGGCCAGGCCGAGGTAGTCGAGGGCGTCCTCGCCGACGCCGGGGATGCCCTCGCGAGGAAGGACGATGATCCCGTCGTGGTCCTCGCCAATGCCGAGCTCGCGCGCCGAGCAGATCATGCCGTCGGAGACGTGGCCGTAGGTCTTGCGCGCCGAAATGGCGAAGCCGCCGGGCAGGATGGCCCCTGGCAGCGAGACGACCACATAGTCGCCGACATCGAAATTGTGGGCGCCGCAGATGATGCCGCGCGAGGGCAGCTCGCTGGGCTCCTTGCCGGTTCCCGGCTCGTCATTGTGCTGGCCGACGTCGACCCGGCAGTAGTTGATGAGCTTGCCATTGGACTGCTCCTTGGCCTGACGCGTGAGGACCTTGCCGACGACGACCGGGCCTGAGACGTCCGGGGCGTGGATGGCTTCCTCCTCCAGGCCAACCTTCACGAGGGCCGAAGCCAGCTCCTCTGCCGTGATGCCGTCCGCCAGGGCGACGTGGTCGGCGAGCCATTGCGTGGGTACGAGTGGCATGTCAGTTGCTGCCCCTTCCGGTCGCGGAGAATTGAAGCGAGAAGCGCACGTCGCCCTCGACCATGTCGTGCATATCGGCGATGCCGTGGCGCAGCATGAGCGTGCGCTCCAGGCCCATGCCGAAGGCGAAGCCCGTGTAGACGTCGGGGTCGATTCCGGCGTTGCGCAGGACCTCGGGGTTGACCATGCCGCAGCCGCCCCATTCGATCCAGCCGGGGCCGCCCTTCTTCTGCGGGAACCACATGTCCATCTCCGCCGAGGGCTCGGTGAACGGGAAGAACGAGGGGCGCAGGCGCGTCTTCGCCTGGGGTCCGAACATGGCGCGCGCGAAGTGGTCGAGCGTGCCCTTGAGGTCGGCCATGGTCAGGCCCTTGTCCACTGCCAGGCCTTCGACCTGGTGGAAGACGGGCGTGTGAGTGGCGTCGAGCGCGTCGGTGCGGAAGACCTTCCCGGGGCAGGCGATGTACAGGGGCGCCCCGCGCTCGAGCATGGAGCGCGCCTGCACCGGGGACGTGTGCGTACGCAGGACGAGCCCGCCCTGCCGTGCGACCTTCCCGGCCCCGGCCTCCTCGACACCGTCGACGTAGAAGGTGTCCTGCATCTGGCGGGCCGGATGGTCAGGCCCGAAGTTCAGGGCGTCGAAGTTGAACCACTCGTGCTCGACCTCGGGGCCTTCGGCTATCTCCCAGCCCAGGGCGACGAAGTGGTCGGCGACGTCCTCCATGAGCACCGTGAGCGGATGGCGCGCCCCCAGGGGTGCCCGCCGCGTGGGCAGGGTGACGTCGACGCGCTCATTGGCGAGGGCGCGGGCGGCCGCTTCGGCTTCGACCCGCTCGGTCGCCAGGGCGAGCTCCGCCTGGATTTGCTTTCGTGCGGCCCCCATGAGCTTGCCGGCGACGGGCTTATCGGCCTTGTCCAGCGTCTTGATGAGCATATTGGCCCGGGTGATGGGCGCGGCGTCGCCGGAGTGGGCCAGCCGGGCGGCCTTGAGTTCCTCGGGCGAGGATGCCGCGGCGAAAGCCCTGCGGGCGTCCTCGACGGCCGCGCCGATCCCTGCCTCGTCCAAAGGACTGAGCGGTGTGGTGGACATGACTGCCTTTCGTTCGTTTGCCGCGTCCGATTCTAATAGCCTCGCGGCCTGGCCGCCTGCCTGCCCACGCGACGTACGCCGCGCCTGACCGCTTTGTCGCTCGTCTGGTCGCGCTCCCACGCCGTATCGGCCGGCCTGCGCGATACGTCCATGCGGGCGCGGGAAGACAAGCCGAAAAGCGATCGTCCCCGCACGCAGCGGGGACGATGACGGCTTCGGCACGCCGGGCGCGGGCTGCGGGCCTCGGCCGATCAGTAGACCGACAGGACGCCGAAGGACAGCAGGACCACGACGAGGCACGCCAGAGCGATGCGATAGATGACGAACGGCATGTACGAACGAGTCGAGACAAGCTTGAGGAACCACACGATCACGGCGTAGCCGACGACGAAGGACACGATCGTCGCGAGGATCGTCGGGCCCGCGGCGATCGAGCCGGAACCGCTGGTCTTGATGAGCTGGAAGAAACCGGAGGCGACGACCGCGGGAATGGCCAGGAGGAAGGACACCCTGGCGGCGGCCTCGCGGGTGTAGCCGAGCAGAAGCCCGACCGTGATCGTTCCGCCCGAGCGCGAGACCCCCGGAATGAGAGCCAGCGCCTGGCCGAAGCCGATCGTGATGCCATCGCGCAGGGTCATGACATCGAGCGTCTTGGTGCGCTTCGAGATGCGGTCGGCCACGCCCAGGACGATCGCGAAGAAGACGAGGACGAATGCCACGAGATAGAGGTTGCGCAGGCTATTTTCGATGGTGTCCTGGAAGAGGAAGCCGATGATCGCGATGGGCAGCGTACCCACGATGACGATCCAGCCCATGCGCACATCCGGGTCCGATTGGGGAACCCTGTTCTTCCATCCCAGTGGTAGGGCCATGACCCACTTGGAGACGATCCGCCAGATGTCCTTGGCGAAGTAGGTGATGACTGCCGCCTCGGTTCCCAGTTGGATGATGGCGGTGAACGCAGCCCCCGGATCGCCCCATCCGAAGAGGTCGCCGAGAATGCGTATGTGAGCGGAGGAGGAGATCGGCAAGAACTCCGTCAGACCTTGAGCGATACCTAATACGAGTGCTTCGAGAAATCCCACCCGGTAAGGATAAGGCAAGGGGATGACGAAAATGGAGGCTGGAGCTCAGTTAGGCTTATCCCTATGAGAGAACGCACAGTGGGCCACAGCGGCCTCGTCGTCGGCTCGATCGGGCTCGGCACTCTTACCTGGGGAAGGGACACGAGCCTGGAGGAGGCCCGCGGCCAGCTCACCGCCTTTCTCGACGTCGGCGGCAACCTACTCGACACCTCGCCGGCTTTCGGCCGAGGGGCCGCCGAGGAAACCATTGGCGATCTCATAGGCTCGGTGGCCGACCGCGATTCGCTCGTTCTGTGCACGCGCGCCGGTTTCACCGAGGGCCGCGGTGGCATGCGCTTTGGCGCTGGCCGCGGGCCGATACTCGATTCCCTCAAGGCCTCGTTGGAGCGGATGGGTACGAGCTACGTCGACCTGCTGCTCGTGGCCGCGCCCGATCCGCTGGCCCCCGACGATGAAACCGCCTCGGCGCTGGGCTGGCTCGTCGACCGCGGCCTCGTCCGGTACATCGGAATCCAGGGATACTCCGCGTGGCGCGGCGCCGTGCTGACCGAAAGGCTGCGTGCCCTGGGCCTGCCGCTGCTCAGCGCTTTCGAGCAGGAGTACTCGCTGCTTTCGCGCAGTATCGAAAGCGAGGTCGTGCCCATGGCCGATCACCTGGGCCTCGGGATCCTCGCCTCGTCTCCCCTGGGCCGCGGCGTCCTGACAGGCAAGTACCGCCACTCGATCCCGCCGACATCACGCGCCGCATCGGAGCATCTTTCCGCGTTCGTTCAGCCCTACCTCCAGCCCCACCACCGGCGCATCGTCGAGGCGGTGGCTAAGGCCGCCGACGGGCTCGGGCGCACCCCCGCCGACGTTGCGCTGTCGTGGGCGATCGACCGCCCCGGCGTCAGCGCCGTCATCCTGGGAGCGCGCACGGCCTCCCAGCTTCAGGCCACGCTATCCAAAGTCGAGCCGCTACCCGAATTGGTCTCCGACGCGCTCGATGACATCAGCCTCTAGAAGTCCTCGTCTTCTTCGTCGTCCAGTTCGTCGAGGTCGTCCTCATCGTCGTCAAGGTCGAACTCTTCGATGTCGTCGTCTTCGTAGTCGAGGTCGTCCTCGTCTTCGTCGTCGTACACGTCGAGCGGGGCTTCGATTCCGTACTGGGTGAACAGGACATCGTCGTAGACCGTGTATGCATCGGCCAGCGCATCCGAGGCTTCGATGACGCTCGGCGCGTTAGGATCCTGCGCGCTCGAAGCGGCCTGGTGGAAAACTTCGAGGGCGCCGATGAGGCGATCGAGGGCGGAGCGCGGATTGGTAGCCATGACGTCAGCCTAGCGCGGGCCGCACGTCCTTTCCATACGCGGGATTCGTCGCCGGCGGCCGACGTGCGTGTCCGAAATGCGACTGGCCTGGCTCGGCGGCGCCGTCGTGGGGGAAGATGTCTTAACTCTCATCTCGCGTCTGAACCGCAGCCTCACCTCGAAAGGTCGCCCATGACAGCCAAGTGGCTACGCACCGGTCTGACAGCCATCGCTGTCGCCGCCAGTCTCGCCCTGCCGGTGGCTCCGGCCTCGGGCGAGCCCGACACTCCCGAGGCACTCGAGCCCCAGGCCCTGGCCGGGACGAGTCCCACGGGAAAGTGGTTCGTGCAATTCGGTGAGGAGCCGACTATTGAGGGCGGATCGGCCTCGGCCATCGACAGGCAGCACAAGGATTTCCGACGCGCGCTTTCGGCCGACGTGAACGTCACGGCGTCGTTTTCCAACGTGTGGAACGGCGTGACGGTCGATGCCGACGACGACGCCCTGGCCGACATCGCCTCGGCCCCGGGCGTGACCGCCGTCTTCCCCGTGCTGGAAATCGAACGGCCGGAACTTTCCTCCTTAGAGGGTGAGGCCACGCCGGATGCCGCCCACGCCGCGGACATGACCGGTGCGTCCTACGCGCGCGACGAACTCGGCATGACGGGCAAGGGCATCAAGATCGGCATCATCGACAGCGGTGTCGACATTGACCACCCTGCCTTCGGTGGCAGCGGGGACCCCGAAGCGAACCACGTCTTCCCGACGAAGAAGGTCGTGGCGGGCTGGGACTTCGTGGGCGACGACTACAACGGGTCGCCCAGTTCGCAGGCCTACAACCCTGTGCCGGAACCCGATTCGGTCCCCGACGACTGCTCCGGCAACGGTCACGGCACGCACATCGCGGGTGTCGCGGCGGGCAATGACGAGGCAGCGGACTTCAAGGGCGTGGCGCCCGATGCGCTCATCGGTGCGTACCGCGTGTTCGGATGCAGCGGCGGCACCCAGGCGGACGTCATGCTCGCGGCCATGGAACGCGCCGCATCCGATGGCATGGACGTCGTCAACGTCTCCATTGGTGCGAGGTTTCAGACCTGGCCGAACTACCCCACGGCCGTCGCGGTCGATTCGATGGCCAAGTCCGGCATCGTCGTCACCTGCTCCCAGGGCAACGCCGGGGCGAGCGGGGTCTTCTCCGGGTCGGCCCCGGCGGCGGCCCGCGAGGCCCTGGCCGTGGGCTCGGTTGACAACTCCGTCTACCGCGCCTCCGTCTTCAGGCGCGCGGACGGCGGCAATGTGGCCTACTCCCACGTCAGTGGAACGCCGCAGCCTCCCGAGGAAGGCACCCTTGAACTCGCAGCCTACCCGGAAGGGATGAAAACGGGAGCGGTCGACCTCGACGGCACCCCCTTCACCGGCAAGGCCGTCCTCGTCTCCCGGGGAGCCACGCCCTTCGGCGACAAGGTCAAAGCTGCGCAGTACGACGGCGCCGAGGCCGTCATCATCTACAACTCTGCGGCCGGCACGTTCTCAGCCGATGCGTCGGACGAGGAGGATCTGGAAATCCCGGCCGTGGCCATCTCGCGAGACGACGGCCGCGCGCTGGAAGAACTCGTGGCCGCCGGCCCGACGTCGATCGCCTGGGTCGCCGAGCCGGTCGAGGTCGACAATCCCAGCGGCGGCGCCGTCTCACCGGCCTCGTCCTACGGTCTGGCCGCCGACCTGTCCGTCAAGCCGGACGTGCTCGCCCCCGGCGGCGCCGTCCACTCGGCATTTCCTCTCGAAGCACCCGGCGCGCGCGAGGGATACGCCACCTTCTCCGGCACGTCTGTAGCCTCGTCGCACGTCGCCGGCGCCTCAGCCCTGCTGCTGCAGTCCAATCCCTCCATGACGCCCGCGAGCGTCAGGACGGTCATGCTCAATACGGCCGCTCCCCTGGACGCCTCCGCTTCCTCTATTCCGGCCGGCGCGGCCAAGGAACCGATCCACCGCCAGGGTGCGGGCCTGATCGACGTGTCCGAAGCGATCGCGCAGGCCGCGTCGTTCGCTCCGGTCGGATCTGGTGAGCTCGCCTCGACGGTCACGCCCTCGAAGATCGCGTTCGGCGACACCGATTCCAATGATCCGGTCACGCTGACGATCCTCAACCGTTCCTCGCGGGAGGTGACGTACACGCTGTCCGGCGACACCTCCCCGGCCGGAACGTGGGGTCCCAACCGTTCCCCGAAGATCGTCGCGGGCCTGGACACGAAAGTGACCCTCTCGGCCGAGAGGGTCACCGTCCCGGCTAATTCGAGCAGGACAGTCGAGGTGTCAGTCGACGTCCCGGCGACCTATGAGGACTACTCGTCGGGCACGGCCGTCCGAACGGACCTGCCCGCGCCGACCTTCTACGGGGGCTACGTCGTCCTGACCGGCTCCAACGGCCACGTCCAGCGCGTGCCCTTTGCGGGACTGAACGCCGACTACGAGTCGCTGGACTTCACCCGCTCACAGTGGACGAACGGCGACGCCTACTCGCCCCAGGAGCTCGCGGCCTACGATCTCGACGCGGACGACGAGCTCTACCGGCAGCCGAGCCTGGGCGTCGTGGACTACTGCTCCGAGGAGTTGATCCGGGGAATCGACTGCGCCGACCCGCTCGCCGAGTACGATCAGGTCACCGAGGACGATCACGTCTACACGATGACCGGCCACGATTTCCCCCGCGTTCTTATGCACATCGAAAATCCTGTCTCCTCCCTGGACGTGCGGGTCTACCACGCCAACGACGACGGCTCGAAGGGCGAGCCCGCCGGCGATTACAACTACGCCTACCGATCGGACGGCCGTGGCGTGGACACCGATGTCTCCACCTTCTCCTGGGACGGGAAGATCAGGTCGTCGCAATCCGACGAGGACGCCGCTCCGGCGCCCGACGGCCGCTACGTCCTGGAGGCGCGGGTGACGAAGGGGCTGGGGGCCGCCCAGGATGGACGCAACACCGAGGTCTACACGTCCAACGCGTTCGTCGTCTCCAGGACCGATATGTCGGGTGCGCGCACGGTGTCGATGTACAGCACGTGGCTGGCCGAGTCGCTGATTCAGGAGCTGGTGGTTCCCGCGGGCGACGTCCTCGTCGGCGACTGGAATGGCGACGGTATCGACACGCTGGCGATCCGTTCCGGTAACACCTACACGCCGATTGGCGGTCAGTCTTTCGTTTACGGCCGCGACTCGGACGAGGCGCTCGTCGGCGACTGGAACGGAGACGGCAAGGACACGATCGCCGTGCGCCGCGGCAATGCCATTCACGTCAAGAACAGCCTGTCGGGAGGCAATGCGGACAGGTCGTACATCTACGGCGTGAGCTCCGACAGGGCGCTCGTCGGCGACTGGAACGGAGACGGCAAGGACACGGTCGCCGTCATTCGGGGCAATAGGGTGTTCGTCAAGAACAGCCTTTCCGGCGGAACGGCGGATATCGACTACCGCTATGGCCAGGCCGCCGATATTCACATCGCCGGCGACTGGGACGGCGACTCCAAGGACACGATTTCGGTACGCCGCGGCAACCTTTACTACCTGAACAACGCCCTGGATGGAGGGCAGGCCAGCGAGGTCAACGAGTTCGGCGCCGAGTCAGATTCCGTCATCTACGGCGATTGGGAGGGCGACGGCATCACGACGCCGGCCACGGTCAGCGGCTAGGGCGAAATGGCCGGCTTCGTGTGTGGATCGCGTGGCGATACCTGCTCCCGCCATCACCGGCTTTCGTGGCGGGGCCGGCGGCACGCGCACGTGGCGGCCGGCCGCTCCTGGCCTCGCTTCGCGGGCGCGCCACAGATCACGGCGGTTCGTCGTGCGGCAAGCGGGACCCGTTTCCTCTAAGGTGTGATGCACTTCATGGCAAGATGGGCCTAGCCCTTTCCCTGTAAAGGTCGAAGCAGCACTTTTCGCTGCCACCGCGCCGTTTTGTATTTGCACATTCGGCTCGAACCTGCGATGGTCACAAGGGAATCTATCGTGGCATGAAGGATGGTGAACCATGCGATCGCCCGCACGTTCAAACGATGAATCCTCCGAGCCCGAGGCCGTCACCGAAACGAAGGGCCGCCAAGCCGAAACCGGGCCAGCCGGCGCGGAAACAGGGGGCGGTCATGCGCAGCGTCTCAACCCGGTCGTCTTCTTCTCTTCGGCCATTGTCATTGCCATTGTCGCCGGCCTGGCCATCATCGCTCCCAAACGCGTCGAGGCCATTTTCGATCACGCGGTGTCCTGGGCCGGGCGATGGTTCGGTTCTTTCTACATTCTGCTCATTACGGCGGTGCTGATCTTCGTCGTCATACTTGCCCTTTCGCGCTTTGGCCGCGTCAGACTGGGGCCGGACGACTCGACGCCCGATTTTTCGACCTTCTCCTGGGCCGCCATGCTTTTCGCGGCCGGCATCGGCACGGGCATCATGTTCTTCGCCGTGGCCGAGCCCATCGCCCAGTACGCCGCCCCTCCCACGGGCGACGCCCAGACCATTGAGGCGGCGCGGAGCGGGGTCGTTCTTGCGATCTTCCACTACGGCATAAGCGGCTGGGGCCTGTACGCACTCGTCGGCATGTCCATGGCCTATTTCGCCTACCGGCGCCACCATCCGCTGGCCGTGCGTTCCACGCTCCGCCCCCTCATCGGCGACCGCGTCGACGGGTGGGTCGGCAATGCCATGGACACCGCGGCGCTCGTCGGCGGCGTCTTCGGCATCGCTGCCTCCCTCGGGGTTGGGGTGGTCCAGCTCAATGTCGCCCTGAACATCCTGTTCTCACTGCCGCAGGGCGCCGGCGCGCAGATCGGGCTGATCATCCTGAGCGTCGTCATGGCCACGGTTTCGGCCGTATCCGGCGTGGATCGCGGCGTGAGAATCCTTTCGAATGTCAACGTCGTCCTGGCTATTGCGCTGGCCCTGTGGGTGATGGTCACCGGCCGCACTGCCTTCCTCATGGACGCGCTGGTCGGTTCGGTCGGCGATTTCATCACCCAGTTCCCGGGCCTGACGCTGGAGACTTACGCCTACGAGCGGCCCGACCAGTGGCTCAACGACTGGACGCTCTTCTTCTGGGCGTGGTGGATTACGTGGGCGGCCTTCGTCGGCATGTTCCTGGCGCGCATTTCCCGCGGCCGGACCATCCGCGAGTTCCTCCTGGGCGCCCTGATTCTCCCGTTTTCCTACGTGGTCATGTGGATGGCGATCTTCGGCAATCACGCGCTGGACATCGTGCGCTCGGGCGACAAGGACTTTATGGACACGGTCGTCGACAAACCCGAGCAGGGCCTGTACATGCTGCTTGACCGGCTGCCGGGCAGCACGGGGTTGATCGCCATCGCGCTGTTTATTGGCGTGCTCTTCTACGTCACGAGCGCCGATTCGGGCGCGCTGGTCATGGCGAATTTGTCGACGCGCAATGACGGCAAGCACCGGGACGCCCCGCCGTGGCTGCGCATCTTCTGGGCTTGCCTGACCGGCGTGCTGACGGTGGCCATGTTGCAGGCCGGCGGCGTGCGGATCTTGCAGAAGGCGACGATCCTGATGGCCTTGCCGTTCTCTGTGGCGATTATTGCCATCGCCGTTGCGCTGCTGAAGGCCTTGCGCGTCGAGGACAGCCGCGCCCGGGCGCCCGGCGTCGTCGACCGGAATCGGATGCTCGAGCAGACAGCGAGCGCGGCGGGCCTCAAGCGTGCCTCGTGGCGCGACCGCCTTTCGCGCAGCTTCGACATAGTTTCGGCCGAGCGTGCCTGGCGGGCTATGGACGAGCGCATTGTGCCTGCCCTGCAGGCCGTGGCCGAGGAACTGCGCAAGGAGCATCTGAGCGCGCGTGTCGACGTCGAGGGCGAGGCTGACCGCGATCGAGGCGATGCGCTGGGTTTCCTGGGGCGGGCCACGCTCACGCTGGAGGTGCCCGGCCTTGCCGGTGTTGGCGGCGGTAGTGACGGCGTCTACGGCGGTGACGGCGGCCACGGGCCTGGGCCGCGTAGCTTTACCTACGTGGTGCGCATGGTCCAGGTGCCGGCCCGTTCCTACGGTTCGCTGCTCAACGAGGCCGACGACATAACCGTGCGTTTGGAGGTCAGGCCGCGATCGGGTGGTCAGGGTTACGACATTATGGACTGGTCGGCCAACCAGGTTGCCCACGACGTCCTCGACCACTACGAACAGTGGCTGGAGAGCAGGCGCTAGGGCTTGGGCGCCAGGCGCGGCTCGCTCCGTGTCGAGGGGCGCCGATGCCTTGCTTGGCGATCTGCTGCCTCACTTAGCGATCTGCGCGCTCGCGGGCTTTCCCGGGCGACCGAGGTCACATGGGATGCTCCCCTGCCGCCTTGGTTTCGCGATATGAAGCGTGCTAACCTCTTATCTGTTGCTCGGAGCGCTAGCTCCGGTCGGCCGCCTGCGCGGGTGGCGGAATAGGCAGACGCGCTAGCTTGAGGTGCTAGTCCTCGTATAGAGGGTGGGGGTTCAAGTCCCCCTCCGCGCACACAGTCAAGGGCACATCCCCAGCGGGATGTGCCCTTCGTCCTCTTCCAATCCCCGCCCGCCGTGCCGCGTCTCCAAACGCTCGAGGCGGCCGGGTCCGTGCTTCTTGGGTTATAGGGCATTTCGTGTTGCTGCGGGAGCGGTTTACTGGGCGGACGCCTTCTGCTGGAACGACTTCCACCACACCACCGCTACCGCAACAGCTGGGACTAACCCAGAACACCACGTTCGTCCTATAGCCCCGGAATTGGCCCCGAATAGAATCGTGCGGCATGAGAAAGCTCCTGCAACCGCCGAAACTGCGGCCAGGCGATAGGGTCGCTGTCCTTTCGCCGTCGTTCGCTGCTCCTGCGGTGGCTCCTGAGTTGCACGAGCAGGCGCTCCGACGCTTCGCTGACCTGACTGGGCTGGTGCCTGTGGAGTTGCCGACTACGCGCAAGCTCGGAGCCTCGCCCGAGGAGCGGGCTGCTGACTTCAATGCGGCGCTTGGCGACCCTGAGATACGGGCGATCCTCGCCACGATCGGCGGCAACGACCAGATCAGAGTCGTGCCCCATCTCGACGCCACCCTGTTGCGTGCAGACCCCAAGCCGTTCCTCGGCTACAGCGACAACACGAACATCCTGAACTGGATGTGGACGAACGGCGTTATGGGGTTCTACGGCGGCTCGACCCAGGTGCATCTCGGTGCCGGCCCGCACGTCGATCCGGCTCATAGTGCTTCCCTCGTCGCCGCGCTGCTGGACGGCGGCGAATTGGAGGTCACCGAACCGGGTGAATCGGAGGACTTCGGCCTCGACTGGGCAGACCCGCGTGCACTGTCCGAATTCGGAGAGCGCGAAGCGACAGAGTCGTGGACATGGGCAGGGCCGTCCGTGTCTGTGACCGGACGCACCTGGGGCGGGTGTCTCGAGGTGCTCAGCTGGATCGTGCTGGTCGATCGAATGCCCGCGAACGAGGATCTCGCTGGCGCGATCCTGCTGCTGGAAACCAGCGAGGAGCTACCCTCGGCTGAGATGGTACGCGGTTGGGTGCGAGCTCTCGGAGAACGCGGCACACTTGCCGCCGTCGCCAGGGTCATCGTTGCCAGACCACCCGCCAGCAACTTCTGCACACATCGCACCGATCCCGATGAGCGGGCTGCGTGGCGTGCCGCACAGCGCGACGCCGTGATCGAAGAGATCAGCGCCTACAACCCGCAGGCCGTGATCTGCGTCGGCCCGCCATTCGGCCACACCCGCCCCCAGTGGATACTGCCCTACGGCGGCGAAGTCACCCTCGCCGGAGACAAGCAGCGGCTTACCGCGTCATATCGGTGACCGCGCTCGTAGCTGGTAACCAGGGGGCATCTGAGCCCCTGCGCTCCGGACAACAGGGCCAAGCGCGCACCGGCCTCACCCGGCGCCTTCGCGCGGCAGAGTCGTGCATCCTGCGATGCACGTCGCTTCAAACTTAAGGAGGCAGGCCCGCTCCTGCAATGCGTCCCCGGCTCCGATGTCACCCCTGCGCCGGCTCGGTAGGTTCGAATTAACCGAGCGAAATGAGAGTTCATTAATGAGAAAAACGGAATTCACCGAGTACCGCAGGGTCGTCGCGCTCGATGTGTTGCGAGGCCTGGCCATCCTGGGCACCCTGCTGACCAATATTTTCATCTTCTCCCTCGTGGACGCCGAGGCAGCGTCAAAATCCCCGGCCAACTCCGTCGCAATGACACTGCTGAACCTAGTCACCGACGGCAAGTTCATCGGGTTGCTGACCATCATGTTCGGCATTGGACTGGAGATCCAGCGCCAATCCGCGGTTCGGCGAGGCCAGCCGTGGCCGGGCACCTACCCCTGGCGTGCGGCGCTGCTAATTCTCGACGGCATCCTCAACTACGTTTTCATCTTCGAATTTGATGTGCTCATGGGCTACGGAATGACCGCGCTCGTCGTAGCCGCCGTCATGGCGCGCAGCCCTAGAGCGCAGAAGATCTGGATGTACGTGGCACTCGTCGTTCACGTGACGGCCATGCTGGCCATGACGGTCCTTCTGGCTCCAAAGTCGGGCGAGAAATCAGGTGTGGCGCAAAGTGTGAACGATGTCTTCGCCGGCTACAAGCATTCTTCCTACTGGGACGACGTGGACTATCGGATCGCGAACGTCCTGGCCATGCGCACCGAGATCCCCTTCATTCTGCTCATGGGCGTGGCCCTGTTCTTGGTTGGTGCCCACCTGTACCGTGCCGGGCTATTTCAGCCCCGGGCGGCAAAGCTCCGCCGACGCATTATGCTGCTTTCCTTCGGCATCGGGCTGCCGCTGGACTGGGGCATGCGCCTGTTCGTCGACGAGAATTACTCAGGTATCATGGCTCGCTACGTGACTTCAGCCTGCGTTTCCATTGGACTGCTCGCGGCCGTTGCGGCCTTCTACGCCCGGCACAACCGCCTGGGGCGGCTCGGCGAACTCCTGAGTTATGTGGGGCGCATGGCTCTGACCTGCTACCTCGCGCAGAACCTCATCGCCGCGTTCGTCTTCTACGACTACGGCCTCGGCATCGCCAAGGTGATCGAAGGGCCACATTCGGTTCTGTACACGCTGGGCATTTACGTCGTTATTTCGGCCATCTTGATCCTGGGCAGCATCTGGTGGCTGAGCCGCCACCAGCGCGGGCCGGTCGAGATACTCTGGCACGCCTCGTACCTGTGGATCGTGGGCCGAAGGAGCCGCCGGCGCGCAACCGATATCGGGGCCCAGGCTGACCAGAGTCAGGAGCGGCAGTTGGCGCATACTGCGTCTGGGACTGGGTCCGAGTCGCCCTCGGACGGCTAGTCCGGTGGGGCCGGCAAGAGCCGGGCAAAAGGCCGACTAAGCGACCGGTCGTGCAGGGTGCGGCTTGGGTCTTGCTGGCTTGGCGGAGGCTTGGCCTTGGCGATTAGAGCTTCGGCGTGGGAGAGCATTACCCATTCTCCCGCGCCGAAGCTGCTAGACCAGGCCGGAAGGCGTTTCGACGTGCACGCGTGCCGCCTGCATCGACAGCAAGCGCGGTGCATCCCCGGCAATGCGCCGAGCTGATCAACAAGGCAAACGGCGTAGCCTGCGGGTAGATTAATGGCGCGACGACGGCAATCCGGTGATTGACGACGGCGACCGAGCGACGTCGGCGGGAAGAGCAAGGCTGACGGAAAGAGCAACGCCGGCGGGAAGGCGGAGGTACATGGGGAAATCAGCTATGCACCGCGTTCTTGGCAGACTGCGCCAGGCATTGCGTCACCGTGGCGAGAAGACCTTGACACTGGCCGGATTGGACCGAGGACGCGTCGAAGCCCTCCTGGCA
This sequence comes from Actinomycetaceae bacterium, assembly GCA_030530685.1. GTDB lineage: Bacteria > Actinomycetota > Actinomycetes > Actinomycetales > Actinomycetaceae > Peptidiphaga. Next base: position 46,038 of record JAUMUM010000005.1, on the reverse strand, counting down.
GCGGCGATCGTCGGCGCTGCCCTCTACGGTATCGGCGCCGAGTCGTACACTTTCAGCCAGTTGGGACTGGTCGCTGACATCTTACCCGCGCTATTCTTGTGGCTGCGTCACAGATGGCCCGCCGCAGTGCTCGCAGCTAGTGCGGCGTGCTATTGCGTCGTCCTGTCGACGAGCACAGTAACCGCCTTCAGCCTGCTTCCCGTCGCCGTGTCCATCTTCTCCTACGTGGTGCGGCGGGGCCGCGCCAAGGGCATGGCCGCAATGCTCGTGGCAGTGGCCACCATTGCCATCCCGGCAGGAATCACGGACGACGGTAGCCGCTACTGGAGCCATCCGATCTCCGTTGTCCTGGTCGGTTGCCTGGCCCTGGCGATGGGCGTTTCCGTGAGGAACCAGCGTGCTTACGTTGCGGCCATCGTCGCCAGGGCCGAGCAGGCTGAAGCCACCCGAGAAGCTGAGGCGGTGCGGCGCGTCAGCGAGGAACGCCTGCGCACCGCCCGCGATCTGCACGACATCGTCGGCCACCAACTTTCAGTCATCTCGATGAATTCCTCGGTCGCGCTCATATCTTTGGACACCAAGCCCGATCAGGCCCGTAGCGCACTGCAGACCATCCAGCAGGCCTCCAAGCAGGCCATTGGCGACATCGGTGCCCTGCTGGCCGTACTCAGATCCGAGGACGCCGCGGTTAGCCCCCAGCCCGGACTGGCCGAACTCGACCAACTCATTGAAGAGTGGCGCCGTGCGGGGCTGTCCGTGACGTGCGTGCGCCGGGGTCTGCGTCCGCGCCTTTCGCCTACTGCCGACATGGTCGCCTATCGCGCACTGCAGGAGGCCTTGACCAATGCGGCGCGGCACGGTTCGGCCTCGCGGGCCAACGTGGAGATTTCGAGTAAGCAGGGCCACATAGTGCTCGTCGTGACCAATCCGGCCAGCTCGGGCTTCGACCAGGGCGGTTTCGGGCTGACCGGAATGCGAGAGCGTGTGATGTCGGTGCGTGGTTCGATGGACTATTCAATGAGCGAGGGAGTCTTCCGGCTCGAGGTCCGCATACCGGCGTTGGGCTTTGACCAAGAGGAGGGCACCGGCTCTCAGGCGGGAACTGAGCGAGACTCTTAGGAGGGACTGTGATTCGTGTCGTGGTGGTTGACGACCATCCGCTCGTTCGTTCGGCGGTGGAGTTGATGCTGGAAGCCGAGCCCGATCTTCAGGTCGTGGCAAGCGCGGACGACGGCGTATCGGCCATGCCACTCATTCGGCAAACCCGGCCCGACGTGGTTCTCATGGACATTCGCATGCCCCGCCTGGACGGCATTGAAGCGACGGCAGCCGTGACGGCCGACCCGGATCTTTCGGCCACGCGTGTCCTGGTCTTTACGACCTTCGAGGAGGACACCTACGTCCTTTCGGCCCTGCGTGCCGGAGCCAGCGGCTTCGTCGGCAAGAGCGCGGATCAGCAAGAGATAACCCGGGCGATTCGGGCGGTTCACACCGGCGAGGCGCTGCTGACTCCTGGCGCCACCCGCGCTCTGATCGAGAGGTTCCTCGAGGTCGACCCGCGGCACGTTGCCTCCCAGGCGCTGCTCGGTCAGCTCGAGCTTCTGACTGATCGTGAGAGGCAGGTGGTCACGTGCATCGGGCGGGGCTACTCGAATGCAGAGCTGGCCGAGCAGTTGGTCATCTCCCCCGCGACCGTCAAGAGTCACATCAGCCGCATCCTGAGCAAGCTCAATTTGCGCGACCGCGCCCAGCTCGTCATTTTTGCCTACGAGACAGGGCTCGTCCGAGTCGGGGAAATCGCGTGACCCCCGGTGGTCGGGGCCGATCGAGCCTGCTCGGCCCGGCTTACGCGTGCGGTAGCCTTGCCCCATGGAGCGCGTAACCCTGACAACCGAACGCCTGACACTGTCCCCGCCGAATAGCAACGACATCGAAGCCATCACCCGCCTATGCCAGGACCCGGCAATCCAGACGTGGACAACGGTGCCCGTTCCCTACACGCGCGACGATGCCGCCTCGTTCATCAGCGATATCGTCGACGCCGGATGGCAGGCTGCCTCCCCCACGTGGGCCATCCGATTCGAAGAGGACGGGCCACTGCTCGGCGTCATTTCCATCGCGGACAGGGGCGCCGCGGGCGAAGTCGGATTCTGGCTGTCCGCCGAACTTCGGGGGCTCGGAATCATGACCGAAGCGCTGGGGCGCGTCGTCGATTTCGGTTTCGAGGAGATGGCGCTGCCCTCGCTCATCTGGATGTGCGAGATCCACGACGAACCGAACTGGGCTTCGGCGAAGGTCGCCTGGCGATGCGGCTTCGCCTTCGAGGGCCGCGTGCGCGGGCTGGTACCCAATAAGGGCGAGGCACGCGACGCCTTGGTCGCATCCCTTCTTCCGTCGGACTCGCACGAACCCAAAGGCCCGTGGTTCGGCCCGTCCACGGGGCATCCCGGCTTCGCCGATCCCAGGGACCCCGAGGCGCTCGTCCGCCAGTTCCACGAGGTCTACGATCTGCCGATCGTCACGGATGGGGCGAGCGTCGACCGCGACCGGGTCCACATGCGCTACGCGCTCATCGCGGAGGAGTTCGGTGAGCTCACCGAGGCGATCTACGGCCGGCGCGCACGCGACATCATCGACGACGCGACCGAGCGTGCCGTCGCGGAAGACGACCTAACGCGAAACACCGTCGCGGCCGCGGACGCCCTGGGCGACATCATCTATGTCGTCTACGGGATGGCCCTTGAGATGGGCATTCCCCTGCGCGACGTGCTGGCTCAGATCCAGGCGTCCAATCTTTCCAAGCTGGGCGCCGATGGCAAGCCCGTCTACCGCGAGGACGGCAAGGTCCTCAAAGGCCCGAACTATTTCCCGCCGGATATCGGCAGGGCCCTGGGCCTGGAGTAGGCGGGCGCAGTAGCCGGGCCAGCCGCCGGACGCGACCGGCTCCGCACCTCGGTGCCAGGATTGCCGGCCGGTTCGCTACGACGTCGTTGAGGGGCCTGCGGAGGGGTCAGCGTCTTTCTGGCCGTCGTCGGCGCCAGGGGCCTCGGTGCCGTTGCCGGTGTCATCCGCGTGCCTGTCGGGATCCGAACCACCGACGATCTCGGCATCCTCAATGCTGTCGACGAGGCTAGCCTCGAGTATCTGCGCCGAAAGAAGGTCGATACGCTGGGTGATGCGCCGACGTTCGGTCATCTTCTGCCTGGAGCTCATCGCCTGAAGAAGGGGGATGGCCTGCTGAAGTGCTTCGAGCTCTTTTCGCCATTCGGCCGCCTGCCGTGCGACCTCGGACGTGTTGGCGGAAGCGTAAAGGTAGGTCACTTGGTCGCGCAGCACCTGGACGCGCTGTTCGAGGGTGCCGTGTTGCTTGGCGCTGTCGACTTTCTTGAAGCGTTGGGTTATCTTCTCGACGACCTCGGGGTTGTCGGCCACGAGCTTGCGCAACTGCGGGCCGTAGCGGATGACCGCCATGGCAGCCACCGGGCCGACCTTGCGTGCGACTTTGAGTAGGACTTTAAGAATGCTCACGTTTCGTCTCTCCTTTGCGCACCAAGTCTAGCGAAAGTCCCTTGAGGGCAGCACGACGGGCAAGGGCAGCGGGTCGATCCTGTCCGCCACGAGATTAATCGCGCCATCGCCCCGCTCGACCATCCCGCGAATGACGAGGCTCTGATGATTTCTGGCGATGTCCCTGTAGCGGGACCACAAGCCCTGCGAGCACACGACATTGAGCAGCCCGGTTTCGTCCTCTAAAGAGATGAAGGTGCGGTTGCCGGCAGTGGGAGGGTGCTGCCTGTGGGTGACGATGCCCGCCACGGATAGGCGGGTGCGGTCGGGGGCCTCGAGTAGGTCCGCGATCCGCGAGACTCCCCTTTCATCGAGCATCTGGCGCGCATGCTGAACCGGGTGGGAGGTCGTTGACACTCCCGTGGAGGCAAGGTCCGTGACAGAGGATTCGACGTGTGACATGGCGGGAAGATTGGGCATGGTGCCCGTGGCTTCCGTTCCCGGAATGGCGGGCTGGAGGCACTCCTCGTAGTAGGCCGTGCCGTCTTCGAGGGCACGGGCCATCCAGATTCCCTCGCGCCGCTCCATTCCCAGGCTCTCGAGCGCGCCCGCGGCCGCGAGGGCTTCGATGTGCCTGCGGCTGAGTCTGGCGCGCCGGGCGAGGTCTGCGACGTCGGCGAAGGGGGCGCGCTGCCTGGCACTAAGGATGCGAGCGCGCGCGGTGGTGCCAAGGCCGCGCACGGATTCCAGCCCCAGCCGAACCTCGAGCCAGGAATGGGCATCGACGAGCTTGGCCACGTCTTTGCGCGCGTATTCCTTGGCCGCCTTCACCTGGGGAGAGTTCGGCTGATCGGCGTGCCGGACGTGGGCCGTGTCCCTCGAGCGCACGACGTCGGGCGGGGCGACGACGACTCCGTGCCTCCGGGCGTCGGCCACGAGCGACTGCGGCGAGTAGAAGCCCATGGGCTGGGCGGCGATGATCCCGGCGTAGAAGTGCTCCGGGTGGTGGACCTTCAGCCAGGCCGAGGCGTAGACGAGGTAGGCGAAAGAAAACGCGTGCGATTCGGGGAAACCGAAATCGGCGAAAGCGTTGAGCTTGTCGTACAGCTGCTCGCAGGTTTCACTGTCCACGCCGTTGGCGCGCATGCCTTCAAGGAGCTCGGTCTTGAGTTCGGCCATGCGCTCGTGGGACCGCTTGGCGCCCATCGCCTTGCGAAGGCGGTCGGCCTGCGCGGGGGTGAAGCCGGCGACGTCGATCGCGATTTGCATGAGCTGCTCTTGGAAGAGCGGAACGCCGAGGGTTTTCTCCAGTGCGGGTTTCGTCAAGGGGTGCGGATAGGTGACTGCCTCGCGGCCGCGTCGACGGTTGATATAGGGATTGACGGCGTCGCCCTGGATCGGGCCAGGGCGTATGAGCGCCACATCAATGACGATGTCGTAGAAGCAGTCGGGCCGAAGTCTCGGCAGCGTCGCCATTTGAGCTCGGGATTCCACCTGGAATACCCCAACGGTGTCCGCTTCCTGGAGAAGCGTGTAGATTCGACGGTCGTCCTGGGGAAGGTTGTGAAGGCTGAGCGACCTGCCATCGACGCCCGTTTCGCCGTGCTCGTTGAGTTGATCGAAGGAGATGCGCAGGGCCGTGAGCATTCCGAGTCCGAGTAGGTCGAATTTGACGAGACCCGCCTCGGCGCAGTCGTCTTTGTCCCATTGGAGAACCGTCCTTCCCGGCATGCTGGCCCACGAAACCGGGCACACGTCGATGACGGGACGATCGCACAGGACCATCCCGCCCGGATGGATTCCGAGGTGGCGAGGCAGCCGCTGCAGACGGGCAGCCACCTCGGCGACCTGATGCGGCACCTCCGAGAAGACTTCGGGGAGGGGGCGTCCATTGTCGCCGGGTTCAGCGCGGCTAGGCAGTGGGCCATAGGCACCGCGTTCGACGGTCTTCGCCCAGCGGTCGACCAGGCCCGGTTCGTAACCGAGGGCGCGCGCCGCGTCTCGGATGGCCGAGCGCGGCCGGTAGGTGATCGCATTGGCCACCTGCGCCGCACAGTGACGCCCGTAACGCTCGTAAACGTGCTGGATGACCTCTTCGCGCCGCTGGGACTCGATGTCCAAATCGATATCCGGCGAACCGGAGCGGCCGGGCGAAAGGAAACGCTCGAAGAGCATCCGGTGGCGAACCGCGTCCACGGCCGTGATTCCCAGGGCGAAGCAGACGGCGGAATTCGCGGCTGAGCCACGCCCTTGGCACCAAATTCCGCGGCTCGCGCAAAAGGAGACGATCTCTTCGACGATGAGGAAGTATCCGGAGAAACCCAGCGCGGTGATGACATCGAGCTCGTGGTCGATCGCCTGCCAGGCTCGTGGATTTTCGCTTCGGCTACCGTAGCGTTCCAGACTCCGCTCGTGTGTGAGCGCACGCAGCCAGCTGGCCTCGGTGTGCCCTTCGGGTACTGGAAAGTCGGGAAGATTGGGCCTGACCAGTGCCAGGTCGAAGGCGCATTGCGCGCCGATGCTCGCGGCCGTGGCGACCGCACGAGGATGGTCCCGGTGCAGTTGGAGCATCTGCGCGCCGGAGCGCAGGTACGCCCCATTGGCCGGAAGGTAGGGGTCGATCTCATCGAGGCTGGTCCGAGCGCGCGTGGCCGCGAGGACATCGGCCACGCGCCTGTCCCCCGCCCGGGCATAGTGCACGTTCCCGGTCGCCAGGTAGGCGACGCCCGTGCGCTCGGCCACCTCCACGAGTGCGCTGCACCGTTCGCGGTCCAGCGGCGCGCCGGAATTGGTCAGTTCGACGGCGACGTTGTCCCGGCCAAAAAGCGAGACTAAAGCATCGACCTCACGGATGGCGGCGTCGACGTCCCAGTGCCCGCTCTTCTCCAGGGCGCGGCGCACGCTGCCCTTGCGGCAGCCGGTGAGTACCATCCACGATCCGCCGCTGGCCTGTGCCAGGTTCTCGATCCGGTAGTGCGCCTCTGCCTTCTTGCCGCTGTCGAGCATCGCCTGGCCCACGGCGTGGGACAGCCGCCGGTAGCCTCCCGCGTCACCGGCTAGCACGAGGACGTGCTCCCCTTCGGGATCGGGGTGCCCGGTGCGCTGCGTCGAGTCCAGCGTCAGCTCGGTCCCGACGGCTATCGGAAGGCCAGTTCGGCGTGCGGCTTCGGCGAGTTGGACGATGCCGGGAAAGCCATTGTGGTCGGTCAGGGCCAGCCCATCGAGTTCGAGCTCGCAGGCGCGGGCCACGAGGTCTTTCGGCAGGCTCGCCCCGTCGAGGAAACTGTAGGCCGAGTGCACGTGGAGTTCGACGTAGGGAATCCGGGAGGGCCTAGCCATAGCGAGCCTCCTCGTACCAGGCACCCGCCTCGCAGTAGACGAGGCAGGCGCCGTCACGGTGGACGACCTGCATGTAGGCCCGACGACGGCAGCGCGACGGATCCCACCAGCGCTCTGACACCGGCCAGGGGCCCGCGTAGTCGGACACTGAAACCGGCCCGCGTGGCAGGCGAAGGACCGCGGGCGCGCATGCCTCGCAGCCTCTGGAACACGCGAGGTGTCCCTCCCCCGTGACGTGTAGCTCGTGCCCGCAATCACCCATGATCGCCACGGCAAGCGCTGTGGGATGGACCGCGACCGGATCGGGCTCGGGTATGGAACCCGGCCACGGAAGCTCCGCCCGCGACACTCGCTCGAGAACCTCGCCCCAGAGAGACTCCACGTATCGCCCGTCTGCGCTGCGACCGCCGACCTTTCGAGGGACCCTGACCGCCTCCTCCCCGGCAAGGGCCTGCATGCGCGCCACGGCTCGCGGTACCCGCTCTCCATCGCTTCGACCGCTCCCCCACAAGCTCTCATGTTTCGCGGCCGCTGCCTGCTCCAGACGCAGGTCGAGACGCGCAAGAGCTCCCGCTTCATTCGACGCCTGGCCCCAACTGGACAGCTGCCAGCGCACCCGGTCCACAATGTCGCGCGCGCCCCCGCCGTCGATGGCCCACGAATGGCTCAGCTCGGTCCCGTCTTCCATTGATGCGACGATCGTCAGCCGTCCCCCAGAAAACGCGCGTTCGCGCATAGCGGCGCTCAACTCTTCGGCGAGGACACGCGCGGCGAATGCGGCATCCTGCGCACGCTCGACGGGAGGCTCGAAGACCCTGCTGCATGCCAGGCACGAGGCGAGGCCCTCCCGCGGTGCCAGATGTATGTCGTGGCCGCTGGCCAAGGCCCAGACGAAGTGGCCGGCGCGCCCAAAACGATTCGTCAGCGACGTCGCTCCCAGGGCTGTGACCCCTCCCAGCGTGTGCACCCCCAGATGCTCCAGCAGATCGAGGCAGTGCTCGACTTCGGCGCGCATCGACGGCCCGGTGGCAAGGAGGATGGTACTCACTGGCTGCTCGTCCAGGAACTCCTGTGACCGCCCCTCCTCCAGCACGAGGTCACTTCGCGCGGCCACGAGGGTCGCTAGCGTGCCCTCGGCGATGCCCACGTGTGCCTCGCAGTCCGCGATCTGCGCGATGTCACCGATGAGCGCCTCGACGAGGGCCTGGCAGGACCCGGCCGTGCGGATGGCACCCTGCACGGCGAAAACAACGCTTCCCGCGTCGAAGGCCGTCACCTGTGCCACATGGCCGTCGATCGCCCTGAGGACCGGCTCGAAGCGCGCGACATCGCGCTCCCGATTTTCGAGCACGACGGCGGCCTCCGGGCAGGTCGAGTGGACGAAGCGCCGCGGCATACCAGGGCGCACGCCGCGCTCATGCGCCCACGCATTGGCGGAGACCACACCTTTCGACCCCAGGACGATCGCCGGTAGGTCAGGTGGGACCTCGCCGGCGAGTTCCGCCGCCGTGACCGGCCAATCCGCAATCCACACCGCTCCCTGCCTCATGAGCGCACCACCCGCAGGCCCGCAGTGGCCGGGGCGGCGGCCTCGGAGTGCGCCCCGTCGAATCCCGCCCCAGCGCCGCCGGCACCCGCGGCTCCAACGGCGGCAGAGGCCCCTGCCTCCGCCCCGCCGCGCAGCAGCGAAGGTCGGCCGATGCGAGGCGCAGCCGTCAAGGCCGGAGCTCGCACCTGATCTGCGGCCACGTGCCAGCCTTCGGCGTCGACAAGGAAGACCTTCCCACGCATTGCCGGCCGCGAAATCTCCAGGCGAACCGCACGGATGTGCCCAGCACCGCTCTCCGTTCCCTGCACGCCGGCAAATCGCCCGGAAATCCTTTCGCGAACGTCCCAGCCCTCCCCGAGGAGCAGGCAACCGCGGGTCAGCGCGCGCTTGACGAGCAGGCGCCGTCCCCTGGCATCCACGTGAACCCCGGGGCCAACGGCAACGACATCGAAACCGTCGACGGCGGCCGCGAGCACCTGCGACGAGACCCCCTCGGACACGCGCGGTACGCACACGACGCGTTCCAGGTCGACGCCGAGAGCCCGGGCCATCCCCCAGCCCGTGCCCTGGCACCCCAGGAAAGCAGTCCATGCCCCCGCCGAGCTGGCTACGGCCGCAAGCATGAGCGTGACAATCCTCGACCCTCGCACGCCGATGCTCATCCCGGGAGCCAGCCCGCGCGGAAAGAACTCCTCGAATCCCTCCGGCACGGCCCACCCTCCCGGCAATTCCCGGATCTGGGCGCCGGCAAGCGCCACAGGACCGCGCAACCCCACCGACTCCTCCGCTTGCGCGAGGGTTCGCCGCGCCAAACTCAGCCGATCGACCGCCTCCATGACACCCCTCCCATGTGAACCTGTGTTCGACACAAGAGTAGAAGAGCGCTCCGACACTTTTCCAGGCGCCCTTTGCTCACGAAAGGCAATCTGCTCGTTTCGCAAGGAAAACTCGTCAAAAATGCGTGCGAATCGATCTGGGGTACTCTAGATGCGTGTTCCACATCGTTTTCTACGAGCCCCGCATTCCCGGAAACACCGGCGCGGCCATACGCCTGGCGGCCTGCACGGGCTCGACGCTCCACCTCATCGAGCCCCTGGGCTTTGACCTGACAGATTCGCACCTCAAACGCGCGGGGCTTGACTATCACGACCTGGCCACCACGCGCATTCACGCGTCGTTCGCCGACTTCCTGCGCTGCCTGCCGGGCGCGAGGATCTTCGCCTTTACGGGCCATACGTCCAACGACTTTGCCGACGTCGACTACCGCGAGGGCGACGCCCTGCTCTTCGGTCCGGAACCCAGCGGGCTGCCCGCCCGGATCGTTGCACATGACGCCGTGACGGCGGCCCTGCGCATACCCATGATGCCGAGTCGGCGCTCACTGAACCTCGCCAATGCGGCCTCGATCGTCACCTACGAGGCCTGGCGGCAAAACGGCTACGCCGGGGCGGCGCCCTTTTCCTGAGACTTACAGGGAGCGGCCGCGCTCCATTTCGGCCTGGTAGACCTTCGAGACCGCCAGGAGCAGGTCTTCGACGGGCATTTCCAGGGCCCTGGCGAGCTTGAACAGGGTGAATAGCCGAGGATTGACGGCTCGGTTCGAGCGTCTATCGGATCGCGCGGATTCCATGAGCTGGTAGTGGTTGCGGTCGATGTCGGCACGCAGAGCCACCTGCTCTTGCGAAAGACCCAGCTCCTTTCGACGCGCTCGAATGAAGGAGGCGAAAACCGAAGCTAACTGTCGTTCCAAAGGTGAGGATTCTGGCATACCCCAACCCTCACCGTGCATACCCGGCGCAACGACGGGGTATGCACGGGTTGGTCGATCGTCTGCGTGATTCAGCGTCGTCGCAACTCCCAGCAGGCTACCGCACTGGCGGCCGCCACATTGAGCGAGTCCACCCCTCCGGCCATGGGAATGATCACGGAGTAGTCGGCCCGCGCTATCGTCTGCGGGGCCAGACCATCGCCCTCGGCCCCCAAAATCAGCGCCACCTTCGAGTCCGGTTCGAGGCAGCAGGGCTGGCCGGCGAAGTCCGCGAGCGCAATCGCATCCTCGGCCAGTGCCAGCGCCGCCGTCGTGTATCCGAACTCGCTCAGCAACGACATGCTTGCCGGCCAGCCCTCGATTCGCGTCCACGGAACCTGGAAGACCGTTCCCATGGAAACCCGCACCGAACGCCGATAGAGGGGGTCGGCGCAGTTGGCCGCCACGAGCATGGCGTCGACCCCGAGTGCCGCGGCCGAACGGAAGATGGCACCGACATTCGTGTGATCGACGATGCCTTCGAGCACGACGACCCTGCGCGAGCCCTCGACGAGACTGGCGAGCAGGTCCCGAGCCGGGCGAAGGCGAGGCCGGTTCATAGCGGCGATTGCTCCGCGGTGAAGGTGGAAACCCGTGATGGACTGGAGCGCTGCCTCGTCACAGACGTAGACGGGGATGTCTCCGCCGTGTGCGTCGCCCCCGGCCTCTTCCAGGGCGGGGGCGAGTTCGTCGAGCCACCTTTCGTCGGCCAGCACCGAGCGGGGGCGGTGGCCGGCGTCGATGGCCCGGACGATGACCTTCGTGGATTCGGCCATATACAGGCCGTTTTCTGTCTCCAGTTTCCGGCGCAGGGCGACGTCCGTCAGGCGCGTGTAGTCCGATAAGCGCTCATCGTCGGCGCTCGATACGGGGATCAGCATCATTACAGCCTGCCACACGATTCGTTCTCTTGACAGTCGGCAGGTACGGGGCGAGCCTGCCGCCGTCAAGCAGTGGTGGCCGGGCACAGCCCGGCCACCACGCGTCGCTCTTCGATCGCGGCCTCAGCTGGGGCGACCGGGCCCGTCGGTCGGAGCGGAGTCGTTCGAGCTTCGGCCAGGCGCGATGCCCTCGCCTCCCGTGGTGGGAGGAGTGGAGGGACGCTCGTCGAGAATCGAATGGGCTCCGCCGGGGACACTGGGCCGCTGCCCGACCTCGGCGCCGGGATCGAACGGACGTCCGGACTGCCGGCTGGACTCTTCGACAACGTCGGTCGCCGCGCTGGCCGCCCCCTTGGCGTCGGCCAAAGCGTCGTCGATATTCGGCAGAGACGTGGCCGCCAGGGCTTCCGCAATCCCGTTGTCACCGCTGAAGTCGACTCGCCTGTCCCCGCTGTCGTCGTCTCCGCCAAATCCACGGGAGACCGAGTTGAGCGCCGCCGTGAGCTCGGAGGGGACGATCCAGAGCTTGGACGAGTTGGAGTTGGCGATCTGCGGCAGGGTCTTGATGTACTCGTAGGACAGCAGCTTGGAGTCGACGTTGCCGCGATGGATAGCGTCGAAGACCTCGAGAATGGCTCGCGCCTCGCCCTGCGCCCTGAGGATCGTCGACTGGGCCTGGCCCTCGGCACGGAGGATGGCCGACTGCTTCTCGCCCTCGGCCGTCAGCACGGCCGACTGCTTGACTCCCTCGGCCGTCAGGATCGCCGCACGGCGGTCGCGCTCGGCCTTCATCTGCTGCTCCATGGCGCCCTGCACCGTGCGCGGCGGGTCGATGGCCTTGAGCTCGACGCGGGAGACTCGAATGCCCCAGCGCCCGGTCGCTTCGTCGAGCACTCCGCGCAGCTGCCCGTTGATCTGGTCGCGGCCCGTCAGAGCCTGCTCCATGTCCATGGTGCCGATAATGTTACGCAGAGTCGTCACCGACAGCTGCTCGATGGCCGACATGGGGTCGGCGATTTCATACGTCGCAGCCACGGGATTGGTGACCTGGTAGTAGATGACCGTATCGATGGAGACGTTGATATTGTCCGAGGTGATGACCGGCTGCGGAGGGAAGGGCACAACCTGCTCGCGCATGTCGATGCGCTGGCGAACCGAATCGACGAATGGCACGAGGAAGTGCAGTCCGGGGTCGAGGACCTTCCTGTATTTCCCGAGCCTTTCGATGACCACTGTGTACCCCTGATTGACCATGAGGATGGCCCTGAAGATGGCGACGGCCGCCACGATGACGATCAGGACCAGGAGTACCAGCAAGACGGTTGCCGTACTATTCGAGGAATCCATATTTCTCCCTTCGGTAAGTGGAGGCGGGGCCGTTGACTACTCGCTGACGATGGCGGAGCCGTCACCGGCTAGGCTAACGACGGCCTGAGCACCGTCGATGGCGGAGACGACGACGCTGCTGCCCTGGGGGATCGAGCCCTGCGCCGTTCGCGCAGACCAGACATCGCCTCCGATTTTCACGCGACCTGCCGAGGTATCGATGTCCGTCAAGGCGATGGCGCTGCGGCCAACATGAGACTGGACATTGCCGACCTTCGACCCCTTGGGATTGAAATGCTTCTTTATCCATGGCCTGACGACGAGGAGCAAGAAGATGGCAGACACGGAGAATCCGATGATCTGAATCACGAGGTTGTCCGTCATGCCCGAAATGAGGGCGGCGACGAGAGCTCCACCGCCGAGCATGAGGAACGAGAAGTCGATGGTAAGGAATTCGATAATGATGCAGACCAGAACAATGATCAACCAGACTGTCCAAGTCATGGGATGCTCCTAAGGGCTAGATAAGATGCAAGAACAATTGTAATGAGGTTCATCGGCGGAAGGGCGGCAGCGGAGACGTCTCCCCCGTCGGTGCCGTGGCCGCCGTCTGGTAGACCATGCGCGGTCCTGGCATCGCGCCGACCCATCGGCGATTAGCCGAACGAACCGCGATTAGCCGAACGAGCATACTCGCGCCCGGATTGGCGCAGCCAGTTGAGCCGCTAAGCCCCCGCCGACCGCCGGTCACGCCCGCCGGGCGGCAAAGCGTCCGTCAGCGTAGTCGACAGTCAGGGGGATATCGAATAGTTCCGAAAGGTTGCGGGAGGTAACGGTCGATTCGAGCGGACCGGAAGCGAAGACCCGGCCGGACTTGAGCAGAAGGGCGTGCGTGAAGCCCGCGGGGATCTCCTCGACATGATGCGTCACGAGAACCATGACGGGCGCGCCCCGATGCCCGGCGAGCTGCGTGAGTGTGGACAGCAGGGCCTCGCGTCCGCCGAGGTCGAGGCCGGAGGCGGGTTCGTCCAGGATGAGTACTTCCGGGTTGGGCATGAGGGCGCGGGCGATTCCGATGCGCTTGCGCTCCCCGGAGGAAACCGTCGCGAAGCGCCTGTCGGCGAGGTGACCCACGCCGAGACTCGCGAGCAGCCCCCGTGCCCGCTCGGTGTCCATGTCCTCGTAGCTTTCGCGCCACGAAGCGAGATGGCCGTAGGCGGCGGTGCGCACGACGTCGAGCACCTTCTCCGACGGCGGGATCCGCGCGTCGATGGCGGACGAGGTCAGGCCGACGAGGGGGCGCAGGTCGTTGACGTCGACGCGTCCGAGCCGCTCCCCGATGATCTTGACCGTTCCGGAACTCGGATGCAGCCGACCGGATACGAGCTGGACGACGGTCGTCTTACCCGCGCCGTTGGGGCCGAGCACGATCCACCTTTCACCTTCGCTGACATCCCAGCTCACGGAGTCGAGAATGTCGTGGCCATCCCGGCGAACGCTTACGTCTACCACTTCGAGCACATCACCCATGCCCCAAGCCTAGCGGGTTCTCGCTGCCCAGCCACCGCGTCCTCTCCGCAGGGCCGGGCCGCGGCTAGCGACGGCTCGCCACACGGGGACGTCGGCCAGCATGTGACGGGTGGCTGGTTCGTCAAGCCAGTGGGCCGCAACTAGTGAGTTCACCGCCCGGTGGCCCGGAGAGGCACGTGCCGCCGGGCCACCGCGGCCGTCAGAAACGCTCGAGGATGTCGCGATAGTAGTCCATAGTCTTGACGGCGATCGACTCCCAGGAGAAGTGCTCCTCGACCCGCCTGCGGCCCGCCTCGCCCATGCGTCGTGCGCGCGCGATGTCGGAGCACATATCTTCGAGCGCGAGGGCCAGGTCGGCCTCGAACTTCTCGGGATCGAGCGGCGTGCCGGTGCCGTCGTCGGCCTGGTCAATCGGCACGAGGGTTCCCGTCACGCCGTCGTCGATGCAGTCGGGAATGCCCCCGGTCGCCGTTCCGACAACGGGAAGCCCGACGGCCATGGCCTCGAGGTTGACAATGCCCAGGGGCTCGTAGATCGACGGCGTGACGAACGTGGTCGAGCACCACTCCAGCTGGACGATCTCCTTTCTGGGCAGGTGCTCTTCGATCCAGACGATGCCGGGGCGTTCGGCCTGGAGGTCGTCGACGAGCGCCCGCGTTTCCTCGGCGATCTCGCGGGTGTCGGGGGCGCCGGCGCACAGGATGACCTGGATGTCCTTGGGCAGCTTGGCAATGGCGCGCAGTAGGCCCGGCACGCCCTTCTGGCGGGTGATCCGCCCGACGAAGATGATCGTCGGTTTGTCGGGGTCGAGGCCGTAGCCGCGGAAGGCCTCGCGGGCCGCCTCCTTTTCCTCCTCGGTCTGGGGCGCCTGCCATCCGGCCAAGTCGATGCCATTGTGGATGACTCGGACGCGATCGGGGTCGATGTTCGGGTAACTGCGCAGAATGTCCTTTTTCATCGCGTGGGAGACGGCAACGATGCCGGCCGCCCCCTCGTAGGCCGTCTTTTCGGCCCAGGATGAGATCTCGTACCCACCGGCCAGCTGCTCGCGCTTCCAGGGGCGCAGGGGCTCGAGCGAGTGGGCGGAGATGACATGGGGAATGCCGTGGAGCAGGCTGGCCAGGTGGCCCGCCATATTGGCGTACCACGTGTGCGAGTGGACGATGGAGACCTCACCCAGGCCGGCCGCCATGGCCAGGTCGACGCCAAGGGTCTTGATCGATGCGTTGGCCCTGTCGAGTTCGGACAGATAGTCGTAGCCCACGACGTTCACGCCGTTGGGAACATCGGCTGTCTCCCGCGGCCCATCGAAGGCGTGGACATCCACATCGGCGTGGACGGCCAAGACTTTTGACAGTTCCTCAACATGGACACCGGCCCCACCGTAGACGTGAGGAGGGTATTCTCTAGTTAGCAGCGCAACTCGCATGGCGGGCCTTTCTTGGTTGGTCAACATCGACGTTTCTACCGTATTACATATTGTCGTCCAACGAAGGGCGGAAACGTGCACTGCATCACTATATGAACAGAGGTAAGGCACATGAGAGACAATCCACGCGTCCTTTCGATCGTTCTTGCAGGCGGTGAGGGCAAGCGTTTGATGCCGTTGACCCAGGATCGGGCCAAGCCCGCCGTTCCTTTTGGTGGCATCTATCGCCTCATCGACTTTTCCCTGAGCAACATAGTCAACTCGGGCTACCTCAAGATCATCGTCCTGACGCAGTACAAGTCCCATTCACTCGACCGCCACATTGCCCGGCACTGGCGCATGTCCAACCTGCTGGGCAACTACATCGCCCCCGTCCCCGCCCAGCAGCGCATGGGGAAGAACTGGTACCTGGGCTCGGCCGACGCCATTTACCAGTCGCTGAACATCTTCGACGACGAGCGCCCCGACATCGTCCTCGTCACGGGTGCCGACAACATCTACCGCATGGACTTCTCGCAGATGGTCGACCAGCACATCCAGTCCGGCAAGGACCTGACCGTCGCGGGAATCCGCCAGCCCCTGGACCTCGCGCCGTCGTTCGGCGTCATCGACGCAGACAAGGACGACCCCACCGTCGTCAAGGGCTTCATCGAAAAGCCGCAGGACACCACCGGCCTCGGCTTGAAGGACTCCCCCGGCGAATTCCTCGCCTCCATGGGCAACTACGTGTTCAACGCGGACGCCCTCTACGACATCCTCGTCGAGGACGCCGCCGACGAAACATCCAAGCACGACATGGGCGGCTCCATCGTCCCCCAATTCGCCGAAAGGGGATCGTGCGGCGTCTACGACTTCACGTTCAACCACGTGCCCGGCGCCTCGGAGCGCGACAAGAGCTACTGGCGTGACGTCGGCACGATCGATGCCTACTACGAGGCCAATATGGACCTCATCGCGGTCAGCCCGGTATTCAACCTCTACAACGACCGCTGGCCCCTCGTGACAGGACATTCGGCCAACCTCGCGCCTGCCAAGTTCGTCTACGGGCATCACGAGCGCCTGGGGCACGCGCTCGACTCCATCGTCTCGCCCGGAGTGATCATCTCCGGCGGCGAAGTCATCGGTTCGGTCCTGTCCCCCGGTGTGCGCATCAATTCATGGTCCACCGTCCGCGAGTCGGTGCTCCTCGACAATGTCACCGTCGGCCGCAACGCCACGGTGGTCAAGGCCATCATCGACAAGTACGTGGTAGTCGAAGAGGGCGCACAGCTCGGTGTGGATCACGCTCGCGATCGCGCCAGGGGATTCTACGTTTCCGACAGTGGCGTCACGGTTGTGCCCAAGGGCGTCCGCGTCACCCCGTAATCGCATGTCGGCAACGTATCGCGAGGGAGAACCGCTTCGGTTCTCCCTCGCTTCCCCTGACGCCCTTTCTCCGGGGTTGCTCGCCCACGCGCGCGGCGTCTTTGGTTCCGCATGCCGGGATGTCGTCGAAAGCAGTCCCCGAGTCGGCTCGGTCCGTGCGGTCTCGCTCTTCGGGCGGGCCGAGCGCGATGGGCCGTTGGCCGCTCTCGACGGTGAATTGCGCGGGCCGGCTCTCGCGCTCGGCGTCGACTGCGCACTGATCCGCGGCGACCTGGCCGTCGGCGGGCCGCGGTTGATCGTCTCGGATGTCGATTCGACGTTCATTCACGGCGAGGTCATCGAGATGCTCGCCGAGGTGGCCGGCTCGGTCGAGCTCGTTTCGGATATTACGGCCAGGGCGATGGCCGGAGAGCTGGACTTCGCGCAGTCGCTGACCGAGCGCGTCGCGACACTTCGGGGTGTGCCCGAGTCCGCTCTGGCCGACGTGGCCTCCGGCGTCGTTGCGGTGACGGGGGCAGACCTCCTCGTATCCGCGGCTCACGCCAACGGGGCGAGGGTTGGCCTCGTCTCGGGCGGCTTCCACGAGGTGGTCGACGTCGTCGGCGCCCGCCTGGGGGTCGACGACGTCCTCGCCAACCGGCTCGAAGTTGCGGACGGGCGCCTGACGGGCCGCGTGCTCGGCCCAATCGTCACGCGCGCGGCCAAGGCGGAGGCCCTCGAGCGGTGGGCCGCCCGGCACGGCATCGCGCTCGACCAGACGGTGGCCATGGGCGACGGGGCGAATGACCTAGACATGATGGAACTGGCCGGGCTTTCCATCGCGGTCATGGCCAAGCAGGTCGTTCTGGAAAGGGCCGACGCCGCGATTACGCATCCGCGCCTCGACATCGCCGTCGCCCTGTTCGGCTGGGATGGGGCTTGAGCGCCGAGTCGGCCGGCTCGGCCGTAGCAGCTGCGCCTGCGCCGGCCGTTTAACCCGCTAGGAGATCCCGCTTGCTCGCGTGCCCCACGCCCACCAGGGCCCCGCTGGCCAGGACCAGGGCTCCGACCACGGTCCACTGCGGATCGTCGAGCTGGCCCACCGCGTGCAGGGGCGAGGTATCGCGCAGCCACTCGGGCAGGTCCAGTCCCCCGACGAGCATTGCCTCGGCCGCGATCCACGCGAATGCGACCCAGGCGAGCGGCCACCACCGCGGAAAGCGCGCCACGAGAAGGCCGCCCAGGCACACGAGGAAAACGACGGCGACGAGCAAGACGAGCCCGAACTGCGCGGCCGAGCCCACCCTGGCATCGGAAACGGCCAGGAAAAGGCAGGTGCAGTAGAAGACAATCCCCGCTGTCATGACGATCGCTGCCGAGGCGACCGAGCACAGCATCCAACTGTCCCACAGCCTCGACGGGCGCACGACCCCGGCGGCGACGCGTCCGAGTCTGCCACTGACCTCCTCGGCGCGGTGGTGGCTCCACACGCTCAACCCCGCGGCCATCGCCATGAGCGCCAGAATCAGCATGACGAACACAGTGAGGAAGTCCTCCGGGGCGAAGTCCTCGAGCAGCGACATGAGACTGGGATTGTCCTCGAACGTACGCGTGACCTCCCGGGCGAACGACCCCATGACCGACGCGAGGACGATGCCGCCTATCTTCCAGCCGGCCACGTTGCCACGCACGACGCGCCACACCCAGCCGTCCACCGAGGACAGGTAGCGCGAAGCGAAAGCCGGCCCCGGCCTGGCCGGCAGCAGCCCGGACCCGAGGTCGCGCAGAGCCGCGAGCCTCAGGGACAGCGCCGCGACGAGCGCGGTCGACAGCGCGAAGGCGACATAGGGCCACCACCTCACATCCGACCACGGGCGCGCCTGCCCCATCCAGCCCATGGGTGTCAGCCACGTCGCGCCCGAATGCCTGACGTCGACGACCGCTCGCACCACGAAGCAGCAGAGTATACCCACCAGGCCGACGGTCGTCGCCGTCGATGGCTCGGAAACTATCTGGGCCACGAGCAGGCCGAGCCAGGCGAAGAATAGGGCCAGGCACGCGAGTACGCCGGCGTATGCGATGCTGCCGCGAAGGGGCAACCCCAGACCGGCGAGGCCAACGGCCGCCAGCGCGAAGAACACGGCAACGGCTGCGGAGGCGGCGATGCCGGCCGAGGCCACGGGTGCTGTGCGCGTGAAACTCCCGGCGGTGACGATGTCCCACCTACCCTGCGATTCCTCCTTGCGAGTGCGGCCGACCGCCATGAGAAAGGCGCCGATGGGGATGAGCAGCAGCCCCGCGAACCCGATTTCAAAGCTCGCGATCCCGCCCGGCGTATCGACGTCCCAGGCACGCCCATTGAAGGCCTCCTGCACCCGGGACATACCGACCGTGGCGGCATACCGCGCCCTATCGGCGGCAGTCGAATGAAGGGACATGGTGCTCGCCGCCACCGCGACGACCATTGCCGCCCACGCCAGCGGCCAACCGGCCAGAGCCGTCCGCCCTGTCCGGGCGTGCATGCCAAGCAGAGCCTTCACTTTTCCTCCCTGTAGTATCCGAGGAAAATCTGCTCGAGCGACGCGTGCTCGACGCGTTTGATGCTCGCCCCGGCGGCCAGAAGCTCGGCGACAATGGCGTCGACCTCGCCGGGCGCTACCTCCCGGCGGACCGCGCCCTGCCCTCCGGGGACCTCGGCCTCAATGGTCACGTGCGCGCTTCCCGCCAGCTCCCTGAGGCTTCCCGAGTAGGCGACCTTCCCGGAGGCGACGATCGTGACGGCGTCGCACAGCGCCTCGACCTCGCTCATGATGTGGCTGCTCAGGACGACGGTTGCCCCTTCGTCGCGGGCCTGCCTCACGGCCTGGAGGAAACGATCGGTCATGACGGGGTCGAGCCCGGAGGTGGGCTCGTCGAGGAGCAGAAGATCGGCCCGGCAGGCGAGCGCCGCGATGAGCGCTACCTTTTGTCTGTTGCCCTTGGAGTAGGTGCGCGTTCGCCTCGTGGGATCGAGTTCGAAGAGCTCGACGAGTGCCTCGCGCCGCTTACTGTCTTGGCGGCCGTGGAGTCGCCCGAGTAGGTCAATGCACTCGCCTCCGGTCAGGCCTGGCCACAGGCTCGTGTCACCGGGAACGTAGGCGAGCCTGCGATGTACGTCGACGATCGAGTCGATGGGATCGAGCCCAAAGACGCGGATGCTGCCGGCATCGAGGTGGATCTGCCCCAGAATAGCGCGGATCGTGGTCGTCTTGCCCGCTCCATTGGGGCCAAGGAAACCGTGGATCTGGCCTTCGGCAACGGAAAGGTCAAGGCCGTCCAGCGCCCTGACGGAGCCAAATCGCTTCTCAAGTCCCTCGCACTCCAACACAAACTGCGATTCACTTTTATTTGACAGTGACTCTCTCATACTGGTGATGCTATCACGGTAGGGTATGGCCACAGGAGGTGCCAATGTCTGAAAGAGGCTTGCGGCAAAGAAAGAAGGCCGCGGCCATGAGCCATATCCAGAAGACCGCCCTGGAACTGTTCACCGAGCGAGGTTTTACTTCCGTGACGGTCGAGGAGATAGCCAGCGCCGCAGGTTTTTCCCCTTCGACCGTCTACCGGCACTTCGGAACCAAGGAGGGGATCGTCGTGCGCGATGAGCACGACGATCGGGCCGAGCAGTTAATCGAGCGCGAGCTAGCCACGTTGGACCAGTCACTCGGTGAGGCGATCCGCAAGGTCCTCGACGCCATCAACGAGGAGCAATTCGTCACCGAGCGCGACGTGAGCATGGCCCGGATACGGCTGTGCCTCCAGGTCGAAACCCTCAGGGCCGCCAGTGTGCTTGAAGCGGCCAAGGCCTCGCTCCGCTACGCCGACCTCATTCACAGGCTGCGCAGTATTCCCATTGAAGAGGCGAGAATCCTCAGTTCGGCCATCGTCAGCGCGATCTTCTCCGCACTCGTCAACTGGTACGGCGATGGCGCCGACCGGCCGTGGATCGCTTACTGCAGCCAAGCTCTCGACATGCTCGAGGGCACTCTGGCCTCCTACTGAGAGCCGCGCCCGCGCACCGGAGTACCCGCGCGCCGTCCGAGTGTGCCCGTGCCTTGCGGCGCGCGTGGCGCCACCGCCGGGCTGTCTGTGCCGGGCGGACTATCGACACATGCCGGGCCAACTATCGCTCGCTCGCGCTAGCTACCTGCAGCGCGTTACCTACCGAGCCGCACTTAGCATGCTGCCCTGAGTACCGCGTCAATCGTCGCGCAACGCGGGGCCAATTCGCGCCACGACGCGAGGCTCGCCACAACGGCCATGGCGGTGGAAAACCCCGCCCTCAGCTCGTTCTTTGCGGGCGAATCGTCGCTGGCGAGCATGAACGCCGCCAGCGATACGGTCGGTTCGTGACCGACGACGAGCACCGTTTCGACGTCCTCGTCGACGTGCTGAAGAAGGCGGAGCACGCCGCGCCAGTCGGTCACGTACAGCTCGGGCTCTTCGCGCACCTGCCCCACCGTTAGACCGCCCGATCGCAGGCCCTTGAGGGTCTGTAGCGCGCGGGTCGCGTCGGAGACGATGGCCAGGTCGATGGCACCGGCCGGGCGGGCAATGGCGCCTGCCTGGAGTGCCGCCTGCCGTCGTCCGCGCGTGGCGAGCGGCCGGGCGTGGTCCGGTAGGCCTCTGGCGGCCTTGGCATGACGCATGAGTACGAGCCGGTGCATGGGTTCAGGCTAGTGCAATGAGCTCCAGGTAGTCATCCGACCAGAGGTCTTCGTCGCCGTCGGGAAGGAGCAGCACCCGCTCGGGGTCAAGCGCCCGCACCGCCCCCTCGTCGTGGGTCACGAGGACGACGGCGCCTCGGTAGCGCGCGAGCGCCTTGAGGACTTCCTCGCGCGAGGCAGGGTCGAGGTTGTTCGTGGGCTCATCGAGCAGCAGAACATTGGCCGCCGAGACGACGAGCATCGCCAGCGCCAGTCGCGTCTTCTCCCCGCCCGAAAGCACGCCGGCCGACTTGTCGGCGTCCGAGCCGGAGAAAAGGAAGGAGCCGAGGGTCGAGCGGATCTGTGTGTCGTCGAGCTCGTGCGCCACGCGTCGGAGATTGCCCACGACGGTATCCGACAGGTCAATGGCTTCGTGCTCCTGGGCGTAGTAGCCGATCTTCAGTCCGTGACCGGCGATGACCTCACCCGAGTCGGGCTCCTCCACGCCCGCGATCAGCCGCAGGAGGGTCGTCTTGCCGGCCCCGTTGAGGCCGAGGACGACGACCCTGGACCCCCTGTCGACGGCCAGGTCCAGCCCGGAGAAGACCTCCAGCGATCCGTACGTCTTCGTCAGTGCCTTGGCCACGAGCGGAGTCCTGCCGCAGGGTGCGGGGTCGGGAAAGCGCAGATCGGCGACCTTGTCACTCTGGCGCTCTGAGCTGGCGCCCTGAAGCAGCCGTTCGGCCCGGCGGGCCATGTTCTGGGCGGCGACCGCCTTCGTCGCCTTAGCGCGCATCCTGTCCGCCTGGCTCATCAGCGCATCGGCCTTCTTCAGGGCGTTGGCCCGTTCCCTACGGCGTCTTCTTTCATCCGTCTCGCGCTGGGCGAGATACTCCTTCCAGCCCATGCTGTAGACGTCGAGGCTGGCCCGGTTGGCGTCGAGGTGCCACACGGTGTTGACGGTTTCGCCCAGGAGCTCGACCGAGTGGGAGACGACGACGAAGCCGCCCCGGTAGGAGCGCAGGTAGTCGCGCAGCCAGATGATCGAGTCGTGGTCCAGGTGATTCGTGGGCTCGTCGAGCAGGAGGGTGCGGCCCTGTGAGAAAAGGACGCGCGCCAGCTCGACGCGGCGGCGCTGCCCTCCCGAAAGGGTGTGAAGCTCCTGGTCGAGCACGCGCTCGGGCAGGCCGAGCGCGGCGGCCATCTGCGAGGCCTCGGCGTTGGCGGCCCATCCCCCGGCGGCCGTGAACTCCTGGTCGAGGCGGACGTAGCGTTCCATGGCCTTGTGCTGGCGTGCCCCCTGGGCCTGAGACATGGCCAGCTCGGCCTTGCGGATCTGCCGGATCGTCCTGTCGATGCCGCGCACGGAAAGAATGCGGTCTCTGGCGGTTAGCCCGCCGTCGCCTACGTGAGTGTCCTGCGGCAGGTAGACGATGCCGTCCCCTCGGCGTATCGTGCCGCTCGTCTCGACGACACCGTCGCCATCCTGCCCCGCGAGCAGGCGCGTGAGCGTCGTCTTACCGGCGCCGTTGCGCCCCACGAGCCCGATGCGCATGCCCTCGCCCACCCGAAACGACGCGTCGGCGACGAGTTCGCGGGCGCCGATGCGCATCGTGAGATTCTTGGCCTCGATCACCCGACTAGCCTACGGCGGGCGCCAACCATCACCGCACCGCCTCCGTGTGAGATCGGCCGCGCCAGCGCGCGGCAACGCGAAGGGCGCGTCCGGCTGGCGGTTCACGCCGATGGCTGTCTATGCTCGCCACATGTCAATGAATGAGAACATCCAGCTCGACGCATCCAGGGTGACGGTGCGAGGACGCGGGTCGGTCGTGGCGGGCGGAGTCGGTGGTCTGGGAATCATCGGGGCCATCGTCTACTTCCTCCTGACCGGTAACGTGCCCGATGCGCAGAACTTTGGCAGCTCGCAGGGCCAGCAGCGGCCCGCGACCGACGCAAGCCAGCTGCTAGAAAACTGCACGACCGGGGCGGACGCGAATGCCTCGACCGAATGCTGGATGGTGGCGACCGCCGAATCCCTCGACGCCTACTGGGGGCAGGAACTCCCCCAGCAGACGGGCACATCCTATTCGCCTCCCGGATTCGTTCTCTTCACGGATGCCACGTCGTCGTCCTGCGGCACGGCCAATGCGCAAACCGGCCCCTTCTACTGTCCGGCCGACAAGAGCGTGTACCTGGACGTCGCCTTCTTCGATCAGCTCGAGTCCCAGTTCGGTGCGAGAAACTCCTCCCTCGCCCAGGCGTACATCGTCGCCCACGAGTTCGGGCATTCGGTGCAGGACCAGCTCGGCATCCTCGGCCGCATCCAGCGTGGCGACTCCGGCCCGAATGGCAGCCTCGTGCGCTCGGAACTCCAAGCCGACTGCCTGGCCGGCGTGTGGCTGAAGAACGCGTCGAGCACGGTCGACCCGGAGTCCGGCGAGACCTTCCTCGTCCCGCCCACCCGCGAAGAGTTGCAATCCGCGGTCGACGCCGCCTCGGCCGTGGGCGACGACCACATCTATGAGCAGGCGGGCATGGAAGCCAACCAGGATTCCTTCACCCACGGCACATCGGAAAAGCGCATGGAGTGGCTCATGCGCGGCTACGAGGGCGGCACCTACGCCAGCTGCGACACATGGTCGGTGGCCGCGCCCTGACGGCTCCGGGTGGAAATGGCCGGTGGGTGCCGATGCTCGCCAGCCGTGCCCGGCGTCGGCATGCCCGCGCCCCATTCCACCCAGTGATGGGGCCCGGCGTGTGTGAACTCCGGGCCGCATCACCTTTCCCGCGCGAGGCCAACAAAACTTTAAACCAAGGGCCTGGAGCATCTCGCGACCGTCGGGAGTAATCCTCTCGGGCCCCCACGGCGGCAGCCACACCCAATTGATCCGCATGGATGCGACGAGTCCCTCCAGGGCCCTCTGTGCCTGCTCCTCAATGACGTCGGTCAGCGGGCAGGCGGCCGATGTCAACGTCATGTCGATGACCGCCGAGTCGCCCTCGAGGTCGATGCCGTACAGGAGGCCCAAGTCGACGACATTGATGCCCAGCTCGGGATCGATAACGTCCTTGAGCGCTTCTTCGATGTCTTCGACCGTCAGTGGCGCCGCGGAAGCCTCCCCCGTGTAATCGGGGGCCTTCTCCAGTTTCTCAGTCATAGGCTCCTCCTTCCTCGGCTTGCGCCTTCTCGGTTGCATCCAACATGGCCATCCACCCCAGTAGAGCACACTTGATGCGCGCGGGGAACTTCGCGACGCCAACGAAGGCCGCGGCGTCCCCCAGCTGCTCCTCGACGTCCTCTCCGGCGATCTTGCCGCGCGAATCCATGAGCTCGCGGAAGGCCTCGTACAGTTCCTGGGCATTGGCAAGCGACTCGCCCTCGAGCATGTCGATCATGATGCCTATGCTGGCTCGCGAAATGGAGCAACCCTCGCCGGTCCAGCCGAGCTTTTCGATTCGGGTGCCGTCTTCGGATAGCTCCACCTGAAGATTGATCTCATCGCCGCAGGTCGTATTGACCTGGAAGGACTCGCCGTGGAAGTGGTCGAGTTCGCCCTCGCCTAGGCGTTCCTTGGCGGCATCGAGGATGATTTCCTGGTACATCGCGTCGAGATCGCTCATTTGCTTTCCAATCCGAAGTAGGAACGGACACCGGACAGCGCCTGCAGGAAGGCGTCGACGTCCTCTTCAGTGTTGTAGGGGCCGAGCGACGCTCGCGACGACGTATGCACCCCCAGGTGCCGGTGGATTGGCTGGGCGCAGTGGTGACCCGTGCGCACCGCCACGCTATGCATGTCGAGTACCTGGCCGACGTCGTGGGGGTGGACCCCCTCGACGGTGAAGGCCACGGTTCCGGTCCTGTCGATATTTTCGGTCGGCCCGAGGACCCTGACCCCTTCAATATCGACGATGCCCGAAAGCAGACGGCCGGTGAGTTCCCGCTCGTGGGCGGCGACGCGATCCATGCCAACGGCGGTGAGATAGTCCGTCGCGGCCGCCAAACCGACGGCCTCGGCCACGGCCTGCGTGCCGGCTTCGAAGCGCTCGGGAGGCGAGGCGTAGGTCGTCTTTTCCATCTTCACGACCTCGACCATCGAGCCGCCGAACTGGTAGGGAGGCAGCGCTTCGAGGAGCTCACGCCTGCCGTAGAGGGCGCCGATTCCCGTCGGCCCGAGCATTTTGTGTCCGCTGAAAACGGCGAAGTCGACGTCGAGGCCCTTGAGGTCGAGGGCGAAGTGCGGGGCGCTCTGGCAGGCGTCGAGAACGGTGAGAGCTCCCACGGCCTTGGCGGCGCTTACGATGTCGGCGACAGGTGAGATCGCGCCGGTGACATTGGCGACGTGGGCAAACGTCACCAATTTGGTCGTTTCGTCGATGACGGACAGGGTCGAAGGGTCGATGCGGCCTTCCTCGTCGCAGTCCAACCACCTGAGAGTGGCACCCGTGCGTTCGCACAGTTCCTGCCACGGGATGAGGTTGGCGTGGTGCTCGGCGCGGGTCGTGACGATCGTGTCGCCAGGCCCCACCTTGAACCGTTCGGTCAGCGGGGAGGCCGCAATGCTCGCGCCACGCCCACTCGAGACGTTCGACATGACGTAGGCGAGCAGGTTGAGCGATTGCGTCGAGCCCGAGGTCCACACGATCTCGCCGGACTTCGCGCCAACGAAGGAGGCGACTTTGTCACGGGAATCCTCGAAGAGGACGCTGGCCTCCTCCGCCAGCTGATGGGAGCCACGTTTGACGGCTCCATTGTGCAGCGCTGCGGCGTCGACGAGCGCGTCGAGCACCTGCTGGGGCTTTTGCGACGTCGCCGCCGAATCGAGGTAGACGAGAGGGCGCCCACCGCGCATGATCCGACTCAGCGCGGGAAAATCACTTGTAGGTGCGGGCGCTGACATGTCAGGCCTTCACGAATGCGTCGTAGCCGTGGGTCTCCAGCTCATCGGCCAACTCCGGGCCGCCCGTGACGACGATGTGGCCGTCGGCGAACACGTGGACATAGTCAGGCTTGATGTACTGAAGGATTCGCGAGTAGTGCGTGATGAGCAGAATCGAGTTTCCGGTGCGCTCGTGGACGCGATTGACGCCTTCGGATACGACGCGCAGTGCGTCGACGTCCAAGCCGGAATCGGTTTCGTCGAGGATGGCGACCTTCGGCTCGAGGAGTTCCATCTGGAGCACTTCGGTGCGCTTCTTTTCGCCTCCCGAGAAGCCGACGTTGAGGTCGCGCTTGACGAAGTCCGGCGAGACCCTGAGGTTCTCGGAGGCCTCGCGAAGGCGCTTGGACCAGTCGCGCAGCTTGGGCGCCTTGCCGTCGATGGCCGTCTTGGCGGTGCGCAGGAAGTTCGTGACGGACACGCCGGGCACCTCGACGGGATACTGCATGGCCAGGAAGAGGCCGGCCTGCGCGCGCTCGTCGGGCGTCATGTCCGTGATCTCTTCGCCGTCAAGGAATACCTGGCCCTCGGTGATGACGTACTTGGGATGCCCGGCAAGGGCGTAGGCCGTCGTGGACTTGCCCGAGCCGTTCGGCCCCATGATGGCGTGGATTTCGCCCTCGCCGATGGAAAGGTCGACGCCGTGGAGGATCGGCTTGGGGCCTTCCGTCGTCTCGACCGAGGCATGGAGGTTTCGTATTTCCAGAGTAGGCACTTTCTTCTCTTCTCTCACAGGGTGACGTCAACGTCCACGAAGACGTCGTCGCCTTTGATTTCGATAGCGTAAACGGGCACCGGCGTGGTGGCCGGCAGGGTGAGTGGTCGTCCGCTCTTCAGGTCGAAGGCCGCGCCGTGCTTGTAGCAGTCGATCGTGCCGTCGTCGACGTCGCCTTCGGACAGCGAATAGTCGTCATGGGAGCAGGTGTCGCCCAGGGCGTGCCACGAACCGTCGGAATCGCGCACGACCGCGACGATGTGGCGCGCTCCGCGGGAGTCGTCGAGCTCGACGCGCATGGCTTCGGCCGGCTCGACGTCGCCGGAGGAACACACGCGCACCAGGGTCATTCGGCTTCCTTGGACGCCGCCTGGGCCAAATCGAGCTCGCGCTCGATTGCCGCCATGAGCTTGTCTTGCACCGACTCGACGCCAATGGAGTCAATGAGTTCGGCGAAGAAACCGCGCACCACGAGGCGTCGAGCCACATCCTCCGGGATTCCCCGCGCGCGCAGGTAGAACAGCTGCTCCTCATCGAAGCGCCCCGTCGCCGAGGCATGGCCCGCGCCCGCGATCTCGCCGGTTTCGATCTCCAGGTTGGGAACCGAGTCCGCGTAGGCCCCCTTCGTCAAGACGAGGTTGCGATTGAGTTCGTAGGTATCGGTTTGGACCGCCGTCTTGCGGATGAGCACGTCGCCAATCCACACCGCATGCGCGTCGTCGCCCTGGAGCGCGCCCTTGTACGTCGCCCTCGAGACGCAATTGGCCGGATCGTGGTCGACGAAGAGGCGGTGCTCGTGATGCTCACCGGACTCGGTGATGTAGGCGCCAAGGAGCTCAATGTCGCCGCCCGGGGCCGTGAACTGCGCGCTCGTGCACACGCGAACGACGTCGCCGCCCAGCGTGACGACGATGTGCCGAAGCTTGGAATCGCGGCCGACGCGCAGGCGCTGGTTAGAAAAGTGGCGGGCCGTGCGCTCGGCCTCCTGGACCGAGACGACCGTGATCTCCGCGCGGTCGGCAACGTCGACCTCGATCGTCTCCGTCAGGTCGCCCGTGCCGGAGTGCTCGACCACCACCGTGCCACGCGCACCCTCGGCCGCCACGATCGCCAGGTGAGCGGCATGCATGCCCTCGCCCGCGTCGATGCGGAGCATCGTGTCTGGGCTGTCTGACTCGAGGGTGACGACATGCGTCTTGGTCGCCGCCTGCCAAGCGAGCGCCGACGACCTATCCTCGGGCGCACCAACCGTCGCGGACCACTCGTCGCGGCTGACGACGTCCACTCGGCCGGAGACGGCCTCCACCTCGATCTGCTCCGCCTCAAGTTCCTGTGCGAGGAATGGAGCCACGCGCTTCATCGGGGTGAAGCGCCACTCCTCCTCCGTGCCCGTCGGAGACGGGAAATCGGCCGGAGAGAAGGAGGCCAGGCGGTCAGCGCGGGAGGAGCCGGTGCCACCACCGATGCCCTCGTCCTCGAGTTTCGCCTGAGAGTGGTCCGTAGACAGGGCATTGGCCATCAGCCGACGCTCCCTTCCATCTGAAGTTCGATGAGCCGGTTGAGCTCGAGCGCGTATTCCATGGGCAGTTCGCGGGCGATGGGCTCGACAAAGCCACGTACGACCATGGCCATGGCCTCTTCCTCGGACAGGCCGCGCTGCTGGAGGTAGAAGAGCTGGTCTTCCGACACCTTGGAGACGGTCGCCTCGTGCCCCATCTCGACATCGTCGGTGCGCACGTCAACGTACGGGTAGGTGTCGGTGCGCGAGACATCGTCGACGAGCAGGGCATCGCACACCACGGAAGACTTGGACTTCTCAGCGTTCTCGCCGATCTGCACGAGTCCGCGGTACGAGGAGCGCCCGCCTCCGCGCGAGATCGACTTCGAGACGATCGACGACGTCGTATTGGGGGCCATGTGGATCATCTTCGCACCCGTGTCCTGATGCTGCCCCGGCCCGGCGAAGGCCGCCGAGAGGGCCTCGCCGTGAGCGTGCTCGCCCAGGAGAATGCAGGCCGGGTACTTCATGTTGACCCTGGATCCGATGTTCCCGTCGACCCACTCCATCGTCGCTCCCTGCGCGACCGAGGCGCGCTGGGTCACGAGGTTGAGGACGTTGTTCGACCAGTTCTGGATGGTCGTGTACCGCACCTGGGCATCCTTCTTGACGATGATCTCCACGATGGCGGCATGAAGCGAATCGGCCTGGTAAATGGGAGCGGTGCAGCCTTCGACGTAGTGCACGTAGGAGCCTTCGTCGGCGATGATGAGCGTGCGCTCGAACTGCCCCATGGACTCCGTATTGATACGGAAGTAGGCCTGGAGCGGGATTTCCACACGAACGCCCTTGGGAACGTAGATGAACGATCCGCCCGACCACACCGCGGTGTTCAGGGAAGCGAACTTGTTGTCACCCGCGGGGATGACCGTGCCGAAGTACTCGCGGACAAGCTCCGGGTACTGCTTGACCGCCGAATCCGTGTCGAGGAAGATGACGCCCTGCTCGCTCAGGTCCTCGCGGATCTGGTTGTAGACGACCTCCGACTCGTACTGGGCCGCCACACCGGCCACGAGGCGGGCCTTTTCGGCCTCCGGGATTCCCAGCCTGTCGTACGTCCGCTTGATGTCTTCCGGCAGCTCTTCCCAGGAGGAGGCGGGCTTGTCGGTAGAGCGAACGAAGTACTTGTACTCGTCGAAGTCGATGAATGACAGGTCTGGCCCCCACGTTGGCATGGGGCGCCTATCGAACAGCCTAAGACCCTTGAGACGGTTCTTGAGCATCCACTCGGGCTCGTCCTTGGCCGCGGAGATATAGCGAACGACGTCCTCCGAAAGGCCGCGCTTAGCGGCCTGGCCGGCTTCGTCCGAATCCTTCCAGCCGTAGCTGTAGTTCTGGCCTAATGCCTCGATCGTTTCCTGCTGTTCCGATATGGCCTCGGCAACCGCGACCTCATGCCGGGTTTGTGTCATGAGTGTCCTTCCTGACGTCGGCCTCGCGCATGCGCGAGACAAGGGGGATGGTGAGTGTACACACGTGCTCGCCGCCCGCCAGGGTGGCGAGTCTTTGGACGTGAACGTTCAAGAGTCTATGGAAAGCCTGCGTTTCCGCCTCGCACATGACGGGATAGGAGGCGGCCACGTCGTGGATGGGGCAGTGCCCCTGGCACAGTTGGAGCGTGAATCCTCCGGGGCCTTTTCTGACCGATGCCGCGTAGCCGTCCCGGGTGAGGGCATTGGCCAGGGCTTCGGCGCGGTTCTGGGGGTCCTCGCCGGCCTCGTCGACGACATCGGCATAGCGCGCCTCGAGCTCGTCAATGCGCTGTAGGGCGAAGGCCTGCACACCGTCGTCGCCCAATGCCGCGTGGACGAAGTTCAGCGCCTGGTTGGCGACGTCGGCGCAAGCGTCGCCGAAAGCGGCCTGACCCAGCGTGGTCGCCACATATCGCCGCGACGGACGCCCGCGGCGAACCGGACCGGACGAGGCTCCCGTGTACTCCGCAATCTTGCCATCGGCCTCCAGTTGCGTGAGGTGCCGACGGACGGCGGCCGCCGTGAGCACGAGGATGGACGCCAGTTCCGCCGAGGTAATGGGACCGCGTTCGATAATGAGGCGGAGAATATTATCCCGCGTACTCGCATCCGAATCGGGAACAATACTCATGACGCCTCCTCTCCTAACATTCGTTGCGCGAAGCAATACTTGTACGATTCCAGTTTAGCCTGATCGGCGCGCGAGCAAAGTGTGAATCCTCGCAATATGTGAGGTCACCCGGCCGTGTTGGCCACCGAAAAATCGGGGCCGACCGCCCAGTTCCCCGCGCGTTGAGTTCACTGACGATGATAGCCCCGTCCCCCGACAAATGTGAGGGTGCAACTCGGCCTCACGCAGGCAGCGGCCGCGACACGGCTAGGCGGCGTCCACTCCCAGGCGCCCGCACGCGGCCAACACGCCGACGACGAGCGTCGGGCTGCTCAACTCGCCGCGGCGCACGGCCGCCAGGACATCGGCCAGCGGGAACCAGGCGGTGGTGATCTCGGCCTCCTCATCCTGCCGAACGAAGTCCGTGTCGATATGAGTCAGGTCCTCGGCCATGAAGACCGTCAGGCGCTCGGTCGAACACCCCGGTGAGCAGAAGAAGGTGGCCAGGAACTCGTATCGTCCCGCGGCCATGTCGACCTCCTCGGCGAGCTCGCGTTCGGCGGCCGCGCGGGGGTCCTCCCCCTCGACGTCCAGGAGGCCGGCCGGGATCTCCCACAGGATCGTCCTGACCGGGTGGCGGTACTGCCTGATGAGCAGGACCTCGGCCCCGCTCGCGCCGTGCCGGATGGGCACGACCGCGACCGCGTCGTCATGCACGATGTACTCGCGCGTCATGCGCGCGCCCGTGGACTTGAGGACGAGAGCGTCGTCGACGACGTCGATAATGTGGCCGTGGTACTCGTCCTTCGTTTCGAGGACATCGACGTGCCCCGGAGCGGGCACGTCACGCAGTTCCGTCATCGTCATTTCCTCCCTGTCGAGCGTCCGTCATGCGCAAAGCTTGCCTGTCCGTGGCGAATATCGCGGCCAGTCCCCCGCCGGCAATGATCAGGCCCGCCACGATGATCGCGGCCAGTCCGCCAACGAGCCCCTGCCCCAGCACGCCGAGGACCATCCTCACGGCCAACCAGCCCAGGCCGGCGCATACGCAGGTGACCACCGCGGTGATCGACGCAGAACGCGCCATTCCGGCCGTCGCTCGCCTGCCGATGGCACGGCGTATGGCCGTCAGCTGACCAATCGCCCCGATCGTCATGCCCAGCGAAATGGACACCCCGATGGCGACGAGGGTGTCGCGTCTGCCACCGACGCCCAGCGCCGCGAAAATGCCGAGCGAAGCACACACGGAAAGCCACGCCAGCGAGTTGACGATCACGACCGAGCGCGAGGCCTCGACGGCGTACAGGACACGCGAACCGTGGTAGATGAGGGCGTAACCGGCCAGGCCGGGCGCCATCGCGACCATTGCGGTCTCCATGCCCACGGCGGGCCGGAGCACGTCGAAGACGATCCGCGACGGTTCGGCGAGAACCGCGAGCAGGCCGACGCACACGATGCCGATGTCGAGCACGAGCCGGGTCGAGCGGGCCGTCAACTGCGACAGCCCCGGCTTGCCATCGAGCGCCGCCGCCTCGGACAGGCGGGGGAAGACGGCCGTGGCCACGGGAACGGCGAGCACGGCGTACGGCACCATGTAGACGGCGTTGGCGAAGGTGTAGACCGGGTAGGCGCCGGTTCCGCCCCTCGCGTTGGCCACGACCATGATGGCGACGATCTGCACCTGCTGGGCGAACAGCCCGCCCAGTCCCGCCCCGATGAGGCCGAGCGCTCGCCTGGCCACGCCCGGCGGGAAGGCGAAGGTCGGCCTCAGGCTGACGACTCGCAGGACGGGCACGAGCTGGGGCAGGGTGAAGGCGACGACGCCGAGCGTCGTCCCCCAGCCGAGCCAGGCGACGGCCGCCACGCTGAGCTGGCCGGGCGTTTCCTGCGCTCCGCGGGCCAGGTGGCCGAAGATCGCGAAGCTGCCGATGACCGTGACGGACGAGAGCATCGGCGCGATGGCCGGCAGGAGGAAGCGCTTGTGCGCCTGAAGTATGCCGGTGAATACCACCGACAGGCCGTAGAGGGGGATCTGCAACGCGAATATGCGCAGGAGCGTGGATGCCAGGGCGAGCTCGTCCGCGCCGGTATGGGCACCGAGAAGGGCGCGCGTGATGGGCCCCGACAAGACCGCAACAAGTCCGGCGATCGGCAGCCCCACGGCGAGGATCCACGTCACGAGGGCCGAGGCGGTGCGACCGAGCTCGGCGCGCATGCCCTGGGCGAGGAAACCCGAGATGAGGGGAATGACGGCCCCGGCGAGCGCGCCACCCGCAGCCACCTCGAACAAGACGTTGGGGACGGTATTGGCGGTCGAGTAGGCCTCGCCGGAGACCGTGTCGCCCAGGGCGCCGTTTTGCGCCCAGGTCCTGACGAATCCGATGAGCCGCGACAGCAGGGTCAGGGCTGCGATCGTTCCGGCAGCCCCGGCCACCGAGGCGCCGATCCTCCTCATGCCCGTCCGAGCCGGTCGATCCAGGCCAGCGCCGGCGTGCGATCGATCACCTCGGAGAAGGAAA
The DNA here is from genome assembly GCA_030530685.1 of Actinomycetaceae bacterium. Lineage (GTDB taxonomy): Bacteria > Actinomycetota > Actinomycetes > Actinomycetales > Actinomycetaceae > Peptidiphaga. Next base: position 12,827 of record JAUMUM010000005.1, on the reverse strand, counting down.
ACTTCTCGCTGGCCAGGGTGAGGCCGACGACGCCCGCCAGTGCCGCCCACCGGGTCCGCGCGCTCGACAGCGAAGCAAGCGACAGACCGAGGGCGGCGCCAACGGCATTGGCCCCGAGGTCGCCGAGCATCGTCTGACCGCGAAGGTCGCTCGGCAGGCACGCCGCCGAGGCACCGATGACCGAGGCAGACAGGGCCGAGGGCACCGACGACGATGCCAGCAGCGAGGCCGATGCCAGGCCGGAAGCCTTCAGGGCCCGCCCGGGCCGCAGGTCGAGCAGGTTGACGAGGTTGGCGCTACCGGCGATGAGCGCGCTGCGCCCGGCCCAGTCGGCCGTCCGCGCCAGAGCGCCGCCACCCCTGTCCAGGCTCAGGGCGCCGAGGGCCGCGCCGGCCCCAATGAGCCCGATTTTGACTGCGCCCGAGGTCACCTTGCCCTGGGCGAGCGCGCCCAGGTGCCCCTTCAAGCCCTTGCCCTGCGCCGGGAAGCGGTCCTCGAAATGGTCGTCGACGGCGCCGGCCGCCGCGGCCGACGCGAGAACGACGCTACCGCCAAGACGCGTCCTGCCCGGCAGAGCTAGGGCGCCAAGCCCAAGGCCGCATGCGGCGGCCAGCCCCTCGACCAGGCTAACCTGCCCGCCCGAGTAGGAGGTGCGATTCCATCCTTTGAAGGCGGCGGACCTGCTGGCCGCATAGGAGACGGCCGCGGCCCCCGAGCACGAGAGGGCCCCTGCCAAGCACGTGCGGATTGTCATTCGTGTCATCCTTCGCTATCGCGTGTCATCCTTCGCTATCGGTCGTCCCGGGCTCGCCGGAAGGCTCGGCTGGGACGGCGGCATCGGTCTTCGTTCCCACGAGTGCCTCGGCGGCCGACCCGCTGCCAAGGTGGACATGCTGGCCGAGGATCTCATTGGCCACCGCAATGGGCGTGTTGATATCGGCGACGATGCCGCCGGCGCTGTCAACAGTCGATCCCACATTGGTCTCACGCCAGGCAGCCACGAGGGAGTCGTCGCTCGAGCCAACCGCCAGGCCCACCGTGGGGGCCCTGGTCGCGATGCTCTTGTATACGGAGGTGTAGGCGTCCTTGGAGCCGTTGCCTTCGACCTGCTCTGGGCCGAGAATGACGACGACGTCGGCGGGATCGGTCAGACCCTCGTTGATCGACAGGATGGCCTTCTCACCTTCGCCCATGGTCGAGGCGATCGTCGAGGCGTTGGCGTCCTGCGTCCCGTTGCGCAACACGTGATCGATGAGGGCGGGCAGCGCTTCCTCGGTCTTTGCGCCGGCATCCAGCCCAATACTCGGGCCGAGCTGGGTGACGAAGTCGGCACGGTCCTTCTTTCTCTTGGCATCCGTGTAGCCGTCGGTCAACTCCATCTGCCCGGTGACCGTGCCGTCGGCCTCCTCCACGGCCGCCTGCGCGTCGACCACCACGCTCTGGGGCGTACCGGGAAGTACGAGGAAGGCCACCTTGCGGCCCGAAAGCGTGCCGTCGACGAGCTGGGTCCGCGTGGACTGAAGCGCCTCGTTGGACTCATCCAGCTCGGCGCGCGACTCCTCGAGCCTCTGGCGGGCCTCGTCGCGCGAATCGCGCAAGGATTCGACCTGCTTGGTCAGGGTGTCGCCAATCGATCCCTGGAGCGGCCCGGCGCCCAGGACGATCCCGACCGCCAGCGCGAGGAAAACCGAGACCAGCGAGACGACATGGTATCGAAAGCTAACCATTACACACCCTTTCAGAAGAGGGACCCGAACCAGTGCGCGACGTCGGCGAACCACGCCGTGATCAGGCCGAAGGTGGCCTGGCCCGCGGTCGTGGAAGCGAGGGCGGCGACAACCGCTATGCAGCCGGAAGCGATGAGAGCGAGGATCTGCCAGTTCGAGATCCTCGAACGGTACAGTTGCGACACGCCCTTGGCGTCGATGAGCTTGCCGCCCACGGCCAGACGTGTCAGGAAGGTCGAGGCCATGCCGGAGCGGCCCTTGTCGAGGAACTCCACGAGGGTGTTGTGAGTGCCCAGGGCGACGATGAGCTTTGCGTGCTTGTCGTCGGCCAGGAGCATGGCCACATCCTCCGACGTCCCGGTGCACGGGAAGACGACGTGGGTCACGCCCAGCTCCTCGACCCGCTTCTTTCCGGGTGCTCGGCCATCGCGATAGGCGTGGATGACGATCTCCGCCCCGCTCGTCAGCGCCCTATCGGAGACGGAATCCATGTCGCCAACGATCATGTCGAGCTTGTACCCGGCCTCGAGGATGGCGTCGGCTCCCCCGTCGACGCCGATCATGATGGGCCGATACTCGCGAATGTAGGGACGCAGCGTGGCCAGGTCCTCCTTGTAGCGGTACCCTCGCACGACGACGAGGACGTGGCGCCCGGCGAAGTCGGTGGTCACATCGGGCACGCCGACGCCGTCGAAGATGAGGTCCTGCTCGAGCTCGACGTACTCCATCGTGTTCGTCGCGAAGGCTTTGAGCTGGTCGCTCATGCCCAGGCGGGCGTCCTCCTGGTTTTTGGCTATGGTCTGTTCGGTCTGCACCGTGCCCTGCGCGATGAGTTCATCGTCGACGAAGATCTCGCCCGACTCGCTGATGTGGACGTGTTTGCCCTCCTCAATGTCCATGACAGCGGGGCCGCACTCGTCGATCAGCGGGATGCCCGCACGGTTGAGGATGCCCGGCCCAAGGTTCGGATATCGGCCGGATGTCGATGCCGCCGCGTTGATCACGGCGGAGGGCTTGCATTCGACGAGCGCCTCGGCCGACACCCTGTCGATGTCGACATGGTCGATGATCGCGACTTCCCCGGAGCGCAGTCTTTTCGTCAGGTTCTTGGTGCGCTTGTCCACCCGGGCGCCACCGCTGCGCGCCTCGGCCTGCGATGCGTCCTTTTTGCGTCCGATTCCGAGTACCACGGTTTTATCGTGCCACATTTACGTCGGCGAGAAGCTCACTTGCGTGAGCTCGCGCGGTCTGACTATCGCTGCCCGAGAGCATTCTGGCCAGCTCTCCCAAACGCTTGTCTCCTGCCACTGTGCGGACCTCCGTCTTCGTATCCGTGGCATTTTCCTCTTTTGTGACAACCGCCTGCGTGCTCGCGTAGGCGGCAACCTGAGCCAGGTGCGTGACGACGATGACCTGATGCTTGCCGGCCAGCTTGGCTAGGCGCTTTCCCACCGCCAGGGCCGCTCGCCCGCCGACCCCGGCGTCGACCTCGTCGAAGAGGAACGTGTGGCCGTCCCCGTATCCCTGCTCGGCCAGGGAGACTTCGACGGCGAGCATGACGCGGGAGAGCTCTCCGCCCGAGGCGCCCGAGCCGAGCGGAGACAGCGGCGCGCCCCTGTGAGAGGACAGGAGGAAGGTCACGGCATCCGAGCCGTGGGCCGCGGGCTCGGCCTCCCGCACGTCGATGTCGAAGTCCGCACCCGACAGGGCGAGCTCGGCCAGCTCCTCGCGCACGAGGCCCGTGAGTTTCTTGGCGGCGGCCACGCGCTTGGCGTGCAGCTTCGCACCCGCCCCGCGCATGGCCTCCTCGGCCCGGGCGACGTCTTCTTCCAGGCGCTCGCGGGCCGCCTGCGGATCGCCGAGGAGCTCGAGGGCATGGCGCGCCTCCTCGGCGGCGTCAAGGGCCTCCTCGATGCCCATGCCGAGTTCGTGGCGCAAGGCGCCGAGTTCCTGGCGCCGCGCATAGATGTCCGAAAGCCGCTCGGGTTGCGCCTCGGCCTGCCCGGCCATGGTCGCCAGCGTCGCCGCGATGTCGTTGGTCTCCGAGATCAGCGAGCTCAGGCGAGATGCGACCTCCTCGACGTCATCGCCGGAAAGCTCTTCCAGGCTGCGCGCGGCCGCCGCCAGCGCGTCGACGGCCGCGAAGTCGACCGTATCCGAGCCTGCCAGCAGGCCCGCGGCCTGCGAGAGGGCCGTGAAATGCGATTCGATGTTTTCCAGGCGGCGCGACTCCTGCTTGAGCGTCTCCTCTTCGCCGCGCTCGGGGCCGACCTCATCAACCTTGGCCAGGAGCGCCTGGAAGGCAATGCGCTGGCGGGCGTGGTCCCTGGCACTGGCCTCAAACTCCTCGAGCCGGGCGCGGGCGCCGGCATGGGCGTCGTAGGCCTGCCTCCATTTCCGCAGGGCCGCGTCCACGGATTTGCCGCCGAAGGCGTCGAGCGCCTTGCGCTGCTGGGCAGCCGTGGCGAGCCTGATCTGGTCGGACTGTCCGTGCACGGTCACGAGGTCCTGGGCGATCTCGCGCAGGACGGCCGTGGGAACGCGGCGGCCGCCAATGAAGGAGCTCGAGCGGCCCTTGGCCGGGATCTGACGCGCGATGACGACGGCGGCCTGGCCGTCTTCCACGTCGTAGACGCCGCCCACATCGTCAATAGCCTGGAGCACGGGCGAGTCGGCCTCGACCGCGAAGGCTCCCTCAACGCGAGCGTAATCGGCTCCCGCCCGCACCTTGGCCGGGTCGGCCTTGCCGCCGAGGATGAGTTCGAGTGACGTCAGGGCCATGGTCTTGCCGGCGCCCGTTTCTCCCGTGAGAGCGGTCAGGCCGCCCTCGAGGTCGAGCTGTGCCTCGGCTATGACGCCGAGGTTCTCGATGCGCAGGCTTTCGATCATCGTGACTGCTCCTGACCGAGCGATTCTCGCCAGCCGTTGACCGGCAGCCTGAACTTGCTGACGAGCCTGCCGGAGAAGGGAACATCGTTGAGCCGCGCCAGCAGGACGGGACGCTCCCCTTTGACAGCGGTGATCGTCGACCCGAGCGGTGCGACCATGTCGCGCCGGCCATCGCAGCGGACGCGGGCGTGGCCGCCCGCCACCCGCAGTTCGAGCGTGGAGGCCGGGCCGACGACAAGCGGCCGCGTGAACAGCGCGTGCGCCGCCACGGGTGTCAGGACCATCGCCTCGACATCCGGCCACACGACGGGGCCGCCACCGGAAAAACTGTAGGCCGTCGAGCCTGTGGCGGTCGCGAACAGGACGGTGTCGACCTTGAAGGAGGACAGCTCGCGCCCATCCACCCCGATGGAGGCCTCGAAAGTCCGGGAGGCGGGGTCGCGTTCCATGGCGGCCTCATTGAGCGCCCAGTTGCGTTCGACCATGCCATTTGGGTGCTTGACCGCCAGGTCGATCGTCATGCGAGGGTCGACCTGCCATTCGCGGTTGGCAATGTGGGCGACGACCTCGTCGGCCTGCTCGGGATCGGCCTCGGACAGGAAGCCGACGTGCCCGTAGTTGATGCCGAGTATGGGGATGCCGGCCGGCCGGCCAAGCTCCGCGGCCTTGAGGATGGTGCCATCGCCGCCGATGACGAGTATGAGTTCGCAGTCGCGCACGCTGTCCCTATCGGGGTCGACGTCGACATCCAGGCGGCTTCTTCGCAAAAGTTCGATGACGGTGTGGACCGATGCGTCGTCGGCTCCCCGCTGCGGGTGGGTGACGACGGCGATCTTTCGCTCCATCAACTCCTCACTTTCTGCCCAGCGGGCCCGGCCGCGATGGCCTGTTCGATCGCCTCGTCGGCCTGCCCGCCAACAAGGCCCTCGCCGCCACCGCTCATGTACACGAAGTACTCTACATTCCCCGCCGGCCCCGGCAGTGGGGAGGGCACCACGGCCCTAAGCGCCAGGCCGCATTCGCGACCGCGATCGGCCACGGCCGCAACCGCGCGCGCGTGCTGCGCCGTGTCCCGCACGACTCCCCCGCGCCCCAGATTCTCCCGCCCAACCTCGAACTGCGGTTTGACCATGAGGAGGAAGTCCGCGTCGTCCGTGGCGGCACGCTGCAACGCCGGGATGACGAGCGTCAGCGAAATGAAGGAAAGATCGCCGACGACGAGCCCCACCGCCGGGGCAACGACTCGCGGGTCGAGCGTGCGCACATTCGTCCGTTCGACCACGGTCACCCGTCGGTCCTCGCGCAGCCGCCAGGCGATCTGCCCATAGCCGACGTCCACAGCCACGACGTGACCGGCTCCGCGCCGCAGAAGGACGTCCGTGAATCCCCCCGTCGAGGCTCCCGCGTCCAGGCAACGCCTGCCCGCCACGGCCGGGCCGCGCTCGCCGAGCGCGTCGAGGGCCCCGGCGAGCTTGTAGGCACCGCGGGAAACGTAGTCGTCGGCCGCTTGCTGCGCGACGAGTAGCGGCTGCGCGGGATCCATCTGCCGGGCCGGTTTGCTCACGACCTGGCCGGCCAGACTGACGCGGCCCTCGTCGATGAGCTGGCGGGCGTGCTGGCGCGACGTCGCCAGCTTGCGCCGGACGAGCTCGGCGTCGATGCGTACGAGCCGTCCCATCAGTCCCCGGTGGAGCGAAGTTGCGCGTTCAGACCGTCAAGAACGTCGTCGAGCGTGTCGATCTGCTCGTCGACGTCCTTGCTCGGCAGGCTCGCCAGGGCTGCCTCCGCGTCGAACGGGACCTGAGGCTTGGGGTACGGCCTGAGCTTGTCGCGGGCCTCGCCACTCATGAGCGCACCGCCGAGATCTCGCCAATGGCGGGGGCGATGTCTGCGCCGGCGTCGGCGGCCGTCCAGGCGGCCTGCGCCAGACAGCGGTAGGCGTCAAGCGTCAGCGTTGCGCCCGCGGCGACGTCCAGGCCGTGTTGGCCGTCATTGACTTCGAACCGGCCGCCGTCCCACCTCGCTCGCGCCGAGCCGACACATACCCAGTCACCCTCGACCTGCGTGGCCGGGTACGGCTCGTTCAGGCCGCGCAGATCGTCGCACAGGTATGTTGGCCTCGTCTCCTGGCGGGCCAGGCAAATATCACGAGCGCTGGCCAGGCCCGTGAGCACGTGCAGCGAGTCGATGCCCGCGGCGACGGCGCCCTGGATATCCGTATCGAGGTTATCGCCGATCGCCAGCGGTGCCTTGGAGCCAAGCATTGACGCAGCGGTGCGGAAGATCTCCGGCTCGGGCTTGCCCGCGGAAAACGGGGTGACACCCGTCGAATTGGCCACAGCACCCACGAGCGAGCCGTTACCGACCATGAGACCACGCTCGCGCGGGATGGTCCGGTCAAGATTCGTGGCGATGTGGATGGCGCCCGCCCTGATGGCCAGAGCCGCCTCGGACAGGTCGGTCCATGAGCACTCCGGGAAGAATCCCTGCAGGACGACGTCGGGCGCGTCGTCGGCCGAGGATACCGCCACCAGGCCCGCCGCAGCTGCGGCGTTCTTCAAGCCCTTGCCCCCAATGATGAGTACGCGGGCGCCGTCGCCGACCATCCTGCGCGCCATGTCCGCGCCGACCTCGGCCGACGTCAGGACTCGCTCGGCCTCGGCGGGGAAGCCGAGCTCTCGCAGGTGGGTGGCCACGTCTTCGCGCGGCCGCGACGCGTTATTGGTCACGTAGACATAGTCCATGCCTTCGCCGACGGCTCGCAGGGTTTCGTCGACCGCGTGGTCAATGGAATCGTTACCGAGGTAGCACACGCCGTCGAGGTCGAACAGGCCGACGTCATAGCGCTTGGAAAGTGCGTCGTTCACAGGTCCTCCCACTTCTCGTCTTCCTCGCCTTTGTCGAGCACTTCGTCGGCGGCCGCGTCTTCCTCGCCGGCAGTAGCCTCGTCCTCACCGGCCTCGCTCTGACTACTGTCGGCCGTCACCTCCGTGCTTCCGGCGGCCTCCGGCTCCTCGCCAACGTAGCCGCTCGCGTCCTGCTCGGTGTTAGCGCTGTGCGCCTTGGGCTCCCCTTCATCGACGGAGTCACGCCCGGGTTCGGTGCCGTCATCCGGGGCCGGCCCTGCATCACCCGCGACCGGGTTGGCCTCGGGATCGGCGGCCGCCTTATCGCCCTGCTGCTCGGCTTCGTCAGGGGCATCAACGCTGGCGTCGCCGCCGAACACCTCGCCTGCGGCCGCCGCTTGGTCAATGTCGGACGAGTCCGCGTGTGACCGGTCGTCGCCCGTCGCCGTTTCGTCCTGCACCTCGGCTTCGTCCGCATCACCGAAGGCGGCCGTGCCTTCCGGCGACTCGGCGCCTTCGCCGTCCTCATCGGAGTCGTCGTACTCGTAGACGTCGACCTCGCCTTCCTCAGCGAATACCGGCTCCCACGTGGCACGCAGCGCCGCGGCTTCCTCCCCGCGGCCGAGCTCGTCGTAGCGGTCGGCGCGAATGAGTTCGATGCGGGCGCGCAACTGGTCGTCGAGGTTCTCCGCCTTGATCTTCTGGAGAACGGCGAGTCCGCCTTCGGAGTCGCCGGAATCGGCCCGCGCCCCGGACGTGACGAGGGCGAGTTCGATGCGTGCCTCCGGGTCGAGCCGCTTGAGCGGGATCTCGGAAATGAAGGTCAGGGCCTTCCCGGGACGGCCGAGTCCACGCTCGGAGTCGGCCTCAATGGCCACGTGGCTGTAGTCGTCGGTCATGCGCCTGTACGTCCGCAACTCGCGAAGAGCTTGCGAATAGCGACCCGTGAGATAGGCGGAAAGGCCGAGGGCTTCGCGCACGATGTCGATGCGCGCGGCGTGCCTGTATGCGGCCTGTGCGTGCTCGTAGGCGAGTTCGGGGTCGATGTCCATCATCGAACCTGCATACACGAGGTGGCGGGCCACCCGTTCGCTGTTTTCCTTACTCAGGCTCTGAAGACGACGCCGCGACTCGCCGCTCAGATCCCGCGCCGACACCGACTCGGGCACCTGGGGGTCGCGCGGCCGCTTGGACGAATCGTCGCGGACCGCGCCGCGGTTGCCACCGGCCCTGTCGTCACGGTCCCTACGGAACTGCCCCCCGTGCCGATCGCCTCGCGAATCGCTCCTGCGGCCCGATCGGTTATCGCGCTCAAAGCCACGATCCTGCCGGCGGTCTGCGCCCCGATCGTCCCAACGCCGATCATCGTGGCGCGCCGACCGCCCGCGACCATCACGATCCCGGTAGCGATCCTCACGCCCGTAAGAGCGGTCCCGACGACCTTCGTCCTTCCTTTCGCCCCGGTCGCTCCAGCGACGCTCGCCGTCGCGGTCGTAAGAGCGATCCTGACGACGCCGATCGCCGTCGTTCCATCGCCTTTCGCTGCGGCCGTACTCGCGCTCGTCGCGGTAGCCGCCGCGACGGTCGGCGTCCCAACGGCGCCCATCGCGATACCCGCGATCACCATCACGGCCATACCCGCGACCATCACGATCCCGGTAGCGATCCTCACGCCCGTATCCATAATCGCCACGATCACGGCGACCATACGACCGCTCGTCACGATCGTAGCGTCCACGTGCACCCCGGTCCTGACGACGCTCGCCCTCGCGGTCACTCCAACGCCTCTCGCCGCGACCAGAAGACCTGTCATCGCGACGACCGAAGCGGTCATCGCGATCGCGCCGGTCGTAATCGTTGCCGTATCGCCTCTCGTCGCGGTAGCCGCCGCGACGGTCGGCGTCCCAACGGCGCCCATCGCGATACCCGCGACCATCACGATCCCGGTAGCGATCCTCACGCCCGTATCCATAATCGCCACGATCACGGCGACCATACGACCGCTCGTACCTATCGCCCCGATCGCGGTACTGCCGATCGCCCCGCCGGTCGCGCTCCTCGTAGGACCGCTGCGAATATTGACGTTTGCCGCCGCGACCCGAGCGGCGTTCCGACGCCGATTGCCATCCCGAGGATGGGCGCTCGTGGCGCTCGTTGCTATTTGTCACGCTTTCGTCCTCAGACATTCCCATCCTCGTTGTTTCAATTGTCAGCAAAAAGGCCAGCGCCGCTGGCGGACAGAACAAGCATACTCGCCCTTGTGCCTTGCCGGCGCATTAGCGAGAGATAACACGCGACGGGCAGGGGTGGCGCGCTGACGGCGACGCCTTGCCCGAGCCTCTCGTGAGCATTGCGCATTGCCGCGCCGAGCACGGACCTAGCTAGGCACTCGGGCACGGGTCACTCACCTGGCAGGAACGGCCGGCCGTGCGGTGAGCGAAGCCGCGTCGGCAATCGCCACCTTGCGGGGGTTCCTGCCGGGTACACCAGGGACCTGGCTGAGCGCCCCGCCGTCTTTCGCTCACGGCCGGTCGCCGCCATTGCACTACCGCATCACGATTGCGCCGCCACATCACGATTTTGTCCGACGGCCCGGTAGTCGTTCCCGCGTCGATGTGACTCGTTCTCGCGTCGAAGCGAAAGGGCCGCCGGGCCGGACTCCCTTCTCTTTCGAACCGGCGCCCGGCGTCGAATTCACGTCGGGCGGCTCAGAAATGCGTTGAGGAGGCCGGAGAAGGCCTGTGGCATGTGGGCATGCCACAGGTGGCCGGCCCCACCAACGAGCTCGAGCCTGGCGCCGGCAATGGAGCGGGCAAGGCAGCGGGCCGCAGGGAGATTCGGGCGGTCGCGCAATCCGCACATGACGAGCGTGGGCACGTCGATATTCTTTATCCCCGATCGGAGATCAACCCGGCTCATGACATTTAAGACGTCCAGGAGGCGCCTCTTCGACATTCCTTCGGGCATTCGGCTTTCGGGGATCGCGCGCATCGCCAGTGACTGCCCGCGCATGAGCAATGGATTGGGCCGAACCTGACCGCCGGAAATGGCTAGCTTCCCGATCCTCTCGCCGTGTGCGATGGCAAGCTGCGTGGCGACCACAGCGCCGAGCGACAGGCCGCACAGGTCGAAGTTATCCAGCAACCGGCTGTCTGCTTCCCGAAGGATGGAGTGAGTAGCTTCCTCCATCGAAAAGGCAATGTCGTCGGCATCGCGCATTCCGGCGAGCGTCGGCGCCACTCCCGTGAAACCTTCCGGCAGACGATCGATGATGGGCTGCCATACCTCTGGTCCCTCGCCGAGTCCGTGGAGGAAGAAAACGGTACGCGAAGTGTTCGCCATCGTGATTCCTTTCGGCTCGGCCTTTGCGTCTCCACGCTATACTGGCGTGTTCATGCTACATCGGTGTGACAGACAGTAGACCGTGGACCAATGCCCGTCATTCTTGAAGACCCATTGCCCTTGGCCCCTTCGGTGACCCGTTGCCCTTGCGCCGGTGATTGGACTTCGGCGCACGGGTGATGGCCTACTCGGCATCATCGGTATGGGGACGGTTGCATCACCCCGAGTTACCGGGCGACGACAAGGAGAGCTTGCATAGTTGGGGCAAGCTGATGACCGGTTGGTTGTGTGGCGTTCGCCTGGCCGGGCGCCGATTGGGCCGTGTCGGGCATGTCGGAATACGCGGGCCGAGTGGTTTGCCTTATCGTGCCAGTCTTGTCGTGGTGTGGGTGTTTGGCGCGTTAGCGGCGCCTTGACGTGTGCCCGTGGGCCGGCTGGTTCTCGGCCGCCCGATCGGGGCTGCGCTGCTGGTCGAGGGGCGAGGGGCTACCGGTCGAATGTCGGCACCGCGAGCGGGTGAGTCTGGTGGCGACTGTGGCACTGGTGTGCTCGCATGCGGGCACACGGTCCAAGAATCCCTCACAGAGGCCCCGAACCTATGTGGTGCGCGCGCCCCGGGCCTACCTGGAGCCCGCGGGGGGGTGGATTGGCCAAAACGCAACCATCGAGCCGCAGCTGATGTGGTGCCCGCGCGCGGGGCATAGTGTTGCTGGTATCTGGTCGAGCTTTGCCACCTGTGCCCGCCGGGCCCTCTTTGCGCCTGCAGGGCCGCGCGTGGCTAGGTCTCGGGTGTGTGGCTGGGCTTGGTGGTGGGCTGGTGCGGCGTTTGAGGCGCGCGGTTAGGTGTGGTCGTTGGGTCGGCCGGGTCGTGGGATTGGTGTGGTTGGGTCCGTGTCCGGGTTGTGTGGACCCTGGGGGTGTGGGTTGTCCGTCCGTCCGGGTTGGCGCCGTCGAAGGCATGTTGTGTGGACCGGCGGGTGTGGGTTGTCCACAGGGTAGGGATGGGCCTAGTGGGCCAGGCGGTGGCGTGCTTAGGGTGGGGTATGTTCGCCTCGTTTATTCGTCACCTAACGTCACGGCCCGGCCACGGACCCAGCCCCGGCCACCGTCCCGGGGTTGACCAGGCCCAGCATCGTCATCGTCCTAGCCACACCCGACCCGACCGCCACTGGTCTGGCACAGACCGTCGCGTCCGATCTGGCCGTCGGCCTGGCTGGCCTGTTGCTTGGTTCTTGCTCATGGTCGCGGCGCTTGCGGGTTGTGGTCAGTCCGACGGCTCGCCCTCGCCCTCATCGTCGTCTTCATCGGCCTCGTCGGTGTCGACGCCGGTGCGTCCGCCGACCAGCCCACCGCCCCGACCGCAGGCCATGAACCAAGCCGACGAGACCGGAGCCCTAGCCTTCGCCGAGTACTATGTCACGCTGACATCGTATGCGGCCTCGACCGGCGACTTCACCGAACTCGAAGCCCTGTCCGGCCCAGACTGCCAGTTCTGCCAATCATTCATCGCCCACCAAAAACCCGATACCGAAGCAGGTATCTGGGCCACGGTGCCCGACGTGCGCACACTAAAGTACCGCGAGCAGGCCAATCCCGATATTCCCGGCCGCTTCCGCGTCGACATCATCGCCTGGCACGACACATACCAAGAAGTCCACCCCGACGGGCGCATCGAAGAACGCGAAGCCGAAACCTCCATGTTCGCCGTCATCATTGATTACGGCGACAACGGCTGGGTAATGACCGACGCCGAAGTTGTCGACCCCGACCTATGGGACTCAACAGGACCAGACCAATGACTACCTACACTCGGAAAGTAGCTTTCGTTTTTTCTATCGCGGTGTTTTCTACCGTGTCCTTGACCGACATGTGCTTGGCGACCACCGAGGAAAACGACACCGCCAACTACCGTTGGAATAGCCAAGCAAGCGGATCGTCAATTCAAATCACGGGCGAAGGGTGGAATCGGACTCCCGTTTCGCCTGGTGGGTCGGGCTCTGGTGGTCCTTCGGGCGCTGGCGGG
>JAUMUM010000004.1:36204-131738 GCA_030530685.1 Actinomycetaceae bacterium | reverse complement strand
TGGGTCCGGCCCCGCAGGGACACGGTAAGTCGTGGTCCGGTCGGCTCTTGGTCCTGTGGGCCGGATTCCGGTTCCGTGGGGCCGGTTTGGGGTTACTGGCACGGGCGCGCCGCCGCCGGACGGGGGCGCGCCACCACTGGACTGGGTCGCGCCACCGCCGGACTACCCGCAGATGAGCGGCTGTTCCCGCTGAGCGTCGAAGCGTACGGTGAGGAGATGGACGTGTTTAAGGACGAGGGAAGGCCCATACCGCTCACACAGGAGCGACTCGTGCTTCGGCCCAAGCTCACGTCCTACGGCCTTGGCCTCTGGGTGGCGGTGTGGTTGAGCCTCGGCAGCCTGTACACCGGTGTGGGACTCATTATTTATGAGCCGGACCAGATCGGTTATATTCTGTTGGCGCTGGTGGTGGGCGTGGCATTGTTGGCGTTGGTCGTCCTTACGTTTTTCAACCGAACGGTGCTGGATGCCGACGGCGTCCATCTGCACGCGTACGGACGCTCGCGTGATGTACCGTGGCCAACTTCGCGCACCAGCCTGTTCGCCCGTGTGACCTTCGGTAAGCACCTCAAGAGCGTGGATGTCCATATGGTGTTGCCAGACGGCACGGCTATGCCGCTCTTGGGACTGTCCTGGACGGGGCAGTGGCCGCCACCTCTTGAGGCGGCGGCCGTGATCCAGTGCTCGCGCATCTGGAGTTGGGCGGTGGCGCGCGGCTACACGCGGGAGACACATGAGTACATTCCGCTTTCGGGGGCCACCTGGAAGGTGCAGCAGGGTCTGCGCGAGAGCCAGGAACGCCGCTTTGGACTGCGATGGACGGCCTGATTGCGTGATGCGAGGGGAGCCGACGGCACGAACCTTTCCGCAGACGACGAAAAGCCGCCAGGCTGTGGGAGGGCGCCAGCCCAGAGTGTTTGCCGGACAGACCAGAGCGTTTGCTGGGCAGTGAGGGGCGTTTCCCAATGGTGCCAGAGGTTGCCGGCCAGTGCGCGAGGTCGCCAGCCACCGCAGGACGAAACCGAACTGCGCGAATGTTTGCCGGACGACACGGCATGTGACCGAGCGGCAAGGACGATCCAGCGGCGCACATCGCCCTGTTCCGCACATTATCCTGCCCCGCACATCACCCAGCGGCGCGGGAAGACGCCTCGTTCCGCCGAATTGACCGGCCTCGACCCCCTATGTATATTCAGTACGTCATACGACGGCATTCGTTGAGCGGCCAGAGGCGGCCGCCGGGCAATGGAGGCACGATGGTCGTGGTTGAACGATCCGGGCGGAGGCGCCCGAGCAAGTTGGCGACTGCGTTACGAAGGCTGAGGGGCTTTTCGTGAGGCGCTAGCTGGTACCTGTGCGAGGCCGTTGCGATGTGCCGCCTGCCGGACTTCGCGAGGGCCCTCGGTCGGTCGGCGCTCCGCCTTCGTGCGCTGGGTTCGCGCGAGCCAGTGGGGCTGCGTCGTCGATCTTCGTCGCAGCGCATAGAGCGTCCGAACCCTGACCCGTTCGACCGACCGCTGAGTCGGCACTACCGTCCGAAGCGGTCGGACAGTTTCTCCCATCCGCCCAAACGCGGCGTCGGATGGGCTCCTACCGGCGACATCGTGCGTGTGGATGCGCCGGAAACGTTGGCAGCTGCGCGTGCGCCTGGGCAGCGTGCCGCGACGACGTGGTGCCTCGGTTCCCAGCCGGGCCGTCAGTGTTCGGGTGCGTCCTCCAATGCGCGGTCGGGCCCTCGCCAGGTAGCACCGACGAGCGGCCCAGCCCGCCGTTCACGAGGGCCCGCCATCCGGGGATGCCCGAGAAGCGGTCGTCCCTGCCGCCGCGCTTCGTCCCGCCTCGCGACCCTGCCAACGCAAGCGCAATCAAGGGAAGGAAAAAATGAAGAAAAGTAGAGTTGGGTCGGCCTTCGCCGCCCTCGCGGCCGCCACGGCGCTCGCACTGAGCGTCGGCACCGCCGTCCCGGCCGGGGCCGCCGGCGAGTCGGGGTACGCCCTGCCGGATTATTCCCCTCAATTCGAGGTCGTGGAAAACCAGTGCGCGAACGTCATGACGGGCGACGTCGCCGAGGTTCGCTGCTGGACCGAAAACGGCACGGACATGATCATGCGCCTGAAGGTCGTCTCCAGCCGCTACAAGAACACCGCCCGCCTGCGGGTCCAGAAAACTACGGCACTCGTGGCGAGCCAGGGAAGCGACGAGCCGGCCAGTGGCAGGACCTACACCTTCCTCGAGCCCGCGGGAAGGGACGCCGACGGCTACCCGTACTTCGTGTTCTCCATGGAAAAATGGGCGACGCAGGCCGTCGAGGTCGCCCTCATGCCCTCCGAGCGGGCGCTGACCATCAACTTCAACGTCAATCGCGGCAGTCTGGCTGAACCGATCGTGCTTCGCGAGGCCGACAGCAAGCAGGGCAATTTCTGGCGCCTGTCCGAACCGCTGCACATCACGGCGGTGCAACCAAACGGTGCAACGAATACCGTCACCTTCGAGGCGACGGCGGAAAACGCTGCCGAGGCCGCCAATATCACGGGGGTCAGCTTCTTCCGAGCCGACCCCGACACCTACCTGTACGACGGCAGCCCGCAGGCGCGGACGGTCGTCGGCATGTCGGGCCGCTACCCCGTGACGTCGCCCGTCGTCTGCCCGGGTGACTCGTGCACGCTGAGTGTCGACGAGGCCACCGGGAAGATCGTGTGGACCGCCGAAATCCCCGCCGAATGGCAGCGACTCCAGTACATCATGGACGTCACGGGGCGGGAGACCTCGCATCCCTACCGTGTGCGGCGCGCCTTCCAGGCCCAGCTGGTCCTTCCCGAGCCGAAGAAGATCCCCGTTCCCGCCACGCCCGAGGTCTCCGATCCGTGTGGCCCGGACAACGCGGCGTGGGTCGTGCCCTCCGACAGCCAGGACGTGCGGTGGGTGCTTGGCGAGACGGGAGAGCTCTCCGCCGTGACCGTTGGCGATGTCGTATTCGACGACGGCCGGCGTTCCATTGACTTCGGTGTGGCTCCCGATTCGGGCGAGGCCTGCCCGACGCCGACGGAGGAACCGACCCCGAGCGAGACCACGCCGGAGCCGACGCCGACCACCGGAACAACTCCGGACCCGAGCGGCGACCCGACCCCGAGCGACCCGACGCCGACCACCGGAACAACTCCGGACCCGAGCGGCGACCCGACGCCGACGGCCCCGGTTCCTGTGCCGACATCATCTACCCCGGTGCCCTTGCCGTCTGCCAGCGTGCCCTCGCCGACCCTGACTCCGCAACCGACGCCTGCAGGCTCGAGTACGCGTCCGAGCGCGAAGCCCACGGCAACATTGCCCTCCACGGGTAGTGACGTCTGGCCGGGCGCGGGTCTGGCCGTCGTGCTCGCCGTGATCGGAGGCGCGGTGGTTGCGGTGACTCGTCGCTGGAACGCGTAGGCGTTCGCGACCATTATCGCTCGGTCCCGGCCGGGGCTGCCCTTGATGAACCGGCCGGGGCCGAAGGCCGTCGTTCGCATTCCATCCTGCGCGCCGGGCCTGCAGTGGCCTTGCGGGCAGGCCGCAGTTCACTCGTCCTCTTCCGCGGGCGAAAAGATGTCGGTGGTGGCAAATACACTGTGTGTCATCGATTCGTTTTGCGGCGGTCGGCGAGCTCGGCCGGTCGCCGCCTTGCACACGGCCGGTGCGTGCCGACAGAAGGAGGGAGGCAGCCATGAACGTGCTGCTCATCAATGCTCACCACAACTACCCGGGCTGGTCGGAGGGCGGTCTCAACGCCACGCTTCAGGTCGTCGCCCGGGACTTCTTCACTGACAGGGGAGCGTCGGTGGTCGAAACGGTCGTCGACGAGGGCTACGACCCTGCCGAAGAGGAAGCCAAGCATCGCGCCGCGGACCTCGTCGTCCTGCAGACGCCGATCAACTGGTTCTCTGCCCCGTGGATCTGGAAGAAGTACGTCGACGAGGTCTTCAACGTCGGCCTCCACGCAGCGACGCTCCTTTCGGGCGACGGGCGCACCCGCAAGGATCCGAGCATCCCCTACGGCTCCGGCGGAAAGATGCAGGGCCGCGCATTCATGGTCTCCTCGACGTGGAACGCTCCCGAGGCCGCCTTCGACGACGCCGACAATCCGGTGTTCCGCGGGCGCAGCCTGGCCGATGCCCTCGCCGACCTCACCGCGACGTACCGCTTCTGCGGCTATACGATCCTGCCCGAGTTCGCCGTCTTCGACGTCTACAAGAACCCGCAGATCGAGGCCGACCTCGCCCGGTACGCCGAGCACCTCCGGGAGCACGCGACGAACTGGTAGTGATGGCGGCCGCGTGTGCTGGCAGTGATGATGGGCCGGGCGCGGGCGTGCCCTGACGGCCCTCGTGCTTGTCTGAACTGCGCTGCCGCGCTTGGCGACGCGGCCGACGGGCCTCGCGCCTGGCTCCCACGCCTCGCGTCCGGCCATCGTGCTGCCTGGCCCTTGTGCCTCAGGTCGGGCACTTGCGCCGCGCGCCTGGGACTACTCGCGTCGGGGCGCCCTCGTCGCAATGTCCGGGAGGCAGGATGAGTGAGCGGAAATGGGATGTGTGGCGCCCGGGTCACCGCCGCCAGAATCGCCGGGATCTGTTCTTGCTTTCCTCGAGTAGCGTCTGGCGGCAGTGGGCAGGCACCTGGCCCGTGAGGATGTAGTGACGAAAGATTTCAGCTGCCTGCTGAGGAGAAAACTCCGCGGTCGAGGGGTCGGGTTGGGTCCGTTTCGTCCACGAGCCGCGTCGAGACCCGGACTCATGGAACGGGGAAGCATGCGGGGGCAAGGGCTCTAGTAACACATGCTTGTACCCTTCTGGCGTGGTGGTTCTGACCTCGATCCTCGCGTACTCGGTGTCGCCCAGGCACTGCATGTAGTTGCCCCTGGCCAAAGCTTCGGGCGACTCGGCGGCCAGGCTGGTGGCTTCCTCGTCCAGCGCGCGCACGCCAAGGGAAAAACAGCGTTCGCCGTCGAAGAAGGTAGGGTCGGTCAGCATGGCGGCGAGTCGGTCGGCGACCTGCTCGGCACTGAGGTCCGAGCAGTCGTGATCGCGCTGGTTTTCCCCGACTTCCCAGATCATGTGTCTCGTCATGGGTGCTCCTTACGTCCGACGGTCGGTGCTTGTGGGCTGCCCGGCATTGTGGGCTGTTGGTCGGTGCTCGAGGGCATGGTGGCGGTGCTTTGGCGACGTTCGGTGATCGCTGAGTGGCCGACCATCTATGGCAGGCTACCGCAGCTGGCAGCTAGAAGATAGATGTGTCGGGTGCTGTACGACGCCGAATGGGCCGGGCCTCCTTGCGCACGACATCGGACGTGGGCGCGTGCTCGTCGCGTGCAGAAAAACGTCGGAGGCGGCCGGTAGTCTGAAGACAGGCGAGGGTCGATCGGAGGGCGATAGCGATGAGTCGTGTAAGCCAGGCAGAGCCGGAACATGGCGCCGGTGCGCGTTTGGGATACAGCATCAAGCGCGTCGAGCAGCGTCTCATGGCCGCCAAGGCGAAGGCACTGCGTGAGTTCGGCCTGACGGTTCCCCAGTACGTGGCTCTCATGGCGCTTCGCGAGATTCCCGACCAGTCGGCCGCACAGTTGGCGCGCGTCGCGCTCGTCTCGCCCCAGACCGTGGCCACCATCGTCGGTAACCTCGAGGCGAAGGGGCTGATTTCCCGGAGGGGTTCGCCGCAGCATGCGCGAGTGGTCGTCTGCTCCCTCACGCCCGCGGGGCAGGAACTCGTGGCACGGGCCGATGCTGTCGTCGGCGTCATTGAGGACGACGTGAGCGGCATCTTCACGCCCGACGAACTGGCGCATTTTCACGAGTATCTCACCCGTGTGGAGGAGCACCTGCGGCGCGTTTAAGGTCGGTCGGCCGGTTCGCGACAGACGCGACGAAGGGGGCCGGTTCATGGCCGGTTCATGGAAGACGTGCTCCGGTTCGTGAGGGCCCTCCGGCTGGCTCGGAGTCTGTCGCGCCAGCGGGGGAGCGTCGCGACTGGCAGAAACCGAAGGCACGACGGCGTCCGTGAAGGCCGGTGGGCCTGACTTCGTGACTCGGGCGAGTCCGTTCGCGCCCGTGTACACGACGGCGCTGGCGTCGTGTGAGCCGAGAACTTACCTCTATGACAGAACTCTGTTATGAAGTAGGGTTCTGTCATGTGTGGATCGGCGCCTGACTTGCACCACCCGACTTGGCGATAGAGCGATGAGCCCGCAATGGGTCTGCAATCTGCCCGTGCTGCGCCGCAGGCGTCGGCACGGAAAGCGCCAGGTACGGCCACACACTGCACGACGCACGACAAGAACAGGAGACATCATGCGTGCATTCGTCATCACCTGCCACGACCGCTTCGATGGGCTCGAACTGAGAGAGATACCGGATCCGCAGCCCGGCCCGGGGGAGGTCGCCATTGATGTCCATTTCGCCGGGATCGGGCTGATCGACGCCCTGTGGATTACCGGCGCGATGCCGAGCGACATCGGGATCGTGCCCGGGCTTGAAGTTGCAGGAACCATCCGCGAGCTCGGCGAGGGCGTCGAAGGTTTCACCGTCGGTCAGCCCGTGGCGGCGATGCTCACGGGACGGGGCGGTTTTGCTGAGATAGCCTGCGCCCCCGCGGCACTCGTCGCTCCGATTCCCGAGCCGATGGGCATGGACCTCGCCTCGGTTGTTCCGATCAACAGCGTGACGGCGCATCTCGCGCTGACCACTGTTGCACGTTTCGCGCCCGGGGAGAGTTTGCTCGTTCACGCGGGCGTCGGAGGGCTGGGCTCGCAGTTCGGCCAGATCGCACGCGTGCTCGGCGCCGGCCGGGTCGACGCCGTCGTCGGAACCGCCGCCAAGCGGGAGAAGGCCCTTGCCCTCGGTTACGACCGTGCCTGCCTACGTAGGAGATCCCGTTGATATCCGACGCCGCCTACGATATCGTTGTGGATCCGGTGGGCGGTAAGGCGACGGAGCATGGGTTCCGTGTTCTCAGGGCGGGCGGAAGGCTAGTCCGGGTTGGCAATGCCTCGCAGGCCGACGACGTCCCCGTAAGCTCCATCGCCCACTGGCTGCAGAACAAGACGACTGCCGGTTTCAACGTCGGCGCCTGGCTTGCGGCCAATCCCGAGGCCGGGACCGAATCGCTGGCATGGGTGCTGGAAGCGGCAGGTCGCGGCGATATCCACGTTGAACTCAGTGCGACCGCGGGGCCGGAGCGAGCCGCCGAGCTCCTGGCCGCGCTCGAAAAGGGCGAGACCACCGGCAAGCTCGCCATTCGCATGAGGTGACGACCGCGAAAACTGGCGGGCGGGTGGCGTGCGTAGGCAATCGCGTGGTGCCAGCAGGAGGACTGGTGCGCGATCGCGTGGTGCTGGCGGGCGGACTGGTGCATGGGCGCGATCGCGTGCAGCTGGCGGGTGGCAGCCTCGGCGTTTTGAGCCGGGTCTGCCGCTCGCTGGCGACGGCCGCACGCATGTATCGACCTTGCGTGTCGCCAGCTACCGACCTCGTGCGTTGCCGACCACTGAGCGTGTCGCATATCGCAGGTGCGGGCGCATAGACTTGCGGGGACAGTCCAGGTGACTAAACAGGGGTGCGCATGCGACTGAAGGCTCCACCGGCGGTGCTTTTCATGGGAGCCGCCGGCCTGCAATGGGCGATGGCGCCCCGCCGCCGCTCGCACGAACATCTCGTGGCCGCCTCCGCGATCGCATGCGCGTCCGGGGCGTTGGCGCTCGCTGGCGTCCGGGAGTTCGCCCGTCAGCGCACGACGGTCGATCCGCGCCACGTCGACGCGGCGAGCGCCCTCGTCGTCACAGGGCCTAATGCCAGGACGCGCAACCCCATGTACGTGGGGATGCTCGGCTGCCTGCTCGCGCATGCCCTGGCGCGGGGAAGCCTGGCGGCCTCGCTGCCAGCGGCCGGATTCTGGTGGGTGATCGACCATTTTCAGATTCCCGATGAGGAGCAGGGGCTCCTGGAGAGCTTCGGCGACGCCTACGAGGCCTACCGCGCCCGCGTACCTCGCTGGTTGTGAGGCTCTGGGCGGTGGGGCGCCGGAGCGCTGGGCCGCGAAAACTGGCGGGCGGCGAGGTACCGGAGCGTCGAGCGGCAGAAAGAGGGCCGGCAAGAATAGAGCAGGGAAGAGGTCCCGCGGCGCTAACCCCGAATGCGACGAGGCCCCGACCTGTGCCTCAGTGGATGGTCGAGAGGACGACATCGGCCAATGCCTGGGTTTGCTCCTTGGATTTCGTATTGATGAAAATGCCGTGATACTGCCCGTCTTCAGCCGGGGCGAACACGCCTATGCACTGGATGCCACTCGAGTCTTCGACATTGATCACTGCGACTTTTCCTGCGGCTGTTTCGACGGTCCGGTAGTCGCTGATGTCAGTCAACGCGCGCTTCAGCAGTGCTTCGTCGGGAATCTCCTCGCCAATGGCGTTCGCATTGACATTGATATTGTCAATGAAGTCGTTTTCAAACGTCGTGGACTCGTAGAACGCATCGAAGGTCTTAACGAGCTCGTCCTCGGTCATGTTGTTGGCTTCGGCGACGGCCTTGCGCAGCTCGGGATCGTCGAGGGCATTGACCCACTCGTCGGGTATGGCGAAGGACAGGTTCACGTTTGGTGCGGTGACCTGCTTGTACCCCTCGGGGATCGACACATTCGAGTCGGCGTCGCTGCTTTCACTGGGCTGAGAACTGGCGCTTTCGCTTGTTGTCGGGTCTGGGCTGCTGCTCTTTTCGGAGTCTGAGCTGGATTCGTCGCCTTCGGTCTGCCCGCTCGTGGCTGTCGCTTCCGCGGCCCCGTTCGACGACGCGTCGAGCGAGCAGCCTGCGACTGCCAGCATGGCACTCGCGGCGACGGCGATGGCGCGAGCGAGACGGAAACGGTTCTTCATTGCGTGATTCCTTCTATCGATGGATGCTTGTGGCTTCATCGCTCTACGGTATTGGACGGCTCCGACAAACTGAAACCCTCCAAAGGATGTGGACGCATTTTCTGCAGGGCTCGTGCCTGCCGTGCGTGGTCCTTTGCCGCTTGGCGTGCGGACCAAGGTTGGGCTCGGCTCCCTGGGTCTGGGAACAGGCGCAGCCGGAAAGGTTGAAGAACGCGAAAGGAGCCGTACTGATGCGTCGGCTTGTCAGTTTGCGGGAAGACGCGTTATGACCGGCTTGCCGCCATGCTGTACTGGGTTCTGAATGAGCTCACATCGACACCCCACAGTGGCAGCCTCTTCGGAGGCTGCGCTTCGAGAGTTTTGGGTAACTGGGAGAGGCATCAGGCTTTGGTTTGTCGTTGCTTCCGGGGGTGGTTCGGTGTTCCGACGTCGTGCGCGGCCATATGTTTATTGAGCATGTGATGAACCGTTTGGTGGGCGTCGCGCGGCGTCTGAGGCGCTCGTCGGGAATGAGAGGCGGGCGCGCTCGGCAATGTGCCAAGTGGTGTCTCATTCATCGTGTGCAACGGCCCGGCTGACGATTTGATCGAACATCTCGCGCAACAGACCCCATTCCCACCCGCCTATGAGCCTTCAGCTTGGCCACATCTTTCGTCGCGCGCTCAACGTGGCTGACGAGTCTGCCCCGGCTGTGCTGGTTTCGGAGGTGGTGGAAAGGGTGCGGCCTGGGATGCGACCACGAGGGGACGGCCTCGCTGGTCGAGTGGGATCTGCGGGACCGCTCACAAAGTTAAGGGACCATCGTGCGCTCCAGGCTAACGCAGTTGCGACCGTGCGCTGCTCAACTCGTTGTCGACGAAGATTCGCCCATCGTCGAGCGTGCCATGTGACGGTGCTCTGGACGTCACGGTGCTCTGGACCGAGTATTGCGGGACGGTTTTCTTCCGGATGGTTTGTCTGGCCTTTCCGGTTGGGCTGGCGCGCCGGGCTGGCGTTTATCGCTGGGCCTAGGTCTGCGCTCGGGGCGTGTTCTTTAGGGGAGAGTCTTGGGAGTATTCGGCCGCAGACTTGCCCAACAAGGGCAGCGGTCGGAAGGCGCCAAGCAGCGCGAGCACGAGCACCAATTGCGCCACGCCCGCACCTCCCCACAGGGCATGCATCCACTGGAAGCTGTCCATCACGAGGCATTCGCCGGCGATCCATCCGACCATGACCAGGCCCGCGAGCGTGTGCGCGAGGGCTAGCCAGCGCGCCGCGCGCAGATGGACGACGATGGCGGCCCACTGGAAACCGCCGACGACCACGCCGAGCAGGACAGCGGCCAGAACAAACTGCCCTGCGAAGATCGTGCCGTCGAGCATCTGCTCGTACCACTGCGGGGCGAACAGCAGCTGGATGAAGCCGATGAGAGTCGAAGCGGCCTGGAAGATGGCCAGGCCCAGCAGGCTGCGTCGCGCACAAACGCCTAGCAGGCGCGCTCGTGGATCATCCATGGGACGAGTCTAGACGGGCCTTTATGTCGGTGGAAACCTTCGAGGCTGCGCCCGCCGAGCTTGTATGCTTGAGGACGGCTCCCTTGGGCTGGATCCGACCTTTCACGACTCCAACTTGCTAAGGCTCGGAACGGTGAAGGGAGGTGAGCACGGTGAAGGACAAGCCTTCGCCGGGCAAGGAGAAAGCCCAGATACTGCGCGCCATGCTTAGAATCGCGCAGATCCAGGCTCTCACCCTTGCTATCGCTACCTTAGCGTTGCTGATTGCAACGGTAAAATGAGCGACTCACGATTGGGTACCCGGTACACGCCGCGTACCCAATCCCATTATGCCAGCAGTGGCGACGCGGAAACAACAGGCGCGAGCCATGCGTGCAGTGCCCACTGAGAGGCTCCTTCGGCAGTGCTGAGGGTCCCAATGAACGCGGGCTGGCGTGAGGCCTGGGGAGTCGGGCGGTGCAGGGTCTGCCGAGTCGGGCGGAGCGCCGCTGGACGGGAAGCGGTGCTGGAAGCGAAGCCTGCCAGAGGCTTGGGCCGTCAGAAGAACGGAATGAGATCGCGCAAGTTCGCGACGATGAGCGTGCCGGGCACCGCGTGGTTGAGCGTGAGCACCGTCCCGGGCCGGATGAGCAGGGCCGAGTTCATGCCGGCCGCCTGCCCGGATGCGGCGTCGATCGAACGGTCTCCCACGCACAGAACGTCCAGCGGGGCCAGGCCGTGACGGCGCGCCAGCATGAGGTTCATGGCCGGGCTCGGCTTGCGCTCGATTCCGTCCGGCGCGCAGATCATGTCGTCAACGTCCAGACCGAGCTGCGTCAGGAGGATCGTGGCGCTGTCGCGGTCGCGGTGCGTGGCCACGAGGTTGAGGCCGCCGCGCTGGCGGACGCAGTCGATTAACTCGCGCGCCCCGTCCATGGCCGGAGCCGGCTCCGTTCGCCAGCGTTCCTTAAGATCCTCGTAGGCGCGCTCGAGGCGGCTTTGGGGAACGCCGCACGAGGCGGCGAGGGTTTCGATGGCCCGCGCGGTCGAGTGGAAGGTCAGCGCCGACGTCGTGCGCATGTGCTCCGGCTGCGTGTCGCCGTAGGCCGCCAGGCAGAGCGTGCTCACGACATCGGGATACGTGTCGACGAGCGTGCCGCCCATATCCCAGATGAGGTGTTTCATGTAGCCATTGTTGCGCAGAAGGCAGGCTGTGTGGGAGACCTCCGACGGAAGGCAGCGGGCGGGCAGGCCGGCCCGCCGTGCCGCTGGCCGCGCCGCCGCCGGGCGTAGAGACGGCGAGATCGGAAAGCCCGAGTCGTCCTGGACCTACTGCCTGCCGGGCAAAGACTCAGCCCGCGGCGTGGGACGGAATACACCGGCACCGTAGCGCAGGCGGTAGTAGGCCAGGCACACCAGCGTGAACGGGACGCCGAACAGGAGACCATGCATCTGTTCGGAGTCGAAGGCCGCGCCGATGAACGAAGTGAATAGTGCAACGAGCGCAACGATTGGCAGCACCGGGAACAGCGGCGAGCGGTAGGTCAGCGTCTCGACGCCGGGCTCGCCCGCCTGTGAGGCTCGAATCAGCCGCCTGCGCATGGCCAGTTGCGAGGCGACGATCGCTATCCACACCGCCACGACCGCGAAGCCCGCGATCGAGACGAGGGCGAGGAAGACCGTCTCGGCCGCTACGACGCTCGTCAGCAGCGAAGCGAGCCCTCCGAGCATGGAGACGGCCAGCGCCACCATGGGGATGCCGCGGCGTGTCGTGCGTGCCAGCGCGGCCGGCGCCTCGCCCTCCGAAGCGAGTGAATGCAGCATGCGGGTGCAGGAGAACAGTCCCGAGTTGCCCGCCGACAGCAGGGCGGTGATGACGACGATGTTCATGATGTCAGCCGCGCCGGAGATGCCCAGATGGTCAAGCGTGTCGACGAAGGTCGATTTGCTGACCCCGGCCCGATCGTAGGGCAGGATGGCCGCGATGACGAAGATCGCGCCAATGAAGAAGATCGTCAAGCGCAGGACGGCGGTCCGGATGGCGCGCGGGATTGCTCGGCCCGGATCGCGCGTCTCGCCGGCTGCCACGCCGATGAGTTCCGTCCCGGAGAACGCATAGAAGACGGCGAGGATCGTCATGAGCACACCGCCGATGCCCGCGGGGAAGAATCCCTTGTCTGTCGCGAAATTCGCCAGGCCGATCGCGGTGTCCGACCCGGCTGAACCGGCGCCTCCGAAGGGATTGGAGCCCAGGTAGAAGCCGCCGATGGCGACGAGCCCGATGATGATGACTGAGATTACGGCCACCACCTTGATCAGGCTCAGCCAGAACTCGGCCTCTCCGAAGACGCGAGAGGAGAACGCGTTGAGCGAGAAGAGGAGAATCGCGAACAGCAGGCACCATACCCAGTCGTCGACGCCGGGAAACCATCGGCCCATGAGCATGGCACACGCCGTGAATTCGCTTCCGAGCGCCACGGCCCAGCACATCCAGTACAGCCACGCCGTCGCAAATCCCCACGCCGGGCCGAGCTCACGGCTGGCGTAGACGTGGAAGCCGCCGGAGACCGGATAGACGAGGGCGAGTTCGCCGAGGCAGGTCATGACCATGTAGGCCACGAGGGCGCCAATGCCGTAGGCGATGACGGCGCCGAGCGGGCCGGCCTGGCCGATCGTGTAGCCGGAGGAGAGGAACAGGCCGGAGCCAATGACGCCGCCGAGGGCGATCATCACGAGGTGGCGCGATTCCATCGTGCGGCGCAGGCCTGACGACGTTGCGGGCTGCGCGGAGGCGTCGCCGGCGTGCCCGGGCGAGGACGCGTCGCCGGCCGAACCGGTCGAGGCGTCCCGGAGTGCGGATGCGCTTGTGCTGCTCATATGCCTTCCAGGGTGGTGATGTGGTTTCGGTTGTCACGCATCCTAGAAAATGGGGCGGAGGCCGGCACGGACTGTCCACATCGCAAATGGTGCGCGGTTGCGGGTGGCTCTTGCCAATGCGCGACGCCGGCCGCCGCTGGCGTGTGCCGCGCGCTTCCAGCCGCCGTTGTGCCCTTCTCGGCGCGGGCCTGCTCTTCTGGGCGCGGGCCGGCTGGCTTGGCCGGCGCCCCCGTCCACATTGCGTTGCCCGTCCACATCGTGCTGCCGGAGTGCGAGGCGCCTCACATCCTCCTACGATGGCACCATGGCTTCGCGTGAGAATCGCTCGGTGACGCCCGACCGCGAGACGACGTGGGAAGCGCGGCCCTCGCGTGACTCGTCGCCGGCGCGCGGGGCGTCGACGTCGCATGGCACGGAAGTGTCGGCTCTCGTTTCCGGCCGATTAGGTCCCGGTAACGTTATCGTGCTCGACGGCGGCCTCGGCACGCACCTGGAGACGCGGGGCGCCGACGTCACGGGCGCTTTGTGGTCGGCCCAGATCCTGCGGGATGCTCCGGAGGAGGTGCGCGCGGCACATCGCGACTTCTTCGAGGCCGGCGCGCAGGCGGCAATCACATGCTCGTACCAGGTGTCGGCCGACGGCCTGCTCGCCGCAGGCCTGGCGGGCTCGCGCGCCGAGGCCGAGCGCGAATGCGAAAGGCTCCTGCGTCTGAGCGTCGACGTGGCCGCCCAGGCCGCTCGCGATGTGGGCCGAGTGGACGCCGACGCCGCCCCGAGCCGAAGCCAGACTGGCGCCGCCCCGAGCACGGAAGCCGGAAATGGCGCCCTCACCGCGGGAGGCAGCGAACGCACGCCCTTCGCATCGGACGCCGCCGTGGACCGGGGATGTGACGTGCCAGGCGCTTCCGTGGACCGGGGTCTTGACGTGACAGGTGCCGCCGTGGCCCGGCAACCAATCGTGGCCGCCTCCATCGGCCCCTACGGCGCAGGCCCGGGCGAGGGGACCGAGTATGACGGCTCCTACGGCCTGGGCGCGCGGCAACTGGCCGCCTGGCACCGGCCGCGAATTGAGGTGCTGGCCGCCAGCGGCGCCGATGTCCTGCTCGCCGAAACCATCCCGAGCATTGTCGAGGTCGAGGCACTGGCCGATGAGCTAGCGCGAACGGGGCGGCCGTGGATGCTGAGCGTGACAGCCGCGCAGGCCGGGCTTCGCGACGGGACTTCGCTAGGTGATGTGGTGCGAGCGCTCGATGGCGCCGAAGGTCTCGTGGCGCTCGGCGTGAACTGCTGCGCCCCGGACCAAGCCCTGGCAGCCGTCCGCTGCCTTGCCGAGGCCGGCGCCGCGCCCCTCATGGCCTACCCCAATAGCGGCGAGACATGGGACCGACGGGCGCGCGCGTGGAGACCGGCGCCCTCGGGCACGCCGGAGTCGATCACCGGCCTGGTGCCCGACTTCCTCGACGCCGGCGTGAGGCTGATTGGCGGATGCTGCCGCGTCGGCCCCGGGGAAATCGGCGAGATCGCCCGGGCCGTGCGGGCATAGGGCCCGGGCCGCCGAGGGATGAGCGGAGATCCGACGCCCCGGCGACCGGCCGCGTCCAATCGCCAGGGTTGCGCGGGAACGCCCGGCCACGCAGGCACGCGGGGAGCGTGAACACCGGCGTCGCTGATGAACACCGGCGTCACTGCCTGATAGCGGCCGCCTCCAGCGCCCCGAGAAGGTCGGCGACGAGGTCATCCGGATGCTCCAGCCCGACGCTCAAGCGCAGCAGGGTATCGCTCAGCCCGTAGGCCAGGCGTCGCTCGCGAGGCACGTCCATGTGTGTCTGGACGGCCGGACACGTGATGAGCGATTCGACCCCGCCCAGCGACTCGGCGAAGGTGAAGAGCCTGACGTGCGTGAGGATTGCCGGCATGTCGACGTGCTCGGCCGGGTCGAAGCTGATCATCCCGCCGCGCCCCGTGTAGTAGACGCGCGCGACGTGCTCGCTCGCCTCGAGGGCGGCGGCGACCCGGCGGGCATTGGCCTGGTGGCGCTCCATGCGCAGCGCCAGGGTCTTGATCCCGCGCATGAGCAGCCACGAGTCGAAGGGCGAAAGCGTGGCTCCGGTTGTATTCAGGCGCGCCGCCAGTGCCTGCGCCAGGTCCTCGCGACCCGTCACGAGGGCGCCGGCGAGGACGTCATTGTGGCCGCCCAGGTACTTCGTGGCCGAGTGCAGCACGATGTCGGCCCCCTCGGCCAGCGGCTGTTGGAAGACGGGAGTGTAGAACGTGTTGTCCACCGCCAGGAGTGCGCCTGCGGCGCGGGACGCGGCCGCGATGGCCGGGATGGAGACTTCGACCATCATCGGGTTCGTGGGCGTTTCCATGAGGACGAGGTCGGCCGGCGTTTGGAGGGCGGCGAGCAGACCGTCCTCGCCGTGGACGAAGTCGACCCGGTGCGCGCCCGAGGCGCTCAGTTCGCCCAGGAGTCGGTAGCTCCCACCGTACAGGTCCTCCGTGGTGACGATGCGCGATCCGGGGGCGAGCGTGCCGATGAGCAGGTCGACGGCCGCCATGCCCGAGGACGTCGCGAAACCTGCAACGCCGCCTTCGAGCCGTGCCAGCGCGTCCTGGAGGACGTCGCGCGTCGGGTTGGCGGTGCGCGTGTAGTCGTAGCCCGTCGACTGGCCGAGAGCGGGGTGCGCGTAGGCGGTCGACATTGTGATGGGAGTAGTCAGCGCCCCCGTGACCTTGTCCGTGACGGCGCCCACGTGGGCGATGATGGTTTCGAGGCGGAGCTCTTCGCGTTCAGCTGTCATGTCATTCTCCCTGGGTGACTGGGCCAGTCTGGGTGGTTGCGGACACGGTGGGCACCCCGGCCACTGCCGCATCGAGGCGGTCAAAGGCTGCCTTCAGCGTGGCGCGCGGGCAGGCGATGTTCAGGCGCGTATATCCGCGGCCGGGCTCGCCGAACATGAGGCCGTCGTCGAGCCACAGTTTGGCCTGCTGCGTGAAGAATACGTCCAGGTCGCCGGCGTCGATGCCCAGGCGCTCGATGAGGCCGCAGCAGTCGAGCCACATGAGGTAGGTGGCCTGCTGGTCGACGGCGTCGATCCCCTCGATCCCGGCCAGGCGCTCGACCACGTAGGTGCGGTTGGCCGCCATGTGCTCGCGCAGGGCGTCAAGCCAGGCGTCGCCCGATTCGTAGGCGGCGCGGCAGGCTACGGCCCCCAGCGCCGACGGCTGCGAGTAGCCAAAGCGCAACAGCGCCTTGCGGAATTCCGAGCGGAGTAGGGCATTGGGTATGAGGATATTGGCCAGTTGGAGCCCGGCCAGGTTGAAGGCCTTGGACGGGGAGGTGCACGCGATTGTCAGGTCCGCCGCCTGCGGTGACAGCGAGGCGAAGGGCGTGGCTGCATGGCCCGGGTAGGTCAGGTCGGCGTGGATCTCGTCGGAGACGACCTTCATTTCGCGGGCGATTGCCAGGTCGGCAAGTTCGGCCAGCTCCTGCCTGCTCCACAGGTGCCCGACGGGATTGTGCGGGTTGCACAGGAGCATGAGGCCGACGTCGTGCTCGCGGACTGCTTGCTCGACGGCCGCCAGGTCGCGGCCGTAGGTGCCGTCGGCCTTGCGCACGAGCGGCACGGAGACGACTTTGCGGCCGTTGGCTTCGATGACGCCGCGGAAGGGGTAGTAGACCGGCTCCTCAATGAGGACGGGATCGCCGGGCTCGGTGTAGGCCTGCACAGCCACGGCAAGTGCCGGGACGACGCCGGGTGCCACGACGTTCCACTTTGCCTCCACATGCCAGCCGTAGCGACGCTCGAACCATCCGACCAGCGCGCGGTCGTAAGCCTCGTCGCGGTCCGTGTACCCGAAGATTCCGGTCTCGACGCGCTCGTGCAGTGCCTCGATAATGGGTGCGGCGGTGGCGTGGTCCATGTCGGCCACCCACAGGGGGAGGGCGTCAGCCGGCCTGCCGCGTTGCTCGGCGAAATCCCATTTGAGGCAGGCCGTGCCGCGGCGATCGATCACCTCGTCGAAATCTGTCATCTGCGGTTCCTTGCGCCTTTCCCGTCTTTCCTGACGGGGTTCAGTTTCTCACGAAGCGCGACGTGGCGCCGCCTCGCTGGCGTATGTGGAACGGCGTTGCTCAACGCTTGTGGGCTGGTATGGCACTGTCACTGGCTCCGGTCGGCGTCTCGGCGCAGGCGGCCGCCGACCTGCGCGCTCGCCCGCGGAGGTATTCTCATGGCATGACCGCAGGACGAGGCCCTTTCGACGACGGACGCCGCAAAGGCTGGAGACGTCACGAAGAACACAGTGGGGACGGCGGAGCCCGCGGACCTTTCGACTCAGGACGCGAGCGACGCAGCGCCTACGGGTCGGCCCGCAGGCGCGGCAGGAGTGCTGCGAGTCCGGGAGCTTCCTCGGCGTGGCATACGAGTGGCCGGCAGGCTGACGCCTCCTCGCAGCGGTCTTCGGCGTCGGAGCAACCGGCATCCGCCAGGCAACGCATCAGTTCCGATCGGTGGAGGGACAACATAGATTGGAGGGACATCAGAGATCTCTCCTGCGTGGTCATCGGCATCATCCTCTTGGTCGTGGTGGTCCTGGAGCGCAGCTCGCAGAGAGCCAGCGAGAACAGACCCCGTCCCACGGCGGTCTTGCCGACGCCGAGCATTCCCAGCATTTCGGTTCCCTCGCTGTCCGGAGTTCCCGGTGAGCATTCGCCTTCCGGCTCCCAGTCCCAGCAGTGCGCGACATATGTCATCGTCACGGTGCGTGGCACGGGTGAGCAGGACGACGGCGACCAGCTTCTGTCTCCCGTCGCCAATCAGATCATGGGGGAGCTGGACGAGGTAGCGCCCGAGGCGACGTACGTCAGCCTGGACTATCCGGCTTCTTTCGACCTCAGGCGCAGCGCAGAGCAGGGGATCGGGGCGCTCGTCCAGCTTCTCACCGAGCAGGCGCAGGCTTGCCCGGGGCAGAGGTTTGTCCTCCTCGGCTACTCTCAGGGCGCGATGGTCGTCACGGATGCCCTGATCTCGCCCGAATCGCGCAGATGGGGCCAGGATGTGGCGGCTTTGCCGTCCGAGGCCGCCCAACGCGTGGACGCCGTCGTCCTCTATGGCGATCTGGGCTTTGCCGGCTCGGAGCCTTTCAACGCCGGAGACTACGACCCGAGCAGAAGTGGGACGATGGCCCGGCCGCAGGGTTCCCTTGATGCATACGCCTCGCGGATCCGGAGCTTTTGCGTGCGCGACGACTTCTTCTGCCAGAGCGGAGGAGGGGGCTCGCTTCGCGGGCACCTGGAGTACTTCTCGAACGGCATGCGCGAGCAGGGGGCTGAATTTGCCCTGGAGGCCGTTGCCGCGAGGAGGTCCGCCGCGGCCTCGGGGTGAGGCGGAGGGCCGTCTCCTTGCGCGGGTGCCCTTCGGTCGGTCCGGCACTCCGCTTGGCGCACCCGCCGAATTCGCGCTCGTTGCACCGCGACCCATGGCGATCGTCGGCCATGGGAATGGGCGTAAGGTAGCCTCTGAGCGCCGGGGTAGTGCAGGTTTGTATCAATCCTCACGAAACAGCTTCTATGTGACCAATGTGTTTTCGCATTCTTGGTTCGTCTTGGACAATGAAACCCATGAGGTTCGTCCACCTATCCGAGTCCGAGTACCAGGCATTCGTGCGATCACAGGATCGTTTCTTCTATACCCAGCTTCCGTCCTACGCGGCCGTGCGACGATCCGAAGGCTACGACGTCGACTTTTTCGGACTGGTCGACGACTCCGCTCCCGCCGACGCGACATCCGTAGGCGCCGCTCCCGTCGGCGCGGCATCCTCCTCCCGGGAGCCGGGCGAGTCCGGCGGCGAGGCCAACGGAAAGAGTGCGGGCGAGGCGGTAGTGGGCGTCAAAGCCAAGGACGGCGGGAGGATCGTGGGCGTCGCCAGTATCGTGTTCCGGCCGTGGAAGCGCTTCTTTAGGCG
Organism: Actinomycetaceae bacterium; assembly: GCA_030530685.1. GTDB lineage: Bacteria > Actinomycetota > Actinomycetes > Actinomycetales > Actinomycetaceae > Peptidiphaga. The sequence goes on along the minus strand of JAUMUM010000004.1, from coordinate 112,529 downwards.
CGCCATCATCTCCTACGGCCCTCACCTGGACTGGTCTGACCGCGAGGTGGTGAGCACTTTCTTCACGAAGATGCGCGACTACCTGGCCAAGGAACGCAATATCGTCTCCGTGAGGGTCAATCCACCGCTGGAAAGGCGCTATTACGAGGACATCACGCCGTCGGGAGCCAACCCCGATGCGGCACTCTTCGACTCGGTCATGAAGGAACTTGGCGCGATCAAGGTTAACCGCGAGTTTTACGAGTCGGCGGACATTCAGATGCGCTACATCTACACCAAGGACCTCGGCTCGATGACCTTCGACGAGGCGGTGGCCTCCTGCGGCCAGGTCGTTCGTACCGGGTTCCACCGCCACGGTACGAACGGCGTCGAGGTGCGCATGCTTGAGCCCAGCGAGTTCGAGGTCTTCGAAAAGCTCATGGAACACACGGCCCAGCGCACTGACATGAGTTCGATCTCCTCGTCGGCCTTCGGTTTCTACCGGGACTTGGCAGCTCAGCTGTATCCGGACGAGTGCATGATGCCCGCCGCGGTGCTCGACTGCGACAAGTATCTTTCCCTCATCGCCGACGAGCGTGCCACAATCGCCCCCAAGGTCGCCGAGCTCGAAGAGCACGAGGCGGCTGCCGAGGCCGAGGGGCGCAAGCTCGGCAAGAAGCAGCGCAATGCCCTCAAGGAGCACCGAGCGCGGCTCGACGTCCTGGCTCGCCGCGAGGATGAGACCCGGGCGATCAAGGAGGCAGAGGGCAACGAGGTGATCCTGGCTGCGAGCTTCTTCGTCCACTCACCCAACGAGCTCGTTAATCTCCTGTCCGGCGCCTACTCCCAGTACCAGTCCTATTACGGCATCTACCTCATTCACCGGGCGATGTTCGAGTGGGCGATCGAGCACGGCGTGCGCTGGTACAACTTCTTCGGCATTACGGGGGACTTCAGCGAGGACGCCTCGGACGCCGGAGTCCTGCACTTTAAGCGCCAGTTCCACGGCAATGTCGAGGAGTTCGTCGGCACCTACGACCTGCCCGTGAGGCCTGTCATGGCCCGGGCCGTCAACGCTGTCGGCTAGAGGGGTGGCTCGGCCGGGCCGTCGGACGGCCGCGAATGCGGTGCCGCCGGACAGGGTTGGCTGTTTCTGCCCGGAGGACGAGGGGCGGAAGCCGTGGTCGGGCCGGCCTTCACGCCTGCCGCAGTGCGCGTGAGATGTTGTATGCCTTGGCACGCAGGTAACCGCGTGTTTGGACGCGAGAAAGTGGACGGAGTGTGCGCAGGAGCGGGCCCATTCGGCTGCGTGAAGGCCTGGGCGCGATTATCGCGAGCGTGACTTTCGTGCCCTGTCCTTCCGGGTGGAGGCCCACTCTCAGACTGTGCGCATGACCGTCAGGGCTATGGGGCAATGAGCGCTCCCACTGAATGAGGCGCGGCTGCTCGTATCTGCTCATCACATGATCGACGATCGCGAACTTTGGTCTGACCTTGGCGGGTTTGCCGTTGAGTTCCCGTTGGCGCCTGCGTGCACGAACGACGCCTGCATCCGTAGTCTCCGCGTGCTCGTATTCGAGGTCGTTCCACTCCAGGAAACGGTCCGGGTCGCCGATTAGGGCCCAGACGTCCTCGGGTGGAGCTGGGATCACATGCCGGTGCTCGACGACGATCAGCTCACCGCCGCAGTCTGGCTGCTCGCCCGGGGCTCGTGCGTCGCCTGTGCGCGGTGGTGGCTCGAATGTCAGCGAGTCGGGAGTGATGCCGAGGCCGTGCAGCGCTTCGCTAATGTGTCCGGATGCTTCGCGTAGAAGGGAATCGAATAGGGCGACGTCGGGCTGGGGCTTTTTCGATGCTTGCAGGAGCATCGTCTCGACTCCAGGCCCATAGGCGGAGGCAGTTGATACGGTGTCGGGAATGCGGCGCTGCTCCTCGGCGATTTGCGTGAGCTGAATCCCGAGCGCTTCCAGTCTCCGGGCGTGCAGCTGCACGAATTCTTCTCGGGCGCGGCCCAGTGTGACGCCGCGGCTCGCCAACGCATCGGTGACCGGGCCGCCGGTGCTCAGTAGCGCGAGGAAGAGATGCTCGGCGTTGATTTCCGGGTGGCCCGCACGCAGCTGTTCGTCTTGCGACAGCATGGCCATGTCGTTGTACCACCTGATGGCGTTCCTGAGTTTGCTCACCTTCTTGACTTCCTCGGCACATCGATTGCGGGATCGATTCGCCTGTTGTACTTCTTGTGCACCGCTTGGCGGCTAACGCCGAGGAGCGATGCGATCTCGCTCCAGCTCATCCCGCTGCGGAGTGCTGCTTCGACCTGTCTGAGTTCGAGGGACTCGACGAGTAGCCGCAGCGATGCGACTGCTCGAAGCCCTTCTCGTGGGGATGCGGTGTCGGATGCAGCGGTGGCAAGCGTTGCTGGTTCCATGCTTAGCAATGTACGTTGCTAAGGGTTGTTTGTCAACAAGTGTTGCTAGGTGATTTGTGTGCGGATGACGGCCTCCTGCCCGGACGGAATGTTTCGGCCCCAGACACGTATTGCCGGAGGAAATCTGCGAATTACCTCCGCACTGAACGGGCGGGGTAGCCCGTCGGCCCGCTGCCGCGTTTAACTCGACGAGCGCTGAGAGCCCGTCCTGCCTTCCGCTCGGCACGTGCTCCGGGAAAGGCCTGAACGCCGGTCCGCCTCGGTCGCTGTCTCCTATGCGGACACCTATCGCCGGCCGGAATCGGCCCCTGGCACAATGCGTGAGATGGCCGGGCGTTTGCTGCGCTAGGAGGAGAACATGTCGACGACGACCACGACCCCAACGGGACCGCAGGCGCGGGTGAGGAGTTCCGATATCACGCCGGCGATGGCCCGGCGTGCCTCGCTGGGAAGCTTCATCGGCGCTGTTGTCGAATGGTACGACTTCCTCCTGTACGGAGTGCTTGCCGCGCTCGTCTTCAATAAGCAGTTCTTTCCCGAGGTCTCGCCGGCCATCGGAACCATCGCCGCGTTCGGAACCCTGGGCATCGGATTCGTCTTCAGGCCCCTTGGCGGAGCGTTCTTCGGGCACTTCGGAGACAAGCTCGGCCCCAAGCGCATTCTCATCTGGACGATGTCGATCATGGGCGTGGCGACGTTCGCCATCGGACTACTTCCCAACTACGGCACCATTGGCATCGCTGCGCCGTTGATTCTCGTCACCCTGAGGGCAATCCAGGGCTTTGCCGTCGGCGGTGAGTGGGGTGGGGCAACGCTCATGGCCGTGACTCAGGCGCCCGCCGGACGCAAGGCCTTCTACTCCAGCGGAGTCCAGATGGGCTATGGCGCGGGACTCATTATGGCCAATGGGGCGGTGCTGGCGGTCACCACACTGTTCGGAAGCGAGGCCTTGCGCGAATGGGCGTGGCGCCTGCCGTTCTTGCTGTCCGCGCCGCTGGTCCTACTCGGGCTGTGGGTACGCAGCGGGGTCGAGGACATTCACCATGCCGCCGTCGACGCCGATAGCACCGATGAAGGCCCAAGTGAGAGTGCGAATTTGGCCGACGGGCAGCGCGTATCCGGCACTGGCCGGGGTGAGGCAGACGCCGGGAGCGTTGAGGGCCAACCCGGGGAGGGCATGCCCTCAACCAAACGTCCTCCTCTTCTCGAAGCGCTGCTTAATCACCCCCTCGCTTTCTTCCAGATCATTGGAGTGCGGGCCGTCGAGATGTTCACGATGTACGTCGTGACGACCTTCGCCCTCAGCTACAGCACGCAGAACCTGGAGTGGTCCGAGCAGGTCTTCCTCAATATTGCCATCGCCATCGGGGCCCTCAGTCTGGTCACGATCCCGTTATTCGCCTATCTGTCCGATCGCTTCGGCCGCAAGCCCGTCTACCTCTCAGGTGCCGTGGTCGGCGCGGTCTTCGCCTTCCCCTTCTTCTGGGCGCTCGAGGCAGAAAGTATCGTGTGGACGTGGGTCTTCGCCCTCGTACTGGTCAATGTTGCGCACGACCTGGCGGTGGCGGTGCAGCAACCCCTCATCACCGAGCTCTTCGGTGCGGAGTACAGATACTCGGGCGCGGGGCTGGGTTACCAGGTGGCCGCCGTGGTGTGCGGCGGATTCACGCCCTTCATTGCTGCGTCGTTGCAGGAGGTCACGGGCTCGTGGGTGGGAGTCGCCGTCTACCTGCTGTTCGGATGCGTGGTCTCGTTTGCTACGGTTGCTTTCATGAGGCCGGAGCGCGGCGACGGAGCCGTCCTTCGTCGCCCATGACCCGCACGGTCACGGGACTTGGTGCGGGTCTTTCGTTCGAGCACCTTCGGCGCGGCTAACCGGAGCGTCCGGGTGGGCGATTGCCTCGACGGACTCGGTCACGCCCGTGTGGCACTAACCGGTGCGACCCGACCACTTGTGCCCGGCCGTCGGGCGTGAACCCATGGTGTGGGACTGTCGCCCGGCACTAACCGGTACGACTGCTTGGCGGCTTCGCCTGATAGGTTGGCGCCAATAGGGGAGTGGGTGGGCGCGACGATCCGTCGATTGCTTCCCGGTGATAGTTTGGCTGTGAACGGGACTGCGAACGGGGTGGGCACGGTCAACTCTGACCTCACGTTCGGTCGGGCTAGCACGTCTACAGGGTGATGACGAGGAAAGAACCATTCGAGGAAGCCGTCGAGCAGCATGGAGGCACCGTGCTGCGCGTGTGCCGTGCCGTATTGGGTTACGGTCCCGATGCCGACGACGCCTGGTCGGAAACTTTCCTCGCCGCATTGCGAGCGTGGCCGGATTTGGGTGAGGGGGTGAATGTCGAGGCTTGGCTCGTGCGGGTGGCTCGAAACAAGGCCATTGATGTGACGCGCCTTCGCGGCAGGCAGGCGATTCCGGTTGCCGAGGTGCCTGAGGGTCCTGCGGTGATCGACGGAGGTGGCAGCATTGATGGGCGCGAGTTGTGGGACGCCGTCGCCGCTTTGCCTGAAAGGCAAAGGCTTGCCGTCGCCTACCACTACTTCGGTGGCTTGAGCCACGTGGAGACGGCCGAGCTCATAGGTGGCAGTGCTCAGGCGGTGCGGCGGGCAGCTGCCGATGGCATTAGGAATCTCAGGCGCACCTACGGCGAATACTGGAGGAGGCAACGCGATGGTCGGGACTGACGGAGTCGGTGGAACTAGAGGACAAGTCCATGGAACTGGAGAAATCGAAGGGAATGGTGAGGGCGCCCTAGAACTCGGAAGTGAAGGGCACATCGAACGGGCATTGGCCGATGCGGCCTCCGCGTTCCCCGTTGCTCCGGCGGACATGGTGTGGCTGCGCACCCGCCTCGCGGCTGAGGCTCAGGAGTCCGGCATGCTCGACGTCGGTTATAGGACGATTGAAACGCCGGTGGGTGAGCTGCTAATCGCCAGTACGGAGAAGGGCGTCGTGCGGGTGGCCTTCGAAGCTGAGGACTTCGAGGCAGTGCTCCAGTCACTTGCGCGCAGAATCAGTTCGCGAGTGCTTGAAGCACCCGGGCGGTTGGACGCGGTCGCCCGGCAGTTGGACGAGTACTTCGCGGGCAGGCGTCAGACCTTCGATGTTCCTCTGGACTGGCGGCTTTCCAGCGGTTTTCGCACGACCGTGCAGATGTACCTGCCAAGCATCGAGTACGGCACCACCCGGTCGTACAAGGATGTTGCCGAGGCCGTCGGCAATCCGCGTGCTGTACGGGCGGTAGGCACCGCATGCGCGAGTAACCCCCTACCGGTCATCATTCCCTGCCATCGGGTCGTGCGCTCTGACGGAGGTCTCGGCGGGTATATAGGCGGGCTCGAGGCCAAGGTCTCGCTCCTTGACCTTGAGAAGACGAGTCGGGGAGCGGTCGTATGAGAACCAGGCTCCGCCGCGGTCTCGGGCGACCGAGTGGAGGTCGGACGGGTGAAGGAAGGATGGGCGGGGTTCTGGAGGAAGGCGTTCGAACGGGCGGGATTCGGACAGGCTGAGTTTGGATGGGTGGAAGGTCTGGAGGGTGGAGTCCGGACAGGCAAAAGGTCGGATGGGAGGAGATCGGACAGGCGGAGGTCGGACAGGCGATGAAGGATGTCGAGGAGAGGTGACAGGCTGGGACCCCTTCTTCGAGCTGGGGGTCGTAGGTGGAGCAGTAGATGGGTGCTCAGCCCGTGCCTGGCGTCATTCTGCCGGAGGCAGTGGGGCGGTAGGTCGAGCTATAGGGCAGTGGATGAAGGCGTTGCCGTGAAGACAGGCGTTGCCATGAAGAAAGGGAGTACGAGATGAAGACTGAGCCCGGCGTCGTCGTATGCGACGACGGCCTGGCCCGCCCCGGCTGGGCCAGCTCGGATCAACTATTGCGCGAGTATTACGACACCGAATGGGGCATGCCGGTACTCGACGAGCGAGGCATCTTTGAGCGACTCTGCCTCGAGGCGTTTCAGGCCGGCTTGTCGTGGGTAACGATTCTTCGCAAGCGCCCGGCATTTCGGGCCGCCTTCGCAGGATTCGACCCGGACACTGTCGCTGCCTACACCGATGACGACGTGGAACGCTTGATGGCCGACGCCTCCATTGTGCGGAACCGGGCAAAGATCAGAGCTGCGATAACGAACGCGCGGGCGACGGTCGCCCTGCGGGAGAAAGGAGGTTTGTCCGATTTCGTGTGGTCTTTCAAGCCGGACCGGACGCCTCGGCCTCAAACGGCCGACGACGTGCCATCCCTGTCCGCCGAGTCGAAGGCACTGGCCAAGGCCCTGCGTGGGGAAGGTTTCGTCTTTGTCGGACCGACCACGATGTTTGCGCTCATGGAAGCTATCGGGATAATCGACACCCACCTAGTCGGCTCGCATCGGCGCGGGAGCTCTGGCGTGTGGCCCGAGTAGCGCGGAATGGCCCTCATCGTCGATCACGCCGACTGCGAGCGTACAGTGTCGCCGAGTGGCGCGGCATGGCCGCATGTATCCTGCAGAGTATCCTCCGCCGCACGGTGTGGCCCGAGTGGCACGGCACGGCTGCACGCATCCCACCGAGTAGCGGCCACATGCACACCGGGACGCGCAGGCACCAGTGGGACTCCGGCCAGAAAACTCGGGTGTCTAGAAAAGGTGAACATCTAGAAGAGTGACGTACCGTCACGCACTCGGCCGCAGCCAGTCCGGTCGTCGTTCAGCCCTCTGCTTCCACAACGCCGGTGCTTGCCCGTAGCTCCCGCATCTTCGGCCACGTTGGACGGATTGCCGTTCGAACATCGGCGAAGACCTTGCGCGCACGAGCATAGATTGCGCGGTTGTCCGGATTCGGGACGAACGGAGATACCCCGGTCGCCAGCTTGGCAGCGGCGGCTTTCAGTTCCGTTTCCTCGCCGGAGGAGATGAGCGCCAGCACCGCCGCTCCGCGTGCACCCGCCTCGGGAGCATCCTGACGCACCACCCGCTGCCCGGTCGCATCAGCGAGAGTCTGACACACTAGGTCCGAACGGAAACCGCCACCCGAGACGACGAGATCGCCTGTCATGCCCAGTACCTCGACGCACTCGATCAGCGCGAAGGCCACGCCCTCGTAAACCGCACGCAGAATATGACCGGACGTCGTAGAAATCGACATTCCCATCCACGAAGACGATGCCGCCGTATCCAGGAACGGTGCACGCTCGCCGCCCGGCGAACCGTAGGGGAGGTAGACGACACCTCCCGCGCCCGGGCCCGCCTCACCAGCAATCGTTTCGATCTCATCCCACGACATGCCCTCTAAGCCGAGCGTCTTGCGGATCCAATCGAGATTCGGAGTGCCCGTCATCGGCGCCAAGAACTCGAGCACCTGTGTGCCGCGCCCGGTGGCGAGCACCATCGAATTCTCGGAACGTCGCTCGGCCACGGAGGGAAGAAGAACACCAACGAAGCCCGTCGTCCCCAGGATGAGCCAACCGTCGCCATCATCGACCGCGCCGAGTCCAACTCCCGTGACAGAGACGTCGATCATTCCCACGCCCACCGGCGTACCCTCCCGCAGGCCGGTGCGCTTCGCTGCCTCGGCGGTCACCCGCCCACCCGGGGCGTCCGACGCGAGGACCGGTGGCACGAGGGCGATCGCCTCCGGCATTCCGAGCCGTTCGGCCAGCTCCCTGGAGTAACCATCGACAGTGCGCACATTGAGGAAATGCCGCGACGCATCCGTGTAATCGGTCGACCGATTGCCGGTGAGTTTGAAACGCAGCCAGTCCTTGCAGTAGAGCAGAGCGTCGGCCCTGGCGAAAGTCTCGGGCTCCGTCTCGGCCAGCTCCTCCAGGATGACGGGGGCCAGGCCTGGGAAAGTCGTCGTGCCGGTGACCTCGAGGACGGCGTCGGCGCGCCCGTCGGCCTTCCAACGTTCGACCCTCGCTGCCGCCCGGCCATCCATCCAATTCGGCGTCGCGCGCACGGGCTCGCCCGCCGCGTCGACCAGCCAACACCCATCGCCCTGACCCGTCAGGCCGACACCGACGATCTCGGCCTGGCTGCCAAGACTCGCAGTGACATCCCTGAGACAGTCGGCAACGCTCTCCCATATGAGATTCATATCCTGCTCGGCCTCGCCCGCGGCGCCATAGTCCACTGGGACGTTCCGGTGCGCCAGAGCTGCCACGTTTCCTTCCATGTCGAACGCCACGGCCTTGACCGCCGTCGTTCCCCCATCGACTCCAATGACGACCCGCTTGGGCATTGCCCCTCCCCACATCGCGTGCCGGAAGCGCCCCGTTGCGGCATCCGGCGAACTTGCAAGGAGCCTACCAACGGGCTTTTCCGCGAAACAACGCTATTGGAGGACGTGCAAAGGACTTGGAAGACGTGCAGAGGTAATCGGCGGGGGCGCTGCGTGGTTGGTGCGTGGGCGTGCAGGGCGGTGGGGCACGTGCAGGGTGGGGTGCCTGCGACGGAGGTGGAGGAGGTGGGCTAGCGCTCGGTGGGCTTAGTCTTCCTGCTGAGCCAGGCCGCGCAAGCCCTTCGCCGCGTAAATATTGACGACGCCGAAAACCGCGGCCACGACGGCGAGCGCCAGCGAGAATGCCCCGACGCTCAGCTCTGGCACAGCGAACGCGGCAATCCCGGCAAGCATGGAAACGAGCCCCATGAGCATGATGGGCGTCTTCGCCTTGACGCGCCTGCGGACCTGCATGCCGAAGGAAAGCTGACTGATTCCGGACAGCAGCAGCCACAGGCCGAGGATCATGCCAAGGGCCCGGATGGCCTCGAACGGGAAAAACAGGCCGAAGATGCCGACGGCGATGCCCGCCACACCGATGACCGTGATCGGTGAGCGCTCGGTCGCCGGCAACTTGGACATGGTGGCCGAACGGGCGAGGGTCGTCAGACCGTCGACGAGCAGCCAGATGGAAAGGAACCTCGTCGCCAACACCAGGGTCACATCCGGCCAGACGATCGAAATCGCGCTGAAGGCCAGGGCGAAGACACCCCGCAAGAAGAACCAGGGCCATGCGCTTTTGGCGACGTCTTTCATGATTTCCTCCGGGTTTCTAGTCATGGTGGGCTGGGCACTGCCGCGAGCAAGCCGGTGCGAGGCAGCCGACGCCGCGGTGCAATGATATCGCCTCGTTCCGCTCGCTGCGCCTGCCGATTCAGCCCGCCTGCCGATTCGTCCCGTGTGCCAGTTCGCGCCGCGCGTCAAGCCCAGGCCAGGCTTTCGCAGGGCTCAGTCGTCCAACCGGAGCTCGCGCAATCCCGCGCAGCGCGCGCCAGGCCTTCGCTGAGGCGGGCGGCCGTTGCTCAGGTGGCCCGTCGTCGCCTAAACCAGACCCGTTGTTACCTCACCTGGCCACTCGTCGCGTGACTCAGGACGTTGCCCGGGTCAGGTCGGCGTCTTCGGGCTTGACGCCGGGCTGCCTGGTCACCAGCTTGTGGATGAGCCACAGGGCCAGGAACACGGGCAGGCCGATATAGCTGGAAAGAAATGTCTCCAGGTCGCTGTTGCCGCGGAAGGCCTCGTAGTTCTGCCCCACGATGACGATGGCGCACATGACCAGAGCAATGATCGGACCGAAAGGATAGAACCTCGCGCGGAAGGGCAGCACGGAGGCGTCGTATCCCTGAGCGGTGAGTGCCTTGCGGAATCTGTAGTGCGACCAGGCGATGCCCATCCACGTGATGAATCCCGCCAGGCCCGAAACATTGACGAGCCACGTGTAGGCTCCGCCGTCGCCGAGGAGCGAGGTGAGGAAGCCGAAGCCTCCGATGCAGCTCGTGACGACCAGCGCCGCGACCGGAATGCCGCGCTTGTTCGTGCGCCCCAGGAACGCGGGCGCGCTGCCGCGATGAGCCAGGGCGTAGAGCATGCGGGTCGAGGCATACAGGCCGGAGTTGCCGGCCGAAAGCACCGACGTGAGAATGACGGCGTTCATGACCGATGCCGCCGCCGCGATGCCCGCGCGATGGAAGACCAGGGTGAAGGGCGAGACGGAGATATTTTCCTCGCTTGCCCGCAGCAAATTGGGGTCGTTGTGGTGAATGAGGAAACCGATGACGACGATCGCACCGATGTAAAACAGCAGGATGCGCCAGAAGATCGTGCGGATGGCGCGGGGGACGGTGCGGCCGGGATTGTCGGCCTCGCCCGCCGTGATGCCGACCAACTCGGTGCCCTGGAAGCTGAATCCAGCGATCATGAAGACGGAAATGATGCCCATGCCGCCGTTGACGAAGGGGGCTTCGTCCTTGGTCCAGTTCTCGAAACCCGGCGAGCTCCCGCCGATGATCCCGACGATCGTCAGGGTTCCGAGCACGAGGAAGAGGACGATCGTCGCGACCTTGATGAGCGCGAACCAGAACTCGCCCTCACCGAACGCCCTGGCCGACAGCGCATTGAGCGTTACAAGGATCGTTAAGAATATTGCCGACCACACCCACGAGGGCACGTCCGGCAGCCAGAACTTCATGACCAGCGCGGCGGCAACGAGTTCGGCGGCCACGGTGATCGCCCAGTTGAACCAGTAATTCCACCCGATGGCAAAACCGAAGCTCGGGCTGATGAAGCGGCTGCCGTACTCGCCGAAGGACCCCGCCACCGGCAGGTAGGTGGCCATCTCGCCGAGTGACTGCATGAGGAGGAACACCATGAGGCCGATGAGACCGTAGGCGACGAGCGCGCCGCCCGGCCCCGCCGAGGAGATCGTCTCGCCGGAGGCGACGAAGAGTCCCGTGCCGATGGACCCACCGATGCTGATCATGACCATGTGGCGCGCGTGCAAGCCGCGCTTGAGCACGTCGTCGGTCTCGGCGGAAGGCTGGGACGCCCCGTCTGGCGCTGGCGGAAGATCGGTCGCTGCGTGGTTGGACAATGCTCTCACTCTCCTGTGGCGAATGGGGGCCGGCTTGCCGGCCGTGTCGATCATGCTGCCGCGCCTTCCTCAGGCACTCCCACACAATAGTATGTGCGGGCCCGTATTCTTATGCCCTCTCACTGTGCCCGGGCACGCCCGATCTCGCTGCGCCCTGCACACTCGACGCGTCGGCCGGTCGAGGAAGGGCGACGCCGCCCAGAATCGCGGGAGATTCGGACGCATTGGTCTTGTTGGGGCTCCGGCGTCGGCCTAGACTGAATCGCACAGCGTGGTGTAGAACACACGTCGTCCATGCATTCGATCCTCGAAGACGAAGAGAGTAAATCATGGCACAAATCATCGACGAAGATTCCCCTTCCTACACCGAAGAGGAAGACAAGCTCATCATTCGCAACAAAGATGGGGTCCCCGTCGGCATCAAACCGCACAATAAGTGGACACCGCAAAAAATCGTGCTCTGGGTGATCATCACCGGTCTGGGCGTTCTGGGATGGACGATGCTGGCCATCGTCCGCGGCGAAGAGGTCAATACGATCTGGTTCGTCGTGACCGCCGTGTGCACGTACTCCATTGCCTACCGCTTCTACGCCCTGTACATCCAACGCAGAATCATGCGTCCGGACGACACCAATGCGACGCCGGCCGAACGCATCAACAACGGGAAGGACTTCGACCCGACCCACCGCGTCGTCCTCTACGGCCACCACTTCGCGGCTATCGCAGGCGCCGGGCCCCTGGTCGGGCCGGTTCTCGCCTCGCAGATGGGCTACCTGCCCGGCACGCTGTGGATCATTCTCGGCGTGTGCGTGGCGGGCGCCGTGCAGGACATGCTCGTCCTCTTCTTCTCCATGCGCCGCGGCGGGCGCTCGCTGGGCCAGATGGCCACCGACGAGATTGGCAAGATCGGCGGGGCCGTGGCCACGATCGTCGTCTTCGCCATGCTCATGATCGTCCTGGCGGTCCTGGCCATGGTCTGCGTCAACGCGCTGGCCGAGTCCCCCTGGGGTGTGTTCTCCGTTGGCTGCACGATCCCCATCGCCGTCGGCATGGGCCTGTGGCTCAGGTACGTCCAGCCCGGCAAGATCACCCAGGTGTCAATTGGCGGCTGCACGCTGCTCATCGCCGTCATCATCGGCGGGCGCTGGGTGGCCCAGACGAGCTTCGGCCAGGAGTACCTGCATCTTTCGCCGACGGCGCTCGTGTGGGCCATGATCATCTACGGTTTCTTCGCGGCCGTCCTGCCCGTGTGGGTGCTTTTGACGCCGCGCGACTACCTTTCGACATTCATGAAGATCGGCACGATCCTCGTGCTCGCCGCCGGCATCGTGCTCGTGCGTCCGCTGGCCGAAATGCCCGCGGTCACCGAGTTCGCCAGCAACACGGACGGTCCCGTCTTCGCCGGCACCCTATTCCCGTTCCTCTTCATCACCATCGCATGCGGTGCGCTGTCCGGGATGCACGCCATGGTCTCGTCCGGAACGACGCCGAAGATGGTACAGAAGGAAACGCACGTGCGCATGATCGGCTACAGCGGGATGCTCATGGAGTCCTTCGTGGCGATCATGGCGCTCGCGGCCGCCGTGTCCCTCAACCAGGGCGTGTACTTCGGCATGAACACCTCGGAGGATTCGATCGACAAGCTCGCCGGGACGTCGATCACCCAGACGACCGACGACCGCGAGGAGATCACGGCCGAGGCCATGAAGAACCTCGGCGTCACCGATGTCCACGGCGAGCAAATCGAGCCGCGCTGGGCTTCGACCGACGAGCAGGGCAACGATAAGACCTACGTCGGCGCCGAGGCCTACAGGAAGCTCGCGGAGGATGTTGGCGAGCCCTCGGTGGTCTCGCGCACGGGAGGTGCGCCCACGCTGGCAGTCGGCATATCCAATATCCTCCACCGCGTTGGCGGAGGACAGGGGATGATGGGCTTCTGGTACCACTTCGCCATCATGTTCGAGGCGTTGTTCATCCTTTCGGCCGTCGACGCCGTCACCCGCGTCGCGCGCTTCCAGCTGTCCGATGCGCTGGGCAACGTCATTCCGAAGTTCAAGAATCCTTCGTGGCGGGTCGGCGCGTGGACGTCGACGGCGGTGGTGGTCGGCGCCTGGGGCTCGCTCCTGCTCATGGGCGTGACAGACCCGCGGGGAGGCATCCAGACGCTCTATCCGCTCTTCGGCATCGCCAACCAGCTCATTGCCGCGATCGCGCTGCTCGTCGTGACCGTCATGGTCGTGCGCAAGGGATACGTCAAATGGGTGTGGATACCGCTCATACCTTTCCTCTTCGACACGGCGGTCACCTTCACAGCCTCCTGGCAGAAGATATTCTCCACCGATGCGAAGATCGGCTACTGGCAGCAGTGGCGCGACGCGCGTGCGGCGCTGCCGGGCCTGACCGACCCGGAGGAGATCGCCACGCAGGAGGCGATTGTGCGCAATACCTTCATCCAGGGCACGCTGTCGATCGTCTTCCTTGTGGCCGTGGCCTTCGTCATCGCGTGCGCGGCCGTGCGGGTGGTGCGGACCTTGCGCACGGGCGATACGACGACGTCGGAGGACCCGTACCAGGAGTCCAACTTCTATGCGCCAGAGCGGCTCGTGGCGTCCAAGCTGGAGAAGAAGGTTGTGCGCGAGTACGCGCTCGTGGGCGATCCCGACCTCATTCCCGGCCAGAAGCGCGACGGCGGCGAGGCAGGTGTTGGTACGGCAGGGGCCGGCGAGGCGAGTGCCGGCGAGGGCCGGGGCGGCGGCAATGGCTCGTGACGAGGTGGCTGGCCGCGCACACCCTGACTCCCGGGGCGGCGGCGCGCGACTGCGCGAAGTCTTTGCGCACGTGCGCCGCCTGTGGCGGGAGTTCACGGGGGAGAGCGCCTACGAACGCTACGTCGAGCGGCACCGGCGCGAACACCCCGACCATGAGCCGATGACCGAGCGCCAATTCTGGCGTTTGCGAGCCGACTTCGACGAGGCCAATGTGTCGACCGGATGCTGCTAACTGAACAATGGTCGCCTGGTGGCAGCCCGGCCCGCGGTGCGAGTGCCGCGAGCCGCCCTTGCGCCGGAGCCGGGCTGGCCGCCGCCCTCGAGGGGCATGGCGGTTGGCCCGGCCTGGCCGTCCGAATGCCCGGCCAGGCCGCCCGAGTGCCCGCCACGCGTTACCGTCGTCCCCCGTCCGCGCCAATGCCGACAGCGGGCGGCGGTCGCTCTTCGAGCGTTCCGGGTCGAGCGGACGACCCACATGCCGCTGAGACGCCAGGCCGGGCGGCCGGCCCGTCAGACAACCCGCCACAATCGAAGGGCCACTCAGAGAACGGAAGTCCCTCTGGGCACGAGCTAGCGAGAGCGGCAGGCTCCGTGGGCCGTCAGTGGAGAGGCCTCGTCAAAGCTGGCGAAGCAGGCTCGACGTCCATGCTGCTAGCAGCGGAACGCTCGTGAGAATATTGTCTTCCTTCTTTGCGGAGCTGTCGGTTCCGACCTTCACCTTCGGTGCGATGATGTCGACGACGGGTGCGATGTCGGCCTTCGCTCCTGCCTGCGGGACCAGGACGGCCGACGCATCGTCGGTGGACTGCTGCGACGGCGTGGCCGAGGAACTCGACGACGGGTCGTCGCTGCTCGCGACCGCCGGAGCCATCCCGGCGACGAACGCCAGAGCCAGCGCCCCACCGAGGATGCGCAGCTTCGGCGCGCGCCCGGCTAGCGACTCAGCGCGCCCGGCTAGCGACTCTGCGCGGCGCCCAGTCGGCGACACTTCGTGGGACTCAACGTCCAACGGGCCGCGCTCAACTCGGGGCGACGCCGGCCGCTGTTGCGAGTTGCGCCCTTCCTTCAACGCCCCGCTCATCGGTTCACCTTGACGTCGTTGAAGGTTCCCGCGCGGGGGATGCTTACCGTGACACTGTCGACGTCCTTGGGCAGTTCGGCGAACGTCGTAAGAAGAATGTAGGACTGGCCTTCGTGGACGTAGGAATCGCCCAGGTTGGAGGAGCACAGGCAGTGCCCGGAGCTATCGTATGCGGCGCGGTAGACCATCTGATTCTTTCCGTCGACGATCATGACACCGTCGGTCGTGCCGGTCGCCAGGTCGTACATGTCCTCGCCCTGCGTGCCGTCCGAGTCTTTGGGAACGTTGCTCGAGCCGTCGTCGAAGATTCCTCCGATTTGCGTGCTGCTGCTCGTTTTATTTTCATTCTTGACCGTGAAGATGACCGTTGTCAGCCCGTCTTTGACGGTGACGCTGTTGAGTGTGACTGCCAGCTGGTCGTCGTCGGATGTTATTTCGCGGCGCTCGACTTCGGGAAGTTTCGCGTCCGTGGCCATCGGCTTGGCGCGAGCACCTGCGGCTCGGGCATCCGCCAGGAGCGAGTCGATCTGCTTCGCGTCTTCGCGTGAGATCCCGCCGGAGCTTCCCAGGCTGCACGCACCAAGGCCCGCGCCGCCCAGAGCAAGTGCCGCCACGAGCGAAAAGATTCGGTAGCTGCGCATCCTGTCCTCCAGATATTCAGTTTGAAACGTCAAATCTTCACGATGGCAAAATCCTGCACGGTTGCCACTCTAAGTGTCGCGGTGACGTTTGACAATCGGCCGATGCCGCTCCCCGATGGGAAGCGTTTCCCGCATCCGACGGTGTCGATGCGCTGTGGCGGGCTCATTTGGCGACGACGTGGTGGTTTAGCGCCGGCAGGTGGCTTGGCGACGACGAGATGGTTTAGTGCCGGCAGGGGATGGGCGCGTGAGAAGGCCCGTCAAGCCGGCTGTGCCCGCTGCGTCTACGAGAAACGCCCGGTGCCCCTGCGGGAGCGCCTCTTCGGTTGCGAGAAGGGGGTCGGGGTGTGGCTGCCGAGGCTGTCGGACGAAGGGGCCGGTGACTGCGGATGCGTGGGCTCGCCCGTGCCGCCATCCTCGCCCGTGCCGACGCCGGTGTAGCTCGTCCGGTCGTAATCGTTGGGCTGGCCGAAGGCGCGTGCCTGCTCGGCGGCCGCGTACCGTGCGAATTCCTCCCGGGTGGGCCAATGGCCGAAGGTGTGGGCGAAGTATGCGCGCGCGGTCAGCGGTGAGAGGTCGTAGATCTTCGAGGCCAAATGGAAAAAGAGAACTATGGACGTTCCATCGGCGGATTCGATCACAATACACGGCTGGCGCGTATTGGTACGAGCGACTCGGCTATCAACGATTTCGAAGTGGACGATATCCGTGTAACGGATGGACTTGCGCTTACCGTCCCAGGTCTGGAAATCGATGGCGTCTTCTCCCAGGATGAACCACCAGTTGCGATAGCAGCGCAGAAGGTAGATGCCGATAGCTGCCAGCATTGCGCCTAACACTAACCCACCGGCATCACGTGAGAACACAACCATCGTCAGACCCATGAGTAAACAGATGCATCCAAAGACGAGGGTGTGCCGTGGCGCTCTCTGCTTCTCGGGATACTTCGTCCCGCCTGCGCCTGTGGCGGGCGGTGCATATGAGCGTGGCGACCAAGAAGGCGATTGCGATGTCCTCATGAGATCGATCCTTCCCTTCGTCGAGTGCCTGGCGGGTTTCGGGCCGGTCTTTCTGCCCGGCCGACGGCGAGCCGTCGCGCTCATGAGGCCGAAGGACGCCGCGGTCACCCGGCCGAGCGGTGACGCCGCCGTTGTCGAACCGCGTCGCGTGGCTCCGCTGTTACCAGCTGTGGCTTCGCCGTTGCCGTCAATGCTAGTGGCGGGGACGGGCCGGCAACAGGGGTGCGATGCGGACGGACGCGGGGAGCGCTGTCCGCACAACATGCTGGTCGGACGGGCCGGCTACGCGAGCGGCAGGAGTCCGCGTTCGGCGAAGACGTCCCGCGCCGCAAATGTCGCATTGAGCGAGCGCGGAAAGCCGCAGTAGACGGCCGTGTGCAGGAGGGCCTCGACGATCTCGCGCGGCGTGAGGCCGACATTGAGCGAGGCGCCGACGTGGACCCTCAGCTGCGCCTCGCATCCGCCAAGGGCCGTGAGCATGCCGAGCGTGACCAGTTGGCGCTCGCGCGGCTCCAGGCCCGGGCGCGAGTAGATGTCGCCGAAGCCCCACGAGACGATGTGGCGTGCCAGATCCGGCGCGACGTCGGCCAGGGAGTCGATGACGTTGACACCGGCGTCGCCGTCGATGGACGACAGCATGCGCATCCCCCGCTCGAAGAGGTCGGCGCGGAAGGCCCTCTCCTGCGCTTGAGTGGAGTGCCGCGGGTGGTCGTTCGTCGACTCGACGGCGTCGTCTGCCCATTCTTCCGTGGTCATGACTTTCCTTTCTGCCTAAGGCTCTCGTGGTAGATGGCGATCTTTCGTTCGAGGGCATCTTCGTGCCGCTTCAGCTCCGCGATCCGTTCGCAAAGCCTGTCGCGGTGCTGCTCCAAAAGGCGTAGGCGCGGCCCGAGCGTGACATCGCCCTGCGCCCGCAGGCCGGCATACTCGCGCATGGCGGCGATGGGCATGCCGGTTTCGCGCAGTCGAACGAGGAAGCGCACCCACTCGACATCGGCCGGGGAGTAGAGCCGGTGATTGCCGGCCGAGCGGGCGACGGCACGGAGGAGCCCCTCGCCCTCCCAGTAGCGCAGAGTGTGGGCCGACACGCCCGTGACGGCGGACATCTCGGCCACCGTCAGCGCGCCTTCGTGCTGGGCCGGGCGCGAAGGTTCGGCGGACTTGTTCATGCCTGCGACTCTACGAGTTCGAGCGCGCTCGAAGTCAACAATGCTGTGGTGTGCGGGAAGGCTACATCCAGCCGTTGTCCCGGGCGATGAGCGCCGCCTCGGTGCGGGTGCGGGCCCCGGTCTTTTGGATGCCCGCCGACAGGTGATTGCGCACCGTGCCCTGAGACAGGCAGAGGGTGCGCGCGATGTCGGCCGCCGTCCCGCCATCCAGGGCGGCGCGCAGGACCTCCTGCTCGCGACTGGTCAGGGGATTCATGGCGGCGGCAAGCGATTCGGCCGCCAGGTCCGGGTCGACCACCCGCTGCCCGCCGACCACCTTGCGCACCGAGGAGGCCAGCGAATCGGAGGGAGCGTCCTTGACGATGAAGCCCACAGCCCCCGCCTCCATCGCCCGGCGCAGGTAGCCGGGTCGGCCAAAGGTCGTGACGATGAGGACCTTGACGCCGGGCATTCGGCGCCGGATCTCGGTCGCGAGTTCGATCCCGTCCATGCCTGGCATCTCGACGTCCGTCAGCACGACGTCGACGTCGGTGCCCTCCATGAGTGCCAGGGCCTGCTGGCCGTCGGAGGCCTGGCCGATCACCTCGAAGTCGTCTTCGAGGTCAAGCATCGCGGCAATGGCGCCGCACACCAGTGACTGGTCGTCGACGACGAGGATGCGGATCTTCGTGCTCACACCCGCATACTACTTCGGCCGGACGCGGCCGTCTTCCACGGCGGCCTCACGACGACTGGACGGGCGCTGGCCAAACGTGGCGGTCACCTGCCAACCCCTGTTTCCCCTGCCATACTCCAGTTCGCCTCCGGCCTCGGCCACCCTGGCGCTCAGCGCCTTGAGGCCCGTGCCGCTGCGCCCGCCGACCTGCCCGGACGCCCGGCCGACGCCGTCGTCCTCGATCCGCACGCCGTCCTTCCACGTGCGTATCTCGCAGCGGGTGGCGAAGGCATGATGGACGATGTTGGCGGCCGCCTCCCGCACGACGTGGGCGGCCGCCTGCTGCTGCGCCTGGCCGCACTCGAAATCCTCGCCGGTGACGACGAGCGTGAGGTCCGCGGCCAAAAGCAGTTCACGCGCGGCGAGGATTTCCTCTTCGAGGGTCAGCTGCCGGGCATCGCGCACCACGGACCGCACGTCGGCCAGGGCCTCGGCGGCCAAGCCCCGTATGGCATCGACCTCGGCGGCTGCCCGTTGCTTCGCCTCGGCGTCGTCCATGCTCAGCAATTTGGCGGTCAGCTGGGACTTCAGGGCGATGGCCGTCAGCGACTGGCCGAGGATGTTATGCAGGTCGGAGCTGATTCTTTCGCGTTCCTGGGCCTGAGTCAGCTGGCGGATCATCTGATTGGACGTGCGTAGGTCGCGCTCGGAGATGAGCAGACTGGACAGCCCGTAGAACACCAAGAACATGACGATGAGGAAGAAGAGCGTTATTCCGGCCTGTTCGCTTGTCAGTGCCCCCGTTTCGATTTGCCACCCGAAGAGGGGTAGCTGGGAGGTGAGGACGAGTATCGCGCTGACCTTGCCCTGGCGCCTCGGAAAGGCGAAGGCGATGACGGCGAGGGCGTAGGTCCCGAGCTGGGTGACGGTCGCGTCGGCGAGCGCGGTCATCGACCACTCCAGCGCACACAGGCAGATGACCGTCAGGTACAGTCCGGGCGGGACGCGGTAGTCCTCGCTTCGGGGCAAGGTCGGGTAAACGATCCAGACCCGAACGTAGGCCGCGATGAAGGCAATGATCGCGGCGAGGTAGAGCCATTTCCGCCAGCCATTGGGCATGGACAGCGCGTCGTACGTCGGAAAGGCCATGAAAAACAGCCAGATGCAGGAGTAGAAGAGGGTTTCTACCTTCGGATGCTCTGTCAGCCACTGGAACATGAATCAAACCTAACGAACGGTGGCGCCTGCCGACGCCCGCGACGCGGGTGCCCGTGACGCCGGTGCGCGGCAGCCAGAAGCCACCGGCCACCGGCGTGCCACGGCCGCCACAGGCGAGTTCGTCACCGGCGGGACGTGTCCCTGCGCATCCGCCACAGGGCGATGACGCCGAACAGTGCGATCCACGCGGCGATGTTCGCGACCCACGCCGGGTTGAAGGTCGTGTCCCTGAGCGGCAACTGGCTGAGCTGGAATACGCCGTAGACCGGCGTGTACGGGGCGAGGTCCCTGAAGAACTCGGGCATCTGCTCCAGCGGGATCCAGATTCCCGCGAGGAAGGCGAGGATCGCGCTGCCGCCGCCGATGATGCCGTAGGCGGCGTCGGAGCGGAACAAGTAGCCGAATGCGACGCCCATGCAGGCGGTCACCAGGCTCCCGAAGAGGATGAGTAGCGGCGAGAAGACCCACGCGCGGACTTCGGCCTCGGCCCCGACGATCGCGCCCACGAGCATGAGCGTCAGGAGAGCGAAAAGCGCCGACAGCAGCGAGAGCACGAGCTTGCCCAGCAGGTAGGTGCGCGGGCGCATGGCGGTCAGGGCCAGCTGGCGGCTGAAGCCCATGCCGCGTTCGACGCCGACCTGGGCGCCTATCGAGGCGGCCGCGAGCGTGGCTCCGTACGCGCCCATGGCGAACATCACCTGCCCCGAGACGTTACTGTGCCCGTTCCAGCGGCTCGCGTAGTCCTGGAAGGCCCCGAACATGAAGTACATGAAGACCGGCAGGCCTATCGAGAAGATGAACACCGCGGGGTAGAAGACGGTGTACGGCATTTGGTAGCGGATCATCGCGCCCAGGCCCCGAAGCGGCTTAGGACTGGCGCTTGGTGTCGTCGGCATGTTTTCCTCCTGGATTGTGGGTGGCATGGGTAGGCACACCGGGTCAGTGGCCGTCGTTGGCATCGCCTTCCGTGAGCTGCTCGAAGGCGTCCTCCAGCGAGCGGTCGGTGATGGAGATGGAGACGACGCCGGGGTTGTCCAGGACGAGGCGCGCGAGGGCGACGGTGTCCGCGCCGGAGACGGTCAGCGTGTCGGCGGTGCGGGACACCGGCCCCTGCTGGGCGAGGCGGCGGGCCGCGGCGTCCAGGTGATCGGGCGTGTCGAATCCGGCGGTGATGCGCTGGACGCCGAAGTGGCGGCGAATCTCGCCGGTGGGTGCGTCGGCGACCACCTGGCCTTCGTTCATGATGATCGTGCGCTGGGCGAAGCTTTCGGCCTCGGTGAGGTAGTGGGTGGCGAAGATGATCGTCTTGCCGTTTTGTGCCTCCTCGTCCATGGCCTGCCAGAAGTGGCGTCGGGCTGTGACGTCCATGCCGGCCGTCGGCTCGTCGAGGACGAGGAGGGTGGGGTCGGCGAGGATGGCCAGGGCGAAGCGCAGGCGCTGCTGCTCGCCGCCCGAGCATTTGGAGATGCGCCGCTCCTGGATATCGGTCAGGTTGGCGCGCTCGAGCACCTGCTCGACCGGGCGGCTTGCGGGGAGGAAACCCGCGATCATGCTCACCAGCTCCCTCACGCGGTACTCGGTGAGGATGCCGCCGGTTTGCAGCAGGGCGGACATCCACCCGCGGTCGATGGCCGCGCGGGGAGTGCCGCCGTAGACGGCCACGGAGCCGGACGTCGGCCTCGAAAGCCCGAGGGCGATGTCGAGAGTCGTGGTCTTGCCCGCGCCGTTAGGGCCGAGGAAGGCGACGATCTCGCCAGGGTAGATGGACAGGCTGACGCGGTCGACCGCCTTGACCTTGCCGAAGGATTTGGAGACGCCGTCGAGGGCGAGGGCCGGGACGACGTCGGCGGAGTGCCCGGATGCTCCCAGCGCCGAGGCGATTGCTGACGGTTCTGGTCGTATTGTCGTGTTCATGGCCCAATCCTCGCGTTGGCGGGGATTGGGCGGAACTCCCGGGCGTCACGCACGGCCTATGACAGGTGTCATCCGCCGGGCATGACGGCGCCGAGGTGGGGGCGGGCGAGGTGGAGCGCGGCGGGCCGACGGCGGCGTGGGCGGGCCGACGGCGGCCGCTCGGCAGGGCGTGACGGGGCACGCAGGCGCCGTGAGGCGACGCGGTCGGAAAACGCCACGGGTAGAGTTACCCCCGATTTCCCAGTGGTTTGCCAGAATGGGCCACCTACACTTGGCCGAGTGTGGCTGCCGGAGGGGCGCGGCCACGGGCAGGGCCGGCCACGACGGGCGACCGCGGGCCGCCGAGGAGTCGACACGCAGGAGCCTTCACGTGACCAACGTAGCCATCACTGGAGCAACCCACGAGGTGGGTGTAGACGAGATCTTCTTTTCGACCACCGACGAGCGCGGGGTCATCGGCCATTCGAATAGGGTCTTCGTCGAGTTGTCGCGCTACAGCCGTGACGAACTGGCGGGGGCTCCGCACAATATCGTCCGCCACCCCGAGATGCCGTCGGGCGTTTTCCGGTCCATGTGGGAAATGCTCCGGGCGGGAAAACCGTTCGCCGGATACGTGCGTAACCTCGCCGGCGACGGAAGCGAGTACGACGTCTTCGCCACCGTCACGCCCCTGGCCGACGGTGGCTACCTTTCCGTGCGGACCCGCCCAATGTGCCAGGAGTACTTCGATACGGCACTGGCCATCTATCGTGACGTGCGTGAATTCGAGGACCAGCTCCAGGAACAGGATCACAACCGCCGCGAGGTCGCTGCCGAGGGGTCCAAGCGCATCGCCCACCTGCTCGGACAGGCCGGGTTCTCTTCGTACGAGGAGTTGCAGGAGCTCGCCCTGCCCGCGGAGGTCGCCAAGCGCGAGGAGCTTTCCGCGGGGTTCCCCGAACGGCCGCAGGCCGACGGCGTCCTGGGCGAGATGCTCGGCGATGTCCGGCGCATTGCCGTCGAACTGGACTCGTGGATGAGTCGGCAGGAGGACCTGACGGATCTTTCGCGGTCCCTGCGGCGCGCCGGCGCTAGCCTCGAGAAGGAGATGGGTGACAAGAGCCTGACGATCGACGTCGTCGAGGGGCTGGATAGCGACGGCGAGTTGGGCTCGCTGCTCGAGCTGCTCCAGGTGTGGGTGCGGATGCAGGACATCGTCGACCAGGAGGTCGGCCGGCTCATCGACGCGCTCGTGCGTCTGGACGAAAACGGCGCGGCGACCCGCTTCAGGGTGGCGCTGGCCCGTTTGCACACGACGATGATGGCCAGGTTCACGGCCGAGTTGATCGACGGCGACGCCGAGGCGGAACTTTCGGTCTCCGCGCTGGAGATGCTGTCGAAGGCTCTGCGCCAGGGGCTGGCCGACATGGCCAGGCAGGCCGCCGCGCACCGCGAGCTCGCCGCCGAGACCGCCGACTACATTGAGAAGACCAAGGAGTTCGTCGCCATCCCGCGCCAGCTGCTCGTCCTGTGGGACCAGGAGGCCGGCTCGCGCCAGTTGACGGACGAGGTCGCAGCCCTGGCGGAGTCGGTCTACCGGCGGATCGAGGCGGTCGACAGAGACCTAGCCGAACTCGATTCCCTCGCACGGCAGTGCCGCACCTTCGAGGCCGACGGCGACTCCTCGAGCCTCGAGGAACTCGTCGACGGCGTGCACGCCCGCGCGCAGCGCTTCGTCGAGTCCGCATAGGCCGAGATGCCGTCAATGTAAACCTGGCGCTCCGCGGGCATCGCTCCATGTGAACCCGGCTCCCTCCGTGTGAACCCGACGCCGCATCGCTCCGTGGGCGCGCCCCGAATAGTCCTCGGGGCGGAAGCCTGCCCACCGCGCGCCGTTTACACTCGAACTGCATTCTGCCGCAGTGAAGGCCGGCGGGCGGCGTGCCGAAGAGTCGTCGCGCACCTCCCCGTGGCTGGCGGGGGCCGCTTTCCCGGATATGTGGGGAGCCGGCCAAACCGCCTGGCTCCAGGTAAGGCACTACCGAGGAGGCCACGGATGTGCAGAGTGCCGACCTGGGCGACGCGGGGGACGAGATTGGGGCACATCGCAGGGGGTGTCTGCTCGCGTCTTCCTCGGCCGGGCATTCGGACCCTGGCGTGCGCCCAGGACGAAGCGCGGGGCCGTCGCAGCATAACTGCCGCGGCCCCGCGTTCCTGGGCAAGTTCCGCCTGGCTGGCCTCGATGTCCTGCCGAGCCGCGGCCCTGCCCTCACTCTGTCAGCAGGTCGCGCGAGGTGATGCTCCTGGTTTTCCTAGCAAGCATGAGCATGAGCGTGGCCGAAAGGGCCAGGACAGCCACAGCCATCACCGCCACCAGGTGCACCGGCAGAGCGGCCGACAGGCGCATAATGCCGACATTGCTCAGCAGCGTCTGCAGCAGCGGCATTGCTGTCACGCTGCCAATGACCAGTCCCACGGCCGTGCCCAGGATGATGGCGGGCAGGTGCGCGTACAGGGTGTAGGTGGCCAGCTGACGGTTGGTGAACCCGAGCGACTTGAGGATCCCGTAGTCGCGCCGTGATTGCGCCATAGCCAAGCTGACGACGAGCCCAACGATGAGCAGTATCGCCACCAAGGTCAGCGCAATGATGGCAATGGCGATCATTACGGAGGCGGACACATAGGTGCCAATGCCGGCATCAAAGGTAGCCTTCAGGTCACCAAACTGGGCGATTCTGGTCGGGAAACTGTTTCGTGTTCGTTCGATGAAGGTCTGGGTATCGAAGGAAGAGTCGAGGTAGACATCGATTTTCTGCGGCACGTAGCTGGGGTTGACCCGTCGCGCTCCGTCAACTGTCATCATGGCTTCCCTGCCGAGATTGGACACTGACTGGGACAGCCCCGTCACGAGGTAACGCTCCTTTTTGCCCAGGTGTTCTAGTGTGACCTCGTCCCCAACGCTGACGTTGAGGAGCTGGGCAAGATGCCCGCCAATGACGATCTCGTCCTCGCGCCTGGGGATACGTCCCTCGTAGATCAAGTTGTTCTCGAAGACAGAGAAGTCCTCGGTGATCTTGAGCATAGCGGGAGTGTCGTTGAGCGTGGTGTTGGAGATGCCGTCATTATCGAAGACCACTGCCTTGTCGACCCCGGGCTGGCCGGCTAGATCCTTGCGAAGATCTATGGCTGACTGCCCCTGGGCGGCCAAGACGGTGACGTCGCCGCGCTCGCCGATGACCATCTGCGAGAACTGCTTGGGATTGCCATTGACGACGGAGAAGATCCCCAGCCCGATTGTCGAGGCAGTGACCGCCACGGCAAGCACCAGGACGACCATGGCGTTCTGCGCCTTGGAATGCAGGGCCGACTTCAAGCCCAAAAGCGCCGGGGCCCGGCCGCGGCTGGAGGCCAGCGGCAGGCGGTTGCTATGGAAGGAATGCGCCTTGCGCCCGCCTCGCAGGGCCTGAACCGGCGGGATTTTGCGCACGTGCCAGGCAGCCACAACTCCCGTCAGGGCGACGCAACTCAGGAGCGCGGCAAGGGCGATGACCGTGCCGGCCGCCGACGGGCTTGCATCCCACGGAATACCCGTCTGGGATGTGAGCACATCTTCGAGGACGGAAAGGAGCGGCACTGTGGCTGCCGCACCCAGGAGCGCGGCGGCCACCGTCACGACGACGAAGGGCAGTGCCAAGACTCGCATGATGTGCCCGGGTCTGAAGCCAACAGCGCCGAGCGTGCCGATGGCAGGCATGTCGCGCACGACGGTCGAGCGGATGACAAAGCGGATGACCGTGGCCACGATCAGCGTGAAGATCAGCGAAAAGAGCGCGAGCATGGCAACGAAGGAATTCGATGTCAGGGTCTGAATGGTAAAGACCGCCTGGCGTTCCAGGTTTCCGGGCACGGCGGCGCCGGGGCCGGTGTGGGCGGCTTCGGCCACCTTCGTCAGCGCCAGGCTGAGGTCTGGGCCGTGGGAGGCCTTGACTTGGATGCGCCAGAGCTGTTCGGCGGTCGGAGATGCCGCCAGTGTCTGAACGGAAGCCGCCTCGGTCTGCACCTCAATGACGCCCATGGAGGTCATTGAGTGCATGGGTGTGACCGTGAAGCCTTGGACCTGGAAGTTGTGCTCGCGCTCGCTGGTCGTCAGCGTGAACGTATCGCCCAGATCGTAGCCGCCTGACTTGAAGGTCAGGGGCAGCCAGATCGGGTTTTTCTGCCGGTCTTGTAGTTCCTCGACAGTTTCAACCTTGCCTATATCCGTTTTCTTGCCGTGCTCGGTGACGAGGACTTGGGCCGACATCATATTGCCGCCGTAGTCGAACTCGGAGGCAATGACGGAGGCTTGGCTGACGGCGTACTCGGAGACCCTTTTGTCTGTGTCCAGTTTTTGGGTCACCGCGTCGCGGCTTTCTTCGGAGGTGAGGAATAGTGCCACGTCCTCCGTGTTGAGCCGGTCGGCGGTTCGGTTCAAATTGGCCGGGTAGTCGGTCAGCAGGACGTAGGCCAGGTGCAGCTGCATAGAAGCAAGCGCGACGAGCAGGCCGACGATGGCGAACTGCCCCTTGGTCTTGCGCAGGCTGCGGCGGGTCAGGATCGACGAAGCGCTCATAGCCTCCACCCCATCTCGTCGAGGAAGGCCGACAGGGTGGCGCTGCGCTGCTCGGCGTCGTCGGTGTACGGGCCGAGGGTGAGCTGGCCGTGGATCGTCCCGTCGAGCAGGTAGATGATGCGATTGCCCCGCAGGGCCGAACGCGTGTCGTGGGTGACCATGACGATGGATTGACCACCCCGGTTGATCGTCGTCAGCAGGTCCAGGAGGAGCGTGGAGTTTGCCGAGTCGAGCTGGCCGGTCGGTTCGTCGGCGAAGAGGACGTCGGGCTCGTTGATGAGGGCGCGCACGATTGCCGCGCGCTGGGCCTCGCCGCCGGAGACGACGACCGGGAACTTCTTGCGCGTGACCTCGTCGAGGCCGACCAGGTCGAAGAGTTCGTTGGCGCGGGCCACGACATCCGAGCGCTTGGCCCGGCCGAGCAGGCCGGGGACCAGGACGTTGTCGGCCAGCGTTATGGAGTCGAGCAGGTTGATCTGCTGGAAGACGAATCCGCAGTGGCTGCGGCGGAAGGTGGCGAGCTTATCTTGGGACATCGCCGAGATGTCGGTGCCGTCGAAGATCACGCTGCCCAGGCTGGGGCTGTCCATGCCCGATAGCGCGTGCAGAAGCGTCGACTTGCCCGCGCCCGACCGGCCCATGATCACGGTGAAGTCTCCGCGCACGATGTCCAGGTCGAGGTTCTTCAGCACGTGCTGCTGGGCGCCGTCCAGCGAGAAACTCTTCGAGAGTTTGTCCGTCGAGACGATCACCTCGGCGCGCTGGTCTGGCTCGTGCCGGTCGCCGGTACCGGTCGGCGCCTTGCCGGCGGGCGTCGTGAGAGTTTCAGTGTCCATGCATCGAAGGTAGCGCCGCGGGCCGGCGCAGTCTTTTCGCCTTCGTTAATCGTTTCTTTCGAGTTCCTTAACGCCGTCGGTGGCCGCGCGGGGCTTGCCGAGGCGCCGGCCTCCCGCGTCCAGCATGCCGGGGCGAGCAACAGGGGCGCCGATCGTGCGAGGGCGTGGCGGCAAAGCGTCGGCGCGCCTCACCTGGCCAGCGGAATCTCCAGGTCGACGGCCAGCCCGGGCCGAGCATCGCGGCAGGAAAGCGAGCCCGACATGCGCTCCATGAGATGGCTGGCGGTGTACAGCCCCAAGCCCTGACCGGCCGAACCCGGCGCATTGGATCCGCGCACGCCCTTGGCCACAATGGCCTCGAGCTCGCTTTCGGGCACGCCGGGGCCGAAGTCGCGAATGGAAAGCCGCAGGAAGTCCCCGTCGATCCCACCGGTGACGGCGATGTCGGTGCCGGCATACTTGCGGGAGTTGGCGAGGATATTGTCGAAGACCTGGCGGATGCGTAGCGGGTCGGCGGATACGAGGCATTCGGGCAGTTCGAAGGGCTCGAGGCGTTCGTCGACATCGGTGGCGCGCAGCCACGAGGCCACGTCCGTGGAGGCCACCTGTTGCGGCTGGACTCGAAGGATGGCCATTTCTTCTTCGTTGGCTTCAAATAGGTCGGCGACCAGCGCCTCGATCTGTCCGGTCATCTCCTGGATGACGCGCAACTTTGAGCGGCGTTTCGGCTCGTCTTCGGTCAGGTGCAGCAGTTCGGCCGTCGCCGCGATGGAGGCCACGGGCGTGCGGATATCGTGCCCGAGTTCCGCCACGAGGTCCTTCTTTGACTGCTTGGCTTTTTCTTCCTCGCGGCGGGCTCGGGCGAGTTCGGTGCGCATGATGTCGAAGGCCTCGGTGAAAGGCCCAAAGGGGTTGCCGCGGTCCATCTGTAGCGGCGCGTCAAGGTCGCCAGCTGCCACATCCCTGGCGAAGGCATCGAGGCGTTTGAAGGGGCGGGTGACGCGCCGTTGGGCGACGACGATCATGACCGCACAGACGACGGCGATGCCGGCAATGGCCAGGCTGGCCAGGCGAAGATTGTGCTGCCAGGCGGCGATTGCGGCCTCGTCCCAGCCGTCGGCCAGCCAGATGGTGCCCACGCGCGAGCCGCCTACCACGACGTCGAACTGCGAGGCCCGGGCGCGGTGCGCCTGGCGCTGGCTAGCTATGGGCTCGCCCTTGTTGGCTAGGAGCGTGCCGTTTTCGTCGACCACGCTCACGCGGGAAAATGGCGCGGCAGCCGAGCCGAGGCGAACGTTCGGCCAGCTTGCCTCGATGGCCGGGACTAGTTCGTTGGATGCGACGACGTCGCCCTTGGGAAGCTCCGGGTCCCACGAGCGCCACAGCGCCAGGATCGAGGCCACGGCCAAGAAGACGAGGAGCAGGGGAACCGCGGACGTTCTCACCGGGGCTCCTCGAAGATGTAGCCGCGGCCCCAGGCGGTGCGGATGTAGCGCGGGCGGTCGGCGTCGTGCTCAATATGCAGGCGAAGTCGGCGAATGTGGACCGAAAGCGTGCCGTCGGCCGTGACGCTGCCGCCCCAGACCTGCTCGAAGAGCTCCTTCCTTTCGACGACGCGCCCGCGGTTGGCAATCAGGTATTCGAGCAGCCGCAGTTCCAGGGCCGCCAGCTGGATGTCGCTTCCATCCACGCGCACCCGTCCGCTTGACGGCTCGAAGAAGAGCCAGCCATCGTCGTAGGGCTCTGGCGCGGGCGGCACGTCGTTGGCCATTCGGGCCAGCATGCGCCTGATCTTAGCCAGCAGCAAAGCCAGGGAGTAGGGCTTGGTCAGGTAGTCGTCGCCGCCGGAAAGGAAGGCGCGGATCTGGTCTTCTTCGGCCACTCGGGCCGAGACGAAGACGATGGGCATGTCGTAGCGCTCGCGGACCTTGCGGCAGAAGTCAAAGCCGTCCAGCCCGGGCAGGTTGACATCCAAGAGCAGGATCTTCGGGCGGCTGGATTCGATCTGCGCCAGGGCGGCCTCAGCTGAGGTGACATAGCTCGAGGGCACGCCCGACCACGTCAGGTACTCGGCGGTCGAGGCGGCCAGGGACTGCTGGTCGTCGATCATGAGCACGTCTACTTGCCCTGCCATGCCATCAGACTACGAGGCTGGCCCGACGCGATCCAAGCATGAGGTTTTCGGCGTCGGCGCGGCAATTACTGAGCAATTGTCGCGCCCTCATCGGAGGTGCGGAAGTTACAGTGTCTTGATCTTGGGGACGCCGCCGGAAGGCGTGCCGGGGCATGTGATAGATCTGCCCACCGTAGAAGGTGCGGCTCGACAGGCTTTCGATATAGGCTTTCACCCGTGAAATCAAACAAACCAAAACTGTTTAATGGCGCCACTGTCCACGGCTTTTTCGGACAGAAAGGAATGCGCCACAAGTACGAGCTACCTCTGATCTACATTTCGGTCGCCATGTTTGCCGTCGCTATCATAGTGTGGATTAACATGGCTTCTAGCCAGTTTTCCGGTAATGCAAAACCTGGCGGCGCAAGCGAGAGCGTCGACAGCGATGTATTCACCTTCATGACCGTCGCGCTCATCGCCCCGCTCATCGTCTGGGTTGTGCGTGCCATTCAATACGCCAAGCTGCGCGCCAACAGCGTGCGCATGAGCCCGACGCAGTTCCCCGAGGGCTACCAGATGGTGGTGGAGGCCGCCCAGAAGTTCGGCCTGCGCAAGGTGCCTGACGCGTACGTCGTCCTGGGTAACGGCGTCGTCAACGCGTTCGCTTCGGGCCACGGATACCGCCGTTTCGTTGCCGTCCACTCGGATGTTTTCGAGATCGGCGGCAAGGCCCGCGACCCGGAGACGCTGCGCTTCGTCATTGGCCACGAGGTCGGGCATATCGCTGCCGGCCACACCAGCTACTTCCGCCTGGTCTTCACCGTCGTGGGATCGAAGATTCCACTCTTTGGCAGCACGGTCTCGCGCGCCCAGGAGTACACGGCCGACAACTACGGCTACTACTTCGCCCCGCAGGGCGCCCCCGGTGTTATCGGTCTGCTCAGCGCCGGCAAGTACCTGGGCGAGCAGGTCAACTTCCACGCCTTCGCCGACCGCGCTGCCACCGAGCGTGGTCTGTGGCTTCACATTCAATCCTGGATGGCTTCGCACCCGATCAACATCTGGCGCGCCCACGCGCTGCGCGACCGCAGCAAGCACGGCCGCCTGATCGTCGCCCCGCGGCGCGAAACCGCCCAATTCGCTCCGCTCTTGCCGGCAGCATCGGACAAGACGCCGGTGTGGCCGACGCCGGATCAGGCCAGCGAGCTCGGTCAGCGGGTCGGGCCCGCGACTTCCGAGGAGCAGTTCGGCCGTTATCCCGGCCGCCGGTACGAGCTGCCGGCCGACGCCCTGCGGCTGGCCAGCCCGAACCCGCAGTCGTAGCGGATCGAGCGAGGTGCCCGGGGAGCCAGTGCCCCGGGCATCTTCGCATCTGGCGGCCAGGTTGCCGGCTGACCGCGTTGACCGCGTTTTTCCCAGGCCTCGCGGTCCCGACGAGCCGTTACATCCCTCGGCGCACCCTGCCCCGAAACGCACCCCGCCGAGAAGTGCTGCCCGCCCCGAGGCTTCAGGACCCTTAGCCGCCGCCTGCGCGAGGCTTACCGGGTAGGCTTGACGGCATGAGTTCAGAGTTGAATGAGTCCGCCGCGACGCGAACCGAATCCGATTCCATGGGCACGATCGAGGTGCCCGCCGACCGCTACTGGGGCGCGCAAACCGAGCGCAGCCTCCACAATTTCGACATCGGGCGCGAGACCTTCGTCTGGGGGCGCCCGATGATCCACGCGCTGGGCGTCCTCAAGAAGTCCGCCGCCCTGGCCAACGCCGAGCTCGGCGAACTGCCGGCCGACGTCGCCGAATTGATCGCCAAGGCGGGCGATGAGGTCATTGCCGGCGAACTCGACGAGCACTTCCCGCTCGTCGTCTTCCAGACCGGTTCGGGCACCCAGTCGAACATGAATAGCAACGAGGTCATTTCCAACCGCGCCATTGAGCTTGCCGGGGGAGAGAAGGGATCGAAGACGCCCGTCCACCCCAACGACCACGTCAACCGGGGCCAGTCCTCGAACGACACGTTCCCCACGGCCATGCACATCGCCGTCGTCTGCGAACTGGCGAATATGTACCCGCGCATCCGTCAGCTGCGCGACACCCTGGCGGCCAAGGCGGCCGAATACGACGACATCATCATGGTCGGCCGCACCCACCTCCAGGACGCCACCCCGATCCGGCTGGGGCAGGTGCTATCCGGTTGGGTCGCGCAAATTGACTTCGCGCTCGAGTGCATCGAATACTCCGACTCGCGCGCCCGCGAACTGGCCATCGGCGGAACGGCTGTGGGCACCGGCCTCAATGCCCACCCGCGTTTTGGCCAGCTGTGCGCACAGAAGATTAGCGAGGAAACCGGCATCGAGTTCAAGCAGGCGGACAATCTCTTCGCCGCGCTGGGCGCGCACGACGCGCTCGTCCAGGTTTCCGGCTCGCTGCGGGTGCTCGCCGACGCCCTCATGAAGATCGCCAACGACGTGCGCTGGTACGCATCCGGCCCGCGCAACGGCATCGGCGAACTGCTCATTCCCGAAAACGAGCCAGGTTCCTCGATCATGCCCGGCAAGGTCAATCCCACCCAGTGCGAGGCGATGACTATGGTCGCCACGAAGGTCTTCGGCAACGATGCCACCGTCGGCTTCGCCGGATCGCAGGGCAACTTCCAGCTCAACGTCTTTAAGCCGGTCATGGCCTGGGCGATCCTCGAGTCGATCCAGCTGCTCGGCGATGCCTGCGTGAGCTTCGATACGAACTGCGCCTATGGGATCGAGCCGAACCGCGAAAAGATCGCGCAGAACCTCGAGACCAACCTCATGCAGGTCACGGCGCTCAACCGCCACATCGGCTACGACAAGGCCTCGAAGATCGCGAAGAACGCGCATCACAAGGGCCTGTCGCTGCGCCAGTCCGCGCTCGAACTCGGCTTCCTCACGGCGGAGGACTTCGACCGGTGGGTCGTGCCCGCCGATATGACGGGGCCGAGCGCCGACGAGTAGGGCGGAGAAGCCAGGGTCGGGCAAATCGCGCGAGGCCACGCGGCTCGTGGGAGCGTCGACGATCTGGGGGCTTGCGCGAACGCCGACGGTCCTCCGGTAGGCCCGGGCGGCCGGCATTGACAGAGCTTTGATGCCGGGCCCAGATATGCGGGCCGAATAGGAAAGTGCCAAATGGGATACGGCCGGGATGCGTTCCCGGCCGTATCCCTATCCGGCTATTGGGGTGGCGTCGCGATGACGGCGTCCGCGGTTGCTTACTGGGAAGCGATCTTGACGGCGAGGTCCTCGGCGTGGTGCATGAGTTCCTTCATGCGCGTCGAATCGTGCTGATCGCCCAGAGCGCGGCAGCGCTCGGCAAGCTCCGTCGACTCCTTGAGGACGGTCCCGGTGTAGTCGACGACTCCCTCCGAGATGACGGGGACGAGCGCCGCGACGTCCTCGGGCAGCGTCATGGTGTCGGCCGTGGCCTTCCACATGGCAAGGACCTGGCTCGGGATCGTGATCATCGAGTTGGCCTGATCGATGTTCCACGCGGTGTTGGAAGCCAGACGGCGATGCGCGAGCGTCTGCTCCTCCATGTCGTACAGGCCCTGCCGCAGCGACTTCGTCAGAAGCCAGATCGCTGGGACGGACTCCTTGGCGTCGGGGCCGCCGTCGATGAGTTCGGCGACGAACGTGGCCAGCATCGTCGTGTGCAGACGGGCGAGTGCCACGAGGAAGCGCGTGCGGGCGCTGGTTTCGTCGAGCTCGCGCAGAGAGCCGACGAGGCGGCTCAGGGTCGAGGCGACGATTTCCTGCATGGACGTCCACACCTGGAGAGGCTCGACGAGCGGGTTGAGCGCCGGCCCGTGGGCGGCAATGGTAGCGATCGTATCCGGCGTGATCTTTGCGTCGCCGAGGCGGCCCTCGATTTCGTTGGCCACGCGGCGAAGCTCCGAGGAGAGCTCGGCGAGCGCGTTCTGCTCGCGCATCCAGACAGCGAGCTCGTCGTAGATGCCATGGACGGTGTCGAGCGCCTCGCGCAGGAGGCCCTCGGCGTCGGGGCGCGTGGGCAGGCCCGCGGAAAGTTCCTCGCGGCGGGAGACCTCGGCTGGCAGCGCCGCCGTCTGGAAAGCATCGTAGGAGGGGAAGCCGAGTTCGGCCAGCAGCTCGCCGGCGCGGCCCGTGCCCTGCTTTGCCGTGCTGCGGCGGTTGGCGCCGTCGGCCATGAGCTGATCCTCGTAGGCGCGGACCTTCTCATAGAGTTTGAGGGCGGCGTCGAAAAGGTCGTCACGCACGGGGCGGGTGCGCACGGAAAGGAAACGGTTGCCTGGCAGGGGTGTAATGGTCGCGAAGACGTCGTATTCGCTGCCATCGGCGGCGAGGTTGCGCACGTATCCGGCGAAGGGCTTGCCGGTTTGGATGGTGTCCCACAGGATGCGGAAAACGGCGCCAGGCATGGCTGGATGGCGGATGATGTTGTGGGGCGCGGACATGAGCTCTTCGCGAGAGTGGCGGGAAAGCTCTACGAATACTCGATTGGATGACTCGATAACGCCCTTGTTGTCGGTCACCGAGAAGAATAGTTCATCGACCCCGACCTCGTGGACGGCTCCCGTCGGTTCTACCGTGTGGCTCACGGGTAAGCTCCTTATCATGTGCGTGGTTAGGCGCGTTGAGCATGCGTCGTGGTTGTGGAGGTGAACTAGCTCGCCGCGGATTGCTTTGTAACAACCGAGACAACTTTATGCGAAAATGCAATGGGTACAAAACCGCGGGAAACACTGTGGTAGGCATCCCGTCGTCGCATCGGCGCCATGGCCGGGAAAGTCCGCAGTCTCACGATGTGAGTAACGAGCTGGGAGATTTCGCTATATTCCGCGATGTATGGGCATTTCAGTTGCGCAGTCCGGTAACGAGGCGCTCGCCCACAGCGCGTGCCGCCACGAGCAGACTGCCGAGGCAAAAACCCACGACCAGCGAGCATGCGGTGTCGGCCGACCATTGGAGCACGCCGCCAGGAAGCGAGTGTGCAAGGCTCGCAATGAGATTGTGCGGACCGTGCCAGCCGAGCTCGGCGACACCTGTGACCAGCAGGTGTCCACCGACCCAGAGCATGGCAGCCACTCCCACCACCGTGATGGCGGAGAGGACCTTCGGCATGGCGGCGACGATGGCTCGCCCGGCACGCTGGGCCGACCGGCTGTCCCGGCGCGCCAGCGCGAGGCCGGCGTCGTCGGCCTTGACCAGGAGGGCGACGAGACCGTAGACGAAAGCCGTGATGACGACGGCGACGATCGCCAGGGCGGCGGTACGGAAGGCGAAGGACGAGGAGGCGACCTCGTTCAGTGCGATGACCATGATCTCCGCCGAAAGAATGAAGTCTGTGCGTACGGCGCTCGTGACGATGCCATCCTCGGCGCCCGCATCCTGCGATACGGCCGCCTCGACGTGGTGGCCGTGGATCTTGTCCCAAATCTTGTGCGCCCCTTCGAAGCACAGGTAGGCGCCGCCGGCCATGAGCAGCGGTGTCAGCGCCCACGGGGCGAACTGCGAGAGCAGGAGTGCCAGAACGAGGATGATGGACTTGTTGACGAGCGAACCCTTGGCGATTCGCTTGATGATGGGGATTTCGCGCTTAGGGTCGATTCCCTTGACGTACTGGGGTGTCACGGCCGTGTCGTCGACAACCACGGCCATGGCCTTCGAGCTGGCCTTGACGGCACCGGCCGCGACGTCGTCGATGCTGGCCGCGGCCGCTTTGGTCAGGGCGGCGACGTCGTCCAGTAGGGCTGCCAGTCCGAATGCCATTGACGATTCCTTGCTTGCCGGGATGTGATGGGTGAGCTATCGGGCGCGCTCGACGTGCAAGCCTACCCGCAAAGTGTCCGGCCGTCCCAACGACGTGTGCGTCGCTGCCGTGCCGTCCAATTCACTGAGTGGCAGGTGGTGGGCAGATGGTCCCAAGATAGACGGTTTAGAGATTGTGAAAAAGTTTGCAGGCGCGCGGTGCTGCGGCGTCTGCTCTCATTGTCGACCGGAAGCTTTGGTTGATTCTTCCAGGCAGAAACCTACGCTTGCGGAGGCTGGCGTGCTCGGACGGGGGCACGATGGCGCGCTTGTCCGCCGCGATTCGGCCGAATTAACGTGAAGCCAATTAGGAAGCCCACCAGGTGCTCGTGACCAATTGATCCACAACCCATTGCAAAGGAGTCAACATGTCCCGCCTTCGAATTACGGACCCGTCACGGCGAAAATACAAGGTTGCCGCCATCGTCGGACTTATCGCCGGATTCTTCTCCGCCATCGTCAAGTTTGGATGGGAGGTGCCGTTCCCACCGCGCACGCCCGAGCGCAACGCGACCAACCCTCCCCAGGAGCTCCTCGAGCAACTGGGGATGTCGCCGGAAGCGAGCCACACGACGATCGGTTTCAACGGCAACGACCTTCCGATCTACTCCTTCATCATCCACTTCGGCTTCGCTATCTTCTTTGCCCTGCTCTACTGCCTGCTCGCGGAAAAGTACCC
This sequence comes from Actinomycetaceae bacterium, assembly GCA_030530685.1. Lineage (GTDB taxonomy): Bacteria > Actinomycetota > Actinomycetes > Actinomycetales > Actinomycetaceae > Peptidiphaga. The sequence continues at coordinate 76,770 of JAUMUM010000004.1, read as the reverse complement.
CCAGATCAAGCTGTGGATGGGAGCCGCCTTCGGCCTGTTCCTGTGGGTTTTCTTCCACGTCGTCGTCATGCCCGCGATGGGCACGGTGCCGGCGCCCTGGGATCAGCCTTTTGAGGAGCATTTCTCCGAGGCGCTCGGGCACATGCTGTGGCTGTGGTCCATTGAGATCGTGCGGCGGGATTTGCGCAGCCGCATCACCCGCGATCCCGACCCGGAGGTGGAGATCGCGGCCTGACCTGGCAGCCTGCCGATGGTGGCTCGCGGCTCGCGGCTGGTCGTGTCGTCGCCCGCGGTTGCCTGAGACGACTTGAGGGCGCGGGCCTCCCGAAAGTGAGCGGGCGGCCCGCGCCGGTCGCATCTCGCGTGACCTGAATGTCTGCCTGGCTGGAGGCCCTGTGCCGGCCGGAACGTTGGCTCAGCGATAAGTGCGTGAGCCGAGAATGCCGGGCCATCCGGAACCGTCGGGCTATTGATTGCGCGGCCGGCCACAAACCATGCAAGCCGAAATCGCGCGGTCGGCCACAAACCATGCGAGCCGAAATCGCTGGACTAGTCGGAGTCGCCGTGCTGGCCAGAGTCGCCGGACCAGTCGGGCAGCGGCGGGCGTTGCGCGCGCGGCATTTTCTCGACGACGAGCTCCCACGACTGGCACACGAGTTCCTCAACGAGGTCGGGTGTGATGTCGGGGCCTGCGGCCACCGTTATCCAGTGCCTTTTGTTCATGTGATAGCCGGGGCCGATGCTCGCGAAATGCTCGCGCAGGTGGCGCGCGTGGTCCGGATCGCACTTGAGCGTCACACCGCGGCCGACGAACGGGATCATGAAAACCTTGCCCCGCACCCTGTAGACCTCGAAGTCCGGGCCAAAGGGGAACTCCAGCCGGGCGTCGGGAAGGGCCAGGGCAGTCTCGGCCGCGACGGCGAAGAGCTCGTCGACATCCATATCCGTGACAGGCCCTTCCTCATTCGCTCCAAGCTGGTTTCGTTCGTTCCTAGCCAGGCGTCACCGGCCGGTCTTCTCTTGGCCGGTCTTTCAACCGTGTCCGCTCGGATCGGCCGCGCCTCGAAGCTTCCTCGGGCGGCCGTGGCGTGGCGCCCTACGGCCCAGCTCTCGCGACGATCATACGCCCGTCCGCGGGCATTCGGTACAGCGTGCGCGAGGCGCTACTCCCGCGGCGCCTGTGCGCTACGTCAGCGGGTCCTGCCCGCGCTTCACTCCTGTGGCACCCGACCGCCGCACTGAGCGGCGAAGCCGTGAGCGATCCGGCGCGCCGAGTCCACGACTGTCGCATCGACAGCCAGCAGCCCAGAAAGGAACTCGGCGCCGACCACGCCCTGCTCCCGGCGGTGGGCAGCCATGATCTGAGGCGTCGTCTCCGGGTGGAACTGAAGTCCCAGCGCGCTGCCAATGCGGAAGGCCTGGATCGGATACAGCTGCGAGCCGGCCAGCAGGTTCGCCCCCTCGGGAAGGGTGACGACGGCGTCGTAGTGGGACTCGTAGGCGAGGATGGCCGCATCCTTGCCTCCCTGCTTCGTTGCCTCCGGGCAGTAGACCGACCTCATAACGGGGTCGTTAGCGCAGGACTGGAACAGAACGACGGAGAAGACTCCGTGCTCGCCGCCCGCCGGATGTGAGACGACAACCTCACCCCCGAAGGCGCTCGCCAGGATTTGGTGCCCGAGGCAGATGGCCAGCACCGGCACTGCGTGCTCGACGGCCGCGCGCAGTTCGGCGCGAAGGTCGGTGATCCACGGGTTGGCTTCGACGTCGAGCGCGTTCATCTTCCCGCCGAGCACGACTGCGCCATCGCCCCAGTCGGTAGCCGCGGGAACCCGTTCGCATTGGAGATCGACCAGCTGGCAGTCGATGCCGCATTCGTCGAGCCAGTTCTCGAGGCGGCCGACGGGAGCGGTCGGATGCGGCTGGAGGATCGTAACTTTGGGCATTTCATGGGCTTTCCGGCGTCGATCGCGCACTCGTGACCGGCGCCTTGACGAAAATCTGGGGCGATATGTGGGACGTAGGGACCAGATTTAGGTTACCCTGGCAGGAATCGGTTGCAAGCGTTCCTCATGTCGGGATCGCCACGTACGTGGCAGCGGGGAGCGTTTAAGGTTGGTGCCTCGACCGGTTTGTTATCGGCTCCGGGTGATCGCGTCGACGTGTACGCGGGGCTCTTGGCCCGTCGCGTATTGCTGGTTCGAACGCCCTCGTATGTTGGAGAAGGTCATGACAGAGCAGAATATTGATGCACACGGAACACCATTGGGCGACGAAGAGGGCGAACTGCGCCGAAGTCTGTCCAACCGCCATATCCAGCTCATAGCGATTGGAGGCGCGATCGGCACGGGCCTGTTCATGGGCGCGGGCAAATCCATCAGTGTGGCCGGCCCCTCGATCCTGCTGGTCTACGCCACCATCGGCGTCATGCTCTTCTTCGTCATGCGGGCCATGGGGGAGTTGCTGCTGCACAATCTCAACTACAAGTCCTTCCAGGACTTCGCGGCCGACCTCCTGGGGCCGTGGGCCGGGTTCTTCGTCGGGTGGACGTACTGGTTCTCCTGGGTGGTCATCGGCGTCGCCGACATCATCGCCATTACCGGTTACTGGCAGTTCTGGCTCGGCGAGGACAGGCAGGGCCTGGCCGCAGCATTTGCCATCATCGTCATGTTCGTCCTTTTGTTGATGAACCTGGCAACCGTCCGGCTCTTCGGCGAGATCGAGTTCTGGTTCGCCATCATCAAACTCGTCGCCATCGTCGCGCTCGTGGTGGTTGGCATCGTCATGATCTTCTCGGGATTCACCTCGCCCAACGGGACCGAGGCCACCGTTACCCATCTGTGGGAGCACGGTGTTATGCCCAACGGGTGGATGGGATTCGTCGGAGGATTCCAGCTGGCCGTCTTCGCCTTCGTGGGCATCGAGCTCGTGGGGACGACGGCGGCGGAGACCGCCAATCCGCGGGTCACGCTTCCGCGAGCGATCAATGCCATTCCGATCCGCGTGCTGCTGTTCTACGTGGTCGCTCTGGCTACCATCATGTCGATTACGCCGTGGGACCAGATCAACCCCGAGACCTCGCCCTTCGTGCGTCTGTTCAGCCTGGCCGGCTTCGTCTCTGCCGCGTGGGTCATGAACGCCGTCGTCATGTCGTCGGCGGCATCCTCGTGCAATTCGGGCATCTACTCCACGTCGAGGATGCTCTTCGGCCTAGCGTACAAGGGGATGGCTCCGAGGATCTTCGCCAAGCTGTCGCGCGGTGGCGTGCCGTGGGTCGGCCTCATTCTTCCCGTGGCCATCATCTGCATCTCGCGCATGCTCATGCTTTCGGAGGGCGTGGTCCAGGCGTTCACGATGGTGACGACGGTGGCCTCCGTGCTGTTCATCTTCGTGTGGACGATCATCCTCGTCTCCTACATCGTCTACCGGCGCCGCTATCCCGAGGCCAATCGCACCTCTGAATACCGCATGCCCGGCGGCTCGTTCATGCCCTGGGTCGTTCTGGCCTTCTTCGTCTTCGTCATCTACGCCCTGCTCACCGAGTCGGACACGCGCACGGCGCTCGCGGTCACGCCGATCTGGTTCATCCTTGTAGGTGCGGCTTGGTACTTTGTGCGCAACCGCGTTGGGGGTCGCGGCGATGGCAGTGTGGGCGCGACCGGACCGCTGCCGTCGAGTGGCGGCACCGGTGCGACACGACCGTTTTCGAACGAGGCGGCAAGCTCGCACGAGCGGGACCGCGAACGATTCGGCCCGCACGGTGAAAGGTCCGGCTCGGCCTTGAAGGACGAACGGCCCGGCTCAGCCTGGAACGACTGACGCGGAGCCTATTCCCGACGCGCCGCTGGTAGATGGTCGACGTGGCGAACGTGTGGCTGGTGGCCGGCGCCCAAAGTGCCGGCCACCAGCCCCGCCGCAGAGCCTACAGTTCCCGGCGGGCGAAGGACCGCGCCGCCCATGCCAGGCAGGCTGCCGCGAAGAGTACTCCGGTCAGTGGCGGAATCGCCTGCCACCCGTCGCCACTTGCCAGCGACGTCGGCAGTGACATCAGGCCGGCGGGACTGTAGCGGGCCACCGAGTCGACGAGCGCGAGCAGGGAGAAAAGGAAATAGACGCCGATCGTCACGCCGACGGCGGCCAGGGTCGAGCCGGTGATGGCCGAGAAGGCGACGGCCAGGGCGAGCATGACGAAGGCGCACACGGACCAGGCCAAGCTCGCTGAGACGAGCGGGCCGGCGTGCGCGCCCGGGTAGACGGCGGATGTCAGCGCACCCATGGTGACGGTCCCCAGGACCAACGCGATGCCGAGGACGACTGTCCGGGCAAGCAGCGCGGCCAGCGGCTGGGCTGCGCGCGAGACGGGGCGGACCGCTAGAAGCTGCGCCTGGCCGGAGGTGATGAGGCTCGACGTTGCCGAGGCCCCGGCGAAGATGGCGATGAACACGGCCATCTGCGAAAGGTTCTTCGCCCACTGCCCGTAGGCTTCCTGCCAGCTGGGCTTGGGCACGACCACCCCCGCGTACGCGTCGCCACCGATGGCCCTAATGATCTCCGGTGCGAATCGCGACGTGACGACCGACAGGACGGCGAAGACGGGCAGCGCCAGCGGCAGGGCGTAGCGGTGCCACGTCTTGGCCATCGCTCGTAACTCCAGGAGAGAAAGGGCCGTCAATCCGGTCATGGCCGTCCTTTCGTCAGATCGAGGAACGCGTCTTCAAGGCTCATCTCCTCGGGTGTGAGCCGGTAGAGTGACCAGCCGCGGTCGGCGATCATTCGGGGGATCCGACCGTAAGCCTCGTCCGAAAGAACAGAGACCACGAGGCCTCCCGCCTCGCTGCGCACGTGGCCGACCCACGGCTCGCCGGCGAGTAGCTCGGCGAGCCGGTCCGAAGAGTCGGATTCGATGCGCAGTGCGGTCCGGGCGGTGCGACGGCGCAACTCGGACACAGGGGAGGCGGCGAGCACGTGCCCGTCGCGCATGACGACGGCGTGCGTGCATATCCGCTCGGTTTCGGCCAGGTTGTGGGAGGACAGAATGACGGTCGTGTGCTCGGCAAGGCGTGCGATGAGGTCCTGGACGTAGCGCCGGCCGGCCGGATCCAGGGCCGACGTCGGCTCGTCAAGAACCAGCAGGTCGGGCGAGGCAATGAGCGCCTGGGCGATGCCCAGTCGCTGCTTCATGCCGCGCGAATAGGCGCCAATGCGCACCCGAACCCCGGCCAGGCCCGCCATCTCCAGCAGGGCCGGGATGCGGCGGGTGCCCGGCGCCCCCGTCAGCAGGGCACAGGATTCGAGGTACTCCTCGCCGGTCATCCACGTCGGAAATGCCGGGACATCCGGCAGGTATCCCAGGCGGCGGCGCACGGCCATGCTGCCGGGCGGATGGCCGAGCACCGAGACGCGTCCGGAATCGGCCCGAGCAAGGCCAAGAAGGATGCGGATACTCGTGGTTTTGCCCGCCCCGTTGGGGCCGAGCAGGGCGCACACCGAGTTTTCCGGGACGTCGAAGCTCGCGTCGGCGAGTGCGACGTTGCTGCCGAAGGCACGCGTGACGGATTCGAAGCTGACGGCGGCGCTCATCGACCCGTCTCCTGTCCGTACAGGAGGTCGACGACGTCGCCTGGGGAGCCAGTCGGGCTGGTTACCTCGTGGCCTGCCCCGGCCTGGCCGGTCCCGCCGTGGCCGTCGCCGGACGGGTCGTGGCCTGCCCGGCCGGTTCCGGAACTGCCCCACGGGCGGACGAGGAGGAAGACGAGGCAGCCAAGAATACTCCCGAGGAGAATGACGGCGAGCCACACGTATCGGGTATTCGGTGGGTACGCGGCCGAGGCCGGGCGGCGCAGCCAGAGCGTCAGGGCGGCGGCCAGCAGTACCGTCTGGCAGGCGCAGGCAGCGATGACGAGGTTTTGGAGAGTGGGGGAGAGGTCGCCCCACGACGAGGTGGCTGTGCTCATTGTGTCGTCCTTTCATACGACGTTGCTAGGCCGGGCCGTCGCTCGGCGCGGGAGCCGGCCGGCGTCGAGCCGCGCTCCGGCTGGGCCGCAATCCGATGAGGCCACTATCGGGCAAGGTCGTGACATGGCGACGCCACGGCTGGGCCATGCCGCGAGCCGGCTGGGATTGAGGTACGGCTGGGCTGCGGCCCAGCCACGTCAAGAGCATGTAAGGCCCCGTGCCCGGCCGCGCGGGTCGCCGACCGGGCACGGGCAGTCAGGCCACCCGCGCGCGGCCCGCCCTCGTCGGTAGGATGAGAATGGCGGCCTGCACCGCCAACACCAGGGCGGACCACCCGTAGAGTGCGGCGGGATGGACGCGCCCATTGCGCTGTGAGAAGGCCATCCAGATCTGAGCGAAGAACGCCGCATTGAACGACGTAGCGTCGGCGCTGCGCAACAGGAGGGTCTTCGTATCGGCTCTCGCCCGCGGTCCGAGTGTGCTGGCCGCCAAGGCGACGGAGGCTCCCGCGAGGGCGAGCGCGCTCCACGGCGGGGCGGTCTTCTTGATGCGTCCCGTCAAGCTCGTCCTCATTGGCACGCGCACGCCGCGACGCACGGCGACGGCTCCCGTGGCCGTCGCCGCGGCCGCGATGGCGGTCGGCATCCACCGCAGGGTCTCAACGAGCTTGGCAGGAATGGCCGCGAGAACCTCGTCGTCGACCTCGTCGGGGAGGATGAGGCCCAGTTCGACGGCGACCTTGCCCCAGTTGACGACGGCGCCTTTCCCGAGGCGTCGCTTGGCCAGCCAGGTGTGCTGCGCGGGCTCCCAAGGGGTGTCGGCCAGAGCGTTGACGCCGGCCGGATCGGCTAGCTGTTCGGCCAGCTGCTCCGCGAGCTCGTCAGGCTCGCCCAGGTCGACGCCCTCGTCCAGGATGTTCCCGATCTCTCGCGTGTAGAACTCGCGCTGGCGCCGTGCTACGCCGAGCCGTTGAAGGTGACCGTCGAGTTCTTCGAGGTAGTCGTCAGTCATGTGGCCCTCCCATAATCGATTCGATCGCCGACGTCATCTCGCGCCAGGCTGTGGCCTGCGCACGAAGGGCCGTCTTGCCCTTCGCCGTGAGTCGGTAGTACTTTCTCGGCGACCCGGAAGGCGATGCCTGCCAGGAGGCCTTCACAGCGCCGTTCTTGTCCAGGCGTGCCAGCAGCGGGTAGACGGTGCCCGGCTTGGCCGCCAGGCCGGGCTTGCTCGCCAGCGTCGAGATGATCTCCACGGCGTACATGGGCCCGCGCGACAGGAGCGCGAGTATCGCCAGCTCAAGGACTCCCTTGCGTAGCTGGGTTGCATCGTCGGCCACTGCTCGCCTTTCCGTAACTGTCGCGACCATGTTATAGGTGTCGCCTACTACTATGCAATGCCTACTAGTGGGTATTGCATAGTAGATGGGTGAGTGGCGGCAAGGCGATCGCTCCGGCCCGAAGGCAAGGCGATCGCGCCGGGAGCGAAACTCCCGCGCCGCATCCTGGCGTTGCCGGTTCGCCCAAGTAAAATTCATGGCATGCAGGATCGAATCGAGGAAATCGAGGATCATGCACGTGACCTCGGTGACTTCATCAGCGCGTCGCCAAGCTCGTACCACGCGGCCGCGACCGCCGCGCGCCGCCTGAGTCAGCGGGGCTATGTGCGCCAGCGCGAAGACGAACCGTGGGACGCGAGCGCCGGCGGCCACTTCCTGCTGCGCGACGGCGCGCTCATCGCCTGGCGCATCCCAGAAAGGCCGGCACGAGCATTCCGCATCGTCGGCTCGCACACGGACTCGCCGTCGCTGAAGATCAAACCGGTGGCCCAGTCGCCCGCCCACGGATTTGCCCGCGTCAACGCGGAGGTCTACGGCGGGCCGCTCCTGAGCTCGTGGCTCAACCGCGACCTGGGCATCGCCGGACACGTGGCCGACGTCGACGGCGGCCTCCACCTCTTCGCCACCGGACCAGCCATGGTCATACCGCAGCTGGCGCCGCACCTCGACCGCGAGGCAAGCCTGACGATCGACCGCCAGCAGCACACTCATCCGCTGCGGCTGGCCGCAGAGCGGCCCATTATGGAGGAAATCGCGCGGGCGGCCGGACTCGACGTCGAGCAGATCGCCGGCATGGACGCCTACGCCTACGACACACAGGCCCCCGCGCGCGTCGGCGAGCGTTTCTTCGCCTCGGGTCGGCAGGACAACCTCGTCTCCGTCCACGCCAGCATGTGCGCCCTGCTGGGCAGCGAAGTCAGCGGAACTGGCAGCGACGCCGAGGGGCCTGGAGCCTCCGGCCCCTGCAACACCGACGCCAACAACGCCGCGTCCCCCGACATCGCGGTTCTGGCAGCCTTCGACCACGAGGAGGTCGGTTCAGCCACGCCTACCGGCGCGGCCGGCCCGCTGCTGGAGCGCGTCCTTTGCCGTACGGCCATGGCCCTGGGCGCCAGCGACGACGAGTACTACCGCATGCTCGCCGCCTCCACCTGCATCAGCGCCGACGCCGGCCACTCCATCAACCCCAACTACGCCGCGGCCCACGACCCCGACCAGTACCCGGTGGCCGGCGCAGGCCCCATCATCAAGCTCAACGCCAACCAGCGCTACGCCTCCGACGCTCGAGGGCAGGCCCTGTGGCACCGGGCGTGCACCGCGGCCGGCCAGCGCACCCAGACCTTCGTCTCCAACAACTCGGTGCCGTGCGGCTCGACCATCGGCCCCATCACCGCCACGCGCCTGGGGATCGACACGGTCGACGTCGGCATCCCGCTGCTGTCCATGCACTCCATCCGCGAAACGTCGGCCATCGGCGATAGCTGGGCGCTCGCGCAGATCCTGAAGGCCTACTGGAGAACCGGCTAGGGGGTGTGGAAGTGGCAAGGAGCGTCGCAGCGTCGGGCGGGCCGCCGATCCACAATGCGGCCCACCGTCTCGATCGCAGCGCGTGGGCACGGCCCGAGGGGGCCTCGCTCGTCTACGGCCGCAGGGTATGGACCGTGGCCGAGGCCGCCTTCGATACCCGCCGCCTCGCCCAGCTCCTCGCGCGCGTCGGCGTCGATGCCGGCGACCGCGTCATGCTCGTGGCACGCAATTCGCCCTACCATTTCCTCGTCTACATTGCCTGCGCGCGCCTGGGTGCCATCTTCGTTCCCGTCTCCCACCGCCTGACGCGGGTGGAGGTGCAGAGCCTCGTCGACTTCAGCTCGCCGCGCGTGATCATCGCCGACGCCGAGTCGGGCTCGCGCGGTGCCTTCGCCTCGACGGGAACGGTCACTCACTTCGCCATCGACGATGACCCCGCGTCCGGCACCCTCGCGATGTGCACCGCCAACGGGTACCTGGGGCTCGGCGCGGCCATGGCGGCCTTCGACGGCGCCCTCGTCACCGAATCTGGCGGGCCCGGCTCCAGCAATCGCGCCGACGTGCTCAACCGACGCTCCTATCCGGGCGGCAGCGCCGCGATCTTCCATACGTCGGGCAGTTCCTTCGGGCGGCCGCGGGCCGTGGAACTGACCCACGAGAACTTTTGGTGGGCCTCCCTGAGCTTCCGCGAATGCTTCGAGTACAGCGGGGGCGACACGATCCTCGTGGCGGCTCCGCTGTCGCATGTCGCCGGATTCGGGGGAATCGCGCTCGACCTGTTCGTCAGCGGAGGCCAGATCGTCATCCACCGTCTCTTCGAGGCCGGCCACGCCCTGGAGGCGATCGAGCAGTATGGCGTCGACATCATGTTCGGCGTGCCCACCATGTACACGGCCATCCTTGCCTCGCCCGAGTTCACACGCCGCAACCTCGAATCGTGGCGTCTGCCCCTCGTGGGCGGCGCGAGCGTTTCCCCCGCGCTCCTGGCCCGCCTGGAGCTGGCCGGGCTGCGGGCCGTCAACGTGTGGGGCACGACGGAGATGGCCGGGGCCGGCACCTACCTGCCCTTCGGTGCCGGCAGGCCCGGCGCCGTCGGACGGCCCTTCCCCTACACCCGGGTGAAGATCGTCGACCCGGCAAGCGGCGAGGAGGCCGACGCCGGTGAGCTGCTCGTGCGCGGTCCTGCGGTCAGCCCGGGCTACTGGCACAACGAGCCGCACAATGAGGCCGCCTATGCGCAGGGCTGGCTGCACACCGGCGACCTGGCGCAGGTGCGCGAGGGGGCCATCTCGATCACGGGCCGCCTATCCGACCGCATCATCACGGGAGGCGTCGGCGTGGAGCCGGGCGAGGTCGAGCGGGTGCTCGCGGCCTTCCCGGGCGTGGCGGAGGCGGCGGTCGTGGGCCTGGTCGACGAGACGTGGGGCGAGATCGTCGTCGCCTGCCTGGTGCCCGAGCGCGGCATGACCCAGATCGAGTTGGCCGACGTGAGGGACTTCGCCGGGCAGGTGCTCGCGGACTACAAGCTCCCGCGGCGCCTGGTCCTCATGGATCGCATCCCGCGCGCCGATTCCGGCGAGCCGGATCGTTCGGCCGTGCGCGGCCTGCTGCGGCAACTGACGGGTCTGGACACCGGGCCAGCCGCAGGGTAGGCCGCTTCTCGACGTCGCACGGGGCGCCTCTCGACGTCGTACTGCTCGCGTGCTTGCTTTGCGTGATGGCGCCACACATGCTCGGCATCGGAGCGTGCACTCAACTCGCGCCACGTCGTCGCTCGCATTAGCGCTTTCCCTACTCGGTGTCGATACCGATTCACTCACGCGCTCGGCCCGCGGATCGAGTACTTGCATTTTCGGGTTGGTATCTACGGAGGAAACGGAGGATTCCAGCGTAGAGGACGGAACTTCGGCAGGAAAACGAGGGGGTATCGGGAGGTCTTTCTTTTATCAAACCGGCATGATCTGACTAATATAGGAGGCTGGCTTTACCGCCTATATCATGGAGGGCGTGGAGAACGGGCCGCTGTTTCAGTATATTCTTCCGATAGGTCTCCGGGATGGGAGAGACCGTGGGGGACTGAAAGGGTTGTCGACGATCGTTCGTCGCCTCCCGTCCTCATGAAAAATGGAATGGAGGGAACTCTATGAAGAGGGTCTACTCACTCGTGGCGGCAGGCGCAGCCGCCGCGCTAGTGCTGAGCGCCTGTGGATCCAATAGTGGCGGCAAGTCCAAAGTCGAAGGAGCCAGCACGAACTCGGTGGGTGTCACGGTTGGCTCGGAAGAATACACGGGCTACAACCACTTCATGTCGACGACTTACTCGACGAGCAACGCCGTCATCAACGAGCGGCTCATGACGGCCTTCGGCTACTACGACGCCGAGGGCAAATGGACGCACGGCACCGACTTGGGCGACTACGAAAAGGTTTCCGACGACCCGCTCCAGGTCAAGTACACGATCAATGACGAGGCTGTCTACCAGGGCGGGACGGAGATCACCTGCGAGGACTTCTACATGGACTGGGTCAGCCAGAATCCCCAGTGGATCCTGGACGCCCAGGCCGCGGCCGGCGAGACGAGCGATGATGGCCAACCGACGCCGCTGTTCAACAGCGTTGCCGATCCCGAGAATTACGCTCAGCCCGTGACGGAAGGCCCCGAGTGCAATGCCGGTGATCGCGAATTCACGGTGACCTATGCCGAGCCCAACCCGGATTGGGAGATCAACGTCACCTACGCCCTGCCCTCGCACGTCATGGCGAAGAAGCTCGGCATGAGCAAGACGGAGCTGTTCGACAAGCTTAAGGCCAAGGACTTCGGCGTCGCCCAGAAGCTGGCCGAAGAGTGGAATAACTGGCGCAGCAAGACTGCCGGCGAGGTTCCATCCGTCGACGAAGCCCCGTCCTTCGGCCCCTTCACCTACAAGGAGGACGGCTGGAAGAAGGGCGAGTACGTCACACTCGTTCCCAATCCTGACTGGTGGGGCGAAAAGCCGACCGTCGACGAACTCGTCTTCAAGCAGATCGCTCCCGAGGCACAGCTTCAGGCGCTGAAGAACGGCGAGGTCAACGTGATCGAGCCCCAGGCCACCCAGGATGCCATCGAGACGCTCGAACAGATGGACAACGCGACCCTGCTCCAGGGGCCGACCCAGATCTGGGAGCACCTCGACTTCAACTTCGGCGAATCCTCCGTCTTCTCCGACTCGCAGGGCGGCCTCGCGCTGCGTCAGGCCTTCGCCTACTGCGTGCCGCGCCAGGACATCGTCGACAAGCTCATCAAGCCGCTTGACGACAGCGCCACGGTGCTCAACGCCCGCGAGTACCTGCCGACGAACGAGGACTACGAGCAGGTCGTTTCGGCCTCCTACGACGGCACCTACAACGAGGTCGACATCGACAAGGCCAAGGAACTCGTCGCCCAGTCCGGCGTGGAGAACCCGACGATCCGCATCGCCTACCAGGCACCCAACCAGCGCCGTTCCGACACCGTCGACCTCATCGCCTCCTCGTGCGAGCAGGCGGGCTTCAAGGTGGAGAACGCCGGTGACGAGAAGTTCTTCGAGCCGGGCGGATCCCTGGAGACCGGCGACTACGAGATTGCCCTGTTCGCCTGGTCCGGCTCCGGCCAGATAGTCGCGGGCGCCAACTACTACATTTCCGGCGGCCAGCAGAACTACGGTGGCTACTCCAACGCCACGATGGACGAGGAGTGGACCAAGGTGAAGACCTCGCTCGACCCGACGGTGTGGCTGTCCTCGAAGGAAGTCATCGAGAAGACGGCGTGGGACACGATGTACAACATCCCGCTGTACGTGCACCCCGGCATTGCGGCCCATACCAAGGAGTTGGGCAATGTGGAGCGCAATATTTCACAGACGGGCATCGTGTGGAATGCCGAGAAGTGGAAGTGGTCCGAAGCCAAGTAGTCGCTAGCACGGCTACTGACCGGTTCGATCCGCGGTGGCGGGGTGCACGCCTCGCCACCGCGGGGCCGGTCGGTCGGCCCCCTATGGTTGGGGCCGGTTCTAACGGTCCACGCGCCCGCGAAGTGGTGCCAAGGCTCTGTCGGAAAGTAGTTGCCACAAAGTGTTCAAATACATTGCCAAGCGGATCGGCATTTCCTTCGTCGTCCTGCTGATCGCCTCCGTCCTGTTGTTCGTGCTGACGATCAACTCGGGCGACCCCCTCAAGGACCTCCGAGAGTCCAATAACCGCAATCGTGACAACCTCATGGCGCAGCGCACGCAGATCATGGGGCTCGACAGGCCCTGGTATGTGCGCTACTGGGACTGGCTGGCGGGAGTCTCGCGATGTTTCGCGGGCTCGTGCGACTTCGGCCGCAATCGCTCGGGTCTGGATGTCAATGACATGCTCGCCAGCGCGGCGGCCTCGACCATCCGGCTCGTGCTGCTCTCCGTCATCCTGTCGATCGTCGTCGGCGTCTTCTTCGGCGTGATGACGGCCATCCGCCAGTACTCGGGCTTCGACTACGTCGTCACGTTCCTGGCCTTCGTCTTCTTCTCCCTGCCCTCCTTCGTTTTTGCCGTCCTGCTCAAGGAGTACGGCGCCATTCGCTTCAACAACTGGCTGTCGGAGCCCCGCATATCGCTGACAATGGCAATCGTCTTGGCGTTGCTGTTTGCGCTGCTCGTACAGGCGATGGGAGGCGGCTCCCGCAGGCGTCGGCTCATCACCGGTGGCGCGACCTTCGCGATCACCGTGGTGGCTCTCCAGATCATTTCGGCCACCCAGTGGATCGCCAACCCCGCCACGGAAAGCTTCGTGCTGGAGATCGTCGTCGGCATCGCGGCAGCGGTCCTCATGACCTCCCTATTTACCGGGCTGTCCAATAGGCGAGCGCTGGCCTGCACGCTTGGTACTGCCGCGGCGGTCCTCGTCCTGCTCCTCATCGTCCAGGGCCAGCTATGGGAGCCCACATGGGGCCTGCTGGCGATACTGCTCGTCGCGGTGGTCGCCATCGGCGCCCTGATCGGCCGCTTCTTCGGTGGATATGCGCGCGGCAGCGTCGCGTGGGCGAGTGTGTGGACAGCCGTCTCCGTTTTCCTGGCCGCCTGCATGGACTTCATGGCGCGCTACTGGACGGACTACGTCGCCCTCGTGCGCGGGCGAGCGATCTCGACGACGGGCTCGGTCACGCCCAACTTCAAGGGTCAGGGCGTTTTCTGGCACGAGTTCATCGACACCTCCACCCACCTGCTCCTGCCGACCATCACGCTGACGCTCCTCTCCGTGGCGTCCTACACGCGCTACACGCGCTCGTCGATGCTCGAGGTGCTCGGCCAGGACTACATCCGCACCGCCCGCGCCAAGGGCCTGCCCGAGCGCACCGTCATCACGCGGCACGCCTTCCGCAACGCCATGATTCCGATCACCACCATCGTCGCCTACGACTTCGCCAGCCTCATTGGTGGCGCAGTCATCACGGAGCGGGTCTTCGGCTGGAAGGGTATGGGTGAGCTCTTCATCACCGGTCTCGACCAGGTCGATCCCGCGCCGGTCATGGCCTTCTTCGTGGTCACCGGCTCGATCGCGATCCTCATGAACCTCGTGGCCGACATCGCCTACGCCTACATCGACCCGAGAATCCGGCGGTGATCCAGTGAGCAAGGAAAACTCGGAAGAACTCATGAACGACAAGCACTTCCACGCCGAATCCGGCGACACCGACTTCGCGGCGGTCGAGCTCGACGACGACATCCTCGACTCGACCACCGATAAGTCCTTCTCCCAGGGTCAGTTGGTGCGGCGCCGCTTCCTCCACCACCGAGGCGCGATGATCTCCACCGTCCTGTTCATCCTCGTCTTCCTCCTGGCCTTCACGTCGATCGGCTACGGGCCGATTCCCGGCTGGTGGAAGTACGGCTACCTGGAGACGCTGCCCGTCGAAAACGGGGGCAGGCCGACGCTCGGCTTCTTCCACCTGGGTAACCATCCCTTCGGTCAGGACAACGTGGGCAAGGACTACTTCGCGCTGGTCATGCGAGGCGCGCAGCAGTCCATCATCGTGGCCTTCATCGTCGGTATTGTCTCCACCCTCGTCGGCACGGTCGTGGGCGCGCTGGCCGGCTACTATCGCGGCTGGATCGAGAGCCTGCTCATGAGGCTGACGGACCTGTTCATCATCATCCCGATGCTCGTGCTGGCCGCGGTCATCCTCAAGTACTCCGGCCAGGGCATTATGCTCCTTTCGGTCATGCTCGGCCTGCTGGTCTGGACGAGCCTGGCCAGGCTCGTGCGCGGCGAGGTGCTATCACTGCGCGAGCGCGAGTTCGTTTCGGCCGCGCACGCCGCTGGCGCCTCCTCGGGGCGGATCATCTTCCGCCACATCCTGCCCAACTGCCTGGGCACGATCATCGTCAGTGCCACGTTGGCGATAGCTTCGGCCATTTTGCTGGAGACGTCGCTTTCCTTCCTCGGCCTGGGCATCAAGGCGCCGGACACCTCGCTCGGCGTGCTCATTTCCAACTACCAGGCGTCCTTCGCCACGCGCCCCTGGCTCTTCTTTGCGCCCGCTGCGCTGATCCTGGCCATCGCACTGACGGTCAACTTCATTGGCGACGGCCTGCGCGACGCGTTCGATCCTCGCCAGAAGAGAAAGGTTAGCTGATGTCAAGGCAAGAAGACGCTTCCGGGAGCAGGGCGAGCGCGTTCATTACGGTCCATGAGAAGTCCGCGGAGCCGATCCTGTCCTTCGGCGGCCTCGACGTGCAGTTCAAGACCGAGTTCGGGCGCGTCCACGCCGTGCGCGGAGTCAGCATCGACGTCCACCCGGGCGAGGTCGTCGCGCTCGTCGGCGAATCCGGATCCGGCAAGTCGGTCACGTCGACGTCGGCCCTGGGGCTGCTGCCGGGCAATGCCACGATCAACGGCGAGATCGTCCTGGGCGGGCGCAACCTGCGCGGCGTGTCGAGCTCGGGGATACGCAACCTGCGCGGCAAGGACGTGGCCATGGTCTTCCAGGAGCCCATGACGGCGCTCAACCCGGTCCTGACGATCGGGCGCCAGCTGACCGAGGCGCTGGAGATCCACGGCCTGGCGTACGGCAACACCGCCATGGACAGGGCGGTCGAGCTGTTGCGCATGGTGGGCCTGGACGACGCCGAGGCCCGCGTCAAGCAGTTCCCGCATGAGCTTTCGGGTGGCCAGCGCCAGCGCGTCGTCATCGCCCTGGCCATCTCCTGCAACCCGAAGGTCATCATCGCCGACGAGCCGACGACAGCCCTGGACGTGACGGTCCAGGCCGACATCCTCGACCTGCTGCGCTCGCTCAAGGACAAGCTCAACACGGGAATCCTGCTCATCACCCACTCGATGGGCGTCGTGGCGGACATGGCCGACTCCGTGCACGTCATGTACAAGGGTTCCATCGTCGAAAGCGGGTCCGCCGAGGCCGTGCTCAACTCGCCGGCACACCCCTACACGAAACGACTCCTCGAGTCCGTGCCCCACCTGGGGCGCGGCCGCGAGCAGTTTGGCTTCAGCGAGTCGGCCACCTCGCGGATCGACCTGGAAAAGACCGTCCTTGAAACCAAGGACCTCGTCATCGAGTACCAGCGCAACGGCAAGAAGCCGTTCAGGGCAGTCGACGGCGTGAGCCTCGACATTGCCGAGGGAGAGATCGTTGGCCTCGTGGGCGAATCGGGATCGGGCAAGTCGACGATCGGCAAGTGCGTGCTCGGCCTCCTGCCGGCCGCGGGTGGCCAGATCCGGATGTTCGGGCAGGACATCCTCGACGCCTCGCCCAAGCAGGCGCGCGCCAGGCGCAAGAGGATTGGCGTGATCTTCCAGGATCCGGCCGCCTCCCTCAATCCGCGCTTTCCCGTCGGCGACTGCATCGGCGAGCCGCTGCTCATCCACAAGGAGGGAACTCCGGCCGAGCGCAGGGCGCGCGTCTTCGAACTGCTCGACGCGGTGCGGCTGCCGCGATCGGCCTACAACCGTTTCCCGCACGAGCTTTCGGGTGGGCAGCGTCAGCGCGTGTCGATCGCCCGGGCGCTGTCCCTGCGGCCGAGCCTGCTCATCGCCGACGAGCCGACGTCGGCCCTCGACGTGTCCGTCCAGGCGCAGGTGCTGACGATGCTCTCCGATCTGCAAAGGGACTTCGGCTTTGCCTGCCTGTTCATCTCGCACGACCTCGCGGTGGTCGACATGCTCTCGCATCGCGTGGTGGTGCTCCAGAACGGCAAGGTCGTCGAGTCGGGGCTGCGGCAGGAGGTGCTGCACGCGCCGCGCGAGGAGTACACGCGGCGACTGCTGGCTGCCGCGCCGGTTCCCGAGCCGGTTGAGCAGCGGCGCAGGCGCGCCGAGCGGCACGAGCTGATGAAGTCGCTGGGGCGGGACGTCTCCGAGCTGAGGATCTGAGGGACGTTGGATCTGAGGGGCGTTCCTTGACGGCGCCAGCGGCCCGGGCTGGGCGCGCCTCGACGACGCCGATGGCCAGGCCGTGGCTGGCCGCGTGCCAGAGTCCGATCGCCCGGGCGCGAGTCATCGGCCGTCCGGGCGCGGAACTAGGGCAGCGAAAGCCAGATGCCGGATGCCAGGCACAGCGTTCCGGCCGCCAGGCAGACGGCCGAGGCGGGGATGATCTGGCGCATCCTGCGATCGTTCGGGGACGGCGCCCGGCTGGCTGCGACCTGCCCGGCGGCGGCCTCGGCGGCGTGCTTGGTTGCGGCCTCGGCAGCTCTCTCGATGATGCCCGCGGCCTGCCGAGAGGATACCCACGTGGTACGGCCCCCGGCGGGCCGTGCCTCGGGCGGCGTGAGCGGCCGGCTGCCGTGGGACCGGCCGAGCCTCTCGCGCCCGCGGGCTAGGCCGCCGGATCCCGGGAAGCACGCCACGGCGTCGCGATGCTCGCCGTGTGAGTCCGCGCTGGTGATCACCATCCCGAAGCGCGTCTCCACGCCCGTGTAGGCCCGCCAGGGGATGTGGCATTGCGTTGCCCAGTTGATGGCCGTCAGGCCGTGCTCGTCGAGCAGCACGCGCGGTGCGAAATAGATGGCGTACGTCAGCAGGCCGACGCCAAGTGCGACGAGCAAAGGCGCAGCGAGCCTTCCGCCACCGCTGGAGGTGAGGCTTGCCCAGACGATGACGAGGCCAAAGGCCATGAGCGCCACGCCCTTGACGATCTGCAGGACATTGCGCAGTTGGTGAATTTTCGCCATGGACGCATTCTCCCACGGCCGGGCCGATCGTCCCGCGCTAGCGTCGGTCGCGCAGCCCGCCCATCCTGCGGCCCCGTGCCCAGTATGTGAGCAAGAAGGGAGCCCGCGCGTTCCTCATCGGCGGGCATGTGGGCGTAGAATTGCAGATCGGCGCACTGTGCCGACGCGCCACGCAATGGCGCCACGCAAACGGTGCGTCACCCGACAAAAGGACCCGATCTGTGACTATAAGGAAAGACCTGCGAAACGTCGCCATCGTGGCGCACGTCGATCATGGGAAGACCACCCTCGTCGACGCCATGCTGTGGCAGTCCGGGGCATTCGGCGAGCGTGCGACCGTCGAGAAAACCGGCGAGCGCGTCATGGATTCGGGCGACCTGGAGCGCGAGAAGGGCATCACCATCCTCGCGAAGAACACGGCCATCCATTACCGGGGGCCGTCCGCCGCCAGGTTCAACGCTCCCGAGGGAGTGACCATCAACGTCGTCGACACCCCCGGCCACGCCGACTTCGGCGGGGAGGTCGAGCGAGGCCTTTCCATGGTCGACGGCGTCGTCCTGCTTGTCGACGCCTCCGAAGGCCCCCTGCCGCAGACGCGCTTCGTCCTGCGCAAGGCGCTCGAGGCGGGTCTGCCGGTCATCACGGTCATCAACAAGGTCGACCGCCCGGACGCGCGCATTGACGCCGTCGTCAACGAAACCCAGGACCTGCTGCTCTCGCTCTACTCGGACCTGGACGAACCCAGCGATGCCGTCCTCGACCGCCTCTTGGAAATCCCCATCATCTACTGCGCGGCCAAGGCGGGATTCGCTGACGTCGACCGGCCCGAGGACGGCGAGCTTCCCGCGGGCCGCGACCTGGAACCTCTCTTCGAGGCGATCTTGCACTACGTGCCCGCCCCCGTCTACGACGAGGGGGCGCCGCTCGTCGCCCAGGTGACCAACCTCGACGCCTCGCCGTTCCTCGGGCGCCTGGCCCTGACGCGCGTCTACTCGGGCGAGTTGCGCAAGGGCGCCCGCGTGGGCTGGGCGCGCAAGGATGGGACGATCGGCAGTGCCCTCGTGGCCGAATTGCTGGCCACGAGCGGCCTGGAACGCGTCCCCACCAAGGTGGCCCGGCCGGGAGACATCGTCGCCGTGGCCGGCATCGACGAGATCACGATCGGCGAATGCCTCGTCGACGCCGACGACCCGCGCCCGCTGGAACCCATTCACGTCGACAGCCCGGCAATCTCCATGACCATCGGCATCAACACCTCGCCGCTCGCGGGCAAGGTCGCGGGGCACAAGCTCACGGCCCGTCAGGTCAAAGACCGCCTGGACGCCGAGCTGGTCGGCAACGTGTCGATCAGGGTCCTGCCCACCGACCGGCCCGACCAGTGGGAGGTCCAGGACCGCGGCGAGCTCGCCCTTGCCGTTCTGGTCGAGCAGATGCGACGCGAGGGCTTCGAGCTGACGGTCGGCAAGCCGCAGGTGGTCACCGAGGTCGTCGATGGCAAGACGATGGAACCGATGGAGCGCACGACCATCGACGTGCCCGAGGAGTTCCTCGGGACGGTCACGCAGATCATGGCCGGGCGCAAGGGGCGCATGGAAACGATGTCCAACCATGGTTCGGGCTGGGTACGCATGGAGTTCGTCGTGCCCGCTCGCGGGATGATTGGTTTCCGCTCGCAGTTCCTGACAGCAACGCGCGGCACCGGCGTCGCCTCGTCAATAGGTGACGGGTACGCGCCGTGGCAGGGAGAGATCGCCTCGCGCCAGTCCGGTTCGCTCGTGGCCGACCGCGCGGGGCAGGTCACGGCCTATGCCCTGCTCAGGCTCGAGGACCGCGGCACATTCTTCGTCAAACCCGGCCAGGAGGTCTACGAGGGCCAGGTCGTGGGCGAGACGACTCGCGGCGATGACATGGATGTCAATATCGTGCGAGCCAAGGAAATGACGAATATTCGATCGGCCACCGCCGACGTCTTCGAGGCGCTTCAGGCGCCGCGCACACTCACGCTCGAGGAGTCCATCGAGTTCGCCGCCGACGACGAGTGCATTGAGGTCACGCCGCAGGACGTGCGCATCCGCAAGATCATCCTCGACGCGGCTGACCGCTACCGAGCCAGCGCCCGGGCCAAGAAGGGGAAGAAGGCATGAGGGCGCGAGCGATTGCCCTGACCGTGGCCGGGTTTGCCGCGGGTTTCGTGGTGGGCCTACTGGCGACGGTCGTGCATCCCGGCCCCGTCGATATGCCCGTCGTCGGCCTGGCGCTGTCGTGCGCCATTGTGGCCTGCGGTTCGTGGTTCATGCTCGAGTCGGGCTGGGTTCGCGCGTGGCTCGGAGCTGTTGTCGGTGTGGCGGCGGCGGCGATATGGCTGCTCATGGCTCCGCCGGGTGACGATTCCTTCATCTCCGTCAGTGGCTGGGTTTCCAATGTGTGGCTGTTCCTTGCCCCAATGTCCGCGGTTGTTCCGGCTCTGTGGGCGTCAAAGGGCGGTATCCCGAATGAGAAGTAGACCGTGCTTGCCAAAAGAAGAGAGGTTCTATCGTGGCTCGTGACGCTGATAACACGCAGGGCGTAGGCGATCCGCAGGACGCGCAAATTGACGATGCGCATTCCCCGCTGGGTGAGCAGTTGCACTCGCCGCAGAGCGGGTACTCGCCGCTCGACTCGGCCCTGAATGACCGGATCGATGGCTTGCACGACGACGCCGACGGTGCGGGTGTGGTCGAGTACGCGCGGGCTGGTGCGGACGAGTATGCAGACGTGGCCGGCCTGGGCGATGATGCAGACGTGGCCGATTCGGGGCTCGTCGCGGGTGAGGAGCCCCCGGCGGAAGGCTCTGGTGCGGGTGCGCGGGTGTCCGCATCGCCTGAACCAGCACGTGGCGAGTCCGCACGGCCGGCATCGGCCGAGGTGGCCGACGTCGACGGCGCCATCGAGTCTGAGTTCGCCGCCGAGGCCGAGTTCGCCGCCGAGGCACCCGCTGGCTCGACCGAGCCGCATGGGGTCGACGTCGTCCCGGCGCGGACCGATGCCTTCGATGCCGTTGGCGGCGCGACGGCCGCCCAGCAGGCACCGGCAGAGTCTGGCACGGGGGAGGCCTTCGGGGAAGAGGGCGCTGCCTCGCATGAGCCGGCCGCCGAAGACGCGGCAGTTAGCCAGCAGGTGAACCCGGCAGCCGGCCATATCCACGTCGACGAGCCCGAGGATCCGACCGTCAGCATGGACGTGCCCACCGAGGCGCAGGTCATTGCCGCGGCTGCGCCCGGGGGACATGCGGGCGAAGGTGCGTCGCCCGACGCTTTGCCGGCCGATTCCGCGGGCGAAGAGGTTCTCGGTGCGGGGGAGCCCGCCGGGGAAAGGATCGTTGCCCAGGATGAGGCCGGGTACGGGCCGCTGGCCGCTGCCGACGGTGACTCTGCTGACGCGCAGCCTTCCGTCCCGGTCTCCCCGGAGCAGCGGGACGACAATCCGGAGTCTATTGCTATTGTCGCCCCGGAGCCGCAGGACATCACCGAAGCCGCGCCTGCCAGCGCGCAGCTGGTCTCCGAGTCTTTCACCGCCGAATCGGACGGTATCGATGGGCGGCCACAGGCTGAGCCGCAATCGCCGCTCGACGAGCCGGCAACCGCCCACGTGGCAACTGATCCCGCGGTGGCGTCCGAGTCGGCCGCGCAGGAGTCCGCCATCGCGCAGGAGCCAGCCTCGGTTCCCGAGCTAGCCGGCCAGCCGGCACCGGAAAACGTGCCCGCAACGACAACCGACCAACTCGCTGTCGCGGCCGCCGAACAATCCGGACCCGCGGCCGCCGATTCTGGATCCTCCGGCGAGGCGCCGGCGTCCCCAGAAGACGATGCATTCGAGCAGCCGGCCACTGCGGGAGCGCAGCCGACGGCGGACGCGCAGCCTCCCGTCGTGAGCGAGCAGCCAGCCTCCGCGCCAACTATGGACGCGCAGCCGGCCACTGCGGGAGCGCCGCCGGCTGCCACGGATGAGTCACCGGCCCCGGCAGACGCGCAGCCTGCCGCCGGCATCCTCGAAGAACTCGCCACCCCCGCGGCCGGAGCCGTTCTTTCATCCGGCGATGCTTCCGAGCCTTCATCCGAGGCCGCTGCCGAGCTTGCCTCCGCCGAGGAGCCTTCATCCGAGGCCGCTGCCGCGCCCGTTCCCGTTGCCGCGTCTGACTCCGTGGACGAGCCCGCCCTTGCTGGCGAGCCTGCCTCCGTGGACGCTCCCGATGCGGGCGGGCTTGCCGATGGCGCACCGGCCCCGGCCGAGGAGGACGACTTCGGCATCCCGATGTACAGCGGTGAGAGGGAGCCGGCCTGGCTATTCGAGGCCCTCATGGGCGAACGGACCGAGGCCTCCAGGGCGGAAGCCTCGAATGCCGCGAGCGCGCCGGCCTCGGACGACTCCGATGAGCTCGGCCATGACGGGGCGGGCTCGGATAGTCCCGAGGCCATCGCCGCGGGCATGTCCGCGCCCGGGCAGGTCGCTGAGTCGGGCGATGAGGCGTCGGCGGACGCCGTCGCTGGCGCCGACGAGGCTGGGGACGCCGAATACGCGGATGCCGCCACGGCCACCATTGCCGCGACCGCTGCGACGCCACCGTCGGCCTTCGACGCTGCCGACTCGGCCCAGCCGCCGATCGCCGATGCGCCAGGCTACGGCGCTTCTATCGCAGACGACGCGGCACCCGTCGCGCACGACGCCAACGTGGCGCACGGATACGACGAGGCCGCCCGGTCTGCCGTGCCGTTCGGCTTGGCGGCCGATCCGCGCGACGAATCCGTCGGCGTGGGTTCCGACACCGGCGAGCCGTACGCCGCACCCGGTCAGCCGCACGGGTGGGCCGCCGGAGCCAGCATTGCACCCGTCGCCCCCGCCGGCGCCGGCAAGCCAGGCGAACTCGGCGGGCCAGGCGAACTCGGCGCCCCGCTTGCCGCGGCCAGCACGCCGCCCGCCGGAGGCGACGCGTCGCACGCTAGTAGCGATTCATCCGCCAGGGGCGGCGAGCGGCCAGTGGCTTCCAGTGCCGGAAGCGACGAGCCGCCAGCCGCGCCAAGCGAGCCGTCTGCCAGGCGAAAGAGGCGCTGGCGCTGGCCCTTCTTCGTCGTGCCCTTCCTCCTGCTCGCCATCGCCTACATTGGCGTGGCCTACTACTTCACGAGCAACATCCCCTCCCAGGCCAGCGTGGCCGGCGTGGACATCGGCGGCATGAGCCGCTCGGAGGCAGCCAAGAAGCTCAACGCGGAACTGGCCCCCAGGGTCGGCAATCCCATGACGGTCAAGGTCGGCTCGCAGACCCGGCAGATCAACCCCTCCGACTTCTCTGCGGCCTTCGACACCGAGGCCACCCTCGACGCGATCTCCGGCTTCTCGCTGAGCCCGGGGCGCGTGTGGGACAGCATCTCGGGCGGCTCCGACGTCGCCCCGGTCGTCAAGGTCGACGAGACCAAGCTCAGCAATACCGTCAAGGCCCTGACGGACGAGACCATTTCGGCCCCGGTCAACGCGAGCATCGTCTTCGAGGGCACGAGGGCCGTCGCGACTCCCTCCGCGAAGGGCGAAACCGTGGACCGAGAGGCCGCGCTGACGGCCATGCGCACGGGGGCGGTCTCCGCCGACCCCGTCGTCATCCCCGTGACAAGGGAGGACCCGGAGATCACCGACGACGAAGCCTCCAAGGCCGTCGACGACTACGCCAAGCCACTCGTGTCGGGCAATCTCACGGTCACGGTCGATTCGACGCCCGTCCACATCACCCCGGAGCAACTCGCGTCCGTCGCCCGGTTCTCCGCCGACGACGGCGACCTCGTCATGAAGCTCGATCCCACCGCCCTGGGCGACCTCGTGCGCGCCGGCGCACCGTCGGTCCTCAAGGACGGCAAGGATGCGACCATCGAGATCGTCAACCACCAAACGCCAAAGATCACGCCATCGGAAGACGGCGTTGGCATCGACGACGATCGCCTGTCCGAGGACGCCACCAAGGCCGTGCTCTCCTCCGACCGCACCGTTCAGATCGACACCCAGGCGATCTCTCCCGAGTTCACGACGGAAGACGCGGAGAAGATGGGCGTCAAGGAGGTCGTCGCCGAAATCGAGACGCCGCTAACCGACGACGAAGTGAGGACCACGAACCTGCGAGTGGGCACAGGCAAGGTGACGAACACGCTCGTCAAGCCGGGGGAGCAGTTCTCGCTGCTCGACACGCTCGGCCCGATCGACGCGAGCAACGGCTTCGTTTCCTCCGGTGTGGTCGCCAACGGTTTCAATTCGACGGCCATGGGCGGCGGGCTCTCGCAGCTGTCGACCAATATGTACAACATCGGCTTCCTTGCCGGGTACGAGGACATCGAGCACAAGCCGCACTCCAAGTACTTCGAGCGCTACCCAATGGGCCGCGAGGCCACCCTGTGGGAGGGGCAGATCGACATGGTTTGGGAGAACAACACCCCCTACGGTGCGGTCATCGACACGTGGGTCGCCGACGGCAAGGTCCATTCGCGCCTGTGGTCGACGAAGTACTGGAAGGTCGAAACCAAGACCTCGGACCCGTACAACCGGGTGGCGCCCACGACCAAGAGGAACCCCTCGGCCGACTGCGAGCCTTCGGGAGCGGGAGACTCGGGCTTCACCGTGGACATCTGGCGGAAGGTTTCGCGCGACGGCAACGTTCACGAGGATAAGACGACCTCGTGGACCTACGACCCGGTCGACGCCGTCGTCTGCGACTAGCGATGCTGCGGGGCTTCGGCCGGCCGGTCCGCGATCCGATCGAGGGCCGAGGTGTCGTACCCCGCAGTTTTGCGCGCCTGGCAAAGGACTAGGCTGAGAGATACGAAGAAAGGATGGTCATGACTTACATCATCGCCCTGCCGTGCGTCGATATCAAAGACCGCGCATGCGTCGACGAGTGCCCAGTCGACTGCATTTACGAGGGCGAGCGTACGTTATACATCCACCCCGACGAGTGCGTGGACTGCGGGGCGTGCGAGCCGGTCTGCCCTGTCGAGGCCATTTATTACGAGGACGACCTTCCCGAGGAGTGGTCCGTCTTCAACGATGTCAATGCCGAGTTCTTCAACGACATCGGCTCGCCGGGCGGGGCCCAGTCGCTCGGGCCGACGGGCTTCGATCACCCGTACATCGACGAGATCCCGCCCCGGGGCGAGGAAGACTAGGCGCATGCTGCACACAGGCGCGCTTCCCGATTTCCCGTGGGACAGCCTTGTGCCCGTGCGTGAGCGGGCGGCCCGGCACCCGGACGGCGTCGTCGACCTGACGATTGGCACGCCCGTCGACCCGGTTCCCGAGGCCATCCGGCGCGTGCTCGCCCGCCACGCCAATGCCCCGGGGTATCCGCCGACGGTCGGCCGGCCCGAGCTACGCGAGGCTATCTACGCCTGGCTCGAGCGCCGCCGGGGCCTGGCCACACGCGAGGGCTGCGGCATTCTGCCGACGCTCGGTTCCAAGGAGATGGTGGCGCTGCTTCCGGCGCTCGTGGGTTTGGGCGAGGGCGATGCCGTCGCCTTCCCCCACGTCGCCTACCCGACGTACGACGTCGGCGCTCGGCTGGCGGGCGCGCGCCCCGTCCCAGTGGACCCGCGCAGGCCGCAGGACTGGCCCGATGGCATCGGCATGCTGTGGATCAATTCGCCGGGCAACCCCGACGGGCACGTCCTCGACGTCGGCGAGCTCGCGCGGATCGTCGAGTGGGCGCGCGAGCGCGGAGCCATCGTCGCCTCGGATGAGTGCTACGCGGCGCTGACCTGGGACGTCGACGAGGCGCCTTCGCTGCTCGACGAGCGCGTATGCGGCGGCGACTACCGGGGCCTGCTCAGCCTGTATTCCCTGTCGAAGCAGTCGAATCTGGCCGGGTACCGCGCGGCCTTCCTGGCCGGTGATGCTCACATCGTCGGGCCCATCACCGAGGTGCGAAAGCACGCGGGTTTCCTCATGCCCGGTCCGGTTCAGGAGGCGATGGCCTACGCCCTGGGCGACGATGCGCACGTGGCGGCACAGCGCGAGGTCTACGGGCGGCGGCGCGAGCATCTGCTCGGAGCTCTGCGGGGCGCCGGCCTCGTCAACGACCCGCTGTCGCACGCCGGCCTGTACCTCTGGGTGGCCGACGCGCGGGGCGTGGCCGGCGGGTGGGATATCGTCTATGCGTGCTCCGAGCTCGGCATCGTCGTCACGCCCGGCGACTTCTACGGCGAGGCCGGAAGGGATCGCGTGCGCATGAGCCTGACCGCCACCGACGACGCCGTCGCCGAGGCTGTCCGGCGCCTGGTGCGCCTGCCCAAGGTTCTCGCGGCTCGCGGCTGACTGTCGCGCTCAGCTGGCGGTTCGGCGGAGCGGTGCGCGGCTGACAGGCGCCCGGCCGAGCGTTACGCGGCTGGCTGGATAAGCGCCCGATTGAGCGTCACGCGGCTGACTGTCTCACTCAGTTGGCGGCACTTTCTTTGCCGACGGTGCCTCTCACGCCGGCTCCAGCCTGGCCGCTGGCCGTGACCCCACCGATGGCTGTAGCCTCGCCGCCGGCCGCAGCCCCGTACGCGTCGCCCTCGTCCGAGGCCGGCCACGCCAGGTACAGGCGCACCGACAGCGGCCCGATCGACGTCGCCGCGCCGGCGGTGTAGACCGGCTTCTTCGGGCGGGGGCGCTCCCACGTCGAGTCCCACACGAGCTCGAAGGGCACGCCTCGCCCGACGGGCAGGCGCAACTGCGCGGGGTGGATCGAGCCGTTGAAGACAATGAGCGCATCGGCGTCCACACCACCGCCTGACCGCAGCATCTGGAGCGTGCGGTAGGTCGGATCGAACCAGCGGTATTGCGGCATGGCCTCGCCGTAGATGTCGTACCACTCGAGGTCGAGGATGGCATCGGCGTCGGAGGCGTACTCGGTGTAGAAGCCGGTCGGTCGCAGCACGGGGTGCTCGCGGCGCAGGCGCAACAGGTAGGACGAGGTCTCGTACAGGTCCTTCTGCCACGGCTCCATGTTCCAGTGGACCCAGGCGAGCTCGTTGTCCTGGCAGTAGGCGTTGTTATTGCCCAGCTGCGTGCGGCCGAATTCGTCGCCGGCTGTGATCATGGGCGTGCCGGCCGACAGCGCGAGCATACCGAGCAGATTGCGGATCGTCTTGCGCCGGGCGGCCAGGATATCGGGCGGGGCGTCCTCGCTGCCCTCGTGCCCGTGGTTCCATGAGAGGTTGTCGTTGTTGCCGTCGCGGTTATCTTCGAGATTGGCCTCGTTGTGCTTGACGTCGTACGAAACGAGGTCGCGCAGGGTGAAGCCGTCGTGCGCCGTGACGAAATTGATGGAGGCATATGTTCCGCGTCCGCCGGGAATGCGGCCGTGGCCAAAGTGATCCGCCGAGCCAGCCAGGCGTGTGGCCAGGTCGCGCATGTCGCCGCCGTGCCCGCCGAAGGTCAGGGACCGCGGCTGCGAGACCCAGAAGCTGCGGGCGGTATTGCGGAAGTGATCGTTCCAGTCGGCCGTCGGCGCGGTGAACTGCCCCGTCCGCCATCCGTCCGGGCCCAGGTCCCACGGCTCGTTGATGAGCTTGACGGAGCCGACAACGGGATCGCAGGACATGGCCACGTAGAAGGGGTGGTTGGGGTCGAAGTTTTGACCGTTGCGACCCAGGGTGACGGCCAGATCGAAACGGAAGCCGTCCACGCCCATTTCGGACACCCAGTAGCGCAGCGAGTCGAGTGTCATGCGGATGACCGCCTGGCGGCGGAAGTCGAGCGAATTGCCGCACCCCGTCGTGTCCATGAGCTTGCCGGGATCGTGGGGGTGAGGCATATAGTAGGTGGTCTGGTCCAGGCCGCGCCACGAGACCGTGGGGCCGTCGATCCCGCCCTCGCACGTGTGGTTGTAGACGACGTCGAGGATGACTTCGATTCCCGCCGCGTGCAGAGATTCGATCATCGCCTTGACTTCGGCGACGACGGCGAGGGGGCCGGCCTCGCGCGAGGCCTCGGTGGCGTAGCTCGGCTCCGGTGCGAAGTAGGAGAGCGTGTTATAGCCCCAGTAGTTGTCCAGCCCCTTGCCCGTGAGGAAGGGCTCGGCCATCTTGGCATGGATGGGCAGGAGCTCGATGGCCGTGATGCCGAGCTCGCGCAGGTAGTCGGTCATGGCCGGGTGGCCGAGGCCGGCGTAGGTCCCGCGCAGCTCGGCCGGGATGCCCGGCGCCAGCGCCGTCAGCCCCTTGACGTGTCCCTCGTAGATGACCGTCCTGTCCCAGGGCGTGTACGGGTGGCTCGCCGGGTGCGGCTCCTCGGCCGTGACGACGCCCAGCGACATGTAGGGCGCCGAGTCGCGCGGATCGGGGGGCGATTGCGCGGGCCCCACGACCTCGCCGAGATGCGAGACCGTGTGGCTGTAGAGGGCCGGGTGGAGCCGCGGGGAGTCCTCAATGGCCCGGGCGTACGGGTCGAGCAAGAGTTTGGCGGGGTTGTGGAGCAGGCCGGACTCGGGCGCCCAGCGCCCGTCGACCCGGTAGCCGTAGAGTTGGCCGGGCCCCACGCCCGGAACGAAGCCGGCCCACAGGCCTTGCAGCACGGGGTTGAGGGCGTAGCGGCGCTCGGTCATGGCCGAGGTGGCGTCCCTTTCGAACAGGCACAGCGTGACGCTACTCGCGTGCGGTGCCATGACGGCGAAATCTGCGCCGTCATCGATGAGGTGTGCGCCGAGTCCCGCCGGCAGGTTGCGTGCCGGCGTCGTATTTTCCGGTATTCGTACCCCTCGATCCGATTCCGTACTCAACTCCACCTCGCCATTATTGCAGATCGCCTTGCGCGCCGGCCGCATTTTGTGTTGTCCCACTCTTGTCGTGCTCGTCGCACCGTACTGGGACGTTCGAGCCAGCCGTGCCTGGCTGGTATTCTTTTCGCCGCAGGTCACATCGTGGATGCGCATCGCAGGAGGGACCTCATGGTATCAGTGCCGAACTTGGCTCGTGGAGCGGTCGATCGCGACGAACCGGTCCGCAAGGACCCGGACACCCGCGAGCGAGTGCGGCGAAGCAAGCAGGCGCGGTTCCTCCTCGTGCGCGGCAGCGAGTTGGCCGCCGGACAGCGGGGCGTCGTGGCCGTCAGTTGGCCCCAGGCTCGCCTCCACGGGGCGGAGGACGCCGTCTACCTCGGAAGGGTCGCGGACGTGCCCTACTTTGCCTGCGACGTCTCGGGCACCGGGACGCTTGGCGACCGAGGCGACCTTCCGGGCGCCGTCGAGCCGGAGATCGACGGTCAGCCGGTGCACTTCGAGGACGTGCGCGTGCGAGCCCACGAGTGGCCCGACGACGAGACGGCGCTCGCGGTCGAGGCCGTGGCCATTATCCAGTGGCGGAAGGTCACGCGCTTCTGCCACGAATGCGGCGGCGCGCTTCGGGAGGCTCCCAGCGGGTGGGAGCGGCGCTGCGAGGAGGGCCACTCCGTCTTCCCGAGGATCGACCCGGCCGTCATCATGGCAATCCGCAATGACGACGACGAGCTTCTGCTCGGCCACAATCGCGCGTGGGCCCCGGGGCGATACTCGGTGCTGGCGGGATTCCTCGAGGCCGGCGAGACGCTGGAGGCGGCCGTCAGGCGCGAGGTGTTCGAGGAGGCGCGCGTGGCCGTCGACCGCGTGGAATACGTCGCCTCTCAGCCGTGGCCGTTCCCTCGCTCGCTCATGCTCGCCTTCGAGGGGTGGACGAATGGTTCGCAGGCCGACGTTCAGGTTGACGGGACGGAGGTCGAGCACGCGCGCTTCTTCAGCAGGCAGGATCTGAAGGCGGCCGTGGCCGCCGGCGAGGTGAGCCTGCCGAATCCGACGTCGATCGCGTGGATGCTCATCGAGCGGTGGCTCGGCGAGCCGCTCGAGAGCGCCGGGTGGACCAGCGCGGAGCTCGCGCATCAGCCCGGGCGCAGTCCGAATTCGCGGGGGTAGGGGCGGCAGGCCTTTTGCCGGCGGTAATGCGGCCTGCGGCCTGCGGCAATGCGGCCTGTGGCATTGGCGGCTGGTTTCGGGCGGCATTTAGTTGGCGGTAGTGGCCGCTGGAGGCCGACACCGGAGGCCCGGCCGGCGTGACGAAGGCCCGGCCGGCGTGACGAAGGCCCGGTTGGCGTAACGCGGACGGCTTGCGCGCGTGGCATCGTGCATGCCCCTGTCCGTGCGCGGCGCCCTGCGGGATACCCACAGGCGAGTGCACCGCGCGAAAAGTGTCGGAGGGACGTGGGAAACTGGTGGCGAAGGAGGAAGCATGACTCAGTCGGACGAAGACCTGCTCGCGTACCTGGACCCCGAGCAGAGGGAGGTGGCCACGTGCCTGCACGGGCCGCTGTGCGTGCGCGCCGGTGCAGGGACGGGAAAGACCCGCGCGATTACCTACCGGATTGCCCACGGCGTGCGCACGGGCGCCTACGATCCGCGCAATGTCATGGCGCTGACGTTCACCTCGCGCGCGGCGGGGGAGCTGCGCTCGCGGCTGCGCGACCTCGGCGCCCGCGGCGTCGCGGCCCACACCTTCCACGCGGCGGCCCTGCGCCAGCTGTCCTACTTCTGGCCCACGGCTATAGGTGGCACCATCCCCGCCATCGCCGAGCACAAGTTCGCCATGGTCGCCCAGGCTGCCGGCCAACTCGGCATGAAGAACGACTCCGTGTCCATCCGGGACTTCGCCTCGGAAATCGAGTGGGCGCGGGTCGGCCTGACAGTTCCGGAGGACTACCCAGCCAGGGCCCTCGCCTCGGGGCGGGGGGACGTGGGCGGATACGGGCCCGAAGAGATCGCGCGCCTCATGCGCACCTATGAGGACGTCAAGTCGCAGCGCAATGTCATCGACTTCGAGGACGTCCTGCTCCTGCTCATTGGCATACTCATCGACAGGCCCGATATCGCCCGCACGGTTCGCCAGCAGTACCGGCATTTCGTCGTCGACGAATACCAGGACGTCTCGCCCGTCCAGCACAGGCTCCTGCAGCTGTGGATGGGCGACCGCAAGGATCTGTGCGTCGTCGGCGATGTTTCGCAAACCATCTACTCCTTCGCAGGGGCGTCCTCGTCCTACCTTGCGGGCTTCGCGAAGGAATTCCCGACCGCACGCACCGTCGAGCTCATTCGCGACTACCGATCCAGCCCCCAGATCGTCGCCTGTGCCAACGAGGTCATCGCGGCGGATACCTCCAAGGGCGCCGTCAGGCTCGTCTCCCAGCTGCCATCCTCGGTGCCGGTGGCCTTCCACGAGTATGCCAGCGACGCCGAGGAGGCCGAGTCCATCGCCGGGCAGATCCTCGACCTGAAGAACCAGGGCGTGCCGCTGGGCGAGATGGCGATCCTCTATCGCACGAACGCGCAGTCGGCCGAGTTCGAGGCGGCGCTCTCGCGTGCCGGGATCGCCTTTTCCCTGCGGGGCTCGGAAAGGTTCTTCTCGCGGCGCGAGGTTCGCGAAGCGATGGTCGGCATGCGGGCCGCGGCGCGGGGAGGCGTCGATGGGCCGCTTGCCTCGAACGTGAAGTCGGTGCTGCTGCAATCGGGGTGGCGCGAACAGGCGCCCGAGCAGGCCGGGGCTGCGCGCGAGAGATGGTCGGCGCTGGCCGCCCTGCTCAAGCTCGCCGAGGACATGGAGGCGGCCAGGGATGCGTCCATGGTGGAGTTCGTCGCCGAACTGGAGGAGCGGGCCCAGATCCAGGATGCACCGAACGTCGACAGCGTCACGCTCGCCTCGCTGCACTCGGCCAAGGGCCTGGAATGGCAGGCCGTGTTCCTCGCGGGCATGAGCGAAGGTCTCATGCCGATCTCGCTTGCCAAGGGGGAGCACGGCGTGGCTGAAGAACGCCGCCTCATGTACGTGGGCGTCACGCGCGCCAAGCAGCATCTGAGCATCTCCTACGCCAAGGGCAACGGGCAGCGATCCAGCCGGAAGATGTCGCGCTTCCTCGACGGCGTGTGGCCGCAGCCGGAAAAACCGGTCTCGCGAGCCAAGAGCTACCGGGAGAGGCGAAAGGAGGAGGCGGCCGCCTTTGCCGCGAACAATCCCGACGACGTCGCCCTCTTCGAGGCCCTCGTGCAGTGGCGGCTCGGCGTCGCGCAGCGCATTGGCCGCCCGCCCTACGTCGTGCTGCACGACACGAGTCTGCGGGCCATCGCCATCGCCAAGCCGGTTACGCTCGCGCAGCTCGGGCGCGTGCGCGGCATAGGCGCCGTCAAGCTCTCCCAGTGGGGGGAGGAGATCCTCAATGTCGTGAGACAGAGCTAGGGTGGCGGGTGCCACCAGTGTGGCGGTTGGGTTGCCGCGATTGCCGGCCGCAGTGATCGCGGCGTGCGGCACTCGGCATGCCGGCGGTGGCTGGCGTAGCAGGGTTGACCGCGCCGGTTGGCTGCCGTGGCACGCGCCGTGCCGGTACCGTCGGGCGGGACGGGCACGCTTCGGCACACGGGTTGTGGGCGGCTCGCGCGTAGGTGGAACGCGCCGGCCTGCCGTGGCGGGCGTCGTCGTTGTCAGCGGTGGCTGTCCTCTTGCGAACGCCGCTCCTCTTGCCGACGTTGACCGCGCCGGTCGGCTGCCGCGACGCTCGATTGAGCCGGCTGTGTGCTCGCGGCCGGCTCGACCGCACGCAGCCGGGGCACCGCCTGGGTACAGCCGCACGCGGGACGCGCTGCCACCTCGATCAGTTGCGGGGCTCGCGCACCGGAGGTGATCCGCCACTGAGCGTCACCCAGCGTGTTGCCGCTGCCGGCAAGGAAACCAAGGATGGCCCGGACGGCCAAGGCACTTGCCAGGTCGCGCGCGTCCGGTTTGGGCGCAATGGCGGGGGCCAGTGCGGCCTGGGGCGCGAGTTGATCCCAGGCGTCGTCGGCCTCGCGCCGAGCGGTCTGAATGCACTCGGCACAGGCACCGCGCCCGGGCTCGACCAGGGGGCCGACGCAGGTGTCGACCTCCTCGACCCAGGCGAGGAGGTGGGCGCGGCCGGCGTCCCACAGGTCGTGCGTGCGCGAAGGGGCAATGAGTCGCGAGCCCGTGACGACGGTCAGGCTGGGATCGCCGATGTGCTCGACCCCGGGGGAGACGGCTCGCAGAGCGGAAAGGAACGCGCGGCCGCGCGTCTGCCCGCGCTGGCGCGAAAAGAGGGCCGGGTGGTCGTCCGCGCCGACGCGAGCGGTGTCGTCGAACACGATAGCGCCGACGCCGCAGCGCGCCAGGCCGAGCCCAATGCTCACGCCGAGCGGATCGAGCCGGTCGATTGCCACGCACGCCTTGGCCAGGCCGGGCGGGCCGTCGTCGCCAGTCGGGCGGAGGACGCCGGCGCGCTGGAGCATCCGCAGGATCTGGGCGGCGCGTGCGGGCCGTAGACGGTGGCCCCTGGCGACGAAGTCGAGCTCCGCCTCCGCGATGGGGCGGCAAAGCTGTGCTACGAAGTCCTGCTCGTTCTTCTTCAGGCCCTCGATCGTCACGCCCGTGCGTGAATCGAGCCCGATCTGCAGCGTCTGGCTGCTGCGCCAGAAGACCCCCAGGCCTTCCCGGATCTGATAGCTCTCAACCATGGTCACACGCTAGAGCACGGGCGGCATCGGCCGCCGAGCCCGTGCACAGCTGGGGACAGCGTGACCGGGCGTGGCCTCGTGCCCGGTTGCCGAGGGCTGGCGTTGCCCGCGCCTACCGTGTCAGCCGGGACCGGGCTGAGCCTACACGCGGCCGGGGCTGGCGGCCTGGCGGCTTGTCGTGCGGAGAGGTTGCCGGCCGAGCCCACGAGCGGCCGGGGCCGGCCGTTTCGTTCCCGCGTCTGGGGCACCGGCGCAGATCGATGTCGAGGACCTCGCGACCGTGCGCCCAAGGGCTTGCCACAGCTCAGGAACGCGCGTCGCGCAGCTCTGGAACAGGAGTCGCGCAGCTCAGGAAGGCGCGCTGAGCAGCTCTGGAACAGGCGTCGCGCCGCGACCTTCCCACCGGGGCGGCGCGATTGCCGGCTCAGCCGTCCGCGCCCTGCGGTGGCGTCCGGCCCCCGTCGTCGGCGCTTCGCCTGCGGCCACCGGCTTCGGTGTCGCCGGGGTCCGCACTGCCAGAGTCGTGGCCGTCGGCATGCTTGCCCTCGCCCGCTTCGGCCGGTCCGTCCCTGCCAGCCGTCTCGCCCCCGCCAGCGAACCCGTCCCCGCCAGCGCCGGCCGCCTCGCTATCGCCGGCAGCCTCGTCCAGGAGCTGGGCCAGGAAGGCGTCGAGTTCCTCCTCGACAGCGGAAGGCTCGGGCTGCTCGAAGAAGCTTTCGGGTGCGCCGAGGTCCTCGGCCGTCGGCAGGAGATCGGGATGGGTCCACAGGCCGTCGCGGCCATCGACTCCGAGCTTGGCCAGCGCCAACTGCCAAAAGCGCTGCGCCTCGCGCAGCTTGCGAGGCCGTATCTGCAGGCCGACGAGCGGGCCGAACACCCGCTGCGCCGGCGAACTCGACGCCGCGCGCCGCGTGAACATCTCGCCGAGCGCGACGGCATGCGGCAGCTGCGCCGTCACCACCTGCAGCGCGACGGCGCTCACCCACCCCTCGACCAGGGAGAGCAGGTGCTCCAACTGGGCGAGTGCCGCAGTCTGGCTCTCCGTCGGCTCGGACGAAAAGACCTCGGACATGTCGAAGTCCTGCATCTTCTCCGGGTCGAAGCCGGACTCGCGCACCTGCTCCTCGATCGCCTCGGTATCGATCGCGATCTCGCGCGCATAGGCGGCCACGGAGTCGATGACGCGGGCACGAAGCCACGGAATCCTCGAATAGAGGCGCGCGGCGGCCTGCTCGCGCACGGCCACGAATAGCTCGACTTCCTCGGCCGGCGCATCCAGCCCCTCGCCAAAGTCGGCGATGTTGGCGGGCACGAGCGCGGCCGTCTGCCCCTCGACCAGGGGCAGGCCCGCGTCGGATGTGCCGAAGGAAACGGTCGCGAGCTCGGCAAGGCCGCGCCCGAACTGCACGCCCATGAGCGAGGCCATGAGATTGGCCAGCATGGGCTGGGCGTCCACGCCGCCGAGCATTGAGCGCATTTCCTCGGGAAGATCTTCCATCTGCGCGGTGATGACCTCGGTGAATGCGCGAGCGACATTCTGGGCCACCGGCTCCGTCAGGCGCTTGAAGGTCGGCAGTGAGTGCGCCAGCCAATCCAGGCGGCTCCACGCCTGGTTGGGGCCGGTGCAGGGGTCGATCTGGACCGCCGGGTCCAGCCACAGCGACGCGATCGACAGTGCCTCGCGGGCGTGCGCACCCTCGGCCGCCGTGAGCGTGTCGAAATGCTGGTGCTGAATGTACTCGCGAGCTACCTGCTCGCCGACCTTCCAGTTGACAGGGCCTTCGCCGGAGGACCCGAGCATCTGCCGGACCTGGTTCATGACAACGGAGAAATCCATCTTCTCGAACGCCTGCATCGACTGGGACGGGTCGACGCCCGCCTGCCGCATCTGCTCGAGGACCTGTTCTGCGGCCTCGTCTCCCATGACCGCGCGTAGCATTTGCTCCCACTGACTGGGCTGCGATTCGTTCTCGCTCATGAGATGTCCTTCTCGTCTACTTCGCGGAAAACCTATGCCCTTAGCCTATTGTCCGCGCCGTGTGATGCACGGCTCTGTCCGCCCAGGGCGCACCGATTCGCCCGGAGTCCGGCCGTAAGCGGGACGACGCGCCCGCCGTCGACGCCGCGTCGGGCGAGCGTCTTCACACCTACGGGCGCGCCCGGCCATCTTGGTGCAAGATAGAGGGGTGAATCGCAAGCGCAAGCGCCTCGTATCTGGCTCGCTCTTCGCCATCTTCTCGGTCATCGGCCTGGTGATGCCGGGATCCTTCATCGTTGAAACGGCAGGCCCGGCCCTCGACGTCACCGGCAAGAGTGGCGGATCCGACGTCGAAATGGTGACCATTTCCGGCGGCCAGACCTACGAGTCCGACACTAAGCTGTACATGACCACGGTGAGCACCTACGGAACGGCCGACTTCGGCGTGACGGGAGCGCAGGCCCTCTTTGCGATTTTCTCCGGGGACAGCCAGAGCATTCCGCTTCGTGCCGTCTACCCAAAGGGCAATAGCGACAAACAGGTCCAGGAGCGGAACACGAAGCTCATGACCGACTCGCAGGAGACGGCTGTCGCGACTGCCGTGGGCAACGCCGGATATCCCGTTTCCATGAAGGTCACCGTGAGCGAGGTGACCGAGAAGTCGCCGGCCGAGGGCAAACTCGAGAAGGGCGACGTCCTGACGTCCATTGCGGTAGGTGACCAGACGACGTCTATCGGCACGTACGCCGACCTGCTCAATGCCCTGAAGAAGACCGAACCCAAGTCGACCGTGACGATTGGCTTCACACGCGACGGTCAGGAGAAGACCGTGGACATTGTCACCCAGGCCCACGAGAAGGACGACACCGGCTGGGTCAAGCCGGGCTCGCGCCTGGGCATCGCGCTCGAGACGAGCGACGTGAACATACCCGTCGAGGTCGAATACGGCGTCGAGGGAATCGGCGGCCCGTCCGCGGGCATGATGTTCTCGCTGACCATCTACGACAAGCTGACGCCCGGCTCGCTGGGCGGTGACGCGAAGATCGCCGGCACCGGCACGATTGCGCACAGCGGCGACGTTGGCCCCATCGGCGGCATACAGCACAAACTTCGGGGCGCCGCCGACCAGGGTGTCGACTATTTCCTCGCCCCGGCCTCCAATTGCGCCGAGACGATCGGCAACGAGCCCGATGGCATGCAGGTCTTCGCCGTGCGCGACTTCGACGAGGCGGTCAAGGCTACGAGCGCGATTGGGGCCGGCGACACGAAAGGGCTGACCACGTGCGCCGACGTCGTCAACTCGGCCGAGTAGCGGCGCCGTCACCGCACTCGGCGCCGCAGGTCCCCGGTAGCCGCGCGACCTTCGACTGACTGGCCGCTGCGCCACCCGATCTCACAGGAATGTGGTCGAAAGTGCCTCGATCATTTCGGGGACGAGGTCGCTTGCCGACAGCACATCGGCGTCGCGGTCGTGCGAGCGCATCCGTATGGTGCACCAGCTCTCCCCGCT
This sequence comes from Actinomycetaceae bacterium, assembly GCA_030530685.1. Lineage (GTDB taxonomy): Bacteria > Actinomycetota > Actinomycetes > Actinomycetales > Actinomycetaceae > Peptidiphaga. The sequence goes on along the minus strand of JAUMUM010000004.1, from coordinate 39,754 downwards.
GCGCATGACGCCGACGACCATGCGGATGTCCTGGCGCCGCGGGTCGCGGGCCACGAAGGCCTCGGCCTCAATGGGATCGTCGGGAATCTCGCCCTCGGCGTCGGACGGCATGGTGACGCGTTCCAGGCTGATTGCTGCGCCATCGACCGTAGCCGGCCACGCTATCTGCGCCAGCAGTTCTTCGACGGAGTTGGCGGCCGGCAGTCCCTCCTGCTCCACCGAGAACAGGGAGTCATCCCTGCCGGCCGCGTTCAGGTCGACGTCGGCGGGAAGCTGGCCGGCCAGTTCCGGGTTGGCGGCGAGTGCCGGCGCCGAGCGTATGAGGGCGAAGACTCGCACGGGTCCATCCCAGCCGCCCTTGGCGACATGGGAGTCGATTTCTCTGACTGCCTTCTCGATCGCATTTTCCACGCGATAAGTCTGCCACGCCGGGAGCCGTGCGAGCCGTTCTTCCCCGTCCTCCACCTTGGGCGAACCGTCTGGGAAAAGAGTCTCGAATCCGATAGCTTTAGATGGGGCGGGCGTAGGGTCCGCGCGAGTGACGTGAGGATGAAGTTGTCTACCACTGAGAAACCGCAAGACGAAAGGGGCAGGCGCACAGGGGCCAACGGCCTCGGCGTGTTCGTGCCGACGCTCGTCGTTTTGGCGCTGCTGCTTGGATTACTGCTGATTCTGTCATACGTCTGGACCGAGGTCCTGTGGTATGAACAGCTCGGCGCTCTCAGGGTCTTTTTGACCCGGTGGGGCTGGGCGCTCGCCTTGGGGGTGGTGGGTACCGTCCTCGTCACGTTGGCGGCGTCGCTCAATTTCGCCTTCGCGGGAAGGAAGGCCGAGGACGCCGACGACTCGCTGGCCGAATACCGCAGGCAAATCGGCAAGCACCGGTGGCTCTCGCGCGTGGTCGTGCCCGGCCTGCTGGGCCTCGTATTCGGCGCCCCGCTGGCGTCGGAGTGGCGAACCTACGTCCTGTGGCTCAACCGCTCGCCGTTCAACGAGACCGACCCCCAGTTCGGCAGGGATGTCTCCTTCTACGTCTTCACGCTGCCGGTTCTGCACTCGCTGCTGAGCTTGGCCATCATCATGCTGGCCATCTCCACCGTGGCCGCGGCCATCGGCCACTATCTCTACGGAGGCCTGAGCGTCGAGAACGGGCGGGTCGCGCTGAACTCGCGGGCCAGGATGCACATTGGCTTTCTGGGAGCCTTTGGCGCGCTCGTCGTCGCCGGGTACTTCTGGCTGAGTCGTTACGACATGCTGCTCGGCTCGAACCAGAGATTCGCCGGCGCCTCCTTCACCGATATCAACGCCTCGCTACCGGGCCGGACGATCCTCGCCATCACGGCCGCGATCATCGCCATACTCTTCGTCGTGGCGGCACTTCGCGGAGTGTGGAAGCTGGCCGTCACCGGCATCGTCACCGCGCTCGTCGCTGGCCTCGTCGTCACGACGATCTACCCCTTCTTCGTCCAGCGCTTCCAGGTCGTGCCCAACGCGGTCGAAACGGAGTCGCCCTACATTCAGCGCAATATTGACGCCACGCTCAAGGCCTACGGTATCGACAACGTCGAGAAGACGGAATATTCGGCCCGCTCGGACGTCGAGGCGGGCCAGTTGCTCGACGACACCGACACGACGGCGCAGATCCGCCTCCTCGACCCGAACATCATCTCCCCGACGTTCAACCAGCTCCAGCAGAACAAGCCGTACTACCACTTCGCGGACCAGCTTTCGGTGGACCGCTACACGATCGACGAGACGGCGCGCGACACGGTGATCTCCGTGCGCGAGCTCAGGCTGGCCGGCCTGAACGACGACCAGCGCACGTGGGTCAATGACCATACGGTCTACACGCACGGCTACGGCGTCGTCGCCGCGCTCGGCAATACGACGACGGAAAAGGGCCTGCCCGCCTTCTACGAGCAGGGCATCCCGTCGAGGGGTGAAATGGGCGAGTACGAGCCCCGCGTCTACTTCGGCATGTCCTCGCCGGACTATTCCGTCGTGGGCGCCCCGAAGGGCACCAAGCCGTGGGAGCTCGACTACCCGAACGACTCCGAGAGCGGTCAGGTCGCCACCACCTACGCCGGCGACGGCGGCCCCTCGATCGGCAGCACATGGAACAAGCTCATGTTCTCCATCAGGTTCCGCGACACCGACCTGTTCTTCTCCGACCGCGTGACGTCCGAGTCGCAGATCCTATTCAATCGCGATCCTCGCGACCGCGTGGCCAAGGTGGCCCCCTACCTGACGCTCGACGGGCGCGTCTACCCGGCCGTCGTCGATATGGATGACAACCCCGATACGCCCAAGCGCCTCGTGTGGATCATCGACGGGTACACGACTACCAATCAATACCCGTACTCTGAGCGCCAATCGCTCGAGTCGGCGAGGACCGATGCCCAGTCGTCCGATTCCTCGGACTACGGTACGGATCCCGAAAGGGTCAACTACATTCGCAACTCGGTCAAGGCTGTGGTTGACGCCTACGATGGCTCGGTCAAGCTGTACAAGTGGGACAAGAAGGACCCGATCCTCAACGCGTGGAGCAAGGTCTTCCCGGGCACGCTGACGAATATGGACAAGATGTCGGGCGATCTCATGTCGCACATGCGCTACCCGGAGGACCTGTTCAAGGTCCAGCGCACGTTGCTGTCGCGCTACCACGTGACGGATGCGGCGGCCTTCTACTCGGGCGGCGACTTCTGGTCCGTGCCGCAGGAACCGACGGCTTCGCAGGGCAGTTCGGCGCTGCAGCCGCCCTACTACCTCACGCTGAAGATGCCCGGCCAGGAGACGGCGGAGTTCTCGCTGTCGACGAGCTTCATCCTCAGCGGTTCGGACAGACGCAATATCATGACGGGATTCCTCGCCGTGGACTCCGAAGCCGGGTCCGAGCCCGGCAAAGTCAGAGACGGCTACGGCAAGCTACGCCTCCTCGAGTTACCCAGAAATGTCACGGTTCCAGGACCGGGGCAGGCGCACAATAACTTCGTGACGAACTCGACCGTCTCGCAGACACTCAACCTCCTCAGACAGGGAGGCACGGAAGTCGTCATGGGCAACCTATTGACGCTGCCAGTGGGCGGAGGGTTGCTCTACGTCCAACCGGTCTACGTGAGAGCGTCCTCGGGAAGCACGTCGTATCCGATCTCGCAGTATGTCCTGACGGCCTTTGGCGACAGCAATAACATCGGGTTTGCCCCGACCCTGGAGGAGTCGCTCAACCAGACCTTCGGGGGTGATTCGGGCGCCCAGGCGGGCGATGCCGACGTCTCCGGGCAGAAGGAGGCGCCGTCAACCGACGGCGATTCCGACTCCGACACCAGCGAGCCGACGCAGGAGCCGAGCCAGGAGCCGACGGCCGAGGATACCCCCGCGCCTGCCGAGGGTGACGCGGCCTCCGCGCAGCAGGAGTTGCAGCAGGCGCTGGCCGACGCGAAGACGGCCGTGGATGCGGCCAATACCGCGCGCGAGTCCGGCGACTGGGGAGCGTTCGGTCAGGCGCAGCAGGACTTGGAGAATGCGATCAATAGGGCCTACGAGGCTCAGA
>JAUMUM010000004.1:0-36194 GCA_030530685.1 Actinomycetaceae bacterium | reverse complement strand
GGGCTTCGCGCTTCGACGGCCAGGGTTAGGGCTTCGCGCTTCGACGGCCAGAGTCCGCCGGTTAGGGCTGTGGCCGCCCAGGGTGGCGTGTGACTCGTGGGGTCTGCCGCAAGGCGGGCCCCACGGCCGCGTTGCGGGCCGGTCGTGGGTGGTGGCCGCGGCCGCGCAGTTGTGGCTGGCTGTAGGTTTTCGGCTGTGGACCCGCGTGGCCGCCGGCCGGCTGCGCGTGGCCGTGCTCGTCCGCACGAGCAGCGGCTGGGATCGGTGGGCAGGGGCTGGAGCGGGACCGTCGGTCGTTTGGCCGGCTGGGCGCCCCGTGTGAGTGGCCGCACGTCGCCGTATCTTGCTGGTTTCCCGCGGTCTCGGTAGACTAGATGAGTCGCCGCGGGGTGGAGCAGTTCGGTAGCTCGCCGGGCTCATAACCCGGAGGTCGGAGGTTCAAATCCTCCCCCCGCCACCAATTCAAGGGCCTGGCTCGAAGAGTCGGGCCCTTGACCATGTTCGGAACGAACCGGTCTGTGCGAGCCCGCATTACGGTTTGTGCACGCCCGCGTCGCAGGCAGACAGCACGCCGGGCGGTGGCGCGCACCGGGCTGTCAGCGCGAAGACTGCCTGTGCGCAGTCACGCAGACTGCACTTTGGGCGGCTAGTCCCAGAAGCCCGTCGTGCCCGTGAGGTAGGCGTTGCCGTCGACGACGCTTCCCTCGCGTGGCGCCGTCTTGACGTCGATGGGAAGGGCGAGTGTGCACGGGAAGCCGCAGTCGGCGTCGACCCGGTACCACTGGCGACCGGTCAGCCGATTGGTGAGGGCCTCGACCCGGCCGCAGATGGCCTTGAACACCGCGATGGGATTCGCCTCCTCGGCGGTGGCATCGCCGGCTGCCAAGGCGAATAGCCAGTTGCTGGCGACGAATCGCGGCCCTATCCGCGCGCCGCTATCCGGCCGGCCCCGGGCCGCGGCCCAGGCATCGACCGAATCGTAGACGCTGACCTCATTCGCGATGGCGCCGAGCCGGAAGTCCTCGTGGCGGGCCGGAGCGCCGACCGAGTTGAGCGAGAACCAGGGATACATGTGCGGGTCATCCACCGATGCCAGAATCCGTGTGAAGAGCTGGCCGCCGTCGAAGATGTCGACAGCGGCCAGGCCGGGCATGATCTGGAAGGCCTCGACGGTGGCATGGGCGTGCGCGCCACCACTGACGGTGAGGGCGGCCTCCGGAGGAGCGCCCGCGGACTCGATGAAGCAGATGCGCGCTCCCGACGGGTCGCCGTATGTCGCGACCCTGAACTGCTGGTGCCACGGGCGCGTGCGTCGTCGCTGCAGCCTGCCGAGGGTAGCGGGGTCGGCAGTGGCACCGGTGGGCAGCACTTCCATTCCTGCGCGGCGGGCCGCCTCGGCCGTCGCGTCCCAGTCGTCAAAGAATCCGAGTGCTACCAGATAGGGGTGCGCTGCGCTCATGACGTTCTCCCTTGTCGCAGGAAGGTTCGGGTGACGGCCCCTCACTCTAGACGACGCCGCTAGTTTTGGTAGGCCCGGTACGCGGTACCGACGCCCGTCCGCAGCAGGCGACCGACTCCTCTGGGGCGGGCAGCCGTTCTGGCGGGGCGGTCACTCTGAAAGGTCAGTCGGTCTAAAGGGGTCAACTACTACGAGTGGGTGTCCCTTCTCGTTTTCCGCAGCCGTGTAACAGGCTAAGTTGCACTGTCCTTGCGTGCCGGCCGACCGATGCGACGAGCGCCGCTCATTCGTGATGGCTTCGGCGCGACCCTTGTGAGGTTTCGCCCCAACCCCAGGCGGCGGGGCCTCGATCTGGCGTCAAATGGCGTGGCTTCGCCCCGGCCTCGGATGGCCGTGAACGCCGGTGTGCTCGCGCCGTGAGCTTTGCGGCTGCAAGCTAGCGCGAGCGTGGCGGCTGCAAGCGAACCGGCTCAGCCTTCGGCGTCGAGCAGGTGCAGCCGGACGTCGGCGCCCTTTTCGATCGTGTTGCCGACGGTGCAGCCGCGCTCGATTGCACTCTGGGCACGGGCGGCGAGCTTTTCGCGCCGCTCGGGGCTGAGCGAGGCGAAGTCGGCCGTGACCTGGACGTCGAACTGCGAGTAGCGCTCCTCGCCCTCGGGCTTGGCCGTTGCGCAGACGATCGTCGCCTCGAAGTCCTCGCCAAACTCCTTGGCTAGGCGGTGGTCGATGGACAGTCCGTTGCACGTGGCGAGCGCGATCTTCATGAGCTCGCCCGGGGAGAATTCGCCGGGTCCCATGCCCACGCGCACCTTCGCGCCACGGGCGTTGCGTCCGACGTACTGGCGCGTGCCCGTGCGCGAGGCCGAGACGGAGTTGGCATCCGTGGGGACGATGAGGTCGCTGTTATTGTCCATACGGCGATTGTGCCACGATGGCCGACGCACAAGCCACGTTGCACTCTCAGAGCTAAACGGGGGCGAGCCGGGGCGTGAAAGTAAGCCGGGCTGCCAAGCCGCCAGCAGGACAGTGCGCACACGACCCGGCCGCCTAGACGCTAGCCGGCCTCGTCGGCGCGGCCCGCCCGTCGCGCGGACCATCCCCGCCGGAAGCAAGAACTCACGGCGACGCCGCACCGCACGAGTCCTGTACCCAGCGCCCGCCCGCCGCCTTCGCCAGCTACTTGCGATGCGGCATATACCGCAGGCACAGCCAGGAAAGCGACATGGTGCTGGCAAGTATGACCAGCGTGTTCAGCACTATCAGAAGATAGGCTTTGTGGCCGAGTATCAAGATGAAAGGCAGAAAGCGGGCGATTAGCAGCTCGGCGGTGTCGGACTCATTGGCACTGGGGCTGAAGGCAGAACTCATGTCGAAAGGAAGGAGCACTAGGGCGGGGATGATCAGTGCCGCGGCGACCATCGCCAAGGCGAAGTACCATGGGAGCCGCTTAATGAAGGTGCTCAACGCGAAACCCCACCAGCTGAGTTGAAGACATCCCAGCGCCACGACTATCGGAAGGACCCAGAGATTGCCCCGGGGGTTGTCCTTAAAGACGAGTTCGCCGGAGAAGTCACTCCTGATGGTCATCATAACGATGACGACCATCAGTGTCAGGACCGCAATGCCTAGGGCGTACAGGCAGCTTTGCCACGCATGGAGCTTGAACAGATTCCGGCGTGTCATGCCGGCGGCTAGTGCCTCGGACGATGCTGCCGTCACGCTACCCTGTATGAAGCAGCCAAGGCCCAGCATCACGACGAAGCCCATGAGGAAAAAGAGTTGTCTTGCGGCGCTCGGATCGTCGTATTCGTTGAACGCCGAGTGGCTGGTAACCAGTATCAGCAGCCCACAGGCGAGGCCTAAGGCTCCGAAGGTCCAGAGCTGGCTTACGTCGCGCGCCGCCAGTTTGAGGAGCTTCGGCATGGCGCCGGACCTGCGGGAAGCGCCGGATGCGGCCGACGCACTGGAAGCGCCGGGCGCGCCGGGCGCGGCAGGCTCCCGAGCGGCCTTACGGTTTTGCGTGGCCTCAGTAGGCTCTCCGGGCGTGACGGACATACAGTCAGTCCCCTTTCTGTGGCGATGCACATCAACCAATTGAACGTTTGTTTAGGGTCGGCTGGCGGCCTGGCCCAGATATTGGGCCGACGTCGGGCTGCCGAGCCCAGGTACTGGGGCGGCTGTCAGCGGGCCGGACCGGTGGCAAGACCAAGCGCGAGTCCACGCACCGAGGCGCCGGGCCGGCTGCCAGCGACCATCGGGTGGTGGCACCGACGCGGGGCTGCGGTCAAGCCGCGGGTCACGCGAAGGCGCGCGACCCGGTCGCCGCCTACTTTCGGATGGGCATGCCTCGCATGCTCAGCCAGGAAATCGGCAGGGCTCCCGCGAGCGTGGCAACTGTGCTCAGGAACGTCAGGCGCAGTGCGTCGTCGACGAACATCAATATGCTCGGGAAGAAGCGGGCGCTGAGAAGGAACGCCCCGGGCAACTCCCTCGTCGCATTGGAATCCATGTCCATGTAGTCCAGACCGAACGGCAGGAGCACGAGCGCGCCGATGATGGCGATGGCCGCCACCGCCAAGATTGCAAGATACCAGGGGAACCTCGAAAAGCAGGTAAAGAGCGCGAACACGACCCAGCTGGCTTGAAGCACGCCGAGTGCCACGAGCAGGGGCAGGAGCCAGAGGTTTCCCCGGGGTGCGCCATCGAGAAGAAGTTGGCCGGAGAAGTCGCCTGACACCAAGGTGAGGACGGGGGTCCCCAGCAGTGTCAGGCTCGCGGCTGCTGCCGCGTAGACGCAGTTTTGCCACACGGCGAGCTCGAACAATGTGCGACGTGTCAGGCCGGCGGCCAGCGTCACGTAGTTCTTGGCGGCGATGCCGGGATTCTCGTCGAAGTGCCGTGGCAGCCTCCAGGCGTCACCTCCGCACCGGCAGGCTGCGCAGCATGAGCCACGAGAAACCCATGAAGACCAGGACGTCGACCAGATACCCCCAGCTCGGCTGGAAAGTACCTACCGAGGCTACGGAGGCCAACAGGCCTGGGCCGGGCTCAGAAAACGTGATGAGTACGAAGAACGCGGTGATGGCCAATGCGGTGTATATGCGGAACTTCACGAACAGCATGGCGTGAAAGAAACCGTATATGTAGTACAAATAGGCCACGACTGCTGCAGCGATGGGTACCAGCCACAGGTTTCCTGTGGTTCTGCCGTCAATGACGATCCTGCCGGAGAAGTCGCCAGTCATCACGCAGGTGACGATAACAACGAGCAGCATCAGCGAGAAGGCGATCGCCGAGTGAACGAGGCTGTGCAAGAAATGGAAAAAGAGGATCCGGCGTCGGGCTATCCCGCTGCCGATCAGCGTGCGGGAGACCGCCGCGTTGATGCACGCCCTCACGAAGGGAACGACGACGGACAGGAGAAGGCCGATCGCAAGGAGGGTGACCAACGCGCGAGGGCTCGGTGCCGTGACGGTGCGCTCGAGCTCCGCCCGATTCGATGTGCTGACCAGTCTGTACATCAGTCCTTTGGCAGTGGCAAGCCCGCACAGGGCCAGAACCGCAAGATAGGGGAGGAACAGGGTCGGCAGATCCCTCTTCAGGAGGTGAACGGGGCGCGGTGCGGCGGAGGGCGCCGTGGCCGACGGCGCGGTGCTTTCAGTCATCATGGCGTTCTCCATTCGGCGCGAAAAGCGCCTGCTGGGCGGGCGTGATGGTCAGGTTGGTCAGGATCTCCGTGAACGACGCCACGTGCCCCGGCGTCGAGTGGCGCTCGCGCACCTCGTCGACGTCGCCGGACTCGATGATGTGCCCACCGTCAATGAACACGACGTGGTCCAGCAGGTTCTCGATTTCCTCAATCAGGTGCGAGGAAATGATGATAGTGCGCGGGTTTTCCGCGTAGTCGGAGAGCAGCGTGCGGTAGAAGATTTCGCGCACGACGGCGTCCATACCCAGGTGCACCTCGTCGAAGATGGTGACGGGGCAGCGGGAGGCGAGGCCGAGCGTGGCGTAGAAGGCCGACTGCTGGCCCCGCGAAAGCGAACTCGGACGCTTCTTGACGTCGATCTTGAAGGTCTCCAGCAGCCATCCGGCCAGCTCCGCGTCCCAGTTGGGCCGCGTCAGCTCCCACAGGCGCAGCGTGCGCGTGATCCGATTGTCCCGGTAGACGGTGGTCGAGTCGCTCGTGTAGCAGACATTGGCCATGGCCTCAGCGTTCTCGAACACCTCGACGCCGTCGATCTTGATCGAGCCGGACCACGGGCGCATGAGACCGGCCAGGAGCATGCTCACAGTGGACTTGCCGGAGCCGTTGCGGCCCAGAAGGCCCGTGAAGGAGCCCGCCTCAATGGAGAAGCTGACGCCGTCGAGTGTCTTGTGGTCCTGGAAGAAGCCGTAGTGGAAAACGAGGTCCTGGACCTCAATGCGGCGGGGTTTCATTCTTTCTCCTCGGTTCGCTTGACGGCGGGGGACATCGCGCTCTTGCCTTGTTCGTCCTGGCCGGTGCTCGTGTCAGGCGCGACTTTCTGGTGGCGCGAAGGAGTGAGTAGGTAGTCGGACGCGAGGTTGGAGACCTCGACCGGGGCGAACCCGAGCGCGAGGCCCTCGTCCAACGCGGGGGACAGCGTGGTCTGAAGGTAGCCGGCCCGTCCGCGCGATCGGAGCTCTTCGGGAGCCGACGTCGTGACGAACATGCCGATGCCACGCCTCTTTTCGACGATGCCCTCACCGACCAGCACACCGAACGCCTTGTTCGCCGTGGCCGGATTGATCCGGTGGGCTGTGGCGTACTGCGTTGTCGACATCAATCTGGTGCCGGGTTTCAGACCGCCCGTCAGGATCGCTCGGCGAATGTCATCGGCGATCTGCAAGTAGATCGGGCGGTCGTCCGAAAACTCCATGCCGACTCATCTCCTCGGTCTTGTGGTTCGTTACTCGACTAATTAACCATGGCGGTGGCGTGGTGTCAAACTGAGACGAGGGGTGTAATGCCCTGCGGCCGCGGGGCGCCGTTCTCGTGGCGGCGGAGTGCTGGTCTTGTGGTGGCCGGGTGTCGTGCTTGTGGCGGCGCTGTCGGGGCTGGGGTGGGTGGCTCTGGGGCTGGGCGGGTCCGGCAGTGCGAGCGTTGGCGGCGACCGCTCCGCGCGGCCAGTGGTGGGCGGGGCCTTGACAGGGCGTCGTCGTCGAACTAGAAAGCTAAGTGACCGCCCTGCCTCGCGGCCGCCCAGACCGAGGCGGAGTCGGCGGCGCGACATCGGAAGTACCTGGGCGTCGCCGTTGTCCGGCGGCGAGGAACGGATCACATGAGCACTTCTCCTTCGCCCGCACCTGACGGGTCGGCAGCGGCAGTGCTCGCGGCGTCGAGGCTTCGGCTCATCGTGACAGCCGTCGTCGTCATCGTGGCCGTCGCGGTCACGGTCGGATATTTCTGGATGGGGCGAGGGTCGGCCGGCTCCGCAGGGGATGAGAGAACGGAGACACCGGTGGGCAGCTCCAGTCCGCGACCTTCACGGCAGTCGCCGGGCGCACCGAGCCAGAGCTCTTCGGGCGGAGTCTCTTCGGAGCAGGCGACGCCGAGCGATTCGGGCAGCCCCTCTCCCGGCGTCGAGGCCGGTCCACTGCCGGCACCGGGTGGCGAGGGAGAGGCGATCCCCGCGCCAATACGTGGCATCACCCTGGACACGACAGAAAACATCGACTCGTCCGTGAGCGTCATCGCGGCGTCCAGCTCGACTCTGACAGTACGGATCGTCATGGATCCGGGCGTGAGCATCTCGCAGTACAAGGCGGCCATCGAGCGAATCGACCCGCATGCCTACATCATGGTGGAGATCGCCGACTCCGAAGAGATGCCCGACTTGACCGCTGCCCAGATACGCGAGCGCAGCAGGCAGGCGCTCGTGGCCTTCGGCGACAAAGTCGACCTGTGGGAGGTCGGCAACGAGCTCAACGGAGACTGGGTCGGCACCTCGCCCGACGAGATCAACGCCAAGGCCCTGGCGGCCTACGAGGAAATCCGGGCGGGCGGCGGGAAGACGGCCGTCACGCTCAACTACTGGTCGAGCTCCGACTGCATAGCAGAGCCGTGGGAGTCGACGCTCGAGTATGCCGCGACCATGCCTGCCGAGTTCAGGCAGGTGGACTACGTCTTCCTGTCCATCTACGAGACGGCGTGCGAGCCCGTCCAGCACCCCAGCGCGGGCCAGATCGGCGCCACGCTCAAGTCCCTGAGCACGATCTTCCCGAACGCCCGGCTCGGCATTGGCGAGGTCGGAGCGCAAACCTCGCTCGACGGCTCCTCGCAGCCGGACATGGCCGAAAAGACCCGTGTTGCCGACTACTACTACGGGTTGCAGGGCGAGCTGAGTTCAATCGTCGGCGAGCGCTACGTCGGCGGGTACTTCTGGTGGTACTTTCGCCGCGACGTCCTGGAAGCCTCCGATCGCGAGTCCCTGTGGCCCAAGCTCGACTCTCTGACCAGTGACCTGTGAGGCCTGATTCGCCGGTGCAGTGCGGCCGGGTCTGCGCTTGTCAGTGGCTCGTCAGCGTCAGGCCCGTGGGCGCTGTAACGGGTCGAAGCGCGATGCGGGGTTGGTCGGGGGCGGCGCGTGCCGGTATGCGCGTGGCCAGCGCCGCGCATACTGGCATGCGTGTGGTTAGCGCGGGCCGAGTCGGCCTCGGGTGCGCGCATTCAGGCCTCACACGGCGGGAATATTCCTGCGCGCGAAGCCCCATGTGCCCGCGGCTATTCCGACTAGCCCGACGCATACCAGGACCAGCAGGGGAACGAAGTCCGGCGTCCCGACCGCGTCGACCTCGTGACCCAAAAGCGAGGCATCCATGAGCCACCCGGGGAAGTTGAGCAGTCCGCCGAGCATCTCGGCCAGGGCACTGAAAGCGACGATGCCCCACATGAGCGAGGCGAGCCTGGGCGCCAGGCCCACGAAGGCGATGGCCAGGCCCACGGCCGCGAACATTCCCGGGAAGCGGCTGATCGTCATGATGAAGGCCCTTTCGACCGAGTGGTGTGAGGTGATCTGCGCCTGCGTCATCGCGGCCATCGTCGCGGCCGAGACGACGGTCAGTGCCGCCGCGGACAGGGCCGCCCAGAGCGCCCGGGCCATGATGAACGGGCGCCGCGAGGCCCCGGTGGCCAGCTGGAGTTCCAGGGTGCCGCGCCGCTCTTCGCCGATGGGCGATAGGGCGGCCTGAACGGCCGCGACGAGGATGCACGTGCACGTGTACAGGGTGAGGAACGAGAAGAGTGCCTGGACCACGTCGACGCCCGGGGCCACCGAGGACACGAGGTCGGATGAGCCCTGCGAGGTCGTGACCAGGGTGGTCAGGCCCTGCGACATGGCGCCGAAGATGACCGACAGGACGAGGATCACGGCGGTCCAGGCCGCGAGCTGCCCGCGGCCCAGGCGCGCCGTCAGGTCCGCGATGCCGCGCACGTGCCAGCGCCGGGCTGTGCTGGAGCTGGCGGGCAGGTAGGCGCCGTACAGCTCGCGTCGGGACTGCAGCACGGCGGCCACACCCGCCAGCGCGACGATCGCCACCGCGAAGACCGCCAGCGGCCACAGGCGATCGGCCGTGTACGGCCGGACGATGTCGCGCCAGGCCTGCGGCGAGACCCATCGCAGCCACGTGTGCGTCGAATGATCGGTGAGGATCCGAAGGCAGAACGTGATCCCCAGCAGGGAGAGGGCCAGCGAACGCGCTCCGGCCAGGCTGCGGGCCAGCTGGCAGGCAACGGCCGACATGGCCACCCAGGCCCATCCGGCCGCGGTGACGAGCGCGGCGAAGGCCCAGCCGCCCGCGACGGTCAGCTCGTCGAAGCTCGACACCTGGTAGGTCAAAAGCAGTCCCGCCCCGACACCGAACAGCGCGACGACTCCCATCGCGAAACTCACGGGCACGGCGAAACCGACCCACTTGCCGGCGCCCGAGCCGCGCGTCAGCTCGACGCGCCCCGACTCTTCCTCGCCGCGCAGGGCGCTCGTCGTGATGAGGATGGCCATGACCGACGCCCCCATGAGGATGTAGGGGCCGCCCTCCCACTGGAACAGCTGGCCGAGCCTACCCGGGGGCGGAAGCTGACCGTAGAGGATCTTCACGCCCGGCGATTGCCGCATCTGCTCGACGAACACGACCCTGTCGGCCAGTGTGGGGTAGACGGAGGCGTAGGCGCCGGCCAGCTGCGCCGTCAGGGACCACAGGGGAACGAGCCACGCAATCGCGTGAATCGCGTAGCGTCGAAGGAGCAGGCGCCAGGCCTGCCGCACGCCGGTCATGACTCCTGCCTGTAGTGACGCAGGAAGAGGTCGTCAAGGCTCGCGCTCTGGCACGTGACATCCGCCAGATCGTGCCGTGAGACGACGCCGAGCACCGCCGCGACCCGTTCGGCCTCGACCTGGGCGACGAGCCGCGATCCGGGCTCGGACAGCTCGACGCCGATGCACAGCGGGCGCAGGTCTTCGACCGCCGCAGCCAGGATCCGCGAATCGCCCCGAACCGTCACCCTCGTGGCTGCCAGGCGGCGCAGGTCGGCGAGGTTGCCCTGCTCGACCACGCGGCCGTCTTTGACGATCGTCACGGCGTCGCACAGTCGCTGGACCTCGGCGAGGATATGACTGGACATGAGCACGGTCTGGCCATCGGCGGCGGCCTGCCTGACGACGTCGGTAAATACCTCGTCCATGAGGGGGTCGAGCCCCGAGGTCGGCTCGTCGAGGACGAGGAGCGACGTCGGCGCCGCGAGCGCCGCAATGAGCGAGACCTTCTGGCGGTTGCCCTTCGAGTAAGTACGGACCTTCTTGGACGGATCGAGTTCGAAACGCTCGATGAGCTCGGCCTCGCGCTCGCGGTTGCGCCGCCCGCGGAGCGATGCCAGGGCGTCGAGCACCTGGCCTCCGGTCAGGTGCGGCCACAGGGCAACATCGCCCGGGACGTAGCCGATGTTCGCGTTGATTTCTCCGGCCTGGCGGGACGGGTCCTTGCCGAATACGCGAATGGTTCCCGCGTCAATGCGGTACAGGCCGAGCAGCGCGCGGATCGTCGTCGACTTTCCGGCGCCGTTGGGGCCGAGGAAGCCGTGGATCTGGCCGGTCGCGATGGTCATGTCCAGGCCGTCGACCGCGGTCACGCGGCCGAAGCGCTTGACGAGGCCGCGGATGTCGACGGCAGGGGTGTCGGTGGTTGGCATGGGGTCCTTTCATTGATTCCGTGGTCGGGCTGGTCAACGGTTGGGGCGTTCGCCGACGGGCGGAGCGTGGTCCCGGTCGCCGGAGGTCGGGTGGCGAGCCGTTGGATCATGGCGGTGAGGCTCGTTGCTCACGGTCATCCTTTCTGTCGCGGCCGTATGGCCGAGCTCCGATTCGCCCGTGAACGCGGAGCGCAGATCGGCGTCGGCGATGTCGAACATGGCTTTGCCGAATGTGGGGTGGGCGAGAAACCGCATGATGAGCGCGCGGACGAACTCGCGCTGATTGGGGTGCGGGTAGCCGAAGAAGGAGATCTTGGTGAGCATCGCGAGCACGGCCTCGCGGTGATCGTACGTGGCGACGTCATCGAGAATCGCCAACATCTGGGGTTCGCATTGTGCGGCCAGCTCCATGCTCTTCTCGACGAGCTCGGCGATGGGTTGGGCCGCCTCGTCGGCCGAAAGCTGCGTCAGCGCGTTGAAGTCCTTGAAGAGTCTGGCGGCGTCGCGCTGGAACTGGGGCGTGACCGCCTCGAGGAGCGAGTCCACGCTGTCTGGCAGCAGGCCGTGGGAGTGGAGGGCGAGCACCATTGCGCGCTCGACGGCGATGATGTCGTGGGCTTGCGGGTCTTGGAGCTGCGATTCGACGCCGTCGTAGAAGCGGCCAATGCCGCTCGGTAGGGGCGAGAGTGGCTCGCCGCGCGCGACCGTTTCGATGAGTTCGCCGATCTGGTTGCGCTGGGCGACGAGGCCCTCAATGTGCTCATCAATGCTCTGCGCCGTCTGCCTGAGTTCCTCGAGGGCCTGCTCGCGATTCAAGGGCGCGTCGTTGGAAAGGAGCGTGCCGATCTGCGTCAGACTCAGGCCGGAGCGGGCGAGCCACCTGATGCGCAGTAGCCTGGCGAGGTGGGCGGTGCCGTAGTCGCGGCGGCCGGACGACGTCGGTGGAATGGGCAGAAGGCCGATGTGATGGTAGTGGCGGATCGTGCGCACGCTCGTGCCCGCCAGGTCCGCCAGTTCTTTGATACGCATGACACCATGGCAGCATGTGACGTAACGTCACCGTCAAGGTGTCGGCGCGGCAACGTCGCTGAGCCGATAGTCGCCGAGTCCTCCCTCCAGTGCGCCGAGTGCGGCCTCGATGAGCGAGTCGACCTCGTCGCGGGGGCAGCCGGCGTCGACCCACGCCAGGCACGCCCCGTCGAGGAATCCGAAATACCCCCACACGGCGTAGTGGTGCCGTGCAAAACGTTCAATGCCGAGCAGTTCCTTGAGTGTCTCGACGTAGCCCTCCCGAGCCCGCCAGCGCATGGCGATGACCTCGCCAGGCTCCGCGCCGCCGCGCAGGGGAGCGGCCCACGACTGCGGGTGACTGGCGATGTACTCGAGGTAGACGGCAAGGCTCACCCTGACGCGCTGCCCGGCCGAGGCGCCCTCGCCGAGGGCCTCGATCTCGCGCTGCTGGGCCTGGACGAGCCCGTCAATTGCCTGCTCGACGACGGCGGCATACAGCATGGCCTTGGAGCCGAAATAGTGGAAGACGAGGGCCTGCGAGGCGCCGGAGCGTTCGGAGACATCGGCAATCTTGGCCTGCGCGTACGAGGCACGGGCGAAGACTTCGCTGGCTGCGGCGAGGATCGCCTGCCTGCGCTCGGCGACGCCGAGCCTCCGCCGAGCTTTACCGATCTCATTCTTCTGCGTCACGCTTCCAGTCTAGCCACTGTTGATCTAGACTCAATACGCTATTGATTCAAACTCAATAAATATCCGCGTGAACTGACGCTGCCGCCCGGGCATTCCGGATACGATGATTCGGTAAAGGTGAACACGCGGAGGAACGGAGGATGCATGTCGCTTCTGGACGACGCCATCTGGTGGCACGTCTACCCCCTCGGCGCGCTCGGCGCCCCCATCCGCGATTCGCGTGAGCACGAGGTCGTCCACCGCCTGCCGCGCCTTGACGCCTGGCTCGATCACGCCGTTAAGCTCGGGTGCTCCGGTATCCTCCTTGCCCCCATCTTCGCCTCCGAGTCCCATGGCTACGACACGCTCGACCACTTCGCGATCGACCCGCGCCTGGGCGACGCCGCCGACTTCGAGCACTTCATGACGCAGTGCCGGGCACGCGGCCTGAACGTCATGCTCGACGGCGTCTTCAACCACGTTTCGGCCCGCCACCCGCGCGCCTTTGAGCTTGCCCGGCGCACGGACTCCGGCGAAGTCGAAGTCTGGGAGGGGCACTCCGACCTCGTCAACCTCGACCACTCCAAGGAGGCTGTCGCCGACCTCGTCACCGAGGTCATGTGCCACTGGCTGCGCGCAGGGATCGCCGGCTGGCGCCTCGACGTCGCCTACGCCGTGCCGGCATCGTTCTGGCGCAACGTGATCTCGCGCGTGCGAGCGGAGTTTCCCGACGCGCTCTTCCTGGGCGAGGTCATTCACGGCGACTACGCGCAGATCGTGGCCGACAGTGCAATGGACACGCTCACGCAGTACGAAATGTGGAAGTCGGTCTGGAGCTCCATCAAGGACCGCAACTTCTGGGAGCTCGCGTGGAACTTGGAGCGGCACGGCGAATTCTGCGAGGCGTTCGTTCCGCAGACCTTCATTGGCAATCACGACGTCACGCGCATCGCTTCGGCGGTCGGCCGCGACGGGGCGGCGCTCGCGGCGGTGATCCTCATGACGCTGCCGGGCATGCCGTCGATCTACTACGGCGACGAGCGCGCCTTCACCGGCGACAAGGGCGAGGGGCTCGGTGCCGACGACGCCCTGCGGCCCGAGCTTCCCTCCGACCCGTCGGAACTTGCGGCCGACGGCGAGCCCATGCAGCGCCTGTACCAGGAGCTCATCGGTGTGCGGCGGCGAAATCCGTGGATCGCGCGGGGCCGCGTGAGGGTGCTCGGTAAGGACCTGGAGTGGATCGACTATGCCGTCGCCGACAGCGACGGTGAGCGGGTCCTGAGCGTCAGCCTCGACCTGCGCAGCGGGGTAAGCGCGCGGATCGACGACGCCTCCGGGGCGGAGATCTTCCGCTGGTCGGGCGTTTAACTTTTCTGCGCCATCCGTCACTGCGATCCGCCCTTTAAAGCCGGACCTATGAAAAAGGGGGCCGCGAGGCCCCCTTTGGTCTTCGAGTCGCCGGCACCTATGCCGCAAGCTCGGTGTCTTTCAGCTCATCCCAGGCGCGCTGGGCGGCGTCCAAGCGCCAGGCTGCGCGTTCGGCGCGCGACGCCGAAACGGAATCATCGAGCGAGGCGAACTCGGCGCGAGCTGATTCCAGCTCTGCGGCAACGCGGCTGACCAGCTGCATATGCTTTTCCTTGTTCATGTCACCTCCTGGTTGAGTAAGAGGCGGGAAGCCTCGTGCGTGATAGCGAGCAGGGAGTTGCCGTATCGCATGGGCGATCCCGCGCTTGGGCCTGCGAGGCCCTTTCGTGATGCGCAGTGATGAAACTATACGCACCTGCCGCCGTGAATGCAAGGCACGCGCGGGCGGCCACCACGGGCAATAGCGAGATCACCCGCGTGATTGTGGTCCGTGTGACCGCCCGCGTGGTTGGGCCCGGGTTGCCACAGGCGGCGTTTCGACGTGCAAAAGGTGTCGGAGGGTGCGCGCAGGCTTGATGCGCCGCCGGGCGGCAGGTGGACAGTGGGTAGAGGTCGGGCAGTGGCGAACGTTGGCACCGGTGGGCGAGTGCTGGCGCCAGTGCGTGGGCACATAGGCAGCCAGTGCGCGGGCACACATAGACAGGCGGAATAAAGGTCGAGGCGCGGCGTTGCACCAGTTGGTAAAACTTTCAATGAAGGAGTGGCAATGCAATTTGGATTCATGAGCGTCTCGGACATCACCACAGACCCGGTCACGGGAAGGACTCCGAGTGAGCACGAGCGCATACGGGCGATCGTCACGATCGCCAAACATGCGGATCAGGCCGGGCTCGACGTCTTCGCCCTCGGCGAGCACCACAATGTGCCATTCTTTTCCTCCTCGCCGTCGACGACCCTCGCCTACATTGCCGCTCAGACCGAGAACATCCTCCTGTCGACCTCGACCACACTCATTACGACGAACGATCCGGTCAAGATTGCCGAGGACTTCGCCATGCTCCAGCACCTGACCGACGGCCGTATGGACATCATGCTGGGGCGCGGCAACACCGGTCCGGTCTACCCGTGGTTCGGCAAGGACATTCGCCAGGGCATTGAGCTCGCTGTTGAGAACTACGCGCTTTTGCGCCGGCTGTGGGACGACGAAGTCGTCGATTGGGAAGGTCGCTTCCGCACGCCGCTGCGCGGCTTCACCTCGACGCCGAGGCCGCTGGATGGCGTGGCGCCGTTCGTGTGGCACGGTTCGATCCGCTCCCCGGAGGTCGCCGAGCAGGCCGCCTACTACGGCGACGGTTTCTTCAGCAATAACATCTTCTGGCCCGCCTCCCACACGAGGAAAATGGTCCAGCTCTACCGGCAGCGCTTCGCACACTACGGCCACGGGCGTCCCGAGGACGCGATCGTCGGCCTGGGTGGCCAGTTCTACCTGGCGAAGAACTCGCAGGACGCCGTCAGGCAGTTCCGCCCCTACTTCGACAATGCCCCCGTCTACGGGCACGGGCCGTCGCTCGAGGAGTACATGGCGCGCACGCCCCTGACCGTCGGCTCGCCGCAGGAGGTCATCGATAGAACACTTGCCTTCCGCGAGGTTGTGGGCGACTACCAGCGTCAGCTATTCCTCATCGACCATGCCGGGATGCCGCTGGACGAGGTTCTGCGGCAGATCGACATGTTCGCCGAGGATGTCCTGCCGGTGCTGCGTCGCGAGACCGAGGAACGGCGGGCCGAGGGCACGCCGCAGCCGCCGACGCACGAGCGGCTGGTCGCGGCCAGCCAGAATGCCCCGGCCACCCGGGATGCCGGCACCGAGGCAGCGGATGGTACGCCGACAGGAGGCACTGCGTCAGATGGCGCGGCGTCCACAGCAGGCGACAGGACCGCGTCGGTCGACGACGTCACCGGCAAGAGCATCTACGAACGTCACGATGCGGATGAGGCCGTCGAGCACGTCAATGCACTCATTGAGGGCACGGAGAAGGGAGCGAAACAATGATCGTGGCGATCTCGGCCGGGCTGTCCGATGGCTCGGCGACGACGAGGCTGGCAGGCGCGCTGGCCGAAGAAGCCGCTGCGCACCTGGGCTCAACAGCGGAGGTCATCGAACTGCGGCCGTACGCCAGGGACATCGCCGAGGCGATGGTCACGGGGTGGCCTTCCGAGCGCCTCAATGAGGTGTTCGCGAAGATCAGTCGGGCGGAGGCGATCGTGGCTGCCGCGCCCGTCTACAACGCCCTGCCTTCGGGTCTGTTCGTCGAGTTCTTCGATGTCCTGCCCGAAGGTTTGCTGGAGGGCAAGCCGGTGGCGATTGGCGCTACCGGCGGGTCGCCGCGGCATTCGCTCGTGACCGAGCAGGCGATCCGTCCGATGTTCGTCTACCTGCACGCCGACGTTCCGACGACGGCCGTCTATGCCGCCACGGAGGACTGGGGCGCGCCCGGCGTCGGCTTCGACGGCGGGGAGGGCAGGTCACTGTACACGCGCATTGCTCGCTCCGGCCGGCAGCTCGCCGCGCTGGTTCGCGGCGCCGCATCGAGCGACGCCGCGACTCGTGAATCCCGCCACGCCGGTGCTGGTGAACGTGCGGCGGTCGAGCCTCGCCAGGAGCTCGCCGAGGCCGAGGCAGAGTTCCCGGACTTCGTCCCCTTCGACAGACTCCTGGCTGGCTCCTGACTGTATGTGACCGACCTCGTGATTGGACGTGACCGGCCTGGTGCTGCCGGCCTGGCGGGGTTATCCCGCCAGACGGCGGCTCCCGGCTTCCAGCCAGATGCCGCTAGTCGGGCGCTGCCAACGGGTGGCGGCCAGCCAGGCGCGCGGCCAGCCGAAGCCGTGCGCGGACGGGGCGAAGCGGCACGTTCTAGTCTGGCGGTCAGCCGAGGCCTTCGAGCAACGGCGGCGGCATCGCCCCGGGCCGGCAGTAGACGGTGCACCGGTAGCGCAACCCCGTGCGTGAGGTCAGCCAGCCGCGTTCGGGCAGGGCCTGCGCCACCTTCCACGTGAAGTCCACGGCGGGGGCGAACGCGTCGGCATCGGGCACGTCGACGTCGACGTCGGTCACCACGAGCAGGTCGGCGTATTCGAGCGCCGCCTCGTAGACCTTGGCCCCGCCAATAATCCAGATACGCCGCGCATGAGCCGGCTCCGCGAGTGGGCCGATACCCTCCGGGGCTCTCGCACCATCGTGCACCGGAGCGCCGGCACCATTATGCGCCTCAGCGCCGGCACCATCGTGCACCTTGCCTTCGCCTGGTGCGTTCGCCACCCCGCGAGCCGCCACCAGTGCCTGGTCAATGGTGGAAGCCAGCTGCGCCCCCGGGGCCGCATATCTGGCGTCGCCGGTCAGGACGATGTTTTGGCGCCCGGGCAGCGGCCTGAAGCGCGCGTCAAGAGATTCCCATGTGCGCCGGCCCATGATCACCGGGCACCCCACCGTCGCCCGCTTGAAGAGGGCGAGGTCCTCGGGCAGGTGCCAGGGTAGCCGCCCTGCCGCGCCGATGGCTCGGTCGCGGCCCTGCGCCCAGATCATCCCCACAGGAGGCATGGCAGTCCTCCGTCAGACGGCCACGGGGGCACTAATGGGCGGATGGTGGCGGTACCCCTGCGAGGCATCGATCGAGTCCATCGTGTACTCGAAGATCGACGGCGCCCGATCCAGGCGCAGTTGCGGGAACGGGTAGGGGTCGCGCGTCAATTGTTCCCTGACCTGATGCATGTGGTTGACGTAGATGTGGCAGTCGCCGCCCGTCCAGATGAACTCGCCGACGCTAAGGTCTGCCTGCTGGGCGAGCATGTGAGTCAGCAGCGCGTACGAAGCTATGTTGAACGGCACCCCGAGGAAGAGGTCCGCACTGCGCTGGTAGAGCTGGCAGGAGAGCCTGCCACCGGCCACATAGAACTGGAACAAAGCGTGGCACGGCGGCAGAGCCATCTCGTCAAGGTCGGCCGGATTCCAAGCGGAGACGATGATCCGCCTGGAATCCGGTGTGTAGCGAAGCTGCTTGACCACCTTCGCGATTTGATCAATGTGCTCGCCCGAGGGGGTGGGCCAGCTGCGCCATTGGTAGCCGTAAACCGGGCCGAGTTCGCCTTCGGCGTTGGCCCATTCGTCCCAGATCGTGATGCCCTGCTCCTGGAGCCACCGGACATTGGTGTCGCCCGACAGGAACCACAGAAGCTCGCCCTTGACCGACTTCATGGGGACGAATTTCGTCGTGATCCTGGGGAAGCCTTCGGACAGGTCGTAGCGAAGCTGACGGCCGAAAACGGAGAAGGTCCCCGTTCCCGTCCGATCCGCCTTGAATGTCCCGTGCGTCAGGACGTCCTCGAGGAGATCCTCGTAGGCCCGGTTGACGGCCATGCTCACTGCCCCGCGATGACCTCGGAGACGAGCTTGGCGTCCTTGGCGAGGACGCGATCGACCATGCCCGCGGCCCTCTTCTCGATCTTTCCGCCCACGAGCGGGATTTTCACGTTGAGGTTCGCGTTGAGCGTGCCCGTGGTCGTGTCGGTGCCGGTGAGGTCGACGCGAGCCGAGACTTCGGCCGGAAGGCCGTGCAGGTCGACCTTGTAATCGACCGACGTACCCGAGGCCGTCGACGTGATCGTCGCCTTGGCGCCGTTGCGAGCGAAGGAACGGGCCTTGGAGGGCAGGCGCTCGGCCGGTACGTTGATGGTCGTGACAGCGGTATTGCCGTTGACGTCGTGAGTGTAGTCATCGACCTTGGCCAGAGCCGCGCGCTTGGCGGCGAGTTCGGGGGAGAGGAGAGCTCGAACGACCTGTTCGGGGGAGGCATCGAAAGAAAGGTTACTCGTAATGTCCATAGGAACTATTGTGCCTGACAGGACGTAGGATTGCGTACGTGTCCTCTTTATCTAAGATTCTTGGGAGATCATCCACACTTTCGGGCGCGGACCGCGAGTGGATACAGCAACTTGTCGGAGATTGGCAGATAGTCGCCGACGTCGCCTTCGCCGACCTGCTCCTGGCCGTCAAGAACGACGACGGGCTGATCTCGATCGCCGCACAATGCCGCCCGGCCACGGCCACGACCTTCTACGACGAGGACATCGTCGGCGTGGAGCCCATGCCGGATTCCTTCCGGGCCGTCGAGCAGACCCTGGTCGACGGCGTCAAGCGAACGATCCAGCGCGAGGAATTCCAGCTGGGCATCTACCCCGTGCGCCGCGACGGGCGCGTTATCGCGGTGATCGGTGTGGGCCGCGGCAATGACCGCAACGTTGTGCCCTCCCAGATCCAATCGGACTATTCGGATATAGCCGAATCGCTCCTTCACATGATCACGACGGGGGAGTTCCCCTTCTACGGCACGCCCACCGGCTACCGCCACGGCACTCCTCGCCTGACGGACGGATTCGTGCATCTCGACTCGGACGGCGTGGTGCTCTACGCCAGCCCCAATGCCCTGTCGAACTATCACCGAATCGGTATTGCGGGGGCGATCGTCGGGCGGGTGCTCGCCGAGGAGATCACCGCCGTCATCGAGGACCATTCGGTGGTCGATGAGGCCCTTCCGGTCGTCGTGATGGGCAAGGCGCCGTGGCTGGCGGAGTTGGAGACGCACGGGGTCATCCTCTCGCTGCGCGCGGTGCCCCTCACCGACCGAGGTGAGAGGCAGGGCGCCATTCTTCTGTGTCGCGACGTGACGGAAGTGCGTCGCCGCAAACAGGAGCTACTGACCAAGGACGCGACCATCAGGGAAATTAACCATCGGGTCAAGAACAATCTTCAAACGGTATCGGCTCTTTTGCGTATGCAGGCCCGCCGCGCCTCCAACGATGAGACGCGATCGGCGCTGGAGAATGCCCAGCGTCGCGTTGCAACGATCGCGCTCGTGCACCAGACGCTGTCCGAAGCGGTCGAGGAGCACGTCGATTTCAACGAGGTCTTCGGCCCGCTGCTGGGCCTGACGCGCGAGGTCGCAACGGCTGAAAAGCGAGTCACCTCCCACTTCTCGGGCGATTTCGGCAGCATCGGGGCGAACAAATCGACGTCCCTGGCCGTCGTGCTCAACGAGCTCGTCTCCAACGCCGTCGAACACGGGATCGTCGACGGCGGCCATATCGAGGTGACGGCGCTGCGCGACGGTGACAAGCTGGCGGTCGACATTGAGGACAACGGGGTCGGCATTGGCGGCGGGGGCCCGGGGCGCGGCCTGGGAACGAAGATCGTCAAGGCGCTCGTTCACGGTGAGCTTCACGGGTCGATCAACTGGCTAGCGCGGCCTACCGGCGGGACGCGGGTTCACATTGAGGTCGACGTCGGCGATTAGTGGATGGCGGCGAAAGGTGGGCCTGCCCGGGGCGACGGCGCACAAGGGTGCCCTCGGGGCCGGCGCACGTGCCGTCAGGTCGAGTGTTCGTCTTCGGCGCGCGCGGCCGGCCCCGCCGTGACGGCTTGCGTAGCTCGCCACCGCCGTGGCAGATTGCGCGGCCGGCCCCGCCGTGACAGACGGATCGCGTCGTCCTTGGGCCAACGCCCGAGACGCCAGTAACCATATAGTGCAGGCCTCCAGGATTACGGGCTGCGGCCTTCATCGCTCACGAGGCGAGAGATCGCAGCCCGCACAAGAATGAGGGTGGTAGCCAGTGGCTACCACCCGTGCGTTTCCATCGTGGCTTCGAGCCCGAAGCCACACATGGCCTCAGGCCATGCTGGACCGGCGTGCGCGCGCCGTCCTACGCTTGAGCGAACGTCGCTCCTCTTCGGACATGCCGCCCCAGACACCCGCGTCCTGGCCGGTGTCGAGTGCCCACTTCAGGCAGGTTTCCGAGACAGTGCAGCGCGCGCACACGCGCTTGGCCTGCTCGACCTGGGCGATGGCGGGCCCGGAATTTCCGATAGGGAAGAATAGTTCCGGGTCCTCAGAAAGGCATGCAGCCCTATGACGCCAATCCATAGTCTCTCCTTATTGTGCGTGCGCGCCCATCATTGCGTGATTAGTGCAGCGTGAATTATGCAGTAATTAAGGTTCGCAGGTTTGGTGCGTGACGTAAAGGGAAGTAGGAGTGATTTTGGCCTTTTCTATTTTGGTGTCGATCACACTCTGCGGTCACGGTATGTAGAAGCCGGAGTTTTTCCTGGAATCATAACGTTTTCTCAGTGTCCCACTCGTCGAGATGAGGGTGAGCGCAACCGTCGCGGCGAGCTCCAAAACAAGAATAAGTGCAATAGATGACCAGGGCGTTTGCACATCTGCGCCGGTCGCGACGGATCCGAAGAGCGTCGTGACGATGACCGTCGAAAAACCTACGCCTAAGAAAGTTCCGATGATGGCGCCGACACCGCCGAGCGTAAGCTGCTCGAAGATCAGCGAGCGGAAAATGCCGTGCCTCGTCTGTCCTAGAGCGCGTATGAGCATGGTGTCCCTGCGGCGTTCGATCAAGGAGAGGCCAACGGTGTTCGTGACGCCCATGGCGGCCAACAGTGTCATGATGATGAGGTGGACGAAGAACACGTCGGTCATCTTGATGGTGGCTGAACGGTAGGCTTCATGCTGGCGGAGCATTCCCGATGTGACCGACGGCGGATAGCTGCCGCTGACGGCGTTGACATTGCTGGCCACGGTGGACGCGAGTTGGGTCGTGCTTGCCTGCGACTCATCGACAGACACCCACAGCCCGGCCGGCTTGGAGACGTCGGTGATCTTGGCGAGGTCGCTCAACGCCATGGTCGGCTGCTTGACGGCGGCGTACGAGACGTCCAGCTCGATGGATGCGCCTTCCGGGCCTGTGATCTTGACGGAAGATCTGCGCGCCGAAGAAGCCAGCGGATCCGATTCTTCATTGATGGAAGTCTTCGGCAGGAGGAGCATGCCCCTCGTCAGGGTTCGCAGACCGGAGTTGTCCGAGATGACCTTTTCGGCCAGCTTAGGATCGAAAGCCTGGACGGAGGTGAATTCGAAGCGCTCGGCGTTCGTCTCGACCTCCGAGGTGTACACGGGAAGGCTCGCCAGGACGTGGGGCGATGTGTCGACTGCTCGGATCTGTTCAGCGGAAAGGCCAAGTGGCACGCCGTCGGACGAAACTGCCTGGACCACGTCAATGTCGTAGGAGTAAGCGGCGTCGAGATTTGAGAGCAGAGTCGTTCGCGCGCTTGACGCGAGCACGGTCACTCCACTCAGCAACGCTGTTGTCAGGAGTAGACCGACCGTGGTGATGCCGGATCTTCTAGGCGACTGACCGATGCTCGAGGTGAGGAAGTCGACAGTGAAGCTCCGACTGCGGGGAAGGATGCGCCGGAGCAGCCGCAGGAATGGAAGTGCCGTGTATTGCGGAAGCAGGGGCAAAAGGATGAGCCCGCCGAGGATCCAGATGAGACCTCCCACGCCGATGCACACCATGGCGGACTCGACGCCGATGTCCAGCTGCGTCATCCTGGTGCCGAAAATGGCCGCGCCAATGCCCACCGTCATCAGGGCTAGACCCGGCACGAGCCGGCGGCTGCGACGGCCGGTCGCGGACGTCGGGACGTGGTCGTTTCGCAGCGCGGCCAGTGGGGCGTTCGCCATCGCCTGGTAGGCCGGGGGTATGGCCGCGATGACGGTGGTTGCCACACAGGTGACGAAGGCTAACAGCACGAATTGGGGGTGAATCGTCACCGAGATCGGGATTTCCCACGCCTGATTCGGCACACGGACCACACTCGGGATGAAGTGGGAAAGGGCTATGCCGCACGCCAGGCCCAGAGCCGCAAACGAGACTCCGAGGATCAGCGCTTCGGTCAGGATGAGCGCCCATATCTGCAGTCCAGAGGCGCCCAGGCAGCGAAGGGTCGCGAGCGAACGCCGCTGGGCGGCCGTCGTCACCTGGAAAGCGTTCCAGATGACCATTGATGCCAGAACGACGATGAAGGCGCCGAAGATCACCATCGTCGCCGATATGATCTTGGCCGAGTCCAGCAGTTCGTTGGTGCGTGTTTGGGCCGCGGTCGTCCTCGACTGGACGATGACTTCGGGAATGTGGGACAGGTCGGACAGGACTTGGGCATCCGAATAGCCGGAGGCGGCGGTTACGTAGATGTCCTCGGTGAATGGAGTCGTGTTGTCGCGCTCGCGCGCGGTCCACTGGGCCGACGCCGAGTCCGTCACGTAGCCGGCCATGTCCGTCTCGGTCATGAGCGAGGATGCCAGGGGCGTATAGATTCCCGTCACGGCCATATTCGCGGAGAAGCTCTCCGTCACGTCGTCCTGCTCGTTGAAATACGTGACAGCAACGGTGATCGTGTCGCCGACCTGCAGGTCCAACGTGGTCGACAGGCTTTGGGTGATCGCAATCTGATCGGCCCTGACGGGCATCTTGCCCGAAATGAGCTGCGAGAAACCGAACGCTTCGTCCGGCGTGTTGAAAGCCGTGAAATCGGCTGTCTTGCCGCCGTGGCGTACGCGCGCGGTGTGGCTCGACTGCCGGTAGACCTCCCCGACGGACTCCAGTGCCGCGATTTCGGTTGCCACGTCCCGATCGGGCGAATCACTGGCCGGTGTGACCACCGCGGTCGAACGGCCATAGTCCGTGCTGGAGCTGTTCATGATGGCTTCGCGCCCGTACTGACCCAGCTCGTAGCACGTGAGCATGAAGGCCGTCGCGGCCATGATGGCCAGGCCGGTGAGGATATACCTGGGCCGGTTGATGTGCACCGAACGGGCGAAGATTTCGATCATTTCATGCCCACGCTCAGATTGAGGGTCTCAATGGCGGCGAGGACCGAGCGGGGCGTTGGATCGGAGACCTCGCCGGCAACCTTTCCGTCCGAAATGAGAATCACCCGCTCGGAAAAGGCAGCCGATGTCAGATCGTGCGTGGCCATGATGACCGTCTGTCCGAATTCTCTGACGGACATGCGCAACAGTTCGAGCACCTCCATTGACGTGGCCGAGTCCAGCGACCCGGTTGGCTCGTCAGCAAGAATAAAGGCGGGCCGTCCCAGCAGGGCGCGCGCGACGGCCACGCGCTGCTGCTGGCCGCCCGAAAGCTGCTCGGGAAGCTTATCGAGAATAGTGGAAATCCCAAGGGTCTCGACGATTGACTCGAACCATTCCTCGTCTACCTGGCGCCTTCCGAGCTTGAGTGGGAGCGTGATGTTCTGGTGGACCGCGTAGGCCGGCAGGAGGTTGTAGGACTGGAAGACGAAGCCGATTCGCTCGCGGCGGACGCGGGTGAGGACCTTGTCGCTGGCGCCGCTGATGCTCATATCGCCGATGGTCACGGTGCCCGAGGTCGGGCTGTCCAGTCCGGCCACCACGTGCATGAACGTCGACTTACCCGAGCCCGAAGGCCCGAGGAGAGCCGCGAAATGCCCGGGAGGGAATGAAAGGCTGACGTCGTCGAGGGCTCGTAGTTCTAGCGCACCCGAGCCGTAGATCTTGGTCAGGTGCGATGTGCGCAGGACCTCGCTCACGAGAAGTCGCCAGGTCGTACGAGGCCGGCCTCGTACGCGACGACGACCGCCTGGACGCGGTCGCGTGCGCCGAGCTTGTAGAAAATGTGGCCGATGTGGGTCTTGATCGTCGCCTCGGCCACCGTGAGCGCGTCGGCGATTTCCCCGTTCGTCTTGCCCTGGGCAGCCAGGCGCAGGACTTCGAGTTCGCGATCGGTCAGGCCGTCGAGCAGGTGTGGGTTGATCGAGCGAAGCTCCGTTGCTTCGCGGGCGAGTTTCTCCACGAGCTTCTTGGTCGACGACGGGCCGATGACGGCGTCGCCCCGGAAAATCGTACGAATGGCTTCGAGCATGACATCGGGTGGGGCGTCTTTGACTAGGAAGCCTGAGGCTCCGGCGCGGACGGCGCCCATAATGTAGTCCTCCTCCTCGAAGGTCGTGAGAATGAGGACCTTGGGGCTGCTTCCCGTCGGAAGCGGCCTAGCGGTGACGATCTCAGTGGCTTCAAGGCCATCCATGATGGGCATCCGAATGTCCATGAGGATGATGTCGACGGGTACGACGCCGAGACGGTCGAGCGCGATCTTCCCGTTATTTGCCTCCATGACGACCTTCATGTCGTCCTGCGAGTCGATCACCATGGCGAATCCCGTGCGGACGAGCGTTTGGTCGTCCACGAGACCCACCCTGATTTGGGCCGCCTCACTCATATGAACTCCTAGCGGTATTGTCGTTATGTGATATTGGAATCGTTGCCAGAACCCGAAAGCCCCCGCCGGGTCGCGGCCCTGATACTACTTTGCCACCGAAAGCATTTGCTCTTTCTACCATCCCGATGATGCCGTGTCCCTTGCCATCGCTTATTGCGGCCGCCCCTCGGCCGTCGTCGTCGATCTGCAGCGTCAGTTCCGAATCGGAACCGTGGAGGATGACGGTTATCTCTGCCTGAGGGCCGGCGTGCTTGAGGCAGTTCGTCAGCGCTTCCTGGCAGATGCGGTAGAGGGCGTTGCCCACGCCAACGGGCAGCGAATGCGGTTCCTCGGCGCGTATGAGCGAGACTTTGACGCCGGTCTGCCGGACCGAGTCGACGAGGGACTCGATATCGTCGTCGACCGGCTGTGGAAGGGTTGGCTGTTCGCTGCTGTCGGTGTCGCGTAGGACGCCGATGATCGAGCGAATATCCTTGAGGGCGTCGCGGGCGAGATCGGAGATCGTCGTCAGTGCACGGACGGGAGCCTCGGAATCCTTCGCCGCCGCATAGCGTCCGCCGTCGGCCTGCGCGATGACAACCGAGAGTGTGTGGGCGACGATGTCGTGCATTTCCCGCGCTATGCGAGATCGTTCTTCCAGGACGGCGAGCTCGGCCTCGGTATCCGCGCGATGCTGCGCCGTTTGCGCCTGACTGATGAGACTTTGCATTTTCGTCAATTGGGACCGCCGTGCCAGGGCTACGCCGTAGACCGCGATGAGTACGGCCGCGATATATGTGAAACTGCTCAGAAAGGTGTTCCACGTTGACGCGCTGTCCTGGTTCGTCGCCGGGCTGGTCAGCGAGGGGACGGTCACGAGAAAATCACCGATGACGGACAGGCCAGCCGCCGTGCGATGCGCCCATCGAGGGCCGTAGACGGTAATGGCATAGAGCATTGCGAGAATGCCGAGGTCGGCCAAGATGAGCCTGGAGGGCTCGATGAAATGGCGGAAGCCGGTGGCGGCCATAATCAGCGCTGCGCTGAGCAGCGGCGAGGTCCGGCGAAACGCAACGGGGATCGTGTATAACAATCCGACGATAACGTACCCGACGGACTCCAACCTCGTTGACGTGATCGGTATATCGGGGAAAGGTAGGGTGAATGGCGTCTGGTTGACGAAGTAGAGATATCCAACGAGGAATGCTCCACCTACGTCGACGGGACTTACCCCACGAATGGTGATAAAAGTGCCCTGCCCAAATGCCATGGGTCTAAGAATACGATCCCTTGAAGCCGATTGCCCTTAGCCATGCTGGCGGAGTTGCGTCACAGGAAAAGTGCATCAGCGTGCAGTGTGCCTGCGCGCGATGTGCCGGTGTGAGAGAGCGTGCCAGTGTGAGAGCGTCCGATGCCGGCTAACCTGGCGGCCGGACGTCGCTGCCAGGCGCCGGCGGAATATGCGCCACAATAGGGGTGTGGACACACACGACTCACTCGATGCGACCCAGGCCGAGCAGCGCTGGAACGATATCGCCCCGCTCGTGGCCAGCGCCCAGGAGGCCTACCATTCGAGCGCTGATCCGATATTAACCGACGATCACTACGACCGGCTCGTGCGCGAATTGCGACAGATCGAAAGCGAGTTCCCGGAGCTGGCGGAGCCCGATTCACCTGCGGCGCGCGTGGGAGCCCCGGCCCTGTTCGCGCCGGTCGACCACCTTCAACGGCTGTACTCCCTCCAGGACGTGTTCTCGGTGGACGACCTGCGCGCCTGGTACGAGGGAAATGCGGCGGGCCTCGTCTGTACGGCGGAAACCAAGATCGACGGGTTGGCCCTCAATCTGCGCTACGAGGACGGCTTCCTCACGCTCGCCGCCACTCGCGGCGATGGCGTGACCGGTGAGGATGTGACGGCCAATGCCCGCACGATCGCGGCCATACCCCAGCGCCTTTCGGGCAGCGCCTACCCGCGCCTGATGGAGGTGCGCGGCGAGGTCTTCCTCCCGCTTGAGGAGTTCGCCGCCTTCAACGAGTCGCTCAGGGAAAAGGGCGCCAAGGAGTTCGCCAACCCCCGTAACGCCGCGGCCGGATCCCTCAGGCAGAAGGACAGCGCCGTCACGGCCACCCGGCCCCTATCGTTCATCGCCCACGGTCTTGGCGCGCTCGATGGGGTCGACGAGGCGACCCAGCGGCTCCTGTCCACACAGGAAGGCGTCTACGAGGCTTTCGCCTCCTGGGGGATCCCGGTATCGCCCTACAACGCGACGGTCAGTTCCTGGCAGGAGGTCCTGGCCTTCGTCGAAAAGTACGCCGACGCCCGCTATTCGCTCGTGCACGGCATCGACGGCGCCGTCTTCAAGGTCAATTCGCGATTCGAGCAGGACGATCTGGGGGCGACGTCGCGCGTGCCTCGGTGGGCCGTCGCATACAAGTACCCGCCCGAGGAGGTGGAGACGCACCTGATCGACATCCAGGTCCAGGTCGGGCGCACGGGGCGTGTCACGCCCTATGCGGTGCTGCGTCCGGTCCTCGTGGCCGGCTCCACCGTCGCCCGGGCGACCTTGCACAATCCCGCCGAGGTCGAACGCAAGGGTCTGCTCGTCGGTGACACGGTGGTCGTGCGCAAGGCCGGCGACATTATCCCGGAGATCGTCGGGCCCGTTTCGGCCCTGCGCGACGGGACGGAACGCCGGTGGCGCATGCCCGACCGCTGCCCGGCGTGCGGCACCGATCTCGCCCCGGCCCGCGAGGGCGACGTCGACATACGGTGCCCGAATGCGCGCTCCTGCCCGGCGCAGCTCGCCCAGCGGGTGGGGTACATCGGCAGCAGGGGGGCGCTTGACGTCGAGGCGCTGGGCGAAGAGACAGCACTGTGGCTGACCGATCCCGACAGGCGCCGCACCGATGCCCTCCTCGCTCTCATTGAGGGCCATAGCCTCACCCTCGAGGCCGAGGACGGGTCGACGCGAAAGGTCAGCGCCGACCTGCAGTTCCTCACGGACCGCGGTGTGGTCGACTCCGACGGCGCCGTGCTTGACTCCGACGTGCTCATACCCGAGCACGTCCAGGCAGAGCTGGGGATCCCGAGGCCGCAGGAGCCCGTCCTTTCCTCGGAGGCCGGCCTGTTCGACCTGCGCGCCGAGGACGTGCGCGACGTGTGGATCTGGCAGGAGATCCGTTCCAAGGGTGAGCCCACGGGGGACTTCAGGCATGTGCGCGCCGCGTGGACCAAGCCGAAATGGCGCAGGGCAGCCGGGGGCGGGCGCGAGATCTCCGCGCCGTCCGCGCCGGGCAAGGCGCTGGCGAAGATCCTCGACGAACTCGAGCGCGCCAAGGGCAAGGAACTGTGGCGCAAGATCGTGGCGCTGTCGATCCGGCACGTCGGCCCCACGGCGGCCAAGGCAATTGCGGCGGCGTACGGTTCGCTTGACGCGGCGAGGGCGGCGAGCGTTGCCGAACTGTCGAACGTCGAGGGGGTGGGGCAGACGATCGCCGAGTCCTTCCTCGGGTGGTTCGCCGAGTCCTGGCACGCCGAGATCGTCGAGAGGTGGGCGGCGGCCGGCGTCGTGTTTGCCGAGGAGCGCGAGGTGGTCGACGTGCCGCAGACGCTGGCGGGCATGACGATCGTCGCCACGGGGAGTCTGCCGGGCTACACGCGCGAGTCGATCAAGGAGGTCATTGAGGCCCATGGCGGGCGCGCGGCGGGCTCGGTGTCGAAGAGGACGGACGTCGTCGTGGTCGGGGAGAACGCCGGGTCGAAGGCGGCAAAGGCCGAGGCTCTGGGCATCGCGATGCTCGACGCCGAGGCCTTCGAGGAGCTCCTGCGCACCGGGCGCATGCGCGCTGGCGGCGAGACTGACGGCGGCGAAGGTGCGGGCGACGCCGGCGTTGACGAGGCTACCGGCGCTGACCCGGCTGCCGGCGCAGGCGACTTGTAGCCTCGCCCACCTCAAACCCGGCCATCCGCGTTCACAGCAGCCTGCCGAGGGGACGCAAAATGCGTTCGATGACGCGATTGGCCCGCGCCCGCGAGGACCACTTCGCCAGCGTGAGCTCTCGGGAGTTGTCGAGGTCGACCTTGAAGATCCTTTCCATGGCGGCGGCGAAGTCGTCGTCGTAGAGCTCCATGTTGATCTCGAAGTTGCCGCGCAGTGAGAGTCGGTCGATATTGGCCGTGCCCACCGTTGCCCACTTTCCGTCGACCACCATGGTCTTGGCGTGCACCATGGCGTCCTCGAAGAGGAAGATCCGCACCCCGGCGCGCAGGAGGCGGTCGTAGTGCGGGCGCGCCGCCCAGTCCCCGACGATGTGGTTGGAATACTGAGGGACGAGCACTCGCACGTCGACCCCTCTTCGTGCCGCGTTGCTCAGCGCGGAGAGAATCGGCTCGTCGGGTATGAAGTACGCCATGGTGATCCAGATGCGTTTGCCCGCCCGGTTGATGGCGTGCAGGTACAGCGAACTGATCGGATAGTCGTTGAGCGCGGGTGTGTTGAGCGTTGCCTTGATGGAGTGGTCCCACATGACGGCGCCTCGGTCCGGGAGCGTGGGGTGGGTGCGACGCCGGAAGTCATTCCACATGTCGACAAAGGCGTCCTCCAACTCCCAGACCGCGGGGCCGGAGATGCGCATGTGGGTATCGCGCCAGTGGTGGGCGTACAGCGTGCCAATGTTGTAGCCGCCCACGTAGCCGATTCGCCCGTCGACCGTGAGGATCTTGCGATGGTCGCGCCCTTTGTCGCGCGCCCGCCCCGTGAAAATGCCCGTGCGCACCAGAGGGAAGAGTAGCGTGTGCAGGTGGGGTATTTCCGGCAGGTGCCGAAAGCGCGGGTCCTGGTTGAGATTGCCCCACGTGTCGAAGATGACATGGGTTTCCACGCCTCGCCCTGCCGCCTCAATGAGTGCGTCGCGGAAGATGTAGCCCGTGTCGTCGGCCTTGACGATGAACCATTCGAAGTAGATGTGGTCCTTGGCATTGCGGATGTCAGCGAGCATGGCCTCGTAGAGATCCTGGCCGTAGGTATACAGGGTCGTTTCGTTGGGGCCGACGTTGGTCACGAGTGGTGGCAGGTGAGGAAAATGACCGGACTGCGGCGCGCGGTGCTTGCGCATGACGTCGATGGCCGTGACGGTGGCCACGGCCGCGGCCTGAATTCCGAGCACGCCCAGCGTCGCCCATCTCGCGGCGGTCGTGACGTGTTTGCGGCTTGGTGCGTGGAATCGGGCCATGGCACTACTGTATGCCCTGCCCCGGTACCGGCGGATTCGGACACCCGAGTGCTGGAATGAGTGTGCACCGAGTCGCATTTTACGGTGCCGCGCTGGGTGGCGAGCGCGCTGAGTCGCCGCGCTGGGTGGCGAGGGCGCTGAGGCGAGGTTGTGTCCCACCCCGGGATCCCGGTCTGCTCCGCCGGGTGGCGAGCGCGTAGAATCGGGCCATGCCATCTTTTTCCGTTGAAGAGGTTGCCCGTCTGGCTTCCCTTGCGCGAATCGGTCTGACCGTCGAGGAGACCGAACGCATCGCGGGGGAATTGGACGTCATCGCCTCCGCCGTTGCCAAGGTTTCCGAGGTCGCCACGCCGGACGTGCCGGCCACCAGTCACCCAATCCCGCTGACGAATGTCATGCGCGAGGATATCGTCGTCGCCACGTTGGACCGCGACGAGGTGCTGGCTGCCGCTCCGGCCGCCGAGGACGGGAAGTTCCTCGTCCCGCAGATTCTCGGGGAGGAACAGTGAAGGATTTTCTCAAGCTGTCGGCGCTGCAGCTCGCCGAGCGAATGGCGGACGGCCAGCTGACGTCGGTGGAGCTGACCCGGGCATGCCTCGATCGCATTCGCGCCGTCGACGGTCGGGTCGGCGCTTTCCTCTTCGTCGACGAAGAGGGGGCGCTCGCCACGGCCGCCGAGGTGGACGCCAGGCGTGCGGCCGGCGAGACGCTCCATAGGCTCGCCGGTGTCCCCATCGCCATCAAGGACAATATGGTCACGCGCGGCCAGCCGACCACCTGCGCCTCGAAGATCCTCGAGGGCTGGCTTCCTCCCTATGATGCGACGGTCGTCACGCGTCTGCGCCAGGCGGGCCTTCCGATCGTGGGCAAGACCAACATGGACGAGTTCGCCATGGGCTCGTCCTGTGAGCGTTCGGCCTACGGGCCGACGCGCAATCCGTGGGATCTCGACCGCATTCCCGGTGGGTCGAGCGGCGGCTCGGCCGCGGCGGTGGGATCGTTCATGGTTCCGCTTGCTCTCGGCTCGGACACGGGCGGTTCGATCCGCCAACCCGCGGCCGTCACGGGAACGGTCGGCGTCAAGCCCACGTACGGGGCGGTCTCCCGCTACGGGCTTGTCGCGATGGCGTCGTCGCTCGACCAGATTGGGCCGTTTGCCCGGACCGTTTCGGATGCCGCGGCACTTCAGGAGCTCATCGGCGGGCATGACCCGCTCGATTCGACCTCGCTCGACGCACCGGTACCGGCCTTCGAGCGGATCGTCGCCGAGTCTGCGGCGGCCGACAAGCCTCTTGAGGGCGTGAGGGTCGGCGTCGTCGAACAGCTGTCGGGCGAGGGCTACCAGGAGGGCGTGCTCGCCTCCTTCGAGGCCGCCGTCGAGCGCATGAAGGACCTCGGTGCGCAGATCGTCACCGTGTCCTGCCCGTCGCTGGAGTACGCTCTGGCGGCCTACTACCTGATCATGCCCGCCGAGGTGTCGTCCAATCTGGCGCGCTTTGACGGAATGCGCTACGGGATTCGCGTGGAGCCCGAGGAGGGCCCGGTCACCGCCGAAACGGTCATGGCAGCCACCCGTGGCGCCGGCTTCGGCGACGAGGTCAAGCGCCGGATCATCCTCGGAACCCACGTGCTGTCCTCCGGCTACTACGACGCCTACTACGGCAGCGCCCAGAAGGTGCGCACGCTCGTCCAGCGCGATTTCGACGCCGCATTCGCCGAGGCCGACGTTCTCGTCTCGCCGACGTCACCCGTCACGGCATTCCCGCTGGGATCGAAGCTTGACGACCCGCTGGCCATGTACATTATCGACGTCACGACGATTCCTGCCAATCTCGCCGGCATCCCCGGAATCTCGCTGCCCAGCGGCCTGTCCGACGACGGCCTGCCCGTGGGCGTGCAGGTGCTGGCACCCGCGCACGCAGATGACCGCATGTACCGGATCGCCGGTGCCATCGAAGCCGGGCTGGGGCAGGCGTTGCCCGAAAGCTGCCCGGCCGCGACCTGGGAGGAGCAGGCATGATGGACGAACTCATGGATTTCGACGAAGCCGTCTCGCGTTTCGATCCCGTCATCGGGATGGAGGTTCACGTCGAGCTCGGCACCGACACCAAGATGTTCGACGGCGCGCCCAATGCCTTCGGCGGAGACTCGAACACCTTCGTCACGCCGGTCTCGCTGGGCCTGCCCGGTTCTCTACCGGTCGTCAATCGCAAGGCTGTTGAATACGCCATCAAGATCGGGCTCGCCCTCAACTGCAACATCGCCGAATCCTGCCGTTTTGCCAGGAAGAACTACTTCTATCCGGATCTGACCAAGGCATTCCAGACGTCCCAGTCGGATGAACCCATCGCCTTCGACGGCTTCCTCGACCTCGACCTGGCCGATGGGCAGACCTACCGTTTCCCGATCGAGCGCGCCCACATGGAGGAGGACGCCGGGAAGAACGTCCACGTCGGCGGTGCCGACGGTCGCATCCACGGGGCGCAGTACTCACTCGTGGATTACAACCGCGCCGGGGTGCCACTGGTCGAGATCGTTTCGCGTCCGGCTACCGGCGTCGGGGCGAAGGCTCCGGAGATCGCGGCCGCCTACGTGCGTTCGCTGCGCGATATCTTCCGGGCGCTCGGCGTGTCCGAAGCGCGCATGGAGCGCGGTAACGTTCGTGCCGACGTCAATGTCTCTTTGCGCGAGACCCCGGACGCTCCGTACGGTACGCGGACCGAGACGAAGAACGTCAACTCCTTCAGGGGAATCGAAAGCGCCGTCCGCTACGAGATTTGCCGCCAGGCGGCGAT
Organism: Actinomycetaceae bacterium; assembly: GCA_030530685.1. Taxonomy (GTDB): domain Bacteria; phylum Actinomycetota; class Actinomycetes; order Actinomycetales; family Actinomycetaceae; genus Peptidiphaga. The sequence goes on along the minus strand of JAUMUM010000004.1, from coordinate 3,313 downwards.
TTTGGCCGCGGGCGGATCCGTGGTCCAGGAGACTCGGCACTATCACGAGGCCGACGGGTCGACGTCGTCGGGGCGCGTGAAGTCCGACGCCGAGGACTACCGCTACTTTCCCGAGCCCGATCTCGTACCGGTGGCTCCAAGTCGGCAGTGGGTGGAGCAGTTGCGTGCCTCGATGCCGGAGTTACCCGCGGCAAGGCGCCGGCGCATCAAGGCCGAGTGGGAGCTTTCGGACGAGGAGTTGCGCGATCTCGTCAACGCGGGGGCAATCGACCTCGTCGAGGCGACGGTCGCGGCGGGCGCCACGTCGGCCGGTGCACGCAAGTGGTGGATGGGCGACATTTCGCGCTTCGTTAACGAGGCGGAGATCGAACTCGAGGATGCTCCGGTCACGCCGGCTGAGGTCGCCGAACTTGACGGGCTCGTGCGGGATGGCAAGCTGACGGACAAGCTGGCGCGCCAGGCGCTTGCGGGTGTGCTCGCGGGGGAGGGGTCACCGGCCGAGGTCGTGGCTGCTCGAGGGTTGGAGGTCGTCAGTGACGACGGAGCCCTCGCCGAAGCCGTCGATGCGGCGCTTGAGGCCAATCCCGACGTCGCCGGTAAGATCCGCGCCGGCAAGGTGCAGGCCGCCGGGGCGATCGTCGGTGCGGTCATGAAGGCCACGGGAGGCAAAGCCGACGCCGCCCGCGTCCGCGAACTCGTCATGGAGCGCTGCCAGTAGGATGGCGGGAGGCGCCTAGAGTTCGAGGCGTCCACAGTCCTCGGATGCGCTGGTGTCGCTGAGCGGCACCAGCGGTCCGTGTCCGCCGCGGTCAGCGGGGCCGCGGCGGGCTCGGGCGTGACTTTCGGGCATTCATTGGCGGGCCGCTAGCCGCCAAGCCGGACTCAGGCCGATGGGGATGTCGTGCGCCTCGCCTCTGGCCGGACGCGCCGTGCGTGAGGTCGCGGCCACACACGAGGTCACGTCCATCCACGGGGTGTTTGCCGCGGCTCCTACTCGTCTTAAGGCCGGTGCTCGTCGCGCATGAACGTGGAACGTGTGCGGCCGATGGAGCTTGCTGGAGCGGCTGGGGCTTGCCGGAGCAGCGCGCTCGACGATCGGCGTGCCTTCCGGGAAGACCTTCCCTGACCGATCGGCCGTCTGCTGCCATGTCCGATGCGCGCGGCTGCGTGTCCTTGTTGAGGAGCCAGCTCCTTCCCGCGTTTTCTGCTCCTCCCCTGTTCCGGTCGGGTGTGAGACTCGTGACTCATCATTCGGCAAGCGCCTAAGGAGCGCAGTCCCTCTTCGCAAGGGCAGCGATATCCCCTATTGCTCGGGGCTTAGCACCTGTAGGCTCGAGTGAGACGGTGCAAGGGGGAACCCAATGAATGCTGGTGTGAGCGTTGACCCTAAGTGGCTCGATGCACAATTCAAAGCCCTAGTTGAGTTCGCGGCCAATAGCGCCGTCGACTCCGGCTTCGGCTATCTGGGACGGGACGGGATCGTCGACCGGAATCGACCCGTCGAGTTGTGGATCACCTGCCGCATGACCCATGTCATGTGCCTCGGTTACCTGCGGGGAATGGAGGAGTGTCGGCCTCTGGCCGAACACGGACTGCGTTCGCTGCTCGGCCCCTTTTACGACAGCGAGTACGGCGGCTGGTTCTCGGCCATTGGCCACGGCAGCAGGGCCGCGGAAGAGGCCATCGCGGGAACCTACGGCGAGCCTCGCAAGGAGGCTTACGCCCATGCCTTCGTCCTGCTCGCCGCCACATCCCTCGCGGCAGCACGCATTGACGGTGCCGAGCAGCTCGTGAGGTTAGCCACCGAATGCCAGAACGAGCGCTGGTGGGACGAGGACGCCGGCAAGGTCCGCGAATCCTTCGACAGAACCTTCACTATCAGCGAGGATTACCGCGGTATCAATGCCAATATGCACACGGTCGAGGCCTACCTCGCAGCCGCCGACGTGCTAGGGGATGAAACGTGGCGCGAACGTGCCACAAGGATCGTCGACTTCGCCTTCGGCCAGGCGAAGCAAGGTGGATGGCGTATCGCCGAGCATTTCTCGGCCGACTGGCGCATGCTTGCCGACTACAATCGCGATGATCCCGCTCACCCTTTCCGTCCCTACGGCGTCACGCCCGGACACGGATTCGAATGGGCGAGGCTCGGTGCGCAGCTGGCCGTCTCGCGTGGCGATCGCCCGGATCTCATCGACGCAGCTCGCGAGCTGTTCAGCGTCGCCGCGCGGGAGGGATGGAATCGCGACGGCAAGTTGGGCTTCGTCTACACGACCGACTATGACGGGAGGCCCATCGTCACGGCGAGGATGCACTGGGTGGCCTGCGAAGCTCTGGCTGCCGCCAATGTGCTGGGCAGGATCGCAGCAAGCGATGACGAAGCTACCGCTGACTACGAAAGCCTTCAAGACCGGTGGTGGTCCTATGTGCGAGAGGTCGTCATCGCGTCGCCCGGGCGCTGGAATCACGAAGTCGACGGCGACGGAGTCCCTCAGACGAAGACATGGCCGGGAATGCCCGATGTCTATCACGCGGCTCAGTGCGTTCTAATGCCGAGAATCCCCGTAGTGCCGGTCTTCGCCGCGGCCGTCGCCGAGGGGCACGGAAGGCTGTGATGTCCTGGTGGTTTGGGATAGAGCTTCGATCGCGCGTCGTTCCTTCTGCCTTGCCGCTAGGTGACACAGGCGCGTGTGGATCCACATGTTCCGATGCCATCAGGCAGACGGAAGACGTTCGCTGGGTTGTCCGTAGGCACGGGTGATCTCATGGTGACAGCCCCAAGTCGGGAGTGCGGTGCATCCGAGGCATGGTGCGGGATTGTCACGCGCCCGCTGTCAGTTTGAGGATTGCCCCCGTCCGCGGGGTGCGGACCAACCGGTCCGATGCCAATGGTTAGCGAGGTCAGCGATGTGCCCGAGGTGGCGCGGGCAAGGAGCAGCACCACAGGATCCACATTTGGTCACGCCCGTATGGATGCGTGCGGCGAAGGGTGGTGAACGTGCCTCGTCCACCGCGTGTGACTAGAGACACTGCCTTACGGTTTGACCCGGCATCGACAAGTGCGTAATCTTTTTACCTGTCGCCGCGAGGTGATCGGCTCAAAACGGCTTAATGTCGCGGAAAGTTCGATAACCTCAGTCGGCAAAACTTCTTGAGTTTGCGACTCGGTTCACGAAGGTCTGGATTGACCAGATAGGATCGGTCGACTAAGCTAAAGAAGCTGCCTCCCCTGAGGTGCTTCCTCTCTTGGAATCACGTCTTGGGGTGTGGGTGGGGTGTTTGGGTGCTTGATAGTGTGTTGGATGATGAGTGT
>JAUMUM010000026.1 GCA_030530685.1 Actinomycetaceae bacterium | reverse complement strand
AAAAGTCGGCTGGCAAGATGTCACACAAGTGGCCGTTGTGTGAAAAGTCGGCTGGCAAGATGTCACATTAGTGACATTAGACTGGCGGCATGGACCTGACGATGTTCAAGAACGACTCGATGGGCGAATTGGTCGACATCTCCGGGTCGGATCCAAAGCTGGGAGACTGGGCGCACAAGGCCTTCGTGCCCGCCGACCTCGGCCGAGACGAGCCCGAGCTCGCCGGCGCGACTCACCGGGCCATTGCCGACGCGCGAGCCGCCCTCGCGGCATTGGACGCCACTGCGCGCCAGCTTCCCAACCCCTACCTTCTGCGCACACCGTCTTTACGCCGCGAGGCCCAGTCCACCTCGGCCCTCGAGGGCACCTATGCGCCCCTCGATGACGTCCTGACCGCCGACGAGGACGCCCCTGCCACGGCCGAGATGACCGAAATCCTCAACTACGTGGCCATGGCTGGCGCTGGGTTCGCGTGGATCGGCCAGGGCAGACCCCTGACGCTCGGGCTCGTCGAGGACCTTCAGGGCCGGCTCATGCGTGGCACGCCGCTCGAGGGCGAGTCTGGGCGTCTGCGCACCAGCCAGGTAGTCATTGGTCGGCGTGAGGACGCAAGTGCGGGCATGGCACATGTTCACGCAAGTCGTTTTGTGCCCGTTCCTCCGGGCGACCAGCTGCGCGTCGGCATCGTCGCGCTGTTCGACTGGCTGCGTGAGGATCACCGCGGGGCAATCGATCCCGTCGTCGCCGTCGGCATGGCCCACTACCAGTTTGAAACCCTCCATCCCTTTCGCGACGGCAACGGGCGCCTGGGACGTTACCTCATTGTCGCCAGCCTCCTGGCTTTGGGTGTGCTCGACGAGCCGACGCTCACCGTTTCGCCCTGGTTCGAGGCCAGGAGGTCGCGGTACTACGACGCTCTGCTCGCGGTGAGTACCGAGGGTGACTGGGACTCCTACCTGGCCTTCTTCGCCCGAGGCCTGGCCGCCAGCGCCACGAGTACCCGCGAGCAAATGCTCAAGCTGGCTGCCGTCCAGGAGGAGCTGAAGGAAGTTGTTCGAGGCTCGGCCCTGCGCTCGGCTCACGCGGCTGACCTGGTGGACCTGGCTGTGGCCAACCCGTCCTTCACGGTGCGCAAGGTCGAATCTGAACTGGGCTTGTCCTATGGCCGGGCGAACGGCCTGGTCAAGCAGCTCGTCGACCTTCAGGTCCTGCGTCCCGTCAACCCCGACGCTCAGCCACGGCGTTTCGCCGCCCCACTCGTTTTGCAGGTTCTGCTCGGCGGCGCCTGACAGGTCGCAGGCGCCGGCTGGATCGAAAGCGCGACCGGCGCGACGTTGCCGACGCGCGAGCCGCCCTCACGGCATTGGGCGCCGGGCTCTTATCACGTCAGTGCCGCCTATATTCATCTGTCCGCTTCCCGGACTTGCGTTCGATGCGGTGGTACTGTGACGCGCCACGTCGAGCGGGCACCCGCGCCCGCCGATGCCGGCCATCCGGTCCGGGCCAGACGGTAACGGGTCCGGTTGCACATCGGCCGTCGTCATCCGCACCCACCTGCGAAAAATTCCAACCCGCTCCCGGGTATGGCCAGTCGAAACGGCCGTGCCTGTCTGTGCGCGACCTCGACGAAGTGAAAATGACGCCTGCTGCGCCGTTGTCGATTCGTTTTCCTTGGCGACGATAGGGTACCCTTGCCAAGGTAAGAGCAGTATGTGGGTTCCCCTACCCATTGTTCTTTCATATGAGGTGATCAAGCTCCTTCGGTCTATGGACCTGCCGTTTCCGTCCCTACCGGAACGGTTTGCAATCGCCTTGCCCAATCATGTCCAATCCAGCCGCAAGGCTCCTCTTACAAGGAAATACAGTGCTTTCAACCAGATCCAAGAGACGATCGCGCGGGGTCGTCGCGTCATTGTGCGCATTCGTTTTAAGCCTGGGAGCGTTCGTTGCCCTGCCGACAGCGGCCCACGCTGACGAGGTCGATGTGATCAAATCCGTCGAGGTGACAAACCGTTCGCGCTCCGACGGAACGACAAACGTGTGGGATGCCTTCCGCGTCTCGTTCACTGTCGACACGACGGGCACTGGCGCCAAGGCCGGCGACACCTTCACGGTCAAGATGCCCGATACGATGCGGACGAACATCACGTCCTTCCCCATGTATGCCAAGGACGGCAAGACGGTGGTTGCCAACTGCGAGGCGCCCGGAGGCTACGGCAAGACGCTCACGTGCACCTTTGGCGACTACATCACGACCCATCCCGACCTGACGGGCAGCGGCTGGGTCCAAGCCCAGGTCGGCAACCAGGCGGGGCTGACGAGCTTCACGTTCACCACGATCGGCCGTGAGATCACCGTTCCGGTACCCGGCGGCAAGGTCAACCCGTCTCCGGGCCGCGATCTGCCCGACACGGCGTCCAAGACCGGGTGGGCTGAGGCTTCGGCGAGCACATCGCTGCTTTACTGGAGCATCCGCATCAACGGCTCCGCATTCAGCGGCCAGAATTCCTTCGATATCGTCGACACGTTTAGCAAAAAGAACGGTGGGTACACGCTCGACGGTACCAAGGGTCGCGCGCCTCACCTGCTCGTGTGGAAGAGTGCCAGCGACTACAAGTCGGGCGGCGACGCCAGCGCCCGCGTCGAGGTCGGCGGTGCGATCAACGGCGGCACCTTCGCCTTCGCCCCGACGTCGAACGGTTTCTCGGCTTCGTGGCCCAATACCGATCCCAACGCCGTGTACGAGCTGCGCTACTACACGAACATCAACGACACCTCGGGTGTGAACACCACCAAGAGCTTCGAGAATCAGGCCAGCGTCAACGGCAAGGTCTACACGCACAAGAGCTGGGTCAGCACCTACGGTGAGGGCGAGCTCGACGGTCCCGGCTACGGTTCGATTTCTGTGGCCAAGGAGGAGCTCCAGGGCGATGGCGCTGCCTATGTCGATTCTGCCAGGGAGTACGAGGTGACCGCCAAGTACGCGCTGCGCGGCGAGGAGAAGTCCGAGACCCTGAAGCTCACGGCCGGGGGCGAGGCACAGGCGATTCGCTCGCTGCCCGCCGGCACGAAGGTCACCCTCTCCGAGATCACGCCCAAGGATGCCGAGTTCACGTGGGGCAAGCCGGTCTTCAGCTCGCCCGATTCCAATGTGGAGATTTCCTCCGATGGAACGTCCGCCGTCGTGACGGTTGGCGATCAGAGCACGGCGAAGCTCGTCGTCACCAACACCGTTGCGGCGCCCAAGCCCAAGATCGACATCGTCAAGAAGGACGAGAAGGGTAACGACGCCAATACGGCTGACGAGGCCGTCGACCTGACCGAGGACAAGGGCGCCACCGGGCTTAAGTTCACGGTCAAGAACGATGGCACGGAAAGCCTCGTGGACGTCAAGGTCTCCGACCAGGTGACCGCCGGCAAGGCCAAGGTCGACAACCTGACGTGCACCTTCCCCGACGGATCGAAGGGGACCGAGTGGGCAGGTGCCTTCGAGCCCGGCGCGTCCTTCCCCTGCACGGCCGAGCTTTCGGGTGTGACGGATGCCGATCCGCATACCGACCTGGCCAAGGTCGAGGGCAAGGGCAAGTACACCGGGACGCCTGTCTCCGACGAGGACTCGTACAACGCCAAGGTCAGGAGCGGTGCGACGCCTGAGCCCACGCCGTCGACGACGCCGGACCCGAGCCCGTCGACGACGCCCGAGCCGAGCCCCTCGCAGCCCACGTCTCCGGCGCCCTCCAGCTCCGAGACCCCCGGGGCTGTGACGCCGCCGACGACCACTGACCCGGCCCCGAACACGTCGGCCCCCGACCCGGCCCCGAGCGCTCAGACGACAAAGCCCAGCTCGCCCGGCCTGGCCAGGACCGGTGCGGCGGTGGTCGGCCTCGGCATCGCGGCGCTCATCGCGCTGGCAGGTGGTGCCGGACTGGTCATCTACCGTCGTAGGAACAACTCCTAAACCCTCGCGGCGGGTGTGAGACTCCCGCGTGGCTGAGCAGGCCCGTGCGCATTGTGCGTGCGGGCCTGCCGCGTTGGCGAGCGCAGTTGCGGGGCCTGGCTGCGGGCTCGCCTCCACTGGTTCATGCGTATCCGCGTGGCGTCGCTGCCGGCGATTGAGGACGTCGAAAAACGTCGGAGGGCTGTGGGAGGCTAGTTTCGTGAGTTCGGCAGATGTGAGAAAGCGAGTGTCCCGGCTGCGAATGGTCGCGCAGGGACTGGTTGGCGAGCCGTGGGCAACCCCGGCGCAGGCGGTCAGGGCAATGCTGTGCATGCAGGGGCAGGACTGGCTTGGCCTGCAGCAGTCGATCGCGCTGCGCACCGCCGGTAGGAGCATCGGTCAGGTGCGGGAGGCCTTCAATGCGGGGCAGATTGTCAGGTCCTGGCCGCAGCGCGGGACCCTGCACGCTATGGCGTCCGAGGATCTGGTCTGGTACCTGAAGGCCATCGCACAGCCCCGGCTGGCGAGTGAGCTCGATCGACGTCGCACCCGCCGCGGCCTCGAGGTCGCGGACATCGACGCCGTCCGCGAATGCGCCGGGCAGGTTCTCGTCGAACGGGGCAGCGCCACACGCGAGGAGCTCCTCGGCGCTATGAGCGAGCGCGGGATTGTCAATGCTCCCGGACAGGGGTATTTTCTTCTCCTCTTTCTGAGTATCGAGGGCTTTCTGGTCCAGGGGCCGGTCGATGCGTCGGGCGCACAATTGTTCACCCTGGTGGAGAAGTGGATCACCGAGCCCCGCCAGCTTGACGCGGAACAGGCCGCGATTGAAATCGTCGCCCGCTACCTGAAGTCTCACGGCCCGGCGTCGCGAAGGGATATCAATCGCTGGTCGACGCTGCCGCTGCGGGCCATCGACGCCGCCATTGAGGAGGTTGCCGGCCAGATGACCTATATGGACGTCGACGGCGAGCGCTACTGGATGCATGCCGAGGTGGCCGAGGCCGCGGAGTCGGTGTTGGCGAGCAGGTCGCTCATGCTGTTGCCCGGATTCGACGAACTCGTTTTGGGATACAGGTCGAGGTGGATGACGGTGCCCAGTCAGCGCGACGGCGAGCTGGTGCCGGGCAATAACGGCGTGTTCCGCCATTGCATCGTAGCGGGCGGCCAGGCCATCGGCTTTTGGAGGAGGGCGCGCTCTGGCCCGCAGATCGAGCTATTTCACGAGCCGAGCCCCGCGCTTGAGCGCCGGATCGGCAAGGCCGCGGCGCGCCTACCCGTGTGAGGCGTGCCGGAGCGCAGGGCTCAGCGGAAGGAGCGGGCGTCAGCGGCGCAGAAGGCCGCCAAGGTGACGGCGAGCGTGCTCGGGTTGACCGACCCGGGAAACGGGGCCGCAGCAGGGGCCGGGGTCGTGGCGGGCGGTGGTGGAAGTAAGGGCCGCTGTGGTTGGCGGCGGGGACCGGGGCATACTGGTCGGCGACGGGGGCCGTGGCGGACTGCGGCCGGAGTCAGTGCCGTGTTCGGACTGCGGCAGAAATCGGTCCCGTGGCAGCAATCGGGGCTGCGACGGGAACCAGTGCTGTGGCAGCCGAGTCGAGTTGGCGCACCGGATAGGGCAAACGCAGGCGGCGGGGCAAAATGAGCCGTAGCATTGCACCATGGATTCGATGCGCCAGGACCTCGCGAGCAAGCCCCACATCCTCGTCGTCTGCACCGGCAATATCTGCCGCTCGCCAATGGGGGAGGTGGTTCTGAGGGCGCGGATCGAGGACGCGGGCCTGCCCTACGGCGTTTCGAGTTGCGGCGTCTCCGACGAGGAACACGGCCGCGGCATCGATGCCCCGGCGGCGCGGGCCCTGCGCGATGCCGGCTACGAGGTGCCTGCACACCGAGCCCATCGCGCCACCCGGGCCGAGCTCGAAGAGGCCGGCCTCATTCTGGCGATGACCACCGGGCACGCCCGCGCGCTGCGCCGCATGTGCGAGCAGGCCTCCGTGCCCGCATCCCGCATCCACCTGTGGCGCGAGTTCGACGGCTCGGGGCTCGACGTGGCGCCCGAAGGCTGCTTCGGCCCGGGCGGGGCCTTGGCGCAGGACGGCAGCTCCGGCCGGCGGCATTCGGACTTCTACTACTCGTACGGCGAGTGGGATGTTGTTGACCCCTGGGGAGGTGGACCGTCCGAGTTCGCCGAGACACTTGACGTCGTCGAGCGAGGCGCCTCGGGCATCGTGGCGGCCCTGCGCGGCTGACGCATCGAACGGCCAGAATCGTTATGCCTGGGCGCCGCATGGCCCTGTCGTCGACAAGCGCATTGAGTTCCGACGCAACCGGGGCCATGGCATGGCCAGGCCCCGACCCGGGAAATAATCCGTGGCCGGGGCCTGGTGCTAAGCACTGCACAGGTCGTACAAACCTTGGCGTCCTCCAAGCGGTCGACCCGAGCGTATTGGCTCAGAGGTAATCGACTCAGAGGTAGGCGATCCTCCTGTGCTTGCAGTTGCGCTTGTAGGTGCCCTTGGGGATGGAGACGCTGACGGCCTTCTCCGCGTTGAGGACTGCCCGCGTGTAGGTTGCGCCCTTGCCCTTCTTCGTCACCTTGCCAATCACCTTGAAGCCACGAACGACCTCGCAGGTGGAGGCGGCGTAGACCATGCTGAACAGGTCCTTGATGACCTCGCCGTCGTTTTCTTCGACCGTGGCGACCTGCTGCGACAACGAGGTGCTGGGGGTGCTAGCGTAGCTCGCGGCCGGCAGTCCGACGATTCCGCCGAGTGCGATGCTTGCAGCGATGGTGAGACTTCCAAGTCGATTGAGAGACACCTCAACCACTCCTTAAATTATGTTTGAATTGTGAACGTATTGCTATCTTCGGGCACAGGGCCGCTGCAAATATATGGCACTGGCGCCCGTGCGTCTAGAGGGCACGCACCGTTTCTTTACGCGAGATTTGCCGGATGCGCCGCGCTGGTCACGGGCGACTGGCGCCGGGCAGCCGCGTGGTCGTGAGCAGCGGCTCGCTGGCCGTGAGCGGCACCCCTCGCACACACGTTGTCATCCACGGACCACGGGCCCCACGGACCACGCGCGGCCCCACCGGCCGGACCGTCCGCGACCACGGCCTCCCGCAGCAGCGGACCACCGCCCGGCGTCGGCTACTTCATGGCCTTATTGCCAGCTTCCTGGGCTTTTCGCAGACCCTCGTCCACCGGGACGCTGCCGAGGAACATGTCGAGGAGTTTCGGCGTGAAGGCCTCGGTTCCGGCGTTGACGGCCGGGCCGACCGGCGGCTTGGCCGTCTGGCCTCGGGCCGACTCGAGGAATGGCGAAACGTCGACGCCCTTGGCCTGCCAGTAGCTGATGAAGGCGTCCTGTGCGCCAACGGCGCCGGGCAGCGAGACGCCCTTCTCGGCAAGTGGCAGTTGCCCACGGCTGGTCCCGAGCCACTTGAGCACCTCAATGGTGGCCTGCTTGTGCTTGGTCTTCGCATTGCCAACCGCCACGACGCCGTGCACGGTGCTGGAGCGCCCCTGCGGGCCGGCGACGAGTGGAGCCAGCCCCCAGTTGACGTCCGTGTCCTCGGCGATCGTCTTGAGGTTGTAGGGGCCGGACTGGTAGAGGGCCAGCTTGCCCTGCACGAAGAGGTCGCGGGTCGAATCGCCATCGGTGTTCGTGTCCGAAGCGGCAGGTGCGACATGGTGCTCGTTGATCATGTCGACAAGGTAGCCGAAGGCATTGCGGCCCTCCTCGCTGTCGAAGGCGAACTTCCCGTCCGAGTCCTGGAAGTCCGCGCCCGCCTCGGCGAGGAATGGAAGGTAGATTGCCTGCATGTCAGCCTGTGCGTTGAAGCCGTAGACGTCGATGTTCGTGGCGTCGAAGCCGTCGTCGCCCGGGCGCCTACCCGCCGAGTCCGTCGTGAGCTGTCGGGCCGCGCTCAGCAGGGTATCGCCCTGCCCGCCGCCCGGCGCCCAGGCAAGGTTGTCGACGTCGACACCCGCGGCCTCGACCATGTCCCTGTTGTAGAACAGACCGATGGAGTCCCACAGCTGCGGAACACCCCAGAGCTTTCCGTTGCGCGTGTACAGGTCGACCACAGATTGCTGCCACTGCTCGTGGTCGGTGCCGATGACCTCGCCGATGTCCATGAGGTCGCCGCTGTCGGCGTACTGGGCGAAGTTCGAGGAGTTGACCCAGTAGATGTCAGCCATGTCGCCCGAGGAGATGTCGAGCGGCAGCTGGTCCCAGTACTTGTCCCAGGCAACGGTTTCGATTGTGACCTTGATGTCGGGGTTCTGTTTGCTGAATTCGTCGAAGGATTCCTCGTATGCCTCGACGGCGTTCTCGTCCCATAGGCGGAAGGTGACGACGGTTGTGCCGCCTTCGGACTCGTCGGAACCGCTGGAGCCCGGCGAGCAGGCGGTCAGTGCCAGGGCGCCCGCGCTCGTCAGCGCCGCGAACCGGGCGGCGTGGCGAAAGAGTTTCATTCCACTTCCTTTCCCAGCGTCATCCTCGCGGCGACCGCGGCCTTGCGGTGGACCGTCGGCCGCGAAAAGATGCGGTGATGCGCTCAGGTGACTCGCATTGATTATGCTCCATCGCTCCGGGTTGGACGAAGCACAACACGAGATTGCGCGCCGGCGACGCCACATGCTGGCCTGACGCGCCGCCTACTTCAGGCCGCTGATCCCCAGCGAGCTGACGATCTGCCTGTTGAAGACGAGGAACAGGCAGATGAGCGGAGCCAGGGCCACCGTCGTCGCCGCGGTGACGAGCGTCCAGTTGCCGGAGTGCTCGCTCTGCAGGGCCTGCGTGGCGACGGTCAGCACGTTCCACTCCTTGCTCGGCGCGATGATCGAGGGCCACAGGAAGGAATTCCACTGGGTGACGACCGTGATGAGCAGGAGCGTGGCCAGGACCGGGCGGTTCATCGGAAGAACGATCGAGCGCAGCGTGCGCCAGTGCCCCGCCCCGTCGAGCCGGGCGGCGTCGAGGATCTCCTGCGGGACGGCCCGGAAGTTCTGGCGCAGCAGGAAGATCGCGTACGGAGAGCCCAGGAGGAATGGCACGACCAGGCCGGCGAAGCTATTGCGCAGCCCGGCCTCGGACATGAGCGTGTACAGGGGGACGACGGTGACGATGGGCGGCACCATGAGCGTGGCCACGTACGCCCAGAACAGTGGCTCCCTGCCGGGAAAGTCCAGGCGGGCAAAGGCGTAGGCGGCCAGGATGGAGCACACGAGTTGCCCGGCCGTCAGAGCAATGACTACCTGGACGGTCACGGCCAGCGGGACGATGAAGTCGTGCTCGCCGAAGAGCGCCGCGTAGTTTTCTCCGGTGACGGGGGCGGGCGGCGAAAGCCTGCTGCCGGTGGCCAGCTGCTTGGGTGTCTTCAGGCTCGTGGCCACCGATAGCAGGAAGGGCAGCACCATGAGCGCCGCCCCGGCCACGAGCATGGCGTAGGTGGCGGCGATGGCCAGCGGGCGTCGGATCCTAGGCAAGCTCGTACACCGTCCGCTTCGCGAAGTAGCGCTGCTGGAGGATCGTTATCGCCACGACGATCGCCAGCAGCACGACGGCCATCGCGCTGGCGCGCCCGATGTCGTTGGAGCCGGAGAAGGCCGTCGAATAGATCTGGGCGGCGACGACATTCGTGCTGCCGCCGGGGTAGCCGGGATGGCCGCCGGTCAGTGCATAGACGAGGTCGAAGGCCTGGAAGGAGGAGATGAGCGAGGTGACGAGCACGAAGAACGTCGTCGGCCGCAGGAGCGGAAGGTAGATGCTCCAGGCCAGGCGCGCGGGCCCCGCGCCGTCGAGCCGCGCGGCCTGGACGATGTCCGGCGGGATCGACTGGAGGCCGGCCAGGAAGAACATCGAGATGTAGCCGGTGTTCTGCCACACGTAGACGAAGGCGACCGCGGCCAGGGCCAGGCGGGGGTCGCTCATCCATTCCACGCGCCGGCCCAGGATTTCGACGGCCAGGCCCGTGGACGGGTCGAGGAGCCACTTCCAGACGACGCCGACCGTCAGCGGCGCGCACACCCACGGCAGGACGTAGAGGACCTGGAGGACGCGGGTGCCCGGCAGGCGGGTGTTCAGCCCGAGGGCGATGAGGAAGCCGATCGCGATGGCCGCAGGGATCGCCATGAGTGAGAACAGCGCGGTGACCTCGAGGGAGTCGAGGAAGGGGCCGCTGGAGAGCACAGCCGAATAGTTGTCGAGGCCGGCCCAGCTGGCTTCGCCGATGAGATTCCAGTTCGCCAGGGAGCAGGCGAAGACCAGCGCGATCGGGACGAGGAGGAAGCCGCCGACGCCGATGACCGATGGCGCGAGCATGGCCCCCGCGGCCAGTCGGTCGGCTCTCCTGGAAGTTGACATGAACACCTATCGTCGGCGGTGGCTATCGCGGCGGTCGCGCTTCCAGCATAGCCCCTTAGCGGCGGCTGGGCCGGTACACCACCGGCGGCGGCCCGGCCGTACACTCGTGGGCATGGAACTTCCCGCGATCGCCGAGCTCGCTCGCCTGCTCATGGATCGGCACGGACTCGACGGCTGGTCCCTGCGCTTCGATCGGGCGCGACGCCGCGCCGGCCTGACGCGCTTCGACGACCGCACGATCAGCCTGTCGGGCGTCCTGCTGCCGCTCTACAGCGAGCAGCAGGTCCGCGACGTCGTGCTGCATGAGATCGCGCACGCGCTGGTGGGCCCCAGGCACAACCACGACGCCACGTGGCGGGCCCAGGCGCGGCAGATCGGAGCGCCACCCCGGGCGACGCTCGTCGACGCTCCCCAGGCGCCGGCCACGTGGATCGGTCGGTGCCCCAACGGCCACGAGGTCCCGCGCTACCGCAGGCCCTCCGGCCAGCGCTCCTGCGGCAAGTGTTCGAAGAGCTACGACCCGCGCTTTACCCTGACCTGGCACCGGGTCGGGTAGCGGAAGGCCGGCCTAAGGCTCCCGATGGGCTTGAGGCCGGAAATGGGCTTGAGGCCCGCAATGGGGTTGGCCCCGCCGAGTGACTCGGCGGGGCCAACCGTTGGGGTGATTCGCAAACTGGACCGTGGATATTTTCCTGGGAAAGAGTCTAGCTCAAAGATGCTACTTCTTGCTGTGAATATCTCGTTCGTCGAAAGCGGTAACGATTTCAACGTCGTTCTTTTCTCCCGTGAAGACGAGGTGCCCGCCCCGCAGGTTGAAACGCGCGAGCTTGCCGAGGCTCTCGTGCGACTTCAGGTCCTTGGAGTAGAGCTCGACGGCGGACGTCTCCTCGTTTTCCTTGGGCGCCGAGACGAGGATGCGGCCGTCGTCCAACACGCCGTTGATCTGGGCGTTGTCGTCCCCGAGCATGTCCTTGAGGCAGATGCTCGAAAGGTCCTCGTTGATGAGCAACTGTCCGACGAAGTACTGACTGCCGCTATAGCTCTCGCGGATCGTCTCGCCGGTGGGGACCGGGCAGCCCTTGGTGTCGATCGGTGAAACGTCGCCGCCGTTGCGGATCATCCACAGGCGCGAGCCCTCCGGGTCGGTGACGATCATGCTGCTGGGGGACAGGACGTACTTGGATGTCTTGGGAAGATCGGGCAGGACGGCGGTTTGCCCGACGGTCAGCGTGGTCGTCTCGCTCGTCTCGTCGGTGGCCCAGAAGAAGTACGGCGTGCCCTGCGTCTGGCCGGATTCGAGGATCTTGCCGTCCTGGTCGAAGATGTCCGTGAACGCGCTGGAGGCGAGCTGCCGGTTGGAATCGAGGTAGATCAGGCCGATGGTCTGCCCGTCCGGCGTGCGCTCGTAGCCGCCGATGAGCTTCGGCAGCGAGTAGACGTGATTGCCGTCTGCCACGGGGAGCTGTTCGACGTGGGCCTCGCCCGTTTCGAGGTCGAGCCAGGTGAGAGGGCCGTAGAGCGCTCCGCCAGGATTGGACGTGTCGTCGGCCGAGGCGTTGAACCAGATGGCGATGACGCCCAGGCCGTCGTCGTAGCTGATCTGGGGCTGGGGCGGCTTGTCTTCGTCGGCGCCCTGGACGGGGACGGTGCCCTTCCACAGCTCCTTTCCTTCCCAGTCGAGGCGGTGGACGACGAGGTCGGCGGCCGGGTCCTTGCGGGGCTCGATGTAGGTGATGCCGTTCCAGTCGTAGTTGGTCAAGCCGGGTTCGGCCTCAATGCTGAAGGTCGCCTTGGTCAGGCCCGCGTCCTTGGCGCCCTTGTGGTCCATGAGGGGATCGACGGTGCCGACGGTCTTCCTCGAGGTCTGGGAGGACGAGGCCTGTGACGGGCCCGAGTCGTCGGAGCCGCAGGCGGCCAGCGTTCCCGACAGCGCGAGGGCGGCGGCCACCGCGAGCGTCGATAGAGCTTTATTGATGCGCAATGTTATTCCTCGTGTGTGGCGCTCGCGGTCCCAGGGGGAGGGGTGCGGCGCAGGGATGTGCTTACGGGTACCAACCCTATGTTGAGGATGGGGCAGATGTGAATCTGGTGGCCTGGTGAACATTCTGGGCCGACGATGACGGGTGCCTCGGGAGCGGGGCGAGCGGCGAGATCGTGTGGCGGCGGGAATGCGGCGTCGCCGATCGCGCTCATGCGGTGGCAGGGCTCTTGGGGAGATCTGGTGCTGTTGGGCCGGCCGTGCTCGGCGGACAATGGCGCAGAGGACGTTCACATGGGAGGGCAGGTAGATGGCAGAGGCAGGGACCGGCGGCGAGGTCGATCGGCGCGATCGGGCGATGTCGCGATTTGCGCCGCGGTCCAAGAACGCCGGGCGGGCGAGCGATGGCCGGATGGGTGAGGATCAGCCCGCGCAGGGCGCCGAGTTCGCGCTGCCATCCGAGGGCGAGGCGCGGCCTCAGGACGACTACCTCGCCGACATGTACGAGGACGCCGATCCGCATCAGTCTGCCGGTCCTGGTCCAGTAGCCGATCCTAGTCCCGCGGCAGGGCTTGGTCCGGTGGCTGGGCTCGGGCCCGGTTCCGCGGCAGGGCTGCCGGCAGGTGAAGCGGCGCCCGAGGCAGGTCCGCCGATGGCGTCGGGTCCCTCGGCACATGCCATGAGCCCGTCTCCGGCCGTTCAGTGGCCGGGGCAGGTGGGCAAGAGCGCCCGCCCGGGTACCGATCGAGGCGACACCGACGATTCGTCTGCCTGGGCCGTCCTCGTCCCAATCTTTCTTCTCATCTTTCTGCTTCTCGCCCTTCTTCTTCCTTTCTTGATCTTCGCTTTCTGACCGCGGTCGGCGCATTTGCGGCGCACCTGGCTGCGAGGCGGCCGGACCGGTGCGGGCCCGGGTGCCGCGCGGCTAGGCCAGGAGCTTTTCGATCCGCTTGGCCGAGACTTTGCCGGCGGTGCCCAGCTGCTGGGCGAAGAACGAAACGCGCAGCTCCTCGATCATCCACCGCGCTTCGTTCAGCCGCGCCGGTGATATATCGCGCGCCGCCTCGATCTTCTCGACGACGTCGGCCACCCGGGCGGCCAGGGCGTCGTCGGCCTCCGGCTTGGCGGCGGCCTTCTCCAGGCGGATCGACGCCGCGCGCAGGTAGCGCGGCAGGTGGGGCAGGCGCTCGGCGGGCGTGGCGGAGACGAAGCCCGCGGGCGTCAGGGCGGCCACCTGGGCCTTGACCTCGCTGGCGGCGGCCAGGAGCGCCGGCGAGGTGATCGCGTCGGCCGCCTGAAGGGCCTCGGCGCGCCGGGCGCAGACCTCGGCGGTCAGTAGCGCGATCCGGTAGACCTCGTCCTCCAGGCGCGGCTTGGCCCAGGCGCGCAGGTCCTGCCACTGGCGCAGCGAGCGCACCTCGCCAACGGCGACGCCGCGCTCCGCCGCCCAGCGCTCGGCGAGATTGCGCGCGGCGGCCAGCTGCATGTCCTGCGCGAGCGCGGCGGTGCTGGCGTACGGGCTGCCGGCCAGCGCGAGCGCCTGATCGCCGCTCCATCGCGTGGTGATCCTGGCCTCGGCAAGCGCGATGGCTCGGGCGAGGAGCGCGGTCACGCCGAGGGTGTGCTCGCGCAGCTGCTCGGCAGGATCGGCCAGAACATCGAGGACGACGCCGCCCGGCGTGGCCACGAGCGCCGGGTAGGCGCGGATCGTCATGCCGTGCTGCCCGGAGGCCTCGACCGAGGCGGGGATGAGCTCGCCTGGCCAGTCGGCAACCGTCGGGAGCGCGGCGGCCTCGCCCGCATCCGCGGCCTTGTTCCCGCTGCCGCGGGCGGCCTCTTCCGAGGCCTGGGCGCTGTCGCCCGACGCCTGCCCGCCTGCCATCCCCGCCAGCACCTGCGAGGCGAACTGCCTGCGGTCGAAACCGTCGTCGGTCAGTGCAACGCTCGCGCCGCGTTCGAGCGCCTGCGCCACGGCGCCCTTGACGACACTCTCGACCGCCGAGCGCGTCTGTGGCGCCAGGCTGCGCTGCAGGTACTCGAGGCTCGTCGACTCGTCGAGGACGGCCCCGCGCTCGGAGCGCACCCTGAAGAGCACCTTGAGGTGCTCGGGCAGATCGGTGGCCTCCCAGGCCTCGTCGTCGATCCAGAAGCCCCGCAGGCGAAAGACGCCGTCGGTGAAGGCCTCGCGAAAGCTCGGGCGACGTCCGGCGGGTGCGACGGCGTCGGTGCCCCCGGAACCGCCTCGCGCCGCACCCTCGAGCAGCGGCACGAGCTGGCGGGCGACGTCGGGCGCCGGGACGAGCTGGCGGCGAATCCGCTTGGGCAGCGCCCGGATCATGCCGGTGACGAGCTCGTCAAGCATGCCCGGCACGAGCCAGTCGAAACCCTCCGGCGTGACCTGTGGCAGCACGGTCACGGGAATGGTCACGGTGATGCCGTCCGCGTGTGAGCCGGGCGTGAAGGCATAGTCGACGGCCAGGCGCAGATCGCCCTGGACCCACTCGGTCGGATAGTCGCCCTCCGCGGCGTCGGCCTCGCCCAGCAGCAGCTCGCGCGTGAAGTCCAGGAGGCCGGGTGTTTGCCGCCGGGCCTTCTTCCACCACGAGTCGAAATGCCGGCCCGAGACCACGTGGTCGGGCACGCGCTCGGCATAGAAGGCCGCGAGTGCGTCGTCGTCGGCCACCAGGCCCCGCACCCGCAGCTTGTCTTCGAGTCGCCCGGCCTCTTCGAGGGCGCGCGCATTGTCCTCGAGGAAGGCGTGGTGGGCGCGCCACTGGCGTTCGACGAGACCGTGCCGGATGAACATCTCGCGGGCGAGCTCGCGGGCCTCCTCGCCGCCGGCCGACGACAGCAGCCGGGGGCGATCCGCGACGAGCGTGATCCCGTAGAGCGTGACCTTTTCCTTGCACATCGCGGCCCCGTTGCGCGAACTCCAGTACGGCTCGGAGTACGTGCGCTTGACCAGGTGCTCGGCCAGCGGCTCGATCCACGAGGGCTCGATGGCCGCCACGGTGCGCGCGAAAAGCCGCGAGGTCTCCACGAGCTCGGCCGTCATGACCCAGGACGGGTTGCGCCGGTGCAGCCCCGAGCCCGGCCAGATGATGAAGTGCGAGCCGCGGGCGCCGGCGTAGTCGCGCTTGCGCTCGTCGAAATGGCCGACGTTCGATAGGAGCCCGACGAGCAGCGAGCGGTGGATAGCGCCGGCCTCGGGGGTGTCCGCGCTGCGCCCGAGCTCGCGGCAGGCCGCGGCGACGTCGCCCGAACTATCGCGGATCTGGCCGGCGTCGGGCAGGGCGATGCGGTGGAGGTCGAGCCCCAGGGGCTTGGCCAGCTGGCGCAATTGGGCGACGACGTCGGTCCACTCGCGGTAGCGCAGATAGTTGAGGAACTCGGCCCGGCACAGGCGCCGGAAGGCCGAGCCGGACAGCTCGCGCTGCTGGGTGTGCAGATAGCGCCAGAGCGTGAGGTAGGCCAAGAAGTCGGAGGTGCTGGCCGTGAATCGGGCGTGCAGGGAGTCGGCCTGGGCTCGTTTTTCCGTCGGCCGCTCGCGCACGTCCTGGACGGAGAGGGCCGCCACGAGCACGAGCACCTCGGAGGCGCAGCCGTTGGTCTGGGCCTCGATGAGCATGCGGCCCAGGCGCGGGTCGATGGGCAGGCGCGCCAGTTTGCGGCCGATGCCCGTCAGCCGCGTGGCCTGCTGGCCCCGGATCGGGCGAGGGTCGACGGCACCGATCTCGGCCAGGAGCTGGGCTCCGGCGCGCACCGCCCGGGCGTCGGGCGGATCGACGAAGGGGAAGTCCTCGACCCGGCCGAGCCCCAGGGCGAGCATCTGGAGGATGACGGAGGCAAGCGACGTGCGCTGGATCTCCGGCTGCGTGAACTGCTCGCGCGTCTGGAAATCCTCCTGCGAGTACAGGCGGATGCAGATGCCGTCGGCCACGCGCCCGCAGCGGCCGGCACGCTGGTTGGCGCTGGCCTGCGAGATCGGCTCGATGGGCAGCCGCTGGACCTTCGTCTTGTTCGAGTAGCGCGAGATGCGCGCCGTGCCCGGGTCGACGACGTAGCGGATCCCCGGCACCGTCAGGGAGGTCTCCGCGATGTTCGTGGCCAGGACGATGCGCCGATGGGAGTGCGACGCGAAGATGCGGTGCTGCTCGGCGGCCGTCAGCCGCGCGTAGAGCGGCAGGACTTCGACGGCCCCGGGCACCGATGAGCGCCCGCCGGGCTCGATGTGCCTGCGGCCGAGTTCATCGGCGAAGGCGGCGGCCGTGTCGCGAATCTCGCCCTCGCCCGAAAGGAAGACGAGGATGTCGCCCGGGCCCTCGGCCATGAGCTCCTCGCACGCCCGGAGGATGCCGGTCACCTGGTCGATCGGCTCGATTCTGCCGGTGCTGACGTCGCCCGGCTCGCCCGTGATCGGGGCGTCGCCATCGTCGGCGCTCTCGACGAGCGGCCGGTAGCGGACCTCGACGGGGTAGGTACGCCCGGAGACCTCAATGATGGGGGCGTCGAAGTGGCTGGCGAAGCGCTCGGTGTCGATGGTTGCCGAGGTGATGATGAGCTTGAGGTCGGGGCGGCGTGGCAGCAGGCGCGCCAGGTAGCCGAGGAGGAAGTCGATGTTCAGGGAGCGCTCGTGGGCCTCGTCGATGATGATCGTGTCGTAGCGGGCCAGGTCCGGGTCGGATTGGATTTCGGCCAGGAGGATGCCGTCGGTCATGAGCTTGACCAGCGTGGTGGGCGAAACCTCCTCGGTGAAGCGGACCTGGTAGCCGACCGCGCCGCCGAGTGGCGTGCCGAGCTCGGTGGCGATGCGTTCGGCAACGGCGCGCGCGGCCAGGCGGCGCGGCTGCGTGTGGCCGATCATGCCGGCGACGCCGCGGCCGAGTTCGAGGCAGATCTTGGGGATCTGCGTCGTCTTGCCGGAGCCGGTCTCGCCCGCGATGACGACCACCTGGTTGGCGGCGATCGCCTCGGCGATCTCGTCGCGGCGCGCGGACACCGGCAGGTCGGGGTAGGACACCGCGGGAACCTGGCCGCGTCGCGCCTCGACCTGTTCGGCGGTGAAGCGGCGGGCCTTCTTGCCGGATCGCGGCTTGCGGGATGCACGGCCCTTCGGCGAGGAACTGGCGCCCTTCGACGCGGCCTTCGCCTTTGGCGCGGCCTTCGACACGCTCGCGTCCCTTGGCGCCATGCTCGCTCCCTGGCCGGCGTTCGCCGACGGCGAGCCGACCGACTCTACGGTGCCAGCCGACTTCGCTCTGGGCGAGCGCGAGGTTGGGCGACGTCGACCCCCGGCGTGCGGGCGGCGGGCCGCGCGTTCGCCGTGCTCGTGGCTGGTGCGATGCTCGTGGGAAGACTTGTGCTCGGTCATGGCCTGGCCATTGTCCCACGCTCGCGGACCCGAGGGGCAAACCTCGGGCACCGCAATGATCTCGCTGCCGGGGGCTTACGCTTGCCCGCCCGGATTCTCGCCTACCTGAACGCTCGCCGTGTGCCCGCCCCTACGCGACTGGGTGCCGTCGCCGCCAATGCTCGCGGGTGCGATAGGGTGACATTTCGAGTTCGGCTCGCCTGTCTGTCTCGTTGGCCCGAGGGAAAGTCCTCCGGCCCGAGGGCCCCTCCGATCCGAGGGGAAGGCTCCGCCGCAGGTGCCCAGCCTTAACCGGCGCCCAGTGCCCGGCACCAGTGTTCGGCGGCGCCCGGTTCCCGGCGTCCGGCAGTGCCCAGTGCCGCCTCCTCGTGCCGGCTTGGACTATGCTCGCGGAAGACCCGAGAGGAAGAGGAATGAAGCTACGCCCGATGAAGTTCGTGTGGCTGGTGGTCGCTCTGGCGATCGCCACGGTCGCCGTGCTGAGCGTCTATCCCAGCCTGCTGCCACAGACCAACAGGCTGGTTCTCCAGGCACCTTACGTCCAGATCATCGCGATACGCGGCATGCAGGCGATCGTCCTGGTCCTGGCGGCACTGTTCCTCTTCATTGTTAGCGTCGTCCGCCGCACCGTCCTCGACCGCGGGCGCATAGCACTGGGTCTGGCCGTCGTCCTTGTGGCATGCGCCGGATTCCACGGCGGGCTCATGTTCTCCCGCGGGCTGACCAACCACGAAACCCTTTCCCCGGATTCGGGCATCACGCAGGCTGGCGCGGGGGACGGCTCCATTACCGTCATGCAGTACAACACCGAGGGCGGTAAGGTCTCCCGCGAAGAACTGGCCGACCTCGTCGAAGCCAACGGGGTCGACGTCATCACGCTCGTCGAGACCTCGCAGAGCATGGGCGCTGAGCTTGTGCAGGAGCTGGCCGCCCGCGGCCTGACCTTCGTCCAATTCGACAACGACCAGTCCAGGTA
Source organism: Actinomycetaceae bacterium (assembly GCA_030530685.1). Taxonomy (GTDB): domain Bacteria; phylum Actinomycetota; class Actinomycetes; order Actinomycetales; family Actinomycetaceae; genus Peptidiphaga. The sequence continues at coordinate 14,775 of JAUMUM010000026.1, read as the reverse complement.
CGCCGCCGACTGGGGTTCGAGCGTCATCCTCGTTTCCACCGGGCTCGGCGACTATGCGCCCATCGACGTGCCGCCCTCCCTCGCGCAGACCGGGGTGCCGGTCGTGGCACTGGCACCGGCGAGCGGGCAGGGCCCGAAGATCGTCGTCGTCCACCCGGTGGCGCCGGCGGGATGGGGCGCGCTGACCGGCCTGTCGAACGAGCGCCTGGCCACATGGCGCGCACAGGTGACCGCCTCCTACGACCTGTGCACCCAGATGCCCGACGCCATTATCGCCGGCGATTTCAACTCGACCGCCGACCACGAGCAAGCCCTGGGCGCGAGGGGGTGCAGGGATGCCATGAACCAGGCGGGCAGCGGCGGGCTCGGCACATGGCCGTCCAACCTCCCGACGCTGCTGAGTTCGCCCATCGATCGCATTATGAGCCCCAGCGGCTACCGGGGCGACCAGGCGCTGGTCACCGAGGCGGGGCAGTCCGATCACAGGGGCATCATTGTCCGCCTCAAGCCGAGGTCGCGCGCGAGCTGAGGCTCCGAGCGGGACCCGGCAAGTGACTTGGGCGCGGGCCCAGCCCCCAATCACCTCGCGGCGGGCCTGGCCCAGCAAGGCCGGCGCTCGCGCGAGCCTAGCCGACGATCACCTCGGCGAGTTGCCGCAGCGCCGCCCGCCAGAAGGCCTTCGTTTCATGGAGGTCGCCCTCGCTGGGCAGCCGTGCGTGTTCGACGCCGACCTTCGTGCGTGGCCCGCCGTCGGCCGTTGCGGTCATTGAGTACAGCCCGATCGTCACGCGAGAGCCGTCGGCGGCTTCGAGCCTCAGCGAGATGCCTGGGGTTCGGCCCCGAACCTCGAATTCGCAGTCGAGCCACTCGCGGCGGGCGTCATCGTCGTCGATCCACGGCCATATGGCATCGGGCGTCGTGCGCAGCGTTTTCGACGCCGACGCGCGGAAACTGCCATCGCAGCCCTGGCCGGCCTCGCGCAGGCCGCGCGCCCGCTCGTAATCCACCGTCAATGCCTGAGCCCACCAGGCGTCGACCTCGCGTTTGGCTCCGAGCCAGCGGGCGATTCTCTTGTGATCCCACTCCTGGGCGCCGGCCACATCGAGCGCGCGGAACCAGCGCCTGCGTGAGCGTCCCGTCGCGGCCCTCAGACGCTCGTCACTGATGCTGAAGCTTATGCCTTGCGCGTCGGGAGGAGCAGGGGTTTTCATCGTTGAAGCGCACATCTTTCCTCCTGGAGCCAGTCTAGGCGGGAATGTGGGCTGCGTCATCTTCTGGGTGGAATCTCGGTCGCCAGCGCGTGCACATGCTCGGTAATATCACAGGCAGGCTCGATAGCGTCCAGCTGTCGGCAGCGGCGCACGGAAGCGTGTGCAGAGAGGAGTTGCAATGGGAGTCAAGTCGCTCGCAGTAGGGCTCGTTGCGGGATACGTCCTCGGCGCCAAGGCCGGGCACTCGCGGTACGAGCAGATTTCGAAGTACAGCTCGAAGGTCTGGAATTCCAAGCCGATTCAGGCGGGTGTGAGCAAGGCGCACGACGCCGCAGGCCAGGCCGTCCACTCGGCCAAGGCCAAGGTGGGGCGCGGCCGGGACGACGTCGGTGAGGAGACCGTGACCGCCACACCCGTGGACTTCTAGCGGGCGTGGACGTTTAGCGGCCGACGTGGATGACGGCCGCAGGCCCAGAGGGCCCGGACCAGCCGCGCGAGGCGATCGCGTGGTAGGCCCGGGCCCGTTGTGTTGGCAGATGGCCCGTCGGCCTACGAGCGCCGCTCGGCCTGCACGACGATGGCCTCACCCAGGTCGGCCAGCTGCCTGCCCGTCATGTCGGGCCAGCCGTGGACGGCCTCGGCCCACTCGCGCGGCACAGCCTGTTCGCCCCATGTCGCCCCCAGCAGGCCGCCGGCGATGGCGGCGACGGTGTCCGTGTCGGTGCCCAGGGCGATCGCGTTGATCAGGCCCTGGCGCACGGCGTCCTCGCCGGTCAGATCGCGTACCGAGTGGACGGCGTGCCACGCGCACTGGAAGGCGACGACCGTGAAGCCGTTCCGGTTGGCGGAGAAGGCGCCGGACTCGGCGTCGTCGATGATCTTGGCCCAGTACTCGGCGTCCTCCAGGCTCAGCAGCTCGAGCCCGCCGCGCATGTCCGCCACCCCGGTGACGACGGCGTTGCGAACGGCCTCCGTCCACAGGATGCACGACTGGTCGACGAGCGGGTCGAAATGCGTGAGCCGCGCCATGGCCTTCGTGGCCTTGACCGTGCGGATCCGGGAGCCGAGGAAGGCGAGGGCGGCCGGCGTCGTGCGCATGAGGGCGCCGTTTCCGGCGGCCCGTTCGCTGCGCGCCGAGAAATCGTCGGCGGCGGCGTGCAGGCGGTCGGAGACGTCTCCGCGCCTGATGCTGGCGGCGGCCTTGAGGACTTCCCGCGTCTGCGTGCCGACGTCGGAGGCGCCGCTGGCGAGCCAGTCGAGGAAGTTTTGGCCCACGAGGTCGAGCGCCGTCTCGCTCGTCAGGGAGACGCCCTTGGCCGCGACCTTGGCGATGCAGATGGCCATTTGCGTATCGTCCGACCATTCGCCGGGGTCGTAGGGGCCGAGGCCGCCGCCGATCATCTGCGGGTCGGTGGTCGGCGGGCCGAATTCGTAGGGCACGCCGAGGGCGTCGCCGCAGGCGGAGGCGAGCAGGGCGCCGCGGGCGCGCGAGATGATCTCCGGTGTGAGTGACGGGAGGTTTTCCTGGGTGTTGGCAAGTCGGGCTAGGTCCTCGGGCTGCATTGCTCCTCGCTTTCCTCCGGTTTCGACTGTGGAACCGTGACTGGCTCTCATTGTACGGATGCGGGCGGGAATGTGGCAGAGCTTGCAGGGTGCGACGCGGCCAATCGCTGCCGAGGCGGCCGGCGGTGCGTGGCGTGAGGCCCGGCTGCCAGTGTTGCCCGCGTCGGCGGCCGGGTGTCCGCGGCTCGGCCCTCAGTGTGCCAGCGGAGCCGATTCGACAATGCGGACGACGGCGTCGCGCATCTTCTCCACGATCTCGACCACGCGCTGGGCGGACCACCGCTTGCTCGGCACTGAGCAGGAAATCGCATCGGTCACGGGCGAGGCGTAGGGCAGGGCCATCGCCACGCAGTGCAGGCCCAGAGTGTTCTCCTCGTCGTCGATGGCGTAGCCGCGCTGGCGGGTGACGTCCATTTCCCCTGCGAAGGTTTCGGCATCCGCGATCGAGTGCGGGGTGAGCTGCTCAAAGGCCTCGGGGACGACGTCGGGCCGCTGCGCGAGGATCGCCTTGCCCAGGGCCGCGGCGGTGGCCGGCAGGCGGCGGCCGACACGCGAGTACGGCCGCAGGTCTCGGCTCGATTCCTGGGTGGCGAGGTAGACGATCCGGTCCCCGTCGAGCCGGGCCATGTGGAAGGTTTCGCCGAGGTCGGAGGCGAGGTCGGTGAGGATGGGGCGGACGACGCGGACGCGCGGGTCGGCGTCGATGTACGACGTTCCCGTCGTGAGGATGCGGATGCCCAGGGAGTAGCCCTCGTTCGCGCTGGCACTGACCCAGCCGCGCGCCAGGAGCGTGCGAAGCAGCGCGTACACCGACGAGCGCGGGGCGCCGAGCGCCCGGCAGATTTCGTTGAGGTGAGGTGGGTTCGCCTGGCGGCTGGCCAGGTATTCGAGCAGCTCGACGGTGCGACTGGCCGACTTGACGTCGCGAACGCCGGTCTCGGTTGACTCGGTAATCGTCATCAGCTGCCTTTCTTCCCGGGTGCACCCACCAGCCTACCGTGCACCCGGCTCGCGCTCGGTCCGCACCTGGTCCGCGCTCGACCCCCTGCGGGCGGCGACGGGCGAGCCGGGAAGGGCGAGGGCGTGCTCCAACTCGGCGAGGATGGCCCGCCGCGGGGCGATTCGCTCGCCAATTGCGATCGGTGTGGCCGCGAGCTGCGCTCGGGGACGAAGGCCCCTGGTGACGGCCGGCTGTCTCGTATTGAATGCATATTGTATTCATATGTAGATACCCGTCTACTATGAGTGACTGCCTGGTCGTCCAGGCAAGACAGGAGGAATCGACGATGACGTTCACACCTCAAGGCATCATCCCGGCGCTCGTCACGCCGCTGACCAGGGACGGCGAACTCCTCGAGCAGGGGTTGCGCGACGTCCTCGACTACACCATCGACAACGGCGTTCACGGTGTCTTCGTCCTCGGTTCGTCGGGCGAGATCTACGGCCTGTCCGACGCGCAGAAGCGCCGGGTCGTGGAGATCACCGTCGAGCACGTCGACGGCCGCGTTCCCGTCTATGCGGGAGCCTCGGAGATCACCACGCGCGACTCGATCAGGACCGCCCGCATGGCGCAGGAGGTCGGTGGCGTGTCCGCGCTGTCGGTCCTCACGCCGTATTTCATGACCCCCACCCAGTCCGAGCTGGTCGAGCACTATCGCGCGATCGCCAACGAGACCGATCTGCCCATCCTCGTCTATTCGAACCCCGGCCGCACGCACGTGCCCGTGCGGCTCGAAACCGTGCTGACGCTGGCGGACATCCCCAACATCGTCGGCGTTAAGGACTCCGCCGGCGACCTGACCCTGACCGCCGACTACATCCGCGAAACACCCGAGGATTTCGCCGTCCTCATGGGCAAGGACACGCTGATCTTCCCGGCACTTGCCATGGGGGCCGACGGAGCGATCGCCTCGACGGCCAACATCGCCCCGCGCCTGATCTCCCAGATGTACGAAAGCTACCGGGCCGGCGACACGGCGCGGTCGCTCCACCTGCAAGAGCTCCTATCACCGCTGCGCAACCTCGTCGACAGGGCGACCTTCCCCGTCGTCCTCAAGGAGGGCCTGCGCTGCGCGGGTGTCGAAGCGGGGTACTGCTTCGCTCCCGCGCGCGAGTTGGACGCCCGGTATCGCGAGCCGTTGCAGCGGGCTGTCGACGCCGTCGTCGGGATATGACGAGGCGGCCTGCGATCTGAGAAAAGACCGGCCGTGGCGGCAATCCGTCCGCATGACCGGCCGATCGCCCCCGGCCTGCCACGGCTTCCTCTACGCCCATCCGGGGCGGGCGTGGCCCATCACACCTCAATGACGAGAACTTTGGAGAACACCCATGCCACTTCTCATCCTTGCCTTCGGCATCGCGCTTTTGCTCCTCCTCATGCTCAAGTTCAAGCTGAATGGCTTCATCGCCCTCATCCTCGTTGCCATTGCCGTTGGCATGCTCCAGGGGATGCCTTTTTCCGGCGAGTACGTGAAACTGGAAGACGCAATGGCAGCGATGAGCGAAATGATCGCTGCCCTACCGGAAACCATCGACCCGCCCAGCGTGTCCGTCGAATCCGTTGGTGTCATCGACGCCATTATCGACGGTATTGGCAGCCAGGTCGACGACCTCATCCTCATCCTCGGCTTCGGTGCCATGCTCGGCGTGCTCATGGCGGATATGGGCGCGGCCAATCGCCTGGCCACCACGATGATCCGGCGGTTCGGCATCGACCGGGCGCAGATCGCCATCGTCATCGTCGCCTTCCTCGTGGGCGTCGTCCTCTTCTGGGAGACGGCCTGGGTGATCCTCATCCCCATCGTCTTCGCAATCGTGCGGCAGGAAAAGTTGCCGCTGCTGTGGCTGGCCATGCCGCTGGCCATTGCCCTGTCGACCATGCACTCCTTCCTGCCCCCGCATCCCGGCCCGACGGCGGTGGCCGGCATCTTCGACGCCTCCATCGGCAGGACGCTGCTCTACGGTCTGATCATCGCCCTGCCGATCGGCGTGGTGGTGGCCCTCGTGTGGCCGCGCCTGCCCTTTGTCCGCAAGATCGAGGCCCAGATCCCGAAGGGGCTCGTGGCGGAAAAGGAATTCGCCGAAGAGGACATGCCGGGCTTTGCCGCCTCGCTCTGCCTGACGGCCCTGCCCGTCGTCCTCATCGCTGGCGCCTCGATCCTCGAGCTGACGCTCGGTGAATACCATCCGGTCAGTCGGGTATTCCTGGCCATTGGCGACGCGCCCGTCGCGCTGCTCATCGCCCTGCTCGTGGCCATCGCCTACTTTGCCTTCGCGCGCAGGGTCCCGATGGACACGCTCATGTCCTCGTGCGGCAATTCCATCAAGTCCATCGCCATGATCATCTTCGTCATCGCGGCGGGCGGCGCGTTCAAGCAGGTGCTGACCGAGGGCGGCATATCCGACTACATCAGCGACATGACCAGCTCGTGGAGCATTTCCCCGATCATCCTGGCCTGGGTCATCGCGGGTCTCATGCGCGTGTCGCTTGGCTCGGCGTCCGTGGCCATCGTCGCCGCGGCGGGCATAGCCGAGCCGCTCGTCGCCGCCGGCGGTGTCAGCCCCGAGATCATGGTGCTCGCCACCGCCTGCGGCTCGGTCATCGCCTCGCACCTGAACGACCCCGGATTCTGGATGTTCAAGGAATTCCTCGGGCTGTCCGTCAAGGACACGCTCCTCGTGCGGACCACCTACACGACCGTGCTCGGCGTGCTCGGCCTGGGCGGGTGCCTGCTGCTCAGCTTGTTCATTCACGGGTAACCGGCGGCCGGCTTGGAAAGGACGAGCGCTGGCCGGCACAGAAAGGAAGGCCGGCGGCCGGCGCGGGCGGCTTCGGCGTGCTAGTTCGATTCGACCGTCACACGCCGGCCAGAACGAAGACCCGCCCGTCCGGTCGGAAAAACGAAGGCCGGCCCGCTCGGCCGGCCAGAACGAAAGGATGATCAATGCCCGTTCCCACTATTGCGAAAATCGACGTCTATCCCGTTGCCGGGCGCGACTGCATGGAGCTCAACCTCTCTGGCGCACACGGCCCGTTCTTCACCCGAAACGTCGTCGTCATGGAGGACTCCGCCGGCAACGTCGGCATCGGCGAGGTGCCCGGCGGCGAGAAGATCACCGCGACCATCGAGGACGCCAAGGACATGGTGGTCGGGCGTCCGCTTGGCCAGTACAAGAACGTCCTGTCCAAGATCGGTGCGGCCTTCGCCGAGCGCGACGCCGGCGGCCGTGGCCTGCAGACCTTCGACCTGCGCACCACCGTGCACGCCGTGACCGCGATCGAGACGGCGCTGCTCGACCTGCTCGGCCAGCACCTCGGCGTGCCCGTGGCGGCCCTCCTGGGCGACGGCCAGGTCCGCGATCGGGTCAAGACGCTCGGCTACCTCTTCTACGTTGGCGACCCGGACAAGACGGATCTCGAGTACGCGCGCGAGGGCGACTGCGACGTCGAGTGGTACCGCATCCGCCACGAGGAGGCCCTGACGGCCGAGGCGATCGTCAAGCAGGCCGAGGCGACGCACGCCCTCTACGGCTTCCAGGACTTCAAACTCAAGGGCGGCGTGCTCGACGGCGCGGAAGAGATGCGCGCCGTCGTCGCGCTCAAGGAGCGCTTCCCGGATGCCCGCATCACCCTCGACCCCAACGGGGCGTGGTCACTGGCCGAGGCGATCGAGCTGTGCCGCGACAAGCAGGGGATCCTCGCCTACGCCGAGGATCCGTGCGGCGCCGAGGGCGGCTTCTCCGGGCGCGAGGTACTCGCCGAGTTCCGACGCGCGACGGGGCTGCCCACGGCGACCAATATGGTCAATACCGACTGGCGCCAGATGACGCACTCGCTCGCCCTCCAGTCGGTGGACATCCCGCTGGCCGACCCGCACTTCTGGACCATGCAGGGCTCCGTGCGGGTGGCCCAGCTCTGCCACGACATGGGGCTGACGTGGGGCTGCCACTCCAACAACCACTTTGACATTTCGCTGGCCATGGTCGCGCACTGCGGTGCTGCCGCACCGGGCGAGTACAACGCGCTGGACACGCACTGGATCTGGCAGGAGGGCCTGGAGCGCCTGACCAAGGAACCGCTGCGGATCGAGGGCGGGATGCTCACGATTCCCGAGCGGCCCGGGCTTGGCGTCGAACCGGACCTGGAGCGCATCCAGCAGGCCCACGAGCTGTACAGGGAGAAGATCGCCGGCGGCGGCGCTCGCGACGACGCCATCGGCATGCAGTTCCTCATCCCCGGCTGGACCTTCGACAATAAGAAGCCTGCGCTTGTGAGGTGACCGTTGTGTTCCACCGCCTCGTTCGCCTCCGCGGCGTTTGCCGCCGCCGCGTTGCGACCGAAAGCCGCGGATCGTGTGCTCGGACCCGGCGGCACCGAGTGCACGGCCGTTCAGGGGCCGCGCCACGCGGGGAAAGGATTTCGCAAGATTGGCTATCGTCCGGCACTCGACCCTGATATACAATTCTGATATTCCATAGAGCGGAAAAGTTAGTCTGGTTCGGCGAGGCGATGCCGCCCCGTCGAGGTGGCGATCAGAGGTGATGGTCTCATCGGCGGCTTGCGAGCGGCGCGGGGTAGCGCAGCCAAGAGTTTGACAGAAGAAGCTAGAGCCGGGGCTCGCGCCCGGTCGGAATAGAAGAAGATGAAGGAGAAATCCATGAAGATCGGTTTCATCGGCCTGGGCATCATGGGACGTCCCATGGCCAAGAATCTCGTCAAGGCGGGACATGACCTCTACGTCAATGACTTCAACCAGGACGCCGTCGACGACCTCGTAGCCCAGGGAGCGACGGCCGTCGCCAATGCCAAGGAAGCGGCGGAAAAGGCCGAGCTCGTCATCACGATGCTGCCGAACTCTCCCCACGTCAAGACCGTGGCCCTGGGCGAGAACGGCATCGTTGAAGGCGTGCACGAGGGCTTGGTCTACGTCGACATGTCCTCCATTGCGCCCCTCGTCTCGCGTGAGGTGCACGACGAGCTAGCCAAGGTGGGCCTGCCGATGCTCGACGCCCCCGTCTCCGGCGGCGAGCCCAAGGCCATCGACGGCACGCTGGCCGTCATGGTCGGCGGCGACAGGGAAGTGTTCGACCAGGTCGCGCCCGTGCTCGACGTCATGGCCGGGGCCGTCACCTATGTCGGCCCCATTGGCGCCGGGAACATCGCCAAGCTCGCCAACCAGACCATCGTGGCCGTCAACATCGCGGCGTGCGCCGAGGCATTCGTCCTGGCACAGAAGGCCGGCGTCGACCCGGAGGCCGTCTACCAGGCCATCCGCGGTGGCCTGGCCGGCTCGACCGTCATGGACGCCAAGGTCCCGATGATGCTGGCCCGCAACTTCGAGCCCGGCTTCCGCATCAACCTTCACATCAAGGACCTGGGCAACGTGCTCGACACGGGCCACGACGTCAATGCGCCGCTGCCGCTGACGTCCGCCGTGCGTGAGATGATGAACGTGCTCGACGGCGACGGCAACTCCGGCGACGACCACGCCGGGCTGCTGAAGTTCTACGAGAAGCTGGCCAATCTGGAGCTCAAGCCCGGCCTGCCCGAGGCCTGAGGCGGCCGGAGCCCAGGCGGAAAGGGAGCTTGGGTGGCCCGGCGGCGGCCCGGGCGGCCCAAGTGCCGATAGCTGGCCGCAGGGCGGGCCGAGATGACGTCTGCGCGCTGCCGGCCGGGAAAGCCGTCGGTGGCCGCGGACAAATCGCTGGTCGGCCGACAGGCTTGGTGATGGACGGAGTCCGGTCGCCAGCTGGCGATGGTCGGCGGTGCCCGGCCGGCGTGGCATGATGATGAGGTGGGCCACGCCGACCGGGCCGTCGGTTTGAGGTCGGGAGCGTGGCAGTCGCGCCCTCCCTTGGGCCGAGGCCGACACACGAGCGCCCTTCGCCGCGGCGTGCGCAATAGCGCGGCGTGCGCAATAGACTGTGGTCACACCGTCTCGCCGCCGAGGCCGGGTGCCCAAGCCGGACCGAAGAAGCCGCCGGCGAGCTTGCCCGAGGAAGGGCCGGCGTCGTCCGAAGAAGGAGTTGCCATGAAGATCGTTTGCGCCCCCGACAGTTTCAAGGAATCGATGAGTGCGGCCGAAGCCGCCGCGGCACTGGCAGAAGGCATCCACCGAGTGATCCCCGGCGCGCAGTGCGTCGAGGTGCCCATGGCCGACGGCGGCGAGGGCTTCACCGAGTCGCTGGCCGACGCGCTCGGTGCCCGGAGGATCGACGTCCCACTGCGCAACGCCATTGGCGAGGACGCCGTCGGCACCATCGCAGTGGCGGGCGAGCGGGCGATCCTGGAGATCGCGCAGGCCGTCGGGCTCGGCATGGTCCTCCCGCAGCGCCGCCGGATCCGCGAAATGACGAGCTTCGGCGTCGGCCAGCTCATTGCCGCCGCACTCGATGCGGGCGCCCGGGAGTTCCTCATCGGGCTTGGCGGAAGCGGCACCAACGACGGCGGCGCGGGCATGCTCCGTGCCCTGGGCGTGCGCTTCCTCGACGCCGACGGCTGCGAGCTGGACGGCAGCCCGCAGTCGCTGACGCGGCTCGAGACGATCGACCGGTCCGGACTCGATGCGCGCCTGAGCGAGGCCGTCTTCAAGATCGCGTGCGACGTCGACAACCCGCTCCTGGGCGAGCTCGGCGCCTCGGCAATCTACGGGCCGCAGAAGGGCGCCTCGCCGGAGGACGTCGAGTTCCTCGACGGAGCGCTCGCCCGCCTGGCCGAGGTCGCGGGCGACAGCGATGGCTTCGCGCTGCTCGAGGGGGCCGGAGCGGCAGGCGGGCTCGGCTACGCCATGTGCGCCTTCCTCGGCGGGACGCTGCAGTCGGGCGTCGACCTGGTCGTGGAGACCGTGGGCCTGGCCGATGCCGTGGCGGGCGCCGATTTCGTGTTCACCGGCGAGGGGGCCATGGACCGCCAGACGCTCATGGGCAAGACGCTGTCTGGCGTGGCGCGGGTGGCCGGGCCGGCCGGCGTGCCGATCGTGGCCTTCGCGGGCAAGCTCGGCGAGGGCGTTGAGGACCTGTACGATCACGGCTTTGTGGCGCTCGTGCCCATCGTCTCGGGTGTGAGCACGCTGGGCGAGGCCCTGGCCGGCGGGAGGGCGAACCTGGCCGACGCGGCCGAGCGAGCCACGCGCCTGATCCTGGCCGGGCGCGGGTGAGGCGGGCGCTTGAGGCGCCCTGTGCGGTCGCCTGCCGATTTGGGCGGTGAGTGGGCCGGTACTGTGAGTGGCTCACCGGGGCACGGTGAGCGCGGGGTGCTGTAGGCGCGCTGCCTGGCGCAGCTAGAGGTACGCCCGGCTAGAGGTACGCGCGGGCCTCGTCGAGCGTCTGCCTGCCGTAGGAGCCGCCGAAGAGCGCGGCGTGAACGATGAGGATGTGCAGGCGATGCAGGCCGACGCGCTCGCGCCAGCCGTCGGCCAGGGGCGAGGCCTCGTCGTAGGCGGCGTAGATGCGCTCGACGTGGGGTGCGCCGAAGACGGTGAGTTGCGCCAGGTCGGATTCGGCGTGCCCGCCCTGGCAGGCTGGGTCGATGAGGACCGCCACGGTGCCGCCGGCCGGCTGGCGCGCGGCTGCCCCGGCGCCGATGTCGTTGGCACCGGTGGCACCAACTGCACCGGTGGCCGCGGAATCGGCGTTCGCCCACAGGATGTTGCCCGACCACAGGTCCCCGTGCAGGAGCGCCGCCTCGGTGGTGACGAGTCGCGGCTGGGGAGCGTCGAAGAGGCCCTCGCGCAGGCGGTCAGCCAGTCGCTCGATGACCCCCGGCTCGCGGATCGAGCCATTGGTCACCGCGTCGCCCAGGTAGGGCAGCAAGCGGTCCTCGGCGTAGAACTCGCCGAAGGGGCGCGACGCCGAGCCGGCCGGCACGAGCGGCAGCCGGGCGGCGCCCATGACTCCATCGCCGGTCAGGCCCGATGGCGCCTGGCCGAACACGCGCTGACCTTCCGGGCAGTGCGCGTGCGTGAGGGCCAGGCGCCGTCCGAACTCCTCGGCCGCCGCCGCGGTGGCAGCCGCCGGGCTCAGTCGCGCCGTTCGCAGCCAGGAGCCACCCCGGTCGAGCAGGCGGACCACGGGCGCGCCGCCGACCGGGGAAGCCTGCGCCAGATCGATCAAACCCGCCGCCTCGGCGGCAATGGCTCTGGCGCTGCCGTGCTTGGTGAAAGACGTCATGCGTCCATTACTGCCACGTCACGCTGGCCGTATCAACCCCGTGCGCGCTCGCATTGGCCTTGATGATCGCCTTGAGCCAGGCGGCAAGGCCGGGCGCGACGGCGTCGTAGTGCTCCCTGAAGCGCCCATCCTCGTCGTAACCCTCGGCGATGATTACCTGCTTCGAGTAGCTCATGTCGAACCACTGCGCGATCTGGCGCAGGTGTTCGTCGGCAAGCTCGTTGGCGCGCTCGGAGCCCGGCTCCACGCCCGCCTTCATCGCCTCGGCGAGTCGTGCCTCGAAGGCCTCGGTCTCGTCCTTGACGCGCTTCCAGTCCTCCTTGGTCATGTTCGCCTTGCGCTCCTGAGCCTGCGCCCACTCGGCGGTCGAGCCCCAGTTCGCCTCGGCCTCTTCCTGCCAGGCGGGGTTCCACTGGCTGCCGAAGATCTCCGCCTGCTCGGACGGCGTGAGGTTCTTACCCATCTGTCTCATCTCCATCATCAGATCTACTGCTGAGACCATCTCAGTCAGATGAGAGATGCGTTCCACGAGCGCCTGGCGCTGCCGGACCAGGTGTTCGACGACGTCGATGTGCGGGTCGTCGAGGACCTGGCCGATCTTGGACAGCGGCATGCCGGTTTCGCGGTAGAGGCACACCCGGTAGATGCGGTCGATGTCCTCGGCGTCGTAGAGCCGGTAGCCGCTCCACGAGCGCGCCCGCGGTGTCACGAGCCCGACGGCGTCCCAGTGGTGCAACGTGCGCACGGAGACGCCGACGAGATCGGCGACCTGACCGACCGTCAGCTCCTGGCTGGCAGTCGGCCCTTCGCCCGCCGCGGGTTCCTGGCTGGCCGTCGGCTTGTGGACCTCACCTCTCATGACTTCAGCCTCCTGCCTCCCGCCGCGTGAGGGTCAAGCCTGCTTGGCCGGGCCTCGGGTCTCGCCAGGCCGGGCCCCAGGTCACGCCTGGCTCGGCCCCGGGTCCCGCCTGGCTCGGCGTCGGGCCGTGAGCCCGAGCCGGCATTGGTACCGGAGCCAACCGCGATGCCCGAGTCGGTTGAGGCGCGCGAGTCAGCGTCGTCGGTATTCCTCCGGAAGGAAGGCGTCGACCACCATGTTGACCACGCCGACGAGTATTCCGCCGATTAGCGCCGCCCGGAACGAGTCGATCCATATGCCTATCTCAAGATGCTCGGTGATGAGCGACGTTAGCCTGAGCATTGCCGCATTGACGACGATGAAGAAGAGACCGAGCGTGAGGATGTAGAACGGTATCGATAGCAGGACGACGATCGGGCGCACGACGAAGTTGACGAGGGCGAGGATGGCGCCGGCCACCAGATAGTAGGCCACGATCCTCTCCCGCGCGCCCGTACCGAGAAGCACGATTCCGGGGACGTAAAGGACGCAGAGCCACAGGCCCAGGGCGTTGACGGCTGCGCGAACGAGGAGTTTAACCATGCATCTAGGCTACCCGGTGGGACGTCGGGTGCGAAGGAAGCCGGCGTCGCAGCCCTGCGACGCCACAACCGGACGGCCCAGAACCAGGTACGGTTCGCGACGTGGTACAGCCCGCGACGTGGTGGGGCGGGCGCTGCATCGGCCAACACCGCTGCTTAGGCCAACACGGCCCAGGCCGTCACCTGTGGCCCGCGACGTGGTACGGCTCGCACGGAGGCGAGCGAGGCGGCAGACTGATTCCATGAGCAGTCGCGAATGGTTCCGTCCCGAAATCCTAGCAATTCCAGCCTATGTTCCCGGCAAGCCGGGTGATCGCGAGGACGTCATCAAGCTCGCGTCCAACGAGATGGCTTACCCGACCCTGCCGGCCGTCCAGGCCGTCATTGACGCCGGCACAGGGAGGCTGAACCGCTACCCGGACATGTTCGCCACTGGGCTTGTGGCGGATATCGCTCGCTACCACGAGTGGCCCGACGGCGGCGTCGTCGTCGGCAACGGTTCCGTGGCCCTCATCGAAAAGGCCCTTCAGGCGCTCGTCGTCCCCGGCGGCGAGGTCGTGCTTGCCTGGCGCTCCTTCGAGGCCTATCCAATCGCCATCGCCGCGGCCGGAGGCCGGGCTGTGAGGGTTCCACTGCGCGACGGGGCCCACGACCTCGTCGGCATGCTGCGCGCGATCACGCCTCACACTCGCGCGGTGCTCGTGTGCAGCCCGAACAATCCGACCGGCGTGGCACTCACGCACACCGAGCTTGCCGCTTTCCTGGACCAGGTGCCCGAATCGGTACCCGTCCTGCTCGACGAGGCCTACATTGACTTCGTGACCATGGGCGACGCCGTCCGCTCCGTCGAACTGCTGGCTGACCATCCCAACCTCGTCGTGCTGCGGACGTTTTCGAAGGCGTACTCTCTGGCCGGGCTCCGCTGTGGCTACGCACTGGCCTCTACCGAGATGGCCGCGGGACTGCGCGCCGTCTCCACGCCGTTCGGCGTCAATTCCCTGGCGCAGGAGGCGGCCCGCGCCGCGCTGCGCTCGCGAGACGAGGTCCGCCGGCGCTGCGGCAGCGTCGTTGCCGAGCGCGACAAGCTTGTGGCCGCCCTGGCCGCGCACGGCGTGCGGGTGCCGCCGACGCAGGCGAACTTCGTGTGGTTGGAGAGCTTCGGCGCCGGCTTCGAGTCCGCGTGCGCCGAGGCGGGCGTGACGGTGCGGCGCTTCGGCGAGGAGGGCGTGCGGGCGACGGTCGCCGAGCCCGAGGGCTCGCTGCGATTGCTGCGGGCCGTGGCCGCCGTGCTGTGATTGGCGGCCACGGCCCGGCCGCGCCTCCCAAGGGTTGTCCGCGAGGCGGCTCACTCGGCCCGGCTCGCGGGGGTCGGCTCGGGTCACGGGGCGCGGCG
>JAUMUM010000025.1 GCA_030530685.1 Actinomycetaceae bacterium | reverse complement strand
CGGGCTTGACGGGTTGTTCGGGCTTGACCGGCCGACGACGCGGCGAGGGCCACTGGGCCTGGGGCCCCGCAACCCTGGACGCCGTGGAGTCCGTCGACACCCGAACCTGACTCGTCGTCCGGTCCGCGGCCGCCACCTCGTCGGCAACGGCGCCCGCACCCCCGTCGGAGTCCGCACCTTCAATAGCACCCGCAGCCCCGTCAGAGTCCGCGCCGCCGGTCGAATCCGCAGCCCCGTCCCGGCCATCGCCCGCCCCGGCGGAGGCACCACTCACGTCGGCGTGCGAGTCCACCGGCGCATCGGCACTGTCCGGCGACACGTCGGCGTGCTCGCGACCCTCCTGCCGAGCGTCCACGAGAGAGCCATCGTCAACCGCAGACCCGCCGTCCATGCCCTCGGCTGGCGCACCGCCGGCACGTGGGTCCGAGCCGGCGCGCACGCCACCCGCTGCGCTACCCGCGCCCTTGCCCGAACCGTCTGCACCCGACGCCGACGCACCGGTCTTTGACTTACCCGCTGAGAACACCCCTGCATCGAGCGCCGTCGTGGGCAGGTCGAGGGAGGGAGGCCCGTGCTCGATCACCCAAGCTATCCATTGGAGCTTCCGCTCCAACCGGTCGACGCGCCACACCACGCTGTCAAACTGCGATTCGCTCGCCATGAGGCCTCCCAATTTGGCGACGGACAATACGCATTATTTTTCTTGCAGCTCGACAGCACGAACAAGGCATCGGTTACCGCTCCCCACGGCGGCCCATGACGCACCAGCCCCGCTCGGGCCGCGGCGCTCACAGCGGCGATCCATGTGGGCGCTACGCCGCCGCGGGCGCCACACGCTCCAGTGGTGCCACACCCGCCACACCCGCCACCGGCGCTATGCCTCCACCAGGACCGACGGCGCCATCTGGGAAACCATGTCCTCCAGGGAAACCCTGTACGGGCGGTAGACCATCTTCAACTCCTCGCGCGACCTCCTGGCAGTCGAACGGAACGCGTGGTTGACGTTGCCGGCTACGTACCTGCGACTCAACCCGAACGCCGGCCCGACGATCCTCAGCAGAGGCTTCGGCAGAGCGCGCTTGGGCAGCGGGAACGTCGCCCCGTATCGCGGCCCGAGCACCTTCCCCACGGTGGCCATGTCCGTGTCGCGCCCACAGATGAGGTACCTGCCCCGCGCACCGGGAAGGAATGCCGCCGCAATATGCGCCCGGGCGACGTCGCGCACGTCGACGAGCCCGATGCCCACTCGTGGCACGCCGAAGCGGGCGGTCCCGTCGATCAGCATGCGCATGATGGCGAAGCTGTCCGACGTCGGCGCGCCCCCTGCGTACGGGCCAACCACCAGAGCCGGATTGATAGAAACCAGGCGCCACCGTCGGGGCTCACGCTGCAGCTCACAGGCGTCCCACGCGGCCTTTTCGGCCAGCGTCTTGGCGTACGCGTACGGCTCGTAGTCCGGGCTGGCCGTCCTATTCCAGGCCTCCTCGCTGAGGGTGCCGCCGGTACTCCTCGCACATTCGACATTGTCGGTGTACATAGCCGCCACCGAACTGGTGACCACCACCCGCCGCACCGAGAGCGTCGCCTCGACGCTGGCCAGGACGTTGCGCGTGCCCCGGAGTGCGGGGTCGATGAGCTGCCTGCGCGGGTCGGTGACGTTCCGAGTGAACGGAGAGGCCGTGTGGATGACGACGCCGCACCCCTCCATGGCCGCGGCGTAGGACCCCTCGTCGAGGAGGTCCGTGGCGAATAGGCGCAGCCGACCGGGCGCGGCGTCGGCCATCGCGGTCAGGTGGGCCGTCTTGATGGCGTCATTCGGGTCTCGCACGCAGGCGTGGACGGTGCAACCGGCATCGAGTAGGCCTTTGACGATCCATCCGGCGACGTAACCGCTCGCTCCCGTCACGAGCACCGGCTCACTCACGTCGACGTCGATGCCTGAAAGATCCGGATCATTCGATTCAAGCCAATTCTCCATCGATCCTCTTTCCCAATCGTTGCGCTGCCACCAACCGACGCCGCAATGGGTGGGCTCCGTCCCGGACCGACTCGACCGGAACGGAGCCTGCCATCAGGCAGCCTCCCGCGTCCGCCATCCGGCAGCCTTCCGCCGTCAGGCTCACGCCCTACGCTCCGGTTAGACCGATCCCCTCTGGCCTAAGTCGTCGCGTATCTCCTGAGTTCGCCGGTCACGGCGGAAGACGAGCACAAGTGAAGCATAGTTACCAAGTAATGTCTACCCGGTAACTTCGAAGACCTCCCCACCGAGGCGCCTCGCCATCAACGCCGACGCTCCCGGCCACACCCACAGCCCGGCCACGAAGGCGGCTTCGCCCGTGGTCCGCCCACCGCACAACGCCCCACATGTTGCCGATTCAGGTCACTGAAGGAAGCGACAAGCGCGGTTCCATGAGGCGATACACCCCTGTTCAAGCGCGAATGCGTCAACGAGGATAATTGCATGATCAACAGCACTACACCTCCCTTGACCTCGATCGCCCGCGTCGCCACAAGTTCTCCCGCCCGTTACGCCCGCCAACTCGTCAGTCACATGAGCCACAAGATCACCGCGACATGGGACGCGGAAACCGAACACGGCGTGCTGAATTTCGACCGCGAAGGGATGTCGCTTGGCACCTGCGAGCTTTCGTGTGGCGAGACGACTCTGATCTTGACCCTCCATAGTGACGAGGAGGAAATCCCGATCCTCGAAGAGATCATCGGAAGCCACCTCGTCCGCTTCGGCAGCAAGGACAGCCTCGTCGTGTCGTGGGTCCGCAGCGACGGCTCCAACGGAACCACCCAGGGTCCGTATACCCCCGGCGAGTAGACGAACTGGTTCAACGACGTCGACCACCGACGACGACGTTCATTCATCGCCGTCTGGCACACTGCCCTCTGCGCCGCGCGCTTTGCGCGCCACCTGCCAGCCAGTCGTCACTACCCAGGCCATCCCCGGCACGCCCACGTCCCACCACTAGCCGATCCGCCCTAGACACCGACGGCCCCAATCTCGGCGCCGCCCAACCCGACTGCTGGCAGCGTCATCACCATGGGGAACGCGCACCCCAACCACGGCACATACCGGTCCGACATCACCGGCCCCAACGCTCGCCGACCGCGAACCGCTCCTTCCACGGCACGCCATTTCCCTGACACGCTCTGTGTACCTGTCCCCCGTCCACACCATTCATCGTGGAGAGAAAACGGCGTAGTTTAACCACAGGCCATCAGCCTCCAAGAACGGAAAGGACCCGGCATGCCCTCCTCCACGCTCCCGGATCGCTCAACTGCTGCGCTCGAAGGCATGAGTGCGCTGCCCACGCGATCGGGAATCTCATTTCGAGGAATTACCAGCACCACAAGCAACCCCGAGATTATCGTCACGCGGGGATTCACCGCGACGAGTCGCGATCCAGTGGTCGCGACGGCGGGATTCACGAGTCCCGGCATTGCCGTCGTCGTGGGAAAGAACGGAAGGGACGTGACTCCACTGTCGGCACATCCGGCCGCACGGGAGACAGTTTTCCTGCCCGGAACGGTCTTCCACACCGGCTGGACCATCAACGTCGACGGACACAGAGTCGAGGTAATTGAGGAACTCACGCGCGACGAGTACGGCCAATGGAGCGCCCAGGGCATCAACCTTTCCAAACTCGCCGAGGCTCTGCGAAGAATACTCGCGAAAGCCCAAAACACTGCCTGCCCTGTGTCAATCGACTACTGCCAGCGCTTTTCCGACGCCATCTTCTGACCACCCGTGCCCTCGAGCACCGCTCGCGTGTGCCGCTGACCTGCGCGCGGTGCGGCCCCGCGAGGCCCTACCGCCCGACGGAGCCCTGCCCGCATCTGCCACCACGGTCGCCGCCCGCCCAGGCCTATGGGACGACACCCTTACCCCACGGCGCGATCTCACGCTGCGCCCGCCGTCCCAATAGGCGATACCCGCAATATGCCCCGCGCCCACACCACCCGCCTACGCCCGTGGGACGACACTCCACAACCTCAATGGCATCGGCAACGCCCCAAAACCCCTGCATTCCTGTAGCGTGGGGCCCATGACCCAACAGATCCGACGCGTAGGACAGCACGCCATCCTCTACTCCCTGCTCCGCCAGGAGCTCCTCGCCCAGACGCTCGAGGAGAAGCTAGGGAACTATGCGTGGCAGGCCGACCCGCCCGCTGGGCGCTTCTCTTTTTCCTCCGATAGCGGCGAAATCACCGCTTCGTGCCACGTCTTGGCGTCGATCGCCGTCGACCCCGCCACCATCCTGTGGGGCTTCGCCGAACCGTTCTCGCACTACCTCGGCCCAAATCCCCCTGCGGCACAGGTGCGCGAGTTCGGCACCCAATTCGGCCTACAAGAGCTCATCGACGAGGAAATACCCTACCCCTTCGACCCGGCCGAGGATCAGAAAGCCGTCACTGCCGCGCTATCGCACGACATCGGCGCCCTCGGCGTAGAGCTCTTTGGCCCGCCCACGATTTACTACAGCGCCCCTGTCGGCATGTCGGGATCACGTCAGGTCCTCCTCCTCGACGACCTGACGGCCACCATCCCGCCGGTGACGCTCGATAGACTCTTCCCCAAGCTCGGCGAGTATCTGGTCAATGTCGACGACATCGGATGGTCCTTCGACGGCCTCGTCCGGCTACTGCCGGGATGGCAGCTTGAGTCCGACACGCCGAGCCCGAACGACAGGTGGTGGCGCATCACCGACGACGCAGGAGCCTCAGCCACGGTCACCGTCGCCTACGACGACTACAACCGCCCCGTCAACATCAAGCTCGCCGGCATCGACCGTCCCTGACGCCAGAGGCGACCGCCACCCAGGACGCATCGGAAGGACGCGGCAGTCGCGCTCCGGTTGGATCGCGCCGGCCGCGCAGGCGAGGGCAAGTCGGCCAGCCCCTCCCAAGTGGCGCCCTCCCAGTTGGCGCCTCCCGGTCGAGCCACTGTGCCCGCGGCGGTTGCCAGCGCGAGGCTCGCGCCCTGACCACCAGGGCCACCGCCCGACCACGCTCGGCAAGTCCGCCAGTCGAGCGCACTCACGTTGCGACAGGCCGGCGTCGGCACACTTATCGCGCCAAGTCCGGCCTGTAGACATAGTCGGTGAAGCCAATCGCAGTGCCCCACGGGTCTTCGATCGTCACGGTCCGACCCGTGGAAATGTCACAGGGCTCGACGCCGAACTCCCGCGCCAACGCCGCCGCATCGTCAACCTCGAACCACACGTTCGCGCTGCGCTCGACGTCGTCCACCAAAACGAGCACGACCCTGGCGACGTCGTCACCCACCTGCATGACCGCCATGGCCTCAGTCGCGAACTTGGTAACTAGCCCCGCCGTCTCTTCGTACCATGCCTGCGCCGCCTGAAGGTCGGCCACCTGGATAAAGACATTGTCGACACCCTTGGGTTCGGCACCCATGACGCTCCTCCTCGTTTGTCGCACTGCCAAAACGCCGCACCGTCGCGGCGATCGCTTCCATCTCCACTATAGAGACCCACGTCTACGCGCATGCGCAAGGCGGCGACGTCGCGCGCACAGCCGCCATTGCGCACGGTCGA
The DNA here is from genome assembly GCA_030530685.1 of Actinomycetaceae bacterium. GTDB lineage: Bacteria > Actinomycetota > Actinomycetes > Actinomycetales > Actinomycetaceae > Peptidiphaga. Next base: position 28,416 of record JAUMUM010000025.1, on the reverse strand, counting down.
AAAGGCGCTGCCGGAGCTCGGGCCACGGCAGCACACGGCCACCAACGCTCCCCGCCAGCGTTTTACAAACAATAATTTTTTCTCCAGATGAGTTCCAGGAATGCTCCAGTAGACCTCCCGGAAGAGTTCTCATACTCGAAACCATGAACGAGACATCGAACTTCGACAACGAGCAGATCCACTCCGGCGAATCGGGCGCTACCGAGCCGGCGGCCGCCCACGGCCCGGTCGGCCGCCGCGAGCAGCGCGCCCACAAGCGAGAAGCCAGGAAGGCCCGCCGCGGGAGGCGCCGCAAGATCATCCTCGGCTCGTCGCTTGCTCTGGCGGTCGTGGCAGGCTCGGGCACGGTGTGGGCGCTCAACCGCTACGTCATCGAACACATCGAGATCTCCAATGTTTCCCAATACGAAAAACAGCTTTCCAAAGTCAGCGGAGCTTCGACGTCGTTCAGCCAGGCCGCAGAAGACATCGAGGCCCTCGTCACGGACACGAGCTATACTGCCTCGAATGGTTCCATCACCATCGAGAAGGCCACCACGGGCAGCGGCGACGACACTGTCACGTACTACGTCGCCACCGTCGACCCGAGCGACGGAACGGCCGTGCGCAGCGCCTTCGCAAACGACGCCTACGGCCAGAACATCATCGAGAAGACCTCGACCATCGCGCAGAACAACGGCGCCATCTTCGCCATCAACGGCGACTATTACGGCTTCCGCAGCAGCGGCATCATCGTGCGCAACGGCGTCGCCTACCGAGACAATGGCACTCGCACGGGCCTGGCCATGTACCGCGACGGCACGGTCAAAATCTACGACGAGACAACGACCACGGCCGATGAACTCGTGGAAGAGGGCGTGTGGAACACACTCAGCTTCGGGCCGGCCATCGTAGAAAATGGCGAGATCGTCTCGGGCATCGAGGATGTCGAAGTGGACACTAACTTCGGAAATCACTCGATTCAGGGCAACCAGCCACGTACCCTTGTGGGAGCGAAAGAAGACGGGACCCTGGTATTCGTTGTCGTCGACGGGCGCAACAAAGGCTATTCGCGAGGAGTGACCATGACAGAAGCCGCCGAGATCATGCAGTCGCTCGGGTGCGAAACCGCCTACAACCTTGATGGCGGCGGATCTTCAACGATGTATTTCAACGGCCAGGTCGTCAATCAGCCCGGAGAATCGGGGAAGGAGAGGGGTACGTCGGATATCCTTTACGTGGAGGACCTGTCATGATCGTCGTCATACCTTCTTTGGAGCCGGACCGGCGCTTACCCGATCTGGTCGCGGACATACGGCGGGAACTCGTCGACGCCCGCGTGCTCGTCGTCGACGACGGATCAGGGACGAACTACGCACCCATCTTCCAGGACGCGCGGGACCGTGGCGCCAGCGTCATCGGCTACGAGCGCAACCGCGGCAAGGGCTACGCTCTGCGCACAGCCTTCGAGTGGTGCCTGAAGAATGCACCCGGCCACGAGGTCGTGTGCGCCGACTCCGACGGACAGCACAGGCCCAAGGACATCGTCAAGGTGGCGTCTGCGGTGCGGACCAACCCGAAGGCACTCGTGCTGGGCGTGCGGGCCTTCACGGGGCGCGTGCCGGCGCGTTCGCGATTCGGCAACTGGATGAGCGCGCAGTTCTTTCGGCTCGCTTCCGGTGTCAAGGTCGGCGACACGCAAACCGGACTGCGCGGCTACGGTCACGAGCAGCTCGCTTCGCTCGTGGACGTTCCCGGCGACCGTTTTGAGTGGGAACTCAACGCCCTGCTCGCGGCGGCCGACGCCAAGCGCGAGATCGTGCAGGTCCCGATCGACACCGTCTACATTGATGAGAACTCCAGCAGCCACTTCCGGCCGATCCAGGACTCGTGGCGCGTCTTCAGGCCGCTGCTCGCCTTCGCGGGTGCAGGCGTCTTCTGCTGGGTACTTGAATTCGGCGTCTTCCTATTCCTCGCCGCGAACGTCAATCTGCTCACGGCCGTGATCGCCTCGCGCATCATCTCGGGCGTCGTCAATTTCGGCATCAATAAGATGGGCGTGTTCCGCGAGCGCTCCAAGGAGCGCACGTGGCATCAGGCGGGCCAGTACACCGCCCTGGCAATCTTCCTCATTGGCGTCACATACGTGGGCGTCCGCCTGCTCACCGCGATTGGCGTGCCGACCTGGCTGGCCAAGATCACCACCGACGTCGCCGGCTTCATCCTGAGCTTCACGGTGCAGCGGCGCCTGATCTTTCGCTCTAAAGGCGCGCAGGAAAAGCGTAGGAAGGGCGAGAGCCGCCAGGAGAGCTTGCGCGGGGCGTGGAACTACGCGAAGGCGCCGGTAGACATCGCCTGACGCCGGCGCGGGCCGAGGACTGCCTCACGGCCCGACGCCGGCTCAGCCTCAGGCCAGGGCGGCCACCGCGGAGTCGTAGTCCGGCTCGGTCTTGATCTCGTCGACGAGTTGCGTGTAGATCACGCGCCCGTCGGCGTCGATGACGACGATGGACCGGGCCAGCAGCCCCGCCATCGGACTTTCCGCCAGCGTCACGCCGTAGTCCCTGCCGAAATTGGAACGGAAGCTCGAGCCGGTAACGACGTTGTCAATGCCCTCGGCGGCACAGAAACGTGCGGCGGCGAAGGGAAGGTCGGCCGAGACGCACACGACGACGGTATTGTCGAGCGAAGCGGCGAGCTTGTTGAACTCGCGAACGGAATTGGCGCAAATGCCCGTGTCAACACTCGGGAAGATGTTGAGCACGACGCGCTTGCCGGCGAAGTCAGCACTGGAGACGTCAGCCAGGTCCGCGCCCGCCAGCACGAACGATGGGGCTTGCGATCCTACTGCGGGCAACTGCCCGACCGTCGCGACCGGGGTGCCCTCGAGATGAGTTGTAGCCATTTAGCAATTATCGATGCCAGCTTTCCGCTCGGCAAGGTCTGCGTGGCCAGCGGCCGACGGGCCTAGACCGACGCCGACGCCCGCAATCGTTCGGAGGCGGGCCAGTTAGGGCAAGCCAGCACACCGCGAGCGCGTACCGGCGAGTGTGCCGACCGTACGCCCACGGCCGAATCGCCGGGTTCGCCCGGCACGGCCACGAGGTGCACGTTCCGACGATCCGAGTCGCTTCGCTGGCCCTCCCCCGCGCCGTCACATCGAGCCCGCGGCCGGCTGAGTGTACGGAGCGCTTGGCAGTACCCGGCCCGGGCCGTCGACGTCTTTGGGCTGTCGCGCTCGCGACGGGCTCGCCGGCACTTGACTGGCCCCTTCGCAACAACGGTGCAATCTCGCAAAGAAATCCTGCGAACATTCCAAAAGGGACAATCACATCCCTTCAAAGAATCGCCTTTTCGTCCGAAGTGCGTGAGAATTGAGGGAAGCCAAAGCGGTGGGTCCCACCGCCGGTACAACGGGAGTAGAGAACGTGGACAAGCCGAACACCCCGCAGGACGATGCGCTCAGGGCACGCGCGCAAGCCGAGTACGACAAGTTCAAGGCCAACGCCGCGAGCCACTCGGCATCGACGCCGCATGCACAGCAGCATCCAGGACAGCACAACAACGGCCAGGCGGCGCAGCCTGGCGCCAGCCCCTTCGCGGACAGCCAGGCAGGGCCCTCCGCTCCTTCGTCGGCCCCCAACTCGGCGGAAGAAAAACAGCCGACCATCGGCTCCCTCGTGGCCGACCTTTCGGCCCAGGCGTCCTCCCTGGTTCGCGGCGAGTTGGAGTACGCGCAGGCGAACATCAAGGGCAAGATCACCGATCTGGGCATCGGCGGAGTCTTCCTGGCCGTCGCCGGGGTCGTCGCGCTCTACGCCTTCGGGATGCTCCTGGCGACCTTCGGCTACGCACTATCCACCGTCATGCCCGTGTGGCTCAGCTTCCTCATCGTGACGCTGGTGCTATTCCTGATCGTGGCGATTTTCGTCCTTTTGGGGATCAAGAAGCTCAAGTCCTCGAAGAAATATGTCGTCTCGCCCAGTGACAATCTGAGCAAGGACGTCGCCGCTATCAAGAATGGAATGAAGAAGTGAGTGAAAAAGAGAACAAGAACGATCCCCGCACCGTCGACCAGATCGAGGCCGAACTCGCGCGCACGCGCGAAAGTCTGACGGATACGGTCAACGAGCTCGCCGAGCGCCTGAGCCCGCGAACACTTGCCACCGACGCTAAGGACACGGCCGTGGAAAAGGCCACGCAGTTCGCCGAGACCACCAAGGCGCTCGTGGAGGACGCCAAGGGCGGCGACAAGCGGGCGATCGGCATTATTTCGGGAGTGGCGGCCGCCGTCGTCCTCGTCGTCGCGCTCAAGATCGCCCGCCGGTGACTGCCTGCCGCCCGGACGACAGGAGTCCGGGCGGAGCGTCGCTGCGCCCACCATGCTCGTGGCGCTCTTTCAAGTCGCACGGCGAACTTGGGCAGCGTGGCGTTACAAAGGCCTTAGACGCTAAACTAGGGCCGCGAACGGATGATGACCATTTGGGGCGTGACGAGCTAGCCCCGTGAAGAGACGAAGGGGGTCGAGCCATGGGGCGCGGCCGTCAGAAGGCTAAGCAGCGCAAGGTAGCCCGAGATCTCAAATACTACGCTCCGGATACCGATTACCAGGCGCTCGAGCGCGAGCTCAGGGCGGCGAAGGAGGCCGAGAGCGACAGCGACGAGGACGAGGACTACTACGAGGTTCCTCCGGCGATGGACGACTGGGATGAGGACGACTGGAAGCCTTCACGCTAGGGCGTTGCCGTGAAATGTACTGCGGGGTAGACAGGGTCTGCCCCGCATATTCATGTGCGGGGCTGGTTCATGTGCAGGTGCCGTTTCATGTACGGAGGCCGGCCAGGGGCCGGGCCGCGTAGGTGCAGGTTGGCCTGGGGCTAGCCGGCTCACCCAGTCTGGGGGCACCTCGCACTGGGGCGCAGGGCCGCGTGAGGCGGGCCGGTTCGCCTTCATGCTCGGGGGCAGGCGCCGAGCGACTCGTCCGGCTCATGCCGGCTTGCGCGGCTGCGGCTAGCGGCGCCCGGGGCCGAGCGGCTCAGGCAGAGTAGGCGCCGTGGACGAGGACGCTGCCGGCATCGACCCCCTTGGTGCCGCGAACGATGCGATCTTGCGGCAGGCCATCGTCGCCGACGCCGCTCGGTGCCACCGCGGCAGCCCCGGAGCGCGCGGAGTCGGCCACGACATCGCCGATCTGCCAGGTGCGTATGCCGCTCTCGCCGCTGACGGCCAGCACGGCGTCGGCGGCCTCGGGCGGGGCGAGGACGACCATGCCCACGCCCATGTTGAGGGTGTCTTCGACGTCGGCCCACGGCAGGTGCCCGAGCTCGCGCAGGACGGAGAAGACCGGCGGCACGGCGATCGCCGCCCGGTCGATTCGCGCCTGCAGCCCGGCGGGCACGACCCGGGCGAGATTGGCGGCCAGCCCGCCGCCCGTGACGTGGCTGAAGGCGTGGACCGGTGCGCGCTCGGCCATCTGCAGACACACGTGCGAGTACAGCCGGGTAGGCTCCAAGAGCTCCTCGCCCAGGGCGCGCCCGAACTCGGCGACCTCGCGCTCGAGCGCCCACCCGGCGTCGGCAACGATTCTGCGCACCAGGGAGTAGCCGTTGGAATGCAGGCCGCTGGAGGCCATGGCGAGGACGACGTCGCCCTCGCGCACCCGCTCGGCGCCGAGCACGCCGTCGGCCTCGACCACACCGGTGGCCGCGCCGGCAATATCGTAATCCTCGGCCTCCATCAGGCCCGGGTGCTCGGCGGTCTCGCCACCGAGCAGCGGCACGCCCACGACCTCGCACGCCCGGGCCACGCCGCGCACGATGTCGGCGATGCGCTCGGGGACGACCCTGCCGCACGCGATGTAGTCGGTCATGAGCAGCGGGCGTGCGCCCACCACCGCGATGTCGTCGACCACCATGCCGACAAGGTCCTGGCCGATCGTGTCGTGGACGCCCATGGCCCGCGCGATCGCGATCTTCGTGCCGACGCCGTCCGTGGACGTGGCCAGGAGCGGGCGCCTGTAGTCGCGCAGCATCGAGACGTCGACCATGCCGGCGAATCCGCCAACGCCGCCGACCACCCGCGCGTCGAGCGTGCGGGCCACGGCGGCCTTCATGAGTTCGACGGCGCGGTCCCCGGCCTGCGTGTCGACGCCGGCTGCCGCGTACGCGGAGCCGGTTGCCACATAGGCCGACGGGGCGGCCCGGTCTGGCGCCTCGCTCTTTGCGCCGCCCGCCCGCGTCTGGTTCGAATCGCTCATGTGGCTCCCGTCACCTCGACATCCTCTTTGCCCTCGAGCTGTTTGTCCCGATTCCCGGCCGCAGCCTCGAAAACGTCGGAACCGGCCGCCGCCGCGGCGCTGGCGATATCCACCGGATACTTGCCCGTGAAGCACGCCGTGCACAGCGTGTCCCGCGGCTGCTCGGTGGCTCGCACCATGCCCTCCATCGAAATGTAGCCGAGCGTGTCAGCGCCGATGGACCGGCAAATCTCGGCCACGCTCATATCGTTGGCGACGAGCTCGCCGCGCGTCGGGAAGTCGATGCCGAAGAAGCACGGCCACGTCACGGGCGGCGAGGAAATCCGCACGTGCACCTCGGCCGCGCCGGCGTCGCGCAGCATGGTCACGAGCGCGCGCTGCGTGTTGCCGCGCACGATCGAGTCGTCGACGACGACCAGCCGCTTGCCCTCGATCACCTCGCGCAGCGGGTTGAGCTTGAGCCGTATGCCGCGCTGGCGGCTGAGCTGGGTCGGCTGGATGAAGGTGCGGCCCACGTAGGCGTTCTTGACCATGCCCTGCCCGTAGGGGATGCCGGAGGCCTGCGCATACCCGATGGCGGCGGGGGTGCCGGAGTCGGGCGTGGCGATGACGAGGTCGGCGTCGACCGGATGCTCGGCGGCCAGCGCCCGGCCCATCTCGAGCCGCGAGGAGTTGACCGAGCGACCCCTGATCGAGGTATCCGGCCGCGCCAGGTAGACGTACTCGAAGATGCAGCCCGAACGCCGGGGACGGGCCCACGTGTGCGAGTGCACGCCGTCGGCATCGATCGCGATGAGTTCGCCGGGATGAACCTCCCGCTCGAAGTCGGCCCCGATGATGTCGAGCGCGGCCGACTCCGAGGCAACCGCCCACCCCGCCGGAAGGCGGCCGAGAACGAGCGGGCGGAACCCGTGGCGGTCGCGAGCCGCGTAGAGCCGCGTCTCATCCATGAACGCCAGCGAGAACGCCCCCTGCAGGCGAGGCAGGAGCTCAAGCGCGGCGTCGGTCAGGCTCAGGGCGTGGATGCACCCCAGCAGCGAGGTCATGACGGCGGTGTCCGTGGACGAACCGCGCCCGAGTTCGCCGCGCAGGTCGTTGCCCGATAGCGCGCGGACCTCGGCCATGAGCTCCGTCGTATTCGTCAGGTTGCCGTTATGCGCCACGGCCACTGTGCCGAAGTCGACGATGTCCTCGGCACGGTCCGGAACGGCGTGCCCCTTGGCGACGAAGCTCGTGGGGCCGAGCGTCGGCTGCGCGTTCTCCCACGACGAGCGACCCGTGGTCGCGTAGCGGACATGCCCAACGCCCAGGTGGCCGTCGAGCGTCGCGAGGGATTTGTCGTCGAAGACCTGCGAGACGAGGCCCATGTCCTTGTACACGCGTATGGCCTGACCGTTGGAGACCGCGATGCCCGCCGACTCCTGGCCACGATGCTGCAGCGAGTACAGGCCGTAGTAGGCGAGCTGGGCGACCGGCTGGCCCGGTGCGTATACGCCGAAGACGCCGCATTCTTCCTGCGGCTTTTCGCCCTCGAAGAGCTCGGCCGTCAAGCGCCCATCAGCCATCACGCCCCCATAGTCCCACAATGCGGGCGGAAAGGATAATTTGGCGTCCAGATTCCGGACCGGCGGGACGACGCGGGGCCGCCCGATCGCCGCCGGACCGGCCGGGCGGCACCGGCCACTGACCGCGCCCCGTCGACCTCGCCGTCGGCGCCGGGAACGTGTCGATCTCGTGACGACGCCGGTCAGCGCCGGCCAACGCGCCTGCGCACCGCCCGGAACTCGACGCTGGCAGAAGCGATCTCCGCGCGCACGAGCATCGCGGGCTCGGCCTGGCCGCGCCGGAGCTGCTCCCCCGTGATCCTCGCCAGGACGGCGGGATCGCTCAGCATGATCGTGCCCGCGACGCGACCCGTCGCGCGCGTGCCTTCCGCGCCCTGCCCGGCCGCTGCACCGTGGCGCCCAGGCTCCTCGCCTCGCTGCCTGCGCGCAACATCGACGACGACGCCCTGGAAGATCTCGCCCTCGCGCCCGGCCAGAACGAGTGCCTCGACGGCGTCGAGAGCTCCCCTGCCGTACTCGCCCGCCACTCGCGACGAGGTGCTCATGCGGGCGGGCACCGACGCGAGGCCGTCACGCACCCACTGCGGCGGCTCCTGCCCGGCACATATGCAGCGGCAGATTTCCAGGCCGTACCGGTCGACGAGCCGGCGCAGCGGCGCTGTCACGTGGGCGTAGCGGGCCGCGAGCGCCGCGTGCTGGAGCACGGGTTCGCCGCGATGGCGCCCGGCCTCGCCGTGGCGCCCGACCGCGGTGGGCGCGCCAGAATCGCCAGATGCGGGTGAGGCTCCGGAACCTTCCGCCTCCGCCTCAAAGGCCGGCAGTGTGTGGTATCCGGCGCCCCTGAAGAGGCTCGTCGCCTCGGTGAGGAACGCCGCGCCGGACGGGTCGTCGGCGCTGACCGAACGTAGGAAGGCGGAGTAGCTCACGCCCTCCGGCCACACCAGGCCCAGGGCACGCGCCACGTGACGCAGGCGTTCGACGTCGCGCTCGCGAGCGGCCGGCATGGTCCGCAGGATCCCGTAGTCGGCCTGGCTCATGAGGCCGGCCGCCGCCATTCCCGCGGTCAGGGAAATCTGCGCATTCCAGGCCTCGACGTCGGTCAGACCGCGGAAGGAGAGCCTATAGCCCCGCTCCGTGCGCTCGACGACCTGCGCGGGAAGGGCCAGCGAGACCCCACCGCGGGCTTCCTCCTGCTCCAGCCGTCTGCGCCCGACCTCCTTCAGCAGCGCGGGGAAGTCCTCGGGAACGCCATCGCCCAGTGGCGCGACGCCGTCGACGGCGGCCTGGACCTGCTCGTAACTGAGCTTGGCGACGGACCGGATCTTGGCCAGCTCGACCCATGTGTGGCGCAGGCTACCGTCCGGATCGAGGTGGAGATACCACAGGTAGGCCGGGCGATCGGCGCCGGGAAGGAGCGACGCCGCGCCGTGCGAGAGGACCTTGGGGTGCAGGGGAATCGAAGCGTCGGGACCGTAGATCGTCTGACCGCGCTCGAGGATGGCGCGGTCGAGCGGCCCGCCCGGCGTGATGAACAGGCCGACGGCGGAGATCGCGTAGCGGACGAGGTAGCCCTCGCCCTCGCGCTCGATGTGGACGGCCTGGTCGAGGTCCCTGGATTCGGCGGGGTCCACGGTGACGAAGGGGATCTCGCGCCGGTCCGCGAGGCGCTCGTCGGCTATGCCGCGTTCGGCGCTTTGCCTGGCGTCCGCCTGTACCTCGTCGGAAAACTCCGACGGCAGGCCCAGACGCTCGCGCAGGCGAGCCAACGCGTCCCCGACGGCCTCCGTGCCGGCGACATTCGTTTGCAGTAGGCGTTTCGGCATCGGCTTAGACTATCGTTTCTCCATCGGGCGATGCCACCGCCCCCGCCACCCACCGGGAGAGCGCCTCGTGGCCGAAGAGCGGGAGGAAGGGCGAAAGATCCGCACGGATTCCCGAGGCCGAAACGTCACCGGCGGCGAAGGCCTGCTGCCAGGAGCGCCGCCCCGTCGCCAGGTCCACGAGGGTCGAGGCGGAGATTTCGACGACGTTGGGAGGCGTACCGCGGCGGTGTGTCGGCCCGTCGCCGATCTGGACCGCCCCGGCGAAGGGCACGCGGATCTCGACGCTGCGTCCCGGATGCCGCTGAGCCAGTTCCTGAAGGGCGAATCGGGCCGCCGTGCGTTCCTCGGAGCCGGTCAGGGCCTCGCCCCGGCTGGCGCGGGCCAGAAGCGGCATGGCCTCGTGCGCGGTTATCTTCTTGGGCATAGTTCAAGGCTACACGCGGCCACTCACCCACCGGCTGCGTGGCGGGCCGTCCAGCCCCGATGGCCCGGCCACGGCAGGCCCGGCTTGCCCGGCCGCGGTGGGCCCGGCTGTCCCGCAGCCGCCCGGCAGCAGCAGGCCCGGCCGAGCCGTCAATGCCCGGCCAGGCCCACCAGCCACACCGTCAGCCGCGGTACCCGACGGTATCGGGGCTCGCCTTGACGACGACGCCCGCAAGGTAGGTGCTCGCGGCCGTCCCGCCGATCGGCGTCCCGTCTAGGGCCGCGCCCGGCTCGGGCTGAGCCTCGGTGTTGACGTAAAGATTGCCGTCGCGCACGTAGGAGATCGTGTCGGCCCTGGCGTCGTCGGTCCACTTGCCCGCGACCGGCTTGTCGGTGGGCACGCCGAGCTCGTAGGAGTACTCGGCCGGACCGCCCTGCAGGTCGTTGCGCACGAAGTAGGTCCGGGCCTGACCGTCGCGCCCGACCGCCACGGTGTCCTTGCCATCGCCGTCCCAATCGCCGGCGATCGGCGTGTCCGTGGCGAGCCCGAACTTGTACCTCACGTCGGCCTTGCCACCGGCCAGCGAGTTCTTGATGTGGATGTCATTGCCGCGACGCACCGCGATCGTGTCCTTGCCGTCGCCGTCCCAGTCGCCGACCAGGGCGACGTCGTCATTGTGTCCGTACTGGAAGGACTCGTCGGCCTGGCCGCCGCCCAGCGAGTTCTTGATGAAGAACCTGTTGCCGCGCTTGACCGCCGGGGTGTCGACGCCGTCACCATCCCAGTCGCCCATGAGCGGGACGTCACCGCTGCGTCCGAAGGCGAAGGCGTTCTGCCCGAACACGAAGGTGTTGCCCGAGGGCTGGCCGGCATCGCCCACCGTGATGGCGGCGTTCGCGGTCGAATCACCGGCCGTGACCGTCAGCGTGTGCTCCCCGGCGGCCAGGCCGGACGGCACCTCGAAGGAGACCTCGGCGCGGCCGCTCTCGTCGGTATTGGGGGTGACCGTCGGGTCGATGGCCGCCGAACCGACCTCCTGGCCGTCGATGTCCAGGCTCACCGTCTCCGGCTTGCCCGGCTCGATATTGGTCAGGACCAGGGAGGACAGCCTGTAGGTGACCTTCTCCCCGGGAGCCACGCTCGTGGGGCCGGTCACGCCGAAGGAGCGCTGCGTGTAGTCGACCTTCAGGCCGGGGTTGGCCCGCAGGTAGTCGTTGAACACGTCGTTGTCGATCAGGCCGGTGTCCGTGTAGGTGGCGGCGACGTCGTCTTCCTGGAAGATGTCGAAGTGGTCCCCGCCTGCCAGGAGGAAGTTGTTCGATGCCACGACGTGCTTGGTGGCAGTGTCATTGCGGTCGAGCACCGTGCCGTTGAGCGTGACCGAGGTGACCTTCGATCCCACCGGGGCGTCGGGGTCGTAGACGTAGGAGATATTCTTCGACAGTCCGAGGCGCAGGATCGGGCGCGCCTCGTCGCCGGTCCGGCTCCACTGGTGCTCCAGGAGCGTGTAGACCTGGGCCGAACTCAGCTCGACGGTGGCGTAGGCGTTGCCGAAGGGCTGGACCGTGTAGGACTCCTCCAGCGTGACGATGCCGTCCTTGTTCGGGTCGAGTTCGCCGCGCAGGCCGCCCGGGTTGATGATGCCGAAGTCGGGCTTCTTGGCCAGGTTCTGCCCGTAGGCGTAGAAACCTTCGGCGACGAGGTTGCCCAGCGAGGATTCCGTACCGCGGTTGGCACCCGAGTCGGTGCCGTTATTCGTGCCGCGCATCGCCAGGCCGTCGATCGTGCCAATCTGCTGGGCACCCAGCTCGTCCGCCTTGACTTGGGCCTGCTCGTACATGGCCTGGACCTCGTCGTTGACCGGCACGGACTCGTCCTTCGTGCGATCGCCAACCTTGATGTTCTCGCCCGTCACCGAGGCGACCTTCTTCGCGTTCTTGTCGTAGGAGAAGCTGAGCTTGCCGATGTACGTGCCGTAGTAGGCCGGTTCGATGACGGGAGCGCCGGAGGCCGTCGTCGTGTTGGCCTCAGTGTGCGTATGCCCGGCGACGACGGCGTCGACGTCCGCCCCGACCCTGGCGGCCGTGCTATCGCCCGCATGCATGAGGGCGACGACGATGTCGGCCTCGCCGTTGGCCTCGTCGCCGTCCTTGAGCTGCGCGGCGTAACGGTCGGTCGCCGCGACCGGATCGGTGACGTTCAGCCCGGCGATTCCGGCCGGGGACACGAGCGAACTCAGGTCGTCCGCCACCGTGCCGACGAAGCCGACCTTCACGCCGGCGGGCGTCGTGATGACGTGGTACGGCTTGACGACGGATTCGTCGACGCCCTCGACATTGGCCACGAGGTAGGGCCAGTTCGCGCGCTGCGACAGCCGATCGACGATGTCCGAGTAGCCCTGGTCGAACTCGTGATTGCCCAGCGAGGAGACCTCGAGGTTCATCTTGTTGAGAATGTCGAGCGTCGGCTCGTCGTTGGCGATCGACGAAACGTAGGCCGAACCTCCGACGAGGTCTCCGTTGCCCGCGAAGATCGTATCCGGGTTGGCCTTGCGCATCTCGTCGATCTGGTAGGCGATCGCCCCCGCGTGCTCGATATGGCCGTGAAGGTCGGTGATGGCGGCGACGTCGACCGTGACCGTGCCGTCCTCGTTTTCCGTCGCGACGGCAGGTGCCCCGACCAAGCCGTACAGCCCCAGCAGCACAGCCACGAACGACGCCACGACGCCTTTTCTGCGTTTGCCTGCGTGCATGATTTTCCTCTCCATTGACATCGGGCGGACTCCAGTGTGCGACTTGGACCACTTAAGACTAGTCAAGTGTGCGCGCTTGTCGAAAGAGGCGTGAACATGGGCGCGCCGGTCCCCGACCGTGCGGTACGTGGCACCGCGCCCGGCGCCACCGGTGCAGCAGAAAGGCCCCGCAGCGGTGCGCTACCTGCTGCGGGGCCCGGTCGCGATGTCAGACGATGCCGTGGGCGATCATCACGTCGGCCACGCGGACGAATCCGGCCGCATTGGCACCGAGGACGTAGTCGCCGGGCCGGCCGTACTCTTCGGCGGTGGCCACGCACGAGTCGTGGATGTCGGCCATGATCGCCGTCAGCTTGGCCTCGGCGGTCGCGAAGTCCCAGCGCGAGCGCGAGGCGTTCTGCTCCATCTCCAGGGCGGAGGTGGCCACGCCGCCCGCGTTGGCCGCCTTGCCCGGGGCGAAGAGGATGCCGGCCGCCTGGAAGGCCTCAATGGCCTCGGGCGTCGAGGGCATGTTCGCTCCCTCACAGACCACCGAGCAGCCCTGCCGCAGAAGGGTCGCGGCGGCGGCGCCGTCGAGCTCATTCTGCGTGGCGCACGGCAGGGCGACGTCGCAGGGCACATCCCACACGCTGCCGCCGGTGACCACGCGCGCGCCGGGACGGCGGTTCGCGTAGTCGGCCACGCGTCCGCGCTCGACCTCCTTGACCTGCTTGAGCAGTTCGAGGTCGATGCCGGCCTCGTCCACGACGTACCCGGACGAGTCGGAGACGGTCACGACCTTGGCGCCCAGTGCCTGGGCCTTTTCCGTGGCGTAGATGGCGACATTGCCCGACCCGGAGACGACGACGTTCTTGCCCTCGAGCGCCTCGCCCCTCGTGGCGAGCATCGACTGGGCAAAGAGGACCGTGCCGTAACCGGTCGCCTCGGTGCGCGCGAGCGAGCCGCCGAAGTCCAGGCCCTTGCCCGTGAGCACGCCGGCATCGTAACGGTTGCGCAGGCGCTTGTACTGGCCGAAGAGGTAGCCGATTTCCCGGCCGCCCACGCCGATATCGCCGGCGGGCACGTCGGTGTCCGGGCCGATGTGGCGGGCGAGCTCGGTCATGAACGACTGGCAAAAGCGCATGACCTCGGCGTCGGACTTGCCGTGCGGGTCGAAGTCGGAGCCGCCTTTGCCGCCGCCGATGCCCTGCGCCGTCAGCGCGTTCTTGAAGATCTGCTCGAAGCCGAGGAACTTGATGATGCCGACGTTGACCGAAGGGTGAAAGCGCAGGCCGCCCTTATAGGGGCCCAGCGCCGAGTTGAACTCGACGCGGAAGCCGCGGTTGACGTGCACGTTGCCGGCGTCGTCGACCCAGGGCACGCGAAAGATGATCTGGCGCTCGGGCTCGACTATGCGCTCGAGAAGGCCGTCGGCCGTGTACTCAGGTTTTTTCTCGATGACGGGCGCGAGCGAGTCCAGGACCTCGCGCACCGCCTGGTGGAATTCGACGTCGCCGCGGTTGCGCTCGACAACCTGTTCGTACACCTTCTCGACCTGTGCGTTCATGAGCACTCCTATCTAACACCGGAACGATGTGCAGCCATCACCGGAAAGACAGGCAACCATTGTCTGTAGATTATGAGCGCGCCTTTCCGGCCCGGATTTTATTTTGAGGCAAGGATATCTAGATGGAAACTTGAAGCTCAGGATGTGAAACGCTGGATTTGCCGCTGTTTTTTGCCGTGTTTGGCCGGTCCTTCGCCGGCAAGAGGAAGGTGTTTCGTCAATGTCACACTACTGGAGTGACCGAACGCGGACTTCCATCCCAGGCGTCGAGGGCAATCCTGGCGGCAAGCCCGTTCGAGGCAGCGGGGCGGGGCGCCCCTGGCTGCGGCGCCGCGTTAGGCACGACAGGCCGACGCCGCGGTGCGTGGTTAACCCGCGTCGCGGTGCGCAATTAACCTGCTTCCCGATGCGAGGCCGCGCAGTTAAGTGCGCAGCCGCGCCCCGCGCCGCTAGCGCCCCAGATAGTCCGATCGCACGACGTCGGTGGGCGTCATGAACAGCAAGTAGCGGCGCTCGAAGCCGATCGTGTGCGCCTGCGTAAAGCCATAGTTGAGCTCGATGCGCGAAGAACCTTCCTCGGGCACGTGCGCGCCACCGAGCGACGGATAGTTCCAGGCGCAGGCGAAACCAACGAAGAAGACGACGATGCTCCCGAAGAAGGCCCCGGCGACCCCGGAGGCCACACGGCCCCTGCGCGACGAGCCGGCCAAGTAGGTCGGGAATGCCACGAAGAAGACCAGCGCCGACAGCAGCCCGAAGCCGAACACGCACACGGAAAGCTCGGGAGCCAAATAGGGGCGGACGGGCACGCCTCCCACGCCGGACTCGTAGTTGCCCATCGGCATCGGGGTGCCGACAAAGAATACGAGGGAGGCTACGGCGGCAGACACTGCGGCGACAAGCGCGATCCTCCGAGCGATCCTCGTGGTCTGATCACCTGTCGGGCTCTGGTCGCTTACCGGTCTCTGAGTGCTCACCGTGTTCTGATCACCCGTCGGGCCCTGCGCGCTCGCCGTGGTCTGGTCACCTGTCGCGCCCAGGTCACACACCGAACTCTGGGCGCCCGACGAGTTCCCAGTCTCGCCGAGTGACCGAGCGACATCGGACTCGGCAGCGACATCGGACTCGGCATCGTTATTGGCGTCCGCCATGGAGCACCCCCATCAACCACAAAGCGCCGACGTCAGCCGAACAGGGCGGGCAGGGTGGCTTCGACGCCTTGGCGCAGCTCGGCCACGTCGAAGACGAGCGGCTGGCCCGCCCCGCCGTCGGCCAAAAGGTCCTTGCCGGTGATGGCAAGCATGTCGCCACCGGTCGTGCCCAGGCGACTCCAGGCCACGCCCTCGGCGTCGGCTGCCGCGGCAACGGCGGGCACAAGCCCGGCCTCCACGGCCAGGACGGCGCGCGCCTCGGACTCGGACAGCAGCGCGGTGAAGTCGTCGACGTCGCCGGGAAGATTGGCCACGTCGATGCTGGCGCCCACGCCGCGGCGCAGGACGCAGTCGATGAGGGTCTGGATGAGCCCGCCGGTCGAGCAGTCGTGGGCCGCGCGCACGAGTGGCTGCCCGTCCGGCCCGTCCGCCTCGCTGAGCGCCACGAGCACGCGTCCGAGCGCCATCTCGGCCTCGAGGTCAACTACCGGCGGGCGCCCGCCAAGGTGCCCGTGCACGGTGCGTGCCCAGGCCGAGCCGTCGAGCTCGTCGCGCGTGGTGCCCAGCGCGACGATGGCCAGGCCCTCCTCGTTCCAGCCCGATGGATTGGCGCGGCGCACGTCGTCCATGACGCCCAGGACGCCGACCACGGGCGTCGGGTTGATGGACGAATCGATCGCGCCCTTGACCTTGCCGTGCGAGTTATAGAGGGAGACGTTGCCGCCCGTGACCGGCACGCCCATGGTGGCGCAGGCATCGGCCAGGCCGGTGATGACCTCGACCAACTGCCACATGGCATCCGGGTCCTCCGGCGAGCCAAAGTTCAGGCAGTCGGTGACGGCCAGCGGCGTGGCGCCGACGACGCACACGTTGCGGTAAGCCTCGGCCAGCGCCTGCTGCGCCCCCGCGTACGGGTCGAGCTTGGCGTACCAGCCGTTGGCGTCCGTGGCCAGGGCAATGCCGCGGCCGGTGGCCTCGTCCACGCGCAGCACGCCGGCGTCGTCGGGCTGGGCGAGCGCCGTATTGCCGCGGACGAAGCGGTCGTACTGGTCGGTGACCCAGGCGCTTGAGGCCTGGTTCGCGTCGGTCGCCACCCTCAGTACCTGCTCGCGCAGCTCGGCGGCGTTTTCCGGGCGGGGCAGGCGGGCTGAGCCGTCGGCGTTGAGATCGTCCTGCCAGGCCGGGCGCGCGTAGGGGCGGTCGTAGGTCGGCCCGTCGTGGGCGACGGATCGGGGGTCGACGTCGACGATCCGCTGGCCGTGATGGTCGATGGTCAGGCGGCCGGAGGCGTTGACGGTGCCGATGACGGCGGACTCGACCTCCCATTTGGCCAGAACGGCCAGCGCCTCATCCAGCTTGTCCGGCGCGACGACGGCCATCATGCGCTCCTGCGACTCGCTCATGAGGATCTCGCCGGCCGTCAGGCTCGGATCGCGCAGCAGCACCTTTTCCAGGTCCACGTGCATGCCGCCGTCGCCGTTGGAGGCGAGCTCGCTCGTGGCGCAGGAAATGCCCGCCGCGCCGAGGTCCTGGATGCCGAGCACGAGGCCGGCGGCGAAGAGGTCGAGGCAGCACTCGATGAGCACCTTCTCCATGAAGGGGTCGCCAACCTGCACGCTGGGCCGCTTGGCGGGCATGCCGTCCTCGAAGGATTCGGAGGCGAGGATCGAGGCGCCGCCGATGCCATCGCCGCCGGTGCGCGCACCGAAGAGGATGACCCTGTTTCCCTCGCCCGAGGCATTGGCCAGGTGGATGTCCTCGTGGCGCATGACGCCCACGCACAGGGCGTTGACCAGCGGGTTGTCCTGGTAGGAGGCATCGAATTCCGTCTCGCCGCCGATGTTGGGCAAGCCCAGGCAGTTGCCGTATCCGCCGACGCCGGCCACAACCCCGTGCACGACGCGGGCGGTATCGGGATGATCGACCGCTCCGAAGCGCAGCTGGTCCATGACGGCCACGGGGCGCGCGCCCATGGAGATGATATCGCGGACGATCCCGCCGACGCCGGTGGCCGCGCCCTGGTAGGGCTCGACGAAGCTCGGGTGGTTGTGCGATTCGACCTTGAATGTCACGGCCCAGCCGTCGCCGACGTCGACGACACCCGCGTTCTGCCCCATGCCGACGAGCAGGCGCTCGCGCATGGCCGCAGTGGTCTTGGCGCCGAATTGCGCGAGGTGGATCTTCGAGGACTTGTAGGAGCAGTGCTCGGACCACATGACGGAGTACATCGCGAGCTCGGCATTGGTGGGGCGGCGCGAGAGCAGCGAGCAGATGCGCTCGTATTCGTCGGCCTTGAGGCCGAGGTCCGCCCACGGCATGTCCCTATCCGGGGTGGCTGCGGCGACGTCGACAGTGTCGTACTTTTCGGCGTTGTTCGGCTCGGCCACGGCCATGGGCTCTCCTGGCTGCAGGGGACATTTACCGCGGCCAGTATATGCGGGAGGCTGTCCACATGACGAACAAGTTCAGACTTCGGTACGGCCACAAGGTGGACACGTGGCGTTGGGCCGGTGACGGCGGCCTCTACCACCCGGCACCGACCGTTTCCGCCCACGCCGCACCGGCGCATCCCGCGTTTTCCGCCCGGCGTGGCGCTTTCCCGCCCCGTGCCGCGGTGTTAACCTGGTCGCGGCACGGGGTGCCCTGCAGGGGCTGAGAATAAGACCCGCCGAACCTGCTCCAGATCATGCTGGCGAAGGGATGTCTTCATGAATGCATGTGCGTACTCTGCTCGTTCCACTCGTCTTTCCGGCGCCGACTTCGGCGCGCGCCTTGACGCCGTCCGCGCGGCCGGCCCGCTCGTTCAATGCGTGACGAATTCCGTGGTCACGAACTTCACGGCCAATGTCCTGCTGGCCTCGGGCGCCGCGCCCGCCATGGTCGACATTCCGCGAGAATCGGGACCTTTCGCGGCCGTGGCCTCGGGCGTGCTCATCAATCTCGGCACGCCGGCCCCCTCTCAGGCGCACGCCATGGGCGAGGCGGTGGCCTCCGCCGTCCAGGCTGGCACGCCGTGGGTGCTCGACCCGGTGGCCATTGGCGCGCTGCCCGTGCGCACCGAGCTGGCTCACGAGCTCGTCGCCCTCCGGCCCACGATCGTGCGCGGCAACGCCTCCGAGATCCTGGCCCTGGCGGGCAGTGGCGAGGGTGGCCGCGGCGTCGACTCGTCCGACTCGCCCGAAGCCGCCCTCCGGGCCGCAGGGCAGATCGCGGAGTGGACCGGTGGCGCCGTCGCCGTCTCGGGCGAGGTCGACGTCATCGTCGGAGCCGATGGCGCCGTCGTGCGCCTGGCAAATGGCACACCACTTCTCACCAAGGTCACGGGAGGGGGATGCGCGCTCGGGGCGGTCATGGCCGCCTTCGCCTCCATCGAGCCGGATCCGCTCGCGGCCGCCGCAAGCGCGACAGCTTTCTACACGGTGGCCGCGCAGGTCGCGGCCGAGGCGAGCGAGGGGCCGGGCTCCTTCCAGGTGTCATTCCTCGACGCGCTCGCCGCCGTCGCACGGGAAGACATAGAGAGAAGGACGGTGGTCAGATGACGGGCAATGACGACGATCAGCACCGGGCGGGCGGTACGGCCGGACAGGTCGCCGACGCAGCGGTGCAGCGGGCCGACGGAGCAGTCGGCGTGGCCGAGCTCGGGCAAGCCGGAGAACAAGCCGCAGAGGCGGACCAGGCGGACGGCGCCAGACGAGCCGGCGAGGCCGGACAGGCGAGCGCACCCGGGCAAACGGGCGAGGCGGCGAAGGCGGACGAGGGCACGGTGCGGCAGGCGGCGATTGACAACACCGGTCAGCGGGCAGCGACCGGGCAGCGGGGCGCTACCGCTAGTTCCGGGCAGGGGGCGACGAAGGTCGCGGCCCCCGTCCGTGAGAATATCTCCCCCGGCATTTACCTCGTGACGGACGCCGAATTGTGCGAGGACATCGGCATCGTGGAAACGGCACGCGCGGCCGTGGATGGCGGAGTCGAAACGGTGCAGGTGCGCCACAAGCCGGCCGACGGCGGCGAGGTCCTCGACGTCGTGCTCGCGGTCGCCGAGGCGATCGGCGACTGGGCGAAGATCATCGTCAACGACAGGGTCGACGTCTTCCTCGCAGCCCGGGCCATCGGCGCATCGGTCCACGGGGTCCACATCGGCCAGGGCGACCTGCCCGCCAGGGTGGTGCGCAAGCTCGTCGGGCCGGACGCGATCGTCGGCCTATCCGCATCGACCCGCAAGGAACTGGGTGCCATCGCGGCCATGCCCAGGGGAACGATCGACTATGTCGGCGTCGGCACGATCCGGGACCAGAGCGTCAAGCTCGATGCCCCTCCGGCCATGGGGATCGACGGCGTTAGCGCCTTCGCGAGCGCATGCGCCGTGCCCTGCGTGGCGATCGGCGGTGTGAGCGCGGGGGACGTCGGGCCGCTGCGGCGCGCGGGCCTGCACGGCGCCGCCGTCGTTTCGGCCATATGCGGCACGCCCGATCCCGAGGTGGCCGCGCGCAACCTCGTTCGCGCGTGGAATGCGGCCGGGCCGAGGCGCTCGTGGGAGATCCTCGACAGGAGCAGGGAGTTCGAGACCGACTGAGCCCGGATGCCGACGCCAGACGCTGACCGGGCCTCGAGAACGAGGTGCAAGAAGAGTCCGGCGTCGGCGCATTGCACGGGGCCACGCCACCCCGATCTCGGGATTCTCGGGCCCTGTGCCGGGCACAAGAAGCGAAGACATCGAAAGGCGCTGAGATGAACGTGAAAACTGCCGCCGGCCACATCGCGCGGTCGAGGCCGCGCGTGCTCTCCATCGCCGGGACCGACCCATCCGGCGGCGCCGGCCAGAGCGCCGACGTCAAGACCATCGGGGCACTCGGCGGTTATGCAATGAGCGTGCTGACATCGATCGTCCCGCAGAACACGCAGGGTGTCACGGCAATCCACGTGCTCGACCCTCGGGTGCTCGCCGAGCAGTTCGCGGCGGTCTTCGACGATGCCAACTCGGGCGCCAGCGCGGTCGACGCCATCAAGATTGGCCTAGTCCCCGACGCCGCGAGTGCCGACGTCGTCGCCGAGTATCTGCCGCTTGCCGGCCCGGGCGTGCCGCGCGTGCTCGACCCGGTGCTCGTGGCGACGTCGGGCCACCGGCTCGGCCCGGCCGTGGAGATCCTGACGGAGTTGGCCAGGCAGGCCGACATCATCACGCCGAATGTTCCCGAGCTCGCCGCACTGACCGGGCACGAGATTTCCTGCCGCGAGGAAGCCCTCAATGCCGCCGCGGCGCTGGCCGAGTCCACCGGGGCCGTCGTCCTGGCCAAGGGCGGACACCTGGACTGCGGTGACGAGGCCGTCGACGCGCTCGTCGGGCGGCCCGAGCAGCTGGGATTGACGGGCGGATCGGAGCTGGCCAGTGGATCGGGATTGGCCGACGGGCCGGAAGCGGCCAGCGGACTGGCGCATGTCAAGCGAGCAGGACTGGCAGAGCAGCCGGCACCAGCCGCGCAGCCGGCACAGCCCAAGGTGACGAGTCTCGGCGCGCTCGCGGTCGTCGAATTCTCGGGCCCGCGCCTCGTCACGAGGAACACCCACGGCACGGGCTGCACGCTGTCCTCGGCCCTGGCGACGCTGCGCGGGCGCGGCATGTCGTGGCCGCAGGCACTCGGCCTTGCCAAGCCGTGGATGGCGCGCGCCATTTCCGCCGGCGCGGCCCTCGGCGTCGGCGCAACCGACGACTCCGGCCGGCTCCTCGGCCACGGCCCCCTCGATCATTTCTGGCACGTGGACTGAGCCGAGCCGGCCCGCTGTTCCCAAGCGACAGTCCCCATGCGGGCGCCCCGGCAAGTACTCCTGGGCGTACCAGCACTCCAGCGCGAATGCCCGGCCAGAGCCCTACGCGAGAGCCCTACACCGGCACCCCTACGCGAGCACCCCGGCCAACACGCTCGTGAACAATCGCAGGCCGTCGGTGCCGTCGCGCAGGCCCTGCTGCGTCGCCGTGCCGAATCCCGGCTCGACGGCGTGCTCGGGGTGCGGCATGAGTCCAACGACGTTGCCCTCCTCGGAGCAGATGCCCGCGATGTCGTGGATCGAACCGTTCGGGTTGACCTCGGCGTACCGGAAGACGACGCGTCCCTGCCCTTCGAGCATGCGCACGGTCTCGTCGTCGGCGCGGTAGAAACCCTCCTGGTTCTTCAGGGGGATCGTGATGGTCTCGCCGGGCTCGAACTGGCCGGTCCAGGCGGTTCCCGCATTTTCGACCGTCAGACGCTGCTCGCGGCAGATGAAGCGCTGGTGCGCATTGCCGGTGAGCGCTCCCGGCAGGAGGTGGGCCTCGCACAGAATCTGGAATCCATTGCAGATGCCCAGCACCGGCAGGCCTTTTTTGGCCGCGTCGATCACCGACCCCATGACAGGGGTCAGTGCCGCGATGGCTCCGGATCGCAGATAGTCACCGTAGGAAAACCCACCGGGAAGGATCACGGCGTCCACCGCATTGAGGCTGTCCGAGGCGTGCCACAGCGGCACCGGTGTTCCGCCCGCGAGGGTGACGGCGCGCGCGGCGTCGGCGTCGTCGAGCGTTCCGGGAAAAGTGACGACGCCGATCCTCACCTTGCCTCCTCCGCGTACACGGCAACGACGTCCTCGATGACCGGGTTGGAAAGGATCGTCTCCGCCGCCTTTCGCGCCGTATCCAGATGCTCCGACGTCACCGGGCCTTCGAC
Source organism: Actinomycetaceae bacterium (assembly GCA_030530685.1). Lineage (GTDB taxonomy): Bacteria > Actinomycetota > Actinomycetes > Actinomycetales > Actinomycetaceae > Peptidiphaga. Next base: position 6,222 of record JAUMUM010000025.1, on the reverse strand, counting down.
GCTCAGCTCGAAGCGCTTGCCCTGACGGACATCCGTAATGGAATCAATGCCCTGGCGCCCGAATGCTCCGAACACGGCCTTGCCCTGCGGGTCGAGGATTTCGGGCTTCGGCATGACCTCGATGATGATGCGTCCCACACACTCTCCAGTCTCAGAACTTGGAAACCTATCTGGTTTCTGCGCCCATCATACGGGCATGCGTGGGGCTGCTCCGCCGGTTCTCAGGTGCTGAGCCGTCCCCGTACCAGCCGACGCCGACTATCAGCGCCAGGCCTTTACCGGCGCCAAGGCGGGTAGCGCACCTGCGCCGGGACTCAATGAGCGCAGGCCTTTGGGCGACCGCTCGCGGCGCTCACGGGCGCCCGCCAACGCACCAAGCCCTACGGGCGCCAGGCCTTACCGACGAGCCGCTCGTAGACCTCCGTGTACCGCTCGTAGGTCTTTTCCACCACCCGATCGGGCAACGGAGGCGGCTGCTTGCCCGAGGCCGGATCCCAGCCGGAGGCCGAAGAACTCAGCCAGTCGCGCACGAACTGCTTGTCGAGCGAAGGCTGCACCTCGCCGGGCTTGTAGATCTCGGCGATCCAGAACCGCGACGAGTCGGGAGTCAGCGCCTCGTCGCCGAGGATGACCCCGTCGTCGCCCGGTTCTGTGGAGACGCCGAACTCGAACTTGGTATCCGCGATGATAATGCCCTTTTCCGCGGCAATCTCGCGCGCACGCGCATACGTGGCCACGGACTTGGCGCGCAATTCGCGAGCCGCGCCCTCACCCACGCGCGCGGACATCTCGGCGAAGGAGATGTTTTCGTCGTGTTCGCCAACCCTCGCCTTCGACGTCGGCGTGAAAATCGGATACTCCAGGCGCCCGGACTCGACGATGCCCGGGGGCAGGGGGACTCCGCACACCATGCCGGTGCTGCGATACTCCGCCAGGCCCGAGCCCGTGAGGTAGCCGCGCACAATGCACTCGACCGGGAACATCCGCAGGCGGCTGACGATCATGGCCCGCCCCTCGACCTCGGGAGGGACGTCGGTGGAGATGATGTGGTTGGGCGTGATGTCGGCGAGCTGCTCGAACCACCACAGGGTCAGCTGGGTGAGCATCTTGCCCTTGTCCGGGATCTCCGTTGGCAGCACGAAGTCGTAGGCGCTGATCCGGTCGGACGCGACGATGAGGAATCTATCGTCTCCGCTGTGAGCGCTCACGCCCGCCGGAACGTAGACGTCGCGCACCTTGCCCGAATACACGTGGGTCCAGCCACTCACCTTCGCGATGCCAGATCCTGCCATTGTCCACACTCGCTTTCTCAGTGACGTTCACCCTACCCGGTAATCCGCGGGGAAGCGGGCGACCTCCATTTCCGTCCACAACGCGGGCACACCACCAGCATAGGCCGTGAACCCCTGCCTTGAACACGACGGACCCGGCCCAAACGCAGGAGCACGCCAGGCGCCGCGGCTGGCCTGACGCTCACGGTCACGGGCCGGTCCAAACACGCGAATCCAACTGCCGTGCGGGCAGCAGATGACGCTCGGGCAGCCGACGGTACACGGGCATCCGACGCCGCGCGCTTCACGCTGTCCAGCGCCATTGACCGCCCCTTGAATATGCCCGATGCCCGCCGAATGGGCGCGCCGCCGTGTGTTCTAAACACCCGCGGCGATGTCCGACCGGTGGTGAGACCCGTCGAGTCCGATCTTAGCAAGAGCCTCGTAGGCGATGGTGCGTGCGACTTCCACGCTCGCCCCCATGCCGACTGTCGCGAGCACGCGCCCGCCGGCGCTGACCAGGCGCGACTGTTCGTCGAGCGCCGTGCCGGCGTGTATGACGTGCGCGCCGGGCGTTGCCTGCGCTTCGTCGAGCCCGGTGATGGCGTCGCCGGTGCGCGGCGTGGCCGGGTAGCCGCTCGCGGCGAGGACCACAGTGACGGCGGCGTCTGCGGACCAGGTGAGTTCGACGTCGCCGAGCTCGCCCCTGGCCGCGTCGAGCAGAAGGGCCCCGAGCGGCGTTTCGAGCCGGGCCAGGACGGACTGGGTCTCCGGATCCCCGAAGCGCACGTTGAACTCGACGACGCGCAGGCCCGCGGACGAAAGCGCCAATCCGCAGTAGAGAAGGCCGACGAAGGGCGTTCCGCGCCGGGCCATTTCGTCGACGACAGGCTGGGCGACGGTCGCGGCGACCTCGTCCTGGAGCCCCTCCGGCGCCCAGGCGAGCGGGGAGTACGAGCCCATGCCGCCGGTGTTGGGGCCTGCGCCGCCATCGTAGGCACGCTTGAAATCCTGCGCGGACTGGAGTGGAACGGCCACCCGGCCGTCGCACAGGCAGAAGAGCGAGACCTCCGGGCCGTCGAGGAATTCTTCGACGAGCACCCGCGAGCGCGGCGTCTTCAGGCAGGCGGCCGCGTGGGCCAGAGCTTCGTCGCGCGAGTCGGTGACGATGACGCCCTTGCCGGCGGCCAGGCCGTCATCCTTGACGACGTGGGGAGCACCGAACTCGTCGAGTGCCGCCTCGACCTCCGCGAGGCTGGCACACGTGCGCGCCTGGGCGGTGGGAACGTGAGCGTAGGACATGACCTCCTTGGCAAAGGCCTTCGAGCCCTCCAGCCGGGCCGCCTCGGCGCCCGGGCCGAAGACGGGAACGCCGGCCGCTCTGACGTCGTCGGCAACCCCGGCCACGAGGGGAGCCTCCGGCCCGATGACGACGAGGTCGACGCCGCGGGAGGTGGCGAGCTGGGCAACGGCCGCCCCGTCAAGGATGTCGATGTCGACGAGCTCGCCGAGGTCGGCCATGCCAGGATTGCCGGGGGCAATGAGGAGGGATTCGACGGCGCTGTCGCGGCGCAACGCCCGCGCGATAGCGTGCTCGCGTCCGCCCGCGCCAAGAAGCAGGATGTTCACGCGTCCAAGCCTAGCGCCTCGCGGGCCGCCAGAGGCGGGACGCCCACGACGTTCCGGTAATTCCTCAACGCGCCGGCGCTTCCCTACCCGGTCGGCGCTTCCTTCGTGCGAGGGCGCCTCCTTCGTGCGCTGGCGCTTCCGCCCAACGGCCCGTTGCTTACGGCGTCCCGGCATCGAGCGCGACGCAGCCCCGGCGCCCCAACAGCCCCTCGGGCACACGCGCAAAGCGATCCCGAGCCGCCCCACACCCCTCAAACGCAAAGCGGCCCCGGAGCACACTCACGCGCACTCCGGGGCCGCAACCTTCGGCACCGCCACGGCACCATACGCCGCGGCACTATGCGTCACGACATCACGCGTCGCGGCACCGCCTCAGAGCCGAATCCTCAGGCCTTGGCCGCCACGATCCTCTCGCGGAACTTGGCCAGCTGCTCGGTGATCTTGGCAGGCACCTTGTCGCCGAACTGCTTGAAGTACTCCTCGGTGTCGTCCATCTCGGCCGCCCAGGCGTCGGGGTCGATCTCGAAGAGCTGTGCCCACTCGGCCTCGCCGATGTCCAGCCCTTCAAGGTTGAAGTCCTCGAACTTGGGGTAGCGCCCGGTCACGCCGTCGATCGTCTCGACTTCGCCACCGGCGCGGCGCACGATCCAGTCGAGCACGCGCGAATTCTCGCCGAAGCCCGGCCAAATGAACTTGCCGTCGGGGCCCTTGCGGAACCAGTTGACCTGGTAGACCTTCGGGAACTTGTCGCCCAGCTGCTCCTGAAGCTCAAGCCAGTGGCCCCAGTAGTCGGCCATGTGGTAGCCGCAGAAGGGCAGCATTGCGAAGGGGTCGTGACGCAGCGAGCCGGCCTTGACGTCGGTGGCGGCTGCCGTCACCTCGGAGGCGACGGAGGCGCCGATGAACACGCCGTGCGCGGCCTCGTACTGCTCGGCCACGAGCGGGACGTTGGTGGCGCGGCGACCGCCGAAGAGGATGGCGTCGACCGGAACGCCCTGGGGCGCCTCCCAGTCCTCGCAGATGATCGGGCACTGCGCGGCGGGAACCGTGAAGCGCGAGTTCGGGTGCGCGGCCTTCTTGCCCTCCTCGGCGTCGGCGGGCGTGTAGTCATTGCCCTGCCAGTCGATGAGGTGATCGGGCAGCGGGGCGTCAATGCCCTCCCACCACACGTCGCCGTCGTCGGTCAGTGCGACGTTGGTGAAGATGGAGTTGGCGCGCATGGTGTCCATGGCCATCGGGTTGGTGCCGTAGGAGGTTCCCGGTGCCACGCCGAAGAAGCCGGCCTCGGGGTTGATGGCGTACAGGCGTCCATCCGGGCCTGGGCGCATCCACGCGATATCGTCGCCGACGGTCTCGACCTTGTAGCCGGGGATCGTCGGCTGGAGCATGGCGAGGTTGGTCTTGCCGCAGGCGCTCGGGAACGCGGCGGTGACGTGGTATTGCTTGCCGGACTTCTCGTCGGTCAGGCGAAGGATGAGCATGTGCTCGGCCATCCAGCCCTGGCGACGCGCCATCGTCGAGGCGATGCGCAGCGCGTAGCACTTCTTGCCCAGCAGGGCGTTGCCGCCGTAGCCGGAGCCGTAGGACCAGATTTCGTTGGTCTCGGGGAAGTGCGTAATGTACTTTTCCTCATTGCAGGGCCACGCGGTGTCCTCGCGGGTCGTGCCGTCGGCGTCGCGCAGCGGGTAACCGACCGAGTGGACGGCGGGCACCCACTCGCCGCCCTCGCCGATGAGCTTGAGCGCCGCGGAACCCATGCGGGTCATGATCCGCATGTTGACGACGACGTACGGCGAATCCGTGATCTCGATGCCGAGCTTGGAGATCGGGCCGCCCAGCGGGCCCATGGAGAACGGAACGACGTACATCGTGCGGCCGCGCATGGAGCCGTCGAACTTCTCATTGAGGATCTTCTTCATCTCCACCGGGTCGTACCAGTTATTGGTGGGGCCGGCGTCCTCTTCCTTCTCCGAACAGATGAAGGTGCGCGACTCGACGCGGGCGACGTCCGACGGCAGCGAACGCGCCAGGAAGGAGTTCGGGCGCTTCTCCGGGTTGAGCCGGGTGAACATCCCCGAGTCGACCATCTCGGTGGTGAGGCGGTCCCACTCCTCGTCGGAGCCGTCAGCCCAGTAGATCGAGTCCGGCTTGGCGAGGTTGGCGGTCGTTGTGACGAAGTCGATGAGCTCGTCGGGAGCCTCGCTCGGCGCTCCCGCTCGGACTTCTTCGGCGGAATAGGTCTTATCCGTCATCGCTTTTCCTTCCTAAGCTTGCGATGTGGTGCCGCGCCCTTCCGGCAGCTGGCAGGCGGGGTCGCGGCGCGATCAGAAGAGATTATCCCCGAAACGACCGGAGGAAACCCATGCGTTTCGTCCCTGTGCATTGCCCGTTTCACGAGCCGCGAAATCACATCGGAAAATCCGCCCCGGTTCCAGATGAAATTCCAAGTTTCTCATGCGATGCGACAAGTTCTGTCCGGAAGAAGATGAATTGCTAGGCTTCGGGCATGAGTATCAAGAGCCGAAGAGCGAAGCTGCTCGCACTATTCCTCCCCTTCCTTCTCCTACTCGGCGCGTGCAAAGCGGACAACACCGTGAAGGTGTCCGAATCCGGCGACATGTCACTAATGTCGCTGATCGACGTCAGCGACATGGGCATCGACAACGAAATGTACTGCTCGATGCTATCGTCCACTTTCGAAGGCAATTCCGAAATCGCGATAATTGGCACGATAAGTACGAACACAGTTGACGACGGCGGCACCAAGAAGTGCCAGCTGGCCATCGAGTTCTCCTCAACGGTCAAAGCCAGCCTCTACAGTGACCAGGGCGACGAGGCGACGGTCAGTATTCCCGCTTCCTACTGGTCCCAGATGGACTCCTCATTCAGCGCTGGGACCCAGGGTGTCGACCTTGGAAACGTGGGTTTCTCGGTGACCATCGAGGCACCCGGCCAGGTCACGGACGCGACCGATGGTGGCCAGATCGAGGGAAACAGGGTCACATGGACCGACTACGACCAGATCAAGAACAGCGGCATTGAGGCCACCTACTCCAAGTCGGGATCCTCGTCGTCTTCGTCGTCGCCGTCCACCAGCGAGTCCTCGGATGACAAGTCTTCGGCCAGCGAGTCCTCTGATGATGGGACCACCAACGCCGATGCCGACTCCGCCTCGAGCGAGGACGACGATTCTGGCGTGCCCGCGTGGATCTGGATCCTCATCGCCGTGGCAGCCCTCGCCCTGATCGGCACCCTGGCCGCCTTCGTCATCCGCCGCAGGAAGAACGACAGCGGCAACGGCGGGCCTGGCGGTCTTGGTGGG
>JAUMUM010000024.1 GCA_030530685.1 Actinomycetaceae bacterium | reverse complement strand
ATGGTGGAGGGATTGAGCCAAATCCGCGAGCGGTACGGCGATCAAATTACTATTGGTGGGTGGGGGCCGGGGCGGGGGGGCGGGGGGCGTTTGGGGGGGGCGGGGGCCGCGGTGTTGTGTGGGGGGCCCCCGCCCCGTCCGCGACTCCCAAGGTTTGTCCGCGAGGAGGCTCACTCGGCCCGGCTCGCGTGGCTCGCCTCGGTTCACGTGGCTCGGCTGTTGTTTGACTCCCTGCCGTTTACGACTTCCGGGCGGCGGCCATGCACGCGGCCACGGCCTCCTCGACCGGTGTTGGCTTAAAGTCGAAGGCCTGCTCGAAGGCACCGGAATCGAAGATGTAGGGAGCCGTGTACTGGTAGGACAGTTCGAGGGTTTCGCGCGCGTCCCTGCTGAAGGGGCTGGCCATGCGCATCATCATCGGGGACAGTACGCCTACCTTTGAGCTTCCCGCGATTTCCCCGTACCGCCTGCCTGTCAGGGCGGGCGCCGTCGGCAGGTGCCACGTTTCGCCGGGTGTCCGCTCGCCGAGGATGGCCAGTGCCTCGCCGATGTCGGGCGTGTACGTCAAGGAGTGGGGTTGGTCGGCGTCGAAGATCCAGCTCGCGTTCTTGCCCGCGGCGATCCTGTCGGACACGAAGGAGGTGAAGACGCCCGTGGAGCCGGGGCCGTAGAAGTCCGCGCTGCGAGCGATCGTCAGGCCGAGGCCGCGCCTGTCCACGGCGTCGAAAAGAAGGTCGAGTGCCTGGGCACGTATGCGCCCCTTCTTGCTCGTTGGCAGGATGGCTGTCTCTTCCGTCATGCGGCCGTTAACGGGGCCGTAGGCCCATACGTTGTCGAGGTAGATCAGGTGAGTGCCGTGTTCGATGGCCCCGTCGATGGCATTGTGCACGAGGCGTGTCCACTGATCGGTCATGATCCTGGTCGATATCGGGATGCCGACGACGAAGTAGGCAACGTCCGCTCCCTCCATTGCCCTAGACGCGCTCTCCAGGAGGTCGGCGGTCCGGGATTCGACATCGAGCTTTGACGGCTTGCGACCTACGGAGATGACGCGCTCGCCGCGCTTGAGCAGCGCACGGATGGTCTCGCGTCCGACGACGCCATTCCCGCCGAGGACGACGTGTGTTTTCTTGCTCATGGCTTGCCTTCTCCCTGTTCGATTTCTTGGTCTGGGGGACATTCGCCTTCGGTCGGGGAACCGAAGAGTTCCCATGTAGCTTTCTGGTGCGCTATTCGCCGAAGGCCAGAGAACAGCGGGTCGCCGAGGACCGTGCCGACGACCATGAACCGCGCAGCGCGAGTCGCATCGGATTCGTCGCGCAAGATCTGCACTTCGAAGTCGGCCACCGATTCCGCGGCCGACGCGTACGCCTGGAGGTAGCCCTCGAGGCGGTCGATCCCGAATGCCATCAGGCCCTCCAGGGCACTGGCGGCGATGTCGACGCCCGGATTGTCGTCGCTGCACGCCCAACCGTGATCGCGCGCGAGCTCGAGGATCGTGTTCCGGGACTGCTCGCTCGGCTCGGGGTCCCGGCTGCGCGGCTTGCTAATGGCGTGCTGGGTGAGCCCGTAGGTTTCGGCCGGCGAGCGGGTGTCGAGGGTGCGTATGACCTCTTTCGTGGCGGCGATGGACAGTCCGCCCGTGCCCATCAGTGCCCTGATGAGCCGGACCCTTTCCACGTGGGCTTCGCTGTACGCGGTCTGGTTCGGGGCCGTCTTCTCTCCCTGCGGCAGGAGGCCTTCGCGCTGGTAGTACTTCACGGCGGAGACCGGCACGCCGGCACTCTTCGCCAACTCGGATATTCGCACTATCCGATAGTGGCACTATCTATTAAGGGGTGTCAAGGGCGCGATGTGCGAAGGTGGGTGTTCCGGGTGCCGAGGTGGGCGGGTGGCCCTGCTGGGTGCACGAAGGTGGGCGGCCCAAGGCGAACGGCCGAGGCGGCGTGGGTGGGCGCCCGGCGAACAGCCGAGCGGGGTTGGCTTGGACCGGGAGGATCGGCCTGGACCGGGCAGGCGCCGTGGGATCGCTCTGAGTCGGGAAGGCTCTAGCGGCGCGGGGGCCTAGAACAGGCTCGCGGTGAAGACCAGGCAGGTGACGACTTCGCCCGCGCCAATGGCCTTCACGCTCACGGGCTTGCCGACTCGCCCGCGCAGCGGGACGAGGATGGCTCGCACCGCGAGGGCCACCCACACTGCCGCGTGCCACCACACGACGTCGCCGCGAGAAGCCAGCACTGCCGCGGCGATTGCCCAGGCCACGTGCCACCCGATCGACGCGGCCAGATATCCGTTCGACTTGCGCTTGCGAACGTTCGTCTTGACGTAGAAGACCGTGCCGGCGAAGTAGCCGAAGAACATGGCGGTGAGCGCCCAGACGTGTCCCGACGCGCGCAGGCCGGCCTCGCCGCCCGTGGAAACGTCCCACATCACCGGGAGCATGAGGCAGGCGGCGACGACGGTGTCGAGCCCGGAGGCCAGCGACCGCTCGTCGCGCTTCCACGCGGCCCACCCGGCGAACGCCACGAGCGGGGCGAAGGCGATGGCCCACCGCCACAGGTACGGCGCGCACGCCAACGTGACGAGTCCCAGGGCGACGACCGCGATGCCGTACGCCCGCACGGGAGGCAGGTACCGCCGCTTACCGTGCGAGCGCAGCCACACCGTGGCGCAGTAGAAGAGGAAGTAGCCGACGAACCACAGCAGGAACAGGGGCAGGTGTGCAAGCCGGAAGCCGCCCTCGATGATTCCCATGATCGGCGGGACGATGACCATCGCCCAGCCGCCGTGGTACTGGGGAATCCACAGTCGTGCCGAGCGACGCCGCCCGGTCTTGGCCGGATCGTGTCCCGTTCGACGCGGGGCTTGGCCTCGGCCGGGCGCGCTTCGCGACGCTCGATCCTCCATGCTGTCCATGTCGCGATTTTATACGAGTTCGCGCAGGATGAGTTCGGGACAGCTGTCGCGGTAACCGGCGCCGGCCGCCTCGTAGTGCGGCGCCATTCAGGCCCGGAACGGGCGTCGGGACTTCCGTGGAGTCACTCTTCTTACGGGCTCCGGTGTTCGCCCGGGCCGAGCGCCACCCGGGAGGCCAGACCCTGATCAGAAGATGCGGTCTTGGGCGCGGCGTAGCTGGAAGCCCTTGCCCGAAAGCTCGCTCGTACAGGTGACGCCCTGCGTCTGGTCGGCCTCGCACCAGATGCCGTCGTGGACGACGGGGGTGCCGTACTCGATGCTGACCGACGACCTGTTCTCTGAGGCGCAGTCCGCGTTGACGTCGTCCGCAAGGCCGAGCGTGTAGGTGGCCGTCTTGCCTTCGCAGCCGTCGGGCGAAACATAGTCGTAGGCGAAGATCGAGCAGGCGACTTCGCCATCGCTGAACTTGCAGTGGATGTTGCTCCTGGCGGTGGTGAACTCGGTGAGCTCGCGCGCATTGTCGGGAGCGGGGCTGGCAAGGTGCCACCAATCGCGGTCCTTGGCCAGGCTCGCCAGCTTGTCCGGGGCGCCGGAGCCGGAGAGCTCATCGGTGAGCTCGAGCGTGTAGTCGGCGCCGCATTCCTCGGAGAGCTTATTCATCGCGTCCGACATCGTCGACTTCTCGTCGTTGAAATCGCCCTCACTGTCGGCCTGCTTGGCGAAGTTGATGATGGTCGCCGCATGGTCCTCGGCCGAGGAGCACGTGGGGTTCGAGGCCAACTCCTTGACGGCGGTGCGGGTGGCGTCGAGCGTCGTGGGTGAATCGTCGCTGCTCGGGCTAGTCGACGAGCCCGAGGGCGATTGCGACACCGATGTGCTCGAATCCCCGCCGGAACCGGCCGCGTCCTGACCGGTCCTGAGGATCCTGATGAAGAATATGGCCATGAGGGTGACGGCCAGGACGGCGGCCGCGAAGATGAGGAAGTACAGGGGCTTGCGAGACTGCGGCGCCGGCGGCACCGGGCCCTGGCCCTGGTAGCCCTGATGTGCCCAGGGCCCGCCCTGAGAAGGACCTCCCTGAGGCTGGTAGCCCTGATTCACCCAAGGTCCGTTGGGCGTGTAGCTCACTGGACATCACCATCCTCACGAGGGACTGCCGCCTATCGGCACCCTGCTTGAACACAACTCGTTCACGTAGCTTACACCACGCCGTATCGGCCCGGTTCGGCCGGATGCGTGTGCGCCGCCATCGAATATTGGCCAGCTTATTGCGGCAATTTGGCCGGGGCAACGGCCTTCTTACGACCCTGCTCCCCGGCGCTGGTGCGCCGCGTGCGATTGGCCGTGACCGGCGGTCGGATCGTCACCGTGGCACCCGCGCGCGGGTGCTGCGGCATCGTCGAAGCCCCGTTTTTCCAGGTGAATAGTCACCAATCAAATGATGGAACCGACCGGGGCTGACGTCCTAGAGTCGGGGCCATGGTCACGAATATGGCGACGGGTGAGATCTCCGAGGCAGATATGCGGCGGTCCGCGGACCTGCTCACACGCATACAACGAGTCTTCGACAGCCGGATCGTCGGCCAGGAGAGCCTCTACACGGCGCTGGTCACATCCCTGCTCGCGCGCGGCCACATCCTGCTCGAGTCGGTGCCCGGCCTGGCGAAGACGACGGCGGCAACCACGCTCGCCTCGGCCATGTCCGGCACGTTCTCCCGCATCCAGTGCACGCCCGACCTCATGCCCAACGACATCGTCGGCACGCAGATCTACACGTACGAAACGGGCAACTTCACGACGCAGCTCGGCCCGGTGCACGCCAACGTCGTCCTCCTCGACGAAATCAACCGTTCCTCGGCCAAGACCCAGTCGGCCATGCTCGAAGCCATGCAGGAGCGTCAGACCTCCATCGGCGGAACCATGTACAAGCTGCCCAACCCGTTCACCGTCATGGCCACCCAGAATCCCATCGAGGAGGAGGGCACGTACATACTGCCCGAGGCGCAGATGGACCGCTTCCTCATGAAGGAGATCCTGACCTATCCGCGCCCCAGGGAAGAGGTCGAGATCCTGACGAAGACGGCCGAAGGCACGTTCGGCAACGGGGAGGGGACACAGCCCGTGACGACACAGGACGTCGTCTTCCTCCAGGACACCGTACAACGCGTCTACGTCGACGACGCGATCAAGCGCTACATCGTTGCCATCGTCAACACGACGCGCGGCGGTGGCCCGCGCCCCATCGACGGGCTCCTGGGAAATGTGCGCGTGGGCGCCTCGCCGAGTGGCGGCCTCGCCTTCATGCAGGTGGGCCAGGCGCTGGCGTTGCAGGCCGGGCGGAACTACGTCGTCCCCGACGACATCAAGCAGGTGCGCTACAGCGTGCTGCGTCACCGCCTGGTGCGCACGTTCGATGCTCTGGCCTCGGGGCTGACGCCCGAGAACATCATCGACATGGTCTTCGAGGCGGTGCCGACGCCGTGACGAGGACGAGCGCGGGCCAGCGCATGGCCCTTGTGCGAGCGAGGCTTTCGCTGCCGACCGTGCGGCGCGCGGTCAGCCTCTTCGACGGCTCGCACACCTCGGCGATGACCGGGCGTGGCTACGACTTCGAGGACCTGACTGAATACCGGACGGGCGACCAGGTGCGCGACATCGACTGGAAGGTCTCGGCGCGCGCCGGCAAGCCCGTCATACGTCGCTTCGAGCGCGAGACTGACGTGCTGACCCAACTCCTGCTCGACACGGGCATCGAGATGAATGGGGCGGCGCCTTCCGGCGAGCCGAAGGGCGAGCTGGCGCTCCAGTGCGCCGAGACGCTCGCCTACCTGGCCGCCTACCGCGGCGACCAGCTCGGCCTCATCCAGGGCAATGCGGCCGGCGTGGAACGCTTCCCCGCCCGCCACGGCTCTGGACATCTGGACTTCCTGCTCGACCGCGCCGACCGCGCCCTGGGCGCCGCGAGAGCCCCGGCCAATGTGGCCGCCATTGCCGACTGCTTCCTGCGCACTCGCCGTGAGCGCTCGCTGGCCATCCTCGTGACCGACGAGTACTGGCCGACCCCGCCGGACGAGCTGCTGCTGCGTCGGATCCGCGAGCGGCACGAACTGCTCGTCGTGCGAATCGCCGACATGTCGGTCACTGCCGAGGGAGTGGAGGCCATGGCCGACATCTCGGACGGCTCTTTCATGCCCGACCTCGTGCGCGATGACCGGAAGCTGCGCGAGCAGGAGCAGCAGTACCGGCGCGAGCGGCAGCGGTGGGCCTCGCACCTGCTGGCGCGCCACCGCGTGCTCAATGCGTCCGTGGCATCCAGCGGGGACATCATCGGTTCGATCGTCGACCTCCTGAGGTGGCAGCATCGTGGATCCTAGCCAGTTGTTTCCCGCCGGCGGGGGCTCCGTCTACCTGTTCATCGCGCTCGGCGTCGCCCTCGTGTTCGTGCTCGCGTGGGTCCTGCTCCTCGTGCTCATCAAGCCCCGGGGTGCCAAGGACGTGAGCCTGGTGCCGGTGCCCGTCCAGCAGCGCGAGCGATGGATTGCCAGGCTGCGCGGCATTCCCCTCGGCGACCTGCGCGAGTTCCATCTGGCGCTTGCGGAGACGATGCGCGCGATCCTCGGCGAGCGCTCCCGGCGCGATGTTTCCACGTGGACGGTGCGCGACATCGCCAAGCGGAAAGAGTTCGCCGGCGTCGCCGCTCTCCTCAAGACGTGGGAGGAGCCGAGCTTCGCCCCCGAATCCGAGGCGGACGCCCGGCGCTCGATCGAAGATGCGGTCAGGGAGGTGTCGCAGTGGTGAACTACGAGATGGTCAACGGGTGGCTGGTCCCCGCCATTGCCGCGCTGGCCGTCGCGGTCGCCGTGATGGCCTGGATCAGGCGGGGTCGCCGCAGCGCCGACCCCGTCCTGCTGGTGGCGCACACCTGGGAGGTGCGCAATAGCCCGCGCTACCGGTTTCGGCTGGCGCAGTTGCGCGTGCTCATGGTTTTGCTCGCGTGCTGCCTGGGGCTCGTCGTCGTCGCCGCCTCCGTGCTCGCGGCGCGCCCCCACATCGAAAAGGTCAACTCCAGGCAGATGGCCTCGCGCGATATCGTCCTGTGCCTGGATGTTTCCGGCTCCGTCGTCGACTTCGACGCCGAAGTGCTCGAGACCTTCTCCCAGATCGTCGACCAGTTCGAGGGCGAACGCGTGGGCCTGGTGATCTTCAACGGCTCGTCCAGCGTGGTCTTCCCCCTGAGCGACGACTACGAGATGATCCAGGAGGAATTCGAGGAGGCCACGAACGCCCTGACCGACTACGACCGGTACAGCGAGTTCACCGCGGGCACGGAGCTCGGGGCCGGTTCTTCGCTCATTGGCGACGGCCTCGCCTCGTGCACGCAGAGTTTCGATTTCAGCGACGACGAGCGCTCGCGCACCATCCTCTTCGCCACGGACAACGAATTGGCCGGTGAGCCCCTCTTCAGGCTCGACGAGGCGGCCGACCTGGCCAGCGAGCGCGACATCAAGGTTCACGGCCTGTACATCGGCTCCGGCTACGGGAGCGACAGCGGGAGCTTTTCGACCGCCATCGAGTCCACGGGTGGAACCGTCTTCGAGGCCGACGACGCCGGCGCCGGCCGGCAGATCGTCCGGGATATCCAGCGCCAGGACAGGCGTGAGCTCGCCGCGGATGCCGACGTCAGCATCGTCGAGGAACCGGAGTACTGGCCGCTGCTGGCGCTCATTTCGGTGGCGGGATTCATTGCGATAGCGTGGAGGTTGCGCCTGTGATGCTGTGGTTGTGGCCCGCTTGGGCGGTGATTGCCGTGTGCGTCGGCGGTAGTGCGCTGTGCCTGGTGTGCTGGCGCATGGGGCGCGAGGCGTCGTGGGTGGACTGGTTGCGCCGGGCGCTCATGGTCGTTGTGGTCGCCTCCATGGGGATGGGGCCGAGCCGCGCCCTTCCCCAGATCACGACCGTGCGCGGCGCGAACGTGTACTTCGTCGTCGATACGACGGGGTCCATGGTGGCCGAGGACTACAACGGCACCTCGCCGCGCATGGAAGGTGTGCGCGCGGATATCCGCCAGATTCAAAGCGAGCTCGTGGGTGCGCGGTTTTCTGTCATTTCCTTTAGTTCGTCGGCGACGAGGGAGCTGCCGCTGACCACGGATTCGCTGGCGCTCGAATCGTGGGTGCAGACGATGAGCCCGGAGATCACGACGTATTCGTCCGGCTCGTCGGTGTTCCGCCCGGTCGACCTGCTGGTCAAGGAGCTGGAGCGGTCGAAAAAGAGCCATCCCGAATCGATGCAGATCGTCTACATCATTTCCGACGGCGAGGCGCGCGGCGAAGGCGACGGTGGCGACTATTCGCAGGTGCGGGAACTGGTCGACGGCGGAGCCGTGCTCGGCTACGGAACGGCCGAGGGCGGGCGGATGAAGGTCACCGACCCGCAGGCCGGCGACGAGGCCTACATTCAGGATCCGCAGACCGGGCAGGACGCCATCTCCACGATCGACGAGGGCCAGTTGCAGCAGGTCGCCGACCAGATCGGCGTGGGCTACTCGCATCGCACATCGCCCGGACAGGCGATCGACGTGCCGGACGCCGACCTGATTGATGAGCAAGTGACGACCGAAAGCCGCAGGCGCAGCCCCGTTCTGTGGCCGGCCGGCCTGGCGCTGGCGGCCCTGGCCGTATGGGAGGCCGCCGTCGTCGCTCCGCGCATCCGGATCAAGTTGAGGGGGCGATGATGCGGTCGCGAAAGGCGTGGGGCGCGGTGGGCGCCGTCGTGCTGCTGCCTCTTCTGGTCTGGGTGAGTGCCATGTGCATCCTGCCGTGGCTGGGCAGCCGCGTTTACGAGGACGACAGCGAGCGTGCCGAGACGTACTACAGGTGGGCCGTCAACGTTACGCCCGGTTTCTTGGAGGGGTGGCAGGGCCCGTTCAACCTCGGCACCGCACAGGTCGCCAATGACGATCCGAACCCGGCAGTGTCCAATCTGGAGGTGGCCCTGGAGCGTGTGCGCGCCGCCGAGCGCGTGGACGGCCAGGTCGTCGACGTCGACGGGCCGGAGTGCAAGGTGCGAACGAATCTTTCTCTCGCCTACGAGGCGAAGGGGGACGCGGTAGGTGGCAGTGTTGGCGAGCGGCTTTTCCAGAAGGCCGCCGACACGATCGAGCCGTGCACGTCGACCCAGGACAATCAGGACAACCAGCAGCGTCAGCAGGAAAAAGCGGATCCTTCGCAGGACCCGAACCAAGATCCCAATCAGGACCCGAATCGGAACTCGGGCGGCGGGACGAGTCCGTCCCCCACTCTTCCCGATCCCTCCAATGCCGAGGATCGGGATAGGGAAGAGCAACTGCGCGAGTTGAACGAGGAGGCCGAAAGGCAGCGCCGGGAGCAGGAGCAACGCGGCAATCGTGGCTCGGGCGGCGAGCCCAACTGGTGAGCGGCGGCCACCGGCGGCGCGGAGTGAGCGGCGGCTACCGGCGCCCCGCCGCGCCTGACTCGCGAATGCCGATCGAGCGCAGCACGAAGGCCTCGGTCGCCTCGAAGAATGCGGTGCGCTCCGGCTCGGTGGCGGGAATGTGACGCACGGTCAGGGAGCTGTGCACCAGTTGGACGGTCACGCCCAGGTCCTGGTCGGGAATGAGGCCCAGGTCCACGCACTCTTCGAGGATGCCGCGCAGCACCTGGCTCGTCGTCTTGACGTGCTCGCGCAGGGCCAGTGCCGTCCGTTCGGAGACGACATCGCGCAGCGGCGCGCCGGGGGAGAAGAGGTAACCGCGCTTGGCCAGCAACTGTGCGCGAGCATAGACCCGCAGCTTTTCCTCCGGTGACGTGGCCTTGCTGAGATTGTCTTTCAGCTTGGTGAGGTACCTGTGCATTTCGTATTCGACGTATGCGACGAGTATGTCCTCTTTGTCCTGGAAGTGGTTGTATAGTGCCGTGCGCCCGATATTGGCCTCGGTGGCCAGCGCGGACATGCTGATCGAGTCGAAACCTTTCGTTGTCAAAAGGTGGGAAAACGCGTCGAAGATCGCCTCACGCGTGATTTCGCGATGCTCGGCGAGGCTATTTCCGGTGATCTTCGGCATGGACATAGGATACGACGACGCACGTGCGAAGGCGGACGATGCGGTGGGTAGTTCTCCTGGCAGCGATGGTGGCGCGGCGGTCAGGCGCGCTGCTTGCCGATGGCGGTGACCAGCGGGGCGAGTATGGGCAGGTCGCCTTCGAGCCAGTCGAGCTGGGTTAGTGCCTCGACCGGCTGCCAGCGCAGTTGGAGGTGGCTGGGGCCGAGGCGCGGGGTGGCGAGCGTCCGGGCCAGCCACAGGCGCATGCGCGAGCCGTTGGGCAGGGGCCAGTCGCCGTCAGGCCCGTCCAGGCGGGCGCCCAGTTCGATGTCGATTGCGAGTTCTTCGCGGATCTCGCGGTGGAGTGCAGCGCTCGGGGACTCGCCGGGTTCGACCTTGCCGCCGGGGAATTCCCACTTGCCGGCCAGGGCCTCGGGGTAGGCGCGCTGGGCGGCGAGGACGTCGTGTCCACGGACGATGGCGGCGGCGACGATCATGCGACCTCCGGGCAGTGGCGGGATCTGATAGTGGCGCTGAACGCGGCGGCGCTCCGGCTTCATGTGCTACGGCCACCGCTGAGCCCGAGGGGCCGGGCGCAGCCGACGAAGCGAGCTGGCCGCACTAGGCTACCAGGATGCCGACCGGGCCGTCGTGGGCTGCCATCGATAGGAGGAAGCGGATGAGTCTGCACCGGCCGTCTGAAGCGTTTAAACTTTGGTCTATGACGCACACACGGGGGTCTATACGCGGGTGGGGATACGAGGGCAAGACCCTCGACGATCTCCTCAGCGAAGCGGAACGAGTCCAGGCGAATGTTGTGGTCGACGTTCGCATGACCCCCATCAGTCGGAAGAAGGGCTTTTCGAAGACGCGACTGCGTCAGGCGCTAGAAGCCGCCGGACTGAAGTACGTACACATGCGTGAACTAGGCAACCCAAAGGACAACCGCGCCGCCTTCGCGACTCCCGGCACCGACGACGCGGCCCACGCCTATCAGCGGTTCACGGACGAAGTTCTTCACACACCGGAAGGAACCGCGGCGATTCACCATATTGCGGATCTGGCCACCGACCAGACGGTTCTCGTGCTGTGCTGTGAGCACGACCATGAGCAGTGCCACCGTCGGCTTGTCATTGACGAAGTGACGGCGGTGCTTGCGGAGCATCAGAACAGCGTCGGTTGAGGTTCGTCGTAGGGGCCAAATAGTCCCAGCGCGAGGAAGGCCGCTCGTTTGTTTCCTTGTGCTTGGTTTCCAACGATGATCTGAGTGACTTTGTTGGGCTTGAACTTCTCCGTGACGAACTTTCGGGTGAACTGTTCGCGGGCGTAGTCGACGTTGGCGTCGGGTGGGATGCGGCGTTGTAGCGCTGTTCCCTCCCAGTCGGTTAAAGAGATCGAGTGGCCTGTGCACGTGTTCTCGTCTCTGCACTTGAAGTTGATGTGGACACGGAAAGGTGGCGGCTCGAGTGGAGTTCGGGACGGTTTGAATTTGTCGTCGTCAAGCGTGGGTTGGCTCCACTTATCAATGATGCGCCTTTCTCGCGTGGTCCATTCGCCGTGTTTCTCAACTTTGAGTGAGATGGCTTCTCGCGGGCGGACACCTGCCAGTGACTGATTGTTAGGGTCGTTCTACGGCGAACTGAGTTGCGTTAGAGGGTGAGCCACGTACGAGACAGTCTAACGTGACGAGAGTGCCGAAACATTAGGAACTTGGAGCGGGCGACGGGAGTCGAACCCGCCTCTGAAGCTTGGGAAGCTTCCATTCTACCGATGAACTACGCCCGCATGACGCACGCACGATCATAGCAGACGAGCCGCGCAGTTGTGCATCCGCAGTGGTGGCTGGACGTGGCGCGCCCGCGGTTAGACGCAAAGACTGCTCACGCCCCACGAGTGACGTCGACCCGGTGGAAGTTCTGGTGTGAGCGCGAGGCCGTCGGGCCGTGCTGGCCCTGGTAGCGCGAGCCACTCGCCCCCGAGCCATACGGCCTTTCCGCCGGCGAGGACAGCTGGAAGAAGCACAGCTGCCCGACCTTCATGCCCGGATAGAGGCGAATCGGCAGCGTCGCCGTGTTCGACAGCTCGAGCGTGACGTGGCCGGAAAAGCCGGGGTCGATGAAGCCGGCCGTCGAGTGCGTGAGCAGGCCGAGCCGCCCCAGGCTGGACTTGCCTTCGAGCCGGGCGGCGACGTCGTCGGCCAGGGTGACCTGCTCGAAGGTGGAGCCGAGGACGAATTCGCCGGGGTGCAGCACGAACTGGCCGTCGGCGGGGACCTCGACGAGGCGCGTGATGTCGGGCTGGTCGGCCGCCGGATCGATGACTTGGTACTTGTGGTTGTCGAAGAGTCGGAAGAACCGGTCGAGGTGGACGTCGACCGACGAGGGCTGGATCATTTGCGGATCCCACGGGTCCAGGCGCACGCGGCCGGTCTCTACGCAGGAGCGAATATCGCGATCAGAGAGAAGCACTGGTCCAGCGTATCGAATGGCGGGGGCCTGCGCGGCGCTCGCGGGCGGAGTTTCCGAGGTGCAGGCCGGCAGTTTCCGCCGACGGCGGGCGCTGCGGTTGGCTAGCTGTGCCGGTGCGGCATTCGGCTGTGCTGCTGCGAACCGCCGGCAGTGCTGCGTTCGGCTGTGCCGCTGCGACCTGCCGGCAGTGCGGCGTGGGCCACGCCCCGGCGGGTCGGCAATTTCTGTCGGACGCTCGTGAGAAGATCGATAATCGAAGGAACGCGGGAAGGCAGCGATCCGAATCGGCGTTGGCCCACATGCCGGAGGAAAACGCGCCCGGCCGCATTCGCGCGCCATCCGGCGCCGGATATCCGTTCCTTCACGACCACGACGCACCGACCGCTGCCCGACAAGGAGGCTCCCATGCCGGCCCTGCTCGCCACGTTCGCGCTGGGCGCGCTCGCGGCGCCTTTCGCAATGCGGCGGGGCCGCAACGGTTTCTTCCTGCTCGCCCTGATCCCCGCGGCCGGCTTCGCCGTCTTCGTCGCCATGCTCCCGGCGGTCTTCGCCGGCCGGGTGCAGACGCAGAAGATCCTGTGGGTGGTCCAACTCGGGCTCCAACTCGACATCCGGGTCGACGCACTGTCGGCCGTCATGGGTCTGCTCGTGACCGGAGTCGGGACGCTCGTCCTCGTCTACTCGGGGCGATACTTCGGCAAGAACGCCTCCTACCTGGGGCGCTTCGGGGCCGTGTTCCTCGCCTTCGCCGGCGCGATGCTCGGACTGGTCGTCAGCGATTCGACGATCGCCATGTACATCTTCTGGGAGCTGACCACCATCTTCAGCTTCCTACTCATCGGCCACTACTCGGACCGCTCGAGCTCCCGGCGGGCCGCGCTCCAGGCCATCGTCGTCACGACGACCGGCGGCCTGGCCATGCTCGCCGGATTCGTCGTCCTGGGGGAGAGCCGGGGAGGCTCCTACTCACTGGCCCAGATCGTGGACGCCGCCCAAGACGGCCGGCTGGAGGTGTCGCCGACGGCGGCCGTGCTCATCCTCGTCGGCGCGATGTCCAAGAGCGCGCTCATTCCCTTCCACTTCTGGCTGCCTGCGGCGATGGCCGCTCCGACGCCGGTGTCCGCCTACCTGCACGCCGCCGCCATGGTCAAGGCCGGCGTCTACCTCATCGCACGTCTTTCGCCCGGGCTGGCCGGCGTGCCGGCGTGGCGCGGCACCGTCGTGGCCGTCGGGGCCGCCACGCTGATCGTCGGCGGCTACCGCGCGCTCAAACAGCACGACCTCAAGCTCATTCTCGCCTTCGGCACCGTCTCCCAGCTCGGCCTCATCACGCTCATGGTCGGCTACGGCTCGGCCCAGCTGGCCCTGGCCGGGCTCATGATGCTCACGGCCCACGCCCTGTTCAAGAGCGCCCTCTTCCTGGCGGTCGGCAACGTCGACCTGGCGATGGGAACGCGCGACCTGCGCAAACTGTCCGGTGTGGGGCGCCGGATGCCCGCGACGGCGGCCTTCGCCTGCCTGGCTGTCCTGTCCATGGTCGGCTTCCCGCCCTTCGCCGGATACGTCGCCAAGGAGGCGGCGCTGGCCGGGCTCATGGCCAGCCCGGCCGCGTGGGTGCCCGTCGCGCTCGGCTCGGTGCTCACGGTCGCCTATGGCATTCGCTTCCTGTGGGGCGCCTTCGCCGACAAGGACGGGCGGCCGTGCGGGCAGTGCCGGACATCGCCGGCGACGACGGCGCCCGTCGGCGTGCTGGCCGTGGCCGGGCTCGCCCTCGGGCTGGCCGCCCCCTGGTGGTCCCGCCTCCTCGAGCATCACGCGGCCCTCTACCCGGGGCACGCGCACCGCCTGGTTCTGTGGCACGGCTTCGGCGCGCCCGTCGTCGTCACGATCGCCGTCTTCGCGGCGGGCGGCCTCATGTTCGCGGCCCGCGGCCACCTCGAGCGTCCGCTGTCGAGGGACCTCGTCCCGTTCGGCGCGGCGTCGGTCTACCGGGCCACGACGCGCGGCCTGGAAGGCCTTTCCGGCCGCGTCACGGCGGCGACCCAGCGCGGCTCGCTGCCCTGGTATCTCATGACGATCTTCGTCTTCACGGCCGCCACCGCTGCCACCCTGCTCATCGCCGGCCGCGTGGCCATGCCGCGGGGCATCCGCGCCTGGGACACGCTGCCCCAGCTCGCCGCGGCCGCCGTCACTGCCCTGGCCGCGATCCTCATGGCGCACGCGAGGAACCGCATCAAGGCGGTACTCCTGCTGGGCGTGTCGGGCTACGGCATCGCGCTCGTCTACGAACTCTACGGCGCACCGGACCTGGCGCTGACCCAGGTCCTGGCGGAGACGGTCACGCTCGTCGTCTTCGTGCTCGTCCTGCGGCGCCTGCCGGCCGAGTTCTCGCACCGCCCGCTGCGCCGCTCGCGCCGCCTGAGGGCGGGCCTGGCCGTGTCCGTGGGGTTGCTCGTCTGCAGTCTGGCCGCCATTGCCGCCGGGGCACGCACCCACCGGTCCAACGGCTCGCTCTTCTCCCGTCAGGCCTACGAATTCGGCTACGGTCACAACATCGTCAACGTCACCCTGGTCGACATCCGCGCCTGGGACACGCTGGGTGAGATCTCCGTCATCGTCGTGTGCGCCGTCGGCATCTCCTCGCTCCTCTTCCTGGGCGACAAGGCCGGCCGGACCGACCGCCTGCGCAACATCCTGGGCACCTCCGACTCCCGGGTGCGCGCACACCTGGCCGACGCGGCAACGCCCGCCCGCATCCTGGCCGAACGTGGGGCCGACACCCGCCCGCTGAACGAGGGGCGCGGGCGCGTTTGGCTGTCGACCGTCGTGCGCAAGGGCATGGACGAACGCTCCGTCATCCTCGAGGTCGGAACCCGCCTGGTCTTCTACTCGATCGTCACGGTGGCCGTGTTCCTGCTCTTCTCCGGCCACAACCAGCCCGGAGGCGGCTTCGCGGCCGGCATACTGACCGGCAGCGCCCTCGTGCTGCGCTACCTGGCCGGCGGGCGCTTCGAACTGGGCGCGACACTGCCCGTGCTGCCCGGCTACCTGCTGGGCGGCGGCCTCGTCATCGCCTCGACGTCGGCCCTCTTCCCACTGCTCGTGGGCGGCAGCCCCCTCCAGACCGCGCTCATCGACTTCACGCTGCCGGGATTCGGCCCCGTCCACTTCGCGACGGCGCTCGTCTTCGACGTCGGCGTGTACCTCGTGGTCGTGGGACTGTGCCTGGAGATTCTCCGCTCGCTGGGGGCCGAGGTCGACAGGCACGGTCCCGGCGGCGAGCGTTACGAGCTCCGCCCGCACTGGGACGCCCGCTCGGAGCTGCGCGAGGCCATGGCGGTGGAAAAGGCCGCCGAGGAGGCCGCCCGTACGGCCGCGGCCGGCCCGGCGCGCGCGTCGGCGCCAGGCGGCACGGGCAAGGCAGCAAAGGAGAGGCAACGATGAACAGCTCACTCGCGCTCGTCCTGCTGTGCGGGGTGCTCGTGGCCGTGGGCGTCTACCTCACGCTGGAGCGCTCGCTTTCGCGCATCGTGCTCGGGCTCGCCTGCCTGGCCAACGGCATCAACGTCCTCTTCCTCATCGCCGGCGGACGCTCGGGCGAACCCGCCTTCGTCGGGCAGGCGGCGCCGGATGCCATGGCCGACCCGCTCGTCCAGGCCATGGTGCTCACCGCCATCGTCATCAGTCTGGGCATGACAGCATTCCTCCTGGCCATGGCCTACCGCTCGTGGCAGCTGCGATCCAACGACGAGGTGCGCGACGACCGCGAAGACAAGCAGATTGCCCGCCGCGATCGCGCGCGCGACGAAGCCGAGGGCACGCTGGGCGACACCGCCGAAGAATTCCGGGACGAGGTCGAAGAGTCATGAACCTGAATGTGCTCGCAGCCTTTCCCATCATCTTGCCGCTCGTGGGCGCCGCCCTCGTGCTCGTCTTCTCACGCCGGCGCATGGCCCAGGCCGTCATATCCGTGGCCATCCTGCTTGCGGTCCTCGCCTCGGCGCTCGCCCTGCTCGTCGGCTCGCTCGACGGGCCGGTCGTGCTCGACGTCGGCGGCTGGCAGCCCGACATCAGCATCACACTCGTGGCCGACCGCCTGTCCACGGTCATGCTCGTGACCTCCGTGACCGTCACCCTCATGGTGCTCGGCTACTCGATCTCGCAGGGCGTGGCCGACGGCGACCGCAGCGCGCCCACGGCCGTCTACTACCCGGCGTTCCTCATCCTGTCCGCCGGAGTTTCCAACGCCTTCCTCTCCGGCGACCTCTTCAACGTCTACGTCGGCTTCGAGATCCTGCTGGCCGCGTCGTTCGTGCTCATCACGATGGGTGGCAGCGGCGAGCGAATGCGCACTGGCAGCGTCTACGTCGTCGTCTCGCTCGTCTCCTCGGCGATCTTCCTCATTGCCATCGGCTACGTCTACGCTTCGACGGGAACGGTCAATCTTGGCCAGCTCGCCCAGCGCCTGCCGGAAATCGACCCGGGCGTGCGCATGATCCTCCAGGCCCTGCTACTCATCGCCTTCGGGATCAAGGCCGCGATCTTCCCGCTCTCGGCGTGGCTGCCCGACTCCTACCCCACGGCCTCGGCGCCCGTGACGGCCGTCTTCGCGGGACTCCTGACCAAGGTCGGCGTTTACGGGATCATCCGCACGCAGGAGTTGCTCTTCCAGGATTCGCAACTCGACGACGTCCTCGCCTGGTTCGCCGTGGCCACCATGCTCGTGGGCATCCTGGGCGCCGTCGCGCAGAACGACGTCAAACGCCTCCTGTCCTTCACGCTCGTCTCGCACATCGGCTACATGGTCTGGGGGATCGCCACGGCGTCCGAGGACGGGCTGTCCTCGGCGGTCTTCTACGCCGTCCACCACATCACCGTGCAGACGGCGCTGTTCCTCGTGGTTGGCCTCATCGAGCGCAGGGGCGGGACGACGTCGCTGAAGAAGCTCGGCTCGCTGGCCAAGCTCGCGCCGGCCATCGCCGTGCTCTACCTGATCCCGGCGCTCAACCTCGCCGGCATCCCTCCCATGTCGGGCTTCCTGGGCAAGCTGGGGCTTCTGCAGGCTTCGGCCAGCCGCGGCACGGGCCTGGACTGGGCGCTCGTGGCCGTCGGGCTCGTGACCTCGCTACTGACGCTCTACGCCGTCATCCGCGTGTGGAACATGGCGTTCTGGCAGGAGGCGCCCGAGCCGCCGCCGGCGACGACGTGCCCGCGCGGCATGATGCTCTGCGCGGGGGCGCTCGTGGGGATGTCGCTGCTCTTGACGTGCATCGCCGGGCCACTGCGCACCTTCACCGATGGCACGGCCGCCGAGCTGCGCGAGCGCGGGCCGTACATCGGCAGCGTCCTTCCAAAGGAGGAACCATGAGCAGCGCCGCCGGGCGAAGGCGCGGCGGGCTCGGCCCGGCCACGACCTGCGCCAAGGAGGAACCATGAGCAGCGCCAGCCAGGCAGTCCGGCTCGCCACCCAGCGCCCGGGCCGCTTCCCGCACACGTCCATCGGCACGCTCCTGTGGATCACGCTCGTCTGGGTGCTCCTATGGGGCGAGATGACGCCGGGCAACGTGCTCGGCGGGGTGCTCGTCGCGTTCGTTGTCACCTCGGCGGTGCCCTTCCCGGCCGCACGGTTCGATGCACGCTTCAGGCCGTGGGCACTCGTACGCCTGGGCGTCATCTTTGCCTGGGACCTCGTGGTCGCCTCGCTCAAGCTCTCCTGGTTCGTCCTTTCGGGGCGGCGGCCGCGCAGCGCGATCATCCGCGTGGCGCTCGCCTCCGAGTCGGACGCCTACCTCGCCATGATCGCCGGCATGTCGGCGCTCGTGCCGGGCACGGTGGTGGTCGACGCGCACGGGCCGAGCGGGACCCTCTACGTGCACGTCTTCGACGTCGGCCTGTCCGGCGGCGTGTCGGCGGCGCACAATTCCATCCTTCAGCTCGAAGAGCGGATCTTGCGGGCGTTCGCCTCGCGCGCCCAGCTCATCGCGGCCGGGTACGTGCCGGGGTCAACGCCGAGTTCCGGCAGGCTTCCCCGGCCATTCGCGCCGGCGGCGCCCGGGGGTGCCGAGTTGCCTGGCTCGGCGGGGCCCGGCAGTTCGGGAGCGGCGCCCGACTCGGCAGCGCCCGCCAGTTCAATGGCGCCGGCCAGTCCAGTGGCGCCCGCCAGTTCGGTGGCGGGCGGCTCGGGTGCGTCCAAGGCACCATTGCCGCCAGGGGATTCGAGCTCGGCGCCGGCCTCGAAGGACCCCGCCTCGGCGCCCGACTCGGCAGCGCCCGCCAGTTCAATGGCGCCGGCCTCGAAGGCACAGGCTTCAAAGGCTCTCGATAGCGCCGAGCGCAGACCGGAAGGGGGTGAGGAGTCGTGAGCATCGTCCTGATTGTGTGCGCCGCCATGCTCACGCTTGCCGCGGGCCTCGTGCTCTTCCAGATCGAGCGCGGTCCTTCGCCGCTGGACCGCATGGTCGGCGTCGATGTCATGACGGCGATCCTGCTCGGCGGGCTGGCCCTGCTGGCCGCGAGAACGCACCGCACGGACCTGGTCGTCGTCTTCGTCGTCGTGTCCGTCGCCGGCTTCCTCGGGGCCGTAGCGGTGGCAAGGTTCGGCCGCGGCCGCGAACTGGCCGACCTCCCAGTAATCGAGGTCGACGACGACGGCGGGATCGACGCCCTCGACGACGCCGACCGTCACGCCACGCCCGAGCTCCGCGACGGTGCGCGGCCCAGCAAGGCAGCGGACGCGCGGCCTGGCAAGGCAGCGGATGAGAGCACCGAGCAACAGGGAGAGCAAGGGACATGAGCACACTGTGGGACGTCGTGGGCGCCGCGCTCCTTCTGGCCGGAGCCACGCTCACGCTCATCGCCGCCGTCGGCATGGTCCGCTACAAGGACCTCCTCGAACGCCAGCACCTGGCCACCAAGCCGCAGGTGCTCGGACTCGTCTTCAACCTCGGCGGTGCAGCCATGATCGTCGACGACTGGACGATGAGGTGGACCCTCGTCCTCGTCATCGCCTTCCAACTCATCACCGCGCCGATCTCCGCCCACATGCTCTCGCGCACCGGCTTCCGCAGGGGCTTCACCTCTGGCGACCTCGTCGTCGACGAACTGCGCGAGGATTTGCGAGTGATCAGAGGCGAGCAATCGGCTGGCGAATCAGGCAAGATTAGGGGTAGCCGTTAGAAGGGAGTCGTTGTGGACATTGGGTGGAAGCTCGTCAGCGCCGGGGCCGGAATCGTTTCGGGCATCATCGCCAACAAGCTCGCGGACGCCGCGTGGAAGGCGATTTCGGGGCGCAAAAGGCCCGAGGCCGACGACCTGACCGAGCCGCTGCGCGACGCGATCGTCTTCTCGGTCGTTTCGGCCTCGGTCGGCGCGGTCGTCAACGAGCTCGTCATGCGGCGGGCAGCCAAGTGGTACGGACTGGACGCCGTCATCGCCGACGCTGCCAAGAAGGCGCGCGAGGCCGCGACCGCCGCCTGAACGTAGCGGTGCCTTCCGGGCATGATGAGGCCACCCGGAAGGCACCCTTTGAGGTCGGCCGTCACCGGCGCCAAGCCTCAATCTGCGCGCTGCGCATTTCGCCTGTCGGCGTGCCCTGAACTAGACTTGGCGCTGCGACAGGGGAGCGCCAACCGGGCGCTGAGAGTGCGAAAAGCAGACCCTCGAACCTGCTCCGGTTAGCACCGGCGAAGGAAGTCGAGCTCTCCCCGCCCGCGCGGGCGGGCCCTCCTGAATGGGAGGAATCTTCATGTTCCATGCATCGGTTAAACCCGGCGCGCGCATATTCGCCGCGTGCGGGGCCATCCTGCTCGGCCTGACGGCCTGCTCGGGCACGTCGTCCGAAGGCGACGCCGAGACCGTCACCGTCCTCACCCACGACTCCTTCGAACTGCCCGAGGCCGCGATACAGAAGTTCGAAAAGGACACGGGCTTCAAGCTCAAGACGGTGTCGGCGGGCGACGCCGGCGTCGCCAACCAGCTGGCTTTGGGTAAGAACTCCACGAAGTACGACGCGGCCTACGGCATCGACACCTACTCGGCCGGCCAGGCGCAGAAGGCCGGCGTCCTCCAGGCCTACGATTCACCCGCGGCCCCCGAGTCGGCGAAGGACTACGCGAAGGACGGCCTGACCCCCGTCGACCTCGGCGAGGTGTGCGTCAACGTCGACCACGAATGGTTCTCCAGCAGGGGCATGGACGAGCCCAAGACCCTGGACGACCTGGCCAAGCCCGAGTACGCCAAGCTGCTCGTCATTCCCGACCCGGCGTCGTCCGCAACGGGCTTCGCCTTCCTCGCGGGCATCGATGTCGTCAAAGGCGACGAGTCCACCTCCTACCTGACCTCGCTGCTGGGCGGCGGCACGAAGGTGGCGGCCGGCTGGTCCGAGGCCTACTACACCGACTTTTCGGGCGAGGAGGGCAAGGGCGAGTTTCCGCTCGTGCTGTCGTATTCGTCCTCGCCGGCCGAAACCGGCGGCAAGACGGGCGTCATTGAGTCCACGTGCATCCGCCAGGTCGAGTACGCGGCAGTCATCAAGGGCGCGAAGAACGAGGCCGGCGCCAAGGCCTTCGTTGACTTCATGCTGTCGGCCGACGTTCAGGCCGAGATTCCGGAGTCGATGTACATGTACCCGATCGACTCGACGGCCCCGCTGCCGAAGGAGTGGGCCGAGCATGCCAAGCTCGCCGAGAATCCGATCGAGCCGGACGCCGACGTCGTGAGCGATAAGCGCGAGGATTGGCTGGACGCGTGGACCGAGATCCGCGAGTCGGCCGCGTAGCGTGACGTAGCGTGGCGCGTCCCGTGGATCCCGACGAGCAGGCCGTGCCTGGCAGGCTGGTGTCCGGCCAGGCGCCTGGTCAAGCGCCCTGTCAGGTTTCCCGCGGTGCTCCCGACCGGCTGGTGCTCGGCGGTCAGCATGGCACGCCCGACGGGGTGGAGCCCGACCCGGTGTCCGGCGGGTCCAGCACAGCGCCCGGCGCGCCCGCTCCACGCACGGCAACGCCCACCGGTGGGCCGAGCACGGCGCCCGCCCGCCTCGCCTACGTCCTGGCACTGGCGGCCCCCGTCGCGGCGCTTGCCGTCTTCTTCGTCTGGCCGGTGGCGGTCATGCTCCTGCGCGGCGTCGACCCGGCGGCGATCGACACGCTGACGAGCGCGCGCACGTGGCGAATCGCCACCACGACCCTGTGGATGGCTGCCGCGGGCACGGTGTGCTCGGTCGCGCTCGGCGTACCCGGCGCCTACGCGCTGTACGTGTGCCGCTTCCCGGGCCGCCGGATTCTGCGCGCCATCGCGACGATCCCCTTCGTCCTGCCCACCGTGGTCGTGGGCGTGGCATTTCGCTCCCTGCTCGGGCGCGACGGCGCCTACGC
This sequence comes from Actinomycetaceae bacterium, assembly GCA_030530685.1. Taxonomy (GTDB): domain Bacteria; phylum Actinomycetota; class Actinomycetes; order Actinomycetales; family Actinomycetaceae; genus Peptidiphaga. The sequence continues at coordinate 15,299 of JAUMUM010000024.1, read as the reverse complement.
CTTCCTCGGCATGGACGGCGGCGCGGCGGCGATCGTCGCGGCCATGGTCTTCTTCAACTTCTCGGTGGTGGTGCGCACGGTCGGCACGATGTGGGCGGGGCTCGATCCGCGCATTGCCGGCGCCGCGCGCATGCTCGGTGCCGGGCCGGTCCGCGTCTTTCGCACGGTGACCCTGCCGTCGCTGCGGCCGGCGATCGCCTCGGCCGCGGCGCTCGTCTTCCTCTTTTGCTCGACGGCGTACGGCATCGTCATGACGCTGGGCGGAACATCGACCCTGGAGAGCGAGATCTGGGCGCAGACTAACCGGCTGAACTTCGACGCCGCCGCGGGCCTGTCGCTCATACAATTCGCCGTCGTCGCCATCGCGCTCGCGGTGAGTTCCCGAGCTTCCCGGGCCACGGCCCTGAAAATGCGGCCGGGTGGCGGGCGGCGCGTGCGTCCGGGCGACCTTCCCGCCCTCATGCTCACGGCGGCGGTGACGCTGGCGCTCATCTGCGCGCCCATGGCCTCGCTCGTGGTGCGCTCGCTCAGGGACGACGGCCGGTGGACCGTGCTCAACTACCAGCTCCTCGTGACGCCGGGCCGGGGTTTTTCGTCAGGGGCGAGCGTGGTCGAGGCCCTGGGCAACTCGCTGCGCTCGGCGGCCATCGCCACCATTATCGCGCTGGCCATCGGCGTTCCGCTGGCCTTCGCGCTGGCGCGGCCGGCGCGCGGGCGTCGGCGTCGGCTGCTCGCTGCCGTCGAGGCGCTGGCCATGGCACCCCTGGGCGTCTCGGCCGTCACCGTCGGCTTCGGCTTCCTCATCTGCCTACAGGCGCCGCCGTTGAACATGGGCGACGAGCTCGTGCCCGTGGCGCAGGCGATCGTCGCCGTGCCCATGGTGCTGCGGGCCCTCGGCCCTATCGTGCGAGCCATCGACCCGCGCCTGCGTGACGCCGCCCGCATGCTCGGCGCCGGGTCGGGTCGGGTGCTCGCGACCGTCGACATTCTCCTGGCCATGCGCGGCCTGGCGCTGGCCACGGGATTCGCGCTGGCCATGTCGCTGGGCGAGTTCGGGGCGTCGAGCTTCCTGGCGGCCGGCGACAACATCACGCTGCCCGTGCTCATATCGCGCCTGCTGGGCCGGCCCGGCGGACACAATTACGGCATGGCCATGGCGGCGAGCGTCGTGCTCGGCCTGCTCACCGCGGCCATCATGGCGCTGTGCGAATACTCGAGGGAGGGCAAGCATGCCAGATAGGCGGCGGGGTAGTGTGCCCGCAGAAAGACGGCGCGACGAGGTGACTGTCGAGTGGCGCGACTCGGGCGGCGACGTGCAGGCTGAGCGGCGGGTTGCGCCGCCCAGCCCGGCGCGGCTACTCGAGGTCGAGGACCTGACGGTGACCTATCCTGACGGGCACGTGGCCGTGCGCGGCGCCAGCCTCACGCTGGGCGAGGGACGCATCGTCGCCCTGCTCGGCGCGTCGGGATCGGGCAAGTCGAGCCTGCTGCGCGGCATCGCCGGCCTGGAGTCGGCCACCGGTACGGTGCGCATCCGCGGCGTCGACGTCTCGCGCCTACCCGCCCACAGGCGCGACTGCGGCATGGTTTTCCAGGACGGCCTGCTCTTTCCGCACCGCAACGTGGCCCGCAACATCGCTTACGGGATTGAGGGCTGGCGTCGGCAGACGGGCCCGCGCGTGGCCGAGCTCCTCGCTCTCGTGGGCCTGGAGGGCTTCGAGGAGCGCGACGTCGCGACACTGTCCGGCGGTCAGGCGCAGCGCGTGGCCCTGGCGCGTTCGCTCGCTCGGCGTCCGGCGCTCATGCTCCTCGACGAGCCGCTTTCGGCCCTGGACCGGCAACTGCGCGAGGACCTGGCCGGCGAGCTGCGCCGCATCCTCACCGGGACGGGCACGGGCGCCGTCTACGTCACGCACGACCACCAGGAGGCCGCCACCGTCGCCGACGACGTCGTGCGAATGACCGACGGTGTTCTCGATTCGGCCGACCCTCGCTAGCGGAGCTCACACGGCCCCGGGCGAGCCCACACGGCCCGGTGGTCAGCCCGCACCACGCCGGCCAGGCGCCGACGTGCCAGGGTCCCTACCAGGCGCCGGCGTGCCAGGGTCCCGGCCGGCGCTGCCGCCTCCTCCCGCCCACCCGCGGTTCTTGGCGAGCTCGCAGCGTTCGCGCGGATTCCAGCAGCTGGGCAAATGGGCATCGCCTAGGTGAAATGGCCCGGCGTCTCATAGAGTGATGGTATGCCAATCGTCGAGATGTCGGCCGCCGATGTGAGCGCCTGGGTGCCGCACGCCGTCGAGCACATGGCTCGTGTGCGCGTGGCCAGCGGCGCACTCCCCGAGAGGCTGGCATCCGATTACATTGCGCGCACGCGCTCGCTCTTCCGCGTGGGGGTCCCCAAGGATTCGAGAATATTGACCTGCCCCGACACGGGTGACTGGATGTGGCTGCGCACCGGTGGCGAACCCGAGATCGTCGGCCACCGGGTCACCGGCTCGCATCGGCAGTGGGCCGACCGCGCCCTGGAGGCCGCCGGGTGCCAGCCCGTCGCCCTTACGCTGCACCCGGGCGAGGGCGGCCTGAGCGAGGTCGCACACCGCGAGATATCCGTGCAGATGAGCGTGGCCATTCCCGACCTTCACCTCAATCGCAATTACGACGACATTTACGTGCGCCCCATGAGCGCCGTCGAACTCGACACCTTCCTGGAGCACACGAAGAGTTCCGCTTCCAGGCACCTGGAGGCGGCCGCCGGATCGTGCACGAGGCACAGCAGCTGGGACGTCATGGCCCGCGCGAGGTCGCGCCTGACCGACGGGCTCGCCACCCCCGGCCACGCGCTGCTGTCGATCTGCGTGGACACGACGACGATAGGCGGCATCTGGGCGGAAGTCGACGGAAGGAACGCCCGGGTGTGGAACGTCTACGTCTACGAGGGCTACCGCGGGCACGGGCACTCGCGCGCCGCGCTCCTGGCCGCCGCCGACGGGCTGAAGAACGAGGGCGTCAAGTACATGAACGTCAGCGTCATGTCGCCCAACAAGGCTGCGATCGCGATCTACGAGTCGGTGGGCTTTACGCAGATATCCCGCCAGGTCGTCATCGAGCCGCAGGCCGCCTGAGGCCGGTTCCTAATGCGGCGGCCCGGCCCGGTGAGGCTGGTTCGGAACGCGGTGGCCCGGCCCGGTCGTGCACGCGTTTTCGCAAGGGCAGTTCTGCCACTGAGATCCATTGTGGTGCTCGCACGAATACGGGAGGGTGAGTGCGACGGCGGAGCCGGCGTCGCAGTTCCGGATCCGCCAAGGGTCGTCAATAGTTTGGAGACAACGTGAAGACAGCAGTGTTCGGCGCCAGCATCGTCGCGGCGTCATCGAACAATTCGAGCGGCTCGGGCGGGGCTGGCATCTCTAGCCTGCTGCTTGTCGTTGTCCTGGCCGCGCTCGCTTTCCCCCTCATTCGCTGGTTCGTCAGGCGCGCGCGTATCGCTAGGCTGGAAAACTGGGCGACGAGCCAAGGCTTCGATTTCTGGCGCACCGACAGGAAGCTTGGAAAGCAGATTGGCAAGCTCCTGTTCATGCACGGGCACGGCCACTGTGCGAAATACGTCGTCGTCATGCCCTCGCGCAACGGCACCTGCCTGTACGGCCAGATCGAATGGAAGGAAGGGCGCGGGAATAAAGAGGTGACGCTCACAGGCGCCTTCGTGCAGTACGCCCTGAAGGCGCCTCTGCCGTTCCTTCTCGTCACGCCCAGGTATGACGAGGGTGGGCTCATGCCTCACAAGATCAAGGGCATCACCACCGAGTGGGACGACTTCAACCGGCAGTGGCAGGTCGAGTCGGCCGACCGTCAGTACGCCTTGGCCATGCTGTCGCCGGTGATGCAGGCGTTCATCATGGACAATTTGCACGATGTCATGCTGCGGATCGACGGGCCTTACGGATACATCAGGACGGCGGAGTACGCCATCGAAGAGTCGGTCGAGTATCGGGCGCTCATGGACGACTGGGAGGACAGGGTGGTTCCCTTCCTGTGGCAGGACGCCCACTTAGGATGAGGCGGCAAAGCTGGCTCGCCGTCGTCCGTGCCGCCGGCACAAGGGGAGCTCTGCCGCCGATTTTCCCTTGCGAGGAAGGTGCGACATGCGTGAGGGTAATTGCGATACCGGGGCTCGGCGAGCGGCTCCGGATACGCACAGACAAGCCGCATAACCCGGAGGCGACATGGAGAGCTTTTTCAGAAGATTGCGGGCCGGCAGGGACCAGAACTGGTTACTGAACCAGGGTTTCAGCTTCATCCGCCTCGACGGGGACTTAGGCAGGGAGGTCGGAGCAGCGTTCGACATGTGGGACGACGACACCCGTTACGCGCAGAACGTTGTCGTTATGCCTCCTCTCTCCACGATTCCTGCCACCGGTTCGTGCCTATACGGGCAGATAGTACGGGTCGATGGCTCCGCGCCGACGGGCAAAGAGAACCCTGACGGTGTTCAAACCACCCCTGACTTCGTATTCATGCGCTACGAACTGAAGGCTCCTCTGCCGTCCTTCCTCGCCAAGCGTGAAGACGACTCGAGCGACATCAGCGCCGAGTGGCACGAGTTCAACCGGTGGTGGGAGATCCAGGCTTCCGATCAAGAGCACGCCCAGGCTCTGCTGTTGCCGGTGATGCAGGAATCCATTTCCTTTCTTCGGAATGCAGAGTTGCGGCTCAAAGGGCGGTTCGCGTATCTGAGGTTTCCGAAGGACACCGAGTACGACATGAGGGCGTCGCTCGATTTTCGGGATGTCGTCGCGGACTGGGAGGACTGGGATGTCCCCTACCTCTGGCAGGAAGTCTGGGGCCGAGTGCGGTAGGGCCTTGCGGTCGCGTGTGCTGCGGTGATGTGCCGTGGCGAATCGAATAGTTGGGAGACAGTCATGTTCTACGCCGATGTCGTTGCTGCGAGTTCGGACGGCGAGTCCCTGTCGGCCGTAGTGGGCGGCATATTCTTAGCGGTTTGCGTCGGCATCGGCGTGTTTATTTTCAACGAACAGCGGATTGCCAAGTATGAGAAATGGGCGAAGGAGCAGGGTTTCTCATTCCGCCGCCACGATCAGGCGCTCAGCAACGAGGCCAGGGACTGGCTCGATTTGCACGGGCACTCCCATCGCGCGAAGTACATCGTCGTCATGCCGTCTCGTAATGGCACATGCCTGTATGGGCGCATGGAATGGAAAGTCGGGTACGGGAAGAACCAGACCAGCTACGACTGTGCTTTTGCGCGCTACGACCTCAAGGCCCCTCTGCCGTTCTTCCTCGCTAAGCCCGAGGGCGTCCTGTCCCGCAAGTACAACGACATCAACACGGAGTGGGACGACTTCAACCGGGAGTGGGAGATCCGCGCGCGCGACCGCGAGTACGCCCTGGCCCTGCTGTCGCCGGTGATGCAGGAGTTCATCATGGGGAATATGCGCGGCGTGGAACTGCGGGTTGACGGGCGCTACGCGTACCTCAGGCTGTCGAAGTACACCATTGAGGAGTCGGTCAATTGCCGGGCGCTGATGGACGGCTGGGAGGACAAGGTCGTCCCCTTCCTGTGGCAGCGCGCTCGGTCCAGGTGAGGCGGCGCCATGGTGGCTCGTCGGAAGTCTCGGCCGGGACGGCGGCCGGGCCAAGGTTCTCAAGCGAAGGAGAGGCAGCGTGTTATTTCTTGCAGGCTCGGCCATCGAAGACCTGCGCGTCAACGTCAGGCACGGCAGGGGCCGCCGGAAGTGGGCGGAGTCGAACGGGTACGAGTTCGTCAAGAAGGACAAGCAGCTGGGCAGGGAGCTCGGCACAGTCTTCGGGCTGGACCGCTCCGCCGGTACGCATGACAGGGGCAGTCTATTTTCGGCCCGCGATGTCATGGTGTTTCCCGCCGCCCACGGCGAGTGCCGGTACGGCCTGCTCAAATGGGTCGAATTCGACGGCGACGACGGCCGCATCCGCTACTGCGCCTTCGTCAAGTACCGCATGCGCGGCGGCCTGCCGAAGCTGCGGATGAAGCCGGAGGCAAAGATCGGCCCGAAATACGCGGACATCACCACCGAGTGGGACGACTTCAACCGGCAGTGGAACATCTGGGCCGAGGACCGCGAGTTCGCCCTGGCCTTCCTCTCGCCGGTAATGCAGCGCTTCATGATGGACCACATGCGCGGCTGTGAGCTCCGAATTGACGGCGCGCATGCCTACCTCAAACTGCACGTCTACGTTAGCGAGCACGCACCCCTGTTCCGAAACCTGATGGACGGGTGGGAGGCCTGCGTCGTTCCCTTCCTGTGGGAGCAGGGGAGCTCTTTGTGACAATCGCGCGGGATGGCGGCGACGGGGCCGCCGCGCGTGCACCAACCCTGACGCGGGCCACGCGTCTACGCGGGCGTCGCGGGTGTCTCAGAATGCAGTTTCTAGGAAACCGGTTGCCGTTTGGGGATATGCTGATGCGAGGCCCCATGAGACGCGCGATAGGTGAGTAGCAAGGCTGTCGACGACGCGAGGCCGCCCGCCGGTTTGCGAAACCGGCGGCCGCGGCGAAACTGGCAGCCACTTGGGAAGGTGATGTCTGCGATGCCGGACATTCTGTTCTTGGTGACCGGCTTTGCCATCATATTCGCCCTCTTTGAGATCGACAGCTGGACAGACCGGCGACGGGTCAACAGGCTAGAGACCTGGGCCAAGTCCCAAGGTTTCAACTTCGTGCACTATGACGAGCCTTTGGGTAGGGAGCTCAGGGACGTGCTCGAATTATCGGGTCAAGACCATAGGGCCGTCGACATTGTCGCCATGCCTTCTCGCAACGGTCTCTGCCTGTACGGAAACCTCAAATGGGAGGAAAGTGGCAGCGACAACAATAGCTCCACGTGCTCGTGCACCTTCGTGCGCTTCGACCTACCGGGAAGCTTGCCGTTCTTCCTGGCCAAGCCCGAGGGCGCCATGTCCCGCAAGTACAACGACATCAACACCGAGTGGGACGAGTTCAACCGGGAGTGGGAGATTCGCTCCGAGAACCGCGCATTTGCCCTCGCCCTGCTCACGCCGGTGATGCAGGAGTTCATTATGGCGAACATGCGCGGCATGGAGTTGCGGACCCACGGGGGCTACGCCTACGGGAAGATGAGTTCCTACACCATTGAGGAGTCGGTCGCATACCACGCGCTCATGGACGACTGGTATCAGCGAGTTCCACCTTTCCTCTGGCAGGGCGCCTCCTTCGGCTGAGGTCGCGCCCTCCCGCTGAGGCTGCTCAGTTGAGGGTGTTGATGCAGCGTCCCCCAGCTGAGGTCGCGCCGTTCGGTTGATCCAGCCGAGGGCGCACCCTCCCGCACGGCGGGGCGTGCGGGCTGCTACCGCAGAGCACGGTTGCTCGAGGCGGGCGCCACTGCCGCGCACGGCTGCTACTGCGACGCGGGCGCCACTGCCGCGCACGGCCTTTACCGCAGAAGGTCGCTACCGCAGCGTGGGGCCGCCGCGGAAAGGCGGGCGCTACTGCAGCGCGGGGTTGTACTTGAGCGAGTTGACCCGGCACGAGCACTCGGTGGCGATATTGATGCTCTGCGCGATGGCGCCCTCGGCCCGCAGGTCGAGCAGCCTGGGGACCACGCGGTCGCGCAGGGCCCACGGGCCGATCGTATTGACGTAGATCTTGGTCCCGCCCTCGAAGCCGGCGAGCGTGGACACACGCCACTTGAGGAGAATGCGCCACGGCATGGCGACGTCCATGTCGCGAGGCGCGCAGTACCATTCCTCGTTGGTGGGGATGCCGCTTCCCGTGGCGGCGTGCATGGCGTGGACCAGATCGGAGACGTCGCGGATTTCGTCGGGCGTGTGTTCCCACGGCTGGAGGGCGGCGCTGCGGCTCCACACTTCGAGCGTGGGGTAGACGTGGCCGAAGCCCGCCAGAGCCACGGCATTGCGATTCTCGGCGATGATGAGGTTGTGCTTGGCCGCGTAGTCGACCCCGAACTCGTTGTAGAGATTGGGGTTGTTGCGGATCTTGCCCACCTCCATGCGGGCGTTGACCGATCGCTCGTCGATGGACACGAGTTGCTTGTGGAGGTGCTCGAAGGAGGCGCCCGCCGGCTTGAGCCAGTTCTGGAACACCTGAACGTAGGTGACGTAGCGGTTTTGCGTGTAGAGATCGTGCATGGCGTCGACCGTCAGGTTCCAGTAGTTGGCGTGCTCGTGGGGCGTGAGCGTTCCCGCGCCCGCCAGCTGGGAGGTGTCCGTCGCTCCGTGGACGTAGTGGCGGTTGGCCAGGATCAGGTCGTGTCCGCCGCCGAAGAGCGCCGGAGTGTTGACGAGGAAGTCGTTTTCGTCGACCTTCTTCAGACGAAGCACCGATTGGATGTGCGCGCGCCCGGCCGGGTCGGCCATGTAGCGCTCCATGTGCTCGTACACATGGCCGGGCATCCTGTAGCCATAGTTCTTTTCCCAGAACTCGAAGGGGACGATCTCGAAGAGGTTGGCCACGCGGCGGAAGGCCCAGGGGTCGGCCAGGTCGTCGACGGGGATGTTGCGGCGGATTTCGCCAGAATCGAGAATGCGTGCCTTCTCCGGAGGTGTCTCCAGAACGCGGTTGGGGCAGAAGGCGCACGTATGGCCGAGGTCGTCGATCGGATGAGCTTCGGGGGTCGACGTCGGTATGGGGCGATTGCCTCGGCCCGGGACGGTCCACACCTCGGTTCCCGTGAAAGGGTTGCGCTGTTTGATTGTTCCGTCCGGCATGCGGGTCAGGGGCTCGGGCGTGTGCATATCGCTCATCGGCATGGGATCACCATATGGGATTTCGCGGCAAAGTGGGAATGAGATGGGCAATAGAGTGGGGCAGCGACGCGTGGTCACTGCCCCACTCGACGGGCTCACCCCGCGGAAGATTCCGCGTCTACGGGTGCTGCCCAGGGATTATGCGTCAGGCCTTCCTGTGGTGCCTGACGGCGATGACACCGGCTGCTCCGAGGAGAACCAGGAGGAGCGCCACGCCGGCGAGCGTGGTCACGCTTGCACCGGTCCGGGCCAGGCCTCCGGAGTTCTGGGAGGTGTTGCCGCCGTTGTTCGCGGACGGGGCGTTGCCGCCGTCGCTACCGGGAGCGTTGCCGCCACCCGCGTTAGAGGTTGCGGTGTTCTCGGGGGACGCGGCCACGCGGGCCTCGAGGGTCTCGGACGCAACGCCGCATTCGGCCTGCGAGATCTGATTGCCCTGCGGGTCGTAGGTGGTCTCGACGAAGCCGTAGGTGGCCTCGCGGTTGGCCTCGGTCGTGTACAGGTTGGTCTTGTACTGGCCCGCCTTGTTGGAGTGCTCCACGCGCTCCGACTTCCAGATCGGGGTGTCGCAGACCGGGGTGGCGCCAAGCTCCCACCTGTAGAGGCTGACCTCGGTGTAGGAACCCTCGGGCAGGTCGCCCTCGACGATCACGGTGTCGCCGATCTTGTCACCGGGCTTGAGGCTCTTGCCGGACTCGGTGAAGGCCTGGGTCCGCACGCGGCCCTCGGACTTCTTCGAGGAGACGGTAACCTGCTCGTTCTTGTCCGCGTCCGACGTCGTCAGCGCAGCCACGCGCGCGTCACCCGCGAAGGTCGAGACCACGACGTACGTGCCGTCGCCCAGGTCCGGGTTGATCGGGAAGTCCTTGGCTTCGATCGTGTAGTCGCCGTTCTTGGCGGGCGTTTCCACCGTGGCCAGGGCCTTGAGATCCTTGGTGACGCCTTCCTTCAGCTCGGTGCCGGAGGCGACGAAGTAGAGCTTGTGGCTGATGGTCTTGGCGTCGGCCTTCCACTCGCCCAGGCCGGCGAAGTCGCCGTGGTCCTCGGGCAGGCCGGAGACCTTGACGGTGTCCTTGACGCCGTACTTGCCATCGCCAATCTCCTCCTTGGAGGCCTTGGTGGAGATGGAGATCTGCGACTGGACAACGCTCGTTTCGGAGGCCTGGAAGAACTTCGACTCGTAGGCCTTGATCTGGTCGGCGTACTGGCCCTGCTGCTCAGAGACGATGCGCTCGTGGAAGAAGTAGAAGCCTTCGCCCGTTGCCTTGACCGAGCCGTCGGTCTGCTTCGTGCCGGCCTTGGTGAACTCCACGTTGTAGGTGCCGACCTTCTTGTTCGCGAAGGCGGAGGCGTCGTCACTCGGCGCGACGGGCGTGGCGAACGGGCCGTAGACGTCGACGGTCACGGTCAGCGGCAGCGGGTTGTTGGTGCCCTCGATGGTGGGCCAGGTGCCGTCGTAGGAGGCGGTGACCTTGTCGACGAGTCCGTCGCCCTTCTTGACGACCTTGTTCTGGACTTCGGTGGTGACCTTCGGCGCGAACGTCGTGGACTCGGCGGTCGCCGTGGCTTCGCCGGAGAGCGCTTCCTTCTGCCCGACGGCGATGAAGTTCTGGGCGCGGCTGCCCTTGGCGATGAGGCTGTCGCCGTCGAGGTCATTGTTGCCCTCGGCGACCTTCGGCTTCGTGGTGGGCAGGTTTTCCATCGTCAGCTTGACGCGCACCTCGCCGCTGCCCGTGATGTTGAGTTCTTCACTGAGCTCCTGCTGCTTGGTGACGCCCTCGACGGTGGTCTGCCCGTTGGACTTCAGGGTGGCCGGGCCGGTGACTTCGAGCTTGTAGTTCACGCCCGCCATCCAGTTGCCAGCCGCGGACTTGGCGCCGATGGCCGTGACGGTGCCCGTCGAGCCCTCGACCTTGACGGCCGGCTTGACCGTGTAGGGACCGGCGAACTTCTTGGCCTGCTCGACGATCTCCTTCGACTTGGCGAGCGGAGCGTTGAGGTTGTCGCCATTGGCAGCCGGGAAGGTGCCCTGCTCCTGCCTCTCGTAGATCGAGCCCTTGAAGACGCCAGCCACGCGGGTCAGGGCGATCTGCGAGCCCGCCGAATGGGTGTTGTCCGTGTACTCGGTCATCGAGGCGATCCACGCCATCTGGGCCAGTTGCGTCTTGTTGGTGACCGTGACCTTGGTGACTTTGTCGCCCTGGGCGCTCAAGGAACTCGCGGAGATCGAATCGACGAACTTGGCTTCCTTCACGGACCCGGCGGTGACGTGCTTGCTGCTAATGGACCAGGCCTCGCCGTCGGCCGCGCAGAGGTAGAGGTGACCTCCCGGACCGCGAATCACTCCGTGGTGCGCACTTTCTCCAGTATAGACTCCAGCACCCGCGGACCATCCCGGGGCCTCAGCCTGCGCTGGCAGAGGCGCGCTTATCATGGTCAGCGCACCGATGCCTGCGATTGCCGTGAGCCTTGTCAATCGCTTGAACAATTCAGTTATCCTTTCTGAACGACCCGCGTCCGCGTGCCGACACGAGAGGAATTGCGCCATTGAACAAGGGGTGTTCGCGTGGTGTAGCGCAATTGCCTGGGAAGATTCTAAGCACAATCTGCTACGGCGGTGTAGGTTGTTAACACAACTGATACACAGGGTGCCATTTGCGTCTCTATCTTTCTTTTTTCGTGAAGTTCGTGGTAAGGAGAGGTTGCTTCCGTCGTGGCCGGGTGGCCGCGTTTGCGTGATGGCGATGATGCTCGTGTGGCTGGCGTGCCCTGCGTGGCAAGGGCCGGCTGGTTGTAGCGCTCGCGTTGGTGGTTGTGTTCGCGTGGCTGGCGTCCCGGCGCAGGTAGCGTGTGCCCGACTCCTGTAGGATGCCCGGAATGCGAGATTTGCTGGACGTGCTCGCGGGGGACCCACGCGACGTCGCCCCCGCCCTGCTTGGCGCGCGCCTGACCGCCGTCGACGACGAGGGAGCGGTCACCGTCCGGCTCAGCGAGGTCGAGGCATATTGCGGCCAGGACGATCCCGGTTCCCACGCCTTCCGCGGGCGCACCGCGCGCAATGCCTCGATGTTCGAGGCGGCCGGCATCGTCTATATCTACTTCACCTACGGCATGCACCACTGCGTCAACATTGTCACGGGGCCGGCCGGAGTGGCTGGGGGAGTGCTGCTGCGCGGCGGGAGGATCGTCGAGGGCATCGACCTGGCGCGGCGGCGCCGGCCAGCGTGTGGGAAGGATCGCGACCTGGCGCGCGGCCCGGCCCGGCTTGCCGCCTGCCTGGGGTTGGGGCGCGATGACGACGGGCGCAGGCTCGGCCAGGCTGGTGAAAGGCTGCATCTTCGGCTGGCCGAGGCTCCGGTCGCGCCGCGGGAGGTGCGCGCCGGGCCGCGCGTCGGCGTCGCCGGACCGGGTGGCGACGCCGAGCTCTATCCGTGGCGCTTGTGGATCGACGGCGACCCGACCGTCTCGCAGTACAGGCCCGCCGCGCCCCGTCGGAAGGGCGGGCGCGCGGGCGGCTGAGGGGCGGCCCACGCCGACCGGCCAAGCCGCAAGCAAGAACCGGGTCGCAGCCCCGTGAAGCTGCGACCCGGCCTTCGCGGAGACGGCGGGATTTGAACCCGCGAGGGACCTTTCGACCCCTACCTTCTTAGCAGGAAGGCGCACTCGACCAGACTATGCGACGTCTCCAACACCGATAAGGATAGCCCCTAGCTCGGGCCGGACGCCAGCCGTGAAATGGTGACATGCGCGGGACGGCGAACGCATCCGATGGCGCTCGGCGCGTCGGGTGCGACGTGCTCCAAGCTGCAGCGCGGGGCTTTTCCGCTCGGGCGGGCGGGGCGGGGCGCGGTCCCCGAGCTGCCGCGACAATATGGCCAGGCGTGGGTGACGCGATCGCGCCGTGTCCTAGCGAGAGCCCGGCACGTTCGCAGTCCTGCGCCCTACCGCCCTCCCGCCGCAGTCGTGACCGGCACCGTCTTGCCCTCGGCGATGATCAGTGCGTGCAACTCGCCGGCCTGCTCAGCCGAAAGCGCGCTGGCGGCCAGGGGCGCCTCCGCGACGGCGCGCAGCCGCTCGTACGTCGTCGGCACCGCGTAGCCTCGCGCAGCCAGCACGCGCATGGCGTACCTGTCGGCGATGAAGACCGCCCGCTCGAAGACGTAGAGCAGTATGACATCGGCGGTTTCCGGGCCGACGCCGCGGCAGGTCAGCAGGCTTGCGCGCAGCTGGGCCGTTGGCAGATCCCGCGCACTCGCGAGGGATGGCCAGCCGTTGCGCGTGGCCCATTCCGCCAGGCCGAGGCACGCCCGCGACTTGGCCTTCATGAATCCCGACGGGCGGATCGTCTCCTGGAGCTCGTCGAGCCGGGCGGCGAGCATGGCGCGGGCGTCGAGCAGTCCGGCGTCGTCGAGCCGGGCGATGCTCTTTTCGACATTGCGCCAGTTGGTGTTCTGCACGAGGATCGCGCCGACCATCATCTCGAAGGGCGTGCGGGCCGGCCACCATCCCTGCGGGCCGTGGCGCTCGAGCAGCTCATTGAAAAGGCCGGCGACGTCGAGGGCCGACAGCGGCCGCTGCGCGCGAGCCGTGTGGGTCATGTGGTCATCGTAGCCGACGGCGAAGCCGTGGCTCTGGTCCGAGCCGCGAGTTCGGGCGGCAGCGGGTAGGGGCGCTCGCTGGGCAGGGAGCCTGGCACGATCGCGGAGGCACTTCGCAGGGCGGCGACGGTTTCGGTGATGTCGGTGATGGAGATGGTCCAGCGGTCGACGTAGTCGTCCACGGCGGGAGGGCCGATGCCGATTTGGATACTGCGGTGGCCCAGGGGGTTCAGCGCGACGTCGCGCTCCGGGTCCCACTGGATCCTCACGGGCGAGTTTTCCTTGAGTGCCTCCCAGGCCTGCCGGTCGGGGTGGAATCGGGGGTCGAAGGCGGACAGGCATGAGCGGGCGAGGGCCTCCTCGAAGCCTCCACGGCTCAGGCGCACCGCCAGCACCCGCTCCTGGCCCTTCTTGGTGGCCCATCCGCTGCGGTACATCATCCACAGGAAGGAGGGTTTGATCCAGGTCATCCTCTCCCGCTTGAAGGGAGGGACGAACCGCCCGGCGGCCAGGGCAGCGTCGGCGATCGCGGAGGAGTAGGCCTGGTAGACGGTGACCGACTCGGCATCGTAGACAGCGCGTACCTGGCGCCAGGGGGTGGCGGTGGGGGCGTTGGTGCTGTTGGGAGTCGCTGTCACAGAGTGCTCCTTGTCGAGGGGTTGCTGTCTCGGCGAGAGCTACCGATTCCTCGTAAACATACGCGTGCGCTGGTAGCTCACGCGGAATCGGTAGACCTCGGAGCGAAGGTGTGCCTGCGGCGGCAGCGGGTCGCTCCTTCATTGCTACGTGGTCAGTACTAATGGTAGCCCTCGAACTCCCAGTAGCCCAGGTGGGCCAGCTCCTCGCCGACGGCGTCCCAGCTCCTCGCCGGTGATGGCGTCCACGCGCTGGGCGAGGAAGGTGGTTGCGGCGTCGAGGTCCATGGCCTCTACGAGCAGATGGTGGCGGTCGATGAGCGGGCCGTGGGCGGTGACCTGGTGGCCGAGCCACTGCGGCGTGCACACGCGCACGTCGAAGTGCTCCGCAGGCCCCTCACCTGGGTCGCCGGCCGGTCCAATCATGAGCCGGAGCCATGCCCTGCCAGTCGTGTCTGCCGTCGGAGGCTTCTTCGCCTGACCAGCCAGTTCCCCACTCTTTAGCACCTGGCCAGCTGGCACCCATCGACCGGCCGGTCCCCCACCGCTCTGCCGGGTCTGGGATGGGCCGGTGGTGTGCGTGGCGACGGAGCGAATTTCGGCGAGTATGGCACCGATGCTTCCATAGTGTCCCTCGCAGCGGCACGTGCCACCTTGGACCTTCCTGTGACGATCTCTTTCTCTTTCCCGTTCCAGCTGTCGCCACGCTTCCCTGTCGGAGGATTGTGGGGACGTTGGCTTAAGGCCCCCGGCCGAGGCTGCGGTCTGTTCGTCCCGTTCACGACCTGGTCACCCTGACTTCGGATTCTTTGCTCCGACCGCGGCTTGCTCGGTTCGACGTCGCCGTGCTCGTTCCGTTCGCTTTTGCGTGGACTTACGATGCGTGCGCCGTAGGAATGTGCCGTGTTCACATTCCTGCGGGCCGACGCAGGCGGCTAGTGACTCAAGGTAAGCTCGCATGGTATTTCTCTTCTACCTGGAAGGCCGTGCGATGAACGCTGTTCTCCTTGCCGTCTTGGTCATGCTCGTCCTCGCCGTGCTTCGTGTGCACGTCGTGCTGTCACTGTTTGTCGGTGCGCTCGTGGGCGGCCTGGCCGCCGGAATGGGAATCGAAGACACAATGGTCGCCTTCCAGGAGGGATTGGCCGACGGCGCCAAGCTGGCCCTGTCCTACGCCCTGCTCGGCGCCTTCGCCATGTCCGTCGCCCATTCAGGCCTGCCTCAGATGCTGGCCAACTGGTTCATCTCCCGACTCGATGCCAGCTCTGCCGGACGCACCGCGCCCGCC
>JAUMUM010000023.1 GCA_030530685.1 Actinomycetaceae bacterium | reverse complement strand
TCCTCGGGCGCGCATCTGGGTGAAGGCCTCGTGGCCGGGTGTATCGATGAACGTGATGGCCCGGTCCTCGCCCTCGTAGTCCAGGCGGACCTGGTATGCGCCGATGTGCTGCGTGATGCCACCGTGCTCGGTCTCGATGACCTGGGCATGGCGTATGGCGTCGAGCAGCTTGGTCTTTCCATGGTCGACGTGACCCATGACCGTCACGACCGGCGGGCGTGGCCGGAGGTTCTCGTCGTCCTCCTTGGCCTGCTCGGCCTGAAGGTCGATGTCGAAGGATTCGAGGATCTCCCGGTCCTCGTCTTCCGGCGAGAGGATCTGGACGTCGTAACCGAGCTCGGCACCCAGCAGCTTGAAGGTGTCCTCGTCGAGCGACTGGTTGACGGTGGCCATCTCCCCCATGCGGAACAGGACCGTGATCAACGCGGCGGGATTGGCGCCAATGCGCTCGGCGAAGTCGGCGAGCGAGGCCCCGGCGCGCACGCGCACGACGGTCGAGCCGTCGCCCCTGGGCACCTCGACGCCCGCGACCATCGGCGATGCTTGAGACTCCCACTCTTCGCGCTTTGTCCTCTTGGATTTGCGGCCGCGCGAGGGGCGCCCGCCCTGGCGCCCGAAGGCACCGGCCGTCGATCCGCCGCGCGACTTGCCGCCCGAACGGGTGAAGCCACCGCCGGGGCCGCTGCGGCCACCGGGGCCACCACCGCGCCTGGAACCGCCGCGGCCCGCCGTCGCCGGCTGGGCGCTCGAGCGGTCGGGCATCATGCTCGGATTCGGACGCGGCGCACCCGGGCGGGGCCGCGCGCCCGACGACTGGCCACGTGTTCCCCCGCCTCCCGGACGGGGCATGCCCTGGGCCGAGGCAAAGGGATTGTTGCCCGGGCGAGGTCCGGGCTTCGCCGCGGGCCGAGGCATTCCCTGGGCGGGAGCGAAGGGATTGTTTCCGGGGCGCGGGGCGCCGCCCTGCTTGCCGCCGGGACGCGGGCCCGGCGTCGGGCGATTGCCCCGCTGGCCCGGCTTGGGAGCGGACGGTTTGGCTCCCTGCTTGCCTCCGGCCTGCCTGGACTGCGCCTGCTTGGCCGCCTGGGCGGGGCTGGGCACGGGAGCGCTCGGCTTCGGGGCGGCCGGCTTGGGGCCGCTGGGTTTGGGTGCGGCAGGCTTCGCCGTCGACTGCTCCTGCTCGCCACCCCCGGTAGCGGCACCCTGCGCTTCAACCGAAGCCTGATTCTTCGGGCCAGGCTTGGGAGCGCTCGGGGCGGACGCGGCTCTGCCCTCGTCGCGGGCGGGTTTCGGCTCGCTCGCGCCAGACTCGGGTTTCCTCTCCGGAGGATTAATCGATTCGGACTTTTCCTTGCCCTGTGCCTTGCCGGACTTCTTGGATGATTTCTTCTCGAGCAGCTCGGGGTGAGCCTCGAGGTACTCGTGCGCCTTGCGCACGACGGGTGCCTCGATCGTAGACGAGGCTGATTTGACGAATTCGCCACTCTCCTTGAGCACTTCGAGCAGCTTCTTACTCGTGATGCCCAGTTCCTTGGCGAGCTCATGGACGCGGACCTTGGCCACAGTTCTCCTTCTCGACGGGCCTGTGCCAAGCACCGGCCCCTATTGCTGGCAGCTCATCGCTGGGTACTCATCGGGTGCCCATCGGCTTTCTACCCGCTTTCTTGTTTCTCGGTCTGGAGCGGCACTCGTGTGCCGCCCGTTCTGGCTTCCCGCCACGCAGCAAGCGAGGCGACGTCGAGACTCGGCACTCTCAGGGCCCTGTCAAAGGCCCTGGTGCCAAGGGCACGATCGAGACAGGCGAGGTTCGGGTGAATCCACGCACCCCTGCCGGGCAGGATAGCCCGTTCGTCCACGATCGCCGCCTTATTCTTCGCCACCACACGAACGAGGCGTGAGCGTTCATCCCTGGTTCTGCACCCTATGCAGGTGCGAGGATTGGGAGACACTGCACCTCCCCTCGACCACGGATGTCCTAGGGTATCTTAGCGCTTTTATTGACCTCGTGCCGCGCGGATGCCGAGAGGATCGGCACACGTTTAGCGCGACGGCGACTCCGGGCCAGGATCCTGCGATTCCTTGCGGATATCGATGGACCACCCGGTCAGCTTGGCCGCCAGACGCACGTTCTGCGCCTCCTTGCCGATGGCCAGTGACGTCTGCTCGTCCGGGACGATGGCACGGGCCAGGCGCTGATCCTTACTGAGGATGTCAACGCGCAGCACGAGCGCCGGCGAAAGAGCCGCCGCAACGAAGCGCGCCGGGTCATCGTCATAGTCGACGATATCGATTTTCTCTCCGCCCAACTCGGTGGTCACCGCGCGCACGCGCTGCCCGTTGTGACCGATGCATGCACCCTTGGCGTTGATATCCGACTGCGCGGACCACACGGCCACCTTGGAACGGTGTCCGGCTTCGCGGGCCACGGCGACGATCTCGACCGTGCCCTCCTGGATCTCGGGAACCTCGAGCTCGAAGAGCCGACGGACGAAGTCCGGGTGCGTTCGCGACAACCGGACGGAGGCACCCCTCGAGCCCACCGTCACCTCGAGCACGAGGGCGCGGATATTGTCGCCGTGGCGGAAGCGCTCCGTGGGAACCTGCTCCTCGGCCCTGAGGATCGCCTCGTGTTCGCCGACGTCGACAAGCACATCGCGACTGTCCTTGCGGGCATTCTGCTGGACGACGCCGGAGACGACCTCCCCCTGCTTGCCTTTGAAGGAGCCGAGCACGCGGTCCGCCTCGGCATCGCGCAGGCGCTGGGCAATGATCGAGCGCGCCGTTGACGTGGCAATGCGCCCGAAATCACTCGGCGTATCGTCGAATTCGCCGATGACCTCGCCATCCTCGTCGACCTCAGGCGCGTAAACCGTAACCTTGCCCGTGGTGCGGTCCATCTCGACTCGCGCGCCGCGGACCGCTCCCGGAACGCGCAAATAGGCGTGAAGCAGAGCGTCTTCAATCGCTTGGACGATGACGTCGACGCTTATGCCGAGCTCGCTTTCAACAATGCGAAGCTCGTTCATCTGGATATCCACAGCTTCATTCCCCCTCACGTGTGTGCGCCCCAGTTTTGCCAAGCTCCACCTTGACCCGTGCGCTTGCAATCTGCGATATGTCAATGATTTTCTCGCTGCCATCTACACGAATGGTCACGTTATCACCGGCTACCGCCTCCAGGCGACCGGTGATGCTACCCCTCTCGCCGAGATCGCACTGAACGAGGCGTCCCTGCGCCCTCGAAAAATGCCGCGGCTCGACGAGATCGCGCTCGGCGCCCGGAGTGGACACCTCCAACGTGTACGTGCCCTCAACGAGGTCGACATCGTCCAGGCGGGAAGAAATCGCCCGGGATACCTCCGTCAGAGTGTCCGAGTCGACACCTCCGGGGCCAGATGGCAGATCGACCGTGACCTTGACGACCGTTCGCGTGCCGGATCGCCCAATTTTCACGTCCTCCAGGTACAGGTCATTGGAGTCGACAATGGATTCGATTTCCTTACCGATCCGATCGGCGAGCGCGCTGCTGCGATCGTCGCGCCCCGTCGGGCGAGCCTTCTTCGAAGCCCCATTCCCGTCTTTGCGACCCGCCGCGCGAGTCCTCTTTGGTGATGCCATGACTTCAGCCTACCTAGAAAGCCGAATAAGACGTGGCAAGATGGTTCCATGATTCGCGCAGGCTCAGGCTCCAAATGGTTGTTCCCCGGCGTGGCCATCGTGGCCGCAATCGCCCTCGTCGCGACGCTCCTGGCGGCGGGCACACGCTTGGACAATCAGGACCTCACGCCCACCAAGGCCTCCGTTTCCGAGCAAGCGCGCCAGAATCTGGCCACCAAGGCGGCCCGCCTGCGCCAGACAGCCAGTTCGCTTTCAGCCCAGCATCCCGAGGTCGGCCTCTACGCGAGCATCGAAAAGCGCGCACGGGCATACGAGGACGCCCTGGGAGGGGTATGGGAACCATGGCCCACCGGCGCGCCGTCGGGGCAGACCAACCCCGCGGTGAACACGGCGCCTCCCGATGATCCCGACATCGTGGCGATGCTCGACGACCTTTCGTCCTCGTCACTTCGCGCCGCCTCGAGCGCGGAGGAAAGCGATAGGCCGACCTACGTCTCCATCGCCCTCAGCTCCCGCCTGGCGGCCGTCGACGCCTCCAAGACTCTGGGTGGTACGGCGACGTGCGGCCAGGCCGACCCGCAGGCGGCGGGCAAGGCCGCGGCCGACTCCAAGTCGCTGGACGTGGCCGAGTACGCGCGCCAGTGGATGGAGACCGACGCCGCCAGCCTCGACGCCACCGCGCGCCAGGCCGCCTCGCAGAGGATCGAATCGATTACGGCCCTGCAGTCGTCCATGCTGGAGTCCGGCGCCAAGGACAAGCGTCCGGCCGTCGCGGCCCCTCCCGAACTTGACGGCGATCAGACGCCGACATCGAAGGGGCTGTCGATGCTGACCAACCGGCTCGTGGCCGTTAGCGCCTCGGCCGACGACGAGGCACGCGAGGCAATCGTCTCCTACGGGTGCTCGCTCTACCAGACCTCGGACGAGGTCGAGCGGGCAGGCGCGCTGCCGGGGATCGAGTAGCGCGCTGCCGCTAGGCTTCCGGCCCGCTATCTCGCTCCGGCTGCCGGGGCTGGCGCGCAGCATTGACCTCGCCGATACGCCGGCACGACGAATCTGACCTCGCCGATACTGAGAGGCCGGCACGACGAATCTGGCCTCCAACGGGGAGCACCAGGGCGCCGAGGACGTGGCCCGCCGGGGTCAACGTCGCCACCATCACGTCCTGCAAGCCTCACAGGCTCGCGGCACTCACAGGCTCTCGGCGACCGCCTGCCTGAGGGACTCGACTGCGTCGCCGACGGGGACCAGCCTGGACTGGCCGCTGCGGCGGTCCCGGATCTCGACGTTCCCGTCCGCGAGCGCCCGGCCGACGACGAGTCCGAAGGGCATGCCCAGCAGTTCGTAGTCGGCGAACTTCACGCCGGCGCTGACCTTGCGCCTATCGTCGTAGAGAACCTCAACTCCGGCGCCTTCGAGGCCTTCGGCGAGCTCGGCCGCCGTGGAGAAGACGGCCTCGTCCTTGCCCGTGGCCAGCACGTGCACCTGGGCGGGGGCCACCCTGGACGGCCAGGCCAGCCCCGCCTCGTCGTGATTGTGCTCGGCCAGGCACGCCACGAGGCGCGAGACACCGATGCCGTAGGAGCCCATGGTCACGACCTGGCTCTTGCCGTTGTGGTCGAGCACCGTCAGCCCCAGGGACTGCGCGTACTTGCGGCCAAGCTGGAAGATGTGTCCGATCTCGATGCCACGCGCGATGGCGACCGGCCCCGAGCCGTCGGGCGCCTCGTCGCCCTCGCGTACCTCGGCGGCCTCGATCCACCCGTCGGCCTCGAAGTCACGTCCGTAGACGAGGTCAACAACGTGCGTGTCAGCCTCATTGGCGCCGGTGACCCAGCGCGAGCCACGGGCAATATGCGGATCGAGCAGGTAGCGCAGCACCGGGCGCGCGGGCTCCGTGGGCACTGGGCCGTCCGCCGCGGTTGCCGGGCCCTCCGCCGCGCCCTCCGCCCCTTCAGGCCGCCCGACGGCGCCCTGCCGCTCGGTCCGCCGCCTCGCCTGCGGACCGATGGCCATCGGCCCGATGTAGCCGGGCACGAGCTCGGGGAACGCCTCCAGGTCCTCGGCCGTGGCGATCTCCACCTCGGCCGGCGCCAGGGCAGCCTCGACGCGTTTCATGTCGGCGTCGCGATCTCCGGGCATGCCGATGATGACGACCTCGCGCTCGCCCTCGGGATGGATCGCCACGACGACGAGGTTCTTCAGGGTGTCGGCCGCCTGCCAGGGCCTATCCTGCCGGGGCACGGCGGCATTGACGTCGCGGACGAGGGTCTCGATCGTGTTGGCGCCGGGCGTGCGGATCGTGAAGGCCTCGCCGACGTCAGAAAAGTCCTCATCGGGCGGGCGTACGGTCGTGAAGGCCTCGGTATTGGCGGCATACCCTCCCGCCGAGCGGACGAAGCTGTCCTCCCCCGCCTCGCAGGGAAAGAGGAATTCCTCGCTGCGCGAGCCGCCCATGGCGCCCGACATGGCCGAGCAGATGACGTAGGGCAGGTCGAAGCGCCGGAAGATCCGCTCGTAGGCATCGCGCATCGACGTGTAGGAGGCGTCGAGTCCGGCGTCGTCGACGTCGAAGGAGTAGGCGTCCTTCATGACGAATGCGCGTCCGCGGACGAGACCGGCGCGCGGGCGGGCCTCGTCGCGGTACTTCGTTTGGATCTGGTAGAGCATGAGCGGCAGATCCTTGTACGACGAGTAGAGGTCCTTGACGAGCAGCGTGAACATCTCCTCGTGGGTGGGCGCCAGGAGATAGTCGGCTTCCTTGCGGTCGCGCAGCTTGAACAGCGTGGGGCCGTAGTCGGCCCAGCGTCCGGTGGCCTCGTAAGGTTCCTTGGGGAGCAGGCCAGGGAAGTAGACTTCCTGCGATCCGATGGCTTCCATCTCTTCGCGGATGATGGCCTCGACTTTGGCCAGTACCTTCAGCCCCAGAGGAAGCCACGTGTAGATGCCTGGCGCGGCCCTGCGGATGTAGCCAGCTCGCACGAGCAGCTTGTGGCTCGCCACCTCGGCGCCGGCCGGATCCTCGCGGAGAGTACGAACGAAGAGAGAAGACATTTTCAGCACGGGATAAGCATACTCATGCCGGCCGCGACCGGCCATTGCCCCGGCCGCCGGCGCCCGCCCCAGAGCCTCCGCGAGAGCAGGCGTCTACCCCCGGAGCCGACGGCCCGAAGCCTCCAGCCACGTCCAGAGCCGGAGGCTGCCCCTAGATGAGAACGGTGGCCCACTGCCCCTCGACGCGAAAGCCCACGCGCCGGTAGGCGGCGACGGCCGCCGCGTTGTAGTCGTTGACGTACAGGGAAACGGTCGGCGCAAGGCGGGCGCGGACCTGCTCGACGACGGCGGCGATGCCGGCCTTGGCGATCCCCTGCCCGCGTAGATCGGGCGCGACCCACACGCCCTGCAGCTGGGCCACCCCGCCGGCGAGCGCCCCGACGTCGGCCTTGAAGATGACCCGTTCCCCCGCCCCGTCGCGGGCCGGCCCAGTGCGGATGAAGGTGTGCCCCGACCTGACGAGCCCCAGAACACGGTTGGCATAAGCCGCGCCGTGCGACGTGGGGTCGTAGCCGACCTCCTCCTCGTACATCGCGACCGACGCCGGGAAGACGAGTTGAATCTCGTCGATGCGAGCCGGGCGCACGTCGGGGTCGCCGGCCATTTTCGGATCGCCGTCGATGACCATGGAGTGCTGGCGCGGACGCACCTCGCGAGCCGGACCCCACGCATCGCTGACGCGCTCCCAGAGCCCCAGGACCTGCTCGGCCGGCCCCACGAGCGACGAGCACGAGCGCCAGCGCCCGAGCAGGGTCTTAGCGAGGTCGTCGAGCCCCTCGGGGCCAAAACCCACGGGGACGACATTGCCTTGATCCCAGGCGGCAGCGACAAGCCGCTTGGAGGGATCGAACTGGCCGATGACGCGCGTGACGCCGAAGCCCGACTGCTCGATGCCCGCGCGAATGAAGACGGTGTCGACCGGGTACTCCTCGCAGTAGGCGATAGCCCTGGCTCGATCGCCGCCGTGCAGGCGGCGCAGAGGCGGTTTTCGCCCGGGCCAGTGCATCAGTATGCCTGAACGACGGGGCCCGTGGCTTCGTCTTCGGAAACGCCCATTTCCTCGGCCATCTCGTTGGCGTAACTGAGCAGCGTCTCCACTATCCGATCCTCGGGGACCGTCGCGACGACCTTGCCGTGCACGAAGATCTGGCCCTTCCCGTTTCCTGAGGCACAGCCGAGGTCGGCCTCCCGAGCCTCGCCCGGGCCGTTGACGACGCATCCCATGACAGCCACGCGCAGGGGCGCCTTGACCTCCTTGAGCCCTTCTTCGACGCTTTCCGCAAGGGTCCACACGTCAACCTGGGCGCGGCCGCATGAGGGACACGAGACGATTTCAAGCTTGCGCGGGCGAAGCCCCATGAACTCCAGGAGCTTGGTTCCGACCTTGACCTCTTCGACGGGCGGGGCAGAAAGCGAGACCCGGATCGTGTCGCCGATGCCCTCGGCGAGCAGGGCCCCGAAGGCGGCGGCCGATTTGATGGTTCCCTGGAAGGCGGGACCGGCCTCCGTCACGCCCAGGTGCAGGGGCCAGTCGCCCTTTTCGGCGAGCATGCGGTAGGTCTGCACCATGGTGACGACGTCGTGATGCTTGACCGAGATCTTGAAATCGTGGAAGTCGCATTCCTCGAAGAGCGAGGCCTCCCACACCGCCGATTCGACGAGCGCCTCGGGCGTGGCCGAGCCGTACTTCTTGAGCAGACGGGGGTCGAGGGAGCCCGCGTTGACTCCAATGCGCAGCGACGTGCCGTGATCGGACGCGGCCTTGCAGATGTCGGCGACCTGGTCGTCGAATTTGCGTATGTTGCCCGGGTTGACGCGAACGGCGCCGCACCCCGCCTCGATCGCCTTGAACACGTACTTGGGTTGGAAGTGGATGTCCGCAATGACGGGGATGCGGGATTGCTTTGCAATGACCTCAAGGGCCGAAGCGTCCTTGTCCGTGGGGCACGCGACCCTGACGATATCGCAGCCGGCGGCCGTGAGCTCGGCGATTTGCTGGAGCGTGGCGCCAATATCGTGAGTCTTGGTCGTCGTCATCGACTGAACCGAAATCGGTGCGTCGCCGCCCACGGGCTTGTCACCGACCATGATCTGACGAGTCCTCCTCCGGGGTGCCAGTACGTTGAGTTCTGGACGCAGAGCAGGCATTCCAAGCGAAACAGTCACGAAGCAAGTATTCCACTTCCTGGCGGGGATGGTGAACCCGCGCGCTGTGGGATTGCTCCATGCGATCGAGGAGCGAGATCAGGTTGCCGCCACGACGCTAAGCCACACCTCGGGGCCGCGACACTATTGCCGCCACGCCCAACGTGGACGCCTCAGACCATGGCCCCGTCTCAGGTTGCCGCCGCGCGCGCTGCGCCAGCATCCGAACGGTCCCACACGTCCGATTGCTCCCACAGCGAAATCATCGGCAGCTTGGGGCCACGGACGACGTAGTACTCCCACCACGCGGCGGCGATGCTCGCCACCGCTAGGCCGATTGCAAGCCACGACGAGGCTGCGTGGACTGCCGACGAGGCACCCTCGGAAAGTCCGAGGCGCCCGGCCACCGAGGGCGTGCGCCCCAGGCTGCCGCCGTCGGCCGTGCAGGCCGCAACGATGACGAGCGCGCAGTACAGGGTCGACAACCATGTCGTGATCGGGCCGAGCGCCTCCACGCCCGTCCTTCTCGCGCGCAGGTCGACGGGCACGATGGCCAGGAATAACGCGGCGGACATCGGCGTCGCCACACCCAGGACACCCAGGCTCAGGCTTTCCAGTTCCCTGTTCCCTGCCACGACCGGCAGAACCAGGAAAAGCACGGGCAGGAAGATGACTCCAAGGCCACGGCGGTAGAGGAAGCGCGACCAGGCACCGGCCTTGCGAGGCGAACTGGATGTGCCCGCGGCTACACGGGCGGGCGCGCCCCCGCCCGCCGTATCGGATCCCTGCCCCGCCCCGACGGTACGAGTGTAGCCGAGCAGCGTTATCGCCTCCTCCTGCCGCGTCTGCGCGACGTCATCGACGCGAATCAGCTCGACGGTCGCGGCAACGAAGGAGAACGCAAGGCACACCCCGGCAAGGACGATACAGGTCAGGGCGATTGTAGAACTGACGGAACTGGCAATTCCGATGCGACTGAGGGCCGAGCGCCCGCCGTCGGGATCCCCCAGGGAGCAACCGAAGCCAATCGCGAAAAAGTAGAAGGCGGTCAGAGCCCACGTGGTGAGGGGGCCGGTCTGGGAGACTCCGAGCTTGAGTGCCCGCACGGCGCTGGTCCACATGATGATGCCGAGTGACACGACGGTGGGCAGGAGCAGGCCGAAGTACATGGCGGCCACGATGAGTGTTGCCGTAAAGCCCCTGGGCAGCACGAAGAACATGACCGGTATGCCCACGATCATGATCGGCTGCATCCGGTAGACGATTGTCGACCATCGATTCACTTGTGCCTCGACTCCCCCCGTTGGTCTGCCCGCGCGGCTCCCGCGCCGTCGGTCCCGTCCGTCGAGTGTGGCCCGCGCGATTGTCTCATTCAAACAATTTCCGCGCGTGTCCGGGTGGGTATGTTTTCCCATCCGGCGCCGGCAGGCTCTACCCGCGAAGGGTCAGGGTCAGCCCACGATGAAGCCGACGGGGTTGATGACGTCGGCTGCCACGAGGATGATCACCATGAACACCAGGCCGACGGCGACCGCGTAGCTCAGCGGCATGAGCCGTGCCATGTCCGCCGGCCCCGGGTCAGGCCTGCCGCGCAGCCGTGCGTACCACCGTCGTACGCCCTCGAAGGTCGCGCCCGCCAGGTGCCCGCCGTCGAGCGGCAGAAGGGGGATGAGGTTGAACAGGAAGAGCGTCATGTTCAGCGAGCCGATCAGAAGCAGCAGGTTCGTCAGCCGCGAGAGCCAATCGTAGGACTCCGCCTCACTCGAGGTGATCTCACCGGCCATGTCCGCCACGCCAACGATCCCCACGACCCCCGTGTTCGACCGGTCCTCGTGGGTGACCAGACTCCTCGCCGTTTCCCACAGCCCTACCGGCAGGCGCACGAGTGCGTCGGCCGTCCGATGGGTGAGTTGCCCCAAAAAGTCGGCGACAGCAACCGGTGACTGCCGCTCGCGCACGCGCTCCGGTCGGATGCCGACGTACGGCCGCCTCTCGACGCGCGACGTTCCGTCGCTCGCCTCGACCGTCCGCTCGACCTCGACCGGCCTGACCGTCAACTGCTTCTCCTGGCCATCGCGCAGAACGGTCACGCTCACGTCCCCCGTGCCGCCCTCGCCGATGGCCCCGACCAGGTCCTCCCAGTCCTCGACACTCTCGCCACCCCACGCGGTGATGACGTCGCCCTGCCTCAGCCCCGCGGCGGCGGCCGGGCTCTTCTCGGCGCACTGCGAGCTCTCATCGACGCACTCGATGACGGTTCCCACCTGGGATGTCGCCCTGGGAACGCCGATTCCGCAGAGCACCACCGTCAGGCACAGGGCGGCAAGGACCAGGTTGGTCAGCGGTCCACCGAACATGACGACGAACTTCTTGCGAGCGCTCAGCTGCCAGAACGCCAGGCTGTCCTCGCCAGGCCCGATCTCGGCAAGGCTGTCGCGGCGTACCTCCTCGGCGAGCGTGAGTTTGCCTCGCCGGTTGACGGTCTTGCGGCCGGGCTTGCCCGGCGGCAGCATCCCGGCGATGCGCACGAAGCCACCCAGCGGCAGGAGTTTGATGCCGTACTCCGTGCCGCGGACCTTCTTCGACCACAGCGTGGGGCCGAATCCTATGAAGTACTGGGAGACCTTCACGCCATATCTCTTCGCGGGAATGAGGTGCCCCAATTCGTGGATGCCGACCGAAATCAGCAACCCCGCGACGAGGAAAAGTATCCCAATGGCGTACATCAAACTCCCATCAGTTCATTCGCGCGGGCTCGAGCCCACCGTTCGGCCTCCGCGACGGCGTCGAGCCCCTCCTCGCCGGGGGCGGAGAATTCGCCCAGGACAGCCTCAACGGTCTCGACTATGCCGAGATAGCCGAGGCCGCCGTCGAGGAACGCGCGCACGCACTCCTCGTTGGCGGCGTTGAGCACGGCGGGGTGGAGCGGCGATGCGGCCACGGCGCTGCGCGCCAGGTCGACGGCGGGAAATGTCTGGCTGTCGAGGGGCTCGAAGGTCCACGCCACCGGGGCATCCCAGGCGCACGGTCGGGCGACGTCGCTCATGCGCTCCGGCCAGCTCAGCCCCAGCGCGATGGGCAGGCGCATGTCCGGTGGCGAGGCCTGGGCGATCGTCGAGCCGTCGTCGAACTCGACCATCGAGTGGACGACCGACTGCGGGTGGACCACGGGCACGATGGCGTCAGGCTCGACGTCGAAGAGGTATGCGGCTTCGATGAGTTCGAGCGCCTTGTTCATGAGGGTCGACGAGTTGACGGTGACCACGGGCCCCATGTCCCACGTCGGGTGGGCGAGCGCGTCGCGTGGCGTGACGTCGGCCAGCTCTTCCCGGGACCTGCCCCTGAAGGGTCCTCCCGAGGCCGTCAGGATGATCCTGCGCACCTGGCTGGTCCCGTCGACGACGGGACTCGTCATGCCCCTGCGATGACGGCCCGAGGCAAGCGCCTGGGCGATGGCCGAATGCTCGGAGTCGACCGGAACGATCTGCCCGGGGCGGCGCAGGGCGGCGGCCACGAGCGAGCCGCCCGCCACGAGCGACTCCTTATTCGCAAGGGCCAGGCTCGCCCCGCTGCCGAGGGCAGCAAGGGTCGGCTCAAGGCCGATGGATCCCGTGATGCCGTTGAGGACGACGTCGGTTCCGGCAAGTGCGGCGATCTCCGCCATGGCACGCAGGCCCGCGAGGATCTCGGGAGGGCGGCCGTCGCACTCGCGCCGCAGCGCCTGGCCGAGCGCGTCGACGGCGCGAGCGTCCGCCACGGCCACGACCTCGGGGGCGAACTTCGCTGCCTGGCGCGCCAGAAGTTCGACCTTCGCGCCACCAGCGCCAAGGGCACGAACGGCCAGGGCCTGCGGATTGCGCTCGATGACGTCAAGCGCTTGCGTGCCTATGGAACCTGTGGAGCCGAGGATGGTGACGGTGCGCATCACTCGACCGAAAGGAGCACACTCGTGGCGCGCTCGAGGTAGACGTCCACGACGGCCTCGTCATAGGCGGCGTAGTCCTTGGCGGGCCCGAAGACCGCATCGCGCACGTCGCGCGCGGTCATTTCGATCTTGCCGTCGAAGTATTCGGAGAGGCGGTCGATGAGGGCATCGACGTCGCTCTTGGAGTAGCCCCATCCCTCCGCGCGGCGAAAGCGCTGCCCCGGTGGTCGAAGCAGGCGCGGGTAGAGGCTCTTGGCGTCCTCGTAGGTCGTGTTCAGCCAGGCGTTCTCCCCCTTGTCGGCGACGACGAGCGATCGCCTCTTCTGGATGAACGCCGCTTCGAGCCTGTCGAGGGCCTCGTCGACGTCGGCCGGGACGTAGCCACGGCGCTGGCGGTGGAAGGCGGCGTTGCGGACGGTGTTCTCGTCGAACCTGGGGGTCAGGGGGCCGTTGTAGGCGGCTTTGGCTCTGCGCAAGAATTCGTCGACCTCGTCGATCGCGTATCCCTTGTCGAAGAAGCCAACGGTCCTGAAACCTCTGCTTGTCATGGCGATAACTCCTCGGCAGTCGCGGATGAGACGGTGACTGGAGCGTGTGGCGCGGCCGCCTTGGCCGAGGCGACCCTTTCGGCCGCCGCGGCGGCCTTGGCCGCGCGAGACGACGACGCGGCGACCTCGGCGGCGAGCTGCCCGCAGGCGCCGTCGATCTCGGAGCCGCGGGTGTCGCGAATCGTCGTGGGAATGCCCGCGTCCACGAGCGTCTGGACGAAAATGCTCTGCGCCTGGGGCGTGCTCGCCGTCCAGATCGAGCCCGGCGTGGGGTTGAGCGGGATCGGGTTGACGTGGACCCACCCGCGGCCGCGCGCGTTGAGCTCCTCGGCCAGGAGCCGGGCCCGCCAGGGGTGGTCGTTCATGTCCTTGATGAGCGCGTATTCGATGGAAACTCTGCGCCCGGTCCTATCGAAGTAGTTCCTCGCCGCGTCCAGCAGCCGGGCCACCTTGAAACGCGAGTTGATGGGAATGAGGGGGTCGCGCAGTTCGTCGTCCGGAGCATGCAGCGACACGGCGAGCGTGACGGGAATCCCCTCGTCGGCGAGCCGGTCGATGAGGGGCACCATGCCCACCGTCGAAACCGTGACGTTGCGCGCCGAGATACCGAAGCCCGCGGGCGGGGGTTCGACGATGCGGCGCACGGCGGCGATGACCCGCTTCCAGTTGGCCAGAGGCTCGCCCATGCCCATGAAGACGACATTGGTCAGCGTGGACGGTCCGCCCTCCAGCTGCCCGGAGGCGGCGGCGACCATTCCCAGGCGCACCTGCTCGACGATCTCGGCGGTGGAAAGATTGCGGGTCAAGCCAGCCTGGCCCGTGGCGCAGAACGGGCAGGCCATGCCGCAGCCGGCCTGCGAGGATATGCACAGCGTCGTCCTCGACGGGTAGCGCATGAGCACGCTCTCCACCATGGCGCCGTCGAAGAGCTTGAAGAGGGACTTGATGGTCCGTCCCCCGTCGGCACGCATGTCACGCACGGGCGTCAGCAACGGGGGGAGGAATTCTGCCGTTATCTCGGAGCGGCTCGCGGACGGCAGGTCGCTCATATCGTGCGGGTCAACCGTGTGCCTGTCAAAATAGTGGCGCGAAAGCTGGTCGGCCCGAAAAGCCTGCATGCCCTTCTGCACGGCCCGTTCCTTGCGCCCGGCGACGTCGAGGTCGGCCAGGTGCACGGGCGGTTTGCCCTTGCGTGCCTCGGCAAAGCTCAGCAGTGGCCGCGGGCCCGATTCGACGGCGGGCATCACCTGGCGCCCCGTCATGATGCACCGCCCGTCACCGGAAGGGACATGATGACGTAGCACACCGGTGCCCACATGAGGATCGAGTCGATGCGATCGAGCATCCCCCCGTGTCCGGGGAAAATGGAGCCCATGTCCTTGACGCCCAGGTCGCGCTTGAGCAGTGACTCGGATAGGTCACCGACGGTGGCGCACAGCACCGCGGCCGCACTCACAATGAGCGCGGCGTACCAGGGGCGTGAGAGTACGAGCGAAACGAGGAGCAGAGCCACGACGGTGGCCAGCACAAAGGACCCGGCAAGGCCCTCCCACGATTTCTTCGGTGAAATCGACGGACTCATGGGATGCTTGCCCCACAGCACCCCGAAAGCCCAGCCCCCCGTGTCCGACGCGGCGGGCATGAGGATGAGCAGCGCCACCATCCACGCAGCGCGATCCATGGCCGCCAGAGCCACCGCAAAGCATCCCACCAGCCCGATCCACGCCAGGGCGAACACCCCCGCGGTGGCGTGCGAGGCCCAGGAGCCCCCGGGTCGCAAGCACCGCCACGCACACGAGACGATGGCTGCCACGACGAAGGCGGTGAAGCCCGCCGCCAGGCCGCCGACCCACGTCGCCCACACCATGGCGATCACCCCGGCGCACAGTGGAACGAGCGATATGCGCACGCCCCGGTTGAGGAACGCGCCGGCAATCTCCCACAGTCCCAGGCACAGGGCGCAGGCCACGAGCACAACGAAGACCTCGATGCGCCACGCCACGGAGAATGCGACGAGTCCGAGCAGACCGATCGCCACCGGCAGCGCGGCCTTGAGATTGCGCCCGGCCTTGGAAGCCGAAGGGGCAGGCGGCTTCGGCGGGTGGGGGGCGAGTCTGGCGAGCGGGTGGGCGGTCATCAGACTTCCAGGAGTTCCTTTTCCTTAGCTTCGAGCAGCCTGTCGATCTGATCGACGTAGCCCTTGGAAAGCTTCTCCAGCTGCTCTTCCGCGCGCTTGACGTCGTCCTCGCCGGCCTGCCCGTCCTTCTTGATCCGGTCGAGGCTCTCCTTGGCCTTGCGGCGCACGCCACGCACGGACACGCGGGATTCCTCGGCCTTGGACCTGGCGAGCTTGACGTAGTCCCTGCGGCGTTCCTCCGTGAGCGCGGGCAGGACGACGCGCAGAACCTGGCCGTCATCGGTCGGATTGACGCCAAGGTCCGACTCGCGCAGAGCCCGGTCGATCGACGACATGGCCGAGCGGTCGAACGGCGTGATGAGGACCGTGCGAGCCTCGGGGATCGCAATGGTCGCCAGCTGCTGCAGCGGTGTCGGCGCACCGTAGTAGTCGACCGCGATGGCGTTGAACATGGCCGCGCTGGCCCTACCGGAACGAATATTGCCGAATTCGCCCCGGGCGACCTCGACGGCCTTTTCCATCTTTTCCTCGGCTTCGAGGAGTGTCTCGTCGATCATTTCCGTCCTTCAGTTCGTTTGTCTACCTGCTGAGACCAGCGTACCGATCTTCTCGCCCCTCAGTGCGCGCGTTACGTTGGTCGGCGTTCCCATGCCGAAGACCCTCATGGCCAACTCGTTGTCCTGGCACAGGGCAAAAGCCGCGGCGTCGACGACCCGCAGCCCTTTGGCGATGGCCTCATGATAGGTGACGAAGTCGAGCTTGACGGCGTCGGGGCTCGTCTTGGGGTCGGCCGTGTACACGCCGTCCACGCCGTTCTTACCCACGAGGATCTCGTCGCAGTGCAACTCCAAGGCTCGCTGGGCCGCGACGGTATCCGTCGAAAAGTACGGCATTCCCGCCCCAGCACCAAAAATGACCACCCGCCCCTTCTGGAGGTGGCGGATGGCACGCAACGGAACGTAGGGCTCGGCGACCTGGGTCATTTGAATGGCCGTCTGGACGCGGCAGGCAGTTCCCGCTTGTTCGATGAAATCCTGGAGCGCGATGGCGTTCATAACCGTGCCGAGCATGCCCATGTAGTCGGCCCGTGCCCGGTCCATGCCCCGCTGCTGGAGTTCGGCGCCGCGGAAGAAGTTGCCGCCGCCCACGACAATGGCGACCTGGACGCCCTCGGCGACGGACTCGGCGATCTCCCCGGCAACGCGCGTCAGGACGTTAGCGTCCAGTCCTACCGCACCCCCACCGAACATCTCGCCGGAGAGCTTAAGGAGCACTCGTCTGGATTTGTCCTGAGCTTCGTTCTCCGTAGCATGCTGCGTCACGTCGATGTCGTCCTTTCCAGGCAATGAGCCCTGTCCGCTTCGGTCTGCTCGCGCCACAAGAGTAGCAGCGAGGACGCCTCCGTGCGGCCCAAACCGCACCCGGCCCCAAGCCTTTAGGCGCCCAGAGCTGACGAGTCAGGCACGGTGATATGCCGCGAGTCAGCGGTGTGGGCTCCGCCGGTCGAGCGCCGACCGACTCGGGTCTCGCGACGCTGTCTGTCCTGCCGCTCCTGGCGCGGCGAGGCATCCGAGTCCGAATCGCCCACCAAGCTCACGGGACTGGCGGGCTGTTCGCCACTGTGTTCCCCGCTGTCGATTTCGCTCGTAATGACGACGACGGCTCGAAGCAGGCGCTCGGAAAGAAGTTCCTCGGTCATAGCCCGCACGCCGACTCTCAACTTCCCCTGACCATCCGACCGCAGGCACCCGGCGGCGACGAGGCAGCACGCGAGCGCCACGGCCAGAAGGAACACGGCCGTAACCACGGCCCACGCGGCGTCGCTGACGCCGAATACGGTCGTGGCAGCCGTGAGAACCAGCGCCAGGACGAAACCCGCGCAAAACAGTGCCAGGCAAAAACGGAACCGCTGGCTGAGCGAGTTCTGCGTATTGGACGCCGCATTGACCCTGCGCGCCGCCAGCAGTTTCATCGCCTCGCGCAGGCTCAGGGACATCGACGCGAAGGCCGTCGAAAAGAAGGCGACATCCAGAAGGAAGTTCGCGCCGGACGCCTCCCGCTCGCTCGAGGAAAGGTTGATGCAGATGCAGGCGACGAGGGTCAGCGCGACGGCCAGCGCCGCGGCGATACGACGTTCCCAGGCCGTAACGAAGGCCACGGGGCCGTTCGCCGTCGGCCGGGATTTCGCCTGCGGCGCGAGGCTCTGCCCGCCCCCGGCCTGCCCGCTGTCAGCCGCGCCGCCGCCCGGATGCGCTGGCGCGGCGCCCGGGGCGGCTGCGTTTCGCGCAGTCGGGCTTGCCTGGCTCGCCGGGGCGGCAGCGTCTCCTGATACGACCTGGTTCGCCGTCGCTGGCGCGGTGCCTGCAGCCATGGCTTCCCCGTTCCGCGAGGCGGCCGCATTTGCGGCCGTAGAGGCCGGCTTTCTCGCGCTCGCCGCCCGTTGCCCGCCGCCGAGCGAGGCGGTCCGAACCGGAAGGAGGGGAAGACCACCGGAGCTTCCACCTTCCCGCGCACCGCCCTCGCCCCGCCGGGCGTCAATGGCCCTGGCCACGAGCGTCGCGGAATTGAGCATCCTGTCGGCCTGCCAGGACTCGCGCGGGGCGGAGTCACTGACGGTGATGGAGACCGTCAGCAGAGCGAAGCCCAACGTCACGCACAGCAAGATTCCAAGGGCAAAACCCCAGCGCATCTCGTGGAGCGTCGACACAACGAGGGGAAGCGACAGGACGATCACGGCAAAGACACCCGCACGCGCCAGGTTCTCGACGAGTTCGCTTCTGGCCTCCGCCTGCCGGTGACCGTCGCGATACCTGAAGGCCTTTCCTATCCGATTGTCCGCCCGGGAGTTCTTGTCGACCCTCTCATCATCGACGTTGAACGAGCCACGTACCCGCTGACGAACCTTCTGTAGCACTGCACTCGGCGAGTCCTCCTCCGGCCCCGGTGCGCCCGACGACGACACCTGCGAGGCCAACTGGAAGCCGACGAGGATCGCGAGAACCGTGAAGAGAATGCCAACGAAGCCGAAGTACTCCCCTGAGCTCATCGACAGCGCGTTGACATACGACCACATGCGCGTGGAGAACCTCTCGCCCGAGGCGAGGATGAAAAGGTAGAAGACCACGGGAACAACGAGGATACCGATCCACATGGCGATCCGCGCCGCCTGCGACCGAAGCCGACGCAGAGGGTCGTAGAGACTCATGTCCAGCCACCAGTCCGTCTGGTCGCTCCACGTGTCGCGCAGCGGTTCGGCCGGCGCTCCCAGGCTATCCGCGGCAGCGTGTGTGCCATTAGCCATTGTCCTGGCGGCATCACGCAGCGTCGCCCGTGCCGCATCGGCCGGGTCGATCCGCGCTGGCATCGGGCCCGACGAGCGGGTGGTGGCGGAAGTCGCGGGAGGTGTCGGACCCGACGCCTGGACGAGGGGGACGACGGCCGTCGACGCGTGTGTCGCTGCCGCCTGTGCGGGCGAAGGTGAGACGGCTCCGCGCACCTGGCGGAAGATCGGCGCGTCGTCTGACAACTGGGATTGCCCTATGGCCTGAAGGCGATCCTGGACAGGAAGATTGCGCGTCGGAAAATCCTGCTTCTCGCCGGCAGGCAATTCGTACCTTACGGGCACCGAGCCCGTTTGCCGTGCAAGACTCTCGTTCCGCGCGTCCGGTACGACGGCGCCCAGAACTTCCGTCGGCTGGGTCGCGAGGACCGGAGGCTGCGCCGACGTCGATGGCTGCGACGGCGCCACCTGACCGGGCGCTGTCATCTGAGCAGGCGGCATCATTTGACCAGGCACTGTCACCGCTAGAGGCTGGGTCGGTGGAGCCGACTGAACGCGAGGATGCTCGTAGGCCCCCGCCTGACCGTAGGCCCCTGCCTGACTGTAAGCCGAACCTTGGCTCTGTGGAACGTTACCCTGCTCGTATACGGCGTTCTGCGCTCTTGGTGCACCCCGGGCGCCGGATTGCGGGGCTTCCGTGACCGATCCCAATGTTTCGTAGAGCGACCTGCGCGCGGGCATGGCCGAAGGCATTCCGCCCTCCTGCGCAACGCCTCCTGTCTGCGAGTATCCTTCGACCTGCGGGACCGCGGCGTTGCGCTCACCGTATTCCGGCATTGGTTCATCACCACCGAGCGCGGAAAATGGGTCGAAATGGCCGTCATACTGACTGCCGAGCTGACGATCCGCGTCGCCCCTGCCAAGGTCGTCGTGCACGGCATCGAAGTCAGCCGTGTCGTCCGGAAGGCCTTCGTCGCTATTCTCGCTGACGGGCCTTTCCATTTCCTCTCCGGCGGGCCCACGTCCCTCTCCAGCGGGCCCACTAGGACTTTCCTGCCCGTACTGCGCGTCATCGCTTTCGGGATCCGAACCATCGACGGCGCGCTCGGACGGCGCGTCCTCGGACTCGGCTGAAACTCGAAGGAAATCGGGAGTTTCGTCGTTGCGCGCGACGCCAGCACCCATGTCTTCCGGGTCGTCCGGCGTCGGGGCCCACATCGATCCAGATATGAGAGAACTTCCGCCCACGTAGTGCCCCGGCGCGCTCCCGATGTAGTGCCCCGGCGCAGGCTGAGCATCCCGGATTCCCGTCGAGTTGTGGGCCTTTGTGCTGTTTATCCAGTTCCTGGGCCGCGTGTCCGCGAGGTCGGCTTGCCCTGCCCAGTCCGCGTCGCTCGCGGGCTGCGGATCCTGGGTTATCGGCCAAGAGTCACCGGTCGTCGACCGTTGCGAGTTCGTGGCATTTTGTTCTGACAAACCTCTGGTCACCCCTCCCGGACTATCGAATGACAGTTTCGGTTCGGTCCCGGCCAGATTACTATTTGATAACAATCGGTGCCAGTGGGTTGGGTGGGTATGCAGACCCCTCGATCTGGACGCGAGGCAGATATGCCAGCAACTGCAACGTAGCAAGATCGCGATAGTCGGTTATTTCACGTCTCGCCTGACGTCCACCACGTGGGCACGAACCTCGTCGACGGCGGCCCTGGCTCTCGTCGAGGAGGGCAAGGGCGCCACCCGTCATGCGCCGTCGGCCGCCGGCACCGACTCCGCCGCCTGCCTGTACCCCACCGTTCGCCAACAGCCGCGCAACGTTCGACCTCGTGCGACGTCGGCTAGGGTGAAGACATGAATAGGCCGAATGTCGACCGCCCTTCGTCACATCGATCCGCTTCCGACTCCCGCCGTCTGAGACACGAACGCGAGAGGCGTCCTGGGAGAGCCGGCGCGCACGCACCAGCGCAGCGCTCGGGCGATTTCGAAGATCTCATTGATGCTCTGGAACGCCTCGATGGCCGTCCCTACGGTTCGTACAAATCCGTGGTCGGAACGTGGGAGTACGGCGACTTCACGTTACGCATTGATCGCATTCAGGCCGACCCGTACGCTCCCCCGTCGGCGCTCAGGGTCATCACGACGCCGGACAAAATCGGTCTTTCCCCCTCCCTCGTCTCGACGCCGGAGCGCCAACTGGCGTCGTCGGACTTCCTGGTTCGCGCCTTCCACGAGACTATTCGCTCCACCGCCGCCTCGGCCGTCCAGATCGCCCGGCCCGGCCAGGAGATCCTCGAGCGGTCCGCGTGCACGGTGCGCCCGGACCGCATCGAACTGCGCTTCCAGGTTCACATGCCCGCACGAGGCCGGAGCATACTCGGCCGCAGTGCGGCCAAGCTCTTTGATTGGGATGTCCCCAACTGCCTGACGAAGGCCTTCGCCATCGCCGCCGACTCTCACGGCTCGCCTTCGCTTAGGGCACACATCGACACTTACGAGGACTATCTCGCCCTCCAGGAAGCTCTACTGGTCAACGGCTGGATCTCCTTCGTCGCCAACGACGCGGTCCTCGCGCGACGCTCGGGCATATCGCAACATCCAATGGTCGATGCCGTTCCCTTCGTCTCACCAAAAGAACTGGAACGCGAGGTCGTCCTTCCCCACGCCGGGGCTGTGCGCGGCATGGCACTACAGCCGGGAGTCACCGTCATCGTCGGCGGCGGCTACCACGGAAAGTCCACTCTCCTGAGCGCGCTTCAGCGCGGCGTTCACCCCCATATCCCCGGCGACGGCCGCGAACTCGTCGTCAGCCTGCCCGACGCGATGAAGGTTCGGGCCGCCGATGGACGCGCCGTGACGGGAGTCGATGTCTCTCCCTTCATCACCCACCTCCCCGGAGGAGCCGACACCACCCATTTCTCAACCGAAAACGCTTCGGGTTCCACCTCGCAGGCCGCGGCGATCATGGAGGCAGTCGAACTCGGCTCCCGGTTCTTGCTTGTCGACGAGGACACGTCAGCGACCAACCTGCTCATCAGAGACGCACGTATGCGGTCCCTCGTTGAAAACCCAAAGGAGCCGATCACGCCGCTCGTCGACCGGATTGGGGCTCTCTCACGCGAGGCCGGGGTCTCGACCGTCATGGTCATGGGCGGTTCTGGCGACTACCTCGACATAGCCGACCGCGTGCTCATGCTGGACAACTACCGATGCCGCGATGTGACCGAGCAGGCTCGCGGCGTCGTTGCTAGCCAGCCGCGCGAGCACACGGAGATGGACTGGCCGGCCAGCCTGCCGCCGCGCATGCCTGTGAAGTCCACCCGAAAGACGGACCGACCCAAGACCCGGGCGCATGGCCTGAGCCAGCTGAGCCTGGACAAGCAGACGGTCGACCTTTTTGACGTTGAACAGATTGCCGATCCCGGACAGACCGAGGCTATCGCCTGGGCCCTGCGCGGGGTCCTCGAGTACCTTGCCGATGGCAACACGAGTCTGCCCGCTCTTCTCGACGAAGTGGACGACCTCATCGCCGACCAAGGCCTCGATGCCCTCAGGCGGTTCGGCGCCCGCGATCTTCCTGCCTTCCTGGTGAGGCCCCGCCGTGTCGACATAGGCGCCGCGCTCAACCGCTATCGCGCCCTGCGCCTGAACCACAGCGATTGACACGGCGGGAACGGTGGCCCGACACGGTGGGCACGAGACACTAACGAGGCGCCAAGGCAAGTACGAAGAGTCGACGAGGCGGGAACGGTGGACCGCGCAGAGGGACGGAGGCATGAAACGGTAGGCGCCGCGGGCACGACAGGCTACACAACGCGAACGGCGGTCCACGGGGCAGGGCTGGCACGCTGCCACAGTGGGCAAACGCCAATGGGCGAAACAACGAGATCGGAAAGCCGACGCTGCACAGACCGCAATACGCACCATGTCGCTCCCCCGTGCTCGGACAGGCCGACGGGCTCGCCTGCACGGCAGCCGCTGACGAGGCCGTCCCCGTGCTCGGACGGGCCGACGACGCGTTTTGGACGGGCGCCGACGATGAGGTGTCACTCCCCCGTGCTCGGACGGGCCGACGACGGCGATATCGTCTACCGCCGCTATCTCCCCCATACCTGGTATTTTGCCGCCGTCGTTACGCAGGCTCGGCTGCCAACTCCCTCGGGGCCGCAGCCCCGACGCGCGCCACCGTCTCGCCTGAAAGCGAACCTCCGTTGGCCGTGGCGAGGAAACCTGGGAACATGTTGGACAAGCCTTTCCGGCTCCGGCGAGCGACCGAAGGGCGCCTGAGTTCCGTGCCCGGCTGCTGCGGGTCTTTCCGTTACCGGACGCCCAGGCCCTTCCCGTACTCCCGGGTAAGATGGTCGGCTCGGTACGGACCGGTACGGCCAGGTCGATGCGATAGGCCCTCGCACCGGGACCGAGGCCTGCTTCGCGTACGCGAAGCGCCAAAAGTTTAAGAGAAGGAAGAAGAATGAAAGTCTTTCAAGTCGGAGCCGCGGGAGGAATCGGCCGGCGCCTGGCGCCGTTGCTCGTCGAACGCGGCGACGAGGTCACGGGGATGTTCCGCAATCCCGACCAGCGCGAAACCGTCGCTTCGAGTGGCGCGACCCCGGTCGAGGGCGACCTCATCTCGGCCTCTGTTGAGGATCTAGCCGCACAAATGGCCGGACACGACGCCGTCGTCTTCTCCGCTGGGGCGCATGGCACCGGTCTCGACAAGACGACCGCCATCGACGGGCAAGGGCTCGAAAAGGCAGCCCGTGCGGCCGAGCTGGCGGGGATCGACCGATTCGTCCTCGTGTCCGTTTTTCCGGACGCGGGCCGCGGCGTCGAGCCAAACCCGCGTTTCGAACACTACATGCGCGTCAAGAAGACCGCCGACGTCTTCCTCGTGGGCACCGGTCTCGACTGGGTGATCGTCAGGCCAGGCACACTCAGGGACGAGCCGGGCGACGGACGGGTCACGGCCGGGGCCGCTATTGAGTACGGCGATGTTAGGCGTGACAATGTCGCCGCCTTCATAGCGGCGGTGCTCCACCGTCCGGAGTTCGGGCGGGCCATCGTCGAGCTGACCGACGGCAATGTCGACGTCGACGAGGCCATCTCGAACCTGCTGTAAGGGCCGCCGCTACAAGGCACCCGTGCCAGGACTGGAGGAACTACTGCAATCGGTCACGCGGACGCCGGTGTGGAGGTGTGAGGCCGGTCGCCGGGCCAATCCATCGGCAGAAGACTCGCCGGGCGCCACAGTGTGAGGCCGTCGTCGGGGCGGCCCGGCGAGCCGTCACCCCTCCCACCCGCCGTCTTAGCCTCGGGACGGGCCACCGCGCACCGCATATGCCCCACCGTCCCGGCGACCCGCGTTTTCCTGCGCCGCCGGCAGCGGGCACCATCGCGCCCGCTGCCGGCGCTGACACCGACCGTCAGCAAGATAAGTCCGATGCCCTTGCCCGAATACATGCCCAGGCCCGAAGCCGTGCAAAAATGGAAGCATGCGAGCAATCATGACCGTCACGGGCATCGACCACACGGGGATCATCGCCGCCGTCGCCACAGCACTGGCAGCGCGAGATGTCAACATCACCAACGTTTCTCAAACGCTCATGGACGACTATTTCACCATGATCGTCCAGATCGACTTCGACGAGGCTCACCTGCCAATCGCCGAACTCCAAGACGTGATGAGCGATGTCGGACACAGTCAAGGCCTGGACATTCGCATTCAGTCCGAGGCAATCTTCGAGGCCATGCACCGTCTCTGACCCGGTTTAGCCTCGTCCCGGCGATTTCTGCTCGATGGCGCGTTGCCTGTCAAACCGCGGGTGCCCCGAGCGCGGAAGCCGCCGGGCTCCATTCGACGGTGGGTGGGACTACCAGCGCTCCGACCACCGGGCCAGCGCCCCGTCGGCGCACGAGCGTGGCTGACCCCATGGTTCCCATTCGACTGGGTGGCCTACCTAAGAGCCGCGCGGACTCCCGGTCGCACCCAGGTCCGCCCGTTTCGAGTCGCTGGGCCCGCCGTCGTCACAGAAGCGACGACGCCGGAGCCACCCACCGGAGCATCAATCGCCAGAGCACCCGCCTGCCATCCGCACCGCCGTCGCCCGAACGACCCACCGTTCACATACGAGTGCCGAGCACATACGAGTAGAAAGCGCCTTCCCATGATGGACACAGCCCAGAACATCCTTGAGACCATTCACATGATCCGGGAGGACCGGCTCGACATCCGAACCGTGACCATGGGGATTTCCCTGCTCGACTGCGCGGACAGCGACGGCGCGAGGGCTCGCGAGCGCGCCCACGCCCGTATCGTCTCTCGCGCCGCGCACCTCGTTTCAGTATGCGAGGAGATCGAGGCGGAGCTAGGTATCCCCATCATCAACAAGCGAATCTCCGTCACGCCGATCGCGCTCGTCGCCGCAGCCTGCCGGGAAGACGACCTGACCGCGTGGGCGCACATGCTCGACGCAGCAGGCAAGGAGGTGGGCGTCGACTTCATCGGTGGCTTTTCCGCCCTCGTCGACAAGGGAACCACCGAAGGCGACCGGGCGCTGCTTCAGTCCATCCCCACCGCGCTGGCGGAGACCGACATCGTCTGCTCCTCGGTCAACATTGGCTCGTCGCGCGCCGGCATCAACATGGACGCAGTTGCCTCCATGGGCGAGATCGTGCGCGAAACGGCCCATTCCACGCCCAGTGGCCTGGGTGCGGCCAAGCTCGTCGTCTTCGCTAATTCCGTGGGCGACAACCCGTTCATGGCCGGAGCTTTCCACGGCGTCGAGATGCCCGATTGCGTGGTCTCCGTCGGGGTGTCAGGCCCCGGTGTCATCAAGCGGGCCATCGACTCGGCCTCCGGCGAGTCCTTCGAAAGTCTCGCTCAGACGGTGAAGAAGGCTGCGTTCAAGGTCACGCGCATGGGGGAACTGGTGGGGTCGATGGCGGCCGAGCGGCTGGGCGTGCGCTTCGGGATCGTCGATCTCTCGCTCGCCCCGACATCGGAGGTCGGCGATTCGGTAGCCCGAGCCCTGGAGGCCATGGGACTGGAACGCGTGGGCGCCCACGGAACCACGGCGGCGCTCGCCCTGCTCAACGACGCGGTCAAGAAGGGCGGTCTCATGGCCTGCTCTCGCGTGGGCGGCCTGTCCGGATCGTTCATTCCCGTCTCCGAGGACGAGGGAATGATGGAGGCCGCCGCGCTCGGGGCAATATCGCTGTCCAAGCTCGAGGCAATGACCGCCATCTGCTCGGTCGGCCTGGACATGGTCGCCATCCCGGGAGACACCCCGGCCACGACGATCGCAGGGATGATCGCGGACGAGGCCGCCATCGGCGTCATGAACCACAAGACGACCGCCGTGCGCGTCATACCCGCGCCGGGCACGAAGGAGGGCGACGTTGTCGAGTTCGGCGGCCTCTTGGGCAGGGCGCCTGTCATGGCCGTGAGCCCCTATTCGAGCGCGCACTTCGTCTCCCGCGGCGGGATCATTCCAGCACCGGTCCACGGCTTCAAGAACTAGCCGGTCTAGCTTGACCCAGATGGCCGCGCACCACGGGTCGATCGCGTCACCCGACTGAAGCCTTCCCTTTGGAAGTGGCGGGCAGTCCGCACCTTGGCCTGCCCAGTCCGCGCCTTTGCCTGCCCAGACTCGTCCTGGCCACCCTGAGCACCACCGGCGGGAAGGGCGAAGGTGCGTGAGTGGAAGACCTGCACGTGAAAGGCCCCGCTTGTACATGTCTCGGCGGGAAGCCTCGTGAAAAGGAAGACCTGCGCGGGAAGGGCCCTGCACCTTCTCGGTACGGGGCCCTTCCCTGCCGGCACGTTCCGCGCTTGTGACGGTTCGCGCTATTGAGCTATGGCTGTCGCTGCGAGCTTCGTACGCCGGGCAAACCCGCGGCTGGACCTGGCTAACCTGACCGCCAGGTTAACCTAGGCACGCACGGCGCCGGGCGAACTCAGAGCAGTTTCACTCGGAGGCGCCAACCCGAATCCGGGCGAAGCCGGTGATCTTGCCGCCGGCGTCGGCGACGACCTTGCCCACAGAGACCTTGGGGTCGCGGGCGAAGCCCTGATCGAGCAGGACCACCGACTTGTAGAAGCCGTTCATGCGCCCCTCGACGATCTTCGGGACGGCCTTCTCGGGCTTTCCCTCGGCGATGGTCGCCTCGGTGGCGATCCGCTTCTCCGAGTCGATGACATCCTGCGGAACCGACTCGCGGTCGAGGTACGTCGGGTCGAGGGCGGCAATGTGGACGGCCACGTCGTGGGCAACGGAGGCACCCGCGGCATCGCTTGCCACGAGCACGCCAACCTGCGGGGGCAGGTCGGGATTCGTGCGGTGCATGTACGCCTCGACGTGCTCGCCCTCGACGACTGCCACGTGCGAGACCTCCATCTTCTCGCCGATGATGGCGACGAGGCCCTCGACACGGTCCTTGACGGTTCCCTCACCCAGCGGGGAGGCGAGCACGGACTCGACGTCGGTCGCGCCCGAGGCGACGGCGGCCTCAATGATCTCGTCCGCCATGGCGATGAACTTTTCATTCTTGGCAACGAAATCGGTTTCAGCGTTGATCTCGACGAGAATGCCCCGCTTGCCCCCGTCGACGTCGCTGACGGAGGAAGCCACCAGACCGTTGGCGGCGGTGCGATCCCCGCGCTTGGCGGCGGCCTTCAGGCCCTTGACGCGAATGATCTCCTCGGCCTTGACGGCATCGCCGTCGGCCTCATCAAGGGCCTTCTTGACGTCCATCATGCCGGCGCCGGTCTTTTCGCGCAGCGCCTTGATATCGGCAGCAGTGAAGTTTGCCATTCCTCTTCCTATCCTCAGGCCTTGTCGGCCTCGTTCTCCGAAGCCTCGGCTTCGGCACCAGCAGCGTCCTTCTCTTGCGCCGCGGGCTCTTCGGCGGCGCCCGCCTCCGCCTGGTCGCTCCCTTCGGGCTTGCCCGCCGTGGCGGAGGGCTCGCCAGAGCCGGCAGTGGCGTCGGTGCTGGCGGCCAGGACCTCACGCTCCCACTCGGGCATGGGCTCCTCGGCATCACCGCCGGCCACGCCCGAACCGCGCGACAGAAGGCCCTCGGCGACAGCGTCGGCGACGACGCGCGTGAGCAAGCCGACGGAGCCGATGGCGTCGTCATTTCCGGGGATCGGGTACTGGACCTCATCGGGGTCGCAATTCGTGTCGAGGATGGCCACAACCGGAATGCCCAGCTTCTTGGCCTCGGC
Source organism: Actinomycetaceae bacterium (assembly GCA_030530685.1). Taxonomy (GTDB): domain Bacteria; phylum Actinomycetota; class Actinomycetes; order Actinomycetales; family Actinomycetaceae; genus Peptidiphaga. Next base: position 10,266 of record JAUMUM010000023.1, on the reverse strand, counting down.
GACCGCCAGGTGCTCCTTCTTGGTGTCGACGATCCAGACGGCCGAGGGGACCTTGGACATGTCACGAATGCCACCCAGGGTGCGCTCGAGCTTCTCCTTCTCGCGACGCATCATGAGCAGTTCCTTCTTCGTGCGCCCGGAGGAGGCGACGTCGTCGAAGTCGATCTGCTCGAGCTCGCGCAGGCGCTGGAGGCGCTTGGCCACGGTGGAGAAGTTGGTGAGCATGCCGCCGAGCCAGCGCTCGTTGACATACGGCATGCCGACGCGCTCAGCCTGTTCGCGAACGGCGACCTGTGCCTGCTTCTTCGTGCCGACAAAGAGGATCGACCCGCCGTGAGCGACCGTCTGCTTGACGAAATCGTACGTGCGGTCGATGTCGTCGACGGTCTTCTGAAGGTCGATGATGTAGATGGAATTGCGCTCGGTGAGGATGTAGCGCTTCATCTTGGGGTTCCACCTGCGGGTCTGGTGCCCGAAGTGGACGCCAGCTTCAAGCAGCTGGCGCATGGTAACGACTGCCATGGTCGTCCTTTCTGAGCGCGAAGCAACGCGCATATCGGTTGACGCCAATCGCGGGATTGCGCTTGGCCCTGGCGCTCGCAGCGGCCGGTCGCCACGGGGGCACCGATCCGACCGCGCAATGCGGGCGCGCGAAGTCACCCGATCCGGGTGCCCGTCCAGTGTAGCCCAGGGCTGTGCACCGGCGCCTATTGCGTCATGACGTTCGGCGTGGTTTTGCATACAGAGAAGAAGGCGCGTTCGACGACGGCGGCTCGCGGCGAACACGGGTCCACAGGCACGAGCGGCGCACGGCGTATGCACACCTTGTCATTCAGCAGGCCCCCAGGTGGTCGGCGGAGAGCAGACTTCGACTATGAAGTTCAGCCACCTGCTCGCAGCCGCTGCGGCGCTCGCGATGGGCGCCGCGCTCCTCAGCAATGCCGGCGCATCCCGCCAAGAGCCCGCTCCCATTACGACGCCCACAGTGCCCGACGACGCTCCCGCGGCCACAGCTACCGGCGCCGGCGAGCACACCTCGGCGCCGGGCGCTGGCGAAAGCGCGCACCCGTCACGGGCATTCGGCTGGCCGAGCGGTCACCCCGTTCCGGTAGTGCGCCACTTCGATCCCCCGCTGCAGCCGTGGGGCCGCGGGCATCGGGGCGTCGACCTGGCGATCGCGGAAGCGAGCCCCGTCCTGGCCGCGGGCGACGGCACCGTCATCTACGCCGGGAAGTTCGCCGACCGCCCCCTCGTCTCGATCGAGCATGAGGCAGGCATCCGAACGACCTACGAACCGGTCGAACCCGCGGTGACGGTGGGTCAGCAAGTCACGCGAGGACAGGTAGTGGGCACCCTCGCAGGCGGACACTGCCACGACGGCGACTGTCTTCACTGGGGAGCCAAGCGCGGCCCCGACGGATACTTCGATCCCCTCGGCCTGCTCAGTCCCCTCGTGAGGCTCCTCGAGTAGGCAAGAACGAAACTCGCACCCCCACACACGCTCATCTGGATGGTTGGTTGCAGGTGGTGGGCGGGCCGGCCACCGCCGTGCTCGCCCACCACTGAAAGATCCCACCGATACGAGGGTGCGCGAAGACATGCCCATGATGAGGGGCGAACCACCTGGCGGCCAACCGACGCGCTAGTTCCACAGCACCCCGGGGGCGAACACCTCACTCGTCAACTCCTCGAACCAGCCGAGCTCGCGAGCGACGTCCAGGACCGTGTAACGCGAGCGATAGTACATCGCCCTCGGGAAGGTCTCGCGCACCTGGTCGACCGTCAGTCCAATGTCTTCGGGCCGGGCCGGCGCCCCGGCCTCTTCCAGCATGCTCTGAAGACGCTTGACCGGCACGAGCTGCTTGCTCAGCCTCTCGCGCACCTCAGGCCACGACGTCACGAGCCGGCCAAGACGGGCACGCAATCCCTCGGCGTCGACGTACTTCTCCCTCGTCTCGTTGATCCCCTTGTCGACCAGCGCTCCCGACATGGTCGCGCGTATGTCGTCCTCGATTTTCTCCCAACTGGGCCAGGCCGCCACGACCGCATCGAGGTCGACCCCGCCCACGTCCCGAACGAGGAAGCGCTCGTGGAAGGCCGTCATTGCGAGGGTGCCGATGGCGACCTTGAAGCCGTGGCTCAGCGGCGGGTCGAGTTCGGCGCCCAGGTGATCGAGTTCCCACAGGTGACTGAAGTAGTGCTCGGCGCCCGACGCCGGACGCGTTCCCTTGGCCACCTGCATGGCCAGACCGGACTTGACGAGCCCGGAACACAGCCCCTCATAGGCCTCCGGCACCCCCGCCGCGAGGTCCGCCGGGCGCGAGAGCGCGTCTTGGACGCCACCCTGGACGAGGTCCCACGCCAGCTGGTGAATCGGCTCCACCCCCGTGGCGTCGGCGAGGATCCAATCCGCCCCCGCGGGTATCTTCGCGGAAAGATCCCCGTAGCCCGAGGCGGCCATCTCGGGCGGCGCCGCGGCAGCGACATCAAGGTCGAAGACGACGGTGTGCGGCGCGGGGCAGGGCATCGTGATCTTCAGACCGTCCCTCGTCATGGGCGCTCCGAACCCGGTGTAACCGTCCATGGAAGCCGCCGTGGCTACCACGGCGTAGGGTTGCCCGAGCTCCCCCGATGCGAGTTTGACGAGGTCGTTGAGGGTGCCGGAACCGATGGCGACGCCCAATGCCCCCGACTCTCGGAGGCGCTCGCGGATCTCCTCGCAGTGGTCGTAGGAGGCGTACAGGGTCGGCGAGCCCGGGTAGATCATGGGATCGGCGAGCGTGGCCCCCTCGTGCGCGAGAGCCTTCTCCACCGTCGTTCCCGCCGCTGCCCACGTCTTCTCGTCGGCCACCAGCAGGGCTGGGCGGCCGTCGAGCATCCGGGAGATAATCCTTCCGCTTTCGGCCACGACTCCGCGCCCGACCTCGACGACCTTGGTGTCGTCAGCCTGGGAGAGAGCCCTGGCCTCGATATCGTCAGTCAACGTTCTTTCCTTCCTCAAGCATCCGCCGTCGGCGGAAACTCTGTCTCGATAGTTCGTCGCGGGCGCGTCGATTGCCACCGCCGCGTATCCCGGCTATCCCCTGCGTCAAGAAAAGCGGCTTCACGCACCGGGCACCAGCGGCTACCGGGTCCGCACTAGTCGGCCTCGGCCAGTACAACTAGTCGACCTCGGCGACGTGGTCGAAGATGCGATGCTGGGTCTGCCGCAGTGCCGGATGCAACTCCTCGTAACGATCGACCCAGAAACGGTACTCCTCGTGACGCGCGGGGTCCGGTTCGATGACATCGTGATCGTGGACCATTGCCTGCGCCGCCTCATGCAGATCGGCAAACCGTCCCGCGGCAACGGCGCCCATGATGGCAGAACCCAGCGACGGAGCGTCCTGGACCTCGGTGATCGTGATGGCGAGCCCCGTGATGTCCGCGTGCATCTGCATCCACTCGGGACTGGATAGCGCGCCGCCACAAGCGACGATCGAATCGGGCTCGTAGCCCGCCGCGCGCATCGTTCGCAGATTGAGTTCGAGGCCGTAGCAGGTGGCCTCCTGAATGGCGTGGTAGATGTGCTCGCGCCGGTGGTGCAGGCTCAGGCCCGTGATCGTACCGCGAGCGCGATCGTCGGTGTACGGGCTTCGATTGCCCTGGAAGTACTCCGTCACGACAACGCCATCGGAGCCGGGCGGTATGTCCTTCGACGCCTCATTGAGTACCTCGTAGGGGGAAGGCCCGCCGTCCTTTTCCGCTTCGACGAGGTCCGCGGCCGACGTCGCGATGAACCAGCGAATGACCGATCCGGCCGACACCTGCGAAGCCTCCAACGTGTACTGGCCGGGCACAACGGCGTCCGTGTGGGAGCCGAACATCCCTGGCCCGTGCATGGGCTCGGCGCTCTGCGCGAGAAGGCAATTGCTCGACCCGGTGATGAGTGCCATTCGCCCCGGCCGCAGAACATTCATGCCGATCATTCCGGCCTCGGCGTCGACCCCGCCTTCGGCAACCGGCGTCCCCGCCACGAGTCCCAGCTCGTAGGCGGCTGCCTGCGTGAGCGTGCCCAGCTTCGCCCCCATGGGCTGAACGGTGGACGGCATCTTGTCCATGAGGTCCTCAATGCCCAGCTGAGCGAAGAAATCAGTGGGGAACCCGCCGTGGTCGTTGTTGTGGTACATCTTCAGCGACGCCGACGTCAGGTTGACATTGGCGTTGCCGGTGAGTTTGAGCCCAATCCAATCGGGAGCGTCGAGTACCCAATGCGCCTTGCCCCACAGCTCGGGCTCGTTCTCCTTCATCCACAGGGCCTTGAAGACGAACCACTCCGCGGAGGGATCGTCCGCTCCTCCCCCGTTGTACAGACGTGCCCAGTGGTCAATCTTGCTGGCGCGGCGGGCCTGCTCGCCGGCTCGCACGTCGGACCACATGATGGCGTTTCGCAGCGGATTGCCATCCTCATCCGTCGCGACGAGCGTCGCGGAGGTGGCGTCGTAACCGATGCCCGCGATATCGGCCGGGTCGACTCCCGACGACTCGACGACGGCGCGCACCGAATGCGCGAGCGCCTGCCACCATTCGTTCGGATCCTGCTCCACCCACGCCGGGTGGGGATACATTGCCTTTACTGGAGTGTCCTCAAATGCGAGCGGCTTGCCCGCGTCGTCGAAAAGTCCGACCCGGCATCCGCCCGTACCAAGGTCGATTCCCATATAGACCGCACTCACGATGTCTTGCTCCTTTGGTCGACATTCCCACGTTTCGAATATTGTCCGTGATCGGTTTCACATCGTCAACGTTGAACTTGGTGACGGTCGAGTGATCGGCCCACTCCTCAGGCTCGGGGGTGGGACTGCGTGAAGGCCTGGCGCAGCCTTTCGGAGCTGACATGCGTATAGCGCTGAGTGGTCGCAAGGGAACTGTGCCCGAGGATTTCCTGGACCGTGCGCAGGTCCGAACCGCCGTCTAGCAGGTGCGTGGCCGCGGAATGCCGCAGGTCGTGCGGGCTAATGTACGGCACGCCAGCGCCCGTCGCCAGACGCGTGACGATGTCGCGCACGGTGCGCGGGTCGAGCCGACCGCCGCGGGCACCCAGGAAGAGTGCGCGGTTGGGCTTGGCAAGGAACTCGGGTCGCACCGCCAGGTACGCCGACAGCGCCCGCATGGCCGGCGTACCGAAGGGCACGATGCGCTCTTTGTCGCCCTTGCCTACGACTCGCACGGTGGAGTCGGCGCCAAGACTGTTGACGTCGAGCCCGCATAATTCGCTGATTCTCAATCCCGATGCGTAGAGAAGTTCGACGATGGCGCTGTCGCGAATGGCGAGTGGGTCACCCGACTCGGCCAGGCTGGCCGCGTAGTCGAGCAACTTGCGGGCCTGGTCTCGGGTGAGAACCCTCGGAAGTGCGTTGTCGACGCGAGGGGCCTTGAGTCTCGCGGCAGCGTCGACGGAGGTGTACCCCGCATTGAAGAGCCACGAGCAGAAGGTACGGATCGCCGCCGAGTGCCGGGCGACCGACGCCCGGGAGTGCCCCTTCCTCTGCCGGGAGGCGAGCCATGCCCGCAGGTCGGCCAACTCCAGCGTTTCGATGTCGATGGGGGCGTCACGATCGGTACCGGTGAGCCCGGCCAAGAATTCGAGCAGTGAGCGCGCCTCGGAGGTGTAGGCGTCCACGGTGTGCTTCGACAACCCGCGCCGCACGTCGAGCTCGCGCCGGTAGCGGTCCAGCACCTCCTCGATTGTCACGTCGGCCATCACCTAAGACTATCCCACGCCGTCGTGCGCTCGCCGTCGTGGCAAGGTAGCAATCCGGGTGACGCGGCTTGCAACGGGCCGTCGCCTCGGAATCTTCGCGTTCTGCACGCGGGCGCGGCTTAGCGTTTGCGGCGCCGTACCAGTCGCCACGCGCCGTCCTTTTCGGTCACGGCATGGGCGCGTTCCAGCCTGCCGAGACCGGACAGCACTTCGGATATGGAAAGTCCCGCGACGACGGCGATCTTTTCAGCCGTGGTGGCGCGCGACAGCGGAAAGGCTTCAACGATGCGCGCGGCAAGCGGGTCGGTGCTGACGTCGAGTTCCAGCTGCCCGCTAGGCACGCCGGACGTGGCGCCGCTCGACCCGTGCGCACGCTCGGCTCCCGGCCTGGCTACCGCCAGCCCGCGCTCTTCGGCGTCCTTGAGCCCCTTGTCACCGTCGCGCTCGACGGCGCCCTCTTCCTCACCGGCACCGCCGTGTTTGGCGGCTCCATCCCCTTCACCAGCACCGTCGCTGCCGCCTCGACGCACCGGGCTCGGCCGCGCGCCGCGCCACGAAGCCTGCCAGGTGATCGTGCCCAGAAGCTCGACCACCTCCGCCGCCGACGTCACGCACACGGCCGACTCACGCAGCAGACGGTGGCATCCAACGGACCTCGACGAGGTGATCGGCCCGGGCACCGCGCTGACGGGGCGGCCAATGGACAGCGCGTGCCGGGCAGACGACAGAGCCCCCGATCTATACGGCGCCTCGACGACGACGGTCACAGCCGACAGCGCCGCGATGATCCGGTTGCGCGAGAGGAAACGGTGCTTGAGCGGTGCCGCACCGGGCGGTGCCTCCGAGCATATGACGCCTCCCCTGCGCAGAATTTCGAGATAGAGGTCCCCGTGCGAGGCAGGATAGAAACGGTCCGCCCCGCAGGCCGCAACCGCCACCGTGTATCCGTCCGCCGCCAGAGCACCACGGTGGGCGGCCGCGTCGATCCCGAACGCTCCTCCCGACACGACGTTCAGCCCGCTGTCCGCCAGCTCGTACGCCATGTCCGTGGCGATCCTTCTGCCGTAGGCCGAAGAATCACGCGAGCCGACCACGCTCACCCCCATCCTGCGCAGGACATTCGACTCACCGCGATACCACAGGCCCAGGGGACGCATCTCGCCAAGGTCGTCCAACTGGGCTGGCCAGTGCTCGTCACCCGGCATGAGGAATCCGAGCAGGCTCCGATTTCTGTCAGCTTCGAAGGTGGCCTCGTCGTAGCGTTGCTTCCACCGGGCCAGGGATATGGCCAGGCCGGGATCCTCCACGGCGCGAGCCTCGGTCACGCGCACCCACTCCAGGGCGCCAAGGTATCCTCGATCGGCGACGAGGCCCGTCGCGTAGGCGTCTTCGCCCTCGGCCATCCGCGTCCACGCCATGGCCGCGGACCTTTCGTCGTGCGGTGTCCAACGCGCGTCAGAATGCACCATGGAAACCACCCCGGATCCGCAGAGCCATGGCGGCATCGACGTCGTCGCGCCCGGGGGCGTCGCGGCCGGCGAGGTCCGCGAGCGTCCACGCGACGCGAAGAAGCTTGTCGACGGCTCTCATCGAAATCTCGCCGCGCGTGAGCATGTCCTCAATGTCTCTACTGGCGGACTCATCCAGCCGGGTGTTGCGCCGCAGCCACGTGCCACTCACCTGGGCATTGGTGGACCATTGCGTCGCCCCGAGCCTCGCGGCCTGCCGCTGCCGTGCCAGGGCCACACGTTCGGCCACCTTGGCGCTCGGCTCGCCTTGCCCGGCCGTGGCGAGTTCGGCACGTGAGTGGCGGCGGGTGACGACATTGAGATCGAAACGGTCGAGCATGGGGCCTCCGATCTTGCGAAAGTAATCGCGTCGTTCGCGCACCGTGCACGTGCACATGGCCGGCGCATCGAGGTAATTCCCGCAGCGGCAGGGATTGGCGGCGCCGACGAGTTGAAAGCGAGCCGGGAAGCGGACGGCGGCCTTAGCGCGGTGAATGTCGATGCATCCCGTTTCCATGGGCTCGCGAAGGGCCTGGAGACTCGCCGTCGAAAATTCGGGCATCTCGTCGAGGAAGAGAATCCCGCGATGGGCTCGGGAAGCTGCGCCCGGCTTCGGCAGCGTTCCCCCACCGACGAGGGCGGCCGCACTGGCCGTGTGATGCGGGGCGGCGAAGGGCGGCACGCGGCTGAGCTGACCGGTGAACTGCCCCGCCGCGGAGGCTATGGCGGCAACTTCAACGGCCTGCCGAGCGTCGAGTCGCGGCATAATGCCGGGCAGTCGCGTGGCCAGCATTGATTTGCCGACGCCGGGCGCCCCTGTCATGAGCAGGTGATGTCCCCCTGCCGCCGCGACCTCGAGGGCGTGGCGGGACTCGAGTTGGCCGCGCACTTCGGCAAGGTCCGGTGGAGCCGCAGCTGCCTCGGTGGCTTCCTCGGCCGTCTCGGGCATGTCGGGTATCGGCGCGCACGGCACACCCATCATGTCCGCGATCTGAGTCAGATGCCAGACCTCGGTGACCGGCACCTGACCGAGCCTCGCCTCCCGCGCACATCCGAAAGGCACCACCATGCGCGAGGCGGCCTCGCCCGCCCGCTCGATGATCCTCGCGGTAGCCAAGGCGGCCGGCAAAATGCCACGAACGCCGCGCACGGAGCCGTCCAGCCCCAATTCACCCATGACAACCGATTCGTCCATCGCGCCGCCGTGCCCGCCCATTGCGGCGAGGATGGCAACGGCAATGCCGAGGTCGAAGGCCGTCCCCGACTTAGGCGTGTCGGCCGGCGAAAGATTGATGGTCAGGCGCATATCCGGAAAGGAGATCCCGGCCGAGGCGAAGGCGGCGCGCACGCGTTCGCGCGATTCCGAGACCGCCGCGTCGGGCAGACCCACGATCGTCACCGCCGGCAGCCCGCTCAGCAGGACGGCCTCGATTTTCACGGGGCGCCCCTCAATGCCCACGACGGCCATCGCCCGGGCCGTTCCGATCCTCACGAGATGCCCCTGATGTGCTGGAAGTTCCACGCGCCAAGCGCATCGACGGTGATCGCCAAAAGGTCGAGGCGCAACCGTTCGGGGTGGAGCGTCTTGTCGTCCACCCACTGGCCCAGGAGCCTGCGCAGCCTGGCGAGCTTAGCGCGAGAGATCGCCTCCGTGGCACCGACGTGGCCGCCGACGCGCCGCGTCTTGACCTCGACGGCCACGAGGGTCGTGCGAGCCGGCGCCAGGGCGACGAGGTCGAGTTCGCCGTGGCGGGAGCGCCAGTTGCGATCGAGGATGGTGTAGCTGCCACTTTCGAGAAGCCTGACGGCCAACTCCTCTCCCCAATCGCCAAGTTCCTTGTTCGTGGCGTTCGGGGCGAGAGGAGGAACCGAAATATTCGTAACGCTCATGTCTCCAAGTGTTCGCTCGTCCGCCGGGAGGCGTTCGGCGAGGAGGACAACCTGTGGGTAAGTGATTCACGAACGGTAGCTGTGGACCCAGAGCACGCGACCGGTCACGCACTCGGGAGTAAAGTCAGGACCTGAAAGGAGTTGCAATGACCACTATCGACGACTTCCTCGCAGGCGCAACGGTCGACGACGCCGTATTCGAGCTCGCGCCCGACTACCGGGTCCTCCTCCTCGCCATTGAGGGAATCACCCCGCAACCCAGCGACGAGGCCAGCGAGGCCCTGCTCGTCTCGGCTGAACGAGAGGCGGCCCGCCTCCTCGCCGAGCGTTCCGTCCAGGATCTGCCCCACGTGGCTGCCTGGCGCGAGGCCTATCGGGCGTTCGGCGCCAAACCGCAGCGCACGCGCAATAGCCTGGAGGCCCTGCTGCGCCGGGCCAAGTCGGGATTGCCGCGAGTCAACAGGCTCACGGACACCTATAACGCGCTGTCCATACTCAGACTCGTCCCGCTGGGCGGCGAGGACCTCGACAAGTACGAAGGCTCGCCCCGGCTCATTCGCGCCGACGGCACCGAAAACTTCGACACGGTGGCAAATGGCGAGGACGTCATCGAGCACCCCGAGCCCGGGGAGGTCGTATGGACCGACGGGGGCGGCGTGACCTGCCGCATGTGGAACTGGCGGCAGGGCCGGCGCACCCGGCTGGAGGAAACGACCACGCGGGCCCTGTTCATCTTCGACGCACTCGCGCCCATCCCCGACGACGAGCTGCGCCGCGCCGCCGACGAACTCGCCGCGCGCCTAGCCGAGGGGCAAGATGCCGAACTTCGCACTGCCACGCGAGTGATCGCGCCGCCCCGGTGACCTCCGTCCGTGCGCTCGGCATCTCGCCAGCGCACGGACCAACTCCACCGTTCTGCCTTCCGTCGCCTTCCACGCCGAAACGTCGATCCGACAGCTGCGCACAGCGGGCGACTCATCCGAAGCTAGGCGCGTCACCCGGAACTGGCCAGCCAACTCACTTGCAACTGGCCAGCCGGGCGCGTCGTATGTAATCGGCCGACAGCCCGATTACAACGGCCAAGCGACTGAAGCCGGCCGACCCGTCAAACGGAACCGGCCAGCC
>JAUMUM010000022.1 GCA_030530685.1 Actinomycetaceae bacterium | reverse complement strand
CAGGCTCCGACGTGGACGGCTCGGGCGACGGCTCCGGCGTGTACTCATTCACGAAGGCAAGTTCGATGACATCGCCGGCCTTTTCGATCGTGGCCTTCTGGGCCTGGGGAGCGGTCAGCTCGTAACCGTCGACAGCGGCCGACGCCTCATCCTCGGTCACCGTGCACTCCGTACCCACCGGGAACTGCTTATCCGCCTGGACGGCAGCGCCATCCCCCTTGACCGTCACCTGACCGGACTGACCATCCGTACACGTGTAATCGAATGTGAACTCCTTATCGGCCACATCCGCACCGGACCCCGTCTTCGCAACCGAGAACGTACCCGTCTGCCGTGTCGCCGCATTCGTCAGCTCGACGGCGGTGATCGTCTGGTCCCGAATCGTCAGAGTATTCGTGACGGTGTTTCCGACCTTGAACTCCGGGTCACCCCAGACCACCGAAGCCGCGGGCGAGGCCGTGTTCGGGTCCTCGCTCAGCTCGATGATGGTGCCCACGGGGAACGTCGCCGCGGAGAAATTCGTCTTCTTCCCGGCCGTGACCGTGAAGTCCACCTCACCGCCGGTCTTGTCGGCGTTCACGGTTCCCGGGGCGTTCCAGTTCGGGTAGGAGTCGGTGGTTGCGCCACCGGGCAGCGTGTATTTGACCTTGGTGGTGAACTCGGTTTCATCCGCAACGCTTCCGGCACCCGGACCAGACAGCAGCTTCGTGATGGCGAACGTGCCGAAGCCGGCGGCCATCTTCACGTCGACAGTGAAGGAATCCGAGTAGTAGCGCTGGAACGTGGCGGAAAGACCGCTGCCCTCGAGCGTCGCCTCGTTCGTGTACTTGAAACCGGGCTGGATCTTGCCACTGTCCGTCGTCGGCGTCGCGCTGTAGTAAATCTTGTAGTTGGAGTCCGGAGCGAAGGGCCCAGTGACGGTGAACGTCACCTCGTTGCCTTGGATCTCGACGTTGAGGTCGAAGTCGCCGTAGGAATCCGTGTAGTCTTCGCCCGCACCATTCGTCAGGTCGACGCCCCTCTGAAGATCCGGCTCGGCGGCGCTATTTCGCATCATGAACCGGAAGCGGGACGCGTCGCTATTGAACGTCTGGCCGGGGCCGAGCGTGTCCTTGAAGACGAGCGTCGACACCGTCGAGCCGTCGACCGTGATCGGATTGCCAGCCTCTGCCAGGGCCTGCGAGACGTAGTTCGAACCGAAATTGACCTCCCAGGAAAGGGCGGTCGAAGCGGCATTTATGACGGCCGCAACCTTCGACATTGTGACCGGGGTATAGGAGGAAGGCAACCTGTCCTGAATGCTACCGCCGGGGATCGCAACCTCCACGACCTCACCATTGACCGTGATCGGGGCAGTGCCTTCTGTCCGCGTCTCCTTGACTCTCAGCAGAGCCGAGACGGAGCCGGTAAATCCGGTGAAGCCCTGCTGCTGGAGCTCCTCGACCCTTTCGTTGAAGACACAGGTAATGTTCTTCTGTGTCAGATCGCACTGCCCGATGGTCACCTCTTCGCCATTGCGATCGACCTTGAGTTCGCGCGATTGCGGGTGCTCCAGGTTGTCGAAGACGCTGGGCAGGTCGATGACGAATGCGTCATTGGCCTTGAGGTTGGCGTTGCTTCCGTCCCAGTCGAAGGTGAGCTTGACGACGTCACCTAGGCGAATGGGCAGCGAACTCGAAACGTTTCCGTTGACGTCGGATTTGACGAGCACGAGATTGTTAACGTTGACGTCGCCGACGGCCGTAGCCGGTGCGGCGAGTCCGATCATGGAGACGAAAGCGGCGAGCACGGTAGCCATGACTGCGCGCACTCGGCTTCGTTTCAATCCAGGCTCGGAGGTCACGTCGAAAGACATGGCATTCCTTCCAAAATTGCGTGTGCGTGAAGCGGCAGGGCACACCCGACCGCCTCGTGAAATAGAACCGTCAGGGTGAGATGGTGAGCGACGGTTCCAGTCGAAGCGAGCCTACCACCGCCGCATAGGCGATACAACGCTCACGGCGCGTGATTAGATGAGAGTCTCGTCGCCTAATGGGCCATTCGGCGGCGTCGCTTTGCCATGGCGCCGCCGTGCGCCATCGGTCACGACACGCCCGGCCGACGTGAGCTACCGGCTGCCGGCGCCACTTGCACACACGAGAAGCGGGGTGACAATCGCCACCCCGCTTCATCATGCCCGGCCCGAAGGCCCGAGCCTAGTTACTCATGCCTTGCGACGGCGAGCCACCAGCACGCCACCGACGCCCAGGCCGGCCAGGGCGAGGATGCCCAGGACCGAGGCATTCAGGCCCGTGCGAGCCAGCGAACCGCCCGACTTGCCAGCCTTGGGAGCCGACGTGGCGGCCGTGCCCGAGGGATCCGGCGTCGAAGCCTGGCCCGAAGGCGCCGGCGTCGAGGCGGACGGCGTCGTCGAAGGATCGCCCGACGGATCCGAAGCGTCACCGGACGGCGACGGCTCGGTCGGGACCACCGGGTCGTAGGCGTTGACGAAGGAGGAGGCCACGACCTCATCCTTGGCGGTGATGGTCACCTTCTGCTCCTTGGGAGCCTTCAGGTCGTAGCCATCGATGCCTGCCGAATCGGTGCGCTCCTTGATGGTGCAGGAGGTGCCGATCGGAAGGGCATTGCCGGAGGCGACCGCGTTGCCGTCGGCCTTCACGGCGAGGCTACCCTCGACACCATTGGTGCAGGTGTAGTCGAAGGCGAACTCACGACCCTCCTGGCCAGCGACGCCGGAGACCGACTTGGCCACCGAGAAGTCACCGGTCTGCAGGGAGTAGGTGTTCACGAACTGAAGGGCCTGGACCGAATCCTTGGCGCCGACCGTGAAGGTCTGGGCCTCGGGAACGGTCACGTCGTAGTTCTCGACCACGGCGCTGCCGGAATTCTCGGAGACCGTGCAAGAGGTGCCGACGGGCAGGAGCTCGTCGGCCTTGACCGCACTTCCATCACCGGGGACGTCGATCGAGCCGGTGACATCGCCCTCGACCGACTTGCAGACGTAGTCGAAGGTGAAGGTCTTACCGGAAATGTCAGCGGCCTTCAGGCCGTCAACCTTCTTGGCCACGGAGAACCCGGCGCGCTCCAGCGTGTAGGTGTTCGTGGCGGCAACGGCCACGGCGGAGCCGTCAGCGACGTTGAAGCTCACGGAGCCGTTCTTGCCGGCCTTGCCGTCAGCGGAGATCTCGGAGGTCAGCGTGGCGCCGGAAACCGAGGCGTCCTTTTCCGTCACGGTGCACGAACCTGTCGGAACGTCGGCCACGGACTGCGACTGGCCCGCGGGCACCGTCAGGCTGCCCGAGACAGTCGGGGCGCCGGAGCCGTCAACGCAGGCGTAGTCGAAGGCGTACTCCTTGGGAGCGACAGCAGCGCCATCGCCCGCAACCGTCTTGCCGACGGTGAATCCACCGACGAGGCGGGTGTAGGTGTTGGTGACCGTCACGGCAGCCGGTGCGTCCTTGGCGATCGTCACCGTCGGGTTGTCGATCGAGGAGGCCACGGAGTAGCCGTCACGCTGGGCGGAGGCGGCCTTCTCGGACAGCTGGCACGAGGTGCCGGTCGGCAGGGACGGGCCGGAGACGGCCTTGCCATTGCCGGGAACCGAGAGGCTGCCCTTGGTCCCGTCGGAGCAGACGTAGTCGACGTCGAAGCTCGCGCCGGAGAAGTCGGTGCCGTTGGAGACGACGGACTTCTTGACGGAGAACGTGCCCGTCTCACGGGTGTAGGTGTTCTTGGCCGTCACGGCGACGGTCGAGCCCTTGCCGATGGTGACCGAGTCCTTCGAGAGCTCGGACTTCAGCGTGTAGCCGGAGGCCTGGGCGGAGTTCGCGTCCTCGGCGATGGTGCACTTGGCGCCAGCGCGGATCTGCGGGCTCTTGACAGCGGTGCCGTCACCGGGGACGGTCAGCGTGCCGGAGCCGTCGGGGCCGCACTCGTAGGCGAAGGTGTAGCTGCGCGAGGCGGCAGCGTCATTGCCCGCAACGGACTTGGCGATCGAGAAGTCACCGGTCTGAGCCGTGTAGGCGTTGACGAAGGAGACCGGAACGACGGCGTCGGCCTCGGCGATCGAGATCGTCTGAGCCTCAGGAGCCTTCAGGTCGTATCCGTCGACGGCGGCCGTGGCCTTGTCTTCGGTGATGGTGCACTTCTCGCCGACCGGGACGTTGACGCCGGAGGCGACGGCCTGGCCGTTGCCGGCGACCTTGAGCGAGCCGGACTGGCCGTCGGTGCACTCGTAGGCGAAGGTGAACTCCTTGCCCGAGACATCGGCGCCGGAGCCGGACTTGGCAACGGAGAAGGTGCCGGTCTTGAGCGTGGCGTCGTTCGTCAACTCGACGGCGGTTGCCTTCTGGTCTTCGATCGTGAACGTGTTCGTCACCTGGTTGCCGACCTTGAACTCCGAGGCGCCCCAGGTCACGCCATTGGCAGCGGGCGAAGCGGAATTCGAGTCCTCGCTCAGCTCGATGACGGTACCCTTCGGGAACGTGGCAGCCGTGAAGGTGGTCTTCTGGCCAGCGGTGACCGTGAAGTCTGCTTCGCCACCGGTCTTATCGGCGCTCACCTTGCCAGGGGCCTCCCAGCCCTTGTAGGAATCGGTGGTCGCGCCGCCAGGCAGCGTGTACTTGACCTTGACATTGAACTGCGTGCCGTCAGCGACCTTCCCCGAGCCGTTGCCAGCAAGAAGCTTGGTGACGTTGAAGGCGCCGAAGCCGGCCTCCATCTTGATGTCGATCGAGAACGTGGCCGAGTAGTAGCGCTCGAAGTAAGCGGTCTTGTCGGTGCCGTCGAGCTGCGCCTGGTTCGTGTACTTGAAACCGGGCTGGATCGTGCCGCTGTCCGTCGTGGGCGTCGTGTAGTAGTAGACCTTGTAATTGGTTTCCGGAGCGAAGGGACCGGTCACCGTGAAGACCCTGGTGCCGCCCTTGGTCTCGACCTTGAGATCAAAGTCGCCGTACTTGTCGGTGTAGTCCTTGCCGGCCACGTCCGTGACGGCGACGCCTTGCTCCAGATCCGGCTCGGCCGCGCTATTGCGCATCATGAGGCGAATGCGGGAGGGGTCCGTCACCATGCTCTGGCCGGGGCCGAGCGTATCGGTGAAGGTCAGGGTCGAGACGGTCTTGCCGTCGACCGTGATCGGCTTGCCAGCCTCGGCCAGGAGCTGGGAAATGTAATCCGAGTTGAAGTTGATCTCCCAGGAAAGTTCCTTCGTCTTGGTGCTGATGAGTGCGGCGACCTTGCTGAAGGTGTAGGGCTTGTAGGTAACAGCGAGCTTCTCGTCGATCCTCCCGCCGGGGATGTCGACATCCACCTTCTGACCGTTGACGGTGAAGGGGACGGAGGCCTTGGAGCAGGTGCCCTTGACCTTCAGCAGGGCGGTGCCAGTGCCGTGGAAACCGGAGAAGCCCTGGCTGCGCAGGTCTTCGACCTTCTTGTTGAAGGTACAGGTGATATCGGACTGCGTCAGCTCGCACGTTCCGACGTTCAGATGCTCACCGTTGTGCTCGATCTCCAGGTCGCGGGACTGCGGGTACTCGAGGTTGTTGAAGACGCTGGGCAGTTCGACCTTGAAAGAGTCGCCTGACTTGATGGCGGAACTACGGCCGTCCCAATCGAAGGTGAGTTTGACGACGTCGTCATCACGAATGGGAAGAGAACTGGAGACGTTCCCATTGACGTCGGATTTCACGATCGCCATATTGCTGATCTTGATGGGGTTGGCGGCATTTGCGGGCGCTACCAGTCCAACCATTGATGCGAGCGCAACGGCCAGTCCAACCACGAACGTGGCGGATCGGCCCAGCCCAATTCTGCGCTCGGAAACGGTGCTGGAATACACGTTATTCCTCTCAACTGAATTATTCGCAGTGCGCAAGGGGTAGCAACACTACAGGGGAGCCAATCGCGGCCACGGTTCGAGCGTGCTAGCGTAGCTTCGATTAGCTCATTGAGACTAGCACCGCGCCTTCACGAGCTCCAAAATTCCCCGCGATGACGGCGATCACGTGGGGTCAAGCTACGGGGACGAAGCTACAGGTACGTAACGTCGCCAAACCCTGTGATTGCGCCGAAGATAATGTGATTTGCTTTATCGTTCAAGATGTGTATTGGACGTGCATGCACGTTTACCCTCGCGTGTGCCGGCCGCTGAACATAGTTGCACTCATGCGGGCCTCGGCGATGTGCCTGCGCCCGGGAGGTGGCGGCGTGAGCCGCGATGGTCGCAGCCTCGGGTGAAGGCCTCGGCAATATGTCCGTGGCCGGACGGCTGAGGGAGCGACGCCGTTGGCCGTGCTTGGTGCGGACCGTCACCGCTGATCTTCGCCTTACGGCGCGTTCGTGTCACGGCGCGGCGCGTTCTTCTCACGGCGCGGTCTCGGCGTCGTCGTCCCTGTTCGAGCTCGACGCGTCGACGGGAGCCGGCGTCGCGACCTCGGCCGGGTCCCGCTGCGACTGCACGACTTCTTCCTGGTCCGTGCCGGCCGCGGGCGACACCTGCTCGGCCGTGGCCGGTCCGTCGCCTCGCGTGGCGGATGCCGAGTACGCGGGCGTTATGTTGACCGGCCGCCTCGAGGCCTCGCCGATCGTGACCGAGGGTCTGTCGACATTGGACGACGGCACGTGGCCGCTCTGCCGGGCGACGGGCGAGTGCTCGGCGATGTCGCACACGATGCCGGCCTGGAGGGACGGGCCGCTGACAGCCTTCCCGTCACCGGGGACTTCGAGCGTTCCCGATGTGCCGTCGGTGCACTCGAAGTCCACGAGGAATGTCTGGCCGGCGGCACTGGCATTCCCATCCGTTTCCACGTCCATACGCACGGAGAAGCGTCCGCTGAGGCGGACGTAGCGGCTGGTGATGGCCACGAGCTGCGACGTACCCGTCCTAATGGTGACCGTTGAGGAAAAGTGCGGGTTTTCCAGTGAGTAACCCGGCAGCTGCGCGTTGTCGTAGTCGCCGACCAGACCGCACGTGGTGCCCGAGGGCAGCACCGGGCCCTTGACCGCTGTCTGGTTGCTGGGCACCACGAGGGTGCCCGAACTGCCGTTGGAGCACGCGTAGTGGACTTCGAGGCTCGTCGGTAGCAGGGCACCGTCGCTCGTCGCGTTCGCGTTCGTCACCTCGAACGAGCCCGTCTGCGCGATGTACTGGTTGACGAAGGACACCGGCACGACCTCGCCCGGCACGGAAATCGCGATCGTCTGGTCTTCGGGCGCGACGAGGTCGAAGCCGGAAAGCTCGGCACTGGAGGATTTCTCCGCGATCGTGCACTGGGCGCCGACGGCGATTCGCTTCTCAGTGCCAACGGGGCGGCCGTCGCTGCGCACCGTCACCTCTCCCGACTGGCCGTCGGTACAGGTGAACGTGAAGTCGACCTTCGTGGACGAGGCGTCGGTTCCGGAGCCAGAAGCACTCACGGTGAACGTGCCGGTCTGGGAGCCGGACGGCTCGGTCGTCTTGCTGCCGTCTAACTCGGCCATCGCGAGAGTCGCCTCGAGGCCGCTCGCCATCGCGACAGGCTCCGCCGCAGCGCCGTCGCTCACGCTCGCGACGGCGTCAATGACGAATGGCTCCGCCGAGGCCGCACGCTCGGCCTCGGCTTCCTGCGCAACGGCAGGCGATGCCACCATCGAGACGAACACCAGGACCACGGCGGCAAGCACCGCCAGGCGAGCCGCTCCGGGCCGTCGCCCGAATGCGGTCTCGGCATTCGATATCACTATATTTCCCCTTGATTCAGTCGAGAAACGCACTGCCGAGAAGGGCCAATTCGCGGCCGCGTTTTCCATTTTTCAGATTAGCACCGCCATCCTGTGTATTCGATGGGATTGCTCCGCCCGCAGTCTGATCTTGAGCATCCGTCCACGGGTGGGGATCTGCCGCAGAAGATTCGCCGCGTCGGCCGCGGGCCACCGCCGCAGCGGAGCGGTCCTCAATCCCACCGCCATTCCACTGCAAACCGAACCCGATATGCTGCGAGGCCGACGTCGGTCCCGCGGAGAGGCGCCGGCACGCGGACTGGCGGCGACACGCGGACTGACGACGGTCCTCATCGAGTCGAGCCTGTCGCCGCTGGCCTCGGAAGCGGCCCCGCGGAAAAGCGACGGTCCCAGGGAGACGAACCCCGAGGATATGCGGCGGGGGCGGCCCCGAAGGACCACCCCCGCGAGTGTCAGCTGAGCGTCAGCGAAAAATCATCACTTGATCTTGGTGCCGACCGAGCCCAGGCGCTCGCAGGCTTCGACGACGCGGGCGGCCATGCCGGCCTCGGCCTCCTTGCCCCACGAACGCGGGTCGTACATCTTCTTGTTGCCGACCTCGCCGTCGATCTTCAGCACGCCCTCGTAGTTGACGAGCATGTGGTTGACGACGGGGCGGGTGAACGCGTACTGCGTGTCGGTGTCGACGTTCATCTTGATGACGCCGTTCTCCACGGCCAGCGCGATTTCCTCGGCCGTCGAGCCGGAGCCGCCATGCATGACGAGGTCGAAGGGGCGGTTGTCCTTCCAGCCGATCTTTTCGGCGACCTCTTCCTGGATGGTGCCGAGCAGCTCGGGGCGCAGCTTGACGTGGCCCGGCTTGTAGACGCCGTGCACATTGCCGAAGGTCAGCGCCGTGAGGTAGCGGCCATTTTCGCCGGTGCCGAGCGCCTCGACCGTCTTGAGAGCGTCCTCGGTCGTGGTGTAGAGCTTTTCGTTGATCTCACCGACGACGCCGTCCTCCTCGCCGCCGACGACGCCGATCTCGATCTCGAGGATCGTGTTCGCGGCCTTCGACAGGGCGAGCATTTCCTTAGCGATCTCGAGGTTCTCGTCGAGCGGCACCGCGGAGCCATCCCACATGTGGGACTGGAAGAAGGGCAGGCGGCCGGCCTTGACCTCCTCGGCCTCGAGCTCGAGCAGCGGGCGTACCCACGAGTCGATGTTCTGCTTGGCGCAGTGGTCGGTGTGGAGGGCAATCGTCACGTCGTAATTCTTGGCGACTTCGCGGGCGTAGGCCGCCAGGGCGAGCGAGCCGGCCACGCGGTCCTTGACCGTCGAACCGGACGCGTACTCGGCGCCACCGACGGAAACCTGGATGATGCCATCGGACTCGGCCTCGGCGAAACCGCGGATGGCGGCGGTGAAGGTCTGGGACGATGTCACGTTAATGGCGGGGTAAGCGAATTTTCCGGCCTTCGCGCGATCGAGCATCTCTGCGTAAACTTCGGGAGTTGCGATGGGCACGAGTTTCTCCTTCGTTGTGTACCTGAACTCTCGCCCGCCATTGTCTCATTATTATCAGCCTGCGCGACAGCCTTAAGACCCCGGGTGGGAGGCACGGCCCGAGGCCGGCGGGTGGCGGCTGGCGGGTGCGTTTTCGTGGATGGTGCCTGTGTTGTGTTAGTTGTGGCGACCTTTGTGGCGCATGGCTTGGCGTCTGCCGGAGGTGTTGTCCTTGCTGGCGCGGCGTTCGTCGGCGCGGGCCAGGCGGGCGTTGCGGCGTCGGGCGCGCCGCTGTGATTCGTCGATCATTGTGTGGAAGCGTTCCACGCGGTCGGCGTCGAGCAGTCCCTCGTCGACGGCTGCCCTCACGGCGCATCCCGGCTCGCTGGTGTGGGTGCAATCGGTGAAGTGGCAGGCTTCGGCCAGGGCGGTGATGTCGGCGAAGGCTTGGTCGACGGCGTCGGCCTGCTCGGTAGCTCCCAGTGCGCGGATGCCCGGCGTGTCGATGATGGCCGCGCTGCCGGTTACCACCAGCTGCCGGGACGTGGTCGTGTGGCGGCCCTTCATATCGCCGGGGCGCACCGCCGCGGTGTTCATGTGCGGCCCGGCCAGAGACCCGAACGTCGTCTCAGGTCCGGTTCCGGTCCCCGCTTCAGGCCCGGAGGGAGCCTCGGGCTCGGCCAGGGCGTTGAGCAGGGTGGACTTGCCGGCGCCGGAACGCCCAACCAGGACGATGGTCTGCCCAGCGAGTGATGCGCGCAGGGGCTCTAGCGAGGCGGCTTCCTGATTGGAGATGGCAAAGACCTCGTCACAGCCGGCGCCGAGTTCGCGCTCCAGTTCGGCCACGCGGGCGGCATCTTCCAGGTCGGTCTTCGTGATGATCAGCCACGAGCAGCAGCCTCCGGCCAGGGCCAGCGCGGTGAAACGCTCGACGCGGCCGACGGCCGGGGCTGGCCGGACGGGTTCGGCGATCGCGACGATGTCGATGTTCGCGGCGATCGCTTGGCTGACGGACCGGCGCGAGGCCGATGGCCGGCTGAGGAACGTGCGGCGGGTGAGGATCGCCGCGATCCGCTCGCCCTGCACACCGACCCAGTCACCGACCACCGGCGGCCACAATTCGCTATCGGTGCAGTGGCCCGGGGTAGCCAGACGGTGGCCGCGCTCGACACCGGCAAGATCGAGCGTCGAAACCACACCCCGATGAACAGCCACCACCCGAGCAGCACACAACTCGACGCCCGCGTTCAGGCTCGCCACCTGCAAGTGAGCGCGCCAGTAGTCGTCGAATCCCAGCGCGCGATCGAAAGGCACGCCGGCTTGCGGGTTCGGCCGTGTGTTCCGGCCGGATGCGCCATCGAATGGTCCCGGCGTCTGGCCATTAGCGTCGCCGGCGAGCGGCCCCGGGCTCTGGTCATTAGCGGAGCTGATCGGCCCCGTCGTCTCGTCAGATGGATTCAAGGCGCACTCCATTCCTCAAGTGGGCAACGGCCACGCGCGTCAGGGCCAGGCCGATGCCGGCCCAGACCAGCGAGAGCGCGGCGTCGATTCCCACGAACGCCAGCTGACCGGGCGCTCCGGTGGCCTCGGACAGGGCGCGCACCGTGTTGGTCCCGGGAATGAACCGCACAAGACCGGCGAACCAGGCGGGATACTGGCTGACCGGCACGATGACGCCCGCCGTCAGCGGCAGGAGAGCGCCCACCAGCGTCGCCCCGAGGTAGGGATCCGGCAGCCCGACGCCGGATCCCGCGGCGAAAATGCCGAGGCACAGCCCGACGGCCAGCGCGGGCAGCACCAGGCGCGCGGCACGCCCCAGCATGGCGCCGTCGCCCCCGGAGAAGGCGAAGACCGAGCCGAAAACGATCACCGCGCTCGCCAGAGCCAGAACCACCGGCACCGCCGCGACCG
This sequence comes from Actinomycetaceae bacterium, assembly GCA_030530685.1. Lineage (GTDB taxonomy): Bacteria > Actinomycetota > Actinomycetes > Actinomycetales > Actinomycetaceae > Peptidiphaga. Next base: position 28,013 of record JAUMUM010000022.1, on the reverse strand, counting down.
ACACCCAGTAGGCTGCGTCGAAGCGGCGCCGCAGCTGCACTTCCTGGAACACGCCGAGCATCCTGTCGCGCGCCACCGCGGCGACCACACCCGAGCAGACGGAGACCATGAGCGAGACCAGCGCCGCCGCATACCCGATGCGCACGAGGTCAGGCGAGGCGAGGTCCGAGCCGAGCAGGACGTCGAAGAGGACGGACAGCAGCGGGATGAGCAGAAGGGATGTCGCCGCGGTGCCGACGGTCGCGAAGGTGATCGACGAGGTCAGCGAGACGCGGATCGCCGTGCCGATTCTGGCGGCCAGTGCGCCGGCGCGGGATGCGGTGTGGTCGGCGATAGGAGATGCGGCTAGTGCGCCGGCGCGAGACGCCGCGTCGGCGGCACCCGGATTGTCAGCAGCGTCCGTGGCATTCGCTGCACCCGGGACCTCGGCGGCGTCGGGCGCAAGTCCATCCGTGCGTGCGACCACTCAGATCACCTCCAGGGTTCCGGTCACGCGGGCCTGGCGCAGGGCGCCGCGCCCCAGCAGCCACGCCGCGCCGAACCACGCCGCGATGCACGCGATCGAGGCCGCCCAGGCCTGCCAGGCGGCCAGGCCGCTCGTTCCCATGAGCAGCGCGACCGGCCCGCGCAGCGGGATCGCCCAGCCCGCTGCCTCCAGCCACGGCGGCGCGGCCGTACTCGTGAAGAGGATTCCGGAGGCGAGAAATACGGGCACGAGCAGCAGCTCCTCGTAGGCGATCGCATTGGGCGTGAGGACGAAGAGCGAGGCCACGACGCACGACGCCGCTAGGCACCCCAGCCACACGAGCAGCGCGTGTGCCACGAAGGCTGCGGCGTCGCCGGGCGAGAACAGGCCCGTGAAGCCGAGCGAGCTGGAGGCCAGCGCCCACGTCGCCCACGCCACGGGGAATGCGGCGAGCCCGAAGGTCGAGGCCGCGGCGACCACCGCCAGCAGGGCGCGCAGTGGGTGGATGCGCGCCAGGACGAGGTGGACCAGGGTGCCCTTGTATCGCTCGAAGCCGATGATGCCCGCCGACGCCGTCGCCACGGTCCACATGCCGATGACCGCGGCCCGCATCCAGGCGATGCGTGCCGACCCGCCCCAGGCCTGCACAGCCAACAGCTGGACGAGCGTCGAGGTGACCGTGGTGATGAGCATGAGCTGAACGAAGTAGGGCACCGAGGCGAACTGGCGCACGTGGAACGCGCTCATGCGCAGCTGGCGGATCATCGCGAGAGCCGATCGGCCAGCGCGAGGTAGGCCTCCTCGAGGCTCGCCGGGCGGGTGACGAAGTCGACCGGCCGGGCCTGGCCCGCGCCCTCGAGCAGCGCGAGCACCTCGCCCTGCCGCATGTCCGCCGGGGCCGAGGCTTTCCAGCTGACGGTCACGGCCCAGTCGGCGCCGCGCGGCCGGATGTCGACATCGCCGTCCTCGCCTGCCGCGCCCGCGATCACCTCGCGCAGGCCGGAGGCCGATGCGGGCAGGGTGAACGTCGTCGTCTGCGATACCCCGGCGGTGCGGGCAACGTCGTCGGCGCTGCCGCACACCGCGATGCGGCCGGCCCCGATGACGCTGATGATGCTCGCCAGTTCCTCGATCTCGCTCATGGAGTGGCTGGTCAGCAGGATGCCGACGCCGCTGGCCGCCACATCGCGCACGAGGTCGCGCACCTGCAGGGCGATGTCCGGGTCGAGCCCGGTGGTCGGCTCGTCGAGCAGCAATAGCCGCGGCGAGCCCAGCAGCGCCCGCGCGATGTGCAGTCGCTGCTTCATGCCGCGCGAGTACGCGCCGACCTTCGTGGCGGCGTCGCCGGCCAGGGACACCCTGTCGAGCGCTTCGCCGACGGCACGATGGCGGTCCCGGCCGGAAATCCCCGCCAGGTCGGCGAAGAAGAGGAGGTTGTCGCGCGCGCTGGAGCGGGGGTAGAAGCCGTCCTCGCCACCCAGGACGACGCCGAGCCGCGCGCGGGCCCGCTCCGGCCGGGCAACGGCGTCGATCCCGTCGACCGTCAGGCTCCCGGCGCTCGGCCTCAGGAGCGTGGCGCATATGCGCACGGTCGTCGTCTTGCCCGCGCCGTTGGGGCCGAGCAACGCGTGCACCTGCCCGGGGTGGATGGAAAGGGAGACGTCGTCGACGGCGAGGAACTTCTCGCGCCCGAGCACGCGCCTCAGGCCCGCCGCTTCGAGGATGGTGCCGTTAGTAATCACCATTGATATACCTTATTGTGCGAAGCCCAAGCCTGTCGGACGCTATATCACTTGCGACCCGCTCCGCCTCGGCATTACGGCCCTGCTCCCATAAACTGCCCGTAAGTACCTTTCGGGACATCTCGATTCCTCGAAGGGAACCGAGATGGAAGAAATGAAGTGAGGCTTCGGTCGACATCTTTATAGCTTTTTCATAATTGCCGCAAAGGAAACAGGCGTAAGCATACTCCGAAGAAGCCTCCGCAATGTAATCAATAGCGTGCTTGCGGCAATAAGAAACGTTATCCCGGAGTATGCTTTCTGCTTGTTCCGGTCCTCCTGCTGCAATGGCCAACTGTCCCTGATTGATTGCAACCTGACTGGCATAACGACTCGCCCGGTCCATAAATCGGTTATCTCGTGATAATTTCCCGGATCTCAGTATCCCATCCAGGAGTTCCCGAGCTTGGCTAAGTTCACGAGATGCTTGCTTGATCACGTCAGAGCCAAAGACAATGAGCGCACGAAGATTATGGTAGAGCGCTTTGTTCATGACATCTTCAACATCGCATGAACCTTGACTCTTATCAGAGGTGATGAAACGCTGATGCGCTCTATCAAGGCAACTTAAGGCTTCGGCACGATCGTGAAAACGTTTTATGAGCGCAGCCGCCGTCTATGAAGAGCGCCGTATCTATCTGACAAACTTACGGCTTCATTGTCAGCCACTGTTTCAAACAGTCGCAACGCGTGTTTATCACCCAACGCCGCCATTACAACTCCAGCGGAAATTTGGGTACCGTAATCGCCACCGTAGATAATCTCATCGTAACGTTCACTTACGGCGTCTTTGACTGCGCGATAATCGCCAAAGAATAGTAAAACACTATCGATTAGCATCCCTAAGAACCTTGTGTCGCAATCCAAAAGCGCCCTAGTTAAAACGGCAGGACTAAGTGGTTCTACTCTCGCGAAGCCACAGTGTGTGCCATAAAACTCAGACGGATCCCTATCGAATCGTACGCCCAAATCAGTTCCGTAAACGGGCGCAGCGACTGATCTAATCTCGTACTCTCGTCCTGGCTCCTGTTTGCGCCTAGAAACTTGGCAGGAAAGCTGACTCAGTGTGAGTTCAAATGTTTTCAGCCGCTCGGGGAGGGCAGGAGAGAACTCTTGACCAACAAGCCTCTCTTTTACCTTGTTGAGATGACTTTCCATCAAATCAAAAGAATCCACGCTTCTCCTGTCCTCCCCGATTGGTCTGCACAATAGCTTCAGCGCCTAGTAGGTCCGTGGTTCCAAGCCATCATGAGTTCGGCAAAGGCTTCCTGAATTGATTGCTTCAGTTCGGAAGCAATCGCAGCCGGGTCATGCTCCATTTTTGACCTTCTTTTCTTATTGGGACTTTAGTGAGAACACGGCCTAAGACTCCGTGTTCCCACGAGGAACAAAGAAACGTTCTTCGCCACAAGGGTTGTGTTCTTACTCCCTTTGGTATAAATATTCACTCTTTTGACCCCACTTGCAGCCTGCGTGCTGCTCGGATGGTGGGTATCATCGGGCTGTGGTCTTGACGCTTGATCTGGCCGGTAGCGAGCTACGGCCACCGGCGGTTGGAGACCGGGCCGGTGTGTGCGGCGAGCGGATCACAGCGATCCTTACCCGCCGTATATTCTTCAGTTGGCCATCGGTCTCGCGGTAATCCCTCAAGCCAGGCGATTGCCGAACCCGTCCGACCGGTTCCGGCCGTCGGCCGCATCGAACGCCTCACCGCGCTGGCCCCGCCGGAGGCAGCCATGGAATTGACCGAGGTGACAGCTCGTCCGATGTCGGCACAAACTCGCCGGCCACTCACTTCCCGATATCCAGCTCGCCAGCGTAGCCTCACGCCCGGTGCTGGACCACCCACCAGTGCATGGCGATGGCGGCGGCCGCGGCCACATTCATCGACCTCGTCGACCCGTACTGCTCGATCCGCATGGCCCCGTCACAGGCCGCAAGGAGTTCCGGCGATATGCCCACGGACTCCTGCCCGAAGACCAGCAGGCACCGCTGCGGCAACCGCTCCTGCTCCAACACCAAGGCACCCGGGGGATTGTCAATGGCGATCATGCGGTAGTCATTGCGCTCCGCCCAATCCGCCAGATCGCCGACTGTGGGCCGGTGGAAGACATCGACATACCGATCCGTCACGAGCGCCCCGCGCCGATTCCACCGTTTGCGGCCGACGATGTGCACCCCGCCGACGTTGAAGGCGTTGCCCGTGCGCACGATGGAACCGATGTTCAGGTCGTGCTCCAGGTTCTCGATGGCGATGTGCAAGGTCGAGCGCGTGGCGGCAAGGTCCTCGCGGATGGCCTCGACGGTCCAGTACCGGTAGCGGTCGAGGACGTTGCGCCTGTCGCCTTCGCGCAGCAGTTGTGGGTCGAGGCGCGGGTCGTCGGGCCAGGGCTCGGGCGCGGGGCCGAGTCCGACATCCGTGCGCGCGTTGCCGAGCGACGGGTCGGCTGGCGGCCCCGACGGCACGTTGCCGCTCACGCCCCGGGCTGCCCTGGATAGCCGGGAGAGCCCTCACCGGGAGCCTGCTGGCCGCCCTGTCCCGGACCAGGAGCCTGGCCGCCCTGCGGATAGCCGCCCTGCTGCTGGCCCGGCGCGCCCTGCGGATAGCCGGCCTGGCCCGCCTGCGGGTAACCCGCCTGGCCGCCGGGCACCTGAGCCCCGGGCGCCTGACCACCAGGCACGTAACCGCCCTGCGGCCCGGCCGGAGCCTGCGTGCCGGGGGCGGCATACATGCCGGCGGCCTGCGCTGCCCCGGCCTGCCCACCGGCAAAGCCGAAGCTGACCTGCGGGGTGGCGCGCACGGCCTCGTCGACGACCTCGAAGTATTCGGCCTTCTGGAATCCAAACATTGCCCCGACGATCGAGGAGGGGAAGGCTTCGCGCAGAGTGTTGAGGTTGCGGACGTTGGAGTTGTAGAAGCGGCGCCCGGCGGCGATCCTGTCTTCCGTGTTGGTCAGCTCGCGCTGGAGCTCGAGGAAGGTGCTGTCAGCCTTGAGATTCGGGTAGGCCTCGGAGACCGCGAACAGGCGCGAGAGCGCACCGGCGAGCGCCCCCTCCTTCTGCGCCCTTTCGGCGAGATTCGTGGCGGGCGCCTCGGCAAGACGGCGTGCCTCGACCACGGCCTGGAGCGTGCTCTGCTCGTGTGCCATGTAACCCTTGACCGTTTCGACGAGGTTCGGGATGAGCGAATGACGTCGATTGAGTTCGACGTCGATCTGGCGCCACGACTCCTGCACGACGTTGCGTAGCCGCACGAAACGGTTGTAGGTACCAATGAGCCACATCACGAAGATGAGCACGAAAACGAGGATGACGATTAGCACTATCGCCGATGAGTCCATAGTTTCACTCCAGTTCATTCGGTTATGTTCGCCCCGCGCCGAGGCGCTTCGCAGGTCATCGAGCCCACCGGGGATGCACGGCCCATGTTCCGGCCGCTCCAACGCGGGCGTCGGGTTCTGCTCGCTTCACTCCTTCGCGTCGATTCATCCGGGCCTCCCCCACTCGCTCCGGGCGTCGGACCCGGTCGATACCCGGCGTCGGTTCCGAAACGCGGCCTCAAAGACGACGAGCGTCGCTCACCCGTCCCGGGCGTCGGGCCCCGTGGCCAAGCCGAGATCGGCCAGGCCCAGCGCCGCCAGGTAGGGCACGCCGTGGGCCTCGATCTTTTCCCTGGCCCCGGTGTCGCGATCGACGACCACCGCCACCGCTAGCACGTTCGCTCCGGCCGTCCGCGCGGCCTGGAGGGCCTGGATCGGCGAGCCGCCGGTGGTGGAGGTGTCCTCGAGGATGACGACGTTGCGCCCCTCAATGCCCGGCCCCTCGATCTGGCGTTTCATGCCGTGATCCTTGGCCTCTTTGCGGACGACGAAGGCGTCGATGTCGAGCCCGCGGGAGGCCGCCGCATGCATGATCGCTGTGGCAACGGGGTCTGCGCCCATGGTCAGCCCGCCGACGGCGTCGACGACGCCCGCCCCGCACCCGGCCTCTTCGAGGAGGTCGAGCATGACGTGGCCGATGAGGGGACCGGCCTCGTGGTGAAGCGTTGCCCGGCGCATGTCGACGTAATAGTCGGAGGTGCGCCCCGAGGCGAGGGTAAAGCTGCCGCGTTGCACGGCCAGGTCGTTGACGAGCTCGATGAGCCGCTGTCGCAATGAATCGTTCACGCCCCAAGCCTAACGTCAGGCGCCGACGGATTTAACAGCCTTCTTCCGGGGAGTGCTGCTCTACCCAGACTCTGCCCGGCCCCGAGCAGGCCCTGGTGTCACCCGCGTCCAGCGGCGCACATTCAGACCCCGCCGCGCAACGCGCCGCCTCGCTACCTCAGTTCCTACCCGAGGCCGCCGGCCCCGCGATCCTGCGCACGAGCGAGCGCGGCGCCATCCTCAAAGCCCCCGCGAGCGCCCGGTACCTCACGCTCGGCGTGACGAGGACCCTGCCGCGCCGCACGGCTTCGATCGCCTGCTCGGCCACGACCCTGGCGGGAATGAAGGCCAGGTCCGGCCACTGCCCGGCGTCGACGCCCACGCGGTCGTGAAACTGCGTGTGGACGAGGCCCGGGCATGCCGCCGTGACGTGAACGCCGGTTCCGGCGAGCTCGGCCGCAAGGCCCTCGGAGAAGGTGCGCACCCACGCCTTGTGCGCGGAGTACGTGCCCTGCGCGGTCAGCGCCGTCATCGACGCGATATTGAGAATGCCACCCCCGCCGCGTCGGACCATGCCCGAGGCTGCCGCGTGGCTCGTCATGAGAACGGCACGCACCATGACGTCCAGGGCCTGGAGTTCGCGCTCGACCGACCCGCCGACGAAGTCCTGTCCCAGCCCGAAGCCCGCGTTGTTGACGAGCAGGCCGATGGGGCGCCGCTCGTCTTCCAGGCGCCGGCACACGGCCTCGGTCCCTTCGAGGTTCGCCAGGTCCGCGCTCAGGATTTCGACGCGTACGCCGGCGACCTGGCGGATGTGCTCCGCGGTCTCCTCCAGGCGCTGCTCGCCTCGCGCCACGAGGACGAGGTCGTTGGATTCGGCCGCCAACTGCCAGGCGATCTCGAGGCCGATGCCCGAGGTCGCCCCGGTGATCAGTGCGCTTCCCATGCCTCAAGCCTAGCGCCGCCGGTCGCGGCAGGGGCTCAGGTTGCGCCGCGCCGGATCAATCGAGGCTGTTGGATCATTCGAGGTGGCGGGATCGTTCGACGAGGCGGATCGTTCGGGGCTGCGGGACCGTTCGACGAGGCAGCCTGGCGCGCCAGCGCGAATGCCGGGCGGGCAGCCGGCAATGCCCGCTTACCCGAAATTTGGCATGCCGCATGCGAAAGAGCCCAGCACGCCCGTGCTGGGCTCTTTCCGGTGCGGTCATGCTGCGTTGTTGTCGAGGTAGTCCTCGAGTGCGGCGCGCACAATCTGTGAAGCCGTCTGGCCTGTGGCGGTCGCGTAGTCGTCGAGCCGGGCGTTGATGTCCGCAGGCAGGAAGACTTGACGGCGCGGTAACGTATCCGCGTCGTCCTGGGTGTGTGCGCCGCCGGCGTCTGAGTCGGCGTTGGCCCAGGCAAGTAGTTGGCGGGCAGATTGCTGGGCTTGGGTTCCGGTGAGGGTGCGGCCGAGTGCTGGCCGTGCGAAAGCATCGTCGCTTTCTGCCCAGCGGGCCATTGCTTCCCAATCGATTGCGGATGTGTTCACTGTGCCCTCCTCATCTTGTTGATGATTTTCGCTCGAGCAGCCATGCAATGGAAGATCATGACTCTCTGTGGGGGCTCTATTGCAGCGAATACTTCGATCATTTCTCCTGAAGTGCTCGGCCCTACCCAAGCGAGGGTGGTGAGGCTGCCACGTCTGTCGAACTCGCGGTTTTCGTATGCCGCGTTTTCGATGGCGTGAAGGGCGTCTGCTCGGGTGTATCCGTGTTTGGCCGCACTTTTGTGGAATTCAATGGCCATGTCGTAACTGTATGCATGAGGAACGGTGTTGTCGTGTGATGGACAGCTCCCTTGCGCGTGAAGACCGCTCGCACGAGTCGATGATGCGTCATTTTTCCGCCAAGGCCGATAGCCTGCCGTAGGTTGACATCCCCTCCGACACCGGGTGGCGCATGCCGTCGGACGAGGAGATGGATCGCGAGGCCGAGCGATTCGCCGAACTCCTCAAGCGCCTAGCGTCCTGAACCGCGCTTTCGGCCCGGCGCCTCGCCTGCCGCTCGGCGCCGCCCGTCTCCCACACCCATACGGCGCTCAACTAGGCTGTGACCCATGCGAATCGCGACGTGGAACATCAACTCGATCAGGGCCCGCCACGAGCGAGCCCTCGGCGTGCTCGAACGCTGGGACCTCGACGTCCTCCTTCTCCAGGAAACGAAGTGCAAGCCCGAACAGTTCCCGCTCGAAGGCTTCGCGCAGGCCGGATACGAGGTCGCCGCTCACGGGCTCGACCAGTGGAACGGCGTCGCCATCGTCTCGCGCGTCGGCATCGACGACGTCGACATCGGCTTCGCCGGCCAACCCGCCTTCGCCAAGGAGGACGAGGCCGGCAACCCCCTGGCCACCCCGAAGGTCGAGGCCCGCGCCATCGGCGCAACCTGCGGCGGCGTGCGCGCCTGGAGCCTGTACGTGCCCAACGGGCGCTCCGTCGACGACCCTCACTACCGGTACAAGCTCGACTTCCTCGCCAAGCTTCGCGACGAGGCGGCCGCGGCCCTCGCCGCCGACTCGAACGCCCATCTCATCCTCGGTGGCGACTGGAACGTCGCGCCGACCGACGACGACATCTGGGATCCCGAACTCTTCGCCGGCCAGCTCTACGCCACCGAGGCCGAGCGCGCCGCATTCCACGCCTTCGGCCAGGCCGGCCTCGTCGAAATCACGCGCGAGGCCACCGGCGCCGCCTACACCTTCTGGGACTACCAGAAGCTGCGCTTCCCGAAGAACGAGGGCATGCGCATCGACTTCGCCTGGGCGACGCCGCAGCTGGCCTCCCGGCTCACCGCCGCCCACATCGATCGCGACGAGCGCAAGGGCAAGGGCGCCTCCGACCACGTGCCCGTCATCGTCGAGCTCGCGGACTGAGGCGCCCCGCATCGAACCGAGCCTGGGCCGCCGCGGCAGCCCAGGTCCGGCCATCACCGGCCCCGTCCATCATGCGAGGCCGTTATCGCCCCGCTGCCGGTGAAGCTTTCACGTGGCTGTCGGCTCACCCCCGCCTGCCGATGCGCGCTCTTGCGCCGCCTGCCGTACCTCGCGCGCCCGGGCGATCCGCTCGTAGGCCACGGCCAGGACGATCCCGGCCACCGCCGCGCCGATGGCTATGAAGAAGGCCCGCGAGAAGTCGCCGTCGTTGGCCTCACCAATGCTCGCACCGATCCTCGGGGCGAAGATGGCGGCCACCGCGTAGGCGGAAAAGGCAATGCCGTAGTTGATGCCCTGGTTCTTCGGGCCGAACTGGCTCATCACCAGAGTCGGCATGACGCCGAGGATCCCGCCGAAGGCCGTGCCAATGCCGAGTAGGCCAATGGACAGCGCGACCGCGTTGTGGTCCCCCTTGCCGAGCACGAGCACCAGCAGGCCGACGGTCGCCGCACTGAAGATCACCTGGACCGTGCGGATCCTGCCGAGCCGGTCCGAGAGCATGCCGAAGCCGATACGGCCGGCCAGGCTGGCAAAGGCATAGAGCGAGACGAAGGTCGCCGCGCCCTGCGGGCTATAGGCGTACATGCCCTGGGCGATGGGCGAGGCATTGGCCACGATCATGAGCCCGGCGAAGGCGCCGCACACGAACATCGCGAAGATCAGCCAGAACATGGGCGTTGCGAGCATCTGCCTCCACCCCACATTGGCAATGGGCGGCGGCGCCGCTGCCGCACCAGCGCCCGCCTTGGCTCCCGGAGGTGCGTAGTCGGCCGGAGCGGGCTTGATGATGATGGCCACGATGATGCCGACGGCGATGAAGACCGAGCCCAGGATGATGAGCATCGTGCCCACGCCCTGAGAATCAAGGAGCCTCTGGGCGACGGGGGCCATGATGATGGTGGCGCCGCCGTTGGCGCCCGTGATGAGCCCCGCGGCCAGGCCTCGCCTGTCCGGGAAGAAGCGCAGCGTGTTGTTCAGGCCGGCCGCGTAGGCCATGCCCTGGCCGAGCCCCGCGATGATGCCGTACGAGATGATGAGCACCGTCGCGTTGGGAGCCACGCCCGAAAGTATCCAGCCGCCGCCGAACAGAACGCCGCCCAGGAGCGCCATCCACTTGGACTTGCCGCGATCCACGTACAGGCCGCCGAGGATCATGGGGATGGGGGCGATGCCCGAGTTGATCGAGTACGCGGTCATGGTCTGGTCGAGCGTGAACTTATCTGCCAGCGCGTCCCTGAATACCGAGAACGCGTATATCGAACCAGTGCAGAAAACGAGGACGCACGCCGCAGCGAGGATCGCCCACCGGTTGGGATGAATTGTTTTGGACATTGGATTGCCCCTTACTGTCGTGCCTGGGCTTCGATTCGACGCGGGCGCGGCCGCCCGAAGCTAGCGTCCGCGCGCAGCGACGCCGTACCCGCCTGTCTGTCCGCGGCCCGCCTCCCGTGCGTGGCGGGCCATAAGCCGCGGGCCAACCGGACGCCGTTGTCCGGTCTGACCCGGGCCGCCTTTCTACTTCGCGTGCTCCTTGATGATCTGCCGCCCGACGATGTGCACCATGATCTCGTCCGTACCACCGCCGAAACGGTGCCCGCGAGCATCGCGCCACAGCCGCTCGACCCGCACACCTTCGGTCACGCCGATGCCGCCGTGGATCTGCAGGGCGTCGTCGCACACCTCAAAGGCGGCGATCGAACAGTAGCGCTTACACATGGCCGCCTGCTTGCGGTCGAGCGTGCCGCTGTCGACCATCCAGGCCGAACGGTAGACGAAGTTGCGCATGTTCTCGATCTTGATGGCCATGTCGGTCAGCTTTTGCTGGATGATCTGAAAGTCGCCAATCGCCTTGCCGAACTGCGTGCGCCGGGCCGCGTACGTGGCGGCATCCTCGTAGGCCGCCACGGCCAGTCCCAGCGACTGGCTGGCCGTCATGATGCGCTCGACTTCGAAGTTCTTCATCAGCTGCTTGAAGCCCTCGCCCTTGACGCCAACGAGGCACGATTCGTCGACCTCGACGTTGTTGTAGTAAATCTCCGAGGAATCCGCCGTGTGCCAGCACATCTTGGCGATCGGGCTCATCTCGATGCCGGGTGCGTCCGTGGGCACGAGGTACATGGAGATGGCGTGGCGCCGGTCCTCGACCGCGGGGTCGACCGCCATCGTCAGGAGGTACTTGGTGTCAACGGCATTGGTGACGAGCGTCTTGGTCCCGTTGAAGACAACCTTGCCGTCGCGGTGCTCGGCCGTCAGCTGCATGCTGCTGGAGTCCGAGCCGGCCTGCGGCTCCGTGAAGGCCAGGGCAAAGGGGACGCCGCCCTCGCCAAGAATGCTCAGCACCGATTCCTTTTGCTCCTCGCTTCCGAACTCGAGGATGTCCAGGACCTGGAGGATTTCCGTGGCGTAGCCGAGGTTGAGGCCGCGGGAGGCAACGCGCTCACCGATCATGCACATGGTCACGGTGTCGCACGGCACGCCCCCGTATTCCTCGGGGAATCCGAGGTTGAGGAAGCCCGCCTCGTGCATGGCCTTCTTGAAGGCGACGGGCTGTTCGTGCTTGGCGTCGATTTCGGCGACGTAGGAGGGCGTGGCGTATTCGTCGAGGAGGGCGTCGAGACTGTCGAGGAGGAGTTCTTGCTCTTCACTGAGGCTGAAGTCCATCTTTGGCACCTTTCTGGGGGTCTCCGGGGTCGACGGGGGCGTCGCGGCGGGCCGATGTCCCGTGAATTCAGAGTAGGCGAGCGGGACGGCGAGGATATGGGACCAAAGTAGTCCGAATTCCTGTGTCTGCGCTGCTACGGTTCTTCACATCCGGTGGCGTGTGCCGGATGGGTAGCGGCGCGGGCGCCCGCCGAAGTGGGTCGCTCGCAGCCGCGCCCTCATCCCGCAGCGCAAGCGCATGCCGCACCCCGTGCCACCCGAGACATGCCACACTCGAAGCTGCAAAGGAGTAGCCATGAAGGTCATCAGCGCGACCGAAGCCGCCGCACTCATCAAGGACCACGACACCGTCGCCTTCTCCGGATTCGGCCTGGCCTGCGTCAACCAGGAAGTCATCGCCGCCCTGGAGGAGCGCTACCTGGCCGGCGACGGGCCGCAGGGCCTGACGATCATCAACTCCTCGGCCGTCGGAGCGCGCGGCAAGCGCGAGGGCCTGGGCAAGCTCTCCTACGAGGGGCTCGTCGGGCGATGGATCGGCGGCATCATGTCGGCCTCCCCCGACCTGGCGAAGCTGGCCGTGGCCGACAAGCTCGAATGCTACAACCTCCCCCAGGGCGTCATCACGGCGCTGTACCGCGAAATCGCCGCCCACCGGCCGGGGCTGATCACCAAGGTGGGCCTGGGCACCTTCGTCGACCCGCGCCTGGAGGGAGCGAAGGTCAATTCCGTCACCACCGAAGACCTCGTCGAACTCATCGAGCTCGACGGCCAAGAGTACCTCTTCTACAGGGCCTTCCCCATCGACGTCGGACTCATTCGCGGCACCTACGCCGACGAGGCCGGCAACCTGACCATGGAGCACGAGGGCCTGAAGATGGAGATCTTGCCGATCGCCCAGGCCGTGCGCAACTCGGGCGGCATCGTCATCGCGCAGGCCAAGGAGATCGTCAAGACGGGTAGCCTGGACCCGAACCTCGTGCGGGTGCCGTGCAATCTCGTGGACTACGTGGTCGTCTCCGAGCCGGACAACCACATGCAGACCGAGTACACGCAGTACAACCCCGCCTACTCTGGACAGGTCAAGGTTCCGGTCTCCGGATTCAAGGAGGTTCCGCTGAGCGTGCGCAAGGTCATGGCGCGCAGGGCGGCCGCCGAGTTGCGGCCGTCGGACGTCATGAACTTGGGCGTCGGCGTGCCGGGCGACGTCGGCATCATCATGGCCGAGGAGGGCGTGGCCGACTACGCCCTGCTGACCACCGAGGCCGGGGCCGTGGGAGGCACGGCCGCCGACGACAAGAACTTCGGCCACAGCTACAACGCGCTCGCGCAGGTGGCCATGCACGAGCAGTTCGACTACTACGACGGCGGCGGGCTCGACCTGACGATCCTCGGCATGGCCCAAGCCGATCGCCACGGCAACGTCAACTCCTCGAAGTACAACGGGCGCCTGGCCGGCTGCGGCGGCTTCATCAACATCACGGCCACGGCCAAGCGCCTGGTCTTCACCGGCACCTTCACGGCCGGCGGGCTGGAGCTGGAGTTCGCCGACGGCACGTGCCGTATCGTCCGCGAGGGCAAGTTCCCGAAGTTCGTCGCCGACGTCGAGCAGATCACCTTCTCCGGCGAGCAGGCCGCCCGGACCGACCAGGAGATCCACTACGTGACCGAGCGTGCGGTCTTCGAGCTGCGCGACGGCACCCTCACGCTCGTCGAGAAGGCCCCCTGGGCCGATCTGCAGCGCGATATCTTGGACCAGATGGAGTTCGAGCCCGCCATTGCCGATGACCTCGCCGAGATGGACCCCGGCCTGTTCCGCCAGGTGTGGGGCGGCCTGAAGGAGCACGTCGATCGGGCGGGCACCAGCCGATGACGCAGGGCCTGGCGAGCGGCGGGAAGGAAGGCCTGGGCGGTCGGGACGCGAGCGGCGGGCGCGGCCGCCTGGACGGGCAGAGCACACCGGGAGGCCGCACCGGCTCAACGCCCGTCGCGCGCTTCGAGGAGCTCGCCCGCAGCGCGCCGGCCCGGCCGTGCGCCGTCGTCGACGCCTTCAGCTACAGCCGCATCCAAATCCTCACGGCAGCCGACGCGCTAGCAGCCGGGCTGCGAGCCTACGGCGTGGGCCCGGGCGATCGCATCGCCATCAACCGCCGCAACGCGCCGATCCACCTCGTGGCGTTCCTGGCCGCCTGCCGTATCGGCGCCGCCCTGGTGCCGCTCAACTTCCGCCTGCCCGCCCTGGAAGCGGGCGCAATCCTGCGCGACGCCGCGTGCGCCGCGGTCATCTGCGGGCCGCGCCACGCCAGACAATTCGACGAGGCCCTCGAGCTCGACCCTTCCACGCTGTGGATCGTCGACGACATCGACCCCTCGATCGAACCTCCCGACGACGACTCGCTCAGCCTCATGTGGCACCCGCTGTCCGAGATTTACCGCGTGGCCGACGGCTCCATTGCCGACTCGGCGCCCATCGGCCCGGACGACCTGGCGATGATCCTGTACACCTCCGGCTCGACGGGCCTGCCCAAGGGTGTGACGATCACCCACGGCAATCTCGCCGCCTCGTGGGCCGCCTTCGAGCAGGTCCTCGGCCTCGGCGCGGACGAGGTGTGCCTGGCCATCGCGCCCTTCGGGCATGTCGGCGGCATCAACACCTTCACTCTGAGCACGATGCTCGCCGGCGGCCTCGTCGTTGTCCAACGCAAATGGGACGTGGGCGACGCGCTGCGCAAGATCGAGGAATATGGCGTCACGCGGGCCTTCGGCGTGCCCACCATGTACGACGCCGTGGCCCGCCACCCCGACTTCCCCCGTCGCGACCTGTCGAGCCTGAAGACGGCGATCGTCGGCGGGGCCACCTGCCCGGCCGAGCTCATGGACATCTACCGCGAGCGCTCCGTGCCTCTCGTCAACTCGTGGGGCATGACGGAAACCTCCGGCGGGGCGACCCTCACGCAACCTTCGGACATGGTCGGACGCGAGGCCTTCGCGGGCAGGGCGTGCCCGGGTCTGGAGATCGACATCGTCGGCGACGACGGCGCGGCGCTGGCCCCCGGCGAGGTTGGCGAGCTCAGGGTCCGCGGCCCGATGGTCACCCGCGCGTACTGGGGGCGCGAGCCCGACCCCCGCGACGGCTTCTTGCCCGGCGGCTGGCTGCGCACGGGCGACCTCGCCTCCGTCGACGAGGACGGCTACCTGCTCATCGCCGGGCGCTCGAAGGACCTCATCATCAGCGGCGGGGAGAATATCTTCCCAGCCGAGATCGAGCGGCACGTTCGCGCGATCGACGGCGTCGAGCAGGCGGTGGTCGTCGGCGCCCCGGACGAGCGGTGGGGCGAGTGCCCGGTGGCCTTCGTCGTCGCAAGTCCGGGCCGCCAGGCCCCCGGCGTGGACCACGTCCGCGAGCTGCTGTCGGCGCATCTGGCCAAATACAAGCTTCCCCGCGAGGTGATCGCCCTATCGTCGCTGCCGCAGGGCAAGACGGGCAAGGTCGACGTCGCCGCGCTGCGCGAGATGGCGGCCGCCAGGCACGAGCCCGGGCCGGCCTGGTTCGACGCCGAGTGCGGGTGGGGCGGCTCCGAGCCCGGCGGTCCGGCGCGGTGAGTAAGAGCGCGGCAGGCCTGCCAGGCGCGATAAGTGATCGGCGCGGCAGGCCTCGGCACCTACCCGAAAGGACGGTCAGGCCTCGGCGCGGCCGCACTCGTCGTGGACGGCGCGAATGCGCGGCAGGAGTGCCCTGGCCCGATCCGAACCGTAGGCGCCCAGGGATTGGAGCGCGCTGTCGGTCAGCCACGGGCCGGCGGTCCTAGCCACAAGCTCATCGGCGTACGTCGCCAGGCCGGCGGCGGCGCGCTCGCGCAACTTGGGCGGCGTCGCCAGCACGTGCATGATCATCGCGCCTTCGAGGGAGTCGCCGAGCTGGACCAGGTTGGTGCTGGCCTTGAGGATGCCGTCGTCAATGCCGGCCTGGATCATCTTCCGGGTGCGCAGGACGGCCCGGCCAACCGATTTTTCCCACACCTCGCCAACGGCCTCCGGCGACGTCTGGTTCTCCAAATTCAGCCGGATGACCGCAAGGCCGACGTCGGTGAAGTAGGTTTCCACCCTGGATTGGACGACTTGGAGAAGCCTGTCGACGAAGGGCATGGCCGAAAGCTCCGACTCGCGGCGCTGAAGGAAGGCGTCCGTGGCGTAGAAGGCGTCCAGCAGCATCGTCTCCTTGGACGACCACCGCAGGTAGAGCGAAGACTTGCCCATGTGGGCCTGCGTGGCGACCTTGCCGATAGTGAAGCCCGACCAACCGAGGCTGGCGTACACCCGGAGCGCCGTGTGCAGCGCCCGTTCCTCAATGCCGGGATCGCGGGGGCGTCCCGCCGACGAGTCGGAACGCGAGGACTGCCTGTGCGCGGCCGAGTCAACGACACCCCCGAAGACCGCAGCCATCAGGGATTGTTCGTTGGACGCCGTGGAATTGGGCAAGACAGGCTCCTAGTGAGTTGGCATTCGAGGCGCACACACCAGGCTAATACCACATGCTTGACCGGTTCCATTGGACATTGTTCACGTCCAATGAACGCAGCGGCGGCGGGCGCCCACTACCTCCTCACACGAGTTCGGCGATCTGCGCGATACCGTCGTGCACGAAATCCGGGCGGAAGGCGAACTTGTCAATGTCCTGCCGCTGCGTCGAGCCGCTGAGCACGAGGTGCGTCTGCAGGCCCGCCTCCATGCCGGCGAGCATGTCCGTGTCCATGCGGTCGCCGACGAGTGCGGTTTCCTCCGAGTGGGCCTCTATGAGGTTGAGGCCCGTGCGCAGCATGATCGGGTTCGGTTTGCCGACGTAGTAGGGCTGCTTACCCGTGGCAGCGGTGATCATGGCGGACACGGCGCCCGTCGCCGGGATCGGGCCGGCCTGGGACGGACCGGTGACGTCCGGGTTGGTGGCGATGAATCGCGCACCGGCGTCGATGAGCCGGATTGC
Organism: Actinomycetaceae bacterium; assembly: GCA_030530685.1. Taxonomy (GTDB): domain Bacteria; phylum Actinomycetota; class Actinomycetes; order Actinomycetales; family Actinomycetaceae; genus Peptidiphaga. The sequence continues at coordinate 11,015 of JAUMUM010000022.1, read as the reverse complement.
CTGCGTCAGGGCGTCGATGTTGTACGAGCGGGTCTCGCCCAGGACGACGAAGTCGGGGTCCGCGTTCGTCATGATGAAGCCGGCCTCGTAGAGAGCCGTCGTCAGTCCGGCCTCGCCGACCACGTAGGCGCGGCGGGAGTCCGACTGCTGCTCGAGGAAGGTCGCGGTGGCCGTCGCGGAGGTCCAGATGTTGTGCTCGGGCACCGCGATGCCCGAGGCATCGAGGCGCGCGGCGAGGTCGCGGCGCGTGAAGATCGAGTTATTCGTCAGCACGAGGAAGGGGATGTCGCGCTCACGCAGCTTGTGGATGAACTCGGCGGCGCCCGGCAGAGCCTTTTCCTCATGGATGAGCACGCCGTCCATGTCCGTCAGCCAGTTCTTAATGGTGCGCATAGTTTGCCATTGTACGGATAAGGGGATCCAAATTTGGCCGCCCCTCCCGGTAACTCGCCATCATTTCGCTTCCGGGCGCGCGTTGGCGGCAGAGATGGGGACGAAGGTCTCGCAATTGCTAGTTTGAAGGTGGGGCGCGTCAGGCTCACGCTCGCCGGCAGGGCGCCTGCCGGCCGGGCATGGACCGGCGAGGCACGTACCACTTTCCGCGCGCCCGTCGGGCACCCGCCAAGCTGCGGGCTGCCAAGCTGCGGGCTGCCGGTCGCGCACCGCCGAACTGCAGGCCGCCGATTACCCGCCCTCGCCCGCGCATGGCACACTGTGGGCGTGAATACCGGCTTCGATTTCCCACACGCCCTGGCCACGACGAACAGCGAGGACATCGTCGCGAGCACGGGCGACGTCGACGACATCTACCCTCTGGCTTCCGTCACGAAGGTCATCACGGCGCTGGCGGCGCTCGTCGCCGTCGAACGCCACCTCGTCGACCTGGACGCGCCGGCAGGCCCGCCGGGCTCGACGATCCGCCACCTGTTGGCGCACGCCTCGGGTCTGCCCTTCGACGGTGGAGCCCGCCTGGCCACGCCCGGCAGCCGCCGCGTCTACTCGAATCGGGGGATCGAGGTCCTGGGCGAACACCTGGCCGAGGCCAGCGGCATGAGCGTCCAAGAGTGGATCGAGCAGAGCGTCCTTTTGCCGCTGGGAATGGCGGCGACGACGTGCACCGGCTCCCCGGCCCACGGCGGATCGGGCTCGGTGCGCGACCTGGCCGCTCTGGGGCGCGAGTTGCTTCATCCCACGCTCATTTCGACCGAGCTCCACGCCGAGGCGACCTCCCCGCAACTGCCCGGGCTTTCCGGCATCCTGCCGGGCTACGGGCGCCAGGCCGACAACGCCTGGGGCCTGGGATTCGAGATTCGCGCGAGCAAGACGCCGCACTGGACGGGGGCCGATTTCCCGCCCGAAACCTTCGGGCACTTCGGCCAGTCCGGCTCCTTCCTGTGGGTGGACCGCTCGATCGACCGGGCCGGCGCCTTCCTCGGGCAGCGACCCTTCGGCGAGCAGCACAAGGCCTCCTGGCCGGCCCTGACCGACGCAATGCGCAAAGCCTGAGCATCTCAGCGCGCGGCCCGCCTTGCTACTCGCGCCGCCCGCGTCCACCCTTCCGCGGCCCGCTCCTCCCCTGGGCGACATGGTCCAGGCGTTCACGCCAATCTGACCCAATCGTCCCGATACGGCCATCCTCCTCGCGCCGCACGCTGCCGCGCATACACTTACTTCATCGCTCGGGCGCTATGTCGCGCCCGTCCAGACCGATCGACTCACCCTAAGGACGACCACATGGGCGCACGTGTTCTCTTCGTCCCGGAAACCTTCAATCTGGGCGAAACATCCCGCGGCGTGGAGATCGCCAAAGCGTTGCGCGGCGGGGGCCACGACATCCTCTTCGCCGGCTACTCCACACACCTCGCCGGTTATATACGCGACGCCGAGTTCGAGTTCGAGCTTATGGAGCCGCACATGAGCGACGCCGACGCCGCCGAGCTCATCGCCTTCGACCAGTACCGCAGCCTGCGCGTGCCGTTCACCGAGGACATGCTCGGCACGCGCGTGGCCAGCGAGATCGAGCTCTTCGAACGGTGGCGCCCCGACGTCGTCGTCATCGGGGCGACGTTCAGCACATTCATCTCCGCCCGCGCGGCCGGCGTCCCGCTGGTCTTCGTCAAGCCGTACTCGGCCAGCTACGGGCGCATGACAACGCTGCGCGAGGTCCGGCTGACCGGAGGCACCGGAGCGCTGCCTCGCGCCGTCAACCGGCTGGCCGGCGCCGCGGCCCGGGGTCTGGCCGGCCACCTTCGCTACCTTCCCTCATCGTTCAGGACGGTCGCCTCCCGGTACGGCCTCACCCTGCCCGGGCGCTCGGTCGAGTTCCTCAACGCCGACGTGGACCTGCTCGCCTCGCTCTTCCCCGCGATCGATCCGCCTGACCTGGCACCACACGAAGCCGTCGTCGGCCCCGTCTACGCCACGAGCGACGCCGAACTGCCCGATCGGGTACTGGAGCTGGCCGGCGTGGCCCGCCCGCTCGTCTACGTGGGAATGGGCTCCTCCGCCAGCCACGACCTCGCCCTCGACGTGCTGCGCCAGGTCGGGACGATGGACGTCGACGTCATCTCCTCCACGGGGCGCTACATCCCACCGATCGAACGCGACATCCTGCCGGACAACGTGCACGTCTTCGATTTCCTGCCCGCGCCCAAGCTGGCCGGGCTCATCGACGTCTCCATCACCCACGGCGGCGAGGGCACGATCCAAACGGCCTGCCTTTCCGGCGCTCCCCTGGCGGGAATCGGCTTGCAGGCCGAGCAGCGCTCAAACATCCAGGAGTGCGTTGCCTATGGCAATGGCCTGCGCTTCACACCCGGAGACCTACGACGCGGCAGGTTGCCCGCCATGGTCGACAGGCTGCTGAGCGAGCCCTCCTTCAAGCGGGCGGCCACGCGCCTGCGCGAGGCCGCGGCGGATCTGGACGGGCCCGGCGAGTGCGCGCGCCACATCCTGCGCATCGCCGAGCGGGCGCGGGCCACAGGAGGCGCGTGACGACGGAGGCGTGTGGACGGCGGCCCGTGTGTCAGCCGGCGTGACGTACGGGCATGACGCGATGCGCCGACGTGACGCGAGGAGCCCGTCAGGCGCGTCCTCACCGCGGCCTGGAGGCGGCCACCGCTCGGGCGCGCTCGGCCCACGTGTCGTCCAGCGGGCGCGGGTCCCAGGCGCCGCCGGACCGCTCGACGGCCCGCGCCAGCAGCCAGTCGGCCACTGCCGGGTTCTTGGGCAGCAGACTGCCGTGCAGGTAGGTGCCGATGACGTGGTGCACGCGGGCCCCCTCGGTAGAGTCGGCACCGTTATTGCCGTCCCCGCGCGCCACGGTGCCGAAAGGCTCCACGCCCGGCCCCAGAACCGTCAATCCGGAATGGTTTTCGTAGCCGATCACCTCGCCGAATTCCTCGGTGGCAAGCGTGACATTGCCGATGAGACGGCCGACGCCGCCACTGGTCTGGGCGTCGATCACCCCGATGCCGGGGATGCGCGAACCGCGGCTGCTCACGAAGCCGTGCCCGAAGAGCTGGTAGAGACCGCAGACGGCCAGCATGGGCACGCCGTCGGCCGCCCACGACCTCAGGCGAGGGCCAATCCGGACCAGGTCCTCCTTGATCCGATCCTGGCCGGAGTCCTGCCCGCCCCCGCCGACGACGACGTCGACCTGCCCGGGAAGCTCGTCGCCGACGTCGTAGGAACGCAGCTCGACGTCGTAGCCGTGCCACTGGGCACGGCGCGCGAGAACCAGCGTGTTGCCCCAGTCGCCGTAGATATTCATGTCACGGGGGTAGAGCTGGAGCATGCACAGCCGGCCGCGGGCCGGGCCCGCTGTCGTGTGCTCGTATAGCCGCATGGAAGTCATGGCATTGCCTCCTCAACATCGGTGATTTCACTCAAGATGGAACGCAGGGACAGCATGGCCGTGTAGGTCGCAAACACCCTCATGGGGCGGCGGGTCCGCAGGGCCTCCTCACGCAGCAGGCTCACCGCCCGGCGCAGATCCGGCTCGACGGCCCTGACGCAGACATCGTCGTACTGCAGACGCAGGGCCATGTCCCAGGCGCGCACACCGGTAACCACGGCGACTCCGCATTCCCGGAGCACTTCCAGGTCCACGTCCCACAGCCACGACATGTCGCGTCCGTCGGCGTATTCGTCGTTGATGGCCACCATGATGGCCTCGCCGACCCGGGCTTGGCGGATCGCGCCGGGTGATGCGTCGCTTGCCGGCCCGGATTCCGCGCTCTGGACATTGAGCACTGGTCTGCCATCCGCCTCGTCGGCTGATGCGCGCTCGCCCTTAGCCTGGGCCGCCGCCGACAGCAGTCCCATGCGGAAGCCCGCGGGATTCTTGACCAGCGAAAGAAGGATAGGGCGCCCGTCCAGCGTGAGGGATTCCTCGCGGCCGAAGGCAGCCTCCACACCGGAGAGTGCGGCCAGGAGCGCGGGCAGCTCGGCGTCGTCGCCAAGGATTTCCACGACCAGCTCCAGCGCTGCGCAGGCATTGAGGAGGTTGTGCACGCCGGGGATCGCAAAGGCGACCTCGTGGTCGACGCCGTCCACGCGCACGGTGGCCGATTGCCTCTTGATGGACTCCAGGGTGACGCGGGGCCGCGTCCCAGGAGAGGCCCGCGAGCCGCGGCCGACGTCAGTCCGGGAAGGTTCACCGAAGCCAGCGTCCGCCCCGGTGCCAACGCGGGCCACGCTCTGGCTCGCCGCGCCCGTGCCACCCGCACCGCCGGCACTTCCGCCGTCTGCCGCCATACCCGCGCCACCCGCACTACCGCCTGCGCCGCCGCCCCTACGGTCGCCGGCCCCACCGAGCCCGGCGCGCAGCTCGTCGTCGGACGGGAAGATGCTGCGAAGTTCGGTGCCGACGCCGAAGGAAGCGGTGCGCGCCGTAACCTGCTCGAGGAACGCCGGCGCGGCCAGGCGCGAATCGTCGGCGTTGACCACCACGACCTCGCGCGTGGCCTCGGCGACCCTACCCAGGAGTGCGGCGGTGTAGTCGATCTCACCGAAGCGGTCGAGCTGGTCTCGCATGACGTTGAGAAGAAGGCAGGCGCGCGGGCGTACCTGGGCAACGAAGTGGACGGCGTGCGCCTCGTCGAGTTCGAGGACCGCGACGTCGGCATCCAGGCGCCCCGCCGCGTCCACCTCTGCCACGAGGGCAGCCAACACACCACGCACGAAGTTCGAGCCCGTGCGGTTGGTGAAGACCTTAAGTCCTTGCTCGCGTAGGAGGTGGACGACCATTTTCGTGGTGGTGGTCTTCCCGTTGGTGCCGGAAACCACGACGACGCCGCCGGGAAGGCCGCCCAGAGCGCGGGCGAGGAAGCCCGGGTCGACGCGCTCGACCACGAGTCCGGGAAAAGCGGTACCACTGCCGCGCCTGCGGGCGACCAGGCGGGCCGCACGGCCAAGCGCAACCGTCAATCGTGAACGCATGGAGCTCCTGCAGATGCCAGGGCCGAGGCGAGATCCGCGCAATAGCGCCGCTCCCATCGAGCTGGCACGCCGGCCCACCGAAACTCGCGACCTGGCGACCGCACGCCACGCATTCAGGCAAGCCGCGCCGCTGATCGTCTGACGCCCGCCGCGACGGCACCCGTCAGGCATCGATCGGTGAACCGACATTAATAGTTTCCGAGTAACGTTTACGAGTAACTATATCGTTGCCGCTTGCGAAACGTAAGGCCCCGTCCACGTCGACAGGACCTGCTTGCCCAGCGCCAGAACGACCGCCAGCCAGCGTCGGCGGGCCCAGTGCACCTACCCGATCCCGCGCCAAAGCTACCGGCGCACCCACCAGCCCATCGCCTGCGTGCCCGCCGCCCCAACGCACGCCACACGCGCGGCCGGCCAGGTCACTATGGCCGGCCGCGCGAAAGGAACCCAGTGCCCGCGGGCCTCACCCCTGCCGGACGGTCAGCGCCAACCCGGGCTCGCCGTCGATCCGCGCATCGGCCACGACGCTCGCCCCGTCGGGCACCTCGCCGGCCAGGAGCATGCGCGCCAACCGGTCGCCGATCTCCCGGGCGATGAGGCGCCGCAGCGGCCGCGCACCGTAGGCCGGATCGTAGCCGTCCATGGCCAGGAACTCGCGGGCACTGTCCGCAACCTGCAGGTCAATGCGGCGGGCGGCCAGGCGCTCGGCCAGCTGGGCCACCTGAAGGTCGGCGATCTTGCCGATCTCCTCCAGGGTCAGTGGCTCGAAGACGATGACGTCGTCGAGCCTGTTGATGAACTCGGGCTTGAAGGCCGCGCGCACGGCGCTCATGACCGACTCGCTGCGCTGCCGGCTGTCAAGAGTCGGATCCGTGAGCATCTGCGAGCCGAGGTTGGACGTCAGGATGAGGATGGTGTTCTTGAAGTCCACCGTGTGCCCCTGGCCGTCCGTGAGCCGGCCGTCGTCGAGCACCTGGAGGAGAATGTCGAAGACGTCCGGGTGCGCCTTTTCCACCTCGTCAAGGAGGATGACGCAGTAGGGCCGACGCCGTACCGCCTCCGTGAGCTGGCCGCCTTCCTCGTAGCCGACGTAGCCGGGAGGCGCGCCGACCAGCCGCGAGACCGTGTGCTTCTCGCCGTACTCGGACATGTCGATGCGGACCATGGCGCGGTCGTCGTCGAACATGAACTGGGCCAGCGAGCGTGCCAGCTCCGTCTTGCCCACGCCCGTAGGCCCCAGGAAGAGGAAGGAGCCGGTAGGGCGGTTCGGGTCGGCCACCCCGGCGCGCGAGCGACGCACGGCGTCGGCGACGGCGCGCACGGCCGCGACCTGGCCAATGAGGCGCTGCCCGATGACCTCCTCCATGTGCAGAAGCTTCTCCGTCTCGCCCTGGAGGAGCTTGCCGACGGGGATGCCCGTCCACGCCGAGACGACCTCGGCAATGCCATCTGCGTCGACATACTCGCCGATCATCGGCTCTGCCTCAGCGTCGGCCTCGGCGGCCTCGGCCCTGGCGATCTCGGCCTCGATCGCCGGGATCTCGCCGTTTTGAATACGGCCGGCATCCTCGTAGCGCCCCTCGCGCACGGCCCGGTCCAGCTCCGTTCGCTGCTCGTCGAGCTTGACGCGCAGGTCGCCGACGCGGTTGCGCCCGGCCTTCTCCGCCTCCCACCGGGCGTTGAGTCCGGCCAACTCTTCCGACCTGTCGGCGAGTTCGGCGCGCAGCTTGCCCAGGCGCTCGGCCACCCCGGGATCGTCCTCCTCGGCCTGCGTTTCCGTCAGGTAGGCCTCCTCCATCTTCAGGCGGTCGACCTGCCGTTGCAGGGCGTCGATCTCCTCGGGCGAGGAGTCGAGTTCCATGCGCAGGCGCGAGGCGGCCTCGTCGACGAGGTCGATGGCCTTGTCGGGCAGCTGTCGGCCCGGGATGTAGCGGTCGGACAGCGTGGCGGCCGCCACGAGCGCGCCGTCGGAGATTGTCACCTTGTGGTGGGCCTCGTACTTGGGCGCGATGCCGCGCAGGATCGCCACCGTGTCCTCGACGGAGGGCTCGCCGACGTAGACCTGCTGGAAGCGCCGCTCCAGGGCCGGGTCCTTTTCGATGCGCTCACGGTATTCATCGAGCGTCGTGGCGCCAATCAGGCGCAGCTCGCCGCGCGCGAGCATGGGCTTGAGCATATTGCCCGCGTCCATGGCTCCCTCGGAGCCGCCGCCGGCGCCGACGATCGTGTGGAGCTCGTCGACGAAGGTGATGACCTCGCCGTCGGAGTCCTTGATCTCCGCCAGAACGGCCTTGAGTCGCTCCTCGAACTCGCCGCGGTACTTGGCGCCGGCCACCATGGAGGCGATGTCGAGCTGGACGAGCCGCTTGCCGCGCAGGGATTCGGGCACGTCGCCGTCGACCATGCGCTGGGCCAGGCCCTCGACCACGGCCGTCTTGCCAACACCGGGTTCGCCAATGAGCACCGGGTTGTTCTTCGTGCGCCGCGAGAGCACCTGGACGACGCGGCGGATCTCCGAGTCGCGGCCGATGACGGGGTCGACCTTGCCATCGCGCGCGGCCTGCGTGAGGTCCTGCCCGTACTTTTCGAGGGCCTGGAACGTGCCCTCCGGGTCCGGGGAGGTCACCTTGGAGCTGCCGCGCACATCCGGCAGGACGGCGGTGAGCTGGTCGCGCGAGGCGCCGGCTGCCACGAGGATCTCGCCGGCCTGGCCGGGCGAGGCCGCGATGGCCATGAGCAGGTGCTCGGTGGAAATGTAGGCGTCGCCCAGCGCCGTGGCCTCCTTGCCGGCGTCGGAGATGACGCGCGAGAGGGTGCGCGAGGCCTGCGGCTGGGCGACGGAGGCGCCCTGCGTGGCCGGAAGCGCCGCGATGGCGGCGCTGGTGCGGGCCTCGACGTCGCTGCGGCGGGCACCGACGGCGTCGAGCAGCGCCGCGGCCACGCCGGAGGGCTGGCCCAGCAGCGCGCTGAGCAGGTGCAGGGGCTCGATCTGCGGGTTGCCGGCGTCCGTCGCCAGCTGTATGGCCCGCGCGAGGGCCTCCTGCGATTTGGTCGTGAGCTTGTCCATGAGTCTTCTCCTCGTCTGGGATTGTCCACTCGTCTCAACGCAGCCTGAATTGAGCGTATTCCGCTCAACTTTGAGCGCTTGCAGACGTCCAGACGAAGGCCGTGATTGGCGTCGTCGCGGGAATTGTTCACAGCCGTTGCGCGGGCCGACTGGCCGCAACGAAGGCCGTGCCCGACGCACCGAGGGCCGGACACAAGTACAGGTCCGGCCCTCGCAGCGCAGAAAGCGGTCAGCCGTCCATATTCTTATCCTCGGCCGATAGCCCTTCAATATGCAGATCCTCGGAGAACAGCTTTTCCGCCTCCTCCGGCGAATACTCGCCCTCGGGGCACGTCAAGTTGGCCATCAAGGACACCGGCATCACGTCGTCGTCAAAGTGCCTGTACCAGTACCAGCCCTTATATTCCACCCCGTCACTGGCCGTGTAGGTGACATCCGATGCCACCCCTTCGACCTCGTCCCCGTCTTCAGATGTGACGTAGTTGTCGGAACTTTCTTCATAGTTCACATTGATGAGGCCCCGTCTCGTCAAAGAAGCCATGTACTCGTCCTGGAACTCCTCGGAGTGCTCACGCTCGGAGCCCGTTGCACCGGTGACTTGCGCCTGGTAGGTGAAGACCTGGCACCCGTTGTCCTTGGTCGCCTGGAACATCCCGTCCTGGTCGTATATGCCGATCGTGTACCCGTCGATCGACTCCGGGAAATTCCACGAGGTCGCCACGTCGTCGACATTCAGATCCGGCGACGTGGAAGTTGCGTCCTCGCTGCTGCTCGTCTCGACGCTGGGGCTGGGCGTCGAACCGGAATCGCTCGCCGAGCTATCCGATCCGCTGCCGCTCGAGGAGCATGCCGCCAGGCTGAGCAGCAGCGCGCCGGCCAGCCCCGAAATCTTCATTGATGTGTGTGCCATGACCATGAACCCCCGCTTCGTCAGAATTTACTTCACGTCATGTTCGCGATGGCCTTCCTCGAAGGCCTCGTCTTGGCAAGGCTATTGGAGGCCCAGGCCTCGTGGTAGGCACAACACCGGACAGAGCTCCCCGCGCGGTCGGCGCCCGGCTGCCGCTCACGGAGGGCGCCCGGCGACCGCTCGCCACCCGACGGCCACCGCGCGACTCTTGGTACGGTGGATCGGCGGCCTCGCGCCGCTGTCGGCAGGAACGTGGCCGGCCCGCGATGGCGACACCGCATAGCCGGCAGGCCGGCTCCCCTCCCCGGCAGGCCCGCCGTCGCCGCCGGGCGACGAGCCCGGGAACGCGGCGACAAACCCGCCTGCCGCGCATAGGATTGTCGCGGACCGTCGCCCTCGGCACCACCGCCGACACTCGCGAAAGGAACCCCGTGCCCGAAGGCCAAGCGATACACCGTCATGCCCGCATCCTCACCGGCCTATTCGCCGGGGAGCCCGTCGCACTCTCCTCGCCGCAGGGGCGATTTGCCTCCGGCGCCGAACTCCTCGCGGGCCTGACTCCTCTACCCGCCGAGGCCTGGGGCAAGCACTTCTTCATGCCCTTCGCCGACGCCCAACGCGAGGCGAAGGAAGTCGAACGCCGCCACGCGGACAACGACGCACGGGCCGAAGGCGCGGCCGAATCCGACGCATCGCCTTCCACGGGCATGAGCTCCGCCCGCCCGGGCGAGGATGGCCCGGTTCATACAAGCAATAGGCACTCGGTCCACCCAGGCGAGCGCGACTCCGTTCAAGCGGGCAAGCGCGACTCCGTCCATCAGGGCGATAGCGCCCCAATCCGCGCGGGTGATAGCGACCCCGTCCGCCTGGGCGACGACGGCCCGCTCTGGCTGCACATCCACCTGGGCCTCTACGGCAAATGGACCTTCTCCGGCCCGGCCGCGCAGTGGCTACCCGCCAACCTCAGGGGCGGCGGGCTCGCCTCGCCCATCGCCGAGCCCGGCCCCAATGTCCGCCTGCGGCTCGAAACGCCGCAGATCGCGGCCGATCTTTCCGGACCCACGCGCTGCGAGGTGCTCGACGGCGCCGGCGTGCGCCGAGTGCTGACCAAGCTCGGCCCCGATCCCGTGCGCAACGAGCCCGGCGACCGCGAGCGCTTCGTCGAGGCGGTCCGCTCGCGCCGCGCCCCGATCGGCCAGCTCGTCATGGACCAGTCGATCAGCGCCGGCCCGGGCAACATCTACCGCGCGGACTGCCTGTTCCGCGTCGGCATCTCGCCCCTGCGCCCGGGCCAGCGCGTGTCCGCCGCCCGCGCCGCCGCGCTGTGGGACGACCTCGCCGCCGCGATGTCCGCCGACCTCGACGACGGCGTCATCGTCACCGTTCCCGACGAGCTGCGTCCCAATCCCGTGCCGCCGGGCGACGAGGAGGCCGCGCGCTTCGCCGTCTACCACCGCACCGGGCGCCCCTGCCTGCGCTGCGGCGCCACCGTGGCGGAAAAGGACATGGCCGGGCGCCGCCTCTTCTGGTGCCCAGGCTGCCAGAGGTGAGCGCCAGGCCCGCGGGCGGAGGACGAGCGCCAGGCCCGCGGGCGGA
>JAUMUM010000021.1:37616-41671 GCA_030530685.1 Actinomycetaceae bacterium | reverse complement strand
CCGCCGTTGCGGATGTACCACTGGCGGGAGGTGACGATCTCCAGGGGCTTGTCGCCCTTCTCGAAGAAGTTGGTCATGCGGGTGGTCGGCTTTTCCTCGCCGAGCATCTCGCCGGAGGCCTTGAGCGCCTCGACCAGAACCTTGCGCGCGGAGAACGCCGTCTTGCCCGCCATGTCCGCGTAGGCGGCGCGGCCGCGATCGGAGGTGATCCACTCGGGGGTCTGGGCCGTGATGCGCCCGTCTTTGCCGAGCACCGAGCGCATGGGCAGCTCGAGCTCGCGCCACCACTGCACGTCGGTCAGGTCGCCGAAGGTGCAGCACATGGCGATGCCCGCGCCCTTGTCCATCTCGGCCGCGCTGTGGGCCAGGACGGGAAGTTCGACGTCGAAGACGGGGGAGGTGACGGTGGTGCCGAACAGGTGCTGGTAGCGCTGATCGTCCGGGTGGGCGACGAGCGCCGCGCAGGCCGGCAGGAGCTCGGGGCGGGTCGTTTCGATGACGACGTCGCCGCCCTCGCCGTGGAAGGCGAGCGAATGGTAGGCGCCCGGGTACTCGCGGGCCTCGAGCTCGGCCTGGGCGACGGCGGTCTGGAAGGTCACGTCCCACAGGCCAGGGGCGGCGGCCTGGTAGGCCTCGCCGCGCTCGAGATTGCGGAGGAAGGCGGCCTGGGCGACCTTCTGCGCCTTGGCGCCGATCGTCTGGTAGTGCTGATTCCAGTCGACCGACAGGCCGAGGTAGCGCCACAGGGCTTCGAATTGGCGCTCGTCTTCGGCCGTCAACTTCCAGCACAGCTCGATGAAGTTGCGGCGGGAGATGGGCTTCTGGTCGGCGTACTTGATGGATTTGCCGTCACCGCCTTCGTGCGGGGGAACGAAGTCGGGCTCGTAGGGCAGCGAGGGGTCGCAGCGCACGCCGTAGTAGTTCTGGACGCGGCGTTCGGTGGGCAGGCCGTTGTCGTCCCAGCCCATCGGGTAGAAGACCGCCTTGCCGCGCATGCGCTGGTAGCGCGCCATCGTGTCCGTGTGCGTGTAGGAGAACACGTGGCCAATGTGAAGCGAGCCCGAGACGGTGGGCGGGGGAGTGTCGATCGAGTAGACGTCCTGCCTGCTGGCCGTGCGGTCGAAGGCGTAAGTCGCGTTTGCTTGCCACCGCTCGCCCCACCGCTTTTCGAGGCCTTCGAGCGTCGCCTTCTCCGGTACCTCCGTGTGATCGAGGAGTTCGGAGGGCTTGGAATCGTCAATCGGTTCAGTCATGGGGTCATTGTCTCACGCGCTTCCGTCTGGCTCGCTGCGGTGGGACGCGCTATTGGCCACGTTTGCCTGTGGAGCCTCGGCCGGCGCTACGGAGCCTCGGCCGGTCCGGCCGCTACGGAGGCCCGGCGTAGCGGCGCGCTCGGCGTGCGACGGCATCGCGCCGTCGTCGGAAGTCACGCCGCCCGGACACGCGCCCCCGTGGCGCCGCTGCCGACCCCGGAAGCCGTGCCTACCCCTGGAGCTCGCGGTCCCTGTCGATCGTTGCTTGCGCCCCCCGTACGATGGCGGCGCCGAAGCCGGCCTGCTCCAGTTCGACGACGCCGGCCACCGTCGTCCCCCCGGGGGACTGGACGGCATCGGCGAGCGAGGCTGGCGTGGCGCCGTCGTCGAGCCTGGCCAGAAGAAGCTGCGCCGCGCCCGCGACCGCCTGGGCGGCGATGCGCACGGCGCCGGCCTTCGTCAGGCCGTTGTTGACGCCCGCGCGGGCGAGCGCGTCGATGTACTCGAAGGTGAAGGCCGGCGAGCTCCCGGCCAGAGCCGTGAAGGCGGAGAAGTCCTTTTCCGCCAGGACCTCGACGGCGCCGATGGCCTCGAAAATCCGCCGCACGTCGGGCAGGCGCCCCGTGGCGGCGTCGTTGGCGGCCAGCGCGGTCATTGAGGCACCGACCGCCGCAGCCACGTTCGGCATGACCCGCACGATGGGCTGGCCCGGGGCCAGATGCTCCTGCAGCGAGGCGATCGGCGTGCCCGCGGCCACCGAGACGATCACCGTGCCGTTTTCCCGAGCGTCCTCGGCGATTTCGTCGAGGACGCCGCCAATGTGGTGGGGCTTGACCGCCACGATGACGATCGCATCCTGGCCCGCCTCGCGCACGAGTTCGGCATTGGAGGCCGCGGCGCGCGCCCCAGTGTCGGAGGCGAAATCAGTGGCCATGGTGACGGGTAGGGCGGCCACGACCAGCTCCTCGGCCTGAACTTCCCCCGATTCGAGGACTCCGCGGGCGATGGCCCCGCCCATCGCGCCGACACCGATGATTCCTAGCATGTTCACCCTTTCGAATCGAAGCGGCGGGTCGCGCCCCGGCGCGGTTCGTCCGCCGCGGTGTTGTCTTAGCGGCTGTCGCGCGAGTGGTCGCACGGTGCGCCGCCGCACTGCGCCGTCGGTCGGTTGCACCGCTGGTCCGTCGCACCCACCGTTGGATTGCTGCGTGCCGCCCTCGCGCCGACTGGCGCGGCGGCCGTTTGCTTTCGCCGCCATGGTAACCGCTGCGCTTACTCGGCGCACTGACCGCGCTTCATGCGCCGCCCGGCGGCGCGGAAATCGCCCGCACGAGGTGGCGGAAAGCATGGCAGACATGCGTCGACCGGGTGGGTCTTGCTTAAGCTGGGTGGGCCTGGCGTCACCCGGATGAGCCATGCGTCGGCCGGGTCGGCCGGCAAGTGCTGCCCGAGTCGGCGCGGAAGTCACACGGTCGCCGCATTCACGCGGGCGTCGCACGGCGCGATGACGGGTGCACGGTGGACAACGACGCCCGCACCCCGGCGGCTCGGGCTTGCGCTGGAGGCTACCGCCGTGTCCCCGGTGCGCATGGGCACGTGTGCGTCGTTGTCATGGGGAGCCGGCCCCTAACACGACCCGCGCCTGCCGGGTAAAGTGTGGCGCACAACTCCCTAATCTGACGAGGTGAGGTCATGGCCCGCTTCACGCCGGCAAGAAGGTTCGACGATGCTCACGGTCGGCGAGCATCTTTCCGCCCGCCCCTCGGACGATTGGTCGGAGCGAGCCTTGCCGTCCTGGCAATGGTCGGGTGTTCGCTGTCGCCTCCTGACCGTCCGGCTGAGAAGCCGGTTTTGTATTTGTATCCTCGGGAGGTTTCGCGGGTGTCGGTTGATTTGGATTATGCGGGTGATGTGACGATCACGTATCCGCAGGCTGAGGCCGGGGATACGTGGACGGTGGATGCTGGGCCGGATGGGACGTTGACGGATGAGCGGGGCCGGCAGTACCCGTACCTGTTTTGGGAAGGTGCCTCCTCGCGGGAGTATTCGCAGGATGAGGGCTTTGTTGTGGCTGGCAGCGAGGCGGTGCCGTTCTTGGAGGAGAAGCTGGCGGTGTTGGGTCTGACCGACCGGGAGGCTGCTGAATTCGTGACGTATTGGGCTCCGCGTTTGGCGGATAACGAGTACAACCTGGTGACGTTTGCGACCGAGCAGTACTCCACTGATGCCCGCTATACGTTTACGGATGCCTCGGGTCGGCAGTTCAGGCCCGATACTTTCATTCGTCTCTACATGGTGCACAGCCCGGCTGAGGCTTCGACCAAGGTTTCCGAGCAGGTTCTGGAGCCGGCCCCGCAGCGGGAAGGCTTCGTGGCCGTCGAATGGGGCGGCACCACACAAGAGGCCAGGTAGAGCCGGACACGAGAGGCTTCCAGGCCTGGTTTCAAGCTGGTGCCGGACGTGCTCGTGCGAGGAAAAGGCGACAGTGTTGGCAGGAGCGGGGTATGGCGTTGTCGCATGGCGGACAGTAAGGCCCTTGGTGTGGGCCAGGCGAGGGAGGAGTCATGATGGGGCGGCTTCGGAGTCGTGGCAAGAGTGCACGCGCCGGGCGTGGTCGGCGTTTGGGCGCGATTCTTGTGGCGCTCATCCTGGTCGCGAGTGGGTGTTCGACGTCGGAACCCGAGCCCGAACCGACCACCACGACACGACAGGATCCGATGCCTACCGAATCGGATTATGGAACACCGGAGAAGCCGGTTTTGTATTTGTATCCTCGGGAGGTTTCGCGGGTGTCGGTTGATT
>JAUMUM010000021.1:31186-37516 GCA_030530685.1 Actinomycetaceae bacterium | reverse complement strand
CCGCAGCGGGAAGGCTTCGTGGCCGTCGAATGGGGCGGCACCACACAAGAGGCCAAGTAGAGCAGGACACGAGAAGCTGGCAATGGATCCAAATAGGAAGCGAGGATGTGGTGCAGGCGCCGTTCCTCACATTCGACGAACGGCTCCCTGAAGTGAAAGGCTCCACGCAGGACGCATGGAGCCTTTCACTGGAAGGACACCGTTCCACAGGGGCACTACCGTTCGGCGAGTGATGGCCGCGGCGCACCGCTCTGCGCAGGAATCTACTGGGTCACAGGCCTTCCAAAAGCTCCTTGAGCAGAGGCCACATGTCGCCCTCCACAGCGTCCTCGCGGAAATGCCACCAGAAGTAGCCGCCCACGTAGCGCGTGCCGACCTTGGCTTCCAGTTCGTCGTGCAGACCGTAGTAGTAGGTGGCGATGCGCCTGTTGCCCGCCTGCCTACCCTCCGTGTCGATCGTCTTCGAATCGGGTGTGCTCGGGTCGTAGCCGCTGATCTCCCCGATGCCCAGCCGGGCGTTCGGGAAGATCTCGCCCAGGGAGTTCAGGGCGCCGGCCAGGTCGTCCGCGCTCGGGTGCTGAGCGGGGGTGCAGGACATTTCGTAGACGGACAGGAAAAGGTAGTCGACGTCGCGCAGATCGTCCGGCATTGACCGAGCATAGGTCGAGAGCCGCTCCCACGGCTGCGCGTAGCATCCTTCATGGCTCCAGTAGTTGAGCGTGATGGCCGTGCGGCCGCCGCTCTGCGAGACGATCTCCTTGACGGCCGAGGCCTTGGCATTGATCTGCTCAGGAGACGAGCCCAGCCACGAACCGTTGAGCTCATTGCCGACCTCCCAGACGTCAACCTCGTCGCCGAGTGCGTCGACGGCCTCGGCGGTCAGACTCCTCAGCTCGCCGATATCCGCCTCGGCCCACGTGTGCGAATCGAGGATTTCCACCATGATGTAAGCGTGAGGGCGCAGCTTCTCGATAGCTTGGCGGTAGCTGTCCATGCTGACATCCGATTGGATGACGAGCCTGACCGTCAGCTTTTCCTCGCTGGATTCGATGAGCCCGAGCACCGTGTCCAGGTCCCCGATCGAGGTCAAGGTGATCCCGCGCAGCGGCGCGGCCGGGGCCTGCTCGGCTACGTTCACGATGTCATTTCTCGTGGCGGCTGGCAGCGCAGCATGCGGCGTGTTCGCCTGCACGGTGGACGACAGTGGGGCAGGGAGCTGGTGGGCTGGTGAGGCATTGGCTCCGGGCGCCACGAGTGCGGCAGTGGTGGCGAGTATGGCGGCCGGGAGGAGTGCTGCCCGGCGGCGTGTGCTGATATGTCGCATGCGCCCACTGTGAGCACGCGGTCCGGCCCGCCGCAAGGTGTCGAATATGAGGAATGGTGCCCATATCGGGCAGGCGTCGCAGGCGAACGCGTGCCTGTGGCACGTGTCATTGACATAATTGCCGGTACTGCCACAAGAAGGAGGAAAAATGGCTCGAGGACGAGTAGTGGTAACGGGAGCGTCAACGGGAATCGGCGAGGCAACGGCACGTCGGCTCGTCGACGAGGGATTCGACGTCGTGGCCACGGCCCGGCGCCTGGGGCGGCTGCGCGAACTCGGCCGCCAGATCGGCTGCGAATTCTTCGCCGCAGATCTGACGGATCCGGAGTCCGTGGCGAGTTTCGCGCGGTTCTTGGACGTCGGGGATGCCCCCGTAACTGCGCTCGTCAACAATGCGGGCGGCGCCATCGGCCTCGATCGCATCGCGGAGGGTGACCCGGCCGATTGGCTTGCCATGTACGACAAGAATGTCCTGGGCACCCTGCGGCTCACGCAGGCGCTCCTGCCCGGCTTTCGCGAGCGTGGCGGCGACATCGTCTTCGTCACGTCGATGGCCGCGCACGAGACGTACCCGGGCGGCGCGGGATACACCGCGGCCAAGCACGCCGAGCTCATGCTGCCGCGGACTTTGCGCATGGAGCTCCTCGGAGAGCCGGTGCGCGTCATTGAGGTCGCGCCGGGCCTGGTCAAGACGCCCGAGTTCTCCCTCAACCGCATTGGCGACGCCGACGCGGCCAAGTCCTTCTACGCGGGCGTCGACGAACCGTTGATGGCCGAGGATGTCGCCGACGTCATTGCCTGGACCTTGACGAGGCCCCGGCACGTCAATATCGATGCGGTCCACGTCAAGCCGCTGGCGCAGGCCAGTGCGCTGATGCTTGACCGCAGTGGGACGTCGGACGGACAGCTGCCGGTCTCCTCGCTGGACGGCGGTGACGAGGGACGTTAGGCGCGGTGACGAGGGCGCTGGGCGCGGTGGCCGGCCGCCCGCGACGGCGACCACGGCGGGCCCAGCGCATTGAGGCTGCCGCCGCAAGTGCGCGCCCGTACCCGTCCACATACCGACATACCCGACGGCGCACCATTGGCGCTATTGGGCGATTTCTCGCCGTTTTCCCACCGTTTCATCAAATGTTTAAACATTCCAGTTACTGGCGCCGGGCTGGCCGGCGAGTAGGCTGCGCGGTGTAAAGCCACCCACCGGGCGCCTATGCGCCCAACGAGCGAGGATTGAGATCGCATGATCGCCGCTAGGCCGAATGGAAAGATGGCAGTACGGAAGTCACGGTGGGTGGGACCCGCCGCTGGGTTATTCGCGATCGTCCTGCTGGCCGGGTGTTCCGGCCAGGCCGGGCAGGCGGACTCGTCGCGCGGCGGCGAGGCCAGCCTCGTATTGCCCGACCTGTCGGCCGCCACCACCGCCGTCGGCCTGGGCGCCAGGGCGCTGCTGCTCGGAGCATTGGCCATATGCGTGCTGGGCCTGGGCTTCGGCCTCGTCAGCTACGTCTCCCTGCGCCGGCTTCCCGTCCACCGGTCGATGCTCGACGTCGCCGAGCTCATCTACTCGACGTGCAAGGCCTACCTTGTCCGGCAGGGCCGCTTCCTGCTCGTCCTGTGGATCTTCATCACGGCGGTCATCGTCGTCTACTACAGAGTGCTCGTCGGATTCGGATGGGGCAGGGTCCTCACCGTCATCGCCTTTTCCCTGCTCGGCATGGGCGGGTCGTACGCGGTCGCGTGGTTCGGCATTCGCGTCAACACCTTCGCCAATGCCCGTACGGCCTTCGCGTCCCTGCGCGGCAAGCCCCACGTCCTGCACAGCATCCCGCTGAGGTCGGGCATGAGCATTGGCATGGTCCTCATTAGCCTCGAGCTGTTCATGATGCTCGTCATCCTGCTCTTCCTTCCTGCGGACCTGGCCGGTGCGTGCTTCATCGGATTCGCCATCGGGGAGTCCCTGGGAGCCTCGGCGCTGCGCATCGCCGGGGGCATCTTCACGAAGATCGCGGACATCGGCGCCGATCTCATGAAGATCGTCTTCAAGATCGACGAGGACGACCCGCGCAACCCGGGCGTCATCGCCGACTGCACAGGGGACAACGCGGGGGACTCGGTCGGCCCCTCGGCTGACGGCTTTGAAACCTACGGGGTGACCGGCGTGGCCCTCGTGACCTTCATTCTTCTGGCCGTCGAGGACCCGACGCTCAAGGCCACGATGCTCGTGTGGATCTTCGTTGTCCGCGCGGCCATGATTCTGGCGGCCTGGGTGGCCTACGGCCTCAACGCGGCGTGGGCGCGAGCGAAGTGGGGCGAGGCCGACCGCATGAACTTCGAGACGCCGCTGACGAGCCTCGTATGGATGACGAGCGCCCTGTGCATCGCCCTGACCTACCTCGTCTCCTGGGCCGTCCTCGGCGACATCGGCGACAGCCTGTGGCTCAGACTCGCCACCATCGTCACCTGCGGCACGCTCGCAGGCTCGCTCATACCCGAGCTCGTCAAGGTCTTTACCTCGACTAAGTCGCAGCACGTGCGCGAGACCGTGAGATCCTCGCGCGAAGGTGGCGCCAGCCTCAACATCCTCTCCGGCGTGGTGGCGGGCAACTTCTCCGCCTACTGGCTCGGGATGACGGTCGTCGGCCTCATGGGCGGCGGGTACCTCATCGCCACCGGCGGCCTGGACGACATCATGCTCGCCCCCGCCGTCTTCGCCTTCGGGCTTGTGGCCTTCGGCTTCCTCGGCATGGGGCCTGTGACCATAGCTGTGGACTCTTACGGACCCGTCACGGACAACGCCCAGAGCGTCTACGAACTTTCCCGCATCGAATCCGTCGAGGGCATTGACGACCAGCTGGCGCGCGAGCACGACATCGCCCCACAGTGGGAGCGAGCCAAGCTCCTGCTCGAAGACAACGACGGGGCAGGCAACACCTTCAAGGCCACGGCCAAGCCGGTCCTCATCGGCACGGCGGTGGTCGGCGCCACGACGATGATCTTCTCCATCATCATCGGCCTGACCAACCATCTGACGGAGGGCATAGACAACCTCTCCCTCATGCATGCCCCCTTCCTGCTCGGCCTGATCACCGGCGGTGCCGTCGTCTTCTGGTTCTCCGGCGCGTCGATCCAGGCGGTGACGACGGGGGCCAACAGGGCGGTGGCTTTCATCAGGCGCTCCATCCACCTCGACGCCGGATCCGAACGCGCCAGCGTCGAGGACTCGCGCCGCGTCGTCGACATCTGCACGCAGTACGCCCAGCAGGGCATGCTCACCATCTTCCTGGCGGTATTCTTCGCGACGCTGTCCTTCGCCTTCGTCGAGCCGTTCTTCTTCATCGGCTACCTCGTGTCCATTGCCATCTTCGGCCTGTACCAGGCCATCTACATGGCCAATGCGGGCGGTGCGTGGGACAACGCCAAGAAGGTCGTCGAGGTCGACCTGCACCTCAAGGGCACGTCCCTGCACGATTCGACCATCGTCGGCGACACGGTGGGTGACCCGTTCAAGGACACCTCCTCCGTCGCCCTCAACCCGATCATCAAGTTCACGACGCTCTTCGGGCTGCTGGCCGTTGAGCTGGCCGTCAGCCTGACCGATCAGGGTTCGGCGACCCTCGTGCGCATCCTGGCCGCCGTCTTCTTCCTCGTGTCCGTCTTCTTCGTCCACCGTTCCTTCTACGGGATGCAGATCCGCTCCGAGGACGACGAGCTGCCCGAGGAGGATGTTTCCAGTGAGGACCGCGCAGGCCTTTCGCCGGCGACAGATGCGGCTGGCAACGAGACGGCGGGAACCGAGACGGGGGAGACGGCGGGCACAGACACGGTGGCCGCAGCCGCGGCGAGCGCCGCGGACGAAAGCGCAGAAGACAACCACGGCGGAAAGGCCAGGGAGGAATAGTCATGAGGATCGCCATCAAGTGGCGCGATGTCGTCGTCGACCCCGAGGGACGCGTGGCCGGGCACGCCGCGGGCGATACTCTCGTACGGCGCTTCATCCGCATCTTCGACAGGCCCATCGTGGTCGGGCCGGCATCCCGGCGCTGCGAGGGCTTTGACGTCATGCCCTTGGAGTTCCTCGACCCGGACGAGGTCGTCATCGTCAACTTCGACGTCGACGATTCGCCGGAGATCTGGCGGGCACTTTCGGCCTCGGGCGCAACTCCCAAGATCATGAACTTCGTGTGGCGCCCCGTCGACGGGGCGGAGCTGACCGTCCCGACGGCGGCCATGGCGCTGTCCTGTGCCCTTTTCCCGACGTTCGCCAACTCGGAGCGCACTGCCAACGAGGTGCGCGCGCTCGTGTCCAAGTGGACGGTCCAGCCCCTGTACGAAAAGGCGAAGCTCGGCTGGGTGAACCTGGGCTTTAGACTCGACCATGTCAAGCCGCGCCAGCATGCCGATGTGCCCGTCGTGCTCTACCCGGCCATCTACCTGTCGCGCGCCAAGCGCCACGGTGACTTCATGAAGGTCGTCGAACGGGTCCGCCGCAAGGTGCCGCTCCAGGTGGAGATGCGCCTGCACGAATCGCACCTGGTTTCCGAGGCGGCCATGGCGATTTCGCAAAACGACTGGGTCTGGGTCGGCCCGCTCACGGCCACGCGGGCCTCGTACTGGGAGGCTCTGGCTCGCACGACGGCCTTCCTCGCCACGGCCGAAGATGAATCCTACGGCCTGCTGTACGTGGAGGCCATGGGCGCCGGCGTCGTCGGCATCTATCCTGACAGGCAGTGGGCGCGCGCCCTCGTCCCGCCGGGTTACCCGTTTCTCTATCGCGACCTTGCGCAGGCCCAGCAGATGCTCACTCGCGCGCTCGAAGAGCCGCAGGCCTGCCTGGCCGAACTCGACGAGTGCGTATCGGGCAGCTTCAGCCAGTGGATCGCCGACCACCACTCCGACGATGCCTTCGACCGCGCCGTCACCGCGCGGATCGGCGAGTGGTTCGGGGCGTGAAGCCTTGCGGGCGGCGTGTTCGGTGCGCGGCGTCTATCCGGCAGCGCGGCGTCTAT
>JAUMUM010000021.1:0-31176 GCA_030530685.1 Actinomycetaceae bacterium | reverse complement strand
CACCCGGCGGGCGGTGCCATGGCGGTACGGCGGGCACCCGGCGGGCGGTGCCATGTGCACACGGTGGGCGACCACGGCGCTGCCAGCGCGGCACATCTCACGTGCTCGGGCTGGCCGGGCCGCGCGGCCCGTGGCTAAACTGGTCGATGTTGCGTTGACCCGGCCATCACCGGCGAGCACCCGGAAGAACGGGCGCGGCAGCGGCCTCGGAATTCGAAGCACCTCGCGCTGCGCCTCATTAGACCCGGGCGGGTGGACCCGAGATCGTCCTCAATGAGCGGCCGCGCGTGCGCGGCAAGCGGGGTGGTACCGCGGCAAGGGCACAGGCCGGCGTCGTCCTCGCGATGGGAGACATTGAGGAGACGACATTGAGCAGCAAGAGCCACTACCCGCTTCATCGCGACGGCAGCGTCGAGGCATCGCCGAACTTCCCCGCACTGGAGTCCGCCGTGCTCGACTACTGGCAGCAGGATGGGACGTTCCAGGCCTCCATCGACGCGCGTCCGGCCGGCGCCAAGGGCGAGGGCGAGTTCGTCTTCTACGACGGCCCGCCGTTTGCCAACGGCCTGCCCCACTACGGGCACCTGCTCACCGGCTACGTCAAGGACGTCGTCGGGCGCTACCAGACGATGCGCGGCAAGCACGTCGAGCGGCGTTTCGGCTGGGATACCCACGGTCTTCCCGCCGAGCTCGAGGCCGAGCGCATGCTCAATGTCACCGATAAGTCCGAGATCGAGGGCGAGGGCGGCATCGGCATCCAGGCCTTCAACGACGCGGCCCGGCAGGGCGTCATGAAGTACACGAAGGAGTGGCAGGACTACGTCACCCGCCAGGCACGCTGGGTGGATTTCGACAACGACTATAAGACGCTCGACACGACGTTCATGGAGTCGGTCATCTGGGCGTTCAAGACGATGTACGACAGGGGCTACATCTACGAGGGCTTTAGGGTCTTGCCGTACTGCTGGAATGACCAGACGCCCCTGACCAACCACGAGTTGAAGATGGACGACGACGTCTACCAGGACCGCACGGACCAGACGGTCACCGTCGGACTGCGCACCGAAAGCGGCGAACTCGCCCTCATCTGGACGACGACCCCCTGGACGCTTCCCTCCAACTTGGCGATCGCCGTCGGCCCGGACATCGAATACGTCACAGTCGCTCCCTCGCAGGGGCCACTTGCGGGTGAGAGGGTCATCCTCGCCGAGGCGCTCCTCGGCTCGCTGGCCAAGGAACTCGGGGACGAGCCGGAGGTCGTCGCCCGCTACCGGGGCAGCGAACTCGTTGGCAAGCGGTACACGCCCATCTTCGACTACTTCGACACGCCCGCCGACCGCGCCGCCGACGGGCGGATCGGGCCGAATGCCTGGACCTTCATCGCCGCCGACTTCGTGACCACCGATGACGGCACCGGCCTGGTCCACATCGCTCCGGCCTTCGGCGAGGACGACATGAACGCCTGCCAGGCCGCGGGCATCGGAACGGTCGTCCCCGTCGACGAGGCCGGCAAGTTCACGTCGGAGGTCTCCGACTACGCGGGAATGCAGGTGTTCGAGGCCAATCGCCACGTCATCGCCGACCTGCGCGAGGCAGGCGGCCCGATCGGTCGGCGCGAGGCGGGCAAGCGCGCGGTGCTCGTGCGCCAGGCCTCCTACCAGCACGCCTACCCGCACTGCTGGCGCTGCCGCGAGCCCCTCATCTACCGCGCCGTCAGCTCGTGGTTCGTCAAGGTCACCGCCTTCCGCGACCGCATGGTCGAACTCAACCAGGAGATCACCTGGGTGCCCGAGCACATCAAGGACGGCATCTTCGGCAACTGGCTGGCCGGCGCTCGCGACTGGTCGATCTCGCGCAGCCGCTTCTGGGGCTCGCCCATTCCCGTGTGGAAGTCGGACGACCCGGCCTACCCGCGCGTCGACGTCTACGGATCGCTCGAGGAGATCGAGCGCGACTTCGGGCGCCTGCCCCTGGACGCGCAGGGCAACGTCGACCTGCACCGTCCCGTCATCGACGACCTCGTGCGCCCCAACCCCGACGACCCCACGGGCAAGTCGATGATGCGGCGCGTGCCCGAGGTCCTGGACACGTGGTTCGACTCGGGCGCCATGCCCTTCGCCCAGGTCCACTACCCGTTCGAGAACCAGGAGTGGTTCGACGAGCACTACCCCGGCGACTTTATCGTCGAGTACATCGGGCAGACGCGCGGCTGGTTCTACACGCTGCACGTCATGGCCACGGCGCTCTTCGACAAGCCATCGTTCACCAACTGCGTCTCGCACGGCATCGTCCTGGGCGACGACGGCCGCAAGATGAGCAAGTCGCTGCGCAACTACCCCGACGTGGCCAAGGTGTTCGACGAGCAGGGCTCGGATGCCATGCGCTGGTTCCTCATGAGCTCGCCGGTGGTGCGCGGGGGCAACCTCATCGTCACCGAGGAGGGGATTCGCGACGCCGTTCGCCAGGTGCTGCTGCCCCTGTGGAACACCTACTACTTCTTCGCGCTCTACGCCGATGCGTGCAACGGGGGACGGGGGTACGTGGCCTCGCCCATCAATGGAGCCGATGCCGAGGCCATCGAGGGTTTGGACGTGCAGGACCGCTACCTGCTGGCCCACACGCGCGACCTGACGATCAGGCTGCGCGAGCTGCTGGACGCCTACGAGATCGCCTCCGCCTGCCAGGTGCTGCGCGAGTACATCGACATGCTGACCAACTGGTACGTGCGCACCTCGCGCGATCGCTTCTGGAACGAGGACGAGCGCGCCTTCGACACGCTGTACACGGCGCTCGTGGCGGTCTCGCAGGCTGCCGCGCCGCTCCTGCCGCTCCTGAGCGAGGAGATGTGGCGGGGGCTGACCGGCGGGCGCTCGGTGCACCTGACCGATTGGCCCGAGCTTGACGGGGCCCTGGCGGCCGGTGAGCTCGTGGCGCAGATGGACGAGGTGCGCGAGATCGTCTCCGCCGCGCATTCGCTGCGCAAGGCCAATAAGTTGCGCGTGCGCCAGCCGCTGAGGAGCCTCGTGATCGTCACGGACAAGGACCTGGCGCCCTTCGTCGAGCTCATCGCCGCGGAGGTCAACATCAAGGAGGTCCGCCTGGAGGACGTCGAGACGTGTGGCATGACGGTCTCGCGTGAACTGACCGTCCTGCCGCGCGAGCTCGAGCCCGAGCAGCGCAAGCTGACGTCGGCCCTGTTCAAGGCCGCGCGCGAGGGACGGTGGGAGGCCGCCGACGGCGGTGTCACCCTGCTGCTGGACACGCCGGTGCGGCTGCGCGAGGGCCAGTACGAGCTGAGCACTGTCGTCAAGGCCGAGGCCGGTAGCGTTGCCACCGTCCTGCCGTCGGGCGCCTACATCGCCCTGGATACGAACCTTGACGCCGAGCTTCGCGCCGAGGGATACGCCCGCGACGTCGTGCGCTCCGTTCAGGATGCGCGCAAGGCCGCCGGGCTGCACGTGGCCGACAGGATCAGCCTGGCGTTGGACGTGCCCGACGAGTGGGTCGAGGCGGTGCGCGCTCACATCGACTTCATCGCGGCCGAGACGCTCGCCGTCGAATCCGCCGTGACGGGTGGCGCCAAGGAACTCGGCGTGCGCCTGGCCAAGTCCGAGGCGGCCCGTGGCTGACGGGGGAGAGGCTTTCGGCGGCCCGAAGGACACCAAGGGAAACGACGAGGCAGTCCGTGGCGGGAGTGGCGCAGCCGACGAGAGCAGGCCCTGTGACGATGTCACTGGGGCCCGCGGGGATGGCGCCTCTACCGAGGAGTCCCATGACGGAGCGGACGTACGTGGCGTCGGCGCCGACGGGTTCGGGCGAAGCGACGCCGATGCGGCAGATGACGAGCGCACGGCGAGCGAGCGTGCCGAGGATGAGGAATTCGACGCGGCCATCAAGGCCATCGTTTCCTCCGGCCTCATCGCGGGGCCCGACCCCTCAATCGTCGACGACATCGTCGCAGGTCGGGAAGGCGGGGAAGACGCCGCCGACAGCGGACTTGGTGATTCCGACGCCGCCGACAGCGGGGAAGAGGCCCCCGTCGGCGGACTCGGTCGCTCTGAAGATGGACCGGACGGAAACGACGAACCCGGCGAAGACCGGGAGGTGGGAAGAGGCACGAGCCCGGGCGGCTGGCCCGCGGGCGCTGCCGCGGTAACCGCACCGCGGGAAGCCTACGAGGCCGCCGAACGTCTGGCCATCGACCGGCGCGTCGGCGAGATCTACGCGTCGATCCTCACGCGCTCGCCCGAGCACAAGGTCCAGCCCTCGCTCGAACGGGTTCGCGCGGCCCTCGACATGATGGGCAACCCGCAGCACGCCTACCGGGCGATCCACATCACGGGCACGAACGGCAAGACGTCCACGGCGCGCATCGTCGAGGCTCTGCTGCGCGAGCGCGGCCTGCGCACGGGCAGGTTCACGTCCCCCCACTTGAGCACTGTTCGCGAGCGCATGAGCATTGATGGCCTGGCGATCGGCGGTGAGGACTTCATCGCGACGTGGGAAGACGTCGAGCCGTTCATCGAGATGGTCGACGCCGCCTCGCTGGCCGACGGCGGGCCTCGCATGAGCTTCTTCGAGGTCTTCACCGTCATGGCCTACGCGGCCTTCGCCAACGCCCCCGTGGACGTCGCCGTCGTCGAGGTGGGAATGGGCGGCCGCTGGGATGCCACCAATGTCATCGACGCCGATGTGGCCATCATCGGCCCCGTGGCCGTCGATCACGAGCGCTGGCTCGGCTGCGACCTGGAAGACATCGCCTCCGAAAAGGTGGGGATCATCAAGCCGGGCGCGACCGTCGTCTGCGCCGAGCAGGCGGACAGCGTCGAGGAGATTGTTGCGGAGGCGGTCTCGCAGTCCGGTGCGCGCCTCGTGGCTGCCGGCTCGATGCTCGGCGTCGTTTCCAGGGAGATGGCCGTGGGCGGGCAACTCGTGACGATCCGAACGCCATCGGCTCTCTACGAGGACATTCCGTTGGCATTGCGCGGCGCGCACCAGGCGGATAACGCTGCGCTCGCGATAGCGGCGGTCGAAGCCTTCTTCGGGGGTGCCCCCCTGGACGGCGGCGTCCTCGAACACGCCCTCATGTCGGTCTCCTCGCCCGGGCGCCTCGAGACGGTGCGGACATCGCCGGCGGTCGTGGTCGATGCGGCACACAACCCCCACGGGGCCGAGGCCACGGTTCAGGCCCTGCGCGAGTACTTCCCGGGCAGGCTCGTCGGCGTCGTGGCCATGATGGCCGATAAGGATGCCGAGGGATTCTTCGGGGCCCTCGAGCCTCACCTCGAAGCCGCGGTCGTCACCGGCATCGATTCTCCCCGCGCCATGGAGGCCGAGTTGCTTGGCGAGGTTGCCTCCGAGGTCTTCGGGCAGGATCGCGTCGAGGTTGAGCATGACCTGCTGGCGGCCATCGACCGCGCTGCCGAGATCGCCGAGGCCGATTCGCAGGCGCCCATGACGGCGCCCGCCGTGGTTGTCATGGGGTCGATTCAGCTCGTGGGGCTTGCCAGGCAGCTGATGGGAAGGTCCGTGCCCGACGGCGGGTGAGCGGTGCGCTTCGGTGGATCCGCGCCCGACGGCGGGGGCAGCTGTGCGTCGCTGGCGGCGGTGCGTTCTCGCGTTGGCGCGCGTCACCCCCCGCCGACCGTGGATCCGTGAAGATCCCGTGGGCCGCCAGCCGTACCTGAGCACATCGCGGGGGCCGGAGCGCCTGGTAATCGGTATCCGGAGCGTAGTAGCCGTACCCGAGCACATCGGGGGCGGCCACGAACCCACGGGGCGCCTCACTCGAAGGTGACGCGCGCCCCGAGGCCGGCGATGAGCTCGTAGAACTGAGGGCAGGTCTTCTCCACGCACCGCGGATAGTCGAGCGTCACGCCCTCGCCGCCCAGGCCGACGACCGCCATCGACATGGCGACACGGTGGTCGTCGTAGGTGCTGATGTTCGCCGCCCGCGGCGCACCTGGCCAGATCGTCCAGCCATCGCGATGCGTTTCGACGCGTAGGCCGAGGGCGTCCATGGCCTGCGCCAGCGCAACAATCCGGTCACTTTCATGACGACGGATGTGTTCGACGCCGCCGATCCGGGTCGGGGCATCGGCATAGACGGCAAGAGCGGCAACCGTCAGCGCAATGTCCGAGCAATCGTTGAGGTCGAAGGTTCGGCCTCCCCGCAGGCGCTGAAGTTCCGCGGGCCGCGCGACAGTTGCGCCGCGGTGGTCCCACCGTACCCGGCAACCGTACTCTTCGAGGATCGCGAGGAAACGCACATCCGGCTGGCGGGTGTGCCGCTCCAGGCCGGGCAGGAAGATCGAACCGCCGCAGACGGCGGGAAGCGCGGCAAAGTAGGAGGCTGTCGAGGCGTCGGCCTCGATGTCGATCGTGGCCGGCTCGTACGGACGGGGGGAGACGGTAAAGGCGCCAGAATCGACGTCGGCCTCAACGTCAGCGCCAAACCTGCGCATGTAGTCCACCGTCATCTCGACGTACGCCGACTGGACGATGCCCCCCGTGGTGCGGATGCCGACTCGGCGTTCGAGCAGTGGGGAGGAGATGAGGATGCCGCTGAGGTACTGGCTGGAGACACTCGCGTCGACGGCTATGTCCACCGGCTCGGCTCCGCCCGCTGTGGCCTGGCCGCGAACGAGCAGCGGATAGCGCCCCGTCTCCTGCGTCGGCATGACGGCTCCCGCGAAGGGCATGAGTGCGTCGAGCAGGCCGTCCATGGGGCGCCTGGCCATCTGCTCACTGGAGTGCAGATGCCACTCGCCGGCCCGACCGAAGGCAAGGAAGCACGGAAGGAAGCGAGCCACGGTGCCCGCCGACCCGACATGGATTGTCCCCCCGTCGATGGGACGCCGCGAGCCGATTCCCTCTATCGTCACGCCGCCGTCGAAGGTGTGGACGCGGCAGCCCAGGGCCTTTGCGGCGGCCAGTCCGAAGGTGGTGTCGTCGGATTCGAGTGGCCGGTGCAGTGTCGAGGCGCCCCGGGCGGCCATTGCCAGAAAGATGGCACGATTGGTCAGGCTCTTGCTGCCGGGCACCGAGACGCTGCCCTCGACGGTGTGGCCCAGGGGGGCGACGGTCGCGCGCCGGGGCTGCCCGGCCTGGCCCACCGTGCCCCCGTCGCCCGCCGTGTACTCGCCATCCGCTGTCTTTCCGTGGCCTCGCGCTGTGGCGTCACCCACCGTGGAGCGTGGGGACGCTGCGCGATCGTCGCCTTCGAGCACTGCCTCTCCGTTCCGTCGGGGCCGAGCCCGACTGTCACTCAATCGTGTGTCACACCGGCCAGTCGCCTAACGCTCCGGGTGTGCCACCGTGCCATGCCAATTATCTTCGCCCGATGCCGGGACGTGAAACCCGCGGCGGCGATGGTGCCACGTGCGACCAGGATGTGACTCGCCGGCTGAGATGTGTGCCTTCGCGGCGCCGACTGCCCGCGGGCCGCGGCAAGGCCCCAGAGCACGGCGGGAAGCTGAGTAGCGCTCGGGGCCCGGGCTCGTGTGGCCGGCGAGGCCCGGAACTGGAATCGGGCCAGCCTCACCCGTCGGTCTTACGAACACCCCACCGCGGGGAGTAAGGTTGCACTTACTCGGCTGACTGCCGTGCCGAATGGCGGCGGTGAGGCAGCCGGAGGGAGCGACATGATCAAGGAGTGAGTTCGTGTCTGGCAAGCAAAGCACGACGATGGAGGGCGTCCCCTCCGACGGGACGACGGATACGGGGGATGCGACGGGGGAGCGACCGCCTGCTGCGAGCGGAGCCGAACCTCCCGACGGCGCCCGTGCCAAGGAGCCAGCCGGGACGACGGGGGACCGGTCGCTGGCCACCCTGGCTGACTTTCTCAAGCCGGTACGGGGGCAAATGATCCTCGTCTTCCTCTGCGGATTCATCTCGGCTGCCCTGAAGCTCGTGCCCGCCATTGGCGTGACGGTGCTTGCCGAACGAGCGCTCGATGGCAATCTCTCGTCGGAGCAGGCGTGGCGATGGATGCTCGGTATCGGCGTGAGCCTCATCGTCGGGCACGCCATTTACCTTGCGGCCACTGGCTACGCCCACCGCGTCGAGGCCACATTCAGGCGCAACTTGCGTCAGAGGATCCTCGACCACATGGCGCGGCTGCCTCTGGGGTGGCATTCGAACGAGTCGTCGGGCAGGGTGCGCACTCTCGTGGCGGAAGACACCGCCAAGATCCACACGCTCGTCGCCCACTTCGGCTCCGACTTCGGCGCCGCCGTCGGAGGACCGGTGGTCGGCTTGGTCTACCTCCTCACCCGTTCGTGGCTCTTTGCCCTGATCCTCGCGGTGTGGCTCTTCCTGGTTGCCGGTCTCTTCAGCTACCTCGCCAATCGGGCGAATGCCATGACGGCGGTCAACGACCGATTCATGGAGGCGGAAAAGCAGTTGGGGGCGGCGACCGTCGAAATGGTCGACGGAATCACGGCGGTCAAAGCCTTCGGCCTTGATGGCGCGCGCTTCAAGAGGTTCGACAGGTTCCTCGACCAGTACACGACGGCCGCCTACGACTGGTTGAGCGGCTCGGGCAGGCCCTCGGCGTGGCTCACGGCCTTCTTCTCGCCCGCGGGAATGCTCATCCCAATCTCCGTGATCGGCTTCTTCCTGGCCCGGGCGCAGGTCATCGATCCCATCGGCATCCTGCCCTTCCTGCTCATCGGCATTGGACTGCCGGCCGGCTTCCTCAATGTCGTCATGCTCTTCCACAATCTCAGCGATGGACGCGAGGCGGCGGTGAGCATCGGGACCTTCCTGGCGGAAGAAGAATTGCCGGAGGTGGATCCGGACAGGGCGGCGAGCATTGAGGACGGTACGGTCGAATTCAACGACGTTTCCTTCCGGTACGGTGCGAGCGGACCGTACGCCGTCGAACACGTGAGCTTAAAACTCGAACCCGGAACGGTCACGGCCGTTGTCGGGCCTTCGGGCTCCGGCAAGACGACGCTCGTGCGGCTGGCCGCCCGGTTCTGGGATGTCGACGAGGGCGCCGTCACGGTCGGCGGCGCCGACGTGCGCGATGTGCCCAGCGGAAAGCTCCTGTCGCACATGGCCATCGTGCTCCAGGAGGGCGGCATCGTCACCGACACCGTCAGCGAGAACATCCGAATGGCTCGCCCCGGCGCCTCGCAGGAGGAGGTCGAGGTGGCCGCCCGCTCCGCCCGCATCCATGAAAGGATCGCGGCGCTGCCACACGGCTACGACACCGTTCTTGGCACAGATGGCGCGCACCTGTCCGGCGGAGAGCGGCAGCGAATCGCCCTGGCTCGGGCGTTCCTTGCCGATGCGCCGATCTTGCTGCTCGACGAGGCGACGGCCCAGACCGACCCCCATTCCGAAAGGGAGATCCAGGAGGCGCTCGCCCAACTGGCGCAGGGGCGCACGGTGTTCGTCATCGCCCACCGTCTGGCCACCGTCGTCGGGGCTGACAACATCGTCGTCCTCGACCACGGCCGTATTGTCGAGATGGGCAAGCACGAACAGCTCCTCGCCGCCGGCGGACTTTACAGCCAGATGTGGAAAGCCCAGCAGTAGAACACGAACAAACCCAGCAGCGGGAAATGAAGAAGCCCAACGGTGGGAAACGAGGAACGGACATGATCGACAAACTCTCTCGCTATCTTGGACCCGACTCGCGCCTGCGCGAACTGGCCCTGGCACACTTCGCGGCCGGCGTCTTCCAGGGCATCGCGCTCGCCCTTCTCGTGCCATTCCTGCGCGAGTTCCTCACGTCCGGCTCGCCGGGGCCGTGGCTCGCGGCGATTCTCGCGTCTGCGGTGGCCTCCGCCGTCATCAGCGCCCTT
This sequence comes from Actinomycetaceae bacterium, assembly GCA_030530685.1. Lineage (GTDB taxonomy): Bacteria > Actinomycetota > Actinomycetes > Actinomycetales > Actinomycetaceae > Peptidiphaga. Next base: position 21,361 of record JAUMUM010000021.1, on the reverse strand, counting down.
GCGATGGTCAAGTCGTTCGAAATATCGGTCCATGGCCTGTGCGGCATGCTCATCCGGGCCGTCGGCTCGCGGGTCCAACACCTGCCACTCGGGTGGTTCGGGTCGCACTCGGTGGGCCGCGTGACATCCGCCGTTTCCACCGACGTCAACACGCTCTCCCACCTGCCGTCAATCGTCGTCCCGCAGATCGCCTCGGTCACGGGCTCGGCCCTGGTCATCGTCACCGCCTCGCTGGCCTACGACTGGCGCATCGGATTGTGCATCGTCGTGACCATCCCGCTGTGCGTCCTCACCCTGAGGTGGCTCAGGCGCGCCGTCGTCGGGGAGCACGAGGAACACGAGGTCTCGGGCCGGCACATGTCCTCGCGCATCCTCGAATTCTCGCAACTGCAGGCGACGCTGCGGGCTACCGGGAGTAGTAACGAGGGATGGGAGCCGCTGGAGCGCTCCCTGGACCAGGAACATCGCGCCATGGTCAAGGCGGGCGCCGCGAAGGCCCCGGCCGCAACGTCCTTTGACCTGGCCGTGCAGGCCGGAATGGTCCTGGCCATCGCCGTGGCCATCGCGCGCCTTCTCGGCGGTAGCATCGACCCGGCTGTTTTCGTCGCGCTCACGCTCATGGCGGTGCGCTTTGCCGAGCCCGTTGGAATGCTCGCCTACTACGTCGACCCGCTCCACCAGTCCGACGTGGCACTCGGCGCCATTGGCGAGATCCTTGACGCCCCCACGCTCCCCGAACCGGTCCAGCCGAAACAGCCCGCCACGCCCTTCGACATCGATTTCCGCGGTGTCTCCTTCTCCTACACGGGGGACGCGCCGGTGCTTAGAGGCATCGACCTCGACATTCCAGCCGGGTCGGTCACGGCCTTTGTCGGCCCGTCCGGCTCGGGAAAATCCACGCTCATGCGCCTGGCGGCACGATTCTGGGACGCGGGTCAAGGCACGGTCAGCGTTGGCGGCGTCGACGTGCGCGACATCCCGACCGCCGAGCTCATGCGCCACGTGTCCATGGTCTTCCAAGACGTCTATCTCTTCGACACGACCATTGAGGAGAACGTCAGGGTCGGACGCCAAGATGCCAGCGACGAGGAGGTGCGCGCCGCCGCCGAGCGCGCCGGCCTGGACGAGGTGATCGAACGCCTGCCCGACGGTTGGCAGACGCGCGTGGGCGAGGCGGGAGGCTCCCTGTCCGGTGGGGAGCGCCAGCGCGTGGCTATTGCGCGGGCCTTCCTCAAGGACGCCCCCATCCTCCTTCTCGACGAGGTCACCTCGGCGCTCGACGGCGTGAGCGAGGCCGCCATTACCGCCGCCATGGAGGACCTGAGCGAGGGGCGCACGGTCATGGTCATCGCCCACCGCCTGTCGACCATTCGCGGTGCCGACAGGATCGTCGTACTCAGCGACGGCGCCATCGAGGCGGCTGGCACGCACGAGGACCTCTATGCCCTTGACGGGACCTACCGCCGCTTCTGGGACGACCAGAGCGCGGTGGATCGTTGGAAACTCGTGGGTGAAAAGTGAGCGAGCCGTGTCACAATAGGATCATGGACGAGCAGCGAATCTTCATTCTGATCAAGCCCGACGGCATCGAGCGCGGACTCGTCGGGGAAATCCTGCGACGCATCGAGGCGAAAGGATACAAGCTGGAGGAACTGCGGCATATGCATGCGCGCGAGGACGTGCTGCGCGAGCACTACGCGCACATTGCCGACAAGCCCTTCTTCCCCGAGATCGTCGCCTACATGACGCGCGGCCCCGTCATCGCCGGGATCTTCAGCGGCAAAAACGTCATCGACGGCGTGCGTGCCATTGCCGGAGCCACGAATCCCACGCAGGCCGTTCCCGGCTCCATTCGCGGCGATCTCGCACGGGAATGGGGGCATGGCAATATCGAGAACCTCATCCACGCCTCCGACTCCCTGGACAATGCGGCCAAGGAGATCGCGCTGTGGTTGGGGGACGCCTGATTGTGCTGGGGGACGCCTTCCGGCGAGGGTGGCACAGGACGCGGCGGGTTCCGGGACGCCTAGGTGTGCTGAGGACGCCTAGGTGCGGTGCGCCGTCATGTCTCCAGAAGTGCACCGTCATGTCTCCAGATTGGCGGGCTAGGCGGTATTAGGCTGCGGGGGCTTGTCAGGCGTCCCGTCGCGGTGAACGCACTGACGGCGCCCTGCAATACCGGGCGCCGTCAGCTACCTCGCGGCCAGGACCTTTCCGAAGAAGGCCTCGACTCGAAGGCGCGCCGCTACTCGGAGAGGAATCCCTTGTCCACCATCCACTCGTGGGCGACATCGGCGGGATCGCGCCCTTCGACGTCGACCTTGTAGTTGAGCGAACGCATCTCGCTGTCGGTCAACTCCGCGTTGACGGCCTCGTAGCGCTCCTGAAGCTCCGGGAACTCCTGGACGAGTTCGGCATCGAAGACGGGGGAGATGTTGTACGACGGGAAGAACCCGCGATCGTCCTCCAGGACGGTCAGGTCGAGCGAGTCGATGCGACCGTCGGTGGTGAAGACCTCGCCGAAGTTGCACGATCCCTGGTCGGTTGCCGTGTAGATCGTGCCCGTGTCCATGACGGAGATATTGGCACGGGGGATTCCAGCTGGATCACCCTTGGGAATGCCGTAGGTCTGCAGGAGAGGGGTCAGGCCGTCCCTGCGCGAGTTGAACTCGGACTCGACGCACAGCGTGCGCTCTTCGGGCGGCAGGTTCGCGATATCGGACAGCTTCGTGAGCCCCCGCTGCCTGGCATACTCCGAACGGACGGCGAAGGCGTACGTGTTGTTGAGTGGCCCGGGCTGCCCCCACGTCAGGCCGTTGGGCTCGTCGGCGTCGCGCACGACCTGCCACTGTTCGCGCTGATCGGAGATGCCTTCCTCGTGTCCCATGTACGTCAGCCACGCCGTTCCCGTGTACTCCCACATCATGTTGACCTCGCCCTCGACGAGGAGCCTGCGGGCCGGCTGGCTGCCGGGAATGGAAGTCATGTCGGTGACCTTGAACCCGGAGGACTTGGCGACGAGCACCCCGATCTTGCCGAGGATCAACTGCTCCGTGAAGTTCTTAGAGCCCACGGTGATCCGCGTGCCTTCGGCCCCGTCAATGGGTGTGAGGCTGCCGGGCTCGATGTCGGGTACTCGTGATGTCGAGGGGCTCAGGCCGCAGCCGGCGAGGGCAAGGAGCAGGGCCGCGGCCATGGACAGGTAGCGTGGGATGGTTTTCTTGCGCATGTCAGTCACAGTCCTTTCGGCCGGGCAAAGTACTCAATGACGCGGGCCGCCCAGTCGACCGCCAACGCCAGGAGCGCCACGAGGAGCGAACCGAAGATGAGGACCCTGTCCAGGTTGAGGTTGATTCCCGTCGTAATGAGCAGCCCCAGCCCGCCGCCGTCGATGAAGGTGGCCAGCGTGGCGCTGCCGACGAGCAGAACGAGCGCCGTGCGAATACCGGCGAGCATGACGGGCACCGCCAGGGGGATCTCGACCTTCGCCAGGACGGACAGGTTCGACATTCCCATGCCGCGCGCCGCTTCGACGAGCTTCGGGTCCACGGCCCGAAGCCCGACCATCGTGTTCTTCAGGACGGGTAGGAATCCGTAGACGACGAGGCTGACGAGGGCGGCCCGGTACCCGAAGTCGAGCCAGAAGGCGAAGAGCACGATGAGGCCCACCGTGGGAGCCGCCTGGCCGAGGTTGGCGATGGCCGTGACGGGGCCGGTCAGCGCGGCGAAGGGCTTGCGAGTCAGGAGGATGCCGGCCGGGATCGCCGTGGCCAGCACGATGAGCGCGGCGACGATCGTGAGGTTCAGGTGCTCGAGCGTCAACGTGCGCAGCTCGCTGCCCGACAGCGTCGTGCGCTCGGTTTCCGTCAGGTCCGCCGTGCGCACCCAGATGACCATGCCCACCAGGATGGCGAGCAGTGCCACGGGTTGCACGAGCAGCCCGATGCGACTTTGCTGGCCGTACGTGGTCGACTCGTTCATTTCGCCTCACCGCCCGCCTCGGTCGCGCCAGGCGCTTCGCTCGCGGAGGATGCGGCCTGTGCGGGCCTGCCGTCGTGCGCGTCACGTGACTGGCCGTCACCGGCTGAATCGGCACTGGGGGCACTCTCGGAGCCGGTGTTGTGGCCGACGGGGGCCAAGGCACTTTCCTCCGGCGACTTCGACGAGACTTCCTCGATCGCCTTGATGACCGCGTTGACCGTGATGAGCCCGAGGAAACGGCGCCGCGAACCGTGGACCACCGCCTGGGTCGATCCCGCCAGGAGCATCGTGTTCAGCGCGTCGTCGAGCGTCGATTTGGCTCCCACGATGGGCAAGTCCTGGCCGTAGTCCGGGCGGACCTTCGGTGCGCGCAACAGCTGCTTGGATCCGACCCACCCGACGGGGCGCTCCCTGGCGTCGAGCACGACGGCGCGCTTGGCCCCCGCCTTCTTCAGGCGCTGGTCGACCTCGCGGCTTTCCTCGCCGACGTGGGCCGTGACGGCCTCCTTCAGGGGGACGTCGCCCACGCGCGTCAGCCCCAGCTGCATGAGGCCCGCGCCCGAGCCGATGAAGTCTTCGACGAACTCGTTGGCTGGGTTGGCCAGTATCTGTTCGGGGGTGTCGTACTGCATGATGTGAGCACCCTCGTTGAAGATGACGATCCAGTCGCCGAGCATGACGGCCTCGTCGAAATCGTGGGTGACGAAGACGATCGTCTTGTGCAGCTCGTTTTGAATGTGAATGAGCTCTTCCTGCAGGCGCTGCCTCGTGATGGGATCGACCGCGCCGAAGGGCTCGTCCATGAGGAGAACCGGCGGGTCGGCGGCCAGTGCCCGCGCCACGCCGACGCGCTGCTGCTGGCCTCCCGAAAGCTCACGGGGGTAGCGGTCGCGGTAGACGCTCGGATCGAGCGAGACGAGGTCGAGCAGTTCGTCCACCCGCTGTGCGATGCGCTTCTTGTCCCACCCGAGCATCTTCGGCACGAGGCCGACGTTTGCGCCGACGGTCATGTGGGGAAGCAGGCCACCAGCCTGGATGACGTAACCGATGTGGCGGCGCAGCCTGTCGCCGTTAATATTCGTCACGTCTTCGCCGTCGATGACGATGCGGCCCTGCGTGGGTTCGATCAGTCGATTGATCATCTTGAGGGTCGTCGTCTTCCCGCAGCCGGACGGGCCGACGAACATGACTGTCTGGCCGGCCGGGATTTCCAGCGTGAGGTGGTCGACGGCGGGCGACTGCCCTCCGTAGGACTTGGTCACGTCCTCCAGAAGGATCGAGGCACCGGTGACATCGGATTCGCCGGCACCGTTTCCGGACATGGACTTTTCGATGTGAACGCTGTCAGACATGGATACCTCGCGATGTAGTAAAGCGACCCACGAGAAGAAGCAGGCCGTCAAGGATGATGGCTAGGATGACGATGGCGACGACGCCGGTCACGACGGACTGAAGCGAATTCGCCCCTCCCAGCCGGGAGAGCCCGGAGAAGATGAATCCGCCCAAGCCCGGGCCGAGGACGTAGGCGCTGACGGCGGCGATCCCCATGGTCATCTGGGCGGAAACGCGCATGCCCGCGAGAATGACGGGCCATGCCAGGGGTAGTTCGACTCTGACGAATGTCGTGGTCCGTGACATTCCGATCCCTCGCGCCGCCTCGACCAGGTGGGTGTCGACGCTGGAAAAGCCCACGATGGCATTGCGCAGGATGGGGAGCGTCGCGTAGAAGGTGATGACGACGACCGCCGGCATGACGCCGAAACCCAGCGGGGCGATGAGCAGCCCGATGAGCGCGAATGATGGGATCGTCAGTCCGATGGCGGAGACGTTGTTGGCGAGGGAGGTCAGTGTTTTATTTCGGTAGCACAGGGCGGCAATGCCGATCGCGATGACGGTCGCGAGAAGCAGGCATTGCACGACCAGAGATAGGTGCTGCCAGCTTGAGAATAGTATTTGGTCCCGTCGTTCCGATAAAAAACCCACGGAAAACTCACTCCTAGAGATTAATGTCGCGCTAGTTGCGACTTTTTTATACTTACGGAACCTCCCGACTTGGTCAAGTGTGAATTTTGTGGTTGATTAAAGCATCAAAATACGGTAACGACAATCTTTAATTCATTTTCGCGAAACCCCGGAATGGCACCGATCTCTCACCGGTACGTGTGTGGCGGCTATTGTGGGGGCGTGCATCTCAAAATGTTGACGCTTCGTGGATTCAAATCCTTCGCCACGGCAACGTCCCTGGCCTTTGAGACGGGAATCAACTGCATCGTCGGCCCCAACGGCTCGGGAAAATCGAACGTCGTCGACGCCCTGGCATGGGTCATGGGTGAGCAGGGCGCAAAGAATCTTCGTGGCGGCTCCATGGCGGACGTCGTCTTCGCGGGAACGGGCTCACGCCCCGCACTGGGACGGGCCGAGGTTGCCCTGACGATCGACAACTCCGACGGGGCGCTGCCCATTGACTACACCGAAGTGACGATCTCACGTACGATATTCAGCTCCGGAGGCTCCGAATACGCCATTAACGGCACGGCATGCCGCCTGCTCGATGTTCAGGAACTCCTGTCCGATACCGGAATGGGCCGGCAGATGCACGTGATCATCGGGCAGGGGCGGCTCGACGAGGTCCTGCGGGCCACGCCGGAGGAACGGCGGGGATTCGTCGAGGAGGCGGCGGGCGTGCTCAAGCACCGCCGCCGCAAGGACCGGGCGCTGCGCAAGCTCGAGACGATGCGTGGTTCGCTCGCGAGGATCGAGGACTTGGCCGCCGAGCTCCGGCGGCAGTTGGGGCCGCTGGCGAGGCAGGCCGAGGCCGCGCGCAAAGCGCAGATCATCCAGGCCGACATCCGGGACGCGAAGGCGCGGCTGCTCGCCGACGACATCGCCCAACAGCAGGCTCGCGCGCAGTCCCACGCCGTCGACGAGTCCAGGCTTGCACAGCAGCGCGCGCATGCCGTCGAGTCGGCTGAGGCCGCGCGCCAGAGGCTGGATGACCTCGAGCGGCAGGCGGCCGAGGCCAACCCGGTGCTCGCGAGCCTGGCGCAGCGGTGGGAGAGGATTTCCGCGCTCGAGGAACGCTTTCGCTCGCTCGGCGAGCTGGCCGAAGAAAGGCGCCGCTCGCTTTCCTCGGCTTCCCGCCCGTACCACGCGGAGAAGCCGGAGGACATCGCCGCGCGCGCCGAGGATGCGCGGCGGGACGAGGAGGAACTGAGGGCCGCCGTGGCGCGGGAGCGGGATACCCTGAGGGAGGCAATCTCGGCCCGCGAGGGGGCCGAGGCCGGTGAGCACGCCGCTCAGCGCGAACTGGCCGATCTGCGGCAGGCTGCGGCGGGCAGGCGCGAGGATGCTGCCCGGCTCGCCGGGCAGATCACGGCGTGCACCGGGCGCATCGAGGCTCTCGAAGCCGAGGAGGTGCGAGTGGGCCAGGCGCAGGAATCGGCGCGAGGGCGGGCTGGGGAGGCGTCCGAGCGATGTTCGGCCCTCGAGCGGGATATCGTCGCGGAAGGCGAGGATGGCACGGGGGATACGGCGGACCACGAGGAGGCCGCTGCGGCGCAGGCGCGTGCGCGGGAAGACGTGGAGGCCGCGCGAGTTCGCGCCAGACAGGCGGGCACCCACGTGGCGTCGTGGCAGGCTCGTGCGGAGGCCCTCGAGCTGTCGCTCGCGCCGGAGGATGCTTCCGCGTGGGCTCTCGACAATGCACGCGGGATGACGGGGCTCGTGCGCGACGGCTTGCGCGTCGAGGAGCGGTGGGCCAAAGCGGTCGAGGCAGCGCTTGACGGCAAGGCGTCGGCGCTGGTGGCCGAATCGCTCGAGGCGGCCGTTGACGCCCTGCGCGCGGCGCGAGAGGCCTCGGCCGGGCGCCTGCACCTCGTCTACGGCAACGGTGGTCCCGCGGCGGGTGATGGCACGACGGCGGCCGACGAGCTCGTGCGTCAGTGCCTCGTTGATGGGGCGGTCGCCGCCACCGACGTGGTCGAGGGGCCGCACGCCAGGCTCCTGGCCGGCGTGGCGCTGGCAGAGGACCTCGACGTGGCACTCGAGCTCTTGGCCGGCGGTGCCCCCGTCGTCGCAACGGTGGCGGGTGACCTACTCAGCCAGAGTGACGCCCGTGGTGGCCAGGTTTCCTCCTCCTCGATCCTCGCACGCCGAAACGCCTACGACGAGGCTGTGCGCGAGGCGGAGCGGGCGCGCCAGGCCCAGAGCGAGGCCGATCTGGCCCTGGCCGAGGCCACGAGGGTCCACGACGAGGCCACCGGCCTCCTGCAGCAGGCCAATGCCCGCCGCGCCGCGCGTGAGGCCAAGGCGGCGTCCGCCTCGGCGCAGTTGAAAGTCTTGCGTCAGACGCTGGCGTCGGCCAATGAGGAGGTCGAGCGCGGCGCGAGGCGACTGGAGGCCATCGCCGAGGAACTCGCCGAGCGGCGCGAGACGCTCACGGGCCTGCGCCGCCGCCAGGAGGCCACCGAGTCCGACCCTGTGGGCCTGGAAGCGCAGATCGAGGCGGCGGATGCCGCCGTGCGGCAGGCGCGCGAGAGGGCCCGGCTTGCCAGGCAGGCGGAAACCGAGGCCCGCCTGACACTGCGCACCGAGGAGGAACGGCTCGGTGCCACGGCGGGAAGGGCCGACGCCCTGCTTCGGCGTGCCGAGGCGCTGGCCGAGCGCATGCGGCGCGAAGAGCGCGAGGCCAGGCGGCGGGAGCAGGCCGCCGACACGGCAGGCCAGGTCGGCGAGTGGGCCGGTCGTTCGCTGGTCTACGCCAAGCGGATTCGCCTCGACCTGACCGCCGCCCGCGGCGAGGCGGAGGCGGCCCGCGAGTCGCGCGATCACCAGCTGCTCGACGCCCGCCGTGCCACCGAGGAAGCCGCGAAGGTGCTGCGCGACCTCGACGATGCCACCCACCGTCAGGAGCTGGCCCGCGCGCAGGTGCGCATGCGGCTGGAGGAGCTGGAAAGGCGGGCGCTCGAGGAGCTCGGAATCGAGGCGGACACCCTCGTCGAGGAGTTCGGACCCCACACGGACGTGCCGCTCGACGGCGCCACCGTGCCCTACGTTCGGCAGGAACAGGAACAGCGCCTGGCAAAAGCCGAGCGCTCCCTGACGCGCCTGGGGAAGATCAACCCCCTCGCCCTGGAGGAGCACGCCGCCCTGGAGGAAAGGCAGAGGTACTTGGCCGGCCAGCTCGCCGACTTGAAGAAGTCACGTGACGATCTGCTCGGGATCATCCGCGATCTTGACGATCGCGTCGAACGAGTCCTGTCGTCAGCCCTGGACGACGTGTCTGACTGCTTCTCCACGGTCTTTGAGCGGCTTTTTCCGGGAGGCGAGGGCAGGCTCGTCGTCACGGACCCCGAGAGCATCCTCACGACGGGTATCGAGATCGAGGCGCGTCCGCCGGGCAAGAAGGTCAAGCGGCTGTCGCTGCTGTCGGGTGGTGAGCGCTCTCTGACGGCCGTCGCCTTCCTCTTCGCTATTTTCATGGCCCGCCCCTCGCCTTTCTACGTGCTCGACGAGGTCGAGGCGGCCCTGGACGACGTGAACCTGTCGCGTCTATTGGGAATCTTCACGCAGCTGCGCCAGTCCTCGCAGTTGCTCGTCATCACCCACCAGAAACGCACGATGGAGATAGCCGACGCTCTCTACGGCGTGACAATGCGAGAGGACGGGGTATCGACCGTCGTCTCGCAGCGCATGCGAGACCTCGCCGACGATGCGGGTGGAGATGCGTTGTGAGATCCGAGAAAACGGGGCGACATCGTGGGCCGGCTTAAGCGGATCATTCCCGTTGTAATGGGGTTCACTTCTAGAATGTGGACCCGGTGTCCCGCTCGCGAGGCCGTCCACGACATAATTGGAGGGTGATTGTTCAGATCCTGATCGTTTCGTTCATCCTGCTGGCGGCAGGTGCCGTCTTTTGGGTGTCGCTGTCGTTTAGCAACAAGAAAGATCAGGGCATCGTCTCCCAGACACTTGACGCGTGGAGAGCTGACGATCGGCAGCTCGACGAATTCGACGTGACGGTCAGTGACGCCTCCGTTGGCGACCTGTTCTCCGAGTTCCCGGAGGACACGAGCGCATACATCGAGCCCGAGGTCATCGACAGGGTCGTCGAAAACGAAATGGGAACGCACGTCAGGCCGCTGCTGTCCAAGGTGAGGAACCGGCAGGGCAAGGACGGCCACAGCGACGGAGTCGAAGACCTTCCCGCGAACACGGCTTAGTTGCGTGAGGCGCGTCGTGTTGGCCGCAGGCGCGCCGGCTGGTAGCGAGTGTCCGCAAGTGTCGACGTGACGGGACGCATGGGCCTGCCGGTTCTCGGGACGCCTGCGTTTCGGGCGGTGCGCTTTGGACGAGTTTCTGGGAGACTGAGTCCGTGAACTCGAATTCGATCCTCTTTATCGTCGGTGGTTTCGTCGTCCTCGTGGGCGCCTTCATCGTTGCGCTCGTGTTGAACAGGAGGCGCTCTCTTCTCGACCCTCGCACCAAGCTTCCCGAAGACTGGGCAGGCCCGCAGGTCGAAGGCGAAGAGGCGGAGCCGCCCGCCGAAATCCCGGCCGAACCCGAACTGACGGCCACGGCCATCGAGGCGCCCGAATCGCTTCCCTCGCGCATGCAGCGCCTGCGCTCGCGGCTGGCGAAGTCCGGGGGGCTGGGCCAGGCGCTTCTGTCCATCCTCTCCCGCGGTGACCTGACGCCCGCGGACTGGGAAGAGATCGAGGAGACTCTTCTCATGGCCGACGTCGGCCTCGACGCGACCACCGAGATCATGGACAACCTCAAGACCAAGACGAAGGTCGAGGGGACCCGCGACCCGCAGCGCGTGCGCGAGATCCTGCGCGAGGAGCTCCTGACCCTGGTCGGCCCCGACATGGATCGCGAGCTTTCCCTGATGGGGTCGCCGGCGACGATCCTCATGGTGGGCGTCAATGGAACGGGCAAGACGACGACGGTCGGCAAGCTCGCCCGCGTCCTCGTGGCCGAGGGCAAGCGCGTCGTGCTCGGGGCTGCCGACACCTTCCGCGCCGCAGCCGCCGACCAGCTGACCACCTGGGGCGAGCGCGTCGGCGTCGACGTCGTGCGCTCGGATCGCGAGGGGGCCGATCCGGCATCGGTCGCCTTCGACGCCGTGGAGACCGGACGCGAGCAGGGCATGGACGTCGTTGTGGTCGACACGGCGGGGCGCCTCCAGAACAAGGCGGGCCTCATGGATGAGCTTGGCAAGATCAAGCGCGTCATGGAACGCCACGGACCCGTGGGCGAGGTTCTGCTCGTCCTCGACGCGACGACCGGGCAGAACGGCATGCGCCAGGCGCAGGTGTTCGGCGAGGTCACGGGGATCACGGGGATCGTGCTGACCAAGCTCGACGGTACCGCCAAGGGAGGCATCGTCATCTCGGTGCAGCGCGAACTCGGCGTTCCCGTCAAGTTCGTCGGCCTCGGCGAGGGTGCGGACGACCTCGCACCCTTCGATCCCGAAGGCTTCGTCGACGCCCTCCTCGGCGAGGGGCAGGCAGACTCGTAGGGCGGATGGTGACGCGCGGTCCGGCGCCGCTCGCCGGGTTAGCGGGCCGGGTTAGCGTGCCGGGCGCCGCTCGCCGCGTGCTGCCTTCGGGTTGGCCTGCCGAGTGCGAAGAGCAACTCGGCTCCGCACCCCCGTTCCGGTCGTCGGTGCCCCCGTTTCTGTCGGCGGCGCGTGCTGCCTTCAGGCCCGTAGCGAATCTCGCCAAGCACGGCCCGGCTGACCTGGCATAGAATCGGCGTGCATTCTTTAAGCAAACGAAGGTGGACCCGTGTTCAACACGCTTTCCGATCGCATCACCGGATCTTTCAAGAATCTGCGCTCCAAGGGCCGCCTCAGCGCCCAGGACGTCGAGCAGACGATCTCCGAGATACGGCGTGCCCTACTCGACGCCGACGTCGCCCTGCCCGTCGTGCGCGCGTTCACCGCCGCCGTGCGCGAGAAGGCAACGGGCGCCGTGACCTCGCAGGCACTCAACCCCAGCCAGCAGGTCGTCAAGATCGTCAACGACGAGCTCATTGAAATCCTCGGCGGTCAGACGCGCGAGCTCGACCTCTCGGGCCGCCCGGCCGTTATCATGCTCGCCGGCCTCCAGGGCGCCGGAAAGACGACGCTGGCCGGAAAGCTCGGCCTGTGGCTCAGGCAGGAACGCAACCGTCGCGTCCTGCTCGTCGCCTCGGATCTCCAGCGTCCCAACGCCGTCAACCAGCTCCAGGTCGTCGGCCAGCAGGCGGGCGTCGACGTGTGGGCGCCCGAGCCGGGTAACGGCGTCGGTGACCCTGTTGAGGTGGCCCGCTCCGGCCTGCGGCGGGCCGAGGAGTTCGGCTACGACGTGGTCGTCGTCGACACGGCCGGCCGACTGGGCATTGACGAGGAGATGATGCGTCAGGCCATTGACATCAGGGCCGCCGTCGAACCCAACGAGGTCCTCTTCGTCATTGACGCCATGATCGGTCAGGACGCCGTCGCCACGGCCAATGCCTTCCAGGAGGGCGTCGGATTCACGGGAGTCGTCGTCTCCAAGCTCGACGGCGATACCCGCGGCGGTGCAGCCCTGTCCGTCCGGGGCGTGACCGGGGTCCCCATCCTCTTTGCGTCCACGGGCGAAAAGCTCGGCGACTTCGAGCAGTTCCACGCCGACCGCATGGCCTCGCGCATCCTCGACATGGGCGACATCCTCACGCTCATCGAGCAGGCCGAGCGCACGTGGACGGATGAACAGCAGGCGGAAATCGCCGAGAAGATGAGCGAGGGCTCGTTCACGCTCGCCGACTTCATGAGCCAGCTCCAACAGCTCAAGCGCATGGGGTCCATGAAGAAGCTCATGGGAATGCTGCCGGGCATGGGGCAGTACCGCGAGGCGCTCGAACAATTCGACGAGGGTTCGATCTCGAGGATCGAAGCCATCGTCAACTCGATGACACCTGCCGAACGTGACAACCCGAAGATCCTCAACGGCTCGCGCCGCATGCGCATAGCCAAGGGCTCGGGGACCACCGTCCAGGAGATCAATTCGCTTGTCGAGCGCTTCGAGCAGTCCAAGAAGATGATGCAGCAGGTCTCGCGCGGCGGCAGTGTCCCCGGCATGCCCGGCGGCGGTGGCGGCAATCGCGCCACGAAGCGCAACCAGAAGAAAGGCTCGGGCAAGAAGTCCAGCAAGAACAAGAAGGGCCGTTCGGGTAACCCCGCCAAGCGCGCCCAGCAGGAGGCCCAGGCCAGGGGCCAGCAGCAGCACAGGGCGGGCAGCGCCTTCGGCGGAGGCGGGGCGGCCGAGCCGCCGAACATGGACGAGTTGGCGAAGTTCCTGGGTCGGTGACGGTGACTGACTACCGGATCTGCGGGACTCTGCGCGGCACGGAGCGCGAGGAGATCTGGATCGTCGACGGCCGCATCAGTCATAGTGCCCCGGCCGGGCACGTGCGGCAGGTGCGGGGGTATGCCTACCCGGGTCTTGTCGATGCGCATTCCCATCCTGGCCTGTCGTATTCGCCCAATCCCGTCAGCGACGCCGAGGTGATCCGCCGCCTGGACTACGCGTGCAGCTTCGGCGTGACGACGATCCGGGAGATGGGCTCCCAGCGCGACGTCGCGGGCCTGGCCGCGCCCGGTCGCGTCAAGGTTCTGCGCGCCGGCCGCCACATCGCGCGGTTCAAACGCTATCTCAGGCATATCGCGCTCGAGTGCGAGCCGGCGCAGCTGCCGCAGGTCGCTGCCGACCAGGCGCGCCGCGGCGACGGCTGGATAAAGATCGTCGGTGACTGGATCGACCGCGACGTCGGCGACCTCCGCCCGCTGTGGCCGGGCGATATCCTGCGCGAGGCGGTGGCCGCCGCCCACGAGGAGGGAGCGCGCGTGGCCGTCCACTCCTTCGCCACCGAAACCGTCGATGATCTGCTGGAGGCGGGCGTCGATTCCATCGAGCACGGCACCGGCATGACTCGCGACCACCTTCTGGAAGCGGCGGCACGGGGAATCATCGTCGACCCCACCATGTACCAGTATGGGACTTTCGCCGACATTGCCGCGCAGGCCGGGCGCTTTCCCGTCTACCGCGAGCGGATGCTCGGCATGTACGCGCGCATGCGCGAGCAGCTGGCGCTCATGGTCGAAACCGGGACGCACTTCGTCATGGGCACGGACACGTCGGGCGAGCCCGAGGGCCGCAGCATCGGGATGGAGTTGGAGTGCGCCGTCTCGCTGGGGATGCCACCGGAACTCGCGATGGCGGCGGCCTCGTACTCGGGGCGCGAACTGCTGGGGTTGTCGAACTGGCAGGAGGGGGCGCCGGCTGACATCGTCGTTTACGCCGACGATCCCGAACGCGACATCTCGCTTGTGCACAGGCCCAGCCACGTCTTCGTCGACGGAATCGAGGCGGATGCGGGCGTGATGGGCACGGACCAGGCCGGCGCGGGCATGCGCGGCACGGGCGAGGCCGGCTCGCGTTAGGCGGGGCGCCGGCGCGCAGGCGTGGTCGACATAGTGCCGCCTTCGACTTGGCGCCTACGCGGGCGTCACGGACCACGGCAGCCGTCGAGCAAGCCGAGCCGCGCCCGGCGCTAGGGAGCCGGAGGCAGGGGAAGCGAGCCGGTGGGAATGTCCTCGTAGGAACTGGGGTCCTCAATGGGCTCGACGTGGATCGAGGCCTGCAAACCGGGCACTGCCTCGGCCATGGCCTGCTCAACCTCGTGAGCGAGGGCGTGGCCGCGATCCACCGACCACGTTCCCGGCACGAGCATGTGGACATTTGCGAAGGAATGCCTGCCCGAGGCGCGGGTCTGCAGGCCGTGGAACTGGATCTGACCGCAGCGATACTTTTCCAGCACATCAATGACGGCCTTGTTCTGCTCGTCTGGCAGGGTCACGTCCATCAGGCCTGCCAGCGACTGGCGCACCATAAGCACCCCCGTGACCAAGATATTGAGGCCGACGAGCAGGGCGACAATGGGATCGAGGACCTGCCATCCGGTCACGAAGACAAGCCCGACGCCAACAATGACGCCGACCGATGTGGCCACGTCGGTCAGAAGATGCTTGGCGTCGGCCACCAGCGCCGGCGAGTGATGCGAGCGGCCCGCACGCAGGAGAATGAGCGCCACCGCGCCGTTGACCACCGAGGCGAGCGCAGCCACGGCGATACCGGGGCCGAGGTGGTCGAGCTGTTCGGGCCGGATGATCCTGCGCACAGCCGAGACAAGAATGAAGCCGGCGGCCACGAAGATCAGGGTGCCTTCGACGGTCGAGGAGAAATACTCAGCCTTGGTGCGGCCGTAGCTGAAACGCGTGTCGGCGGGCTTGGCGGCCTGCCGCAGGGCCAGCAGAGCGACAATGGCCGCGACGAGGTTGACGGCCGACTCTGCCGCGTCGGAAAGGAAGCCGACCGATCCGGTCAGCAGGAAGACGCCGGTTTTCAGTGCGATGGTGACGACGGCCGCGGCCACGGAAAGCCAGGCATAACGACTGAGATTGACATTGCCCACTGCTTCATTGTGCAACCGCTTACCGACGCCACTGTCCAATTGCGGTGACCTTCACGATGTTCGCCGCGGCGAAACCTGCGCGCCGATTGCTCTAGCCCGGCGCCTTCTGGCAAACTTAGGCCTTGTACTCGGGCGAAGGAGGGCCCTCTCATCCTCCGGAAGCCTCAGTCTCGGACCTCGTAAGATGCGAACTCCCACCGCATTGAGCGCGGCCCAACCCGAAAAGAAGCAGGAGTGACCACACAAGTGGCAGTCAAAATCCGTCTCAAGCGCATGGGCAAGATCCGTGCGCCGCATTACCGCGTCGTCGTTGTCGATAGCCGTAAGCGTCGCGATGGTCGCGTCATTGAGGAGATCGGCAAGTACCATCCGACCGAGGATCCGTCTTTCATCGAGATCGACTCTGAGCGCGCCCAGTACTGGCTTTCCGTTGGCGCCCAGCCCACCGAGCCGGTGCTCGCTCAGCTGAAGGTGACCGGCGACTGGCAGAAGTTCAAGGGTCTTCCTGGCGCGGAGGGCAAGCTCATCGTCAAGAAGCCCGTGGACGTTGAAGAGGCCCGCAAGGCCGCCGTTGAGTCCGTTCAGGACGAGGCCGAAAAGCGCCGCGCCGCCAAGGCTGCCGCACAGGTGGAAGCCGAGCAGGCGCAGGCCGCCGAGGCTGAGGAGTCGGACTCCGAGTCGGCCCCTGCAGATGAGGAAGCCTGATGTTGGTTCAAGCTCTGGAGCACCTAGTACGCGGGATCGTGGATTCGCCGGACGACGTCAGGGTCCGCTCGCGCAGCACGCGCCGCGGAGACCTCCTGGAGGTCCGAGTCAATCCCAATGACCTGGGACGCGTCATCGGACGCAACGGGCGCACGGCCAAATCGCTGCGCGCTGTCATGGGAGCCCTGTCCAACAAGGGCGCCGTGCGCGTCGACGTCATCGAAACGGACCAGCGCTAAGCATCCGAGTCAATTCCGGCCCCAGCTTCGCTGTGGGCCGGTTTCCTCATATGCACGAGGAGGGAACGTGCAACTGACCGTGGCCATTATTGGCGCGCCACACGGACTCAAGGGGGAGGTGCGCCTCGATGTGCGCACCGACCAACCCGAGCGCAGGCTCGCGGCCGGTACCGCCCTGGAAACGGATCCGCCCGAGGAGGGGCCGCTGACGATCGCCCGCGCTCGCCAGTACAAGGGCGCCACGTACGTCCTCTTCGACGAGTGCACCGACCGCACCATGGCCGAGCGTCTGCGCGGGGTCAAGCTGACGGTGGAGACCGACGAGGACGAGTTCTACGAGGAGGACGCCTTCTACGAGCACGAATTGCGCGGTCTGGAGGCACTCGACCCCGAGGGCTACGAGCTCGGCGAAGTCGTGGGGCTCGAAAGGGGAGCGGCGCAGGACCTCCTGCTCGTGCGGGAGACGGGAGGAGAGCTCGTGCGTGTGCCCTTCGTCCGCCAGATCGTCACGGAGGTCGACCTCGACGACGGCTGCGTCGTCATTGACGCGCCGGGAGGCCTCTTTCCGGACGACGACGCCGAGCCTGCCGCACAAGCCGACGAGCCTGCCGCACGGGCCGAAAGCCTGATTGACCGGGACGGTGACGTGATTGGCCGGCACGGCGACCCGACTGATCGGGACGGTGACGTGATTGACCGGGAGGACAGCCCGCCTGGACGGAATGCCGGCCTGGCTGGTCAGGCGGGGGAGGAGGCCGACCGTTGACGCGTTTCGATATCATTTCGGTCTTTCCCGAGTTCTTCGGCGCCCTCGACCTGTCGATCGTCGGCAGGGCGCGCAAGCGCGGGATCATTGACGTGCGCTGCCATGACCTGCGCGACTGGACGGAGGATGCCCACCGGACGGTCGACGACACCCCGATAGGCGGCGGTGCGGGGATGGTCATGCGGCCTGATATCTGGGGCAGGGCGCTCGACGACCTCGTCGGCGCGGATGCTGTCCTGGCCATCCCGACGCCCTCGGGCCAGCCACTGACGCAGCGCCACTGCGAGGACCTGGCGCGAGCCGGCCACATAGTCATCGCCTGCGGGCGCTACGAGGGGATCGACGCGAGGGTCGCCAGGCACTACGAACAGCGTGGCGTGCGCGTCTTCGAGTACTCGCTGGGCGACTACGTCCTGGGCGGCGGCGAGGTCGCGGCTATCGTCCTCGTCGAGGCTGTGGCGCGCCTCGTGCCGGGTGTGATCGGCAACCCGGAGTCGCTCGTCGAGGAGTCCCACTCGGAGGCCGGGCTGCTCGAGTACCCGGTCTACACGCGACCCACTTCCTGGCGCGAGCACGCCGTCGACGACGTCCTGACCTCGGGCGACCACGGCAAGATCCGCCGCTGGCGGCGCGACCGCGCCATCGAGCTGACCGCCCGGCGTCGCCCCGATATGATCACCAGGTTGAAGGCCGACGCACTCGACCGCGCCGATCGCAGGAAACTCGCTGAGCTTGGCTACCTTCTTCCCGCGGGGGCCGCCCACCCGCTGCCCGCCGTTGTCCGCTCGGCCGAGCCGGACGATATCCCCGCCCTGACCGCCCTTGCCGCACGAACCTTCCCGGACGCGTGTCCCAAGGACATGCGCGAGGAGGACATGCGGGCCTTCGTCGACGACAACCTTTCCGCCAGTCATTTCGAAAGGTACATTGCTGACCCCGGCTACCTCACGCTCGTCCTCGATGCGGGGGGCCTGGGCGGCTATTCGCTGGTCTACCTGCCCGAAGGCGACGGCGTCAGCGGAGTCGAACGCGGCGCACCGGTCGATGCCGTGGTTGATGGCCGCAGGCGCCAAGGCCCGATGGCCGAGCTGTCGAAGTTCTATCTGGACCGCGGCTTGCGTGGAACCGGTGCGCGAACGCTCCTGTGGCAGGCCACGCTCAGCGCTCTCCAGGAGTGGTCCGCGCAGTGGGCCGAGCCCTATGTCTGGCTCGGCACCAACGATGCCAACCATCGCGCGGCCAACGCCTACCGCGCCCTGGGCTTCGAATTCCAGGGCAAGCGGACGTTCCGCGTGGGTGAGCAGGACAACGTCGATAAGGTTTTTGCCCGTCCGATACGCATGGCATAATTGCAAAGCTGCCTCGCCTACACAGTGCGCTGGACCTGCCGCAGGGGGTCGCGCACCGGCGAGTTGTCGAAGGCCGGCGGTCAACCGCCCAGACGGCGCCCGTGACCTGCGCGCACGGGCGGAAAGTGAAGAAACATGAATAATCTCGATTTCGTAGAGTCCGCACAGTTGCGCGACGACATCCCGGAGTTCCGCCCGGGCGACACGGTCCGCGTCAACGTGCGAGTCGTCGAGGGCAACCGCACCCGTACCCAGGCCTTCCAGGGCGTCGTGCTCGGACGGTCCGGCGCGGGATTGCGCGAGACCTTCATCGTGCGCAAGATTTCCTTCGGCATCGGCGTGGAGCGCACATTCCCCGTGCACTCGCCTTCGATCGAGTCAATCGAAGTGGTCACCCGCGGCGATGTCCGCCGTGCCAAGCTCTATTACCTTCGCAAGCTGCACGGCAAGGCGGCCAAGATCAAGGAGCGTCGCGAGGATCAGCGGGGCTGAGGCCCGCGCCTTCCGAGGCGGAGGCCCGCGCCTTCCCGAAGAGGAGTCTTGGCAGGCTCCTTTTTCGTGCCGCAAGCCCCGTGTCTTGCGTCGGGCCCGGGTTGGTTCGCGTTGGGCCAGGTCGGGTCTCGCATCGCGCCTGGCTTGGTTCGGCGCCAGCTTTGGCTCACCATGTCGGGCCTGCCCGCTTGTCACGTGCGGCGGCGCCTGCCCGGGCCTTTCATGTCGTCGTGCCAGCGCCCTCGTCCGTCGGTAGTGACCATCTCACCGTTCAAACGTGTGAATGGGCACAGACCGGAGTCCGGGCCGCAGGGCTTTCCCTCGAAGTGCCGCCACTGGGCTAGCATGGCGGCATTGAGACGGCCGTCCCAGCTTTTCACCGGCGGGCGATCGTCGGAGCAAAGGACTACAATTTCTTTGGCTGGCACTGGTACGCCGGCCCTGGAAAAGACGAGGGCGTGCCCTGGGCGCGCCGAGGAGCCGCTGATGATGGAAAGCCGGGAGTACGGCACCCCGGAGGAGATGCCGCCGTCGTTCCCGCCGGAGCGGTTGGACAACGACGAGAAGACCACGCCGGAAGCAACCGGTCCGGCTCCCGACCCCGAGGACGTCGCAGACGACGAGCAGCTCGAAGAGCAGGAGGAAAAGACGTCCCGGCTCCGCTCGCTCGTCGAGACGGTTGCCATCATTGCGTCGGCGCTTCTCGTATCGGTCTTCATTAAGACGTTCCTTCTCCAGGCTTTCTACGTGCCCTCTGGCTCGATGGAGAGCACGCTCGTGCCCGGCGATCGCATCGCGGTCAATCGCCTGGTCGATAGCGCCGATGAGATCCATCGTGGCGACGTCGTGGTCTTCGTCGATCCGGGCGGCTGGCTGGACAATGTGTCCGATAATCGTCCGCTGTGGCGCCGCACGATCTCGGATAGCCTTCAGGCCGTCGGGCTCCTCCCGGAGGACGCGGGCAAGCACCTGGTCAAGCGGGTCATCGGCGTTGGCGGCGACACCGTGGCGTGCTGTTCGGTCAACGGGAACCTCACCGTCAACGGCGTGGAGATCAACGAGCCGTACGTGCGTGAGGGAGCCAATCCTTCCGACCTAGAGTTCAGTGTCCAGGTGCCGAGGAACAAGCTCTGGGTGATGGGGGATAATCGCGACAATTCGCGGGACTCGCGGTATCACATGAACGAGTCGGACGGAGGGTTCGTGCCCGTGGACAATGTCGTGGGCAGGGCCTGGGGAGTGTTCTATCCCTTCTCCCGGTTCGGGTCGATACCGAGCGCGTCCAACGTTTTCGACGACGTCGAATGAGTGGCGGGCCCACGCTCGACCTGGAGCGGGAGCTGCTCGAGGGCCTGCCCGCGGGATCGGTCGTGGCGGGTGTCGACGAGGTCGGGCGCGGAAGCCTCGCGGGTCCCGTGAGCGTCGCAATAGCACTCGTCGACGCATCGACCGGCGACATTCCCGCGGGACTGCGCGACTCGAAGCGAATGACACCGGCGGCCAGGCAGCGCATGGTTCCCCTTGTGCGGCAGTGGGCCACCGGCATAGCCGTGGGGCATGCCGGCCCCGAGATCGTCGACGAGGTCGGGATTGTCGCCGCCCTGCGGGAGGCAGCCCGCGACGCGCTTTCTCGCCTGGAGCGAACTCCCGATCTTGTCGTGCTCGATGGCAAGCACGACTGGTGGTCCGAGGGCTCGCTTTTCGACGAAGATGCGTGCCTGCCTCGGGTGCCGGTGCACATGAGAATCGGGGGAGACGACGCGTGCGCCGCAATCGCCGCGGCGTCGGTGGTGGCCAAAGTCGAACGCGATGCCGTCATGGTCTCACTGGACCGCGAGTATCCGGGCTACGATTGGGCGAGGAACAAGGGGTACTCGGCTCCCGCCCATATCGCGGGCCTCGCCGAGCTCGGAGTCTCCCCGCAGCACAGGACGTCCTGGAACCTGCCAGGGATCGGTAGAAGAGAGGTGACATGAGCGAAATCGAAGGCTACGAGGCCGACGCCGAACTCGCGCTGTACCGCGAATACCGAGACGTCATCAACATCTTCCGGTACGTCGTGGAAACCGAACGGCGATTCTACCTGGCCAACGATGTCGACGTGAAGGTTCGCGCCTCCTCGGGAGGCGAGGTCTTCTTCGAGGTCAATCTGGCCGACGCCTGGGTGTGGGACATCTACCGTTCGAGCCGATTCGTCCGCTCGGTGCGCATCGTCACGTTCAAGGACGTCAATGTCGAGGAGTTGAACAAGACCGATATCGCCCGGGAACTCGACCTTTCCAACTGAGCGCCCGCGAGTTCGACCTTTCCAACTGACGAGTTCGACCTTT
>JAUMUM010000020.1:41019-42304 GCA_030530685.1 Actinomycetaceae bacterium | reverse complement strand
GCGCGGCCTGACACATCGTCGGCTACACGGAGCCGGCGCGGAAGGTCGACCATGGCCCACGGGCGTGACCTTCCGCCCTTCCAGCCGCCGCGGACCGCTGGCATTCTTGTGCCCATGGACACGGCCGCTGCATTCCAACTCATTGATACCGACGCCGGTGTGCGCGGCCGGCACACCCGCATTCGAATGGACGAGCTCGGTGAAGGCGACATGCTCATCCGCGTCACGCATTCGTCCATCAACTACAAGGACGGCCTGGCCGCGACCGGGCGGGCGCCGATCGCGCGGACACTGCCACTTGTGGGCGGGTGCTGCGCGGCCGGCGTCGTCGTCCAGCCGGGCGAATCCGGGCTTGAGCCGGGCACCGTCGTGTCCGTCGTCGGAGCGACCCTTTCAGAACAGCACAACGGCGGCTACTGCGAGTACCTGCGCGTGCCGTCAGCGTGGGCCATGCCCGTGCCCGAGCCCTTCACCGCCTGGGAGGCCGGGGCAATCGGAACGGCCGGTGTGACGGCGGCCATAGCACTGATCAAACTCGAGGACGCCGGGTGCCTTCCGGGTTCCGGGCCTGTGGCCGTGACGGGCGCGAGTGGAGGGTCGGGCTCCATCGCCGTCGCCCTCCTCGCCGCGCGCGGCTACGAGGTCACGGCGCTGACCGGCAAACCCGAAGCGGCGGACTTCCTGCGCGAACTCGGCGCAGCACACATCGAGCCGCGGCCGGATACGAGTTCGACCCGACCGCTGGAAAAGGGGCGCTGGGCCGGTGCTATCGACACCGTCGGCGGGCCGACGCTGGCCTGGCTCATCCGCACAACGCGGCCCGGAGGGGCGATAGCGGCCTTCGGCAATGCCGGCGGCAACCGCCTGGACACGACGGTTCTGCCCTTCATCCTGCGCGGGGTGAGCCTACTGGGCGTGACGGTCACGTTCCCGGCCCCGGCCCTGCGCACGCGCGTCTGGCAGCTGCTGGCCGAAAGCCTGAGCCCGCGTGCGCTGCGGTCCATCGCCAGCGAGATTTCCTTCGAGGAGCTCGACGGCGCGCTCGAGCGGATCGTCACGACGGGGATCACGGGCCGGATCGTCGTGCGAATCGGCGAGGAGTAGACGCGCGGGCGGGCAGGGCCATCCGCTAACAACGCCGCAGGCAAGCAGGGCACCACGCGAGCGGACGGGTAGCGGAGTAGACGAGCGGGGGGGGGGCGCGGGCGGCCCGCCCCCCCCCCCCCGCCAAACAATGGTGGGGGCCGCCCCCCCCGCCGGCGAGAGGGCCCCCGCGGCCGCCCCC
>JAUMUM010000020.1:4466-41009 GCA_030530685.1 Actinomycetaceae bacterium | reverse complement strand
CGCGGGCGGGCGGGGCAACCCGCAACCCCCGCCGCCGCCAGGCCGGCCCCCCCGCGGGGGGCGGGGTGGCGGTGTTGCCGCGGGGGGGGGCGCCGGCGTCGACCGGCGCCCGCCCGCTGGCAACTCATGGTGGGCTCACGACCCTCCTGCGGCTATGCGGCCACATGGGCCTGCCACGGGCCGCTGTCGCTAGGCGCTGTTGGCCCGCGACGGGCTCCACCGCTCACATGTCGGCTTCCTGCCTGCGCACCTTGGTCTTGCGAAGCAGGTACGTGGCGACGAAGGACAGCACGAGTGCGAGCAGCACGCCGAGGTTGGCGTACGCCCACGGCCCGTCCTTGCCGCCCAGCGGGCCGAGCAGGTAGCCCTGCCAGTTGTTCCACGCGGCGTCCTCGGCGAACGTGTTGACCACCAGGCCCCAGCCGAGCACGGAGGCCACCGCCATGGTGCCGATCGAGGTCCAGTCGAAGGCGCCGTAGCGGCCGCGCTCGTCGAACAGGGCCTGCTCGTCGTAGTCCTTCTTGCGCAGGGCGACGTCGGCGATGAGGATTCCCGCCCACGAGGCCAGCGGGACGCCGAGCGTAATGAGGAAGCTCTGGAACGGGCCGAGGAAGCTGGGCGCGAAGAAGACCACCCAGATCGTGCCGAGCGTCAGGATCAGACCGTCAATGCCCGCTGCCGCTGGGCGCGGGATGCGGATGCCCAGGCTGAGCAGGGTCAGGCCGGAGGAGTAGATGCCCAGCACCGCGCCGGAGACGAGGGCGAGGACGGCCGTCAGCCAGAACGGGATGAGCACCCATAGGGGCAGGATCGAGGCGAGGGCGCCAATTGGGTCGTCAGCAACGGACTGGCTGAGCTTGTCGTCAGAGCCCGCGAGCAGCAGGCCGAAGATGACGAGGATGACCGGGGCGACGGCGCCGCCGATCGTATTCCACATGACGATGACGCTACCCGGCGTGGAGCGCTTCTGGTAGCGCGACCAGTCGGCGGCAATATTGATCCATCCCAGGCCAAAGCCCGTCATGACCATGACGAGCGCTCCGAGAACCGCCTGCATCGATCCGCTCGGGATAGCCGTGACGGCGCCCATGTCGATGCGTGGGACCGTCAGCGCGATGTAAACGACGGTGATGGCGCCCGTAATCCACGTGAGCACCGACTGCATGCGCATGATCGTGTGGTAGCCGGCCACCGACGCGGCCACGATGAGCGCCGCGACGGCTGCTGCCGCGCCGAGCTTGACGCCCGTGCCGCTCCACCAGCCGAGCCGGGCGAAGACGGTCGCCGTGGCGAGGGTGGCCATGATGGCCAGGAAGGTCTCCCAGCCGATCGACGTCAGCCAGGAGACGATGCCGGGAACCTTCTGCCCGTGGACTCCAAAGGCCGCGCGCGACAGGACCATGGTCGGCGCCGAACCGCGCTTGCCCGCGATGGCCACGATGCCGCAGAGCATGAAGGAAATGACGACGCCGATGATCACGACGATCGTCGCCTGCCAGAACGAAATGCCAAAGCCCAGAACGAAGGAGCCGTAGCTCATGCCGAACACGGAGACATTGGCGGCGAACCACGGCCAGAAGAGGTCGCGGGGGCGCGCGGTCCGCTCGGATTCGGCAATCACCTCGATTCCCGTGGTTTCGATCGTGGGTGCGCGGCGCGAGGTTTCAGGCGCCGTCTGCGATGCGGACTCAGGCGCCGATTGTGGGGCACTAGAGGACATATTCAACTCCAGAAAACAGCAGGTAGAACATGGGCTTGGCGTGCCGAGCGTGATCGGTGCGCCAAGCCCGGCGAGCTAGCGTGATTGGCTCGCTCGTCGGAAAAACTTCCAGATCACAGTATGTCACAGTGACGTGCTTTGGCAACGTCGACCGCGGGCTTAGACGACGTCAACCGGAGGCTTTGGCGAGGTCGGCGGCAAGGTTGACAGCGGCGCCGGCCGGGGGTGAGGCGGCGTCGGCGGGCTTCGGCAACGTCTGAGGCTCCGGGTTACTCAGCCAGCTCGCCGAGGCGCGAGCGACCGGGCCTTGCGCCTCGGGGCCTGTTCGCAGTAGGCGTTGAGCATGCGTCGTGAACACACTCGAGCCGGCTCGGTCGCCACGTGGGCAGCGTCGATCGTCGCGCTGCTCGTGGCGGCCGGGCTGCTCCTGATGGCCGCCTGGCCTGCGAGCACGCCCGCCCGATGGCTGTCGATGCGGGTACTTTTCGCGCAGGCCATCGCCTTCCCCAGGATCGCTGGGGCCGGCCTCGTCGTCCTGGTCGCCGGTGCATGCGCCTGGAGGCTCCACGCCCGACGATCGCGGGCCGACCACGCACAGACGTTGCGCTCGCCGGCCCGACGATCGGCCGAACAGCGGGAGGACGGGGTGCAGTCCGCCTCGCCGGAGGCTCCACCATCGGCGCCCGGCAAGTCGCCGTCAAGCGCCGACCGGTCATCGCAGCCCAGCAGGTCCCGCGTGCTCTCGCTGCCTCGCCGCCTGAGGTCGGTCGCGCTGGGCGCGATGGCCCTGGCCGGCGCACTGCTGCTGGCCTTCCCCGTCGCCCCACCCGGTGGCGCCGGCCCACGATCGGCAAACGCGACCGGGACGGGCCGGCAGCTGACCGTCGTCACGCTCAATACGCAGGAAAACCTGACGGGCGCGGACCTGGCGGAGATCAAGAAGAAGTTCGCCCCGGACGTCCTCGTCCTTCCCGAAACCTCCGCCTACCGGCTCGAGCGGGCGCTGAACGATTCCGGCCTGGCCGAAAAGTACACGGCCTTCACGGCCACCGACGGCGGATTCACGACCAGCTACACGGGTGGCATCGCGCCGACTTCGGTGCTCGTCGCCGACGGCGCACGCGACTACACGCAAGCGCCCGGCACGGCCACGACGTTCGGCACGGTCACGCTCGAATCCTCAGGCGGCCTTCCGCGCATCGCCGGCGTCCACACGGCTCCGCCGCTACCGTCTCTCATGGGCGACTGGTCGCGCGACCTGGAAGCTACGATGGCCTGGGGCGAGCGGACGCCCGGCCCGACGATCCTGGCCGGCGACTTCAACGCCACCCTGCGCCACGGCCCCCTGGCCGCGCGCGGACGGATGGTCGACGCCGCCGAGCAGTGCGGCCAGGCGGTGCGATAGCGTGAGGGCATGGAATCGCACATGGCGAAAGCCCAACATGGGGCGCCAGCCCAACACCTAGCAACAGACCGGCCGGCAGCGGCCGCGATCGCCGCGCGGGGGATCATCTTCGACTTCGACGGCGTGCTCGTGGATTCCGAGCCGCTGCACCGAATCAGCGAAAGCGCCGTGGTCGAACGCCACTGCGGCCGGCCCATCGAACCGGAAGTCTTCGAGGTGACGACGGGCAGGAGCGCCACCGACGTCTTCGGCCTCTACATCGAACGCTACGGGATCGAGGCCGACGTCGACAGCCTCGTGCGCGAAGGCCACGAGCACTTCCTCGGCCTCGTCGATACCCGGCTCGAACTCATGCCCGGTGCCAAGGAGCTTCTGGAGTGGCTGGCCGGCACGAATCTGCGATGGGCCATCGCCTCGTCGGGCAGCCAGGACTACATCTGGCGGGCTCTCGGCAAGTTCGGCCTGCTCGACATGTTCGACGGCCTGGTCAGTAGCGCGGACATGGTTCCCCGAGGCAAGCCGGCCCCCGACGTATTCATTCACGCCGCGGGCCGCCTGGGCCTGGCCACGCGCGAGTGCGTCGTCGTCGAGGATTCGGACAACGGCATCCGCGCCGCCACGGCCGCCGGCATGAAGACGATTCGCTTCCTGGCCGACGGCGAGACCGACGATGCCGCCGACGCCACCGTCGCCCGGCTGGCGGAGGTCGCGGGCCTGCTGCCCTGAAGGCGGCCCGACCGCAGCCCCGGCCGAGGCAGCCGCATCCCCCGCAGCACCGGTCGGCCCGACCGCAGCCCCGGCGGCCACAGCCACACGTCGCCCAGCGGCGACCCCACTCGCTCGCCTGGACGGCGGGCGTATACTTGCGTGCCACTAGGACTATCGGCCCGCGCAGTCGCGGACCGCCAAGCGGAAGGAGCCAATGGTGGCCGATCTCTTCAATATCCAGGGCAAGAACGCCGTCGTCGTCGGGGCAAGCTCCGGCCTCGGCGCCGACGCCGCCCGCGCCTACGCGCAGGCCGGTGCAAACGTGGCGATCCTCGCCCGTCGCCTCGACCGCCTCGAGGACCTCAAGGCCGAGCTTCAGGCCCACGGCGTCACGGTGGTCGCCGCCCGCTGCGACGTCACCGACGAAGCCAGCTGCAAGGAGGCCATCGACACCGTGATCGCCGAGCTCGGCAGCATCGACATCCTGCTCAACAACGCAGGCGTCGCGGTGCGCGGCGGCGTCGAAACGCTGACCGACGACGAATGGGACAGGGCCCTGGACACGAACGTCAAGGGCATCGCCCACGTCTCCAAGTACGTCATCGGGCACATGAAGGAAGCCGGATACGGGCGCGTCATCAACATCGCCTCGGTCAACGCGGTCATCGCGGACAAGAACGACGCCTTCATCCGCCACACCTACAACGCGTCCAAGGCGGCCGTCGTGGGGCTGACGAAGGGCATGGCCGCCTCCTACGCACGCTACGGCATCACCGTCAACGCGCTGGGCCCGGGCCTGTTCTCCTCGGAGATGACCGCCAACACGCTGTTCAAGTCGGAAGAGTTCCTGGCGACCTACAGCGCGCTCAACCCGGCGAGCCGCCCCGGGAAAACCGGCGAGCTCAACGGCCCGATTCTCTTCCTCTCCTCGGACGCCTGCAGCTACGTCCAAGGTCAGTTCATCGCGGTCGACGGCGGCGCCACGATCGTGTGACGGATGGTCGCGCCGATGTGATCGAGCCGTTCCGGGCCGCTCTCACCCCTGGGAACGACTACGGAAAACTCCGCCCGGCGCGGTTAGGATGGGTGATCGCGGCGCGCACACCGCGCCGCGCACCAATTCAGCAAAGGAGCTCTCATGGATCGCAACTACTTCGACCTCACGGGTCAGGTCGCCCTGGTCACCGGCTGCTCGTCGGGGCTCGGCGTCCAGATGGCCAAGGCTCTGGCTTCGGCGGGCGCGAGCATCGTGGCAGTGGCGCGCCGCACCGAACGCGTCGAGGCCGTCGCCGCGGACATCGCCGAGGAGTTCGGCGTCCCGACGCTGGCCCTGCGCTGCGACATCACCGACACCCAGAACGTCGACTCGGTCGTGGACGCCGTCGTCGAAAAGTTCGGCCGCCTCGACATCGTCGTCAACAATGCGGGCACCGGCGCGGTCGGGCCGGCCGAGGACATCACCGACGAGCAGTTCTCCCAGGAGGTCGACATCGACCTGCTCGGCTCGTTCCGCGTGGCGCGCGCCGCCGCGAAGAAGGCGATGATTCCCGCGGGCTACGGCAGGATCATCAATATCGCGTCAATGTACGGGCTGGTCGGCAACATGGTGGCCGGCTCCGCCCCGTACCACGCCGCCAAGGCCGGCGTCGTCAACATGACCCGCGCGCTGGCGGCCGAATGGGGCAAGTACGGTATCACCGTCAACGCGATTTGCCCCGGCTACTTCTACACGGAACTGACCACGCAGACCCTCGACTCCGACTTCTTCCAGGAGCACGCCCAGCGCTCGATTCCCCTCCAGCGTTACGGTCGCGAGGGTGAGCTCGACGCCGCGACGCTCTTCCTGGCCTCTCCCGCCTCCACCTATGTCACGGGCGTGCCCGTTCCGGTCGACGGCGGCTACACCGCCATCTGACGACGGCCCGCCGCCGCACGAGCAAGCCGTGCCTGCTCGGCGCACAGCCGCTCCGGGCCCCGCACCGCACCGGCGCACAGCCGCTCCGGAACACTGCGACGCCGGAGGCCCACCTCGACGCACCGGCGCCACATGCCTGCCCCTCCCGCGGCAGAAACGAGCGGAGCAGGCACACGTTGGCGGCCGCCAGTAGCAATTTCCGGCGGCCGCCAACAGCCATGTCGATTGCATGCGCCACGGGCGGCCATCACGTGCTAAACTCGGCAATATTCCATTACTTGGTAACCACAATCCGCTACGACATCGCCAATTACGAGCGCATCGATCGCTTCTCCGTCCCTGCTTCATCGCAGTCGCCGGCGGACCACTACCGCGGCGACGCCCCGGCACCGGCACCACCGTTCGCCGAAGCCAACCGAAAGGAGGCAACGTGTCCGTCAAACACGCCCTGCTCGCTCTTCTGGCCGCCGGCCCCGCCGGCACCTACAAGCTGCGCAAGGATTTCGAGTCCTCCACCGGATCGACCTGGCCCCTGAACATCGGACAGGTCGCCACGACGCTCTCGCGGCTGGAACGCGACGGCCTCGTGGTACGGCGTTCCCCGGAATCGGCCAGCGCCCTAGCCGACGCCAACGAGGCCGCCAACTCGCAGGACGACGCCACGGGCCGCACCGCCCAGTCTTCCTCACCCGTCCTCGCCAAGCCCGCCCCCACGGGTCACGAGATCGCCACGTGGTCTCTGACCGACGCCGGGCATACCGAGCTGTCCAAGTGGTGGCAGAGCCCGGTGGCCCGCCACACGCCGGGACGCGACGAACTCATCATCAAGCTCTCCCTGGCCGTATCAACTGCCGCGGCCACAGGCGTGGACGTCACCGATCTGGTCCAGCGCCAGAGGCAGGCCTCCCAGGCGACCCTCCACGAAATCACCCGGGCCAGGCGCAATGGAACCGAGGACCTGGCCGCCAGCCTCGTCATGGACCACCATGTCTTCGCCATAGAGGCCGAGCTGCGCTGGCTCGACATCATCGAGGGCCGCCTGGCGCGCGCCGCCGCCGCTTCCAGGGGTCCAAACGGCGGCGCAGACACCTCCACCTCCGCGAACGCAAGCCCAGACGGCTCGGTATGATCCGCGCCCCGCACCGCGATTTCCACTCTCTTCTCCGGCAGCATCACCTGCTTGGCAGCATCGCCTTCAACGCCCTCGACCGCGAGGCCGACCTAAGGAACGGGTAACCGGAAGTGAATAGCCCCATCGCTCTCTCACTGAAGGATGCGTGCCGCGTCTACGGTTCCCCTCCCAACACGGTCGTGGCCGTCGACCACGTCACGCTGAGTCTTAAGGCCGGCGAGTTCGTCGCACTCATGGGGCCCTCCGGATCCGGCAAGTCGACCCTGCTCAACATCGCCGGGGCGCTGGACCGGCCGACGTCCGGCTCGGTCGTCGTTGCGGGCGAGGATCTGGCCGAGTTGGATGCCGCCGGCCTGGCGCGCGTGCGTCGTCGCAACATCGGGTTCGTCTTCCAGGACTTCAACCTGCTCCCGTCCCTGACCGCGGTGGAAAACGTTGCCTTTCCCTTGGAAATCGACGACTGGAAGGTTTCGCGCGCCCGCAGCGAAGCCATGCGCGCCCTGCGCCTCCTCGACGTGGACGACCTCGCCGACCGCCTGCCCGAGGACATGTCCGGCGGCCAGGCCCAGCGCGTGGCAATCGCGCGGGCCGTAGTCGGCAACCGCAGGCTTCTGCTGGCCGACGAACCCACCGGGGCACTCGACTCCGACACGGGTGCCGCCGTCATCTCGCTGCTGCGCGACAGGGCCGACGAGGGCAGCAGCGTGCTCCTCGCCACCCACGAACACCGCTTCGCAGCCTGGGCGGACCGCACCGTCTTCCTGCGCGACGGGCGCCTCATCGGCCTTTCCCAGCCTGACGACATCGACGCACTGCTGCAGTTGGACACCTCGCGGGAGCCGGGTCACCACGCGGATCCAGAGGCGGGCCAATGACCGGCGTGATCGCACGTCTGCGGTTCGGGAACCCGACCGCCCGGCTGGCCTGGCGCGACGCGCGGGCACACAAGGCACGCACTCTTCTGGCCATCTTCCTCGTGGCCCTGCCCCTGACGGTCGTGCTGATGCCCGCCGCCGTTCCCATTACCGTGAGCATACCCAGAGACGAAGCACTGAACTCCCTTCCCAAAGGAGTTCAGGCGGTCGTGACCGGCACGGCCAGCACGGGTTCAATCATCCAGGACCCGGAGGGCGCACGCGGCATGTGGGTCGACGACCCGAATCGGGCGCCGCTCGATGCCGAACGCCTGAAACGCTATCTGAGCGATGGCAACGAGGCCCACCAAGTCATCAAGTCGGGCAGTCTTCTGGCCAGCACGGATTTCCGGGCGCATCTCGGCACGGCGCTACCACTCGAGGGCGAAGGATCGGACGATCTATCGGGCTCGGACGTCTCCAAGACCGGCGCCCCGAACCTCATTGAGGCGGACCAGCAGGCACTGAAGCTGCTCCTGCCCACGTTGCTGGCGGGCCGGCTGCCCACGGATGGCGACGGCGTCGTCATCACCTCGTCCCTCGCCGAACACCTGGGCGTCTCCCCCGGGGAGACGATCGACCTGCTCGCGCCACCCTCCCAATCCGTTCGGGTGGGAAAAGTAAACGAGCTGACTCCCGTGACAGATGGCAACGTCCAAGGGGCGGACGTCTTGAGTGCAGGCAAGCGCTCCTATCGCGTCGCGGGAATCGTCTCCGGCCATAAGCAACTCGTCTGGGCCCTGCCGGGCTGGCTGACGGAAGCCGCGAAGGCTAAGGCCACCGGGTACAGCACGACCTTCCTCGTCACCGGCCCGCACCCCGTTACCTGGCAGGACGCCAAAGCCCTCAACAAGGAAGGCGCCTTCGCCGTATCCCGGCACGTGCTCACCAACTACCCGGATAAAGCGCAACTTCACTCCGAGCAAGTCTACGAGGCCGATGTCCTGTCCCATTACGTGGGGGCGCTCCTCGGTGCCGCCATTGGAGCCATCCTGCTCTTGGGTCTGATCACACCGGCATTCGTGGTGGGCGCCGAACAGCAGCGCCGCATTCTGGCTCTGACCGCTGCGATTGGAGCCTCCCCGCGTCAGCTCGCGCGAGTCCTCACCCTCCAGGGCATGGCGGTGGGTGCGGCCGGAGGCATCCTCGGCTCGGCAGGCGGCCTGGCGCTCGTGTGGCTCGAAGCTTCGTACGCGCGGCCCGGCACCCCCGTCTTCCCCAACTTCCCCTGGTGGGCCTTGGCCATTGCCATCACGGCGACGACGGCGGCCGGATGGCTCGCCACGCTGGTGCCGGCCCGGAGCGTCGCCAGGACTCCGCCGGTCGAATCCCTCAAGCGACGCCCGCAGGCCACGGCAAGGAAGAAGCGCCGCGCCCTACGCTCCGCATTCTTCGCCGTCGCACTCCTGCTCAGCGCGGTGGCCTGCGCCGTCTTTTCGGTGAAGGATGCGGCGGCGGTGGGCGCCAGGGCCGATGTCCTGGTGATCGGCATTGAAAGCGAGTACGACCTCGTAGTGACGGGATTGAGTCTGTGGTCCCTACTACCGCCGGCCTTGGTATTAGTGCTGGGATTTGCGGGAGCGATCATGCTCATTCGGGTGCTGTTGGAGGTGGCCTCCCGTAGATCCTTTTCTGGCCGCATGCCTCCTTCGGTGCGTCTGGCCCTGCGAGAAATGCACGCGCATCGCGGCCGCACCTTGCCGATCATCGCGTCGATCGCCGTCGTCATAACGTTCGCCTGCACGCACGTTGTCGACAAGGCGTCGAGAAACGCAAATGAAAAGGACTGGAGTGCGACGATGGTGGCACCCGGTCATCTGTATCTGGTACCCGAAGTTCCGGTCAATAGTACCTTCGATGCCTCCCTCTTGAAGGCCACTGCCAAGCGACTCAAGCACGAAGGGCTGCCGATCGAGGGCGCACTACCGGTGTATTCAGCGCGGCAGCGGACCCTGGCCGTTCTTCCACCCGATCGCGCACGCTGCCCGGAAGGAAAAGACGTCGATTCCGCATCGGCCCTGGGTTACAGCAAGAAGATTCGATGCGTGCCCGTCTCCAAGGCCTACAATCCCATGTTCGACATGTTGTGGGCCGCGAGCTCCGACTCGCTACTCGTCATGGACGGCGACACCCTCCGCGCCACGGGAATGAATGGGGCAGAACAGGCCGCTGACGTCCTGGACCGCGGCGGCGTGGTGGTGGCCAACGCGACCGAAGTGGACGATGCCGGCAATGTGCAGGTGGGGACCGTGAACTCGCTGTCATTGGGTGTGGACGTGGCCCCCACAGCCCAGGTTTCGATCACGGACATCGGAAATCTGCTGTCGACAAGCACCGAGACCTTCGAAGGACCTTCCCATGCGGCGTCCGACGTCGAGAACACGCAGAGCCGGCCCGGCCATTTTCTTCCTCGGCTCAATGGGAGTCTCGCTGTCTCGCCGCAAACGGCGAAGGAGCTGGGGCTGACCGGCGAGAGCGCCCCGGTCTACGTGGGCGCGGTGCTTTCGTCGTCGCGGCCGTTAACGGCCGAGGAGGTCGACCGGGCCAAACAGGTGACGGCGCAGAACATGGGTGAAATGGTCTCCGCCTACTCGAATTACGACAGTCCCGAATTGGGCAGCGCGGGGGACTACATCGTTGTCGGCTTGTTCGTCATGACGGCGGCGCTGGCGCTCGTGCTCAACCTGTGGCTGGTGCGCACCCAGATGCGCGACGAGCTTGCCAACATGCATGCCGTCGGGGCCTCGCCCGCTTTGCTCAGACGCACGACAGTGGCGCACGCGGCGGTGGTGCTCGCGATAGGCGTGCCGATCGGTGCGATGGCGGGCTGGGCCTTCGCCGTCTTCCTCGCGGTCTGGAATAGGAGTCTGGCCCTGGACGGACCCTGGCTCCACATTGAGGGTGCCTGGGCCTTCCAGGCGGTCTTCCTGTCCGCTCTGGTCGCCGTGGGGCTGGGCCTGACGTGGATCATCGCCCGTCCGTCCCGGAATCCGGGTCTCAGGAGGAGGGAGCAGTGACCGATCGACGCGGCCAGCCCGGGAGCCGGTCTGACGCGCGCCCCGGGACGATGCCGCCCGCACACTGCCGGCGGTTGGCCGGCTATCGGCTGCACGGTGTCAGCGGCCACGCACGCTGTCGGCGGCGGTTCACATTGCAAGCATCCGGTCGACTACGGGCCGCGCCGCCGGCCGGCCACGTCGTCCCGGCAATCGTGGCGAGTGCTCTACCGCCACCGATACGGCCAATGAGGCCGCATTCTCGCCGCCGGCAATAGCCAGGCCCG
The DNA here is from genome assembly GCA_030530685.1 of Actinomycetaceae bacterium. Lineage (GTDB taxonomy): Bacteria > Actinomycetota > Actinomycetes > Actinomycetales > Actinomycetaceae > Peptidiphaga. The sequence goes on along the minus strand of JAUMUM010000020.1, from coordinate 29,932 downwards.
GCTCGGCGAGAACCCACAGTCGCGGTTCCGGGGCACGGAAATCCCCCCCCTTTCGTGCCCCGGAGCCGTCCATCTGGCCGCTCACCTTCACCCGTCGCGCTCGCCCCAACCTCCGGTGTCTCCTCGGATCGCTGATGGCCGTCGGCCGCCACGATCGCATTGCCGCGCTGCCGGCTGGCGCCCCAGGCCAACCAGCACCGCTACTGAGCCATGTCCGCGGCGCGATGCATCGTGTCCCTCAGGTCCCGGTAGAGCTGCTGGTAGATCTCGAAGCCGGCACGGTAGCGCTCCGTGTTCTCGGGAATGGGCTTGTAGCTGCGCTGGACCTCGCCCAGGAAGCCGCGCGCCTCGCCGAAGGAGGAGTAGACGCCGGCGCCGACCCCGGCCAACACGGCCGCGCCCAGACAGCTGGCGGTCTCGGCCTGGGGCACAAAGATCTCGCGCCCAAGCATATCGGCCTTGATCTGCGTCCACACAGCGGAGGAGGCCGCCCCACCCACGGAGTAGATCTCGCCTATCTCGGCCCCGGCTTCCTCGGCAATCCTCACATTGTCGAGCAACGAGTATCCGACGCCCTCCATGACCGCGCGCCACACGGCGGGCTTGAATACGCCGAAGCGAAGGCCGAAGAGCACGCCCTGCGCCTTCGGATCCCAGATCGGACCGCGCTCGCCCTCCAGGTACGGCAGGAACCACAGGCCGCCCGATCCCACGGGCACCTCGGCCGCCTCGGCGCTGATCTGCTCGAAGGTCGTGTCGGGGCAGCCGAACGCGTCGCGCGCCCACCGCAGGCTCGCGCCGCCCGCCACCGTGCCACCCTGAACAAGCCAGCGGCCGGGAACGACGTGCCTGCCGAGGATCAGCCTCGGGTCGCGGACCGGCCTGGTCGAAACAATCGACATCCCCCCGGCCTGCCCGCCCTGCTCCTGCGTCTCGCCCGGCTCCATGACCCCGGCGCCCAGCGTGCCGCACGCGGCGTCGAGCCCGCCTGCCACGACGGGCGTTCCTTCCACTAGACCGGTCTTGCCCGCCGCCGCGCGGGTCACCGTGCCGACCACCTCGTGGCAGTCGACGGGCACGGGAAGCTTGGACAGGTCGATGCCGAGGTCCCGGGCCAGGTCCTCGTCGTAGGCGCCCGTCTCCGTGTCCCACGCGTGGACCCCGTAGCCCTGGCTGAGGTCCATGCTGATACTGCCCGTCAGGCGCTGGGCGATGAAGGAATTGGACTGGAGGAAGACGGCCGTGCGGTCGTAAATGTCCGGATGGTGCTCCTGGAACCAGACGATCTTCGCCGTGGTGTACGACGGCGAGAGCCGGTTGCCCGAGACCTGGAGTATGCGCTCGCCGGAGACGTTGCCGAGGATGCGCTGGCAGATGCTCTCCGAACGGGTATCCATCCAGATGGGCGTGTTGGCGAGCACCGTGCCGCTTTCGTCCATGGGTATGGCGCTCCAGGACTGGCCCGAGATGCCAATGCCCGCGATCCTTTCGGGGCCAACCTTTTCGGCCGTCGCGCGGATGGCGTCGGCGATGGCCTCCCACCACTCGTCGGGCGATTGTTCGACATGGCCGGGCGCGCCGACGATGAGGCTATACTCGCGCGTCTCGTCGGCCACGACCTTGGCTTCGCGGGTGAAGGCCGCAACCTTGCACGACGAGGTCCCGACATCAATGCCGAGGAGGATGGCGTCTGCGGAATTCATGATGCGCTCCTTTGGGTATCACATTCTGCTTGTTCGGTTCGTTTTCTTCTTGTGGTGGGCGGGTTTGCGTTGTGGTGGCTTGCGCGGCGCCGGCTGCAATGAACACCGACGAGCAGGCTCGCCCGGCGTGAAGGCACCGAAGGCCCGGCCCAGTCTCCAGGCTCGCCTGGCCGGCACGCCCGGCGTCGGTGATCAGCCGGCGTCGGCGGCCGATCCAGCACCCGCGTACCAGCGCAGGAGCCGTTCGACCTCGTCGGTCACGGCCGCCATCCCGGGGCCAACGTACTTGCGCGGATCGACGACCTTCGGGTCGGTCGCGAGAATCTCACGAACCCTAGCGGTGAAGAGCACGTTGAGGTGGGTGGACACGTTGACCTTGGTGATGCCCGCCTTGATGGCCTGGCGCATGCCCTCGTCGCTGACCCCGGATGATCCGTGCAGCACGAGCGGGACCGGCACGGCCGCGGCGATTCGCGAGATGAGGTCGGCGTCGAGCGTGGCGCTGCGCTCGGTCATGGCGTGGGAGGATCCGACGGCAACCGCCAGCAGGTCGACCCCCGTGTCCGCGACGAAGCGCGCGGCGTCGTCGGGGTCGGTGCGCACACCCGGCGCGTGGACCCCGTCCTTGCCGCCCACCTCGCCGAGCTCGGCCTCGATGGACACGCCGCTTTCGTGGCACAGCCGCGCCATCTGGGCGGTGGTGGCCAGGTTCTGCGCGTAGGCGAGCTTCGAACCGTCGTACATGACCGAGGTCAGGCCCAGGTCGACGGCCTCGCGAACCAGGTCGGTGGACTCGGCGTGATCCAGGTGGACGACGACGGGCACGCTCGCCTGCCTCGCCACGGCCAGTGTTCCGGCGGCGATCGGGGCCAGCGCGCCGTGGTAGCGCACGGCGTTCTCGCTTATCTGCAGGACGATGGGCTGACCGGCCCGCTCGGCGCCGGTCACGAGCGCGCGGGCGTGTTCGAGGAGCACGACGTTGAAGGCACCCAGGCCCGCGCGGGCGTCCAGGCAGGAGTGCGCTACGGAAGTCAGGTCTGTCAGGGGCATATGCGTTCCACCTTGATCGTCGGAAGGAGTTGTCGGTAGGCGTCGAGGTCGACGACGCCGGCCACGGGCACCTGCACGGCCGCGGCCGAGACGGCCACGGCCACGGCGATCGCCTCGGGGCGCAGGGCGCCGGGCTCGGGGTGCGCGGCGAGGTCGGCCGCGAGCGCCGCCACGGCCGAGTCCCCCGCGCCTGTGGGGTTGACCGCCTCGATTCGCGGGGCGTCGGCGTGCCAGCGGGCGACGGCGTCGTCCGGGATCCCGCCAGCTGGGCTTGTGCTGTCCGGGATCCTGTCGTCCGGGCCCGCGCTGCCGACTGGGGCGCCGCCGTCGCACGCGCCGCCCGAGGCGGCATAGAGGTCCATGCCCCTCGGCCCATCGGAGACGACGACGGCCTTCGTCCCCCGTTCCAGCAGCGCCCGCGCGCCCGTGGCAATGTCCGGGGCGCCGGTGGCCGAAAGGAGCTCCTCGCGGTTGGGCTTGACGACATCGCACATGTCGGCGACGGCGAGCAGGCTCGGGCCGGAGGTGTCGACGATCGTGCGTGCGCCGCGCTGGCGGGCGGCGGCCAGCAGGCCACTCACGTGCTCGGGGGCGGTGCCGGGCGGCCACGAGCCCGAGATGACGAGGATGCTGCCGGTGCGCAGGGCACCGGCAGCGGTTTCGGTCAGGCGGCGCCAGTCGTCTGCCGTGACGGCCGGGCCGGGCTCGTTGAAGAGCGTGGCGGCGCCGCTGGCATCCCGGATGGCGGTGGTGCAACGAGTCGTGCCATCGGTTAGGTCCACCCAGTCCTGCTCGGCGCTCCACCCGGCCAGCAGGTCGCGCATCTCCTCGCCGGCGCGGCCGCCGAGGAAGCCGCTCATGCGCACCGGGACGCCGAGTTGGGCGAGGACCGAGGAGACGTTGACGCCCTTGCCGCCGGGCCGCCGCGTAACCTCGGTGACGATATTGGTCTCGCCGAGCCGGGGCTCGGGCACGTCGTAGGTGATGTCGATGGCCGCGTTCGGCGTGACGACGACGATCGCCGCGCCCGGGCCTCGCGCACTGCCGTCCGGGCCACCACTGGCTAGCGCGTGCTTGCCGCGCGGCTGGGTTTGACTCATCTCTTCTCCCTTCTCGCGGTCGTGCTGCCCGGTGCGTCAGGCAGGGCAGCTGACTGCCTGCGGGGGATCGGGAATATCTGCGGGACCGGCATCAGCGCCAGGCTGCGCCGACGTAGTCATCGGGGTGGCGGACTGCCGAGTCTCGCGCATTTGTCTCTGGGATGGTTTTCGATGTTCGGGTTGGGCTGCCTGTCGAGTTCATCCCTGGATTTGCGGCTCAGCGTTGAGCCTCACGGGAAGCACCGGCGGGTGGTCGATCGCGATCGCAGGAGACCTGCACGGGCCACGGCCAGAACGGGCCGACGCATTCGTTGCCTACGTCGCAAACGTGTCATATCGAAAGCAAAATCGCACCTTCGAGTATCGCATACGTCACAAAAGAATGTCGACCACTCTGCGAGACCCTGGCACAACCTGCCGCCCGGGCAGATCGTCCTCAAGTAGGCGCGTCGTCCAATCCGCGAGGCCGAACAATCCGTTGGGCCGATCAGGCCCGCGTGCTACGCTTGCTACGGGGTGATAGTTATGACAACGATTCCTCACCGCGAACTGCGTAACAACAGCGCCGCTATTTTGCGTCGCGTGGAATCCGGCGAAAGCTTCGAGATCACAAACAACGGCCGGCCTGTCGCCGAACTCGTTCCCATTGCCCGCGATCGTCTGACGTTGCTGCGCCAGCAGGGCGCAACACGTCCCGCGGTCCCCATCGACTTCAGTGCCCTGGCGCGCGCAAAGGGCCTGACATCGAAGGACGTACTGAATGATCTGCGTGGTGAGCAGTGACCATTTGCTACCTGGACACCTCTGCGGCGCTCAAGCTACTCATTGACGAAACCGAGTCGGACCCTCTGGCTACCTGGTTGACCGAGCACACCAAGAACGGCATGTTGCTGTGCTCGTCCTTCTTGCTGCACACCGAGTTGCACTGCGCCGCACGGCGACGTCGGCAGCTCGATGAGCAGGCAACGTCAGTTCTGCTATCGGGGATCGAGCTCGTTGATCTTTCGCGAGAGCATCTGCTCAGTGCCTCGCGAGACACGTCGGGACTGCGCGCGGCGGACGCGATTCACCTCGCGGTAGCCCTGGACCTTCGATCCGATCTGTTCCTCACCTACGACCGGGAGATGCACCACGCTGCGCAGCGACAGGGATTGACAGTTACCGCCCCGAAGTGAAGCGATAATCGAGAACACACATTCCCATACCCCGACACCGTGCTTGGCAGTGACCGCAGCCGACCGATCAGTCTGGCCGATTGGGCGCGCCGGGGCGAACGTCAACCCCCAGACGGGTGACTTCGGATGGCCGGCTGAGCGCGGACGGCCACCACATCCAGCGCCCGAGCTCGTGGGCCAGCGCCGGCACCAGCAGCGTGCGCACCACGAGCGTGTCGAGCAGAACCCCGAAAGCCACGATGAAGCCCAGCTGGACCATGAACATGATGGGAATGACGCCGAGCACCGCGAACGTCGCCGCCAGGACGACGCCGGCCGACGTGATAACGCCCCCGGTCACGGCGAGAGCGCGCGTGACAGCCTGACGCGGCGGATGCCCCAGCGCCTCCTCGCGCACGCGCGTGGCCAGGAAGATGTTGTAGTCCACGCCGAGCGCCACGAGGAAGACAAAGCCGAATAGGGGCACGGCCGGGTCCGCGCCGGAAAAGCCAAAGATGTGCCGGAACACGAGCGCCGCCACGCCCATCGCCGCCCCGTAGGACAGGACCGTGGTGGCCATGAGAACCAGCGGCGCGACGATCGCCCGCAGCAGCACCATGAGGATGAGCAGGATCGCCGCGGCGATGATCGGAATGATCGTCACCAGGTCGGCACGGGCCGTCGTCTGGGAGTCCAGCGCGGTTGCCGTCTGGCCGCCGACGAGCGCCTGGGAGTCGAGCCCCGTCAGGGCCGCGCGCAGGTTCCGGATGGTCGCCTGCGCGGCTGGCGAGTCCGGCGGGTCGGCGAGTGTGACGGCCAGCAGCACGCGCCCCTCGACGACGCTCGCCGGCGCACCGGGCCGCACGGGGCCTCCGCCGTCGGCCTGGACGAATGCGGAGGAAACGCCGTCCACGCCCGAGGCTGCCCGCAGCGCGTCGTCGACCTTGCCCTCGGCGACGACGGCGTAGGCCGGGCTGCCCGAGCCGGCGTCGAAGTGCTTGCCGATGGCCCGCTGCCCTGCGGCGGATTCGGTGGACCGCAGGACGATGTCGCTTTGCGGGACGCCGTCGGCGCGCAACTGTGTCGCGGCTAGGCAGCCGAGGCCGAGGGCCGCGATCGTGACGACGAGGATCGGGCGCGGGTGCCGCTCGACCTTCAGCGCGATCCGCCACCACAGCGAGTGCGAGCGGGTGCGCGCCTCGTCGTCGGCCGGTTCGCCGCCATCCTCGACGGCGCGACCTTCCGCCCCGCGCCCGCGAGCACACCGGTCGCCTCCCGGCCCCGGCATGAACGGCCAGAAGCTCGCCCGTCCGAGCAGACCCAGGATGGCCGGCAGCAGCGTGAGCGCGGCGAGGACGCTAAAGACGATGCCGCACGCCGCGATTGGGCCGAGCGCGCGGTTGGAGTTGAGGTCGCTGAGCAGCAGGCACATGAGGCCCGCGATCACGGTCGACGCGGAGGCGACGATCGGCTCGACGGCCCCGCGCAGCGCACGCCGCGTCGCCTCGAGGCGGGACCAGCCGGCCACGAGTTCCTCGCGATACCGGGCGACGTAGAGCAGCGCGTAGTCGGTCGCGGCGCCGATGACGAGGATCGAAAGGATGCCCCGGGCCTGACCGTCGAGCGTGATCCACTGCCACCTGGCCATCCAGTAGACCGTGAGGATCGCCGCGCACAGGGCCGACATTGAGGTCGCCAACACGATGACGGGCAGCAGGAACGACCGGTAGACGAGCAGAAGGATGACGAAGACCGCCCCGAGCGCCACGAGCAGGACGAGTGCGTCGACGCCGCCGAAAGCCTCGACGAGGTCGGTCGCGAAGCCCGCCGGCCCGGTGACATATCCGCGCGCCGTGCCCGGCAGGTCGCCGGCCGCGCTGGCCACGAGCCCGCGCACCTCCTGCGTGGCCTCGGCCACCTTCAACTCGGGGTCGAGCTGGGCGATGATCTCGATCGCCTTGCCGTCGGGCGCCGGCAGCACGGCGGGCTCGCCGCCCAGCAACCCCGCGGCCCCGAGGTCGGCGAGGAGCGGCGCGGCCGAGGAGGCGGGCAGTTGCTCGTCCGATTCCAGCAAGATGATGGCCGGGGCGGAGTCGGTGTCGCTGAACCTCGCCCGCCACTCGAGGGCCTTCGTCGCCTCCGCGCTGGCCGGGAGGAACGCCGCCTGGTCGCTCTTCTGCACCTCGCCGATGCGTCCGAAGACCGGGCCGCCGACGCCGCACACCGCGAGCCAGCCGGCGATGATCGCGACGGCCACCGCGGCGCGCATGACCGCCCGACGCACCGCCGTCGCAGACCTCGTTTTTCCTCGCATTCCGCCACTATATGGGGCAGGAGCCCCGCGAACAATGCGCCGCCGGGACGATCTTCACGCGGCGGGTCTGACCGCCGAGGACGAGCCAACCTGTTGATGCCCTATGCCGAGCACGGGTAGTCTTGTGGCCCATGCAACAATCGCTCAGATGGGTCGCCGGATGCGCTCAGAGTCACTGCCGGCACCCGGTCACGGGCGGACAATCCATCGAACAGCGGCCGCGGTTCCGTTGAGGCCCGGCCCCGACGGAAAGGAGCGGCCATGGGGCATCGGCGAATCGTGCGGATCGTCGCGGCGTCGGCCTCGCTGCTCCTCCCCGTCGCCCTGGGCCAGACCGCCCACGCCAGCCAGGCCACAGTCCGGGTCAAGGCCGCACAGCCCGGCAGCACCAACGCCGCACAGCCAGCCACCTTCCACGCCACCGACTCCGACGAGGACCTCGACAACCCTTTCGACGCCCTCTACAAGTCAAACTTCGCGCTCAAGCCGCTTTCGGCCGACCAGATCGCGCCGGCCACGCAGCCCCTGGCCACCAAGGACCTGACCGGCCCCGCCCACATCGACGCCGCCTACGGGACCCGCACCTACCTCGCCACCCACCCGCCCGACGGCCGGGGCGAGCCCGTGCGCCACGACGGCTCCCGCCGTCAAGCCTTCAACGCGGACAACTCGCGCTATATCACCCGCGACTCCGGCGGGGCCTGGTACCTGTACGACGCGAAAACCCTCCAGGCGATCAAAAAGCTCGACCCGCTCTCCGGCGACTGCGAACCCATCTGGCACGCGAGCGACCCGGACCGGCTCCTTTTCACCTCCGACGGCGGAGGCACCACGTGGTGGACGCTCAACATCAAGACGGGCTCCACAACCGTCCTCTTCGACTTCACGGGCAAGACCGACTGGCCCGAGGCGACGTCGTACTGGACTGGGGGCGAGGGCACGACGAGCGCCGACGGCCGCTTCCTCTCCCTCATGGCCACGCGCCCCGGCCAGGAGCCGAACGATGGCCAGAATCCACGCGATGGCGAGGTGTACGGCCTCGTCACGCTCGATCTCAAGGAGAAGAAGATCGTCGGGACCCTGGACGCCAACGACTTCCCCGAGCCTGGAGCAATGCCGCAAGGCATCAGCACCTCGGCCAGCGGCAAGTACGCCGTGCCCTCGTGGCCCAAAGGCCAGGGCGGTACGCGCGCCTACACCCGCACCTTCGGCAAGTCGGCCGAGCTAACGAAGGGCTCAGGCCCCGCGGACCTGGCGTTCGGCCCCGGCAAGCAGGACTACTACGTCTACGCCGACGCCGACCGCGGCAAGATCATGGCCGTCAACCTGGCCACGCGAAAGCGCATCGCGCTGCACACGCTCGAACCCGCGGACGGCGAAACCTATTCGCTCCACATCAGCGGGCAGGCCTTCGACAGGCCCGGTTGGGTGGTGATCTCCACCTACGACGATTCGTCCGACGACGGCGCCGTCTCCCCTTCACCGACGGTCCGACCCGAATACCGCAAGGTCTGGCTGCTCAAGCTTCAGCCGGGTGGCCGCGCTCTGAACGTGACCCACACCCACGCCGGCGAGCCGCACCCCGACGGCGACACTGCTGAGGGGCCGCAGGCCAGCGCCTCGCGCGACCTCAGCCGCATCCTCTTCGCCAGCGACTTCGGCGCCGGCGACGTCGAGAGCTTCCTCGTCGGGCTGCCCACCACGTTCGACCGGTGACGGGCCGCTTCCACCGATAGTGGGTTGCTTCTCTTCCGGTCACGGGCCGCGGCCTGGGCCCGTGACGCCGCGATCGCGTCTCTGGCCCGTTCCCGCGCCCTCAATCGCGGGCGTAGATCCGGACGAAGGTGCGCAGAAGCCGCATCGGCTCGGTCGTGACACCGGCCGCATAGCCCTCGGCGATGAGCCCCTCGGCCTCGTCGGGCTCAAAGTAGCCGTGGTGCCTGTAGGCCCTGATGCGCACGGCCAGGCCGTCGGCGTCGAGCTCCGGGTGGAACTGCGTGGCGTAGACGTTGCGGCCCACACGCATCATCTGCACCGGGCACTGCTTAGAGCTGGCCAGCAGCACGGCAGAAGGCGGCAACTGCTCGCAGGCCTCCTTGTGGCCGACGAAGGCATCGAAGGTTTCCGGCATGCCCTCCAGTAGCGGGTCGTCGGTCTCGAGGCGGACCGTGACGGCCCCGACCGGCTCGCTGTAGCGCTTGCTGATGAGGCCGCCCTGGTGCGTCGTCAGCAGGCCGACGCCGTAGCAGGCGCCGAGGAAGGGAAAGTCGGCCTCGACCACGCGGTCGAGCAGCGCGCTCATCTCGGCCTCGACGCGCACCTGCGTGGCCGTCTTTTCCGGCGTCGTGAAGTTGAATGGGCCGCCGCCGACGACGATGCCCGAAAGCTCGTCGAGCTCGATGGCGGGTAGTTCGCCCTGGTCGATGCGCACGGATCGCAGCTGGCTCTCGTCGAGCTCGAGGTAGCGCCGGAAAGCCGCGTATTCGTCGCGGGCGACGTCGTCTTCGGGACGCGATTGGATGAGGAGGAAGGGTTTCATGCTGGCCTCTTCAATCTGGCTCGCCGAAGCGAGTCGGCGGGTGGGGCGCGTGCGCCGGTGGGCGCGGCCGGACCTTGCAGGCGTGATGCCCGCGCTTCACCGTGCCGATGGCGGCGCGGCAGACCCGACCTTGGCGATCAACTTACCGTGAGCCGTGCCCGCCGGGCCAGCCCGTCCACGCGGGCATTGACAGCGGCCATCGGACGTGACACTGTATTAGTGTCTTAATACAGTCAATCAGGAGGGGGTGCGATGCACCTTGATGACACCCGCCCCATATGGGTCCAGCTAGCCGAGGACTTCCGCCGCCGCATCGCGTCCGGCCAGTGGCAAAGCGGGGAGAAGATCCCCAGCGTCCGCGAACTCGCGGTGGACATCGGCGTCAACCCCAACACGGTGCAGCGTGCCCTGGGACAACTCGACCGCGAAGGCCTCACCGTGACCGAACGGACCTCAGGACGCTTCGTCGCTCCGGAGAACTCCGCAGCCAGCACCATGCGAGCCGAACTGGCCGCGGCCGCAACCAACACGTACATCGACACGGTCGCAGCCCTCGGGCTCGACCTGGACGAAACCATCCGCACCCTTTCCGATCAATGGAAAGCACGCACCGAAGGAGACGACTAATGGCAGCGAATCCACAGCCGTCACACAACGCCGCATCGGACGCGGCTGCCGATGCGAGTCCGCCAGCCGGCGATCTTTCACGCGCCGGAGAATCCGCCCTCGTGCGCGTCGAACACCTGACGAAGGACTACCGTTCCAACCGCGCCCTGACTGACCTCAGCCTGACACTGCCTGCTGGCAGCATCGTCGCCCTCGTGGGCAATAACGGCGCCGGCAAGACGACGCTGCTGAAGATCCTGGCCGGGCTCGTCGCCGACTACACGGGCCGGGTGACGATTGCAGACCACCCGGTGGGGCCGGAATCGAAGGCGCTCGTCTCCTTCCTACCCGACCGCAATTTCCTCGACACGAGCCTGACCGCCACGAAGGCCATCGACCTGTACTCCAGGTTCTTCACCGACTTCGACGCGACCAAGGCCCGCGAGATGGTCCGTTTCTTCAAGTTGCCGGACGACCGCCCGCTCAAGGCAATGTCCAAAGGCACGGGAGAAAAGCTGAGGGTCGCTCTCGTCATGTCGCGCAAGGCGCGCGTCTACCTGCTCGACGAGCCCATCTCCGGCGTCGACCCGGCCGCCCGCGACGTCATCCTGAACGGCGTGCTGAGCGACTTCGATCCGGGCGCACTCATGATCATCTCCACACACCTCATCGCCGAGGTCGAAACCACCGTCGACTCGGTGATCTTCCTGCGCGACGGCCGCGTCCTACTCTCGGGCAACGCCGACGATCTGCGCGAGCAGCATGCCTCGAGCCTCGACGCCCTGTTCCGGAAGGAGTACCGCTGATGCTAGCCACGCTTTTCGCCCACGAACTGCGCACGCAGGGCCGCCGGACGCTCATCGTCCTGGGACTGTTCTCCGCCGTCGGACTGAGCGCGATCGCCCTTGGCCTGATACCTGCGCTGTCCGACGTCGGGGCTTCCATTGCCTTCGGTGCCTTCAGTGCGGCGCCCGCCGTCGCCATCGTTCTTCTGTTCATCGGCTACTGGCAGTCCATGTACGGGACGAGGGGCTACTTCACGTTCATGCTTCCCGCCAGGGGGCGGACGATCTTCTTCGCCAAGGTCCTTCACATCATCGGCATGAGCTTCGTGAGCATCGGCGTCGCGTCCCTCGGCTTCTTCCTCCTCTGCCACACCCGCGGGGCGGAGATGTGGGCTGACGAGCGCCACTTCCACCACGGGCACCATTTCCACCATGGCCACGAGGACTTTGACTGGCACGCGATGGGACATGGCCCGTACGTGCTCTTCGCTCTGCTTGGCGTGTTCGCCGTGGTGGGCATTGCCACCCTGGTCGCGTCGATCATGAGCATCGGGGCCCACTCTCGCTGGAGCCACATGGGCTTCGCGGCGCCGGTCATCGGGTTCATCACCTACTGGATGGTGGGCGGGCTCGCAGGGTTCGCCGGGATGCTGCTGCTTCCCATGGGAATCCGCACGGCCGACGGGGCCTGGGTATGGCAGGGAATGTCGCACGACATCCTCCACCAGTCGCACCACAGGATTCCCGAAGTCATCGGCATGGGGCACATTCCAGTCTATGCCGTGATGATCTGTGCGACGGCCGTCTGGGCTGTGCGCACGATTGAAAGCCACACCACGCTGCGCTGAGGCGCTGGCGTGGAGGCGGTCGCCGGCATGGGGGCGGCCGCCAGCGTGGAGCCGGCGTCGGCCCCGGTCTCGAAGTACGACGAGGCCGCGGGTCGGCGTCGGCGCACTATTACGGCACCTGTGCACTATTGCGGCACCGGCGCAATCTTGGGATGATGACCGGCGAGCACGGCTCAGCGCCGGGCAATGACGCGGCGGGGCAACACGGGGAAACTCAGAGCGGCGCTCGCAGGATGCCGCCGAACCCATCCCCTACAGAGAAAGACAAGGAAAAACGCACACCAATGAAACAGTGGTATTTCCTTGCGGGAGCGATCTTCAGCGAGGTCGCCGCCTCACTTTCGCTCAAGGCTGCCATCGACACCCCAGCGCTGTACGCGGTGGTCGCCGTGGGGTACACCTGCGCCTTCGCCATGCTCGCGCTGGCACTGCGCCAAGGCATGGCCCTGGGCGTCGCCTACGGGATATGGGGCGCGCTGGGGGTAACGCTGACCGCCCTGCTGTCGGCAGTCATCTTCGGTGAGCCGCTCACGGCGGTCATGGGCGTCGGGATCGCCTTGGTGGTCGCCGGCGTGCTCACCGTGGAGATGGGCGCCGAACAGGCGGCGGCCGGTGTGCGCGCGCAGGCGGGGCCGACCACCGAAGGCTCGACGCACGGCTTGGACTTCACGGACTCAGCGCACGGTTCAATGGAGCAAGGCGGCACGGAAGGATCAGCGCTGCGCGGAAAGGAGGCCCGCTCATGACGTGGCTTTTCCTCGGCGGCGCAATTGTCAGCGAGGTCGCCGCGACCCTGTCGCTCAAGGCCGCCTCGGCCGGAAAGAATGCCTGGTATGCCGCCGTCGGCACCGGATACCTTCTGGCGTTCGCCTTCCTTACCGTTGCGTTGCGCGGTGGCATGCCCCTAGGCATCGCCTACGGCGTATGGGCTGCAACCGGGGTGGCGGCAACGGCCGTGCTGTCCCGAGTGATCTTCAAGGAGCCGCTGACACCAACAATGCTGGCAGGCATCGCGATGATCGCCTCGGGCGTGCTGTTGATCGAGGTCGGGGCCGCGCACTGAGCCGAGTGGACCACCGAGGCAAGGAACAGCACGGCAGGATGTGCCGAATCGGGTCCACAGCACCTGGGCATCCCTCGGTTTATGGCCGGCCCACCTCCTGCGTCCGGTCCACAGCGGGACTCGGGTCAACAGGCCAGGGTCACATGCAATTCGAGGCGCCAATGTGCGGGACAGGCCGGTGGGGTGCACAGGCCAAGGCCGCAGTGCGACCCGGGTCCACATGCGACGCCACTCGCCGAAATCTATCCGCACACTGACCCGGTGCTCATGGTCGTCGGGTCCACAAACGAGACCCGCGCTTGGAATTCGGGCCACAGGCCAAGATCGTGGTGAAATCGGGTCCACACATACCCGACGAGCAAAGATCATCCACACACCCGTAAAGGCCACCTCACGCGGTGGTCCTACGCAACCTCCGCATGGCATCTTCGGACGGGCTGCCTCCTTCCGGCAGATAGGTGGTGACCGTCAAGCCCGGCGTGGCCTCGACCGACAGGACGTCGTACCCAATGACCATCAGCCCGACGAGAGGGTGGTCAATGCGCTTCGTGCCGCTGGCATGGACGCGTACGGCGTGCCCCTGCCACAGGTCGCGGAACCGCTCGCTGCGCTCGGATAGTTCCTCGACGAGGCCCGTCAGCGCCCGGTCGGCCGGGTCGTGCCCGACGAGCAGTCGCAGCGACGAGACCGATTCGCGCGCGCTGGTTTCCCAGTCGGGATAGAACACCCGCGAGCGCTCGTCCAAGAAGAGGTAGTGGAAGTGGTTGACGGGCTCGGCGTCGTCTGGAAAAAGATGAGGGAACAGGGCGCGGCCGAGGGCGTTGGAAGCGACGGGGTCACCGACGTAGTTCACCGCGAGAGCGGGCACATCGAACATTGAATCGAGCACACGGGTCAGGCGCTCCAGGACCCGCGGATCTGGTGTCCTGCGCCTGGCGGCCGCGGCTGGCAGGCCGTGCGGCAGCGGGCGTCGGCTCGATCCCGACGCAGTGTGGGCGAGGTCGAAGAGATGGAGGGTTTCGGCTTCGTCCAGCCGCAACGCACGGGCAAGCGAATAGAGGACGCCTTCGGAGACGCCGCGGAGGTCGCCGCGCTCCATCCGCGTGTAATAGGCGGTGGAGACTCCGGCAAGTTGCGCGACCTCCTCGCGGCGCAGTCCCGGTACGCGACGGTCGGTGCCGAATGCCACAAGTCCCGCTTCGTCCGGGGTGATCCGGGCCCGCAACGCCGTGAGGAACTGATTGACTTCGACTCGATTGTCCATGCATTCAAGGCTACGACACGGCCGCCGACACCACGGTTCGCCACCATCCTGCGCGGCGGAAGAACACTCTTCGCGGGCGGGATGGTCCGGGCTGCCGCCGCGAACGCTTGCCACACCCCGAACGTTCCCCGCCAAGATCTGCCCGCCGCCGAAGCGCCACCGCTCGCGGCGTCCTTGGGGTATAACGCCGGGGACTGCCAGAGGCCCGGACGTCGTCCTACTGTTGGAATCATGACTAATAATGGATTCACTTTGAACAATGACGTGACGCTGCCCGGCATCGGGTTTGGCGTCTTTCAAACTCCCGTCGACGAGACTGCCGCGGCGGTGGCCGAGGCCCTGCGCGTCGGCTACCGCCACATTGATACGGCAGCTGCGTACATGAACGAACGCGGCGTCGGCGAGGCAATTCGCGCCTTGGGACTGCCACGCGAGGAGGTATTCGTCGAAACGAAGCTGTGGATCAGCGACTACGGCTACGACAAGGCCCTGCACGGCTTCGAGAAGAGCGCGGGCAAGCTCGGCCTTGAGCAGATCGATCTGCTCATCTTGCACCAGCCCCTGACTGTCGACTTCGACCGGACGCTCGGTGCCTACCGCGCACTCGAAGAGCTCTACGCCGACGGCAAAGTGCGCGCCATCGGCGTCTCAAACTTCATGCCCGACGACCTCGACCGGCTGCTCGCCCAGGCCAGTGTGGTGCCCACGGTCAACCAGATCGAACTGCATCCCTTCTTCCAGCAAAAGCAGCTGCAGACGCTGCATGCCGAACACGGCATCCTCACCCAGGCGTGGTCGCCCATCGGCGGCATCACAATCTACGGCGGAGCCCAGAAGAGTACGCTCACGGATGAGACCATCGGTCGTATCGCAGCCACCCACGGCAAGAGCCCAGCACAGGTGATGTTGCGCTGGCACATCCAGGAGGGGCGTTCGGCGATCCCGAAGTCGACCAAGCCGGCGCGCATTGCGGAAAACTTCGGGATCTTCGACTTCGAGCTCAGCGGCGAGGAGCTTGCGGCCATCGACGCGCTCGACACCGGCACGCGCGGCGGCCCGGAGCCGGCCAGCATCACGATGGAAAACTACGGGATGCCGATCCCCGAGGCGTGATCGCTCGGCCGTTGCCGAGGCCGAGGGGATGCCGAGGCCCGATTCGCTGCGCGGCCGCCGACGCGATGCGCGCCAGCGGGGCTTGCTCTGGCTGGTAACCGCGCGGAGGGTGGTCGCTACCGCTGTCGCGACCAACCGGCATCATCAGGCTCGTCCAGCATCATCGGGCATAGGACCCGGTGGAAATCAAGAACTCCGCCGCAAAGCTTGCGACGGAGTTCCGTCTGTGGAGCTAAAAGGATTCGAACCCCTGTCTCCCCGCCATTGCTGGCGAGGTGTGCTACCGACTGCACCATAGCCCCGCGAGCAATAAGCTTAGGCCATCGCCCGGACCGCAGGCAACGGTATCCTGCACCACACTTCAGGCGGATGTCCACGTCGCCGAGCCGACGGCCGACCAGTATTCCTCGCTCCTGTACCGCACCCCGTGCTGCTTGGACGGCGGGAAGAAGTCCATGCCCATGCGCGTGCCCCGAAGCATGGCGGGCGTGTAGCGATAGCGTTCCTGCCTATCCCAGTCGAAGGTGGTCTCGATCTCGGCCTCGCGCCCCGTTTCGATGAGCTCCACTAAATCGGGGTTGAGCATGACGCTCTTGCCGACGGCGACGAATTCCGCCCATCCGGTGCTGTAGGCGTCGATCATGTCGTCGGCCGTGTAGAGGTTTCCCACGCCAATGAAGGGCAGGCGCCCATTGATGCGCTCATGCAGAAGCTGCATGCGAGTGAGCGTGGGATCGGCGCCTCGCCGCGCCCTCTTGTAGAAGTCCCAGAGGGAGACATGCAGGTACTGCAGCGGCCTGTCGGCCAGAGCGTCGACGAGGGCGAAGGTTTCCTTCATGGTGATGCCGCGCTCGCCGGGCTCCTCGGGGGAGAAACGGTAGCCCACGATGAAGTCGGGCCGCCCCTTCCTGCGGCGAACGCCGTCGATCGCATCGACGATCTCCAGCGGGAAGCGCAGCCGCCTGTCCAGCGAGCCGCCCCAGGCGTCCGCGCGCCTATTGGTGGTGCCCGAAACGAACTGCTGGACGAGCCAGCCATTGGTCCCGTGGACTTCGACGCCGTCGAGCCCCGCCTCCATGGCGAGCTCGGTGGCATAGGCGAAGCTGGCGACCATCTCGCGCACCTCGGCGTCGGTCATGGCCCGCGCCCCGCTGTGGGCCTCCGCCGTGGGAGCGACGACGTCGTGCCCCTGAGTCATCGCTCGGTTGGCGCGCAGGCCGGAATGGGCGAGCTGGGCGACGATCGGCACGCCCTGCTCGTGGGAGATGTCGGCGTACTCCTTGAGCGTCGCCAGATGCCGCCTATCGAAGGCATTTGGCGACTCGAAGCCTATGCCGCTCGGGTGAACATTGGAAAATGGCATGACGTACAGACCGAAGCCCGCGAACCGGTTCCGCCAGAACAGGCGGGAGGCTTCGGTCAGTTCGCCATCCTCACCGGAGTCGTAGACCGTCAGGGGTGCGACGACCAGACGGTTGTTCAGTTCGACGCCGTTATTGAGTACGTATGGCTGGAACAGGGGTTCGTACTTCGGGCTCGTCATGCCCGGGGACTCTACTCCTGACTGTCCGCTCGCGCTGTGGCGAAGGCCGCTTCCCAGTCGGCGACGGGATCTCCGGGGCCGGAGAAGACCTCCACCGTCCGGCCCTTGGCCGATCGCGACAGCAGCGCCTCGACGAGCACCTGCGCCACGTGGTTGACGCGCACGCCGCCGTGGGCGACGCGGTCGCCCTGCCGCAGGACGACGCGGTTGTCGCCGGCATCGGTCGCGCCGAACCAGCCGGGCCGAACCACCGTGTAGGGCAGGCCGCTGCCGCGCAGCACGTCCTCGCCCCTCTTCTTGGCCGAGAGCAGCGCGGCATACGGCCCGGGTGCGACGTCCTCGACATTGATCGAGGACATGAGCGCGACGGGCAGGCGACGATCTCCCGCCGCCTGGACGAGCGCCCGGACGGCGCCGACATAGACCCTCTCCGGGTCCGAGTCGCCCCCGTGGGTGAGGATCACGCCGCCGGCTCCCTCGAGTGCCGGCCGCAGACCGTCGGGATTCGTCACGTCTCCGGCGACGATGTCGACGTCGGCGGACTCGCCCAGGACGCGGGCGGCGCGCGCGGCGTCACGGGTCAGCG
The DNA here is from genome assembly GCA_030530685.1 of Actinomycetaceae bacterium. GTDB lineage: Bacteria > Actinomycetota > Actinomycetes > Actinomycetales > Actinomycetaceae > Peptidiphaga. Next base: position 12,264 of record JAUMUM010000020.1, on the reverse strand, counting down.
CGCGCACGGCGATCCCCCGGCTGCGCAGCTCATCCACGACGGCCCGACCGATCGTGCCAGTCGCACCGATGACGACAATGACTTCGGGCATAGACGACATAGACATTTCCTTTCGCTTCATTTCGGTTATTCGGCTCACTCGCAGGGCGGACGGCCGGGGCGGCCGGGGCGAGGGCCGAACTGGCCGCGGCGACGGTCGAGGGCGGACTCGTCAGCTCACCCGCAGGGTGGACAGGCGCTCGACGGAGGCCGGATCACGGTGGTCGATGAACAGACTGCCGCCCGTGTCGAGGCCGGCAATCGCTTCGATTTCGCCCTGCGTCAGTTCGAAGTCGAACACGTCGAAGTTCTCCTGCATGCGCTCGCGCCGAACCGACTTCGGGATGGCCGCCACGCCCGTTTGGAGCAGCCAGCGAAGAGTCACCTGGGCGACGGTCTTGCCGTGAGCCTCGCCGATCGACGCGAGCACCGGGTCGGTGAACAGGCCCTTCTTTCCCTCGGCGAACGGGGCCCAGGCCTGGATCTGAACGCCGCGCTCCTCCATGTGCCGTCGCGCCTCGACCTGGTGGAAGTACGGGTGGGTTTCAACCTGGTTGACCGCGGGCACGACGTCATTGTGGACGATGAGGTCGACCAGCCGGTCCGGTTGGAAGTTCGACACGCCAATGGCGCGCACACGCCCGTCGGCCAGCAGCCGCTCCATCGCCCGCCAGGAACCGTAGACGTCACCGAAGGGCTGGTGAATGAGGAACATGTCCACGACGTCCAGGCCGAGCCTGTCCGCCGAACGCCGGAAGGCGTCGTAGGCGGGGCCGTCACCGGCGTCGCTTATCCACAGCTTGGTGGTGATAAATAGCTCGTCGCGCGCAATGCCGCTGGCCGCTACCGCCCGGCCGACGGCCTCCTCGTTCCCGTAGGCCGCGGCGGTATCGATGAGCCGGTAGCCGACGTCGAGTGCCTCGGCCACCGCGCGCTCGCATTCGGCCGCGTCGGGAATCTGGAAGACGCCAAAGCCGAGCGCCGGCATGCTGACTCCGTTGTTCAACTGCATGTACTCCATGGTCTTCTCCTGTATCGGATTCTTGATGAGGGTGATCGTCGATGCGAGTGGTTATCGGATGCTCGCGTGGTCGTTGGACGTTTGCGGCCGGAATCCACCGCCAGTGGTGGCACCTAGGTAGGCTGCGAACTGCCGCCCGGAGGGAGCGGGCCCATCTGCGTCGCAGGATGACAACAGCGCCTTCCCGCTCACTCCAGGCAGTTGAGGAACCCGCTCCCGGATCAAAGGCCCGCCGCGTTGCCGGCAAGCGCCATCGAAAGCCCGCTTGCCGGCAAACGAATCTTCACTCGGCGTAGTCTCCTCCCAGAGCGACACGGCCGGCGGCCATCGCAGCAACGACGCCGCCGTCGACGAGCAGGTCAGTCCCGGTCAGGAAGGGCGTAGCCATCATGAACGCGGCGACATCGCCGATCTCGTCCGGCGTGCCGACACGTCCGGCGGCAGACGTTTCGATCATCGCGCGGTACCCGGCGGCCGCGGGACCATCGAGCTCATCTCGGGCCAGCGGTGTCATGATGATACCCGGGCTGATGCTATTGACCCGGGCACCGCGGTCGCCCCATGCGGGAGCCGCCGCCTGCGCACGCAGGATGTTGGCGCGCTTGGCAACGATGTAGGCAACGCTCGAGTTGGGGATGGCGCTGAGGAATTCCAGCGAGGCCAACTCCCGCGCCGGCGTCTGCGCCAGGGCGGCGGCCTGGTCGGTAGGAAGAGGGTCGCCCATGTGCCCCGCCTGGCTGGAGATGACGATGCCGGAGCCGCCCGGCGCGATCACTCGCCCGAATTCTTCCAGTACGAGCGCCGTGCCGACCAGGTCGACATCGATCACGGCGCGGGTGGAAGCCTGCACCGGGGAGACACCCGCCGCATGGATGACATGGGTGACATCGCCCATCGCGGCGGCGCGGTCGGCCAGGGCCGCCACCGACTCGGCCGAGGACACGTCCGCCTGGGCTGTCTCTACAACAAAACCGTCATTGCGAAGCGCCTCGGCCGCGCTTTCGGCCGCATCCGGGCGAAGGTCGGCCACCAGGATCGAACGTCCGGATGATACGCGGCGGGCGACTGCCCGTCCGATCGACCCGGCACCAACAAGAACTACCACATCCGTCATGAACTTCCTCCTGCAAGAGACCGGTGGTCTTTTTGGTACGATTGACGTTAACAGACCGTCGGTCCGCTGTCTAGCGAAAGGAATTGCGTGGGAACCGAATCCTTCCGAAGGGCGCGCACGCCCGAACAACGGGGGGCGCGACGCGACCACATACTGGCCGTGACGCGCGGACTGCTGCGTGGGCGCCGCGTCGCCGACGTCAGCCTCAACGAGATCGCACGGCAGGTGGGCCTGGCCAAGTCGAACGTGCTGCGCTACTTCGGCTCCCGCGAGGCCATCCTCCTCGTACTGACCGAGCGCGAGTACGCGCAGTGGGTCGAAGAACTGGAATCGGGCGCCGGCGGGACGGTTGCTGGCGAGACGGGCGCGTCGGCGTCTGCATCGAGCGACGCCCGGGTGCAGGCCCTGGCCGCAGATCTGGCGCGCACGGTGACGCGGCGCCCCCTGCTATGCGAGTTGCTCGGCTGCACCACCACGGTGCTGGAGCACAATGTCACCGTCGACGAAGTGCTCGACTTCAAGCTCGCCATCCACGGCCACATGGAACGCCTCGTGCGGCTGATCGAATCGCGAATCGGCGCCCTTGACGACGCCGGTATGCTGCTCTTCGCCCTGCACGCGGTCATCGCCGAGGTGTGGGCCTTCGGGCACCCGGCTCCCACCCTGGCCGAGGCCGCCGCCCGGGACGCGAGGATCATGCAGCCACCCGGCGACCTGGCACCCACCATGGCGCGGGCGCTGACCCTCGTGCTGCGCGGGGCGCGGAAGGCGCAGTGACGATTACGGGTGCTGTGGCTTCTTCGTGCTGGCTGCGCGGGCTTCGTCTTTGCTCGCACCCCTGTGGCAGTGCGAGCTCAGGTTGTCGCACGTGGCCCGGCCAAGCCCGCTCGCCCTCGTCCCGACGACGGGGATGCCGTCACATTTTCTCGCTTCAGGGCGGGCATATGACCCCGACCATGGGGTACCGCCCGCACGACGGCGGACACACGCGCTTTCGGTACGCGCGACGATACGCGGTTTCAATACGCGCGGCGCAGCGTCAGGCCTCGGGGCGAGTCGACGAAACCAGCGGAGCGGAGGTGGGTGGCGAGTGGCAAACGGAAGACCGCGCCATTGCCGTTGATCTTTTCGATGGTGAGGGTTTCCAGATGCCGGTCGACGGCGATGCGCGCCAGGCCGTGACAGGCCGCTTCCAGTGCGTCGGCGTCGTCGGTGAATTGAAGTACCGTGCGGCCACCTCGTTCCACGTATAGCGCGGGTCTGCCGGCGACCAGCACGACGAGCGCGCCCGCTTTGCGCCCCGGCCGGTGCTGCACGCCGTCAATGACCGGCCACGGTAGCGCCGCCCCGTACGCATTGGCCGGGTCGGTCGCCGCCAGCACGACCGCATCGGAGCCTGCCGAGCGCATCTCAATGTCGGAAAACTGGCGCAGCCTGTCGACCGTTGCCGCCTCAGCGAATTGCGCGGCGCCGAGCCCCTCAATGAAGTAGCCGCGCCGGCAGTGGCCCGCGTCTTCGAATCCCTTCAGCACGCCGTACATGCGGGCGAATCCCCCGGGGACCTGCCAGGCCGAGCCGCGCGTGACGACGCCGTACCGGTCGAGCAGGGCCGATGCGGCTTCCACGGCCCACAGGACCTCGGGCGACACCAGCGCGCCCGGCCCGGTGCCACCCCGAGCACTATCTGACCCGGCACTATCCCGCCCGGCCGCGCCCTGCCCGGCGCTGTTCGGACCAGCAATACCCTGCCCGGCGCTCAGGGGATATTCACCCCGCCTCGGTGCGTCGCCTCCGCCCGCCAGCCCGGCTCCCGCCCCGCCCCGGGTGTCCGGTGCGGGGTCTGCCTCGCCGCTTTCGCTGACCGCAAGCGCGCCTTCTGCGCCAAGATAGGTCTGCGGCTGGGCAAGCAGCGACCATCGCCCGGCCAGAAGCGGGGATAGCACTGCCGATGGCCGCACTGCCCGATACCCTCCCATTGTCCGCCCGCCCATGCGGCGGTGAGCGCGAGAGCGCGGTGCGCGAGTGCTCCGATGCGCTTGCGTGCCGTGAGCCAGGTAGGCGCGCACAGGGGCGAGCGTGTCATTTGTCAGGCGCCCGGCCCACACGAGGTCCCATATCGCGTCGGTGAACGCCTGCCCGTCGACGGCCGAACCGCCGACCGCCTCACGCAACTGGGCGCCGAAGTGCGCGCCGCCCCCGGCCAGTGCGGCCGTGATCCTCTCGCCGAGGATCCGCTCGGCCACAGCCTTTTCGCGCTGGTCGCCGGACGTTTCCGCGCCGCTCCCGACGGCGCCTGTTCCATTTCCTTCGACCCGCGCTTCGGCTCGCGCGCCAGAACCCGCGGCGCGGGCTCCGTTGCTCGTGGCGCCAGCTTCCTTCCCGGCGGCGCGGGCTTCTTCCACAGTTGCCGCTCCCAGAGAACCCAATCGTCCCTTGGACCCTAGTCCCGGCTCACCTGGTCCTTCAGAAGCGCCCGACCCTGGCACGCCCGACCCCAACGCGACACCCGCGTACCCGGCCGGGAAGAGCGCGATCCATCCGTCCCGGCCGGGAAGTCTTCCGCACCCCGCCCATGTCACCTCACCACAGGAGGTCAGCTGGTCCAGCATGGCAGGAGCGTAGTCACGCACGCGGGCAGGCAGGACCAACGACTCCAACGCGCTGGCCGGCATCGGGACTCCCGCCAGCTGCTCGACGACGGCGAGCAGTCCATCGACGCCCTCGAGTGAACCGTCGGCGTGCTGCCAGGCCGGCAAGAACCGCGCATAGGACTCCGGTGAGACAGGCTCGACGCTTCCTCGCAGTGCCGCGAGGGTCCGCTGGCGCAGGCGCCGCAGCACGTCGACGTCACACCATTCGGCGTCGGCTCCTGTCCGGCTGGCGGCCGGTCCGTCGTCCCCTCTCCCGGCACTTCGGTGCCGATCGGGCCGATCGGGCAGGAAGAATCCGCTCGTCACCCGCTGGCCGTCTCGCAGTCTGCGCAGACTGTCCCGGACGACGGCTACGCCAAGCCCGAGGCGTCCGGCGGCATCGGCATCGGTGAAAGGGCCGTGGGTGCGGGCAAAACGGGACACGAGGTCGTCGACGGGATGGGCGACCGGCATGAGGAACGCTTCCGGAACAGATCGCGGCAGCGGCACTCCCAGCCCGTCGCGCAGCCGCGCGGCGTCCTCAATGGCAGCGTACCGCTCGGCGCGAACATCCCGGCTGCTGGCGATTGGCACGCGGATGGCGCGATGCGCGTCGACGAGCGAATCCAGGCAGGCCCGCGCATATGCGGCACTCGCCGCCCGGTCGCCAGCGCCGTCCGGTGACGCCGGTTCACCCGCGTCTTCGGCTTTCGGATTCCCGCCCACCCGCGTCCCGGCTGCCACCTGGCCCGCATCGGGCAATGCCGATCCTCCCGCTGGGCCGCCGCCGAGCCGCGCCCCGTCTTCCGGCGCCTCGCGGCCGACGACTGGCGGCCTGCCTTCCCCGGCTCGCCCGGCGTGCGCCGGCCCGTCCGGATCGCCTTCCAGCCGCGCCGCCACCTCCTCGACGCTCAGCGGGCCAAGCTGGCGGAGAAGATCGGCGACGCCCTCGACTCCGCGGACCCGCCAGCCCGGAGCGAGCCGCTGCATCTGCGCCTCGTATTCGGCGATGACCTCCGCATCGAGCAGATCGCGCATTTCCACCCGACCGAGCAGGTCACCGAGCAGTTCCGGGTCCACCTGCAGCAGCGCAGTGCGCCGTTCGGCGAGCGGAGCGTCCCCCTCGTAGACGAAATTGTCGATGTATCCAAAGAGCAGGTCGCGGGCGAAGGGCGAGGGCCGCTCGGGGTCGACCTCAACGAGCCGGATGCGTTTTTCGGCAATGCCGCGCGCTACCCGCACGAGCGCGGGAAGGTCGTAGACATCCTGGAGGACTTCGCGCAGGGCTTCCAAAATGACCGGGAAATCCGGGTATCGCCTGGCGACGTCGAGCAAGGCCGCGGAGCGTTGACGCTGCTGCCACAGGGGCATCCTCCTTGCCGGGTTCAGCCGCGGCATGAGGAGCGAGCGAGCCGCGCACTGCCTGAAGCGCGATGCGAATAGCGCCGAGCCCGCCGCCTCGTCGGTCACGATCCGTTCCAGTTCCTCGGGGTCGAAGGTGAAAAGCTCCGCACCAGGCAGTCCCGAGGCCGTGTCCGGCACGCGCACAATGATGCCGTCGTCGCTGGCTACGGCCGAGGCGTCGCTGCCGTAAGCTGCCCTGATGCGCGCGGAGACAGCCAGCGCTAACGGAGCGTGCACCTGACGACCGTAGGGCGAATGCAGGATGATGTGCCAGTCACCGGTGTCGTCGCGCCCGCGTTCCACCGTCAACGCGCAGTCCGTGGGCAGCGTCCCGGTGGCCGCGCGCTGCTCGCGGAGATAGGCAAGAAGGTTGCCGCGAGCGTTTGCATCCAGCCCAGCCGCGGCAAGCCGTGTGGTCGCTTCAGCCTTGGGCGCCTCGGAAATCTCGCGATAGAAGCGGCCCATGGCCTGGCCGAGCTCGGCCGGGCGGCCCAGGCCGTCGGCGCGCCAGAAGGGCAGGCGGCCCGGGCGCCCGAAGGCGGGGGCGACATTCACGCGATCATGCGTGATCTCGACGATTCGCCAACTGGAGGTACCGAGCGTGAACACATCGCCGACGCGCGACTCGTAGACCATTTCCTCGTCGAGTTCGCCGACTCGGGCGGCTTGCTCCTGACCGGCGACGAACACGCCGTATGTGCCGCGATCCGGGATCGTCCCGCCACTGGTGACCGCAAGCCTCTGCGCTCCCGGACGTCCGGCGATAGTTCCCGCTTCCCGGTCCCACACCAGGCGCGGCCGCAGTTCGGCGAATTCGTCGGAAGGATACCGACCGGCGAGGAAGTCGAGCACTGTGTCGAAGACGCCGCGGGAGAGTGTCTGGAAGGGCGCGCTGCGGCGCACTGTCGCATACCAATGCTCGACATCGACACTGCCAAGCGCGCACTCCGCCACCGTCTGCTGGGCGAGAATGTCCAGTGGGTTGCGCGGGATGGCGAGTGCTTCTATCCGCCCGCTGAGCATTCTTTCCGCGACGACGGCGCTGTGCAGCACGTCGCCGCTGTGCTTGGGGTAGAGGGTGGCACGGCTGGTTCCGCCAACATGGTGCCCGGCCCGCCCCACGCGTTGCAGGCCACTTGCCACGCTGGGCGGAGACTCGATGTGGATGACGTGGTCGACCGCACCCATATCGATGCCGAGTTCGAGGCTGCTGGTAGCGACGACGCAGCGCAGGCGCCCGGACTTGAGTTCCTCTTCTATCACCTCACGCTGCTGCTTGGAAACCGACCCGTGGTGCGACTTGGCGAGCACGGGCGGAGCCCCGGCCGACTGCCCGGACATGCCGATCACCTCGGCGGGCGGCCCGGGGGCCGAGGTGTCACCCTGGGCCGTGTCGTAGCCCAGGCGGCGCACGTAGGCCTCGTTCAGGCGGCTGGTCAGCCGTTCGGCGAGCCTGCGGGAGTTGACGAAGACGATGGTCGAGCGATGCCGGAGCACCTGGTCGACCACGGATTCCTCGACGTGCGGCCAGACCGAGCCGGCAGCCGGAATCTCGCCCACGTCCAGGGCCCCGCCCATGTCCGGAATCTC
>JAUMUM010000020.1:0-4456 GCA_030530685.1 Actinomycetaceae bacterium | reverse complement strand
CCCTCCCCGCCCGCAGGGGAGGCCGCCGGGGAAGAAGGGGAGGCCGCCGAGTCCCCGCCCTCAGGGGAGGCCGCCGGGGGCTCGGCTCCCTCCTCGAAGGCCGCGGGCAGGTTCCGCAGATCGGCAACCGGTACAGTAACGGTCAGGTCGAGATCCCGGACCGCCTGGCCGGCGACAACGTCAACCGGCTCAGCCCCGCCGAGGAACCGGGCGACTTCCTCCACCGGACGCACGGTCGCGGACAGCCCGATCCGCTGCGCCGGGGCCGCGAGCAGCCCGTCCAGCCGCTCCAAACTCACTGCCAGGTGGGCTCCGCGCTTCGACCCGGCCAGAGCGTGAACCTCGTCGACGATCACCGTGTGCACGCCGCTCAGGGTCTGCCGCGCCCTGCTCGTCAGCATGAGGTACAGGGATTCCGGCGTAGTGATGAGGATATCCGGGGGCTTGCGTATCAGGCGCTGCCGCTGCGACGACGTCGTGTCACCCGAGCGCACTCCCACCCGCACCTCGGGTGGAGACAGGCCCCGTTGCCGCGCGACGCGGACGATCCCCGCAAGGGGGACCCGCAGGTTCCGTTCGACGTCGACGCCCAGCGCCTTGAGCGGCGAGATGTACAGTATTTGCGTGCGGGCCGTGGCATTGACATCGGGCCCGGGCGCAGCGCGAGATCGCCCACGACCGGGCGTTGCGGTGGGACTGTCTTCACCGCGGCGGCGATTTCCTGCCCCACGGCTGGCGGCGCCGGACCCGGCCGCGCCGTTGCTCACCGCGCCACCGTTGCCCGCAGTGCGACCTTCACCCTCCCGGCTGCCTTTATCCCGAAAGAGACGGTCGATCGCCCAGAGGAATGCCGCCAGCGTCTTGCCCGATCCCGTCGGCGCGATCACTAGGGCATTGCGGCCCTGCGATATGGCCTGCCATGCCCCGACTTGCGCGGGTGTCGGGCAATCGAATGCGCCGGTGAACCACTGGCGCGTCGCCTCGCCGAAACGGTCGAGAACTTCCATCGGCGCCCCTCCTTCCGCATGCCGCGCCTACGTCGACTGCCTTCATTGTGCCGCACGCCTCCGACACAAATCGGCCGACTTTTTTCGCGGCGGCACCCGGGCACGACCGACGCCGATGCCGATGCCGATACAATATCCCCGACCGCAGGGCCGAGCGCTCTCCTGCAGCCTGGCCAAACCAAGCCTCACGCCTGCCACCTGGGCAAGCCGAGCGGGCGGGCCAAGGTGGCAGGCCCCCAAGCCGAGCAAGTCGAGCGGACTGCAGGCGTCCCGCCGCGCTCGATAAGACTGTCGATTCGGTACCGCTGATTGTCACTGCGCCACCGTTACCACGGCCCGCGCCCTTTCAGCCGATGCGTCGTCACATTGACGAGCTCCCGCCACACTGCCCCATGCCACGGCGCCCTCACGCCTTCCTTATCGGGTGGCGGACGACGGTTCTGAGCTTTTCGGGCGCGGTCCTTCTCGCGTCGCTCAGATAGATTTCGTGGTGATGGCGATCGTCGCCGATGTCGAGCACGTAACCTTGCTCGCCCATGAACTCGTGCATGAGGGCGATCGTCGCCGGCTCGTCATCGTATGGGCCGATGTGCATGCACTGCACGCACAGCCCCTCATCGATGGTCGCGAACTCGACCTCGGTAAAGTCTGCCTTCTTCTTGCGCGTGGCCTCGTCGATGGCCCAGTCGAATTCCTGCCGAGTCACGAAGTTGGGAAGCCGGATGGCCGATATCCACTCGAGGTCGTCCTTGCGGGAGTAGTCGATCCCTTCGATTCCCTCCTGCCACCAGAATCCTTCGAGTGGTGGGACGACGTAGTCGAAGTATCCCTCGATCCGATGGTCGCCCTTCTTGCTCATCTTGATGGTGAAGGAGATGCCGTAGAGGAGGTCGATGGCCTGCTTGTACCGGCCGCCTTCGACGTTGGGGTTGCCCCTGCCGCCCACCGCAACGAAGTTCATCGCGGGCACGGTGACGATGCCCGGCTTCCTCGGTGGCATATAGAACTCTTTGTATTCCTTCTTGTAATCGAAAGCCATGTGCTGCCTCCCTATTCACTCTTTCATGCCCGTTTCGACGGTGTACTCAGACCACCGAGGTCAACAGCCCGATCGCGGACAAACCTGACCGACGACAAGCCCGACCGCAACGTCTGTGGACGGGTCGCGCGGGTCGCCGACCGGTGTACCCGTGGACGAATGGTCCGGATGGCCACTACCCCTGCGGACGAATGGTCCGCTGGGGTCGGCGCCTGTGGACAGGCCAAGTAACCCGACAGCCGCCGCACCTGTGGACGGGTCACTTCCCATCCCCGGTCTGTGGTGTCCTGGACCCGACAAGCCCGACCGCAACGTCTGTGGACGCGTCACACAGATCGCCCACCGGTACACCCGCGGATGGGACCACACGACCAGGCTGACTCTGTGGCCGGGCTGTGCACCCCGCGACCAGCACACGCGCGTCCGGTCTGCGACGCCGGGTCGGCCCGGCAGTACCACAAGGGCCCGCGATGCCGTACCCACCTCCAAGCGCGACAACCACAGACCGTGCCCCCATTGCATCCGCTCACACCGTGTCAGGATCAAGATACGCACCATCTGGTCGCGAATCGAAATCCAGGATGAGGATGATGGCGGTGGGGCACGGGCCGCAGTCCGGAATCGTCCTGGACGTGCCTGCATCTTGCCGCATTGCCCGCGTCTGACCCGCCAACTTCTGCTTGGGTCAACAATGCTCGCCGGGTCAACAGTCCATATCGACGCGACCGGCACGTACCCGGGTCCACAGGCCCGGACACCGACATCAGGCGGCCACTTGGCCACACTCCGACGCGCCGTCAGAGCCCAATGTCCACAGGTCAGCCTGCCGCCGCCCTCGCACCAGCTTTGACGGCATGTGCCAGGGTCTCCATGGCAGCATCGTCGTGGGCGGCCGAAAGGAACCAGGCTTCGAAGGCCGACGGCGGAAGCGCGACGCCCTCGTCGAGCATGGCATGGAAGAAGCGCCCATATGCGGCAGTGTCCTGGGCCTGCGCGTCCGCGTAGTCGACCACCGGGTCCTCGCGGAAGAACACCGAGAACAGGTTGCCGGCCGCCTGAACGACGTGCGGTACCCCCGCCTCGGAAAGTGCGTCGCCGACGAGCTTTTGCAGTTCGGCCGACCGCGCGTCGACGGTGGCGTACACCTGCGGCGTGGCCAGGTCCAGCGTAGCAATGCCGGCCGCCGTTGCCAGCGGATTGCCGGAAAGCGTGCCCGCCTGGTACACCGGCCCGAGCGGCGCAAGCAGGTCCATGACCTCCCTGCGCCCCGCCACGGCCGCCAGGGGCATTCCTCCGCCCACAACCTTGCCGAAGGTGAGAAGGTCAGGCGTCCAGGCGGGGTTGTCGAGACTGGGCTGACCGGGATCACCGACGCCGCTCGTGCCATCACCGCTTGGGCTTGCCGCACCGCCACCCACGCCGGCGGCCTCCAGCCCCCACCAGCCGGATGGGCCGACGCGGAAACCGGTGAGCACCTCGTCGACGATCATAAGCGCCCCGTGCTCTGCGGTCAGCTCGCGGATCAGCGCATTGAAGCCCTCGGCGGGCGCGACGACCCCCATGTTCGCGGGAGCCGCCTCCGTGATGACGGCGGCAATCTGGCTGCCGTCGCTCTCGAAAAGGGAGCGCAGTGCCTCGGCGTCGTTGTAGGGAAGGACGATCGTGTCGCCAGCCGCAGCAGCGGTCACCCCGGCGCTTCCCGGCAGGCCCTGAGTGGCCACGCCCGAGCCGGCCGCCGCCAGAAGCGCGTCGGAGTGCCCGTGATAGCAGCCCGCGAACTTGACGACCTTATCGCGGCCGGTCGCACCCCGAGCCAGCCGCACGGCCGTCATGGTGGCCTCGGTGCCGGTCGAAACGAGGCGGACGTGCTCGGCGGCCGGAACGCGGGCGCGAATGCGTTCCGCCAGTTCGACCTCGGCCGACGTGGGTGCGCCGAAGCTCAGCCCTCGCTCGGCGGCTGCCCGCACGGCGGCGACCACCTCCGGATGCGCGTGGCCCAGCAGCGCCGGACCCCACGAGCAGACGAGATCCACGTAGGTCCGGCCGTCGACATCAGTGACGCGACATCCCACCGCCTCGCGTATGAACCGCGGCGTTCCGCCAACCGATGCGAAGGCGCGCACCGGCGAGTTCACACCGCCAGGGATCGCCTCCCGAGCCCTGTCCATCCAGTTTCCATTCGATTCCGTCATCATTCCTCGATTCGTCCTTGCATCATCAGTTCGCCCTTGCATCATGACTCACAAGCTCGGGACACCCCAACCGATCCGGGTCCACAAGTTCAGCCCCGGGTCCGGGTCCGAGTCTGGGTCCACACAATCAGATCGTGCAGGCCCGATCCACAAGGTCAGGATCCACATAGGGCCGGACCGACCCTATAACCCGGGTCCACATGGCTCCGGGTCCACAT
>JAUMUM010000019.1 GCA_030530685.1 Actinomycetaceae bacterium | reverse complement strand
GAACCAGTGACCTCTTCCGTGTCAGGGAAGCGCGCTCCCGCTGCGCCAATCGCCCTAGCGAGGTGGGTACGGGATTCGAACCCGTGTACACGGCTTTGCAGGCCGTTGCCTCGCCTCTCGGCCAACCCACCGTGCGGATTAGCATTGCTGCTTTTCCTCCGAGCGGATGACGGGACTCGAACCCGCGACCCTCACCTTGGCAAGGTGATGCTCTACCAACTGAGCCACATCCGCATGTCCAGCCAACTCGTGACCGGTGGTGCTCGATAACTATAGACAGCGCTGCCGCGCGATGTCCAACCCGAGACCATGAGGTGCACGCCACGTTATCGAACTTTGCACCGCCACTGCCCCGCACGCTATTCTCGTGGGGCAATTGCCGGGCGATTAGCTCAGTGGTAGAGCGCTTCGTTCACACCGAAGAGGTCACTGGTTCGAACCCAGTATCGCCCACCGTTCGCACATCGACTCATGGCCAACCGTGGCCAGGCACCAAATCCTTCCAGTTCTTGGGCGCTCGCGCTCTCGGTGAAGCCTCGTCCTCCCTTCGACCTGCCGAAGTACCTTCGACTTCCGAGCGACCGGGCCTACGCTCAAAGGGCAGAATGCCGCCACTTGCCTGCGCGCCACCGGCCGCCACATTCTTCGACATGACGACCTTTCACATGACGACGCCGGTTTGACCGGCGCTGGTGCCGATGCTCACGTTCTTCGCAACAGCATCGCCATTACCTCCCGATTCCTACTAAGACAGCCGCCCGGCTTTCGCCAACACGGGCCGGATTCACGACTTATCGGCTGGCGGTCGCCAACGTCGACCAGCGCTCGCGAACACCCACGCAGAGCCAGCACCGGCCAGCCTTCACCGAAGCCAGCCTCAATTCGACAGACCAGCCCGCTTTCGCCATTGACATGTGCGTCCGCCACTGACATTCTTTACTAGACCGACAGTCGGTCTAGTAAATCGATGGCACTCAGACGGCCCGGTCGACTCGACCACGATTCACGACAGGAGTACAAGCCCATGCGAGTGATAAAGAAACGCGAGGTGCGCCGGGGCGAGATCCTTGACGTCGCCGAATACCTCTTCAACGAGAACGGATTCGACGCCACGAGCACGTCCCAAATCATCGAGAAGGCGGGCATCGCTCGCGGCACCTTATACCACCACTTCCCTTCCAAAGGAGCAATTGTCGATGCCCTCGTCGAACGCCTGAACACCAGGATCCTCTCCGCCACCAAGGCGATCGAACAGGACACGAGCCTGTCAGCCCTCGAACGCCTCATCGCAACGGTGCAGGCACTCAACGTCGACAGCCACGGAGGAGGGCAGCTGCGCGAGCACATTCACAAGCCCGGCAATGCCCTCATGCACCAGAAGATCCAAGAGAGCATCGTGGCCAATGTGACGCCGGTACTCGCGGCGATCGTCGAGGACGGAATCCGCGAGGGGACCTTTTCGACGCCGTACCCCTACGAGGCCACCGAGATGATCGTCGTCTACGCCAATGAGGCCCTCGATGCCAACGCACTCTCCCAACTCGAGCCCGAGCAGGTCGAGCGGCGCGTAAGGGCACTCGTCTACAACGTCGGGCGCCTGCTCGGAGACGAGACCGGTGCGCTTGCTCCGCAGTTGGCGCGTCTGTTCGCTAATCCCGACGATGCCGACACGCGCACCACATCCGATGCGGCCGCCACGCACTCGAGCGAGGAAGCAGACAGGTGACAGCAAAGGACATCGCACCGCGAGTGCGCCAAAGAACAGGCTTCGCCGCCTTCCTCATCCTGTGGAGCGGGGGCTTCATCTCGGCCATTGGCAGCGGCCTGACGTCGTTCGGCCTGGGCGTGTACGCCTACCAGACGACGGGACGGGCCTCGGCCACCGCCATCGTCATGCTGACGGCCTTCCTGCCGAATATCCTGTTGGGAGCATTCGCCGGCGTACTGGCCGACGCCCACGACCGCCGCCTCCTCATGGTGGCCGGCGACGGCCTGTCAGCCATCGGCCTTGTCTACATCCTGTGGTGCCTGCGCGACGGGCACGCCCAGATCTGGCAGATATGCCTGGGCGTGGCACTCAGCTCCGTCTTCGCCTCGCTGCTCGATCCCGCCTTCAAGGCGACGATCTCGGACCTTCTCACGAGCGATCAGTACACTCGCGCCAGCGGCATGGTCCAGATCATGGGCTCGGCCAAGTACCTCATCTCGCCGGCACTGGCGGGATTCCTCCTGGCGGCCTATGACATCCGACTGCTCCTGATCATCGACATCGCGACCCTTGCCGTGACAATGACGATGACGCTCGTCGTGCGGCACTCGCTCATGGTCGCCAACCGGAACGGGCACACAGAAGCCGGGCGCGGCGAGGATGACTCCGATAAACACCAGCCGGACGGCGACAACACTCCGCCTCGTCTGACCCGTGCATTTTCCGATGGCTGGGCCGTCGTGACGGGCAACAGGGGAATTTTCGTCCTCGTGTGGATGGCAGCGGTCATCACGTTCTGCCTGGGAGTCCTCGAAACGCTCCTGACGCCACTGGTCCTGGCCTTCACGACCGCCTCGGTGCTCGGCACGCTGGAAACCGTCGCCGCCCTCGGGCTGCTGGCCCCGAGCATCGCACTGGGCATCCTTCCCATCCGCGGCAGGCACACGGACATCCTGGCGGCCTCCCTATTCGCTGCCGGCGCCTGCATGGTCGGCTTCGGCATACGCGAAAGCGCGGTCCTCATCGGCGCGACGGGCTTCCTCGTATTCGCGATGATGCCCTTCGCCAACGCGTGCCTCGATTACCTCATCCGCACCAATATCCCTGACCAATTCCAGGGGCGAGCCTGGGGTCTGATCGGCGTGCTGTCCCAGCTCGGCTATGTCGCCGCGTATGCCTCCTCCGGCATCATCACCGACCACGTTTTCGCTCCCCTGCTGCGCGACGGCGGCCTCCTGGCCAACAGCCTCGGCCGCCTCGTCGGAACGGGTCCGGGCAGGGGCGCCGCGCTGTGCGTGATCGTCGCCGGCCTGTCGCTGTGCGTCGCCGCAAGCGCCATATTCCGCGCCGGGAGCGTCCGTAAACTCGAAAGGGTAAACCACTGATGTACCGCAAGCTCATAGTGGGCGATATTCGCAGTAGCCTCCTCGTGACGGCCATGACAACGTGCTTCGTGGCAGCCGCCTCGATGCTGACAGCGCTGGCCGCCATGCTCGCTACTGGCCTCGTCGGCTCCGTCGGTTCGTTCATGGACCAGGCGAAAACGCCGCACTACATGCAGATGCACGCCGGGCGGCTCGACACCGGGCAGCTTGAGAAGTTTGCCGAGGCGCGTACCGACGTCGAAAGCTGGCAGACCGTAGAGTTCTTGAACATTGATGGTTCGCAGATCGAGGCCAATGGAAAGACGCAGGCATCGAGCACTCAGGACAACGGCCTGGCCACACAGAGCCAATCCTTCGATCACCTACTCGACTTCGACGGCCGCGTCGTCACGCCCGCGCAGGGCGAGATCTACCTGCCGATCTCCTATAGAGACAGTTCCTTCGCGTTTGAGGGCGATACCGTTACGATCCACGGCCACCCGTTGACGGTCGCCGGATTCATCCGCGACTCGCAGATGAACTCGCCACTGGCCGGCTCCAAGCGGCTCCTGGTGAGCGAGGAGGACTTCCAGGCCCTGCGCGACAGGGGCGAGGTCGAATACCTCATCGAGTTCCGCCTCAAGCCTGGCGGCAATGTCTCGGCCTTCGAGGCCGCCTACCGGGATGCCGGGCTGCCGGCGAACGGCCAAGCGCTGACCTACGGGCAGTTCCGCCTTGTCAACGCTCTTTCCGATGGCCTGATGATCGCCGTCGTGCTACTCATGAGCGCTCTAGTGACCGCCATTGCCTTCATGTGCATACGTTTCACGCTCCTGGCCAAAATCGAAGAGGACTACGGCCAGATCGGTGTGCTCAAAGCGATCGGCATTCGCACATTGGACATCAAAAGGCTCTACCGCAGCAAGTACGCCGCGATCGGTGCCATTGGCAGCCTCGTGGGCCTCATCCTTGCCCTCGCCCTGCGCGGGCCACTGTCCGAAAGCGCCCGGACGGCGATGGGCGCGAGCCAGAACGGCGGTCTTTCGATAGCGGTCGGCCTGCTCGGGGCTCTGTTCGTCTTCGTTTCCGTTGTGGGATACGTCCACATCGTGCTACGCCGCCTGGGGAAGATTTCGCCGGCTTTGGCCCTGCGCCAGGCGGCCTCGCCGAGCGGAGGAGGCAAGGCACGGCGCCTCAGGCTGAGGCGATGCCGTCTTCTTTCCACCAATGCCTTCCTGGGCACCAAGGACGTGGCCTCGCGCCCGCGCCTGTACGCCACGATGTTCGCCGTGCTCGTGCTCAGCGCGTTCATCATGATCCTGCCCCGGAACATGCACGCGACCCTTTCCTCGGACGGTTTCGTCTCCTACCTGGGAGTGGGCCGCTCCGACATGCGCATTGACATCCAACAGGTCGAGGACATCCCCGACAAGACACAGCAGATCGCCGAGGCGCTCGACTCCGATGAGGCCGTGACCAAGTACTCCGTTCTGACGACCAAGAACTTCAAGGCGAGCACTCCCACGGGAGTCACGACCCGCCTGAAGGTCGAGCTGGGCGATCACGATGCCTTCCCCATTGAGTACTCGCACGGCAGGGCGCCGCACGGCGACGGCGAGATTGCGCTGTCGTCGACCAATGCCGACGACCTCGAGCTCACCCTGGGCGACCGGATCGCCGTCGAGACCGCCTCGGGAACCAGGGACCTTCGCGTCTCCGGCATCTACTCGGACCTGACCAATGGCGGCAAAACCGCCAAGGCGACCTTCGACGACGACGGCGGCCAGGTCATGTGGTCCGTCATCGCCGCCGACGCCCGGGACGACTCGCTCCTGCCGAAGACGATTGCGTCGTACCGGAAGTCCTTTCCCTACGCCAAGGTCTCCGACATCTCGACCTACATGAGGCAGACCTTCGGCGGCACGATCAGCTCGGTGAGCACGGCGGCCTCCGTGTCCGCGAGCATCGCGGCAGTCATCACGCTCGTGACGATCCTGCTATTCGTCACGATGCTCCTGGCCAAAGACAGGCAACCGATTGCCGCCATGAAGGCCCTTGGATTCACCAATCGTGACATTCGCTCCCAGTATCTGGCGCGATGCCTGGTCGTCCTGGTCTGCGCGATGGTCACGGGGGCAGCGATGGCTTCCGTCGCTGGCGAGACCGTCGTTGGCGGTGCAATCTCGCTCATGGGCGTCGATTCGTTCCGCTTCGAAGTCGACCCACTCGCATCGTACGTCGTCGCCCCGCTCCTCCTCGCCGTCACCGTTGTCGTGGCAGCCTCACTTGCGGCATCGCGAGCCGGTCAAATCGATGTCGCTACCAACATTAAGGAGTAGATCCATGGAAGAAATCGTTCGTGCCAGCGGCATTGTCAAGTCCTTCGGTTCAAAGAACAGGCGCACCACGGTGCTCGACGGCGTCGACGTGACGATCGGCCGCGGCGAGTTCGTGGCAGTCATGGGGCCGTCGGGCTCAGGGAAGACGACACTCATGTTCGCCTTGAGCGGCATGGACGCGGTCGACCAGGGAATCGTCGTCTTCGACGGGCAGGATCTGTCCGCCATGAAGGAGCGCGACCTGGCGGACCTGCGCCGCAAAAAGATGGGCTTCGTCTTCCAGCAGCCCACGTTGCTGAGGAACCTTGACCTGCTCGACAATGTCATCCTACCCGCGCACAGGGACGCCGGGCGGCAGACCAAGGCGCTTGAAGAGCGCGGCCGCGACCTCATGGCCCGAATGGGGCTTGACGGCCTGGAGTCGCGCTCTATCTCCGAGGCATCGGGCGGACAGCTTCAGCGGGTGGGCATCTGCCGAGCCCTCATGGGCGAGCCGCAGATTATCTTCGGTGACGAGCCAACCGGCGCCCTGAATTCCAAGGCTTCAGAGGAGATCATGGACATCCTCGTCGACATCAATCGCTCGGCGGTCACAGTGCTGCTCGTCACCCATGATGCGAAGGTCGCCGCAAGGGCATCGCGGGTGCTGTTCATGAGGGATGGAACCATCGCCGACGAGCTCGAATTGCCGCGCACGGCCGTATCCTGCCCCGAGGCGAGACTGGAGCTCCTCTCGCAAAAGATGCGCGACATCGGGATCTAGTCCTACGGCTTGCGCTGCCCGCCCGCTCGCACGTTTCCTTGCTCGAAAACGTGCCCACCCAACCGGCCGAAACCATCGCATAAACCATGCGGCGAGGCAGCGCAAGCCCGGCGCTGCCCGGGTCTCAGATTCGCACGTGGGACGACTTCCACGTGCGAAGTCTCCACATATCGCCATCGCGGATGGGACAATAGGCGCATGCAAATTTGGCCTGGACATCCCTATCCACTCGGAGCCACCTACGACGGCTCAGGAACCAACTTCGCCGTGTTCTCCTCTGTCGCTGACCGCATTGACCTCTGCCTGATCGGCGACGACGGCGAAGAACAGCGCATTGAATTGCGCGAGGTCGACGCCGACGTCTGGCACTGCTACCTGCTCGGGGTCCGCCCCGGCCAGCAGTACGGCTACAGGGTCGAAGGCCCCTACGACCCCACCCAAGGTCTTCGCTGCGACTACTCGAAGCTCCTGCTCGACCCCTACGCCAAGGCGATCCACGGAGACATCGCCAACGACCAGTCGCTCTTCTCCTACGACTTCGACGACCCCACCCAGCGCAGCGAACAGGACTCGGCGGGTCACACGATGACCTCCGTCGTCATCAATCCCTTCTTCGATTGGGGCCACGACCGCCCGCCCAACCACGAGTACAACGACACGATCATCTACGAGGCCCATGTCCGCGGCATGACGATGACCCACCCGGACATCCCCGAAGAGGTGAGGGGAACCTACGCGGGCATCAGCCACCCGGTCATGATCGACTACCTGACGCGGCTGGGCATCACGGCCATCGAACTCATGCCCTGCCACCAGTTCGTCAACGACACGGCCCTGCAAAGCCGCGGCCTTTCCAACTACTGGGGCTACAACACGATCGGCTTCTTCGCGCCGCACAACGGCTACGCCTCCGCCGATTCCCTGGGTGGGCAGGTCGACGAGTTCAAGGCCATGGTCAAGGCATTCCACGAGGCCGATATCGAGGTCATCATGGACGTCGTCTACAACCACACGGCCGAGGGCAACCACATGGGCCCGACCCTGTCCTTCAAGGGCTTTGACAACCCCTCCTACTACCGGCTTGTCGAAGGCGGCGAAGAGCACTACTTCGACACGACCGGCACGGGCAACTCGCTGAATATGCGCGCGCCCAACACGCTGCAGCTGATTATGGATTCGCTGCGCTACTGGATCACCGACATGCACGTCGACGGCTTCCGCTTTGACTTGGCCTCGACGCTCGCGCGCGAACTGCACGCCGTCGACAAGCTCTCCAGCTTCTTCGACATCATCCAGCAGGACCCGCTCATCTCCCAGGTCAAGCTCATTGCCGAACCGTGGGACGTGGGCGACGGCGGCTACAACGTCGGCGGCTTCCCTCCCCTGTGGACGGAGTGGAACGGCAAGTATCGCGACACCGTGCGCGACTTCTGGCGCGGAGAGCCGGCCATGCTCTCCGAGTTCGCCTCGCGCATGACGGGATCGTCGGACCTGTACGCCTCGTCGGGGCGGCGTCCCATGGCCTCCATCAACTTCGTCGTCGCCCACGACGGCTTCACCATGCGCGACCTCGTCTCCTACAACGACAAGCACAACGAGGCCAATGGCGAGGGCGGAGCCGACGGCGAATCCCACAACCGCTCGTGGAACTGCGGCGCCGAGGGCCCCACGGAGGACGAGGGCATCAAGGAGCTGCGCAACCGCCAGATCCGCAACTTCCTGACGACGCTGCTGCTGTCGCAGGGCGTGCCGATGATCGCTCACGGCGACGAGATCGGCCGCACGCAAAACGGCAATAACAACACCTACTGCCAGGACAATGAGATCTCCTGGATGAACTGGGAGGTCGACGCCGCGGCCATCCAGCTCTTGGAGTTCACGCGGCAACTCATTTCCTTCCGCAAGGCGCATCCGGTCTTCAGGCGCCGCAGGTTCCTGGCCGGCGAGTCCCATTTTGGCGGCGTCAGCGACGTCGGCGAAATCGAGTGGTTCCGTCCCGACGCCTCGCCCATGGAGGGAACCGACTGGAGCCTGGGCTACGCCCGCTCGCTCATGGTCTACTACAACGGGTACGCCATCCGGGAGCCCGACGTGCGCGGCGAGACGATCTACGACGACGATTTCCTCATGCTGTTCAACGCCGACGGCGACGAGCAGACATTCACTATCCCGGACGAAAGATACGGCGGCAAGTGGGCCGACGTGCTCGACACGGGCAGCCACGTCGACGGGAACAGGCGGTACGGCCCGGGCGAACAGGTCACGGTTCAGGGGCGGGCCACGCGCGTGTTCATCAGGGTCGACGGCCCCGATCGTCTCAGCCACATGACCCGCGTCAACGAGGCGGCGCAGTACACGACCAAGCATTTCGCCTACCCGCCCGAATCCCATCCCGAGCACGGTAGGACGTCCCTTGTCGGCCACGGCTCCGGCGAAAGTGGCGGCAGTGAGAGCGACGGCGAGGCCGGGGGTGACGGCGAGGCCGGCGGCACCGTTCAGGGCGAAGGAGCGTCCGCGGACGTTGGAGTGGGCGCTGGTTCGGGCGATGAACGCGCCCAGCAAGACGAGGCCTCACCCGAAAGCGATCCGTCCGAGGCCGGCGCGGCCGGCCGCGAAACGTCCAGTGATGAGGCTTCCGACGGCGAGGCACCGACGTCCGACGACGGGGCATCAGGCACGGCGCCAGATGGCGAGGCGTCCGCCGACGAGGCTTCCACCGACGAAACGCCCGCCGCAGGGCAGGCGTAGCGCGACAATCGATGGGGTGGTGGGCCTGGCCACGGGCCGACCACCCCATCGCTTTGCTGGCACCCGCTGGATCTTGAGCCGGATCCGGGGTCGGCCCGGCCGCCTGCCACGCGGTATTCGCGCCTGGCAGTACCATCCTGTGGCTGTCGCGGTTTTCTACGACGTCCACGGCGAGCCGCCTGCCACACTGCACGGGCCGGCGACCGCCACGGGCAGACGCCGGGCGCCGGCTCGTCTACCGGAAGCGGGAGACGAGCCGGGTTGCCTTCTCGCGCAGACCGCCCACGGCCGCGATGGCCGCGCGCTTACCGGCCAAGGCCCTCACGAGCAGGGCGTAGCGGCGCTCGGAGACAGCCACGTCCCAGGCTCCGGCCACCTCGGTGATCTCCTCGGAGAACTTGGTCTTGAAGCCGCGCACACCCGCCAGCTGCGGCGCGCGGTCGGAGTCGATGCCCATGAGGTCGAAGCTGCGCACACCGGCCTTGCTGAGGAAGATCGACATCGACCAGACGAGCAGATCGGGCGCTCCCGACTTGCGTCCCTCCTCGTTGGAGGCGGCGTAGTAGTAGGTGGCCTGGGTATCCGTCTTCGTCACGATCCCCCAGCACAGCGGCCGGCCGTCGCGCCGGACCGCGTACAGGCGGCAGTGCTCGGGTCCGAGTCCGGCGAGCATGGACTCGTAGACGCCCCGCTCGGAAATGCCGAATGAGTCGCGCTCGCCGGTCTCGACGAGCAACTCGTAGAGCTCGGGGAAGACGTCGGCGGCGCGCTCGGTCTCGTCACCGACCACAAGCGTTTCGTCGCGCAGGGCCTTGCGCACGTCGCGCCGGCCGCGCTTCTTCATCCCGGCCATGAGGGCTTCCTCGCCGACCGTCAGGTCAAGGACGACGGTCCGATCAAAAGTCACCGATTGGAGGAGTTCGTGCAGGTCGCTGGCCCGGTGTTTCGCATGGAGGCGAGCGAAAGCGATGGAGCGATCGGCCGAGCGGATGAGGTCTATCAGGTCCGAGCGCAAACGCGCCTCCTCATCGGCGGACGGCTCTAACCCGGCCCATACCGGCCCGTGCTTGGCCCACAGGTAGGTGAACCCGCGGCCCCTCATCTTCGTCAGGGCAATGAAAGCCCGCGGCTCGTCGTCGACGATCCAGGCGAGCTTGCGCCAGGGCTCGCGACCCTCGACCGCGCCCTCGAAACGGTCCCAGGCCGAGGTTTGCTCGAGGGGCAGGTCGAGACCCGCCTCCCGCGCCGCACCCTCGAAATTGCTTCCCAGATCAATGAAGTCGCTTCGCATCATGCTCGTAGCCTACCCCTGCCGGCGTGGCTTTCATTGCGGATATCGCCATAGCGGGTAGGGTTAATGCGTGCCCCAGATCGAAGCGCCAGCCGAGTTCTTGACGGCGCTCGACTCACTCAAGGGTCACGAGTTCCGTCGAGAGCTGCACGTCACCCAGATTCCACCGCCCGCAAAAATAGCGCCGTGGGCGGTCGCCCTGCAGGCCGAAGTCAATGACTCGGCCAAGTTGGACCCGGAATCCTACCGCGGCAATGCGCGTTTCGTCCTCCTCTACGACCCTCAGGAACAGCCGGCATGGGACGGCAGGTTCAGGATCGTCACCTACACGCAGGCGCCCGTGGACCTGGACATGGGGGCCGACTCCCTCCTCGGCGAAGTCGCCTGGACGTGGCTGGCCGAATCCCTGGCGAACCATTCGGCGGCTTTCCATAACCTCAGTGGCACTGTCACTCGCATCCAGAATGAGACCTTCGGCGGCCTGCGCCTGGCCAGCTCCGCCATCGACCTCGAAGTGCGCGCCTCGTGGAGCCCGGCACGCCCCGATGTCTCCGCTCACCTGCTGGCCTGGGCAGAGTTCGCCGGGATGATCTGCGGACTCGTTCCCGAGGACGTGACGAGCCTGCCGCGCCATATCGAGGCGGTCTGATGTCCGACGCCGTCGACATTCGTCCCCTCGACGTTCCCAGGGACGGCATACCGGAACTGACCCACGAGGACATCGACGATGCCGTGAGGGCACTGGCCGCGGGCCACGGCCCGTTTTCCATCGACACGGAACGTGCCATGGGCATCCGCTACTCGCCGCGCGCCTACCTCGTGCAAATCAGGCGCGAAGGCGCGGGAACCTTCCTCATCGACCCCATCGGCATTGAGGATCGACTCGGTGCGCTGGCCGACCTCCTCGCCACCGATGAGTGGATTCTCCACGCGGCCGACCAAGACCTGCCGAGCCTTCGCGAACTCGGGCTGATCCCGCCGGAGATCTTCGACACGGAGGTTGCCGGTATCCTGCTCGGCCTCGACAGAGTCTCGCTCCAGGCCGAGGTCGCCGAGATCCTCGGGTACGGCCTGGCCAAGGAGCACTCGATGTCGGACTGGAGCGCGCGGCCCCTGGCGCCCGAACTGCGCGCCTACGCGGCGCTGGACGTCGAGCTCCTCTTCGACCTGCGCTCCCAGCTCACGAAGATGCTGCGCGCAGCCGGCCGTCTCGAATGGCTGCACGAGGAGTGCGAGGAGATCCGCCTGCGCGAGCCCAAGCCTCCCAGGCCCCAGCCATGGCGCAAGGCCGCCAGGCAGGTCGGCCTGAAGGACCGCCGATCGCTGGCCATGCTCGCCTCCCTGTGGGATGCGCGCGACGACCTGGCAAAGGAGCGCGACGTCGCACCCGAGAAGGTCCTGCCCTCGAAGGTCCTGGCCGAACTCGCGGCCCGCAAGCCCCGGTCCCGCGCGGACGTCCAGCACTCCAAACTCGTCCAGTCCCGGGCACGCCGTGGGGACGTCGACACGTGGTGGGAGGCCATCTCCTCGGCGTGGAGCCTTCCCTCCGACCATCTGCCCGAACGCCGCTTCAGGCAGGACGACAGCCCGTACCCGGCCGTCCGCAGCTGGGAGCGGGTCAATCCCGAGGCGGCCGCCCGATGGTCGATTGTGCGCACCGCCGTGCTCGCACGCGCCGACGACCTCGGCATACGCCAGGAACTCCTCCTGCGCCCCGCGCTGCAGCGCGCGCTTGCCTGGGAGGGGTGGGAGCACGCCGACGAAATCCCCATTCTCCTGGCTGCCCTGGGCGCCCGGCCCTGGCAGGTGGACAATGTTGGCCGCCACATTGCCCTGGCCGCCCGCCGTGCCGGTTGACCGGCGTCGCAGTGGTCGTCGATTGGTGTCGATCCGCTGGTCGATATCACCTCGGCCGCCGGTTTGCGTGACTCGGCGGTGAGCGAGCGGGCGACCGCTCCGCGGCCTAGCGCGCCACGGAATCGATGGCTGCGGCGATGTCCTCGGCGCGCATCGCCTGCCTGGCCATGATCGCGGGCCGCTTGGCGTGCGCGAGGAATTCGCGCCCAATGCCGATGTGCGCCACGGCCCCCCGATAGCCCGCGCGCGCCAGGGCCAGGGATATCTCGCTGCCCACGCCGCCGTCGACGATGCCGTCCTCGACCGTGACGACTCCGTCGTAGGCCGCCAGCTCGCTGACGAGCTCGTCGCTCACGGGAAGGACCCACCCCGGATCGACGACGATCCCGGCCCGCCCCGAGGCCTCGGCCGCCTCCAGCGCGCCGGGCACCATGGAGCCCACGGCCACGACCGCGACGTTGGCGCCGCTCGGGCCGCGGTAGAGAATATCACCGGCCGGCACCGTCTCAATGGCCTCGATAGGCTCGGGCAACTCGCCCTTCGGATACCTGATGAGGGTCGGTCCCCGGTGGGCCACGGCCTGCCGCAGCTGCTCGGCCAGGCGCTTGCCGTCGCGCGGGGCGGCGGTGCGCAGCCCCGGCACCATGGCGGCCAGGGACAGGTCCCACATGCCGTTGTGCGAGGGGCCGTCGTCCCCGGTGATGCCCGCCCTGTCGAGGACGATCGTCACGGCCTCGCCGTGCAGCGCGATGTCCATGAGGAGCTGGTCGAAGCCGCGGTTCATGAAGGTGGCGTACAGGGCAACAACCGGGTGCATGCCTGCGCGCGACAACCCCGCGGCCATGGTCAGGGCGTGCTGCTCGGCGATGCCCACGTCGACGACCCTCTCCGGGAATGCCTCGGCGAATTGCCCCAGGCCGACGGGACGCAGCATGGCGGCCGTCACGCCGACGATCCCCGGGTCCTTCCTGGCGATGTCGACGATCTCGCGGGCGAAGACGCTCGTCCACCCGAAGCGGTCGGGCCTGACGGGCAGGCCGGTCTCCGGGTGGATCTTGCCTACCGCATGGAACCTGTCGGCGCTGTCATTTTCGGCGGGTTCGTATCCCCGCCCCTTGTCGGTGATCGCGTGGACCACGACGGGCCCGCCGAATCCCTTGGCCAGCTCGAGGGCTTCCGTGAGCGCTTCAGTGTCGTGCCCGTCGATGGGACCGATGTACTTCAGGCCCATCGAGTCGAAGATGCCGGCGTCGACGAAGATGTCCTTGACGCCCCTCTTGATGGAGTGGAGCGCCCCGTACGCCATGCGTCCGGGCGGGCCGGCATCCTGGAGGGTGCGCCTCGTCCACCCTAGGAAGGCCTCGTAGTTCTTGCTCACGCGCAGCGAGTCGAGGCGGCGCATGGGATCGAATTTGCGCACGAGGCCGCCGACGGTCGGGGCGTAGGAGCGGTCGTTGTCATTGATGACGACGATGAGGGGGCGCGTCGGATCCTCGGCGATATTGTTGAGGGCCTCCCACGCCATGCCGCCGGTCATCGCCCCGTCTCCGATGATGGCGACGACGTGCCTGTCGTCCTGCCCGCTCAGCTGGAAGGCGCGCGCTATCCCATCGGCCCATGACAGCGAGGTGCTGGCATGGGAGTTCTCGACGACGTCGTGCTCGGATTCGGCGCGCGACGGGTAGCCCGAAAGGCCCGACTCCTGACGCAGGCCCGAAAAGTCGGTGCGGCCCGTGAGGATCTTGTGGACGTAGGCCTGGTGCCCCGTGTCGAACACGAGCGCGTCCCTGGGCGAGGAAAAGACCCGGTGAATGGCGATCGTCAGTTCGACGACGCCGAGGTTCGGGCCGAGGTGGCCGCCGGTCTTCGAGACATTGTCGACGAGGAACTGCCGGATTTCGGCGGCCAGCTGCCCGAGCTGTTCCTCGGGAAGAGCCTTGACGTCCAGCGGCGAGGCGATGCCATCAATCAGTCCCACGCGAACCTCCTAAGTCGTGATCATCCCAGGCCCGCTGCCGGCCCCTAGGTTCCCGAGAATTCTATGACAGCGGCGCATGTGCCAAACCGCCATACGAGCAAATGGGAACCGACTGCACATTTCGCCGCCCTACCACCCCGTCTTGCACATCCTCCTTATCACCGAGCGGACATTCGTGCCGTCAGGCGGGCGCAATCGTCCGGACCGGCGCGGGCCGGTGACCCAAAGTCGGGGTACCGGCCCACGCCGCATGCCACCAGGTCGAGGGCGCGGGCACGATCAGCCCCGGCCCACGCGCCACCGGCCGATGCTTAACGGCGCGACATTACCACCGGGGCGCGGCCTCGCAGCCGAGGCGCGACATTGTCACAGGCGCACCTGCGTCACTGGGGCATGGCGTCCAGGACGATATTCAGGCCCTCGGCCATGGTCGGGTGGCTGATGACGGCGTCACGCAGCTGCTGCCACGTCAGGCCGCCGAGCATCGCCATCTGGACAGAGGTGATGACCTCACTCGCGCTCTCGCCGATGATCGTGGCGCCCAGGATTTCATCGCTCGTCGCGTCGACGACGACCTTGTAGAAGCCCTCGGTCAGAGCGAGCGTCTTGGCGCGGGGAACGGCCGCCGTCGCGATCTTGGCCACGCGAATATCGCGGCCTTCCTCGCGCGCCTGGCGCTCGCTCAGGCCCACGCGCCCGAGCTCGGGCGTCGTGAAGACGGCCCACGGCACGATGCGCCCCTCGGTCGTGGCGTCCTTGCCCGCGAAGATGTCGCGCAACACGCGGAAGTCATTCCAGGAAGCGTGCGTGAACTGCGGCGTGCCCGCCACGTCACCGGCGGCGTAGACGTCCGCGGCACTCGTGCGCAGGCGCGAGTCGACGTCGACGAAGCCGCGCTCGGTGAGCTTGACGCCCGCCGCCTCCAGATCGAGCCCTTCTGTGACCGGCTTGCGGCCGAGGGCCACGAGCAGGCGCGTGCCCTCGTAGCTGCCGCCCTCCGTTTCGACGATCACGCCACGGCCGCCGGACCGCACGGCCGTCGCACGCTCGCCGGTGACGATCTCCACCGACTGGGCACGCAGGCCGTCGGCAACCTGGTCGGCCACGTCGTCGTCCTCGCGGGAAAGGATGCGCTCGCCGGCCTCAATGAGCGTGACGGCCGCACCGAAGGTCGCCATCATCGAGGCGAATTCCACGCCGATGACGCCGCCTCCCAGGATGACGAGGTGCTCGGGGATCTCCTCCAGGCGCAGGATGTCCTCGCTCGTCCAGTAGTCGACGTCGCCCAGGCCGTCGATGTCGGGGACGGCCGGCGTCGTGCCCGTGTTGATGAGGACCTTTCGGCCGGCGACGGTGCGCTTGCCGCCGTCGACCAGGTCGATCTCGACGGTCTTGTCGCCGACGAAGCGCGCGCTGCCCTTGACGAAGTCGAGCCCGGGCGCAGCGAACATCGTCTCGTGCGCGGCGACCATGCCGCCGACGACCGCCTCCTTGCGCGAGCGCAGCGCCGCGAGATCGATTCCGGCGCCGTCGAGATCCGCCCCCTCGGCAACGACGCCATAGGCGGCCGCTCGACGGACTTCGCCGAGTCTGCGAGCGCTGGTCACGAGCGTCTTCGTGGGGATGCACGCCACGTTGATGCATGTGCCTCCCACCTTGTCGCGCTCGACCATGAGGACGCTATCGCCCAGTTTGGCCCGCAGCATGGCCAAGGATTTTCCTGCTTTCCCACCGCCGACGACGACGAGGTCGAACTGTTCGATGTCTGTCACCACCCATTTCCTTTCGTCACGTACTCTTCATCAAGTGCTCTGTGGGCCGCTTCCCCGCGGCAACAGGGAGAACGCGGACTATAGTCCCGGAATTCCAGGACCAGCTTGACGTGACGCATATCTCCGGGAAGCCTCGGAGCCGACGTTAGTCTTCTGGGCCAGTTCCAACGGCCCCGCGGCACACGCCTGTCATCACACCCGCAGGATCGCCCTGAAGCCTCGGCTCGCATAGTATGACCCGGCACCGTTGTGGTAGATGAACGCCCGGCCGTACCTCTTGTCGCCGAATAGCGCACCGCCCAGGCTTCGCACGGCCTCGTCGGTGGCGATCCAGCTCGAGGTCGTCGTGTCGAAGTCCCCCAGACTTTGGAGTCGCACGTAGTCCTCTTCGGTCAGCAGCGACAGACCCCGTGCGTCGGCTTCCCCCACGGCGCTGGAGGCCGGCCGGTTCTTCTTCCTGGCAAGCAGTGCCGGCTCGTCGTAGCACAGCGACCGCCGGCCAGTCGGCGACTGAGCGGAGCAGTCGCAGTAGAGGTAGCGATCGTCGGCCGCGTCGTATCCGATGACGTCCGGCTGCCCGCCCGTCTCCTCCATGTAGGCCAGCGCTTCGAGTGCGCCGCCCGTCAGCCTCTCACGCACGGCGGGCCAGGCAATGCCCTCGTGCCGAAAGGCGTTGTCCGCAAATCGCCGCTCCAGTATGGCAATCAACTCGCCCGTGTCCACACGTGCCTCCTCCGCTGTCTCTGATCAGACTTCCAGTCTCGCCCATGGCGGTGGGCGTGCACCAATACGCCCGGCGCCGGGACGCCGGCCCGGGTTCGCCTGCGACCGGCCAGATCACGGCGGCCACGTTCCTGGCCGACCTTAGGGTCACCGGCGCTTGGACATTGCCACGACGCACTCGACGTGGTGCGTATTCGGGAAGAGGTCGATGGCGTCGAGCCCGGTGACCGTCATTCCCGCCTCGCGCATGGCGGCCACGTCGCGGGCCATGGCGGCGACATCGCAGGAGACGAGGACGATGCGGGACACCGGGGCCAGGGCCAGCTGCCTGGCCAGCTTCTTTCCCAGACCCGAACGCGGCGGGTCGGCCACAATGACGTCCCCTCCCAGGTCGCGGGCCAGGTGCTCGCCTATGGCGGCCGTCTGTACTTTGGCCCACGGGAAGTCGCGGAGGTTGGCCCGCGCGTCCTGCGTCGCCTCGCGTACGCCCTCGAAGGCCCAAACGCCGCCTGTCGGCCCCGTCGCCTGGGCGAGCGGCTGCGTGAGCATGCCCGCGCCCGCGTAGAGTTCGACGACGGCCTCGCCCGGCTCGATGCGCGCCATGGCCAGCACCGAGGATATGAGCTCCGAGGCCGCCCGATGGTGGGCCTGCCAGAACCCGGCCGCGCGCACCCGGTAGGAGTAGAGTTCGCCGCCCGCCACGACGTCTTCGCGCACGTAGCGCTCGGCCTCCATGCCCGGCGCCCACCAGACGGACTCGCCGATGGCGACGACCGGATCCGAACCCGAAGGTGCCACCGCCCGCACGCGCTCACCGGGCCGCCAGCGGTGGCGCCACGCCCCGAAGAGGTCGAGTTCGCCAATATCCTCGACGGCCAGCGGCAGGCCGGACACCTCGACGAGGTCGCGGGTGCCCTCGCGGTGCATCGCCGGCCGCCCACCGTCGGAGACGACGAACTCGACGCGCGTGCGGCTGGCCCATCCCCCCGTTGCCTCGTCGCCGTCGACGGCCCGCACGGTGCAGTCGATGCCCCGCTGGCGCAGCTCCTCCACGAGGTCACGCCCGCCGATCCTGGCCAGTGTCTCGCGCAGGACGTGCGTCTTCCACTGCGCCTGGAATCCGAAGGCGACATGCCCGAGGTCGGCGCCTCCCACGCCCAGTGGCCCGGCCTCGGGCCACTGCGTGGCGACGCGGTGCTCGGACGGATCGGACAGCACGTCGACGACGTCGCCCCTGATGAGCTTGGCCCTCTGGGATGTCTCGCGCACGCGCACCGTCTCCCCCGGCAGCCCGAAGCGCGCGAAGACCACTCGACCATCGTCGGCGCGGCCCACGCAGACGCCTCCGTGGGCGATGTCGGTCAACTCGATGTCGTAGGTGGTCACTCTCGCTCCTCGGAACGGTCGTACAGATAGGGCACCTCGGCCAGGATGACACCGCGCTCGTGACGCAGGTCGGCGATGACCTTGGGCACCGAGCGCCGCATCAGGTACCCTCCCCACACTCCGGCGGGCAGCAGCTTCGTGTAGAAAACGGTGACGATGTCGCCGGAGTGCCGCTGGCGCAGCGCGTGGATGAAGTCGACGATGTGGCCGCGCGTGGCGGCCATGGGAGTGCCGAGGATGGTCAGGTCGACGGGCAGGGCGGCCGCCTTCCAGTCCTCCTTCAGGCGCCTCGTGCGCGCGGGGTCGAAGTCCACGGTCAGTGCCGTCAGACTCGACAGCCGCAGGGACCGCGCGTAGCTGATGGCCTGCAGCGTCGGGCCGTCGATGACGTTGACGAGAATGACCCCGTGAACCCTGCTGGGAAGCCGGCGGCCCGCGGACAGGTCGCTGACGGCCAGCGTGCGCTCGACACGTCCCATGCCCCTGCGGAAGAAGAAAATCATGAGGGCCGGAACCGTCAGAGTTCCCAGGGCGACGAGCAGCCAGTTGCGTTCCGCGAGGCCGATGACGCCGAGGGCGGCGACCGCGATGCCGGTCAGGCCGAGGAACGCCCACTTGGAGCGGCGCGCGCGCTGGCGCTCCTCGCGATCGACCGACTCTTTGAGCAGGCCGACCGAGCGCTGGACGATCGCCAGGCAGGTCAGGGCGAATTGCACGAGGGCGCAGACGATGAGGACGGTCACCCCGGCCTGCGTGGATAGGAGCGTGCCGGAAAATGCGGCGGCGAGGACGGCCGTCAGGCCGACGATGGTCAGGCGCGGCTTGACGGCGTCCGGCGAGCCGAGCCTGCGCGGCAGGATTCCGGCCAGGGCCATCTCCCTCAGGAGGATGGGCAGTCGGCCGTAGGCCGCCAGGGCCGCGCCGCATCCAACGACGATGTAGACGATCGCGACAAGGGCCTGGCCCACCTCGCCGAAGAAGGCCAGGGCCATCGACAGGGTTGGCACGCCAAAGCGCCGACCGGGCATCTCGAGGACGACGATGAGGTAGAGGGTCAGCATGATGGCGATCGTCGCCAGGCCGAATCCGCGGCCCGTCAGGCGGGGCGGGGTGCGCCTGTCGCGCACGAGGGCCACGGGCCGCTCGCTCAGGAGCACGAGCAGCGCCGCCGGGAAGAGCGAGACGATGACGGTGCTCACGCGCGGCCACACCTCCCTGAGATCGAAGCCGCTTCGCCGGACGTCCTCGCGAGCCGAAATGGCAGACACCACGTCCAGGCCGCCGGTCATCTCCTCGATGAGTCCCGCTCCGAGCACGGCCGCCAGGCCCGCCGCGCCGACGCCGGCGACGATCCACAGCAGCCGGGACTGAACCCGAAACCCCAGAACCACCGGCACCGCCAGAACGAGGACGAGGGCCACGAGGACGAAGCGCAGGCTGGTTCCCAGCGGGACGAAGATGCGCAGCCCCGAGACAACCAGCCCGGCCCCGAGCATGACGAGCAGGACGTAGCACAGGAACTGGGCCGCTGCCGCGACGACGGCGATATTCGGCCCCATGTAGTCCTTGATGACCTGGTGAGACTGGCGGCCGCCGGCAATCCTGCTCGTCCGCGTCGTGCCGAAGTAGGCCACGGCGAGCCCGGCCAGGCAGGCGAAGGCGGCAATCCGAATGTCGACGGCGTTGTCGCCCTCGCTGGCCGCGCGCAGGACGACCTGCGGCACGATGATCGCCGCGAGCAAGACGAGCACGCCGTCGACCGCGGCCGATCGCATGGCCGCGCGCGTCGTCGGTTCACTAGACATCAGTATTCAGGCTACGCCAAGGCGGCGTTTGAGGTAGCGTTTCCAACGTGCACTTCGTCATTATGGGCTGCGGGCGCGTGGGCGCCACACTGGCGGTCAACCTGTCCATGTACGGCCATTCCGTGGCCGTCATCGATCACGACTCCAGGGCGTTTCGGCGGCTTCCCGACGGTTTCACCGGCCAGCGCGTCACGGGAGTGGGATTCGACCGCGACGCCCTCGTGCAGGCCGGCATTGAGGACGCGCAGGGGTTCGCGGCCGTTTCCTCCGGGGACAATTCCAATATCATCGCCGCCCGCGTCGTCCGCGAGACCTTCGGCGTGACCAATGTCGTCACCCGTATCTACGACCCGACGCGGGCCGAAGTCTACGAGCGGTTGGGCATCGCCACGGTCCCGACCGTCAGATGGGCTGCCGACCAGGTCTTCAGGCGCCTGATCGCGCTCGGCCCCCACTACGAGTACATTGACGACAGCTCGGGAATGTCACTCGTGGCGGTGGACCTTGACCCCGCGTGGTTCGGCCACGACGTCGCAGGCCTCGAGTCGGCAACCGGCGCCCGCGTGGCCTACGTGACGCGGCTGGGGCGCGGCCTGCTGCCCTCGCCTTCCCTCGTGCTGCAGGACGGCGATGAGGTCCGGCTCATCGTCGCCACCGAGTACGCGCCCGCCGCCCAGCGCATCGCCAACCATCCCGCCAAGGAGGAGATTCAGTGAAGGTTCTCATCGCCGGTGCGGGATCGGTGGGCTGTTCCATCGCCAGGGAGCTGGCCAATTCTGGCCAGGAGATCACCATCATCGACAAGGAACCGTCGGCGATGAAGGTCGCCTCAATCCCCGACGCCGACTGGATCCTCGCCGACGCCTGCGAGGTCTCCAGCCTCGTTCGATCGCAGGCCGGACAGGCCGACGTCGTCATCGCCGCGACGGGAGACGACAAGTCGAACCTCGTCATCTCGCTGCTGTCCAAGACGGAGTTCGGCGTCGAGCGGGTCATCGCCCGCGTCAACGATCCCAAGAACGAGTGGCTCTTCGACGACGCCTGGGGGGTGGACGTCGCGGTCTCGACACCCCGGGTCATGGCGCCGTACGTCGAGGACGCCGTAGCCAACGGGCGCCTCGTGACGGTCATGCGTTTCTTCCAGTCGGGCGCCTCGCTCATGCAGACGACCCTGCCGGCCGACGCGCCGCTCGTCGGAATGGTGGTCTCCGAGGTCGTGCTACCGCCGACGATCGTCCTCAACGCCATCGTGCGCGACGGCGTGCCCTTCACCGCCGACCCCGACCTGACCATCGAGGCCGGCGACCAGGTCCTGTTCATCTGCGCCGACGGCTCCGACGTCGACCTCGACCTCGTCCGCCAACTCGTCGGCGACGAGCGCTTCCTCGCCACCTGAAGACCAGGCCAGCCCAGCCGGTGCGGTCAGGCCAAGTGGCCCGGCGCTCGGCCCGCCACGTCTGCCCCGTCGCCGGCCGCGGTGTCCTTCCCGTCCGGCGCCGATGCGTCTTCTTCCCGTCCCGCCGCCTCCTCGGCGGTGTCGCCTTCGCCATCGTCGCCTTCGTCATCCTCGTCGTCCCGGATGATCGGAGGCAGGCCTCGCACGAGCAACCACGTGAACCACGCGACCAGAATGAAGGCGAAGGGCCCGAGGATCAGGCGGACGACAGCCAGGGCCTCCGTCGCCCCGGCATAGTAGAGCGGGACTTGCAACGCCAGGCGGAGGGCGAAGAGGGCTGTCCAAATCCACGTGATGAGCGTGTAGCGGCGCCTTGCCAGCTGGGCCTCGGGCTCGTGTGAGGCCGGGCCCGAACGCCAGCCGGTCGGGTCACCGCGCAGAAAGCCAATGATCAGCCCGAGGGCGGGCCAGCGCAGGGCGAGGGAGACGATCAGGCCGAGGAAGTAGGCGGCATTCGTGAGGATACCGATCTGGAAGTAATTTTCGGCCTGGCCGGTGCGCATTGCCCAGAAGGCGGAGACCGCGACCCCGCCGAAGGCGCCGAGGGCCGGCATGACATCGAGACGCTGGACGAGGCGCACGAGCAGGATGACCGTGGCAGCCACCAGAGGTGCCGTCACCGATACGGCCACATTCTCCGTGATGAGATAGGCGATGAGGAAGATGACGCCGGGCACCGTCGTCTCGATCAGGCCGCGCACGCCGCCGACGGCAGCCCACGGGTCGAATTCGGCGGCCAAGACGGCGGCCAGGCCCCTGCCGCCTGAATTCGTGCCACCGCACGCGCCGTCGGAGCCGTCCTCTCCCGTCTGGCGCTGTGTGTCACCCATTGATGCCTCCCTCCAGAGCCGGAATGACAAGGTAATCCGGATTGAAGACGGTGGCCACGCCACGGTGGGATGACAGCGTCCCGGCCACGTGCAGGCGGCTGCCGATCTCCACGCAGCGCAAATCCCTTCTGCCGAGGAATGTCAGCATCAGCGGGCCGTCGTCGGTGCGCAGATTGACGCGCAGCGCGGGCGAGGGGCCGACCCCCGGGAAAGTGATCGACGTGACCGTGCCGGTCGTATCAAGCTTGCGCATCGCGGCCTCACCTCACCTCGGATAGCTCCGGACCTCGCTTCGGCAGTTCGAGCTTCGGCCGCTCGTCCTCGGTCCGCCCCGACTTCTTGGGGATGTTCAGGGGCAGGATATCGCGGGGCGGATGGGCCGCCTCTCCCCTGACGACGACGGTGTGGTCCAGGACGAGGTGCAGGAGTGTGCGCGCCGCATTGTCGTCGACGGCCGCCTTGCCCGTGACCGTCGCCCTGAGCAGCCAGCGCGCCCCATCGATGCCAATGTAACGGACCGGGTTGATCGAGCGCCGCCCCTCGATGGGCATCTGCGCACGAATCTCCTGGCCGTAGGCACCCGCCTCCTCACGGGACGAACCGCCCTGGGCGGCAATCGAGGAAATCATGTCGGCGCGAACGTCGTCCCAGATTCCCCGGGACTTGGGAGCCGCGAAGACCTGAATCTGCAGGGCGCTGTCGCCCAGGACGTAGACGGCGCCCAGGACGATGTCGCGGTTGCGGTCCACGGTGAATTGTATCGAGGCGCCCTCGATCACGGGCAGCCGCAGGGCGCCGCAATCGAGCATTTCCTCCTCGCGCTCGGGCGCCTCGGCCTCGTCCCAAGGGCCGACGCCGCCAGAGGTCACACGACCGGAGGCAGCGTCGTCCTGTCCGAAGTCGGCGTCGATTCCCTCGTGCCTGGCTCCGCCTCTATTCCTGAAAAGTCCCATGCTCACCCTCCCGAGCGAAAAGAATGCGCCACGTGGCCGCTTAGATGGCGCACTCCGTACAGACGGGCAGGCCGTTCTCCTCGTACGCCATCTGCGAACGGTGATGAACGAGGAAACACTGCGAACACGTGAATTCGTCATCCTGCGCGGGGACCACGCTAATGGAAAGCTCGACATTGGAAAGGTCCGCACCGGGCAGTTCGAATCCTTCGGCTGCCTCGACCTCGTCCTCGTCGACAGTCCCTGACTGCTGTTCCGAACGGCGCGCCTTGAGCTGCTCGAGCGAATCTTCGCGCAGTTCCTCATCTTGCTTGCGAGGTGCATCGTAGTCGGTTGCCATCGTTTCATGCTCCACTCGTGTCGATATGCACGGCCATCGCGAAGCCGCGCCCCTAGGGAAATGTACCCTTCGGACCAAAGCGCAAAGCCGAGGCCTCACGCGTGCGCCCACAATGTACCAGGTTTTTGCCCCACGTCTAGTCTGCAAACCCGATTGTGCGGCAAACCTCAGTGAACACACCGCCCATGTCGCCGACGGCGAGCGCCGATTGTGGCAGTCTGTAGGCGTCAACGAACAACTAAGGGGAGCCATGATAGAACTTGAGCTTCTCGGGCTCCAGCCCGACGGCGAGTTGCTCACGCTTAACGACGGCGATGGCAACAGGTACGTCCTACCCGTCACGGACGAGCTACGGGCGGCACTTCGTCGCGACCGCGCTGCGAGTCACGCACAGGAACCCGAGCGTCAGATGACGCCCCGCGAGATCCAGGCCCGCATCCGCGAGGGCCTATCCGTCGACGAGGTGTGCGAGCTTTCCGGCCTTCCGGTGGGTCAGGTGGCCGCCCTCGCCCACCCGATCATGGCCGAGCGCGAGTACACCGCGCGTCTGGCACGCTCGTTTTCCATCAACCGCGACCACGACAGCCTGACGATCGAGGAACTCGTGGCCTCGCGCCTGGCAGGCCGGGGCGTGCGACACGACGACATCGTCTGGGATTCCCTGCGCAAGGCAGGTGAGCCGTGGACCCTCATCGCCACCTTCGTCACGGCGGAGCGGGAACATCGCGCCAGCTGGCACGTCGACCTCGACCGCCGCGCCCTGGAAGCACTCGACGACGAGGGCTCCTGGCTTTCCGAAACGCAGTTCCCCGCCCCGTCGACCCCGTGGCGCGCCGCCAATACGCCTCCGGCACCGCCCGAGGCGACTCAGGCCTCCGACGAAGCGGAGGACGAACGTGATCCCATCGAAGACGTCCTGGCCTCCCTGGACCTGCAGCGAGGACGCGTCAAGCCCATGCCGCACGACGAGGAGGAGCCCGCCTTCGCTGGGGCGCACCCTGCCGCCTCCGAACCCGAGCAGGCACGCGACGCCACCATCCTCAAGCTGCCGCGGCGGTCCTCGACGGATCAGGCCTCGGTACCGACCCCGGAAGACCCCAACAATGAGGAGCCTGAGGGCGGTGACGCCGGCGATAGGTCCGCCGACGATGCAACGCAGGGTTCGGCCGCGGAAAGCCCCAAGGCACCGGACGACGGTAGGGATGCCGAAGGCGGCCCGCGCTCGAAGATCAACGTCCGCCCCGCCTCGAACTCGTCGAAGGGCGGCAAGGGGCAAGACTCCGGGAAGGATCCGTCACCCGCCAAAAAGGCCCAGACCCCCGAGACCGCACCGACCGCCCCGGACACCGAGCCGCACCGGGGGGCGAGCTTCTTCAGCGACGGGATGGTCCCCCAACTGGACGACTCGGCCGCCTTCGACGGCCAGGACGCCGGCAGGATGCGCGGGGGGCGGCGCCGTAAGAAGCGCGGCTCGCGCCCGTCCATGCCCAGCTGGGACGAGATCGTCTTCGGCAAGAAGGATTGATCGGCCGCTCGCCCACGTCGGGTGGGCGGGCGCTCGGGATGAGCCAGCACCGGGCGGTCGGCCGCGTCTACTGCCGGCCGGTTTTCTCGCCGCCGTCGCCTAGCTCACTCACCCGCCGGGCTCACTCACCCAGGGCGATCTGCCTGGTGCCGTGAGAGCGGGAAGTCATCGCGGCGCGGTGGTGCTTGCGGCACAGGACCTCGTAGCTGACGTCGGCCGACTCGGTGTCGCCCACAACGACCTGCTCGCCTTCGGTGACCATGACACCCGCGACTATGCGAGCATTGTGCGTGGCGCGCCGCCCGCACCAGCACAGCGCCCGCACCTGAAGGACCTCGACGCGATCGGCCAACTCGATCATTCGAGCCGAGCCCGGGAAGAGGCGCGTGCGGAAATCGGAGGTGATGCCGAAGCCGTAGACGTCGATCTCCACCTCGTCGACAATCCGCGCCAGTTGCTCGACCTGGTCGGCCGTGTAGAACTGGACCTCGTCGCATATGACGAAGTCGACCGGGCGGCCCTGGGTCCGCTCATGGGCCACAGCCTTCCAGAAGTCCGTTTCGGCGTCGACCTCGAACGCCCTCGACTCCAGGCCGATGCGCGACGACAGCGTGCCCTGGCCGGCGCGGTCGTTGCGGGTGTAGATGAGCCCTCGCAGGCCACGCCTTTCGTAGTTGTAGGTGGTCTGCAGGGCGAGCGTCGACTTGCCGCAGTCCATCGTCCCGGAGAAGAAGACGAGTTCGGCCATCACACGACCTCGACAATGAGTGGCACGAGCATTTCCTCCTCGGTGAGCGAACCGTGGAGGCCGACCATGTAGTTCTGGCCGGCGCGGCGCTGCCGCTCGTCGACGATGCTCCACCGCCCCGTCTGGAAGGCCAGGACGTCGCCCATGGCGGCGTAGGCCCGCTCACCCACTGTCCCGAAGATGCCGGTGGCCACGGCCTCATCCTTCGTCATGACGAGCGACCTATCGCCGAGGGCCTCGCGCCAGCGCGCGGCCACCTCGCGGGGCTCTCGCGTGTAGACGTGCACCGCGCGCTCCTCGCCCGCGACGAGCGATACCGATTCGGCCAGGGCCGGGTCGCTCGACACGTCGATGCGCCGCTCGACGTCGACCATCCCGTGGTCCGAGGTGACGACGATGAGGGTCTGGCTCGGCAGGCTTCGCGCCAGAAGGGCCATGCAGGCGTCGAGGTGTTCCAGTTGCGCCACCCACTCCTGCGAGGTCCACCCGTGAGCGTGACCCGCGTGGTCGACTTCGCCCCAGTAGAGGTAGACGGCGCGCACGTCGCCGCGCGCGAGGGCCGCGGCGGCCGCGGCGACCCGCTCCTCGAGCGTTTCCGCCACGATCGCCTCGGCGCCGCGCAGGGCGGCCATGGTCAGGCCCGAGCCGACGAAGCGTTCCGGCTGGATGATCCGACACTCGCTCGCGCGGGGGCCGAGCTGCTCGAAGAGCGTGGGGGCGCTCTGCCACGCGGCGGGGTCGAGGCCGCTGTCGTCCCACTTGATGAGCGAAAAGGGACGCCCCGTGGCAGGCGAGCGCAGCGAGTAGCCCATCATCGCCGTCGTGCCCGGCAGCTCTCCCGTGCCCACGGCGGTGATGGCCGCGGCCGTGGTGGACGGGGCGACGGTCGTCAGCGGCTCGAGGTGACCGAAGGATCTCAGGCAGGGGGCGTGCCCGCTGCGAGCCGCGAGGTTGACCGCCCCGAGCCCATCGACGAGGACGAAGCACACGGCGCGCGCGGCGGGCAGTGTCAGCCTCTGGCGATGCTCGGCCGAGCTCGCCGAATCGCTGTGGGTGGCCAGGCCGACGGCATCAAGGGCGCCCGCCAGGGCCGAGTGAACGCTGCGGCGGCCGGGCTCTCGCCAGCCGTCGGAAGCGGGCCACCTCACCCGGCTGGAGCCGTGTTCACCCGCTTGGCTCCCGCCACTCACCTGGCTACCGCCCTGGCCAGCAGGCCCTGGAGCCTGTCGATGAAGCGCAGGCCCTTGGCGAAGGTCTCGTCGTCGAGCGACGAGTCGAGGAGGATCTCGTCATCGCCTCCCGTGATCCGCGAGACCGTACCGTGGTCGGCCGTGCACGAGGGGTCGTCGCATCCGGCCGGCAGCGTATCGGCGTTCCATGCTCCTCCCCAGCGCAGCCTCAGCGCGACGGCCGTGAGCGCGCCCTCGTCGGGTCCCTTCAGGCCGCGTCGGCGCAGCACCTGGAAGTCGGTGATCGACTGCAAACTCACCACCTGGACGCTCGTGAGCAGTTCGCCTTCGGCGTTGAACTCGTAGGAGACCTCGGAGAAAGCGATGATGATCTCCCTGTCCGTGACGACGTAGCACGTCACGGAGTCGAAGACGGAGTCCCGATCAAACAGGGTCTGCGGACGGACGAAGTAAGCCCTCACGGCCCCGCGCGCTGCGAGGATGGATTCGAGGTCGTCGGCGATGGCCGCGTTCTTTTCGAGTTCGCTCACGAGTTCGGCGTATCGATTGGTCACCGCCCGATTGTCTCACCTGTGCCCCGGCCGCGCACACACCGGCCGGCGGCGTGGCTCGAGCGCGCCGCAGCTCCTGCTGGCGGCCTTTATTACCGCCCCTACCCGGACTGCCGCCAGTCCTTCGTCACTCGTCCATCGAGGGTCGAATGCGGGTGGCGCCCGGTGAGAAAGTCGGTAATATCACGGCGTCACTGGTCAGTTTCGAGGCTTCGAAAAGGAATACTTGTTCGCATGCGAAAGTCGTCACAGGCAAAGGAACCCGCACAGGAACACATCGTCGACATCGACGTTGCCTCGGAAATGCGTAACTCCTTCCTCGAGTACTCCTACTCGGTGATCTACGCGCGGGCCCTTCCCGACGCGCGCGACGGCCTCAAGCCGGTCCAGCGCCGCATCCTCTTCCAAATGGACCAGATGGGCCTGCGCCCGGACAAAGCTCACGTCAAGTCCTCGCGCGTCGTCGGCGACGTCATGGGACGCCTGCACCCGCACGGCGACACCGCGATCTACGACGCCATGGTCCGCATGACGCAGCCGTTCACGATGCGCCTGCCACTGGTCGATGGGCACGGTAACTTCGGCTCGCTCGACGATGGCCCGGCCGCCTCGCGCTACACCGAGGCCCGGCTCGCCCCGGCCGCCCTGGCCATGACGGCGTCCCTCGACGAGGACGTCATCGACATGGTGCCCAACTACGACAACACACTCGACCAGCCATCGGTCCTACCGGCGGCCATCCCGAATCTCCTCGTCAACGGCTCGTCCGGCATCGCCGTGGGCATGGCGACGAATATGCCCCCGCATAACCTCACGGAAGTCGTCGCCGGCGCGCGGCACCTGCTCGAACATCCGGACGCGAGCCTCGATGACATCATGCGCCTCATCCCGGGGCCGGACCTTCCCGAAGGCGGGAAGATCGT
The DNA here is from genome assembly GCA_030530685.1 of Actinomycetaceae bacterium. GTDB lineage: Bacteria > Actinomycetota > Actinomycetes > Actinomycetales > Actinomycetaceae > Peptidiphaga. The sequence continues at coordinate 15,348 of JAUMUM010000019.1, read as the reverse complement.
CGGCCTGGACGGCATTCGGGAGGCCTACGAAACCGGGCGCGGCATCTTCAAGACGCGCGCCACGGCCCACATCGAAAATGTCACGGCGCGCAAGAAGGGCATCGTCTTCACCGAGCTGCCCTACCTCGTCGGCCCCGAAAAGATCATCGAACGCCTCAAGGACGCCATCGGCAACAAGAAGATCCAGGGCGTGACCGGCGTCCAGAATCTCACCGATCGGCACCACGGGATGCGGCTCGTCATCGAGATCAAGAGCGGCTTCAACCCCGAGGCCGTCCTCCTCCAGCTCTACCGCCACACGCCTCTGGAGGACTCCTTCGGCATCAACAACGTGGCGCTGGTCGACGGCCAGCCGCGCACGCTCGGGCTGGTCGACCTGCTGCGCGTCTTCGTCGAGCACCGCGTGAGCGTCACGCGCAGGCGGAGCCAATTCCGGCTGAACAAGGCTCACACGGAGTTGCACCTGGTCGAGGGGCTGCTCATCGCCGTCGTCAATATCGACGAGGTCATCGCCGTCATCCGCTCCTCGGACGACTCGTCCGCCGCCAAGCAGCGCCTGTGCCAGATCTTCGATCTTTCGCAGGAACAGGCCGAGTACATCCTCGAGCTCAGGCTGCGCCGGCTGACGAAGTATTCCGTCTTAGAGTTGGAGGAGCGCAAGGCCGAACTCGTCGCCCTCATCGCCGAGCTTGAGGACATCCTCGGCTCGCAGCAGCGCCTACGGGCCCTCGTCTCCAGCGAGCTCGCCGACGTCGCCAAGCAGTTCGGCACGCCCCGCCGCACCGTGCTCTTGGAGGCCGACGGATCCGAAGCCAGCTCGCAGGCGGACGTCCCCCTCGAGGTCTCCGACGACCCCTGCTGGGTGCTCCTGTCCGGCACGGGGCTGGTCGGACGGACAGCCGATGCCGGCCGGCCTCGGCGCGACGGCCCCCGGGCGCCGCACGACGCGGTCGCGTCCATGGTTCCCGCCACGGCACGCGGCCAGGTCGGCGTCGTCACGAGCCGCGGGCGCCTCGTCAGGCTCGACGTGCTCGACATCCCCACCGTCGCCGGGCCTAGCGTGGCCAGCGGCACTCCCCTGGCGGAACTCGTGCGGCTCGACGACGGCGAACGGGCCGTCGCCCTGGCCGACCTATCGCCAGAGGCCGCCCCGCTGGCCCTAGCGACCGGGCACGGCAGGATCAAGCGGCTCGGCGCGTCGCACCCGTCAAAGCAGGCGTGGGACGTCATCGGCCTGGAGGAAGGCGACAGCGTCGTGGCGGCCGGGCACTGCGACGACTCGGATCAGATCGTGCTCGTCTCCTCGGCCGCGCAGCTCCTGCGCTTCGAGGCGTCGGTGGTGCGGCCGCAGGGGCGGGCAGGGCGCGGTGTGGCCGGCATACGGCTGGCCGACGGCGCCGAGGTCATCGCCCTGGGAATCGTCTCTCCCGACGACGTCGCAAGCAACGTCGTGGCCACGGTCGCCGGGTCCAGCGACGCGATCGAGCCGACTATGGCCGGGACGGCGAAGGTCACGCCGCTCGACCGCTTCCCCATCAAGGGCAGGGCAACAGCGGGCGTGCGTGCCCAGCGCTTCCTGCGTGGCGAGGACTGCCTGCGGCTGGCCTGCGTGAGTCCCTTCCCGCGAGCCGCCGGCGCCGGCGGTCAGGCCGTCGACCTACCCGAGCCCGACGAGCGCCGCGATGCCTCCGGGCACGCCCTGACAGCCCCCGTTGCCGTGCTGGGCTAGCTGGGGCCAGGCTAGCAGGGTCGGGACCTAGCCGGGCCGGCCGGCGGCCGGGTCTAGCTGGCACGCCCCACCGGCCGTCGGCGAGGTCAAACCGGCACGGCCGTCGGCGCGCCGAGCCTTACTTGCCAACATCCGCAATATAGACTCGGGCGCGCCCGATCGTCTCGAAACCGTAGTCCTCGAATGTGCTCAGCAGGTAGTTGTCCTCGGATATATCGATCCCGGCATAGGCGACGCCCGACTTGCGGAAGGCGTCCATTGAACAGCCGAGCAGCAGCGAGATGAGGCGCAAGCCGCGCCATTCGTCACCGAGCGCGACCTCGGCGATATAGCCCTCCGACCAGCCCAGCGCGTGCCAGTCCTGCTCGTAACGCTCGCACACGATGTAGGCGGCCACGCGGGGCCGGTCGCCCCTGACGTCGAGTGCGACAAAGCTCCAGTCGCGGTCGATGAAGGCGTGCTCGGCCGTCCACACCTCGCGCGCCATGGGCGCCCCACCAGCCTGGACCTGAATCGCATTGTGGCGCCGGACGACGTCGGCATCGTAGTTCGCCGTCAGCGGGGTGAGCCGTATGTAGGCCGGATTGGGAATGTCCTCGTCGTCCATGTCCAGGCTTCGCCGCAGCTGGACGTAGCTATGGGACAGTTCGAAGCCCTCGCGTTCGAGGAGCTTGGCCAGCTCGAGGTTGCGATGGTCGACGTGGACGACCGCGCTCTTGCCGCCGATCTCGCGAGCTGCCTTCAGCTGCTGGGAGGCGAGCAACCGCCCGATGCCCTCGCCCCTGGCGTGCGGGTGAACGCCGCCGTAGAGCCTGACCTCGCCGTCGGAGGGAGCCATCCGTGCCAGCCCGAAGGCCAGCAGGCTGCCATCCGTCCCGAACATGCCGATGGCCCTCCACTTCAGAGCTGGGTCGAAAAAACCTTCGACCTCCTCGGCGCTGGTGCGAAGGAGCGACCCATCGGCGGTTTCAATGGCGCCGATGAGCGTCATAATCTCGCCCACGTGGGCGGGTCCCAACTCACTCCAGGCCATGTGTTCCAGGTTAGGCGTCAATCCGTTCACGGTCCACCGAAGCCGCTCCCTCGACGATGAAGTCCCTGCGGGGGGCGACGTCGTTGCCCATGAGCAGCTCGAACACCGATTCGGCTTCGAGGAGCGCGGGCTCGTCGGCCATCCGAATGCGACGCAACGTTCGCTTGTCGGGATCCATCGTCGTCTCGGCGAGCTGGTAAGCGTCCATCTCCCCCAGGCCCTTGTAGCGCTGGATGGGTTCCTTGTACTTTTTGCCGGCCTTCTCCAGCTTGTGCAACTCGGCATACAGCTCCGGCTCGGTGTAGGTGTAGATGTATCGGCGCTTCTTGCCCGTCACCTCGATGCGGTGCAGTGGCGGCACAGCCGCGAAGACCCGCCCGGCCTCCACCAGCGGGCGCATGTACCGGAAGAACAGCGTCAGCAGGAGCGTGCGGATGTGAGCGCCATCGACGTCGGCGTCGGTCATCATGATGACCTTGCCGTAGCGGGCGGCATCAACATCGAAGGTTCGGCCGCTACCGGCACCGACAACCTGGATGATCGAGGCCACCTCCTGATTCTTCAGGATGTCACCCGCGGAGGCCTTCTGCACGTTGAGGATCTTGCCGCGGATGGGAAGCAGCGCCTGGAACTCGCTAGAGCGCGCCAGCTTGGCGGTCCCCAGGGCCGAGTCCCCCTCGACGATGAACAATTCGGTTTCCGCAACGTTCTCACTGCGGCAGTCCGCGAGCTTCGAGGGCAGGCTCGAGGCTTCGAGGGCGTTCTTGCGCCGGGAGATTTCCTTGTGCATGCGCGCCGTGACGCGGGCTCGCATTTCGGCGACGATTTTTTCGAGCAGGCGCGTGGTTTCGATCTTCTGGTCGCGTTTATTCGACCCAAGGATCTCGGTCAGCTCCCTTTCGACGACGCCCGCGACGATGGACCGGATGGCCGCCGTGCCGAGGATTTCCTTTGTCTGGCCCTCGAATTGCGGCTCGGGGAAACTGACGGTCACGACGGCCGTGAGGCCGGCGAGCACGTCGTCCTTTTCAATGCGGGGATCCTTCGCCCCGACCTTGAGCCTGCGCCCGTTGTTGCCAATGAGCGTCCGGGCGACCTTGAGCAACGCCTGCTCGAACCCGGCCTGGTGCGTTCCTCCCCCGGGCGTGCGAATGATGTTGACGAAGGACTCGACCCGGCTCTCGTAATCTTTGCCCCACCGCAGGGCCACATCCACCTTGGCCGAGCGCTCGACCTCGCGGGAGACCATGTGGCCTGTTTTCTTATCGAGGACTTGGACGTTCTCGGCGAACGTGCCCTCGCCCGTCAGGCGCATGGTCGCCGTGACGGCAGGGTCCTTGGCCAGGAAGTCGACGAAGTCGACCGTCCCGCCGTCGAAGCGGAAGGTTTCCACGCTCGTGGATTCGGCGCCGGGCGTGCCGGCCAGGCGCCGGTCGTCGATGACGGACAGGGACAGGCCGGGCACGAGGAAGGCCGTCTGGCGGGCCCGCGCCACGAGTTCCTCGTAGGAGAATTCGGCGTCCTCGAGGAAGATCTGGGGATCGGCCCAGTAGCGCACGCGCGTGCCCGTACGCTTCTTGGCGACCTTGCCGATCCGGTCGAGCGTCGAGGACTGCGTGAATGGCGTGAAGAGGCTCGCGGGAGACGGCTGCCCGCCACCGTCGTCGAAGCGGCCGGGTTCGCCGCGGTGGAACTGCATCTGATGGGTGTGGCCGTCGCGGTCGACCTGCACGTCCAGGCGCTGCGAGAGGGCGTTGACAACGGAGGCACCGACCCCGTGCAGGCCTCCCGAGGAAGAGTAGGAACTGCCGCCGAATTTGCCGCCGGCGTGCAGCTTCGTGTAGACGACCTCGACGCCGGTCAGGCCGACGCCCGGGACCTCGTCCACGGGCACGCCACGGCCGTCGTCGCGCACCTCAACCGAGCCATCGGCGTGCAGGTGGACCTCGATGTTCTTCGCGTAGCCTTCGAGGGCTTCGTCGACGGAATTGTCGATGATCTCCCACAGGCAGTGCATGAGCCCGCGTGAATCCGTGGACCCGATGTACATGCCCGGCCGTTTGCGCACTGCTTCGAGCCCCTCGAGGACCTGGAGGTGTCGTGCGCTGTATGCTTCGCGTGTCGTCACCCAGCCATGGTAAACGCTGTCACCGACGTTTTTTCCGCGCGGCATGCTGCTGTTCGTCACTCTTTTATCCACGCGGCCACCCTAAGCGCGCTTCGAACACGGCTTCGACTGGTGAGCACCGGGCGGAAGATCAAGACCGGCACACGTGGCGAGCCGCCGCGACGGACCGCGGCGGCAGGTTGTCGTGTGACTCGTCTGTCAGTCGGCTCAGATCGAGCCGGAGTTAATGCGGGAACGCTGATCCTGAACTGACAGAGCCGTCGCCGAAAGCTTTTCCAGGTGGGCATTGGCATGATGGCCGCAGAACAGAAGCTGCCCGTAGGGCATCACCACGCGAACGTATGCCTGTGCACCGCAGGCATCGCAGCGGTCGAGTGTCGTCATGTCGAGCTCTTCGTTCACTGATGTACTCACGCATATATCAAAGCACGAAAGCGGCGCGCCATTCCCGAGGCGTCCACGCCGTTCACCTCGGGCGGAAACGACCTCCTGCCAGACCCGCGAGGGCGCGGATGCCCACCGGCCGGCAGGCCGCGAAGATCACACGGATTGGTTGCGGGCGACGGCGAAGCGGGGCACGCCGTCGTTTTGACGGATTGCCGAGCTGCCGTAGGCTGTGGCTCCGGCCGGGCGCCGCACGTGGTGCCCGCGAGTCGAGGAAGTAGGGGAACATGGGCTTCGCCGTGCTGGACGTGGAGACGACCGGGCTCAGCCCGCGCACCGACCGCATCGTCGAAGTCGCCATCGTGACGCTGGGCGATAACGGCGCGGCCGAAGGCGAGTGGTCCAGCCTCGTCAATCCCGGGCGACCCGTCGCGGCGTCCTTCGTCCACGGCCTGACCGACGAGGACGTTGCCCTGGCACCGTCGATCGGTCAGCTCTTGCCGAAAATCACCGAGCTCATGCTCGGGCGCGCCGTCGTCGCTCACAATGCGCACTTCGACGTCGGCTTCCTCAACGCCGCCTACGCTCGCTCGGGCCTGGACTTTGCCATCCCGGCCCGCGCCACCGCCTGCACCCTGGAGCTATCGAAGATCTACCTGCCGCCCGGTCGCCACAGCCTGACCGCGGCAGCCCGGCGCGCCGGCATCGACACGCCCACGCACCACCGGGCCCTGGCCGACGCCTGGACCGCCGCGCGCCTTCTGCGCCACTACCTCGTGCGCGAGGCACGGGGCGAGCGCTACACCGAGCGCGCCATCTCCCGCCGGGGAACGACGACGCTGCCGGCGAGCTGGACCGGGGCCGCCGCCGTCGCCGCAGACCTGGCCTGGCCGAGCTTTTCCTCGAAGTGACGCCAGGGACGCGCACCGACGCATGCAATTTGCCGTCGCGCAGGCACGGGGTATCGCCTGGCAACAGCCGGGCACGGACCGCGGTCCCGTGGGCCGGGCACGGGCTCCGCAGACGGCCGAGGTGCCTGACCCGCTGATCAAGACACAGGCTGCCACCCGGCGGCCGAGGCACGGACCAGAGGCCAGGTGCGGCCAGCCGCCCGCAGCGCAATTGGCCAGCCCCCATGGGCGTGCCCGGTCCCACCATGGGCGCGCCCGGCCCGGCCGTCAGTCGAGGTAGTCGCGCAGGACCTGGCTGCGCGAAGGATGGCGCAGCTTCGACATCGTCTTCGACTCGATCTGGCGGATGCGCTCGCGCGTGACCCCGTAGACCTTGCCGATTTCGTCGAGCGTCTTCGTCTGGCCGTCGGTCAGGCCGAAGCGCATGGAGACGACCCCGGCTTCCCTCTCCGAAAGCGTGTCGAGCACCTGGCGCAGCTGCTCTTGCAGCAGCGTGAAGCCAACCGCATCGGCCGGGACCACGGCCTCGGAGTCCTCGATGAGATCGCCGAACTCGGAGTCGCCGTCCTCGCCCAGGGGCGTGTGCAGCGATATCGGCTCGCGGCCGTACTTCTGCACCTCGACGACCTTTTCCTCGGTCATGTCGAGCTCGTGGGCGAGTTCCGTCGTCGTCGGCTCGCGGCCGAGGTCCTGGAGCATCTGACGCTGGACTCGGGCCAGCTTGTTGATGACCTCGACCATGTGGACGGGAATGCGGATCGTGCGCGCCTGGTCGGCCATGGCGCGAGTAATCGCCTGGCGGATCCACCATGTCGCGTAGGTCGAGAACTTGTAGCCCTTGGAGTAGTCGAACTTCTCGACGGCCCGCACGAGGCCGAGGTTGCCCTCTTGGATCAGGTCGAGGAAGAGCATGCCGCGGCCCGTGTAGCGCTTGGCCAGGGAGACGACCAGGCGCAGGTTGGCCTCCAGCAGGTGGTTCTTGGCCTGCTGGCCATCACGCGCGATGAGCTTGAGTTCGCGCATGTACATGCGATCCTTCTCCGGATCGAGCGAGCCACCCTTGAGGATGTGCTCGGCAAAGAGGCCTGCCTCGATGCGCTTGGCCAGGTCGACCTCCTCCTCGGCATTGAGCAGGGGAACCTTGCCGATCTGCTTGAGGTAGTCCTTGACCGGATCGGCCGTTGCCCCGGCAACGTGGACGCGCACGGCCGGCTCGTCCGACTCATCGGAGTCCTTCATGGTGAAGGCGCCCTTCGACGAGCCAATGGCGTCCTCCGTCAGGAGCCTATTGCGCCCCTGAACCGGAACGCCGTCCTTGACCAGATCCGCCGCATCGTCACCGGTCTCGCCGGTCGAGGCGCCGTCCGAATCCTCGGTGTCCTCCTCATCCCCGTCCTCGTCGTCGTCCTCGTCGGAATCGTCATCGTCCAGATCGAGTTCGCCGTCCTCGTCAATGCCGTCCTCGTCGATGTCGACCTCGCCCGCGGCATGCGAATCTTCGAGGGTATCGACCTCGCTCTTCTCGGCGGTCTTGGCCGCCTGCTCGGAGGTCTTCTCGGACTGCGCGGCCTTGGCAGCGCCAACGGTGGTGTCCTCGCCGGCGGCTCCCCGGGCAGCCTTGGCCGCCGACTTCTTCTTTGCGGGTGTCTTCTTCTGTGTTTTCGCGCCGGCGGACGAGCGGCCGGACTTGGTCTTCGCTTCGGGGGTATCGATTGCGGTTGCTCCTGCGGACTTGGTTGCCACGTGGGACCTTTCGGCTTGAAAATGTTCGACACTGCGGGGCCCAAACGATTTTGGGCATAGTTCAAGATGTTGGTGTCAACGAGCAAGCCCCGGGTTTCATTCCCGAAACCCGGGGCTGTGACTCAGTTCTCGGGACGGGCCATTCAGGCGTCGTAGGCGTCGAGCGGCGGGCACGTGCACACGAAGTTCCTATCGCCCCACGGGCCATCGATTCGGCGCACCGGCGACCAGTACTTCGAATCGATGAGCCTTCTGACAAGGCGCGGGTCAGCTCCCGCCCGGCGTGCGGCGGCGGCGCCGGGATAGGCGGCCTGCTCGCGCGAGTACGGATGCTGCCAGTCGTCGGCGATGAGGCATTCCGCCGTGTGCGGTGCGTTGACCAGCGGGTTGTCGTCGGCCGGCCACACTCCCTCACCCACGGCCTTCGCCTCGGCAACGATGGACTCGATCGCCTGGCAGAAGCGCTCGACTTCGCCCAGATCCTCCGATTCGGTCGGCTCGACCATGAGCGTGCCCGCGACCGGGAAGCTCATGGTCGGCGCGTGGAACCCGTAGTCGATGAGTCGCTTGGCGACGTCGTCCACCGAGATTCCGTACTCCTTGAGGACCCTCGTGTCGAGGATGCACTCGTGCCCCACGTGGTTGCCCGGTCCCCGATAGAGCACGGGGATGGTCGGCTCGAGCCGGTCGGCCACGTAATTGGCGGCAAGTATGGCGCCGGCTGTGGCGGCCTTCAGGCCCTCGAGCCCGAGCAGGCGGATGTAGGCCCACGTGATGGGCAGGATGCTGGCCGATCCCCACGGTGCTGCCGCGACCTGGTTGGTCTCGCCCGGCAGAAAATCGGCCAGATGCTCCTTGACGCAGACGGGCCCCACGCCCGGGCCTCCGCCGCCGTGCGGGATGGCGAAGGTCTTGTGGAGATTGAGGTGGGAGACGTCTCCGCCGACGTCGCCCGGCCTGGCGTAGCCCACCATGGCGTTGAGGTTGGCGCCGTCGATGTAGACCTGCCCGCCGGCGGCGTGGACGGCATCGGTCACCTCCCGGACATTGGGTTCGAAGGTCCCATGGGTCGAAGGGTAGGTGATCATGAGGGCGCCGATGCGCCCCTCGTGCTTGGCGATGCACGCCTTCAGGCTGTCCATGTCCGTCGAGCCGTCCTGCGCCGTGGCCACCACCACGACCTTGAAACCGGCCAGAACCGCCGAAGCCGCGTTCGTGCCGTGGGCCGAGGCCGGGATGAGGCACACGTCGCGCTCGGCCTGGCCACGCGAGAGGTGATAGGAGCGGATCGCCAACAGTCCGGCGAATTCACCCTGGCTTCCCGCATTGGGCTGGACGCTCACGGCGTCGTAGCCCGTGATGGAGGTCAGCCACGATGTCAGGTCTGCGATGAGCTCCCTATAGCCCGCGAGGTCCGACTCTGGCGCGAAGGGGTGGATGCGGGCGAAGCCCGGTAGCGAGACGGCCAGCATCTCGGCGGCCGAGTTGAGCTTCATCGTGCACGAGCCCAGCGGGATCATCCCCCGGTCGAGCGCGTAGTCCTTGGCGGCCAGCTCGCGCATATAGCGCATGAGCTGGGTCTCCGTCCGGTAACTGTGGAAGGTCTCGTGCGTGAGGAAGTCACTCGTGCGCAGCGACGCTTCCGGCAGGTCGGCAAACTCGACGGTGCCAGCCGCCGCGCCGCTGGTCGACGTGATCGCATTGATGACGGCGGTAACCGTCGCCTCGTCCGTGAGCTCGTCGCAGGACAGTCGCAGCGTGTCGTCGTCGGCGACGAAGGAGGTGATGTTCGCCTCCAGGAGCGCCGAGCTCGCAGCCTTCGCGGCACCGGGCAGCTCGATGTTCAGCGTGTCGAAGAACGGGGACCGCGCCGCGACAATGCCCGCCGCACCCAGGCCCTTCGCGATCGCCTTGGCGTGGCCGTGCACTCGGTCGGCAATGGCGCGCAGGCCCTCCGGACCGTGGTAGACGGCGTACATGGAGGCCATGATGGCCAGCAGCGACTGAGCCGTGCAGATGTTGGACGTGGCCTTCTCCCTGCGGATGTGCTGCTCGCGAGTCTGGAGCGCGAGCCGGTAGGCGGGATTGCCCTCCGCGTCGCGGGAGACGCCCACGAGCCGCCCGGGGAGGTGGCGCTGCCTCTTCTCCGTCGACGCGATGTACCCCGCATGCGGCCCCCCGGCGCCCATTGGCTGGCCGAGCCGCTGCGCCGAACCGGCGACGATGTCCGCACCGAATTCCCCGGGAGGAACGAGCATCGCGCACGCGAGCAGATCGGCGATGACGATGAGGGCGCCACCCTCGTCGTGAATGGCCCGCGCCAGGCGCTCTCCGTCCTTGACATCGAGCACCGCGCCCGATGCCGCAGGGTACTGCACGACGAGGCCGGCACACCCCGTCAGGTCGAGGTCCTGGGTGACATCGACGGGAACGATCTCGATGCCGGTCGCCTTTGCCCGCGTCTCAATGACGGCCTTCGTCTGCTCGAAGACATCCCGGTCGACGGCCACCCGCGTGGACTTCTTGGCGCCGCGCACGGCCAGCATGACCGCCTCGGCCGCAGCGGAACTTTCGTCGAGAAGCGAGGCACCCGCAACTTCCATTCCCGTCAGGTCGCAGACCATTGTCTGGAAATTGACGAGCGCCTCCAGGCGCCCCTGCGAGATTTCGGGTTGGTAGGGAGTGTACGCCGTGTACCAGGACGGATTTTCGAAGATATTCCTGAGGATGGCGGCAGGAACGACCGTATCGTAGAAGCCCTGCCCGATCATTGACGTTCGGACCGTGTTGGACGCCGCGATGCGGGCAAGTTGCGCGTTGACTTCCTCCTCGCTGGCAGGTTCCGGCAGGCCCGAAACTTCGGCCAGTTCCAGCGGTATCGCCTCGGATAGGAGGTCGTCAATGCTCTCGGCGCCAATGACGCGGAGCATCGTCTTACGGTCCTCGCCCAGCGTCCCCACGTGACGCTCTACGAAGCCGACCATCACTGCTCCTTGGCTATGGCCTCGTAGGCCTGAGCGTCCAGAAGATCGGGAAGCTGCGAGACCTCGACTTCGTAGAGCCACGTGCTATGCGGATCGTCGGTCACCTTCTTGGGGTCATCAACGGCTTCCTCATTGATGGCCGTGACCGTCCCGGAAGCGGGGGCAACGAGGTCGGAGACCGACTTGACCGATTCGATTTCCCCGCATGCTTCGCCAGCGGTGACCTCGTCCCCGACGTCGGGCAGGTCAATGTAGACGGCCTCGTCCAGGGCATTGGCAGCGAACTCCGTGATGCCTACGCGCGCGGGCGAATCGGACGTGATCCACTCGTGGTCTTCCGTGTACTTGCGATCGTTGGGGTATGACATGTACGGATCCTCTTCGTTGATATGGGAATTGCCATCGGCCGGCGGCCGACTCGGTCTATTCGGAACTTCGGCGCCAGTGGTACCAGTGGCACCAGCTTAGGACTTCGGGCGCGAGTAGAAGGGCAGTTCGACGACGCGCATGGGCTGCCGGGTGCCGCGCACGTCCACCTCGACCTCAGCGCCCACGTCGATCCCGGGCTTCAGACGCGCCAGGGCCACGGGGTATCCGAGCGAGGGTGACAGCACACCCGAGGTGATCACGCCGGACTCTTGGCCGTCAACGAACACGGCGTTGCCCGCGCGCGAGGCCCGTCTGCCCTCGCCGACGAGCCCGTACAGGTCCCACGCCTGCTCGCGCTGCGCCAGCGCCTGGCTGCCGACGAACTCGTGCGGGCCGACGAGCCTGGCCGCCCCCGTCTCCACCGGCGTGACGTCCAAGCCGAGCTCGTTGCCGTACAGCGGCATGCCCGCCTCCAGCCTGAGGGTGTCGCGAGACGAGAGTCCGCAGGGCTTGGCGTCGACCCTCTCCCACACCTCGGTGGCCGCAGACGCCGGAAGCATGATCTCGTAGCCGGTCTCGCCCGTGTACCCGGTGCGCGCGACGACGGCCATGACCCCGCCGATCTCGACCTCCAGGGCGCGGTAGTACCCGAGCTCCCGCAGCCGCTGTGCATCCTCTCCTTCGAGAAGCGCCGCGACCTTTTCCAAGGAACGCGGGCCCTGGACAGCGATGATCGACCTTTCGAGCGTGCGGTCCGTGATGGAGTGCTCCTCGGACGCACCGGTGGCGGCGCACCACGCCCGGCCTCGAGCCGTCAGCTCGTCGACGACGACCGTGCGGTTGGCGGCATTGGGGACCGCGAGGAAGCGCTCGTCGCCCAGGCGGTAGACGATGAGATCGTCGATGATTCCGCCCTCGGCCGTGAGGATCATCGAGTAGCGGGCGCGCCCGAGCGTCATCTTCGAGGGGCGGATGCACAGGGAGTAGTCGAGGACGGCGGCGGCCTGCGGGCCTTCGATCTCGACCTGCCCCATGTGCGAGAGGTCGAACTTGCCGACATCGGTGCGAACTGCTTCGTGTTCTTCGCGGTCGGAGGTGTACCTCAGAGGCATGTTCCAGCCCCCGAAGGGCGTCATTTTCGCGCCAAGACCGATGTGGGTGGATTCGAGCGCTGTTGATAGCAGACCTTCCATGGACTCTCCTCGTATCGACTCATGCGGCGTACCCAAGCACCACCGGACGCCTGTGTCCCTCCAACCACCTGTGGCGCACGCCAAAAGTCTAGCTTGGGCATCGTTATTGTAAAAGCATTCTAAGTGGGTGCCGTGACCTCCCACTCCGCCAGACATCCACGCCGACCACCGCCCAATCTCCACCGACTTTCTCAACGCGCCTAGGCCACCCGTCCGGGCCGGTGCTCGGCCACTTGTCCGTCGCATTCCTTGCGCCTTTCGTACCACGGGGCCATGATTCCGCTATTGACGACGTCGAGTAGCAGGTCCGCCAGGGGGTAGCCCGGCTCAAGTTTGACCGCCGACAGCGCCCGATGCGCGGCCATCGTATTGGAGCACGACCACCAGTGGAGATATCCGGCCGCCGCCAGGGCCGCGTGTTCGCCCGGCGCACGGTAGGAGGCGATTTCCTCGAGCAGGGCGCACATCGAGCGGAGCCGGTCGATGTCGGGTGCGCATTCGGTCGCGGCGGCTAGGCCGTCGGCGACATCCTGCTGACTGAGCGACAGGAGCGGAAGGCACACGCCAGGATCTATTCCGTAGAGCAGGACACGGTCTCGGACCTCGGTGTCCGTCAGCGCGTGGCTGGCCATGCCGCACAGGCGTGCCCAGTCCTCAGCCTCGTCTCGTGCCGGCTCGGCGGCCTCGCCGGAAGCCTCGTCCGGCGGGCTCAGGGCAGCCGGGGCACCGGCGGGCTCGCCCAGGGCATGCGGGGCAAAGGCGGTCACCCGCAGCTCGCCCGAGCGGCGCGCTTGCGTCCCTTCGGGCCCGTCGGACCGCGGGCAGGCCAGCGACGCCGCGCCGGGAAGGCTGGCCACAGCGCCGCCAGTCCGTGCAGTGACGAGCAGGTCCATGAGCGCCAATTCGTCTTCCAGCGCCAGCGGCCAATCCTCGATGCGCCTGGCGGCCAGCCGCGCCTGCTCGCGCAGTGCCTCGGGCTTGGGCTGGATGTCGGCTGCCGGCCGGGAGGGAAGTGGCGCGCTGCCCTCGTAGACGAGGTGGGCGGCCGCCTCACTGGAGTCGAGCTCTCGCAGACTGCGAACGGCGCCGTCGTCCCCGTCGATTCTCGTGAACCGCGTACCGTCGGCGGCGAAGGTGGCAAGAAAGCCGCTGCCGACCGGGGCCATTGCCCGGGCCGCGGCGGCGTGCAGCTCGGCGAGTCGTCGGCGCATGTGTCCGTCGAGCTCGTCGAGGTCATCGCAGTAGAGGACGATGACGGCCTTGGTGACCCCGTGCCGTCTGACGACGTCGGACACGAGACGGCCGTGATCGTCGGCCAGGCCGTCTTCGCGGTAGTCGACGGTCACGATGGGGCCAATGCACGCGCGTTCGCCGGCGGCGTCCGTGCCGTGCTGGTCGAGGCCGCACAGGACGAGGCGGCGCGAGGGCATGTAGCCGATGATGTGGGGAACGACGACGAGCGTCTCTTCTGGGGTGCGCAAAGTGATCATGCGCCCATCCCACCGCGGCCGGTCAACCTCCCGGCTGCCCGTGCGTACCCATGTGGATGCGAATCACCCGCCGCCGGCCTGTGGACCGAGCTTTCGCCACCACCCTGAAGTTTTCTCCTCCGCCTTGTAGCAGCGCCCCGTTGGCCGAGCCGGGCCTGCGGATCCAAAGACCCCGACACCAATCCGGAGCGACCGTTGGCCGGAGCGTGCCCGTAGGCCAGCGCGTCGACGGCCATCGGGCATGACTGCCACTGACCGTGGCAATAGAGGTCGATAAGCTGGGCGCATGAACTCAGCGTCCCTTGGCGCGATCCGCGCCGATGTGTCGGAACAGGTCAGGCGCGAACTCGACGGGGCATCGTGGATCGCGAATCTGCCGGGCGACGGCGAGCCCTTCGCCGAGATGCTCGCCCCCGCGCTCTCGCTCATGGAGTCGGGAAAACGCACGCGCGCTGCCCTGCTGGCAGCCGCCTACCTGGCCACCGGCGCAGCGGACCTCACGCCGGCAACGACGGCCGGGGCTGCGCTCGAGCTCTACCAGGCCTCCGCCCTCGTCCACGACGATCTCATCGACCACTCGCCCACGCGCCGTGGCCGGCCGGCTGCTCACCTCGCCCTAGCCGTGGCTCACCAGTCCCAGCGGCGCCCGGGCGACCCGCACGAATTCGGTTCCGCCGGGGCGATCCTTCTGGGCGACCTTCTCCTGTCCCTATCCATGGAGGTATGCGCCCGCGCCTGCGAGCAGGCCAGCCTCACGCTCGGCCACCCGACCGGCGACGCGCTGCTCGAGTTCACGAGGATGACGAGCGAGGTGGCTTTCGGTCAGTTCCTCGATGTGCGCGCCGAGCACATGCCCCCGCGCTCCGACGCGATCACCGGCGCCCTGTCCGTCATCACCCACAAGAGCGCCCGCTACTCCGTGGTCTGCCCGCTGGCGATCGGCTCGCACCTGGGTGGAGGGAGCCCGGAGCTGCGTTCGGCGCTGGAGGCCATCGGCAAGCCGCTCGGCGAGGCCTTCCAGCTTCGCGACGACGACCTCGGCATATTCGGCGATGCCGGCGTCACCGGCAAGCCCCAATGCGGTGATATCGCCGAAGGCAAGAGGACCGTACTCCTGGCACTGACGCTCGAGTCGGCCAGCGACCGCGACGCCTCCTGGCTTGTCTCGCGCCTGGGAGGCGAGCTCGGCCCGGACGATCCCGGTCGCATCCAGGACATCGTCGAGGCGAGCGGTGCGCGGCGCCGGCACGAGCAGTTCATCGCCGAGCGCGAGAACAGTGCGCTGGCGGCGTGGCACGATCTTTCCTCGTCGCATCTGGCCGCGCAGCCCGGGTTGGACCTGCTGGCCGAGCTCCTGGCCGAGCTCTCCGCTCGCCAACACTGA
>JAUMUM010000032.1:3243-6222 GCA_030530685.1 Actinomycetaceae bacterium | reverse complement strand
CTGCTGGCTGAGGGCTGATGGCTGAAATCTAGCCGATCGTGTGGCCCGGTTCGCCGGGCCACACTGCTGTTCTTCGTCTGCTCCCGCAGCCCGGTGGTCTTTCCGGCGTTGCCGTAGGCCCGGTCCGTGTCCGCGCCGGTTGGCGAGCATCCCGGACGCTCGCCCGTTCCCGGCGTGCCAGGCCAGTCACGCCGATGCGCACGCCGCAGTCCCGGCCGCGCTGGCACAGTTACGACGGGCACCAACACATCCGGGTATCACGTGCCGCAGCCCCGGCCGCGCGCCGCAGTGGAGAAGTCAACCTGACGAAACCTGCCGGCCGCAGCCACGACCGCACGAACGCGGCCTTGCCCTCCGCGCCCTGGATCTACCGGCTGACGAGGGGCGCCTTGCCCTCGGCCTGCTGGATCGCGTCGTCCTGGCCGCACATGGCCAGCCAGTTGGCGAGCATGCGATGTCCGCCCTCGGTCATGACCGACTCCGGGTGGAACTGCACGCCCCACAGCGGCAGTCGAGCGTGCTCGAGCGCCATGACGACGCCGTCGGCCGTGCTCGCCGTGACGTTGAGCTCGGCGCTGATCGTCTGTGGCTCGACGGCCAGCGAGTGGTACCGCGTGACCTCCAGAGGCGAGGGCAGGCCGTCGAAGACGCCTCCGCCCTCGTGGACGATCGTCGAGGTCTTGCCGTGGCGCAACTGCGGCGCATGCGAAACCGTCGCGCCGTAGAGCTCGGCCAGCGCCTGATGCCCCAGGCACACTCCCAGCATGGGCGTGCCCGAATCAGCGCACTCCTGGATCGCGGCAATGGACGCCCCGGCCTTGGCCGGCGTCCCGGGCCCCGGCGAAACCAGCACGCCGTCGTAGGAAGGAATCGACGCGAGGTCGACGACGTCGTTGCGCACGACCTCGGCCTGAGCACCGAGCAGCCTCAGGTAGTCGACGATCGTATAGACGAAGCTGTCGTAGTTGTCGATGACGAGTAGACGTGCCATTACCCCACCGTGTTATCGAAGATCGGGAAGGTGTTCGCCAGCCACGGGAACACCCAGGTAAACAGGGCTGCGATCACGGCCACGAGAAGCAGAAGGCTCTCCACGGCCTTCAGCCACTTAGGGCCTGGCAGGATGCGCCAGATCAGCGCGTACATGCGCTCTCCCTCCTACTTCTGCACCAGTTCTTCGGGCACGCCCTCGGAGCGCGCCACCCAGTGGTCGAACTCGGCGTGAACCACCCACCTCTTGTCGGAGATGAACGGCGGGTGGCACGTCGTGATTGTCAGGAGGCGCTGGGTCGGCTCCTGACCCGGCTTGTTGGGCACGGGGGCGACGACCTCGATCGCGTCCGGCGTCACGGTATAGGACGACTTGACCTTGTACACGTAGTAGGCCTCGGACGTCTCGATGATGATCGAGTCGTCGACCTTGAGCTTGTCAACGTTCTTCATGGGCGCGCCGTACGTTTGACGGTGCGCTGCCAGGGCGTAGTTGCCGACTTCGCCAGGGTAGGCCGTGCCTTCATAGTGCCCGAAGGCACCCTTGTCGAGGACGGTTTTCAGGCTGGTCCCGTACTGGATGGTGTGTTTGTAGTCGACGCCGAAGGCGGGGATGCGCATGATGCCCTCGACATTGCCCGTGGCCGTGGAATGCGCCATGGTCGGCGGCTCTTCGGTGTGCGGCTGGCCGACGGGCGGCGCGGATTCGGACTGCTGCTCTTCGTGGCCGCCCCAGTCCTGGGTGATGGCCGTGATCTGCTCCTCCTGGGCGCGGTTGGCGATGATGTCCGTCCACCATACCTGCCACACGATGAACAGCCCGATGAAGGCGCCGGCGGTGATGAGTAGTTCGCCGAGCAGGCCCGCGAGGCGCGAGACGAGGCTCGGCTTCTTGGCCTTGACGGCCGCCGTGCGGGTGCCTCCCGCCACCGCAGCGTTGTACTGCGGCTGCTGGCCGCCCGATCTCTGACCGTAGTACGCTCCGTTCGCGTGGGCGGCCCCGGTGGCTGCGCCGGCGCCGGCGTGAGAGACGCCAACACCGACACCGGATCGGGCGTCACCGGGGTACCGCTGCTGGCCGGCAGACAACTGCTGGCCGGTGGGCCACTGCTCGGTGGCAAGCCGCTGCGTCCGAGGGGCACTCGACGACATGCCAAAACCCGCGGCGGCCGCGAGCGTGGACGTGGGGGCTTCGGGTTCGACATCGGCCCACTCGTCGAACATCGATGCCGCTCCACCCGCTTCCGATTGGGGAGCGGAAGGCTGGGACAGCGGTTGGTGAGCGCGATCCCGAGGCGGGTCCTGTCGGGAACCCCCTTGCCCGGGTAACGAGTGACGTCCTGCCATGTAAGTCCTTTCCTCAACGGCTCAACCTTACCCGTTCCGCGCACCTGAACACACGCTGGCCCGGGACCGGGCCGAGCCCGCCATGCTCCTACGGTGGGCGGGCGTTCGGCCTGTGGGTGGATACCGCCCGAACAGCGGACGCCCCGAAACTGCATACAATGCATAATGTGCACGCGGCCAGGCTTGACGGCAGCCACCCTCGGTATTCTGTATCGAGGTATGGTGTAAGTCGAAGACCCGGGTGAGCCTGGGCGACTCACGATGCCTGCGATCGCCAGTGGAGGCGTGTGTGGAATCCACGACGAGCCGGTCGGCGAGCCATCGTCGCTGGCCAGCGATCGGCGCGTGGTCACCCACCGGGTCTGGCGCGATTCCGCCGGGGCCGCGTGCGCTTGAGCTAGCGAGTGATTAGGCTTGGCTGAGTATCGATTTGCCGGAAGGAACGAAATGCCCAAGTCTGAGAAGCTTGACGACGAAAAGACGGTCGACTCCGACGAGTCGTCGAAGAAGGTCGACGAGAAGGGCGGGGTCGAGTCCTCCAAGAAAGGCACGTCCATGAAGGACAAGGACGACTCTTCCTCGAAGGCCCGCGAGACCTCCTCCACCACGGACAAGGACGATTCGCCCAAGAAGGGCAGGGAC
>JAUMUM010000032.1:0-3233 GCA_030530685.1 Actinomycetaceae bacterium | reverse complement strand
CCTCCAAGAATGAGGACGCCTCCACGAAGGACGCGAAGAACAAGTCCTCCTCGAAGAAGTCGGGCAAGCCCGCCAAGGGCTCGCAGCGCTACATCAAGGAGCGCGAGGCCGAAAAGGCCGAGGAAGAAAAGAAGGCAAAGAAGGCCGTCAAGTTCAAGAGCCCGCAGTCTCCGCGGTGGTGGGCACCGCTGATGATCACGCTACTCATCGTCGGTCTGGTCATCGTCGTCCTCGCCTACATTTTCCAGGGCCAGTTCCCCTTCAGGGACCTGGGCAATGGCAACCTGTTCATCGGCTTCGGGCTCATGCTGGCCGGCTTCCTCATGACGATGGGTTGGCGATAGGACGACGGACCGGAGATATCACCGTCCTTTCACCGCTCACAACGCTCACCGACCCTGCGATCGCCGCGGGCGCTCGCTCGGCTGGCGTGTGCTCCGCTCGGCTGGCTAGTGCCGGCCGGCCGTACGTCGTCAATCGGCCCCTGCCTGCCGCGACTCGCGGGCGCACGCAAACCCACCCTGCACTCCTGCTGCCGCTCGTCATGCCCGAGCAAGCCACGCGGTCAATCGTCCGTGCTCGCCTGAGCGTTGTGACTCGGCGCCTCTCGTACGGGGTCGGCACTCACCGAGGCGAGCCTGCTTCCACAGATGTGAATAAGGCTGTGGAAAAGTTACACGCGTGTAGTTCCGCGCGATATAGCGAAAATCGCGCCGAGCGGGTCCGGGATGGCGAGGGGAGCTCCACGGTTGGCAGCGGCGTCCACGGCAGGCCGGCCACCTGGCTACCGGTCCGGCCACCTGGCTACTGGTCGCCCTGCCGCAGTCCGCGCCCCGCAGCGCCCGCTCCTGGCCGCGCCCAACGGTCCGCAGCGGCACCCGCTGCAGCCCAGCCACCTGCACCCCGTAGCTTCCCGGCGCCCGCGGCACACGGCAGCGCAGTCAGCCTCGGAATCCCCAGACAATGAGCGCTACGATCAGCACGGCCATGCCGGCGAGCACTGCGCCGTCGGCCACCGGACGCGCCCTCGTGCCGAGCGTACGGGTGCGCACCAGCGCCGCCATCATCGCGAGCCCCGCGATGAAACCGCCCAGGTGCGACTGCCACGAGATGTTCATATTGGGCATGAAACCGATGACCAGATTGAGCCCGACGACGACCATGAGGTTGGTCAGGTCGGAACCGGACAGCCGCGCGACCACCAGCTGCGCTCCGAGCAGGCCGAAGACGGCACCCGACGCACCCACGGTCACGGTGGTCCAGGACGACGAAAGGCGGTCGGCCGTAATGAGGACCACCGCGTTGCCGGCCACGGCAGACAGCACGTAGATGCTGACAAATCGCCACGTGCCGAGCAGCGGCTCGAGGATGCTCCCCAGGAGCCACAGCATGTACATGTTCGGGAGGATGTGCCAGAATCCGGCGTGCAAAAAGGCGGAGGAAAGGAAGCGGTACGGTTCCTCCTCCGCGAAGTACGGCACGAACAGCAGCCGGAAGCCAAGGTCCTGACCGAAGCGCTCACCAACGGCGATGGCCGCACAGGCGACGATGAGTGCCGTGGTGGCATACGGCATGGGCCGTCCCGATCCTCGCAAACGCATGAACCGATTGGGAGGAGCTTGCCGGGGAGGTTCTTCCGCCCCGTCGGAATCGTGCGCGGTACTCATCGTCGCCTGTCGTATGCCCAGGTCTACTGGGTGACCGTAATCGAATTGATGACAACGTCCTCAATGGGGCGGTCGCCCGGGCCGGTGGCTACCGCGGCGATCTCGTCGACGACGGCCTTCGAGGCGTCATCGACGACCCTGCCGAAGATCGTGTGCTTGCCGAGCAGCCATTCCGTGGGCGCGACGGTGATGAAGAACTGCGACCCGTTGGTCCCCTTGCCCATGCGCTTGCCGGCATTGGCCATGGCCAGCACGTAGGGCTCGTTGAAGTTCAGCTCAGGGTGGATTTCATCGTCGAAGTTGTAGCCGGGGCCTCCGGTGCCGGTGCCGATCGGGTCGCCTCCCTGGATCATGAATCCGGGGATGATGCGGTGGAAGACGACGCCGTCGTAGAGCGGCTTGGTGGTCTTCTCGCCGGTCTGCGGGTGAGTCCACTCGCGCTTGCCCGTCGCGAGTTCGACGAAGTTCGCCACCGTGACGGGGGCATGATCCGGGTACAATTCGACGGCGATATCGCCATGGTTGGTATGCAGTGTTGCTTCCATGGCCCTTATCTTTCCACAGGCGTGCGCGCCGATTCGACCGCAATTGGCGCTTGTCGCGATCTGCCGCGCATTTTACAAGCACGACGCGCTCGGTTCTCCGCCGATTTTCCAGCGACGGAGAACCGAGCGGATCGCTCCCATATTCCTTCGCGAGCCATGCGCACCCGGCGATCGGCGGGCCGTCGATGCTCGGACGCTCGCTCCGAAGATCTCCCCCACGCGCCGAGTCCGCTAACATTTCGAGCCAAAATCGGCGAGAATGGAGCAGCACAGGTTTGATTCCGATAGGACGCGACGAAGGAGGTTCGCAGATGTTCTGTCGATCCAAGAAGGCCGGAAAGGCCAAGAAGGCCAGCAAGCAGACGCAGGACCTCGCCGCCCAGGCCAGCGCCGCGGCATCGCAGGCGGCGGAAAAGATCCGTCCCCTTGCCGTCCAGGTTGCCGCTCAGGCGCAGGAACTCGCTCACCAAGGCAAGGAATGGGCCACGCCCCATGTCGAACACGCTGCCGAAAGGATCCGCCCGGTAGCTACCGAAGCTGCCCACCGGGCCTCCGATGCCAAGGACAAGGCCGTCAACGAATACATCCCCAAGGCTAAGAAGGTCGCCCACGCCGCAGCCCAGGCTGCCCGCGAATCCGACGGCGACCTCAAGACCCGCGCTCACGCCATCCAGGATTCCGCATCCAAGGCCCTGGTCGACAACCCCAAGAAGAAGCGTTGCTCCAAGAAGAAGTGCGGTCTGGGCAAGGTGACGGGAACGCTGGCTCTGCTGGGCGGCGCCGCCGGGGCGGTCTACTTCCTGTGGAAGCGCAGCCAGCCCACCGAGGATCCGTGGGCGGAAACCTACTGGGAGGACGCCGCCGCGCCGGAAGCCGAGGCCGAGGCAGCCGCGGCACCGCAAGCTCCCGAGGTGCCGTCCCAGACGCACGAGGTCGGGCGCCACAAGGCGTGACGACGGCGCCAGCAGCGCAGGCTGGAGCCATGCGCTGCCTGAGGCCCCTGCCGCTGCCTGAGGCCCCT
>JAUMUM010000018.1 GCA_030530685.1 Actinomycetaceae bacterium | reverse complement strand
CGAGCGCCAGGCCGGCGGGCGCATCAGGCAGGCGCACCAACCGCGCGCCGCACCCGGCAAGCCAGGCCAAACCGCGCCCCATGCCCACAGGTGCGTCCGCCATGCCCACAGGCACGTCCGGCACGCCCGTAGCCGCGTCAATTCCTCGGGCGTAACTCAAATCCCTCATCGCGGGAGACCAAGAGCGCCTGCCCCTCTTCGAACTCTATGTTCTGCGTCTTTGCGCGGCCACGCTTGACCTCCGCGTCATAGTGGAGCAGGAGCCCAGACTCGTCGACCACGCTCAGCCGCTGGGCGGTGGCGTCATAGGCGCCGATCTCGTATAGCCCAGCGGGCACGTCGTCGCCGACCATGTAGATCCCACTCTTGAGCGTGCCCACATTCACTTGCAGTTGTTCCACGGGGACGAGTTCGATGACGTTCGCCTCCGTATTCTTGCGCTTGGAATGCCGACCCTCGCCCGTGTACTGGACGCGGAATTCGACCAGCTGCCCCTCCACCAAGTGGACGACGGCCACGTTCGACGGTGCGACCGCACCCGCTTCGACGTCGCCTTCAACAGAGGCCAACTCGTCGCCATCGGAACTGACCAGGCCGATGCACACCGCCTCGACCGGCTTGGCGGCGACGACGTCGACCCGGTAGAACCCCGGAGCGATATCCCTGCCAACCTGGTACACGGAAAAGACCGAAAGCGTCGTCTGCCCTCCGCCCTCGGGTGAGGGGCTCGACCACGCCTGCCGCTCCACGTCCTCGTCTGTCGGCTGGAGTTGGATCTGGCCGCCGTGGGCGATACCGCTGCGGTCGAGCGCGGAAGAATAGCCAAGGACGTCGCCCCGGCTCAGCTCGGCGACGACCGAGCGGCGCGAGGATTCGATCACTCCCCGGGATGTCAGCGCGCCGTCGGTCGAGTAGATCGAGGTGAAAAGACGGTCGTTGCTAGCCTGCAGCCGGTAGCGCCCCGGCTCGAAGTCAAGGCCCGCAACCCAGTCTCCCGCATGTGGCATGACCGTCAGCTTCGTCGTGGCGAGCGGTTCGAATTCGAGCGTGAAGGCCTGCAGGCCGTAGCAGCTGACGGTGATCTCGTCGGCCTCGACGACGTCGGCGGCGTACAGGATGCCGCCTGCCGCCTGGATCTGCGGAGTCTTGACGTGGCTCTGCCTATAGTCGTAGGGGGCCAGGCCCTCGTGGTCGGGGCGAACGATGTCGATGCGACACTCTGCGCGCACCCCGTCTGCGATATCCGGGATCTTCAACCGGTACCTGCCGGGCTGGACCTCCTGCCCACCGGTGACGGTCGCCGTCGGAACGCCTTCGTCACTCGGCGTCGACTGCACCGCCGCGCTGGCGGCCTTCGCATTCGTGCGATCGGGCAGTTCGAGCTTCGTTGTGATTGGAGTCGTGGGGATCGACGTGGACGGCCTCGTGCTCTGATTCGCCGGCCGGCCACTACCGGCCGAGCATCCGGCCAAAGCCAAAGTGACAACCGCCGCAACGACACGAATCTTCACGACACCCCCCTTTGGCCGACTACCCGAACAGGTTATACGCAAGCTCACCGTCCCCGACGGGCAGTCCGTTTTTCCGCACCTGCCCTTGCGAAATCAGCGTCAGGGTGCAAGGGGGCCGTATCACGACTGCGATGTCGTAGCCCTGCGGCTCGGTCATGTCCTCAATGCGGACACTGCTGACTTCGAGACGGGCGGTGCACGTCGGGCACCGAACGGATAAAGATTGCGCACGCGGAGTCGAGCCTCCACCGACCGAAGCGGAAGTTTTCAACAAACGCGGACAGGCGGTACATTGTTCGCGGGCGAGCCGCCCGGTTCGCTCCACGCAAGGAATAGCACGGGAGAACTCAGTGGGTATTGCAGATAAGGCCAAAGACGCCATTCACAGCGAGAGCGTCGAGCAGAAGTCCGACGCCATCCTCGACAAGGTCGAAGAGATCGCCCACAAGAAGCTGGGGGCCGACAAGGCCGACAAGATCTCCAAGGTCCGCGATGTGATCGACGAGAAGATCGGCAACGAGGGCAACGAGCGGGGCGGCGCCAGCACTGCGGCCCCGCGAGCCTGAATTCGATTGCCGTAGCGAGAGCACGGCCTGGGATGTGTGGTGCGCCACCGCGGCAGCGGTTGGCGCGCCATTACATTGCGCGAGTGCGGTGATGCTCAGGCGAGACCTGCGCATTGAGGATGCTGCGCACTTGACACAGCCGGCACCGACACACGACGCCGCACGTCAAACATTCAAGCAGTCCAATGGTCCGCGATTCGACCACTCGGGCTTCCGTGCAGCGTACCGATACAAAAAGGGCGCCGGACCCGTCAAGGCCCGGCGCTCGATTCGACATTTACAAATACACGGCGAAAACCAAGTACGCGACGGCCACCGCGCCCACCGCTAGAAAAAAAGCGGGGCGCCGCCACAATGGCCGACGCCTCGTCATCGAAAGGTACTCCTCCCCCGGAACATAGCCACAGAAATCGTAGCCGCCCGAAACCTGGCGGCCCATCTCACTGTCGACAGCCATTGTTGCCTCCCCCGAATCAATGCCTTGTGTGCGATTTTAACGCTTCACAATTGCACTATGTTCCGATTTCGGCCCCATCTTCAACACATCCGGATCGATGAGCGTCGGGCCGCGGCGCAAGACGTCGAAACTCAGCCGATCGGCGAACTCCCGAGCGGACCTGACGCCCCGCACGCCGAGGCTCGATGTGAGGAATTCAACGACGTCGGCGGGCTTCCATCCGAACTCCGCCAGGTCCTGCATCGTCACCGCGCCGTCGCGCTTGGCCAGGCGCACCCCCGCGGTATTGAGGATCATAGGCACGTGCGCGTACACGGGCGTCGCGGCGCCGAGCACGCGCTGAAGGGCAATCTGGCGGGGCGTCGACGGCAGGAGGTCGTCGCCCCGCACGACCTGGCCGACGGACTGGGCGGCGTCGTCGAGGACGGAGACGAAGTTGTAGCTGAAGACGCCGTCACCGCGTCGGATGACGAGGTCGTCGACGGCGCCGCTGTAGCGCCCGGCGACCTCGTCGTCGACGACGATCGGACCGGCGTCGAGCCGGATGCGGTGGGCGGGGCCGCGTTGCATGGGGGCCAGGCGACGGCGGCCGGCCTGCCGCTCGGCCTCGGTCAGGTCGCGGCACGTGCCCGGGTACGATCCCGGCGGCCGGTGGGGTGCCGAGGCCACCTGCGCGAGGTCGCGGCGCGTGCAGTAGCACTCGTAGAGCAGGCCGCGCGAGCGCAGGTCGGCGAAGACGTCGCGGTAGATTTCCAGGCGCTCGGATTGGAAGACGACGGGGCCGTCCCAGTCGATGCCGAGCGAGGCGAGCGTGCGCAGCTGGCTCGAGACGAACTCGGGGCGGCAGCGCTCATCGAGGTCTTCCATTCGCATGACGAAGCCGAGCCCGGCGCGGCGGGCGAGCGCCCAGGCGATGAGCGCGGTGCGGAGGTTACCCAGGTGCAGGTCGCCCGTCGGCGAGGGGGCATAGCGCCCGGTCGGGCCAGCCGCCGGGCCGATTCGCACGCCGGCGTCGGGCTGCGGCCGGGCCGCGGTTTCGTCCATGATGGCGAGTATAGGTGGCCGGGCGCCCGCCGCGGCAAAGCCGCGCCTTGCCGCCGGCCTGGCCTCGCCACGTCATAGGCTTCTTGCATGGCGAAGAAGAAAGCTAGCGGCCAGACTCCGGCCACTCGCGCGGCGCAGGCGGCCGGCCCGGAGTATCGCGTCGTCACCGTCGCCCACACGGACGAGCTCGACGGCGGCTACGCCCTGGACACCTCCCGGGTGCTCGGCCGCGACCCGGCGACCATTTTCAAGACCCTCATGGCCGAGGTGGACGGCTCGCCCGTGTGCGCCGTCGTCCCGGCGAATGCGATGCTCAACCTCAAGGCGCTGGCGCGGGCCGCCGGCGGGAAGAGGGCGCGGATGATGCCACCGAGTTCGGCCGAGCGCCTGACCGGCTACGTCACCGGCGGGATCTCGCCGCTCGGCCAGCGCACCGCCAGCCCGGTCTTCATCGACGACTCGGCCCAAGACCTGACCAGCGTGCTCATCTCCGGCGGTCGGCGCTCGCTGTCGCTCGACGTCGACCCGCGCGAACTGGCCCGCGCTCTTTCGGCGCGGTTCGCGGACCTGGCCGACGTCGGGCGCCACACGTAGCCGCATCGGCCACCGTACACGTGCCGTCCCTGCGCAGCGCAGACCAGCTCGCCAGGGCGGCTACCGTCGCACGGCGGCCGGCGTGTCGGCCCTATCCCCATTCCAGTCGCCGAACACGACCTCGTCGCTGGCGCGCCCGTACCGGAAGGATAGATCGGCCTGCCCGCCGGTCAGCGCATTCTTGACCAGCAGCAGGTTGCCGCGACGCACCGCCACGCTGTCCCGGCCGTCGCCGTCGAAGTCGCCGGCGAGGCCGACATCCGAGGCGTGCCCGTAGACGTAGGAGACATCGGCGTTGCCGCCCAGGAGCTCGTCGCGCAGGAAGACCTGGTTGCCGCGGCGCACGCCGAAGGTGTCGCGCCCGTCGCCGTTCCAGTCCCCTGCCAGGCCGGCGTCGCCCGCGCGCCCGTAGACGAGGCTCGTCTGGGCGGGCCCGGAGGTGGAAAGGTCGTACCTGATGGCAAAGACGTTGCCGTGCTTGACCGCGATCTCGTCGCGCCCGTCGCCGTTGAAGTCGCCGGCCAGCACCTGGCCGCCGGCTGAGCCCTCGAACGCCACGGTGGACGTCGGCGCATCGGAGCGGTTGCCGGAGTAGAAGGTGAAGCGCTCGCCGTCGCGCACGGCCAGGGTGTCCACGCCGTCGCCGTCCCAGTCGCCCGCGATCGCGTCCCCGGCCGCCAGCTTCATGCCGAGCGTGGCGATGTGGGTCGCGAAGTCGTCGACGAAGTAGACGTTGCAGGTGGCCTCGGCCACGCACGGCTCGGCCGCGGGCTTGGCGCCGTCGCCCGCGGCAGGGGTGATCCGCAAACCGAACTTGACGGGGTCGTGGTCGGAGGAACGGTACGGCCCGGCGTCCCACAGGTCCTTGACGTTGTAGTTGTGGCGCGAATACTCCAGGGCGATGGACTCCATGGCGTTGACATTCCACACGTCGGCGCCCGTGACCATCGCCATCGCCCGCTCGTTGGCCAGCGCGTGGTCGAGCGATCCGACCCGGCCGCCGTACTGGTAGGAGTGGCCGTCGACGCCAAAGGCCTCGGCGATCTGCGCGTACCCGGCGTCCTTCAGGGTGAGGATCGGATCCTCGGCGCTATAGGAGTTGAGGTCGCCGACCACGAAGACGGGCTTGCCGGGGTACTCCCGCTCGATCCACGAGGCGAGCGCCTGGGCCTGGGCCGTGCGCAGCTTGTTGTTATTGCCCTGGTAGGGGTCGGTGTCGTCGTCGTAAGCCTTGGACAGCGAGCCCTTGGACTTGAAGTGGTTGACCACGACGGTGAACTCCTCGCCGACGGCGTTGCCCGCGCCGTCCAGCCCCCGCCAGCTCTGGGCCAGCGGTTCGCGCGCGTAGCCCGTGAACGCCCTGTCGCCGATGAGGATCCGCGACTCGCCCGCCGGGGCGACCTGCCCCTTCTGGTAGATGAATGCCAGGCGGATGGCGTCCTCGCTGGCCGGCAGGGCGGCCGGCGACGGCACGTAGGCCCACTTGTCGTAGCCGGCGTCCTCATTGAGCGCGGTCACGAGCGCGGCGATCGACTCGTCGCGCCCGTGGCCGTACCGCGAGGACGTCTCGATTTCCTCGAGCGAGACGATCGATGCGTCGAGCCGGTTGATCGCGGCCACGATCTTGGCCTGCTGGCGCTCGAAAGCCTCGCGGGTGTAGGCGCCGCGCACGTCGCAGTTGCGGGCGGTCACCGGCGTGCCCTCGCGGTCCGTGTAGGCCTGGCAGCCGGCCTCGCCCTGACCGAGGTCGGTGAAGTAGTTCAGGACATTGAACGAGGAGACCGAGACATTGCCGCCCACGTCCTTCGGCCCCTCGGTGCGCGTGTTGGTGAACGTGGCGTATTCGGCCGAGCGGTCGCCGCCGTCGGCCGACGTGACCGGCGCGACCGGCTGAAGGTTCCACTGGTGGCGGTAGTCGAGGACGACGGGTCTTGACAGCGTGGCTGCCGCCCCGACGCGCAGCGGGCTCTCCTTGGACACGTAGGGCAGCGGGACCTCCGGGTGCGAGTTGTTGGCCCCCGTGTACGACCACGACAGGCCATCGTCCAGCGTGATCTCGCGGGCGGCGTTGTCCGCCTCGAGGGCGGCGATCTCGTCCGGGTTGCGCGAGGGGTTGTAGGCGTCCGACGGCTGGCGCAGCGGCTCGGTGCCGAAGGCCAGGCCCACCTGGCCGTAGCGGTTCGTGTCGTAGTTGTTCGTCACGGTCATCGGCCCCGAGATGTCGACGAGCATGCCTTCGAGGGCCTCCTTGCCGGCGTCGTCGGCGGGCAGGCGCTCGAGCGTGACGGGCTGGGGCGCGGCGACGTCCTGACCGTCGAGCGTCGAGAAGGAGGCAGCGCTGACCTGGGTCATGCCGTTGTACTCTGAGACCTTGCCCGTGACCTCGACGTAGTCACCGATCTGCACGGAGGTGGCAAGCTTGGAGGAGTGGACGAAGAGGCCGTCGGAGATGCCGTCGTCGTTCGCTCCGCCCGTTCCGGGCGTCTGAATGTAGGCGCCGTTGAATCCGCCGCTCGGGTAGGCGGCCGTCACGACGCCGCGGGTCGTGACCGTCTGGCCGGCCAGCGGGCTTTCGCTGCCCGGGCCCTGGATGTCGGCAATGGGGGTCACGGTCTGGGCTTCGGCGTCCGGCTGAGGGGTGGCCGAGGTCTCCGGGCTCGGCTGGTCGGAATGTTCGGGGCTCGACGACTGGCTGGGCGATGGCGAGGCGCCGGGATCGGGTGATTGGCTCGGCGATGGTGAGGCGCCGGTGGCAAGGCCCGGGGACGGGGCCGCCGCGGCGAAGTCGGCGCCGTTGTCGTTGGTGTCGGCACCGTCTGCGCGGCCCACGGATTGGCCGCCGCCCACTCCTCCCGGCGCCGGGCTGCCTTCGCGGACGGTGGCGCTTCCCCAGCCGACCGCGTCGACGACACCCTCGGCGCCCGCGACGTCGCCCTGTTGCAGCGCGTTCGGCTGCAACAGGGCCTCGTCGGTGACGAGGAGGACCGAGCCGGAGGCGCCGGCGAGGTTGAAGGGAGCCGCGGCGTCAGCCTTGGGTAGTTGCTCGCCGCCCGTCCCGTTGGAGCCGGCCGCCACGACGTACCGCCCGCCAGGGGCGATGCTGCCGGTGAGCGTGAGCTTCGCGGAGGCGGCCGAGCGGCCGACCGGCCAGTAGGCCAGGGTCATGCCGTCGAGCGAGGCCGGGCTGCCCGTCGGGTTGTAGAGCTCGACGTACTTCGACGAGTAGGTGGAGTCGGCCGAGCCACCGCGCGCGTAGACCTCGTCAATGACGACGCCGTCGCCCGTCGGCGAGGCCTGCGCCGCCGGAATGGCGGGCGAGACGAGTACGACGCCGGCCGCGAGCCAGGCCAGGGCGCGGCGCGGCTCGGCGACGGAACGGCGCGGCCCGGCGAAGGCGCGATCGGATGTCCTGTTGTGTCTCTTCATCGAGTCTCCTCTCACGGGCCACACAGCGCCAACGATACGGCACGCCGCCGCGGACATGGCCGAGCCGCGCGGGAGGGTGTGGCTGACGTGTCGCGGACGGCGCCTCCGCATGACATGAGCGGGCCGCAGCAGACGTCCCGCACCCGACGTCGTCCCGGCGGTTGCACACATCCGGCCAGATCGGGCTCATGCTGGTCTTTGAGCGTCATTGCGCGAAATCATCCCCTGGGTGGAGAACACCCGCGCCGGAGCCGCCATAATCTTTAACTACAAGAGCAAAGGGGGAGATCCGGAAACTCGGATCCATACGCTCACCTCATAAAACCCAACCTCGACACACGCGCAATCAACCGAGTTTGGGATCCGCGCTCACCGCGCGAAGGGGAGCCGATGCGAATGAGGGGTTCGCATCGGCTCCCGATTTTTATGTCGAGGCCGATGGCCTGTCTCCGCTGCACCTGCCACTGGCCTGGCAAGTTTGCCTTCGCTGCGCTTGCCGCAGACTTCGCCGGCAGTCCTTAGTCCGCAGGTCTTGCCGCCTATGTCGTCGCCGGCGAGGAGCCGCTCGGGGAACGTGTCGGAGGCCTCGGGTAGAGTCTTGACATGGTTTCTATGGACGACGTCACAGCACCGCTGGGCAGGCTGAGCGTGAAGGGTTACGCGTCGATCGACCAGGTCGATCTGGAGCTCACCAGCGCCGTCACCGTGCTCATCGGCGCTAACGGTGCGGGCAAGTCGAGCCTCGTCAGCGCGCTGGAGGTCATCTCCCGCATCTGGGACAACAGCTTTCAGGAGTACCTGGGGCGCCACGGCGGCCTGCCGGCGCTGCTGCACGCCGATGCGGAGGGCTCGTCCAATACGGCCACTTTTGAGATCCGCGGTCGGCCCGACGAGCGCAAGCACTCCAACGGCTACCGCGTGCGCCTTCAAGTGGACCGCAATAGCGAGGAGGAGGCCGTGCTTGTCGCCGAAGATTTCCTGTTTCACGACCACAACAACTACGTGGAGCCCTACAGGGAGCAGGTGTCCAGGTGGGTCACGCGCAGCAGGGCGGCCTCGTTCCTCGCCACCGAAGATCCGGAGGACGGAAAGCTGCAGCGCTTCGCGCGCTACGTGGCTCCGCTGGTCTCGGGGTGCCGCGTCTTCCACTTTGACGACGTCTCCCCCAAGGCGCCGGCACGATCCTTCTCCGATGTCGGTGACGACGTCGCCCTGCGCGCCAATGCCGAGAACATCGCCGCCTACCTGCTGCGCATTCGCGACGATTACCCGCGGCACTATCGGCGCATCGTCGCAGCCGTACGTCTGGCCGCACCGTTCTTCGAGGACTTCGTGCTCCAACCCAACAGCAACGATCGGTTGCGTCTGCGCTGGCGCCAGCGGGGCCTTGACCGGGTCTTCCAGCCGCACTCCCTGAGCGACGGTACACTGCGTTTCATCTGCCTGGCGACTCTACTGCTCGGCCCGGATCTGCCGGCGACGATCGTGCTGGACGAGCCGGAGTTGGGACTGCACCCGGCGGCGATCGGGCTTCTGGCGGAGATGGTGCATGCGGCCGCCGACGAGGGCCACCGAATCCTGTTGGCGACGCAGTCGGTTCCGTTGCTGTCGCATTTCTCTCTGGAGGAGGTGGCCGTGCTGAACAGGGAGGGCGGCAGCACCACAGTCAGCCGTCCGGATCCCGAAGAACTTGCCGGGTTCCTGGAGGACTACTCGGTCGGCAGCCTGTGGGAGATGAACTTGCTGCGCGGGCGCCCCTCGCCCGAGGCTCCGGACAGGGAGACTGAGTGATGAGTGGCAGCACGACGGGTTTCCGCCGGATCGCACTCCTGGTGGAGGGGCAGACCGAAGAAGCATTCGTCAACACGTTGTTGGCTCCAAGTGCTCTTTCCCGAGAAGTCTTCCTCACCCCCATAGTTGTGAAGACCTCGGCTACACCCACCGGTTCACGTAAGGGTGGCGGTGGGTGGAAGGGGTACGACAGCATGCTCATCGAGCTGCTGCGGCAACCCCATTGGCATCGCGTTGGCTTGATGATCGACTATTACGGCTACCCACCGGGTGCCCCTGGGCGTGATCAGCGCCGGTTCGACACCGGCAACCGTCGTCAACTCACCGAGGAGCTCACTTCCCACTACGGCAGTCCTGCTGCTGCCGACCGCTTCCATCCGCTGATTGTCAAGCATGAGTTCGAGTCCCTGGTGTTGGCCGCAATCGATGCCGGCGCCGGCGATGGGGTCATGCCCGGTAAGGCACTGCGTTCTCTGCGCGCTGCCATAAAGCAGGCGGGCGCCCCCGAAGATGTCAACGACGGCGCGAGCACAAGTCCGTCCAAACGCATCGAGCACGCATACCCCCGATACAGCAAGACCCTGGACGGCATCAGGCTGATCGAGGAGGTTGGTCTGACCGCCGTCCTTGAACGCTGCCCCGTTTTTAATGCCTGGTGGCAGGAGCTGCTCGCCTGACGAAGTCCACGTGGTTCATGCGCCTCGGAGCTGGACTGGTCCGGCGCTTAGCCTGCCCCTGGCGGCAGGCGCGGGCCACGCCTGCACAGCGGCCAAGTTTGGCTTGCTCGGTCAGCGGTGCAAGCGGCTCGCCGTTTGCTCCATGTGGCCGGTGATCCACTTGCGCACTGGCGCAGGCGCCGCATCAATGACATCGCGGATGGCGAAGAACCGGTCCACCGTGTCATCGACGACGTCGAGCACGTCCTCATCGCCGACGCCAAGCCGCTCCTGGAGCCGGGCGAAGTGCTCCCGGCCGACGTCGGCCAACCTTGTGGCGCCGAAGAAAGGCAGGCCGAGCGCGGGATTTTCCGCATCGGGTAAGTAGACGCTCGTACACACGAGGTCATAGGCGGGTGAGAGCCGCGCACGCCGCCCGTCCGGGTAGATGAGCGACCAGTTCTTCAGGTGGGCATCCCCGTTGCCGACCAACAGGTTGAAGACCGTGCGGCGCACCATTTCTTGTAGGGAGGCGTGATCCTTCCCGCGGTAGGCCAGGCCGGCCACCGTCTCGACATTGGAGCGATACTTGCCATCACCCGCGCCGTAGCGATTGAGGACCTGCGCGAAGTCTTCGATATGTATGCGCCCCTGCGCAGAGCGGTCAAAGCGGCGGACGGCGTAGGCGTCGGTCTCGTCAGAGGGCCAGGCCCCCGGACCTAGATCGTCGACACTGTCCCGACTGCGCAGTTCGATGTGGGGCACCTCAATCCCCACCTGACGAGCCAGGCCCATGACGGCGAACTCGTTCGCGGGCAGATCTGGGTAGCTCGCATCTGGGGTCTTGACGATCCAGTCGCCGTCCTCGCCTTGGGCAGGCAGCGCCAAGCGGCCGCCGTCGTCCCGAACGGAGAACTTCAGCGCCATGCCGGCCAGCGACGCTCGTCGAGGCTTTCGGGATAGTAGCGCCCGGTGCACGCTCCCGCTGTCACCGAAGTCCTTGCCGTCGCTGCTTCCCAGATCACGGACAACCTCCACGGCTCCCGGAAGATCGGACCCAACACATGCCAGCAGGTCCATGTCCCGATGGACGATGACCGATTGCTCGTGGGCGATGAGGTCGCGCAGCTTTCCCTCGGGCAGAAGATTCGAGAACCATGCGGGAGCCAGGTTATTGACGACGCGTGGCTGCTTGCGCGGGTGGTCTTCGAACCACCGTCCCAATACCGCACGCTCGTGGCGTTCCCAGTAGTCGGCGTCGAACGCGAATTTCGTGGAGACGCCGCTGCGCCGCAGGGAGCCAATGCGCTCCCCGGCCAAGCGCACGGCGTAGACCTCCTCGCTGATCGGCTGCCGCCGCGCTACCACGATGCGCCGCTGTCTCCAGCATCGGCGATAGAGCCAACGTGAGAGACGATCGACGACGTCATCAGCCGCGCCTGAGCCCTGATGCGCAACTCCGCGATTGTGTATACCTCACTTCTCGACAGCGCCTGGGAGCTTTCCATATCGCAATCATGCCACGGGTCTGGGGCGCGAAGGACGTGTCGCAACGCCTACCCCAGGCCCTGACGGCCACCCACCCGGAGCGCCCTGATACCGCCCGGTCATCGGGCGCTGTGCCCGCGGGCCGGGCTCCGTGTGCCGGATCTGCGCAGGCGTGGGATTGCATCGGGCGCTGCGCCCGCGGGCCGGGCGGGGCGGCATGGATGGGCCTGATTCTATGGCCTGAATCGAGCGACCCGATTTGGTACACCCGATTTGAGGGACCCGCATTCAGATTTCGAGGGCCCCGCATTCAACGGCCACAAGCACGGCCCCACGAGAATCGCCCGGGCAGTCACCGCGCCCACGGACCGCTTCTGGGCGGCACGAGCGCGGCCCCGCGTCCACGGACCGGGCACCGCCACCCGCCGTGCGAGAATGTCGGCATGAGTTTCGCCCTTGGCCCGCTCGACGGCCGCTACCGCCAGATTGCCGCCCCGCTCGCCGACCACCTCTCCGAGGCCGCCCTCAATCGCGCGCGCATCCACATCGAAGTCGAGTGGCTCATTTTCCTTTCGCGCCGCGAGGTCATCGCCGGCGCCCCCGTCCTCACCGACACCGACGCCGCCTTCCTGCGCCGCATCCCGGCTTCCTTCGGCGAGGCCGAGGTCGCCGAGCACGCCGCCATCGAGGCCGAGACCCGCCACGACGTCAAGGCCGTCGAATACTTCATCAGGCGCCGGCTCCAGGCCGCCCCGGGCGAGCTCGGCGAGACCGCCCTTCCGCGCCTGGCCGAAATGGTCCACATCCTCTGCACGAGCGAAGATATCAACAACCTCGCCTACGCCCTGTGCATCAAGGGCGCCGTCGAGGACGTCTGGCTGCCGGCGGCCCGCTCCCTGGCCGACGCCCTGGCGCGCCTGGCCCGCGAACACGCCGAGCTTCCCATGCTCTCGCGCACGCACGGCCAGACGGCCACGCCCACCACCGTCGGCAAGGAGATGGCCGTCTTCGCCCACCGCCTGGCCCGCCAGCTGCGCCGCGTCGAGGCCACCGAGTACCTCGGCAAGCTCAACGGGGCCACGGGCACCTTCGGCGCGCACGTGGCGGCCGTCCCGCAGGCCGACTGGCCCGTCCTCAGCCGCGCCTTCGTCGAAGGCCTGGGCCTGACGTGGAACCCGCTGACCACGCAGATCGAGTCGCACGACTGGCAGGCCGACCTCTTTGCCGACGTCGCCCACGCCAATCGCATCGCCCACAATCTGGCCACCGACATGTGGACGTACATCTCGCTCGACTACTTCCACCAGAACCTCGCCGCGCAGGGCTCGACGGGCTCGTCGACGATGCCGCACAAGGTCAACCCAATCCACTTCGAGAACGCGGAGGCCAACCTGGAGATATCGACGGCGCTGCTGGAGACCCTGGCGGCCACGCTCGTCACGTCGCGGCTCCAGCGCGACCTCACCGACTCGACGACGCAGCGCAATATCGGCGTCGCGCTCGGCCACTCGCTGCTGGCGCTCGACAACCTGTGCCGGGGCCTGGCGGGCGTCGACCCCAACCCCGCCAGGCTCGCCGCCGACCTCGACGGGGCGTGGGAGGTGCTGGGCGAACCCATCCAGCAGGCCATGCGCGCCACGGGCCTGGCCGGCGCCACCGGCATGGGCAACCCGTACGAGCGCCTGAAGGAGCTCACGCGCGGGCGCACGGTCACGGCCGAGGACATGCGCGAGGCCATCGCCTCGCTCGGCATGCCGGACGACGTCGAGGCGCGCCTGGCCGCACTCACGCCGGCCGCCTACACGGGGCTGGCGGGCCGGCTCGTGCACGACTTCCTCGACGGCTGAGGCGAACTACGGCGGCGGGCCCGCGAGGCGCCGGGCCTCGGGGCGAACTGCGCTGGGCCTCGGGTCGATGCGCCAGGCCTCGGGTCGATCTGAGACGGCGGGCCCGCGAGCCCGCGAGCCGACGTCGGCACCTGCGG
Organism: Actinomycetaceae bacterium; assembly: GCA_030530685.1. Lineage (GTDB taxonomy): Bacteria > Actinomycetota > Actinomycetes > Actinomycetales > Actinomycetaceae > Peptidiphaga. The sequence continues at coordinate 35,664 of JAUMUM010000018.1, read as the reverse complement.
CGTCAGAATTAGCGCCGTCAAACTGCGTCGGCTGTCCCGCGAACCTGCTGGCCCCTTGAGGGTTGGGGGGGGTGTCAATCGGTCAGGCTGGCCGCGGTGCGAATCGCGTCGGCGAGCTCTTGCGGGCGACTCCACATGGGCCAGTGGCCGGTCGGCAGATCGACCACGTCCATCTGGGTGAGCTGGGCCACGGCGCTGAACATTGGGTGTCCTTGCATGGCCAGTTCGAGGACCTGAGCACTGGGCAGGGAGCAACAGATCAGGGTAGTGGCCACATCGTGACGCGCAGGATTGGTCAGCTCGACGCGCGCGCGAACGACTCCAGCAGGTTCGGGCACGGCCTTGGAGCGGAATCGGGCGAGGTGAAAGTCGTTAAGACCTTCAAGGCTCGCTTGCTGGCCCAGCGTGTCGAAGTCAGGTAGTGGCACCTCGGGGACCGCCGCCGGCAGGTCGGGTGCGAACGCGCCATCGTTGGCCATCGGGCCGGAGTCGACCCAGATCACGCGGCGGATCATCTCCGGATGCCTGTCCAGGACGAGGCTCACGGGCCCATTGGCGCCACTGTGCCCCACCAGAACGGCATCGCCACCCAGCCGCTCCAGCACGTCGGCAATGGCATCAGCCTGGTCGTCAAGTGTTCGCGCCGCGCGCTGAGGGTCCCACGGGTCGAGGCCAGGCAAGGTCAGGGCCGTGGCCGAGGCACCTGCGGAGGTCAACTTCTCGATCACCTCGTCCCAAGCCCAGGCGCCAAGCCAGTAACCGGGAATTAAGACGATGCGCGGCTGCGGTGCCGAAAGCGATGTCGATGTCATACAGAAAGTCTTGCAGGGAGCGCGGACAGCGGTGTGTCACCATTAACGGCATGAATATTCCTGGGTTCGGGCGATGAGGCGATCGGAGCGGCTCCACGCGCTGACCGAGTCACTGCGCCGGAGCGGAATTCGTGGACGGACCGCCGAATCGTTGGCGACCGAGTTCGAGGTGTCGGTCCGCACGATCAAGAGAGACCTGGTCGCCCTTGAGGCGTCCGGGTTGCCGCTCTGGTCGCGGCCTGGCCCCGGCGGTGGTTACGGGCTGCTCATGCGCGGGGCACTGCCGCCGGTGACTCTCACTGACGCTCAAGCTCTGTCGCTCCTGGCTGCCGTCGCGGCAGCCCCGGATGCGCCCTACTCCGATCTTGCCGCCGCCGCGGTCCGCAAGATCGTGGATGTCCTCGATCCGCACACGCAAGCGCGGGTCGATCAACTCGCTTCACGCGTGTGGGTGAACCCAGCAGCCAACGTCTCGAGAGTTATTCGTTCTGCCTGTGAGCAGGCCATGACTGAGCAGCGCGTACTGCGCATCGACTACCTCGCCGCCGATGGCGCTGCCACCCGGCGCGATGTCGAACCGATCCTGTTCGCCAACACCAACGACACCTGGTACCTCATTGGATGGTGCCACCTGCGCGAAGCCGTGCGCTGGTTCTCGGTCAACAGGATCCGACGAGCGATCGTCACTCGCGAACAGTGCACGGGTCATACTGTGGCCGAGATCGGCACACCCCCGCCCACTGCTTCGAGCGTGGGAATCAACCGCGGCTGACCACCCGATCAACCTGCCCGGTCAGCACACCTAGGCATCTTCGTCGGCGTCGGCCGACGGCGTTGCATTAGCAGCGGCGCCCAACCGCGCCGTCTAGCCACGGCACCTCCCCCTCCAGCCTAAACACGTCGCGACACAACCCCCGTCGACGTTGCACGCCTGCCCGCGCGGGCGAAGTCACACGCCCCGGGCAAGAGATTCGGCGGAAATGCTGGGAGACTAGGGGCTGGATCTCACGACGAAGGAGGAGCATTGCGTTCCTGGACCCTGGCCGCCGCATCTACCGACCCCCAGGCACTGACGGGCATTGCCGCGTGGGCAGTCGACGTCATGGAAAGACTCGGCGGATTCGGCGCCGCATGCCTCATCGCGCTCGAAAACCTCTTCCCGCCACTGCCTTCAGAGATCATCCTTCCGCTGGCCGGCTTCACCGCCGGATCGGGTAGCTCGAACATCACGCTCGTCTCGGCGATTCTGTGGTGCACGCTCGGCTCGGTCGTGGGCGCATGGGCGCTGTACGGGCTCGGCGCGTTGCTGGGCCGCGAGCGCACGCGCGCCCTGCTCGGCAAGCTGCCACTCGTCAAGACCAGCGACATCGAACGCACCGAGGCCTGGTTCGACGCCCACGGCACGTGGACCGTGTTCTTTGGCCGCATGATCCCGATCTTCCGTTCGCTCATCTCCATCCCGGCCGGGGTGACGCGCATGGGCTTCTGGAAGTTCACGGTCCTGACGGCTGCCGGCTCGGCCATATGGAACAGCGTGCTCATCGGCGCCGGCCACGCACTCGGCTCGCGGTGGCACCGGGTCGAGGAGTACGTCGGCGTCTTCAGCAGGGTCGTCCTCCTGCTGCTTGTCGTGGCCACCGTCGTCTGGATCGCGCTGCGCCTGCGCGCCAAGAAGGCGCCGACCAAGCTGGGCGCCAAGGACGGCCAGGAGGACTGAGCCGCGACGCCCGACCGGCTCCTCCATCTCAGCCAGCGCCAGGCCCCAACACGGCGGCCCCGCCCTGACTGGCCGACTCTTCCCTTCCGCATGCGGACACACCAACCCAACGGTAAAGTGGCACCAACCGCCGGGCCCGCCCGGCCCGCGCCACATCACGAAGGGCGCGACACGTCACGCACCACGGAAGGACCGTCATGAGCGTCGTCTACCAGCTGCTGGTCTCCCCTTTTCTCGCGAAGGCCTACCTGGAAGACGGCCTCGACCACTTCTACGGCTTCGCCGTCGAGGCCAACGAGGTCTCGGACGTCACCGACGTCGCCGATCTCATCGAGCTGCTGCGCGGCGACGTCGGCGACTCGCCCTTCTCGCCCGACGAGCCGATCGACGTCCTCCACGTGCCGATCTCCCCCTTCGTCCGCGCCCGCCAGGCCGTCGGGCCGCTGCACGAGGAAGCCTGGCTGGGCGGCATCACCGAGGACCCGCCATTCGACGGGACGGGCGTCGCCTCGGCCGCGGGCGTGACGACGGCGCTCCTGTGGGTGGAACCGACCCGGCTGTCCATCGGCTCGAAGCTCTGGCGCTTCCACCCCGGCAACCCGATCCCGCAGCTGCGCGGCATCTACCACGGCGTCGCGTGGGGGTGGGAGACCCTGGCCGAGGGCACATTCAGGGCGGCCGTGCCCTCGACGATCATCGGCCCCGTCGTCGCCCGCGAATGGGGCGTTGCGGCCGTCGACGTCGACGTCCAGGGCTCGCAGCCGGCCGCCGTCACGCTCGTGGCCCGCGATAAGCCTGCCGAAGATGGCTTCGAGCCGCTTCCGAGCGGGCTGTGGACCAAGCGCCTCGAGGGCAACGCCGACCTCGACATCCACGAAATGCAGTGGGTGGGCCGCATCAACGACGTACCCGTGCGCCTCATCCGCACCCTGCGCGGCGCGGACGGCACGCTGCTCGCCCACGCCGTGTCCCTGCTGCTCGACGCCCCCTACGTCATGGAACGGGGGTTCGCGCGCGAGGCGCCGGGCGTGCTGTCGATCGTCCACCCGTTTGACGAGGTCGAGGCCGCGCAGAAGCGAGAGGTCCGCATCAAGAACTGGGACATGTCCGACTTCGGCCCGATCGGCCTGCAGCCGACCACGCCGCGCGACAACGGCGACGTCGAACAGCTCATGGCCGAGGCCGCCAACGTTCTGGAGACCATCGCGCCCGCGAACTGGACCGAGGCCCGCGTGATCGTGCAGATCGTCGGGCAACGCGCGGACTTTTCCGCGAGCTTCACCATCGGGGACGAGTCCGTCGCGCTCGCCTCGCTGCCGAATGCCTTCATGCAGTACGTCGGGCAACTCAAGAAAGCGCTGGCAAAGCCCGGGCTCGGCGCGCCGCTGGCACTGACGCTCACGTACGGGGCCGACGGGGCCGCCAGCCTGGACGCCGCGTTCGACGAGGCCCCGCCGTTCGTCGACCGCGTGACCGCCGCCGAATGGCAGCGCGAGCTGCGGGACTTCCCGCGCTCGTCCCTTCCCACTCCCGCCTGGGCGGCCGAGCGCTTCCCGGGCTGAGCGGCCGGCGCTTTCCTCCTGGGCAACCAGGGAGCCGGGCCCGGCAACCGAGCGGCCAGACTCCCGGCTGCGTGTTCCCGGCTGCCTGCTCCCGACAGCCGAGCAGCATGACTCCCAGCGCCGGGCAACCGGACAGACCGGCGGCCGGAATTATCTAACGCCCTCGCACGTTATCGCCATCGTGGGCCCTGAGGGCTCGCCAGTGGCCCGACGGGTTCACGTGGCCCGATGGGTTCACGACCGTCGCAAAGCCACAATCCAGTCAATGCCACCACCTAAGGAGTTGAGACATGGCATTCGACCGCACCATTGAACTCGGCGTCACCGGACTGACGTGCGCGCACTGCGTTTCCCACGTCACGGAGGAACTCGAGGAGCTCGATCCCGTCGTTAACGTCTCCGTCACCCTCGTCAAGGACGGTGTCTCCAAGGTGCTCGTCTACACCAACGAGGACATCGACGACGCCGTCCTGCGCCAGGCCATCGACGAGGCGGGCGACTACGAGCTCCAGTCGGTCGTCCGCTGAGCCGACGGGCGGTAACTTGTCGAACAGTCAGGACGGCGACCGGCGGACCGGAACCGAAGGCGACTCTCAGGCCTCGACCGCCGGCGAACCCCAGGCCGGGGTCGGGTTCGCCACGGCCGAGCGCCAGGAGACCACCGGTGACCGCACGGCGACAGCCACGGCCGAGCCACAGGCCCAGGTCGAGCTCGCCGTCACCGGGATGACGTGCGCGGCGTGCGTCGCCCGCGTTGAGAAGAAGCTCAACAAGCTCCAGGGCGTGAGCGCCGTCGTCAACCTCGCGACCGAGCGGGCGCGCGTCGAACTCACCGGCCCCGGCGCGCAACTGGAGGATTCGACCCTCGTCGACGTCGTCGTCAAGGCCGGCTACGGGGCGAGCGTGCTCCGGCGCGTTGACCTCGGCACCGACGGGGCACGCGCGATTTCCTCCGCCGTCGACCCCGGCGAGGCCGAGCGCCTCGCCTCCCGAGCGGCCGCCGCCCGCGTCGCCGACCTGCGCCGCCGCTTCTGGGTCAGCCTGGCGCTTTCCGCGCCGATCGTCGCCGTGTCCATGGTGCCCGCGTGGCAGCTGCCTGCCTGGCAGTGGATCGCCGCCGCGCTGTCGCTGCCCGTGGCCTTCTGGTGCGGCTGGCCCTTCCACCGTGCGGCCGCCCGCGCCGCCCGCCACGGCTCGACCACCATGGACACGCTCGTCTCGCTCGGCGTGCTGGCCTCAATGGGCTGGAGCCTGTGGACGCTCCTCTTCGGCGGCGCGGGCGCGGCCGGCTACACCATGCACATGACGGGCATCCACGGGCTGGCCCACACCTCGGCGCCACACCTCTACTTCGAGACGGCCGCCATGATCGTCACCTTCCTGCTCCTCGGGCGATGGCTGGAGGCCCGATCGCGCCGCTCGGCCGGCGACGCCCTGCGCTCCCTCCTGTCGCTGGGAGCGCAGCGCGCCACGCGCACCCGCCGCGCGGACGGCCGCGTCGTCGAGGAGGTCGTGGGGGCCGACGAGATCGCCGTCGGCGACGAGTTCCTCGTGCGGCCCGGGGAAAAGATCGCCACGGACGGCGTCGTCCTGGACGGGGCCTCCGCCGTCGACGCCTCGCTGCTGACCGGCGAGTCCCTGCCCGTCGAGGTCCGGCCGGGCGACGCCGTCACGGGCGCCACCATTAACGCCAACGGCGTGCTGACCGTCAGGGCGACGCGCGTGGGCGAGGAGACGACGCTCGCGCAGATGGGCCGCCTCCTGGCCGAGGCACAGACCGGCAAGGCGCCCGTCCAGCGCCTGGCCGATCGCATCTCGGCCGTCTTCGTCCCCGCCGTCGTCGCCATCGCGCTGGCGACCTTCGCCCTGCGCCTGGCCTTTGGCAACCCGCTCGAGATGGCCCTGACGTGCGCGATCGCCGTGCTCGTCGTGGCATGTCCGTGCGCGCTCGGCCTGGCCACGCCCACGGCGCTACTCGTGGGCTCAGGGCGCGCCTCCCGGCTCGGCGCCCTCCTCAAGGGCCCGGAGGTGCTCGAAGTCGCCCAGAACCTGGACACGATCGTCCTCGACAAGACGGGCACGATCACGTCCGGCACCATGACGGTCACGTCCATCTCCACCGACGACGCAGGCCGCCTCCTGTCCCTGACCGCCGGGCTCGAACGCGGCTCGGAGCACCCCATCGCCCGGGCGATCGTCGCCTACGCGGCCGAGCGCGGCGTGACCGGCGCCGACGTGTTCGACATCGCCGCCGTCCCGGGCAGGGGGATCTCCGGCCGGACCGCGGCGGGCCCCGTCCACGCGGGCACGCTCCAGTGGCTGCGGTCGCTGGGCGTGGCGACGGATGACGAGGCCGACGACCGGGACGCGGCGATGGGCGACGTTGCGATGGGCACCAAGGCATCGGGCGACGCGGCGATGGGCACCAAGGCGCCGGACTCCACCACCACGGCGGAAGCGGGAGCGAGCATCGTGGCCGTCGCCGAAGCCGGCCGGATCGTGGGCACCATCGCCGTCGGTGACGCCCTGCGCCCACAGGCCCCACGGGCCGTCGCCGAACTCAAGGACATGGGACTGGAGCCCATCCTCGTCACGGGCGACAACGAGGCCGCCGCCCGCGCCATAGCCGCCCGGGCCGGCATCGACACCGTCTTCGCGGGAGTCCTGCCACAGGGCAAGCTCGCCATCGTCCGCCAGCTCCACGACTCCGGACGCAGGGTCGCAATGGCCGGCGATGGCGTCAACGACGCCGCCGCCCTGGCCGCCGCCGACCTGTCCATTGCAATGGGATCGGGCACAGACGTGGCCAAGGCGGCCTCCGACGTGACGATCGTCAACTCCAATGTAACAGCGATAAGCTCGGCCCTTCGCGTCTTCTCCCGGACGCTGCGAATCATCAAGGAAAATCTCGCCTGGGCCTTCGGATATAACATCGTAGCCATTCCTCTGGCCGTGGCAGGAACCGTCGTTCCGGGCCTGGCGGCGGCGGCCATGGCCAGCTCCTCCGTCATCGTCGTTGCCAATTCCCTGCGGCTTCGCGCTGCCTAAAACGAGCGGGAGGGAGTAAGATCTGTCTACGGATACCAGGTCGCCGAAGCGCTCCAGGCGGAAGGATGTCCTCCCCTCCCAGACGGGCATCCCTCAAGGGACGTTTGGCAGCTTCGGTTGTCACGGTATTTTGTCACTGTTGCGCACAGTCTCTACGCGGCTAGCGCAGGCATGACAGAAGGAGTCGATATGGCCCATTCATCACGCACACTGATGGGCACCAAAACGAGGATTGTGGGCGCCATCGTCGCCCTGGCAACAGCGTTCGCAGCATTCGTCATGCCGGCTGCGAACGCCGCAGATAGTGCCGTCGTCACGGTCTCAAATGCGCAGCTGCACAAGACGGACGATAACGGCAACGGACTCGATGGCGAGATCCACGAGGGCGATGTCGTCGCCCTGACCTTCGACTGGGCCAGCGAGCAACCGACCTCCGGCGATCGCATATCGGTCAAGCTCCCGAGCTACTTGAGCAACCTCGAATCCTCTCACTCCGAACAGTTCACCTTCACGCACAACGGTGCAAGCACGCGCGTCGGCGACTGCCGTTTCGCCGAGCACGCCTTCAACTGCACCTTCGACCAGGGCATCGACGACATCCGCTCGCAGGGCTTTGCCAACCCCACGGGCACGATCAAGGTTCTGCTCCGCGCCACGCAAGCCACGCAGTCCAGCACCGGGCAACTCGTCGTCAATGGGAAGAAGGTCAATGCCCAGTTCCCAAGCGGAAGCATCCAGTCCAAGCCGCAGGTCAGCTACGAACCCCTGAACTTCAGCATGGCCAGCGGCACTCTGTCCTCGTCGAGCCAGGTGGTTCCGTGGACCATCAACTTCGGATCGGACTACGTCTCGCAAGCTCTGGCCGCATCGGGCGGCTCTCTGCCCCTGGATGGAACGACGAAGTCCACTCTGGCCATCACCGGCCAACTCGGCGCCGGGCAGAGCTTCTCCACGAGCGATGGCGCCTGGGTCCTCACGCAGACGAACTCGGCGCAGGACCCCGACAATGACGAACGCATCCTCCTGACCGATTCCAGCGGTCGTGATCACACGAAGGAACACGGCGACTTCGACCTGAGCGTGGCCTACGAGGGCGGCCAGGCGAAGCTGACGGTGACCGGGCCGTGGGCTGCCGGCACGAACTACTCGCTGAACTACGCCGCGACGCTTGACAACGCGGCCGTCACACCGGACTTCGAGTACACGAGCAGCGCCAGCATCGACGGCACCTCAGTCACGGCCAGCGCCTCGCGCGCCTACACGCGCCCCTTCGCCTCCACAGTCTCGCTCCAGTCGGGCTTCGGAAGTTTCGAGATCGGCGGGTTCGTCAGTCAGCAGACGCAATCCCTCCCGAGCGGGACCATTGTTCCCGTCACGGTGGAGTATGCGCTTCCCGGCGGGGCGACGGTCGAAAGCTATCCCGGCTGGCAGGCGCCGGGTTCCGTCGCCAAGAGCCGTACCGGCGGCGTTGCCACCATCGACGTCGCGGTGGGTCAGAAGATCAGCTTCCCGGCAACCTTCCCGGCGGGCACACAGGTGCGGCTGGCGATCGATGGCTCGCGCGCGTCGAGTCAGGTGAGTTCGCAACACCTGGAGTTCAGCATCGCGCAGCGCACCACCTCGAAACTGACCATCACCAGCGAGGTGACGACGAGCGTGACGATCTCCGCGCAGGTTTCTTCCTCCCAGGAACCAGTAGCGACGGAGCAGACCGAGCCGGACCCCGTCCCGACGACGCAGGCCCCCGTCTCCGAGCCGAGCCAGGTGCCGGCGCCCGAAGAGGACGCCACCACCCAGGAGCAGACGCCGGCCGCCGAGAACCCGCGCGAAAGCGAGAACCCCGACGAAGGCAACGGCGGTGCCCCCGGCACCGAGACACCTGGCGGTACCGAGACGCCTGGCGACACCACCCCGACCGAGGACGAAACGCCCGACGACGCCCAGGCTACGACGCCGCCTGCCACCGACGACGATCGCATCCCCTACAGTCCGTCGGACGAGACACCCGCACCGTCCGACCAACCCTCGTCCGACGACGACGATCGAATCAAGCTCTCGCCGGACGGCTCGCAGAACCCCGGGTCGAACACACCGGACGACCCGGACTCCGGTGGCGGCTCCCCGGAGAACCCTGGGGCAAACGCGCCACTCGACTCCTCCGATGGCGGCTCCGGCGACGTGAACCCGCAGCCCGCGGATGTTTCCACGTCGAACGATTCGGCTGCCGACTCACCGACGAGCGAGCCGAGCTCCTCCGTCGACGCGGCTGCCCCAAGCGAGTCGGCCGACACGCAGGCCAGCGAACTCAGCCCGCTCGAAGCGCTCGGCGTTGAGAGCGAGGAGGATTTCCTTCTGCGTACCGAAGACTTCCCGTTCTCGGACGACGCAAACCGCCGCGGCTCGCGCGGCGCGGACTCCGACGACATCGAACTCGATCTCAAGCCCCTGCCGACGGTTCGCTCCAAGGCCAACGACGGGCGGATCCTGAGCACCGGCATGGGCATGAGCGCCGGCGTCATCAGCGCCATCATCCTCGGCCTGCTCGGCAGCGCGCTCGTTCTGCGCCGCTACTTCGAGTAAGGGGCCAGGCAGCCCGGCGCCGCGGGCGGGTTCGGGCAGGTCTACTCCAAGGCAGCCTGGCGCCGCAGGCGGGCCGGCGCCGCAAGCAGATCGGCGCCTCGAACAGGCAGGCCGGTGCCAGGAACGGGCGGGCCGGCGCCTCGACCTATCCGTCGGCCCTTCGGCAAGGCCAGCGCGGGAGACTCGCCCTCCCTCAGGACGAGACCAGCTTTGCGGGATGCCACACATTGGCGACCCGACCAATCGCGTGCGGCAGATGGCACGGTGAGCGCCGAAAAACGCGCCCCTGCCGGCCTCGCGCCCGCGCGGGCCACACGACTGCCCGCCCATACCGACCGACCGTAGGGGAGATCATCACCACGTCGACGGACGACGCACCACACCTCACCCCGTAAACTGCACATGTGAACTCAAGCCAGCGCGAAGGCCTCGACGGCCACGTCACGCCCCGTGCCGCACCCCGCCGCACGGCCGTGCTCATCGACGAGGAAACCCGCTGGCATCGTCACCCGCGCGATCTCATTGCCGCAATCATGATGCTCACCGCAATTGGCGCGGTCATGCTACTGGCAATCTATGCCTCGTCGACCACGCTCGCCGTCACGCGCGACGTGCGCACCGCCACGAACGACATCTTGGAGACCCTCGTCTTCATGCCCGTCAATGTGCTGGAAGGCCTGATCGGCTTCTTCCTGCCCTTCGTCCTGCTCGTGGACATCGCCTGGCATCGCCGGTGGCGAACGCTGGCGACGGCGGGTGCCGCGATGGCCAGCGCCATCGTCATCGCCTTCAGCCTGCTGTGGCTGTTCGAGGAGTACTTCCCGTTCTCGCCCCTGACGGGCCAGCTCTCCGATTCGCTGGCAGAGCAGTCGTACATACGCCTGCTGCCTTACGTGTCCATCATCTCCGCGATCCTGACGGTGGCTTCCTCCGGCAAGAAGACGACGACCTCGCGGTGGGGCTGGCCGCTCCTATCCGTCGTGCTCGTGCTATCGGTTCTGCGGGGCAACCAGACCCTGCCCGGCGCGCTCATCACGGCCTTCCTCGGCAGCATGTGCGGGCTCCTGGCCCGCTACATCATCGGCGACATTCCCAACCACACGTCCGGCATCGACCTTGTTCGGCTCATCCGGCGCGCGGGGGTCGACGCCCGGCTCATCGTCCGCATCGACGGCCTTTCCGACGACGCCCCCGTCAAGGCGTGGGTGGCCGCCACGCGCAGCGAGCTGGGGCACGTGGACCGGTACGGCGTCGAGCAGATCCACGAGATCCTCAAGCGCGCCGGGAAGGCGCCCGCCGCACAACCTGACGTCGCGCAGCCTGATGCCCGGCCTCCCGGGCAGGAGCCCGAGCCGGGGCGGGGGCTATCCGCCCAGGCGCCGGCGCCGGCGCCATCCGCCGCTCAGCAGCCGGAGGCCCTGCCCTACACGTCGACCCTGGCCTCGGCGGGCCACCTCACGCCCGCTCCCGACGTCGACCCGAGGCTCGTGCGGCAGGAGACGATCGAGCGCTACCACCCGCCGACCGGGGACGAGGCCTCCCGCAACTACGTCGTCATCGACGCCGACGGGCAGGCGCACCACGCGATGCTGCTCGACGCCGACCAGCAGATCGTTGGGCTCATCGCGAGCATGTGGAGCCGCATCGTCCTGACGACCACGGCCAAGCACGCCGAAACGACGATCGAGGCGACGGCCGACCGCCTCACCCTCATGGAACTGGCGGCAACCTCCTGCGGCCTGACCCCCGACCGGCACATCACCGTGGCGGGCTCCGACAGGTCCGTGGCGGTGCTCGTGCACGTGGTCGGCAGCCGCGCCCTAGACGAAATCGACAGCGAGGACATTCCCGACTCGGCCCTCGACGAGGTCTGGGACATCCTGGGCGCCGCGCACCGCCGCGGCCTGTCGCACGGCAACGTCCACTCGGGCGTCACGGCACTGCGCGACGGGCACATCGAGCTCTCCCACTGGGGAAACGGCCGCATTGCCGCCTCCGAAATGGAGCGGCGGATCGACATGGCACAGGCGATGGCAATGATGGCCACGACCGTCGGCGTCGAACGCGCCGTGGCCTCCGCCAATCGCTGCCTGCCGCCCGACCAGGTCGTCTCGCTGGCGCCCGTCCTGCAGAAGGCGATCATTCCCCTCCACACGCGCAACCGCTTCTCCGACAGGCGGGATCTCGAGGCGCTGCGCGACCGGCTGACCGAACACGTGCCCGAGGCCGGCGAAGTCACGCCCACCCAGATCTACCGCTTCTCTCCACGCACCGTCATCACGGTGACCATCGGCGTGGTGGCCGTCTACCTTCTCCTCGGGTCGGTCAACTTCACCGAGCTGCGCGAAACGATGGCCAAGGCCAACCCCGCGTGGATGATCTTCGCCTTCGGGGTCGCACTGTGCACGTACCTGGGCGCCGCCATCACCCTCCAGGCCTACACGGCGGAGAAATTCCCCCTGCGCTCGGGGGTGCTCGTCCAGGTCGCGGCGTCGGTGGTCACGCTCGTGGCCCCTGCCGGCATCGGCCCGGCCGCCCTGAACCTGCGGTTCCTGCAAAAGCGCAGGATTCCAACGCCCATCGCCGTCGCCACCGTTTCGCTCGTGCAGATCGCGCAGTTCGTCACGACGATCGTCTTCCTCGTCATCCTCAGCCTCGCCACCGACGAGGTCGGCCCCCTCAGCCTGCCGTCCGGCTCGGTGCTCGCGGGCATCCTGGTGGTGCTGCTGGTCCTGTCGGCCTCCTTCCTCATCAAGCCGCTGCGCCACTGGATCGTGGAGAAGGCGCGCCCGACCGTCGACCAGGTCTGGCCGCGGCTCGTCTGGCTGGCCACCCACCCGCGCCGGCTCCTGTACGGCTTCGGCGGCTCGTTCATCCAGATCGCCGCCTTCGTGGCCTGCTTCGGCGGCTGCCTGGCCTCCTTCGGGTATCCGCTGCCGATCGTCACACTCGCGGTGACCTACCTCGTCTCGAACTCGGTGGGCTCCATCGTCCCTTCCCCCGGCGGTATCGGGCCCGTCGAAGCCGCGCTCACCGGCGGCCTCACCCTGGCTGGCGTGCCCTACTCCGTGGCGTTCTCGACGGCGATCCTCTACCGCTTGTTCACCTTCTGGGGCAGGGTTCCGCTCGGCTGGTTCGCCCTGCGCTACCTCACCAAGCACGAGGTCATCTAGCGCGAGGCACGAGGTCATCAAGCGCGATGACGCTGGATTGCGCCGGCCTCCACCGCGACCGGGCCGAGGGCTCATCCGCGATTCCAGACGAATCGCACAAACTACTTTCCAGCCACCCGCCACGTGATATTCTTTTCAAGTTCAGTTGACCGGCGTGGCCCCACGACCCATGCCGGAGTGCGCGTACAGTCGAATACCCCTCAAGGTTGAAAATGATGGTTCCCACGCCAAAAGCCTCGGTCGGGAGGGGCCGCCCCATGCTGGCCGCCTTCTGCCTATTGGCCATGCTCTCTTTCATATTCGCCGCCGCACCCACGGCTCAGGCGGCCGCCTCCCCGAAGGTGGTCATCTCGGGCATGGTCCGCTCCGACTCCAACGGCAACGAATCGAACGAACAGGCCGTGCACGTCGGCAACCTCGTCAAGATTTCCTTCGACTGGGACGCCCGCGGCATCGACCTGTCCGAAGGGGATTCCTTTTCCATCGCGCTGCCCGAAGCCTTCGAAACCTACGAGCACCCGCACTCGCGGGCCCTGACCGTCCCCCACCTGGACGGCGGGGTGAAGATCGGCGAGTGCCACGTGGAAATCTCTGACCTGACGTGCACCTTCGACTCCAAGGCCGAGCAGTTGCGCGAGGCCGGTTACTCCGATTTCTCCGGCTCTGGCACGCTCCTGGTACGTGCCGTCGCCGAAAGCGAGGCGCCCGAGGCCACCTTTACCACCGGTGCCGGCAGCGTTTCCGTGGGCATTCCCGGCGGCCGCATCGCGCCCTCGCCCGGCCTGACCCACACGCCGAGTGAGTTCAGCGCGTGGAGTGCGCCCGTGACCAAGTCGAGTTCAACGATTGGTTGGTCGACCGTCTTCGGTTCGGATGCCGTGGCCGGCAAGTTGGCCGACTCCGGCGAGCGGCTCGCGCTGGACGGGAAGACGCGCTCGACCATCGTTGTCACGCAGACCGTTTCCGCCGGCCAGGCGTTCTCCACGGATCTGAGCAAGTGGGCCCTAGCGATGCGCACGAACGCCGAGTCGTCGCAGGAGACGACGCTCACGCTGGCCGACGGCACCGACCGCGACGCAAGCACCTACGGCGACTTCGACATGAATGTCGAGATCGACGGCGACACGGCCACCATCACCGCCAGCGGCCCCTTCGCCGCGGACACGAACTACCGCGTCTCCTTCCCCACCCGGGTGGAGTCGGCCTCGGGAACCGTCAAGCCCGGCTACGTCTATGCCATTACGACGGCGATCGACGGCACCGACCTGCAGGCCAAGGCGTCGCGCCGCTACACCGAGTCGGTGGAGGTCACTGCCGGAACGGAAACCGACTACGGCAGCTTCGCCGTGTACACGCTGCTCCGGGGCAATGCCGCGTCGACGATTTCCGAGGACGTCGTCTTCCCCGTCGATGTCGAGTATTCGCTGCCGAGCGGGACGACGGCCGACAGCTATCGCGACTGGACGGCGCCCGGCACGCTCGATCCCGACAAGACCGGCGGCACCGCGCAACTGGAGGCCTCGGCCGGCGCCGTCACGGCGTTCGACGGGACCTTCCCGGCGGGCACGGTCATCAAGCTCGACGAGGACCTGCCCGCGGCCCCCGCGGGAGTCAAGTGGGGCAGGCCGGTGCTGACGGTCGGTACCGAAACGGTCGATTCCTTCGTGATCCGAAACGGCACCGTCAAGGTCAACATCACGAACGAGGCGTCGGCACCCACGAAGGCGCGCTCCTCGGCTTCCGCGCAGTCGGATAAGGAGGTGGCCCTCGACGCCGGGGCGTCGTCGCCCGCGGATCCCGCCGTCGAGCCGGCGGCCGGCCAGGCGGCAGCGACGACGAAGGCGGCCGCGTCCGGCCTGGCCCGGACGGGCATCAGCATTGAGGCGCTGAGCTTTGCCGCCGTCGTGCTGCTCATGGCCGGCGTGTACCTGGCGGCGCGCAGGCGCGGCCACGCCTGAGCCCTCACGCGGGGCGCGCCCGGCGCAGGCCTCGCACCGACCATGCACCGCCGTGACACTCCGCTGCAGGTGGGTACCATCATTGCGTACCACCTGCAGCGTGAATGGAAGGCGACTAGCCCGTCCCGGGCGCTCGTACCGATCGACGGGCACCACCTGCCGCACCAAGGAAGGCAACTCATGTCCATCAGCGCCAGCGAAGCACGCAAGAAACTCTTCCCGTCAACGATGACCGCGATGCCATAGAGATCGTCTCCCGCAAGGGCAACGCCGTTCTCATGGCGGCGGAAGAATATGAGGCCTGGAAGGAGACTGCCTACCTCTTCCGGTCTCCGGCCAATGCCCGCAGGCTGCTCGACGCCTACGACCGAGCTCGCGAGGGCCGCACGCAAACGCACGAGCTCGATAGGCAGGGATGATGCGCCTGGTCTGGGACCGGGACGCTCTAGCCTCGGGGTTTCGTGGTTGAGGGGCTGAGGCAGGGGTGAAGGTGTCGCTTCGCCTGGAATAATGCGGGTTGTTGAGATCCGTCATGTTTCAGGGGAAGGACACCTTCGAGGTGAAGACTACAGCAGGGTTGTACCCGTTGATGGATGTCGAGACCGGCCGGGTCAACGCGCTCGCTCATGGTGGAGTGCTGCTGACCGAGACGGTGCGCGCCTGCGGGCTGGACGTGCTGCTGTCACAGGCTCTGGCGCCGTGGTCCAAGCCGCTGGCGCGCCATGACCCGGCTAAGGTCGTCCTCGACCTGGCGCTGTCGCTGGCGGTCGGCGGCGACTGCCTGGCCGAGCCGACGTCTCGCTCCTGCGCGCCGAGCCGCAGGTGTTCGGGCCCGTGGCGTCGGCGCCGACGCTTAGTCGTGTGCTGGCCACCCTGACCGCGAACGCTTCGGCGGTCGAGCGCGCGGCGCCGACGGCCGCTATCAGCGCCCAGCGGCCGCTGGTCATCGATATCGACGCCACCTTGGTCACCGCCCACTCAGACAAGGAGGGGGCAGCACCGACCTTCAAGAAGGGCTTCGGGTTCCACCCCTTGACCGCGTGGATCGACCACGGTCCCCAAGGTGCCGGCGAGAACGCCGCGATCATGCTGCGGCCCGGAAACGCGGGATCGAATACCTCCGCCGACCATGAGGCTGTCATCGCCGCGGTGCTGGCCCAGGTGGGCCTGGGCCCCAGACCCGGACGCAAGGTGCTCGTGCGCACCGACGCCGCTGGTGGGACCAAGACTACCCTGGCCGCCCTGGAGCGCAGACGGGTGTCCTACAGCGTCGGATTCACCCTGCCCAGTGACATGTCGCGGATCTACAGGCTGATCCCCGCCCAGGCTTGGACCCCTGCCTACAACGCCGACGGGGACCCCCGCGAGGCGGCGGACGTGGCAGAGCTGACGGACCTGCTCGACCTGGACGGGTGGCCCAAGGCCATGCGTGTCATCGTGCGCCGCGAAAGACCGCACCCCGGCGCCCAGCTCAGGTTCGACGACGTCGACGGTTACCGGCTGACCGCCTTCGCGACCAACACCAGGATCGGCCAGCTCGCCGACCTGGAGGTACGCCACCGGCAGGCAAAGCCCGCCCACCGCGACGACACGCGGCACCCCGTCACACCCACATGCCACAATCAACCCCATCCCAACAAGCCCGAACCCCCACAAGCCCACCCACCCCACCCATGAAATATCGAGGCTAGACTAGGTTCTAGTAACCACGCATTCGTCGATACTCTTCATAGGTATTTGGGCCTGGCTGCCGCTTCAACCACTGCCACTCGTCGAGCACTCTCTCCCGAGAAACATTCGGACTCCTGGGGTCTGCACGATAATCCGTTATGAAGTTATTCATCCGTGCGGACGGTATCTGTGGGAGGCGCCCTTCGGTCTGCATGAGACCCCGCAAATGATTCACAAGGTCTGCGTATGTAAATACTGCTCCCGACGCCTGCTGTTGGCGACGCCAGTCATTCAGCCAATACCATTGACCTGACTTGTTAGGGAGGCCCGGACTCGTTTCTCGTACAGACTTGAGCAGAAACTCCTTTGTGGTTCGGTCTCCGACGTAGTTCGTCACCCGCGTGTCAAGACTCAGTTTGTCACGGGCCTGGCCCGCTTTTCTCGGCTGCACAGGCTTGCTAGTCGGAACGACGCCACTCTCAAGAAACCTCCGGATCAGATCCTCGAGATCAGTCTTGCGGCGATTTCCAACAGGAATTCCTATCTCCCGCGCGAACGCCTTGATCTCCGTTGCATAGAAGTACCCTCCATCAAACTCCTCCACCGACATGGAAGCGTGGAGACCGTCAGACCTTGCTCCGCTCTTGCGCCCGTTGTCTTTCATTGACGACCGACCACCTCGTCACAGTGCACCGCTTGGAGCACTTCGGAGGCCAAGCTCGTTACGATTGATCGTGGACCCAGTTCCTGGAACAGAACAGGCCTCTGTTTGGCCATGGCATGAACCCCATCGCGCCATCGGACAGGAGAGGTCAGCTGCTGCACCATTAGCTCGGTGATTTCAGTTCTATCTGATGGGTACGGCTCGGCCGCGACGTTAGAAAAGACGGGGATGCTGGGCGCGTTGACATCAATCTCGCCACTGAGCAGCCACTCACGGTAGGCGTTTGACGCATCCCGCATGTACCTGCTATGGAAGGCTCCTCCGACGTTCAGCATTGTTGCGCGTCCAAGGCCCCTCTCCTCAACGCGTCGAGCCAGACCTTTCACGCGGTCCGCTGGTCCGGACACTGCGAGCTGTGTCGGCGAGTTAGCGGGCCTGTGGAGGCCAAGCCAAGGAGATCGCGGGGATCCGTCCAGCCCGCGGCGGACCGGCGCCGTAACACCCGCGTTTCCCCAGCCTGAATCAACACTCTTCTCAGGCACTATCCACACCTCTCTCCAATCGACTGCTTGATGCCGCCCGCTCCACTCCTCCCTGTAGCGGGCGGATTTCACGTCACCAGGTTCGGCTCAACGGGCGTGCCAAACGAGGGGACACGACGCGAGGCACACACCTAGACATCGCTAAGCATCGAGGTATCTGCCAACTCATCCAGGACCGCTCGCTCGACATCACCGATCCCTTCGATCGCGTCAGCGAGGCTCATTCGATTCCGCACCGGATCCCCACGGTTCCACAGCTCATAGATGTGCTGCCTAGCGCCAAACTCCGTGCCGACCAGCCCACGCACGAGTCTGAACACAGCCGCCTTCCCCTCGGCATCAACACTACACCGGCTCATGTATCGGGCCACAAGGTCTCTAAGAAGAGGCGCCTCCAAGTCACTTGCAGATGCCTGCATCACTGCGCCCGACCCACTGATCTTGATCAGAATTTCTGTAAGGCGACCACTCACCTGCGCGGCAAAAGTATCCATAGCAAGAGTCGGACCGGGAGCCCATAGCCCGTAGTCCGTTGGCGACGCGTCTCGGAGCATCGAGTCAAGACACATGCGGGCTAGCAGATGCAAGCACTGGCAGACGGCCGGCCGCCGGCCTCTCAAACGGATCAATGCGCTTATCGACGCCTGCTTGCGAGACCCCTACGCTGGCATCGGCAAGCCTGAGCAGCTCAAGTATGGCGCGCCGGGGGCGTGGTCGCGTCGCATTTCCGACGAGCACCGCCTCGTCTACCTCGTCGACGGCGACGACCTCATCATCCTCCAGGCCCGATACCACTACTGAGCGAAGCAATTCACGACTGCGCGAAGGCAGACCGGCGACGTAGGCCCAGGCGCGCCCGAAGCCGAGCACCGTGCCGGACGCCGTGCGGGCACCGGCACCGCCCCGGCGCCAGGCGGCCGATGCGCGGCGTGTGCCTCAGGCGCGCTGCGGCGGCGTCCTGTCCACGAGGGCACAGGCCACCGCGGCGGCTGCGACGGCCGCGAGCGGAACGAGCATCGCGGCCCGGGCAGCACCGGCCACCGTGCCATCGCTCGCGACGCCTTGCATCACGACGGCCACCAAGGCCGTTCCCAGCGCCGAGCCGAACTGCATGAACGTTGACAGCACACCGGAAGCCGCGCCCGCGACCTCGCTCGGCACGCCACCCATGGCAATGGATGTCATCGGCGTCAGCATCGTCGCATTGCCCACGCCAATGACCACCATCGCCGCGACAAGGCCACCCCACCGGACACCCGGGCTCATCAGCCACGCCACCAGCCCCACGCCCACGGCCGTCACCGCCAGCCCCACGGCCAACAAACGGCGAGCATCCATCCTGTCCGCCAGGCGCCCCACCGCCGGCGCCACGAGCATCGACGCCAACGACGCCGGAGCAATGACCAGACCCGCCCGCGCGGCGTCGGCCCCAAGCCCCTCCTGCAAGAAGAAGGACACGGCCAGAGTGAAACTGATGACCACAACGGATACGGCCACGGCCGCCGGCAACATGACCCGGTAGCGGCGGCTCAAAAAGATCGCGAAGGGAACGAGCGGATCGGCGCCCTGAACCCGACGCTGCTGGGCAACGAAGACCACGAGCACGAGCCCAGCCAGACCGAGGCCCACCCACGCCTCGCCCGACCACCCCGACTGGCCCACCCTCGTCAACGTGAGGACGCCAGCCACAAGCACCACCGCCGCCAGAACAGCCCCCGGCACATCCAGCCGACGACGGCGCCCGCCGGGCGCATCCGGAAGGAAGGCGAGCGCCGCCACGAAGAGCCCCACCCCGATCGGCACATTGACGAAGAAAACCCACCGCCAGCCCAAGAGGGCCACGAGCGCTCCCCCGACCACCGGGCCAACCACCGCGGCACCGGCCCCCACCGAGCCACGAATTCCCAAGGCCGTCCCCTGGCGATGGGCAGGTATCACCGCCACGATCGTCGACAGAATCTGCGGCACTAGCAGCGCTGCGCCCACGCCCTGGCAGGCACGCGCTGCGATCAACTGAGTCGGACTGTCCGCCAACCCACACGCCAGACTGAACACGGTGAACACGGCGACCCCCGCGGCGAACACCCGCCGCGACCCGAACAGGTCCCCCAACCTGCCAGCCGTGATCAGCACCGACGCAAGCGTTAGCGCATACGCACTGACAGCCCACGCCCCCTCGGTCACGTCCGCGCCCAAATCCTGGCGAATCCGCGGCAGCGCCACCACCAGCACCGTCATGTCCATCTGCGCCATGAAGTACCCGACGACAACGACGCCGAACACCACCCACGGCCGCCCCGACGCACCCGCACCACGAGAACTCACCTCGCCACCTCCCCCACACCACTCGCCGTACCGACAGTATCCACCCACACGACCGCCGGCGTCTTGCCCGTCCGCGCCATCTTCACAGGCCAACCAACCCGCTCGGCACCGATGGCACCCGGGTGCCGAGAGGCGACCACGGCGACATTCGGCTTGATTGGCATTGAGGCGCTGAGCCTTGCCGCCGTCGTGCTGCTCATGATCGGTGTGTATCTGGCCGCGCGCAGGCGCGGTCCGAGCCCGACTTTTTCGCCCACCACGAACTGGCAGGCGGCACTAGTTCATGTAGGGCGTCGCGGCTACAGTGAAAGGAGCGAGGAGGCCCGCATGTCAGCGTCCACAAACAACCTGGTCCGCGTGTTCACGGAAGAGGAGCTCGAAGCTCGCAAGTCGGAGGTTATCGACAAGCTTGAACGCCGCTTCGGCAGCCTTGAGCGCGCACTCGAGCGCGAGGAGGACTGGAACTACGACGACGAGGAGGCCGCCCTCTTCTCCGAGTATCACACCGTCGCCTTCCTCCTGTCCGACTGATGGATGACTTCTCAGCGCAGGAGCGCCAGACGAAAGACTTCGCGGTACGGACGACCGCCACCGGCCGCGCCTGGGGCCAGGCGTCGGCAATCCGTCCTAGACTGCACGTGTGAACGATCCCGAGCAGGCCGACGACGCACTCACCAAGTCGGAGGCCGAATCTTGCGACACCGGGCCGGCCTCGTCACGCACGACCGCGGCCAAGGCCGCCGAAGCTAGCGGCCGTACCGCGAACGCCACCCATGCAGCGGACGCCGCCGGCCAGGCAACCAGAGACAGCGGCCGCGCAGCGCGCACTACTGGCGGCGCCACAAACACAACCAGCCGGGCCGCGGGCGCAACCAGCCGGGCCGCACGCGCCATCAGCATCGGCCCGGCCGCCCGCACCACCCTGCTCGCGTGGCTCATCGCGGCGGCGGGCGCGGCGGCCTTCATCGCCTACTCGGTCATCCAGTGGCGCAACTTCGCCGTCCCCTCGTGGGACCAGGGCATCTTCACCCAGCTGGCCAAGCGCTACGCCAATCTCGAATCCCCCCAGGTCGACATCAAGGGCCCGGGCTTCAACCTCCTGGGCGACCACTTCCACCCGATCCTCGTCCTGCTCGCGCCGTTCTACAGGCTCTTTCCTTCCGGCCTGACGCTCCTGGCCATTCAGGACCTGCTGTTCGCGGTCAGTGCCGTCCCGATCATCAAGCTCGCCGCGGGGCGCCTGGGCCGCCTGGCCGCCGCGCTCATCGGCATCGGCTACCTCTTCGGCTGGGGCCTGTGGGGCGCGGTCGCCTCCCAGTTCCACGAAATCGCCTTCGGCGTGCCGCTGCTGGCCTACGGCCTGTGCGCGTGGATCGACTCACAGGGCCGCTCTCGCCTGGCACTGGCCTCCATAGCGATGCTCGTCTTCGTCAAGGAAGACCTGGGGCTGACGGTCGCCGCCTTCGGGGCGATCCTCGTGTGGCAGGAGTGGGGCCGGGCCACCGCCGAAGGCGACTTCCAGGTCGCCGTGCGCAGTTGGGCCTCGCTCAAGGCAGCGGCCTCGACGCGGCTGTCCAAGACCGGGTGGGCGCTCATCGCCTGGGGCGTCTTCTGGTTCGTCTTCACGGTCGCCGTCTTCCTCCCGCTGTTCAACCCGGAGGGCGCGTGGGATTACACCGGCCGCCTGGCCGAAAGCGAGGCTTCCACCTCCAACATCCTGCTGCGCCTATTCCAGCCGGGAATCAAGTTCATCACCTTCGGGCTGCTCGTGGCGGCCGCGGGGATCGTGGGCGCGGCCAGCCCGTACTTCTGGCTCACCGTGCCGACGCTCGCCTGGCGCTTCCTGGGCAATGTCGAGTTCTACTGGGGCTGGGAGTGGCACTATTCGGCCATTCTCATGCCGATGGTGGCCGTGGCGCTCATCGACATATGCACCCGCCTGAGGGCAAGGCGCGTGCTCATTGCCGGCGCCGTCGCCGTTTCGCTCGTGTCCAGCCTCGCGATGGCGATCAATGGGCCACTGGGGCACTTCTGGCGCGGCCAGCCGTACGCGGTGGCGTCCGATCGTGTCGAGGCGGCCCGCGGCGCGATCGACGAGGTCGGTTCAGGCCGCAAGGTCGTCACGGGCCTTCGCTTCCTGGCCTACCTCGTGCCGGACAACACGGTCTACTGGGAAGGCAGCGTTGGCAAGGCCGACGTCGACACCGTCGTCTTCGACCCGTCGATGTCCGCCTCAAAGTCATGGGTGACTGCCGACGAGTGGGCGCGCAGGCAGTTCGGTGGACGGTGGCGGCTCGTCTACGCCAGAGACTGGTTCCAGGTCGCCGTGCGCGAGGGGTAGCGCGGCCAAATGAGCCGGGCGGCCAGGCGAATCGCGCCCAATGAGCCGCTCCCGCTGCGCGCCGCGAACGGCCCTCTCACCCACTACAAACGGCCCTCCCGCGGCGGGCTGGGCGTCGAGCAAAGCACCGCGCAAAGCGTCGGGCAAAAAGCCCAAACTGAGGCGAATTCGCGCCATTCGTGAAAGAATCTTCCCATGAACGAACTCGCTGGAACACCCGCCCGCGAGCAGGACCTCGTCGACGTCGACGCCCTGCTCGCCGCCTACTACGACATCGAACCCGATCCTTCGAACCCCGCCCAGGCCGTCGTCTTCGGCACCTCGGGCCACCGCGGCTCCAGCTTTGACGGAGCCTTCAACGAAGCGCACATCGCCGCCACGACCCAGGCCATCGTCGAATACCGGCGCGCCCAGGGCTACGACGGCCCACTCTACATTGGCCGCGACACGCACGCCCTGTCCGAGCCGGCCGAACGCACAGCGATCGAGGTGCTCGTGGCCAATGGCGTCGAGGTACGCACCGACGCCCGCGACTCCTTCACGCCCACGCCCGCCGTCTCCCTGGCAATCCTCACGGCCAACGGCGCGGGCACGGCCGAGGGCGTGCGCACCACCGGCCCGGGCCTGGCCGACGGCATCGTCATCACGCCGTCGCACAATCCCCCGCGCGACGGCGGCTTCAAGTACAACCCGCCCAACGGCGGCCCGGCCGACACCGACGCCACCAAGGCCATCGCGGCCCGCGCCAATGAGCTTCTGCGCGAGGGATGGAAGAAGATCGAGCGCGTGCCCTACGAGCGCGCCAAGGGAGCCGAATCCCTGCGCGGCCACGACTTCATGTCGGCCTACGTCGAGTCGCTGTCGACGATCGTCGACGTCGACGCCATCCGCAATGCCGGCGTGCGCATCGGCGCCGACCCCATGGGCGGGGCCTCCGCCGAGTACTGGGGCGCGATCGGCGAGCGCTACGGCCTGGACCTGACGGTCGTCAACCCGGCCGTCGACCCGCGCTGGCCCTTCATGACGCTCGACTGGGACGGCAAGATCCGCATGGACTGCTCCTCCCCCTACGCGATGGCCTCGCTGCGTTCGCGCATGCAGCCCGGCGCGGACGGCACCACGCCCTTCGATATCGCCACGGGCAACGACGCCGACTCCGACCGCCACGGCATCGTCACGCCCGACGCCGGCCTCATGAACCCCAACCACTACCTGGCGGTGGCGATCGAGTACCTGTTCTCGCACCGACCCGGCTGGGGCCCGGATGCCGCCATCGGAAAGACTCTCGTCTCCTCCTCGCTCATCGACCGGGTCGCGGCGGACCTGGGCCGCACGCTCGTCGAGGTGCCCGTCGGCTTCAAGTGGTTCGTGCCCGGGCTGCTGTCCGGCCAGCTCGGCTTCGGCGGCGAGGAGAGCGCCGGTGCGTCCTTCCTGCGCAAGGACGGCACGGTGTGGACGACGGACAAGGACGGCCTCCTGCTCGACCTCCTGGCCGCGGAGATCATCGCCGTGACCGGCAAGAGCCCCTCGGTCCTGCACGCCGAACTCGTCGATCGCTTCGGGGCCAGCGCCTATGCACGCATCGACGCCGTCGCCACGAAGGAGCAGAAGGCCAAGCTCGGGGCCCTGGCCGCCGAGGACGTGGCGGCCGCCCAGCTGGCCGGCGAGGCGATCACTGCCAAGCTCGTGGCCGCGCCCGGCAATGGCGCGTCGATCGGCGGCCTGAAGGTGACGACGGCGAGCGCGTGGTTCGCCGCGCGGCCCTCGGGCACGGAGGACGTCTACAAGATCTACGCGGAGTCCTTCCGCGGCGCCGAGCACCTCGCCCAGGTGCAGGAGGAAGCCAAGGCCGTCGTCGCCGCGACCCTCGGAGCGTGACTGGCGCGCCCGTAGGCGTCCCCGCGTCGGTCGGGCCGCGTAGACTTGAGCGTGGCTCGGCCGACGCAGTTCGCCGTCGTACCGAAACCCAGCGTCGATTCACCGCCCACCCGTAGGAGGAAGAATGTCCATCCCCACCCCGCCCAAGGCAGCCGCCGACATCGGCGTCACCGGCATGGCCGTCATGGGCTCGAACCTGGCCCGGAACCTGGCGCGCAACGGCTTCAAGGTGGCCATCCACAACCGCAGCGCCGCCAAGACCGAAAAGGTCATGGCCGACCACGGCTCGGAGGGCGAGTTCTATCCCGCCGCCTCCATGAAAGAGTTCGTCGAGTCGCTGTCGACGCCGCGCGTGGCCATCATCATGGTCAAGGCGGGGCCGGCAACGGATGCGGTCATTGAGGAGCTCGCCTCCCTCATGGATCCTGGCGACATCATCGTCGACTGCGGAAACTCCAACTACCACGACACGCGGCGGCGCGAGGCCGACATCCGCGCGCGCGGGCTGCACTTCGTGGGCAGCGGCGTCTCCGGCGGCGAAGAGGGCGCGCTCAATGGCCCGTCAATCATGCCGGGCGGCACCGCCGAGTCCTATGAGCGCCTGGGCCCCATGTTCGAGAAGATCTCGGCACAGGTCGAGGGCGTCCCCTGCTGCACGCACGTCGGCCCCGACGGCGCCGGCCACTTCGTGAAGATGGTCCACAACGGCATCGAGTACGCGGACATGCAGCTCATCGCCGAGGCCTACGACCTCATGCGCAAGGCCCTCGGCATGAGCGCCCGGGAGATCGGCGAGGTCTTCGAGCGCTGGAACGCCACCGAACTCGACTCCTACCTCATTGAGATCACCGCCGAGGTCCTCCAGCACGTCGACGCCGAGACGGGACAGGCCTTCGTCGACATCGTCCTGGACCGGGCCGGGCAGAAGGGCACCGGGGCGTGGACGGTGCAGAACGCGGCCGAGCAGGGCGTGCCCGTGACGGGCATCGCCGAGGCCACCTTTGCGCGGTCGCTGTCCGGCGGGCTCGCCGAGCGCACGGCCGGCGCGGCCGCACTGCCCGCGGCGACGCAGGACGTGCCGGTCGACGACCGCGAGGCCTTCGTCGAGGACATCCGCCAGGCCCTCTACGCTTCGAAGATGGTGGCCTACTCGCAGGGCTTCGAGCTGATCCGCAAGGCTTCCGAAGAGTACGAGTGGGGCGTCGACCTCGGCGCCATGGCCAGGATCTGGCGCGGCGGCTGCATCATCCGCGCCGTTTTCCTCAATCGCATCACCGAGGCCTACGAACGCGACCCCGAGCTGGCCCTGCTGCTGGCCGACCCGTACTTCACGGGCGAGATCTCCAAGGCCGTTGCCTCGTGGCGCCGGATCGTCAGCTTCGCGGCACAAACTGGCGTGCCGCTGCCCGCCTTCTCCTCTTCACTCGCCTACTACGACGGCGTGCGCTCCGAGAAGCTGCCGGCCAACCTCATTCAGGGCCAGCGCGACTACTTCGGCGCCCACACCTACCGGCGCGTCGACAGGGAAGGCACGTTCCACACGCTGTGGAGCGGCGACCGCTCGGAGGTCCAGGAAGGCTAGGACGACGAAGGCTAGCGGCTTGGCGGCGGGCTCGGCCTGGCCCCGGCCGCGTCGCCACTAACCCAGGAAGGCTAAAGCCAGCGGGCGGCTTGGCGGCGAAGGCCAGGCCACCCGCATCGGCTCCAGCGGCACCAGTTCGGCACAGCCGCTGTATCCGCCCGCCCCTAGCTCAGCCGATGGGCTCCAGGCGGCGTCGGCATGCGTCGTCGGCCGCGGCTTGCACGCCGTCGGTGACGATGATCTCGACCAGTTCGGCGACGCGAGCGCCGAAGGCCTCGTGGGCCACGAGCTCGTCGGGGAAGATTCCCGCGCGCATGATAGCCTCGACGTGTTCGCGCGCGTCGGCGGCCCCCTCTGTGGCGTCCGCGAGCGCCTGCCGCTTGGGCTCGATCATCTCGGCGGCCACCGGGCCGGGATCGAAGCCGGCCGGCGGGCACACGCAGCAGATCCACGCGGCGGCCGTCAGTGCCATCTGCTGCGGTACGATCCCCTGTTCCAGCAGCCGGATCGCCGGCGCCGGGATCCGGTGGACGAGCTTGGCCGAGCCGTCCGAGCCGACGCGGGCCGTCTTGTCGCCCAGCGCGAAGTTGGTCCACCGCTCGAAGAGCTGCCCGATGTAGGCGTCGGCGTCGAAGCCGCTGGGCAGGTCGATCGACGGCAGGTACTCGTCGTACAGGGCGTTGCGCACGCAGCGCTCGACGAAGTCCTGGCTGCGCGAGGCCGGGATCGTCTCGCGGACATCAAGGCCGCCCAGGTAGGCGATGAGCGAGTGCGAGCCGTTGAGCAGCCGCAGCTTGACCAGCTCGTACTTTTCGACCTCGTCGGAGAAGATCACGCCCTCGGCGTGCTCCCATGCCGGGCGCCCGGCGGCGAAGTTGTCTTCCAGCACCCACATGGTGAAGCCCTCGGCCGGGACGGGCACGGCGTCGTCGTACCCGGCGATGCGGCGCACGGCCTGCCGGGTATCGTCGGTGGTGGCCGGCACGATGCGGTCGACCATCGCGTTCGGGAAGGTCACGGAGCGCTCCAGCCACTCGAAGACCTCGGGCCCGGCGTCGACCTCGCGCAGGAATTCGAGGACCAGGGCTTTCGTCTGGCTGCCGGCGCTGACCATGTTGTCGCAGGACAGGATCGTCACGGGCCCCCCACCGTCGGCGAAGCGCCGGAGCAGGCCGCGCGAGACAAGGCCAATGGTCGTGCTCGGCTCGCCGCCCGCCAGGTCGGCCTGGACGGCCGGGTCGCTGCGGTCGAGCCCGCCGGTGCGCGAGTCCCTACGGTAGCCGTTCTCCGAGACGGTGAGCGTGACGATCTTGTGCTCGGGCCTGGCGATGAGGTCGACGACTTTGGCCGGGTCCTGCGCCGCTACCGCGAAGTCGCGATGCACGTCGACGACGCCGACCGACTCGCCCTCCGGCGTCAGCTGAAGGATCGAATAGAGGCCGTCCTGGGCGGCGAGCGCGTCGACCACGCGCGGGCTATGGCTGGCCACGCCGACGATCCCCCAGTCTCCGGGCTCGACGGCCAGCGCCTGCGCCGTGGCGATGGCGGCGTGCGCGCGGTGGAACTGGGCAATGCCGATGTGCACGATGCCCGTGTGCTGCGGCGCGCTCGCGCCGATCTGCAGGTCCCTGGGGAAGGTTTCGCGGTTGAGGTTCGTCATCGATCTCTCCTGTGCTGTATGCGGTTGTTGTAAGTAGTCATTGGTCGCGGCTCGGCCGCCCGGCGCTCAGCGCCTCCCGCCCGCGCTGCCGTCTGACGCGCGGTCGCGTACTCCACGGGGTCGTGGTAGCCGCGTGCGTCGCGCGCTCAGCCGTTGGCGCTCGCGCTCAGCCCGCGTCGCCCCCTCGCCTGCAACGCTCGCCGCCCGTCCCGTCAGCCGAGGCCGCTCTCGCCCCGCTCCGGGCCACCGGCGCTGACCTCCTCGTCGGCCTGGGCGACGATGTAGGCCGACTCCTTGAAGGCGGCGTCCTCGTCGTGGGCGCGGACCGCGCCGGCCAGCCGGACGTGTGCGTCCATCGCCTCCCGGTTCGGGTAGTCCGGCTGCAAAGACCAGTGTGTGCGTTCAGTCAGCAGCGAGCCGATGCTCGAGCCGAGCTGCCCGATGATCTCGTTGCCGCACATGCGGAAGATGAGCTCGTGGAAGGCCGTGTCGGCAGCCAGGAACTGCGGCGTCGACCCCTGGCCGGCACGGCCGAGATCGAGCATGCGCTCGGCCAACTCCATGAGCCGGTCCGAATCGTCCGGCGTGCTCCGACGAGCGGCCAGCCTCGCGGCCTCCGGCTCGATGCCCCTCCGCAGCTCGTTCATCGAGTGGAAGTGCGCCAGGCGCCCCTCGGAGTCGGACATCCGCCACCGGATGACGCGCGGGTCGAGGACGTGCCACTGCTCGCGCGCCTGGACGATGATCCCCACGCGCCGTCGCGGCCACACCATGCCCAGGCCTTCGAGGACCTTGACGACCTCCCGCGCCACCGTGCGCGAG
Source organism: Actinomycetaceae bacterium (assembly GCA_030530685.1). Taxonomy (GTDB): domain Bacteria; phylum Actinomycetota; class Actinomycetes; order Actinomycetales; family Actinomycetaceae; genus Peptidiphaga. Next base: position 7,329 of record JAUMUM010000018.1, on the reverse strand, counting down.
ACGCCGAACTCCTCCTCGACCCCGGCCAGGGTCAGGATGCTTCCTTCCGATCGGCCGCCGGTGGCGATCTGCCTACCCAAAGTATCGAGCAGCGCCGAATGCTGGTGGTCCGTCGTCGGTGGCGACGCCGAAGCGCCTGCGAGGACCTCGTGCGAGGCGAATGATTCGTACATCCTGACTCCGATGCCCGAGGGAAGTTCAGCCAGTGCGTCCGGTTCATGAAGCATCTGGCCAAAACCAATTAGTAGTACTATTATGGCGATCAATCTCACAGACGGCAAGGCTGCCGCCTCGGGAGTCACAACTCAGGTCCTCTTCACGTTACCCGCCGGCATGGATCGGCGAGGATCCGTGACAGCACTCAATGGAGAAACACATGGACGACTGGCAACAGACTATGAGCACCGGCCCACTGCTCGGCATCGCCGTGGCCGCCATCGCGCTCATCCTCATCTTGGTCATCAGATTCAAGATGCATGCCTTCCTCACGCTTGTTATCGTCTCGATCCTGACCGCCATTGCCACCGGCATCCCGATCGAGTTCCTATACGACACCGTCATGGACGGATTCAATACGACGCTCGGCCAGGTCGGCATCCTCGTCGGCCTGGGCGCCATGCTCGGCAAACTCGTGGAGGACTCCGGTGGCGCACAGGTCCTCGCTGACTCGATGCTCAAGAGGTTCGGCGAGAAACGTGCGCCCTTGGCCCTGGGCATCGCCTCCCTGATTCTGGGCTTCCCCATGTTCTTCGACGCCGGACTGGTCGTCATGCTGCCGATCGTCTTCGCCGTGGCCAAGCGACTCGGAGGCCCGATCCTTCTCTACGGGATTCCCGCGGCGGCGGCCTTCTCGGTCATGCACGTCTTCGTGCCGCCCCATCCCGGCCCGATCGCGGCGTCGACCTTCTACAACGCCAACCTCGGCTTCCTGCTGATCGCCGGAATCATCGTGGCGGTGCCGGCCTTCTATCTGACAGGTGTTCTGTGGGGCCGCTACTGCGCCAGGAAGTACCCGCACATCGACATCAAGAACACGATCTTCGGCGCCGAAAGCGAGCCGGTGGCCAACCCGCCGAAGACGGGCACGGTCATCAGCATGCTCCTGCTGCCGATGTTCCTCATCCTGCTCAATACGAGCGTCGACTTCATGACCAAGGCCGGCATGTTCGGCAGGTACTACACGGACGCCGAGCTCGAGGCCGCCGAGGAGGCCGGGCGGACACTCACGCAGGCCGACCCGCCCCTGTGGGCCGACGTCTTCACGCTGCTGGGTAGGTCCGGCATCGCGCTGCTCATTGCCGTCCTCGTGGCCATCCCCGTGCTCGGCTCGCGCCGCGGCACAAAGGGCAGCGCCCTGGAAAAGCTGCTCGACTCGGCGCTGGGCCCGATCGCCTCGGTCGTCTTCATCACCGGCGCGGGTGGCATGTTCGGAGGTGTCCTGCGCGCTTCGGGCATTGGTGATGCCCTCAAGGAGAGCATGACCAACATGCACATTCCGACCATTTTCGCGGCCTTCCTCATCGCGGTGGCGCTGCGCCTGGCGCAGGGGTCGGCAACGGTTGCGCTGACGACGGCGGCAGGCCTCATGAGCTCGGCCGTGCTGGACGGCAACTACAGCGCGCTGCAGGTCGTCGCGATCACGCTGGCCACGGCGGCGGGCTCGGTGTTCGCCGGGCACGTCAACGACTCCGGCTTCTGGCTGGTCGGGCGGCTCATGGGCATGGACACGGCGACGACGCTGCGCGTGTGGACCGTGCAGCAGGCCCTGGAGTCCGTGGTCGTCTTCGTCTTCTCGCTCGCGATCTACGCGCTGGGCGCGGTGGTCACCTTCGGCTAGCGTGGCCCGGTGGTCACCGCCAGCCAGCGTGGCGTGGCGGTCACCGTCAGCTAGCGTGGCGCGCCGGTCGTGCACAGGTCCGCCCTTGCATGACCGGCGCTTACGCGACCTGCCCAACATGCGGCCCCTGCGTGCGGCGGGCTCCCGCGTGACCATCCCAACGACGAGCACAACATGTGGCCGCCCCCCCGCATAACCACACCAACAACTTACTCGAGCACCACATGCGGCGGGCTCCCGCATGACCGGCGTACACAACCCGCGCAACGACGAGCCCTTCACACGACCACCGCACGCGCGGTCGGCTCCTCAGGCCCGTCGTCTAACGCGCGGCCGGCCCGTCACCACGGGGCCGCCCCGGCCCATCACATAAGGCCGACTCAGCACCCAACCCGCCCATCACCAGCACCATAAGGAGTCACAATGCGAGCCCTCTACATTCACGGCAAGGAAGACATCCGCCTCCAGGACGTGGCCACCCCCGAGCCCGGCCCCGGCGAGGTCCGCCTGCGCATGGCCTACGCCGGCATCTGCGGATCGGACCTGCACTACTACTTCGAGGGGGCCAACGGCGCCTTCGTCGTCGAAGAACCGCTGATTCCCGGGCACGAGGTGTCCGGCACCGTCGACCTCGACCCCTCCGGGCGCCTGGCGCCGGGCACCCCCGTCACCGTCCATCCGGCGACCTTTGGGCCGGTCGTGCCCGGCATCGAGGACCGGCGCCACCTCTTTCCCGGCGGCTCGTACCTCGGCTCGGCGTCGACGCACCCGCACACGCAGGGCGGGATGAGCGAGTACCTCATCGTCAAGGACTTCATGGTCCGCGAGCTGCCCGCCGGGCTCGACCTCAAGGTCGCTGCGCTCGCCGAGCCGCTGGGCGTCGGGCTTCACGGCATCCAGATCGCCGACGGGGTCGCGGGCAAGAAGGTGCTCGTCTCCGGCTCGGGCCCGATCGGCCTGCTCGCCGCGGCGGCGGCGCTGGCCGAGGGCGCCGCCGAGGTCGTGGCCACCGACGTGCTCGACGGGCCCCTGGAGCGTGCCGCGGCCCTGGGCGCCACGGCCCTGCGTTCCGGGAGCGAGGAGGTGCCGAAGGGGCACTTCGACGTCGTGCTGGAATGCTCGGGGGTGCCGGCAGCGGTCTCCGCGGCGATCGAGGCGCTGCGTCCGGCGGGCGTGCTCGCCCAGATCGGCATGATGGGAGCGGGGGCGCAGCCAATCGCGCTGGCGCCGCTCATCGCGCGGGAGATCGAGTTGCGCGGCTGCTTCCGCTTCAACACCGAGATCGACGACGCCATCGCGCTGCTGGCCGCACGGCCCGAAATTGCCGACGCGGTCATCACCCACACGATCGGCGCCGACGACGCGGTCGAGGCCTTCACGACGGCGAGGGACTCGCAGGCTTCCGGCAAGGTCGTCGTCGACCTGTGGAATTGAGGTGTGACATGCGCATAGCCATCACGGACTGCGACCACGCGGAGGTCGCCGAGGAGCTGGAGGTCTGCCGGGCCGATAGGATCGAGTTGACCCGGCACACCGCGACGGCCGAAGCCGCCGTTGCCGAGCAGTGCGCGGGCGCCGACGCCCTGCTCGTCCAGTACGCGCCCATCACTGCTGCGGTGCTCGATGCCCTGCCGAGCGTGAAGGCCATCTCGCGCTACGGGGTCGGCGTCGACACCGTGGATATCCCAGCCTGCACCGCGCGCGGCGTTGCCGTCCTCAACGTGCCCGACTACGGCACCGAGGCCGTGTCGGATCACGCGCTCGCACTCATACTCGACCTGCTGCGGCGCGTCACGCAGGGCGACCGGAACATCCGCGCCGGCCACTACGACTTCGCCCTGGCCACGCCCGTTTTCCAGTCGAGCGGGCGCCGGCTGGGGCTCGTCGGGCTGGGCGCGATCGGCGAGGCGCTGGCGCGCAAGGCTCGCGGCATCGGGATGGCGGTGGTCGGCTGCGACCCGCGCTTCGAGCCCGGAACGGTGTCTCCCGGCGGCACGAGTGTCGTCGGGCTGGAGGAGGTGCTGGGCTCCAGCAGCATCGTCAGCCTGCACGCGCCGCTGACCAAGGCAACGCGGCATCTTATTGATGCCGACACTCTGGCGTTGATGCGGCCGGATGCCTACCTCGTCAACACGGCGCGCGGCGGGCTGGTCGACACCGAGGCTCTTGTTGAGGCCTTGCGCGCGGGGCGGATTCTGGGTGCCGGGCTCGATGTGCTCGAGACGGAGCCGCTGCCGGCGGGCCACCCGCTGACCGAGCTGGCCAACGTGGTGCTCACGCCGCATTCGGCGTTCTATTCGGAGGAGTCCTTCGGCGAGCTCAAGCGCCGCACGGCCCGCGGCGCCGCCGACGTGCTCATGGGGCGGACGCCGCGCAACTGCCTGAATCCCGAGGTGCTGGCGTGAGCAGGCCAAGGAACGGGGCCAACGCAGCACGCGGCGGTGTAAGTGAGTTCGGTTCTGGGGCTAGCGGGCCTGCCAATATGGATGGGCCTAGCACGAACACCACATGTGGACCCGGAACAGACATGAGCACGCCCAACGCGCCCGTTGTGGATCGGCCCTACACGAACACCACACGTGGCCCCAGCGTTGCTGCCGTGGATGCGTCCATCACGAAACCTATCTGTGGACCCGGCGCGGGCGGCGTGAATACGGCTGTCACTGAACCTACTTGTGGACCCCGCACAGACAACGTGGACACGCCTACCGCAGGCGCCACCCGTGTACCCAACCAGACCTGTGGACCCGCAACAGATCAGCCGGACAGCAGCGACCCCTGTGGACCCGGTGTGCAGTCGGCGCTGGCGACAATCGCGCACTACAGGATCGTCCCTCTGGTGGTGCTCGAGCGGGCCGAGCAGGCGGTCCCGTTGATGGAGGCTCTGGTTCGCGGCGGACTTCCCGTCGCGGAGATCGCCTTTCGCACCCCGGTTGCGGCAGCGTCGATCGCGGCCATTCGCGAGGCCGGCATCGACGCGACGGTCGGTGCCGGCACAGTCCTCACTACAGCCCAGGTCGAGGCGGCCGTCGCGGCAGGAGCCGAGTTCATCGTCTCCCCCGGCCTGTCACCATCGGTGGCCAAGCGTTGCCGCGACCTCGGCGTCGCCTACGTGCCCGGTGCGGTCACGGCCACCGAGATCACGGCGGCCCTGGACTTGGGCATCTCGACCGTCAAGTTCTTCCCGGCCTCGACCTCGGGCGGCGCAGCGGCCATCCGCGCCCTTTCGGCGCCCTTCGACGCAGTGCGCTTCATTCCGACCGGCGGGATTGACGCGGGCAGCCTTCGCGACTATCTCGCGCTGCACTCGGTCACGGCCGTGGGCGGCTCGTGGATGGTGCCGCGCCGCCTCATCGACGCCGGCGACTGGGATGCGATCACCGAACTCGTCGGACAGGCCGTCGCCGACGCCAACAGCTAGCGGGGCCGACCGGACACACGCGGCAAGCTGTACGATCGGACAGGACGGCAATAGCCGTACCGATGGGTCAAGCCTCGTTCTGTCATGGCAACTATGTTCGTGGCGGACGTTGAAGTTGCGGAGCGCGGCAGGACGTTCATGGCGGCCAGTGAGGTCGCGGAGCGCGGCAGAAACTGCGGTGCACGGCAGGAGTCGCGGCAGCCCGTTCGTCGACTCAAAGACTCATCACGCCATTGCCCAATGCAGCGACGCACTCCTGAACATGACAACCGCCTTGGACACGACGAGCCACCTTGGAGGCTTCGAGTCAGACGCGAGCCACGGACACGACGAGGCGGACCAGAGCACAGCAGACCGGAACGCAGCGGGGCACCGGCTCGCGACAAGGGCACCGACCCGCCCCGCGCCGGTACCCTGCGAAGGCAAACCCGATGTGTCAGATTTGCTGCACGTACCAGTTGGTCACACCAATCTTCTCGATCAACTCGAGCTGCTGCTCGCCCCAGTACATGTCTTCTTCCTCGTCCTTGTAATAGTCCTTCAGAAGGTCGTAGGTGGCGTAATCTCCGCTTGCCAGCTCAACAATGTCCTGGAGCCAGGCCAAACCGTCGCGGGAAACCTGCAGGTCGTATTTGACCCATTCGACCGCATCCGTGTAGCTCGGGGTCGCCGTCTTCGCCTCGTTCTTGACCTCGCCACCAAGGTCTAAAATGCGATCAATGCACTTCGTCGCGTATTCGCGTTCCTCTTCGGCATGCTCCGCATACTTCTTTTCCAGCTTGGTCAGCCCTTGGCTGGCGAAAATCCTCGATTGAAGCGCGTGCCCGTCAGCCTGCTGGAAAACGGCCGTGACGATCTCCTGCAGTTTGCCGATGAGCTCTTTTTTGTCCGCCATATTTCTTCCTCCTACTCCTATTGGCCAGCTGCCCGCCCCATTGGTTTAGTCCGTTGCCTGCCCCAATTGGCTTGCTGGCCGCACCGCTCCATGCTACTCGGGCGAGAGTCTCTCGCTATGTTTCGGGCCATCCGCCAGCAAAAATGAGAAGAACGGTCCAAAGTCTCTCACGCATCATCGCCGAGGAGGACGCGATGAAGAGGCCCGGGCAAGGCCACTTCCATCGCCTGTGCCAACTGCTCGGGCGTGCAGTGGATGGACTCCATGATCCAGTCGCACACCAGCTGCACCGTGCCATAGCAATAGATTTTGATGCATATGAGCATTTCGGGCCCCAGTCGATCGGTGCCGACCGCGTCGGTCACACAGTCGCGCAGCAGCGCGATGTTCGTCGCCATCATGTGGCACACGAAGGAGTCGCGGCCGCTCGTGTGGGTCAGCAGATTGCGCAGGTACGCCCTGTGCCGATGGAAGTAGGCGGCGCCGTCGAGCAACGTGCGCGACCATGGGTACTCGCCATCGCCGACATTGGCCATGATCGCGCCGCCGTCGCGCGCATAATCCCACGCAGCAAGATCGTACTTGTCGCGGAAGTGGCGGTAGAAGGTCGCCGGCGACCGCCCCGCGCCTGCGGCAATTTCGCCCACAGTAATCTTGTCAACGCCGCGGTGCGCGGCAAGCACTCGAAGAGAAGCGGCAAAAGCCAGTTTGGTGTCAAGGTTTGCCACGTGTGCGATTATCCCACACGCACGACGACGCAGGATATCCAACTATCCGGTGCCGGCAGATTATTTCGGTGCCGGTGGATTGTTCGATGCGGGCGGATTATTCGGTGCCGCCGAAATGTTTGGCGCTGCCGAAGTGCTCGGTGCCGGTGGATTATTCCACGGCGTCGGACGCTCGCGATGTGCATCGTCTCGGCATTCCTGGGGGCCTTGCCTACTGGTCATACAGGCTGGGCTTGGTGGTGGGCTGGTGCGGCGTTTGAAGCGCGCGGTTAGGCGTGCATGGCCGGGCCGTGTCCGGGTTGTGTGGACCACCGCGGCCGGGTTGTGTGGACCGGCGGGTGTGGGGGTGTCCGTCCGGGTTGGCGCCGTCGAAGGCATGTTGTGTGGACCGGCGGGTGTGGGTTGTCCACAGGGCAGGGATGGGCCTAGTGGGCCAGGCAGAGGTGTG
>JAUMUM010000017.1 GCA_030530685.1 Actinomycetaceae bacterium | reverse complement strand
CGCACGTACAGGTCGAAGCCGACGCCGGCAATGTGCCCGGACTGCTCGCCGCCCAGCATGTTCCCGGCCCCGCGGATCTCCAGGTCGCGCATGGCCACCTGGATGCCCGAGCCGAGGTCGGTGTTCGCGGCAATCGTCCGCAGGCGCTCGAGCGCGGTCTCGGTCAGCGCCTTGGCGGGATCGTAGAGGAAGTAGGCGTAGGCCCGCTCGCGCCCGCGGCCCACGCGGCCGCGCAGCTGGTGGAGCTGGGACAGGCCGAAGATTTCGGCGTCGTCGACGATGAGCGTATTGGCATTGGAAATGTCCAGGCCCGTCTCGACGATCGTCGTGCACACGAGCACGTCGATCTCCTTGTTCCAAAACGCCTGGATGACCAGCTCCAGCTGGTGCTCGCTCATCTTTCCGTGGGCGACGCCGATGCGCGCCTCGGGCACGAGCTCGGCCAGGCGCGCCGAGACCCGCTCCATGTCACCGACCCGGTTGTGCACGTAGAAGACCTGGCCGTCGCGCAGCAGCTCGCGCCGGATCGCCGCCGTGATCTGCCGGTTTTCGCGCGCGCCCACGTAGGTCAGGACCGGGTGGCGCTCCTCGGGAGGCGTGGCGAGCGTCGACATCTCGCGCACGCCCGTCACCGCCATCTCCAGCGTGCGCGGGATCGGGGTGGCCGACATCGACAGGACGTCGACGTCCGGGTAGAGCTGCTTGAGCGTTTCCTTGTGCTCGACGCCGAAGCGCTGCTCCTCGTCGACGACCACGAGCCCCAAATTCTTGAACCTGACGCTGCCGGTGAGCAGGCGGTGCGTGCCGATGACGACGTCGACGGTGCCGTCGGCCAGGCCCTGGATCGTGGCCTGGGATTCCCTTTCGCTCTGGAAGCGCGAGAGCTCGGCCAGGCGCACGGGAAAACCCGAGTAGCGCTCCTGGAAGGTCTCGAAGTGCTGGGAGACGAGCAGGGTCGTGGGCACGAGGATGGCCACCTGCTTGCCATCCTGGACGGCCTTGAAGGCGGCGCGCAGGGCGATCTCCGTCTTGCCGTAGCCGACGTCGCCGGAGATGAGGCGGTCCATGGGCACGGGCCGTTCCATGTCGGCCTTGACCTCGTCGATCGTGTGGAGCTGGTCCGGGGTTTCGACGTAGGCGAAGGAGTCCTCCAGTTCGCGCTGCCACGGCGTGTCCGGGGAGAAGGCGAAGCCCTTCGTGGCCTGGCGCGCCGCGTACAGGCGGACGAGTTCGGAGGCGATCTGGCGGGTGGCCGCGCGGGCCTTGGCCTTGGTCTTGGCCCAGTCCGCCCCGCCCATCTTGTTGAGGCTGGGGGCTTCGCCGCCGGAGTAGCGCGAGACCTGGTCGAGGGCGTCGGTGGGAACCCAGAGCTGGTCGGGCGGGGCGCCCCGGCGCGTCGAGGCATATTCGAGGACGACGTACTCGCGCTGCGTCTGGCGGGAGGCGCCAATGGCGCGCTTAGCCATCTTGACGAAGCGCCCGACGCCGTGCTGTTCGTGGACGACGAAGTCGCCGGGCTTGAGCGACAGCGGGTCGACGGCGGCCTTGCGGCGGGCCGGCATCTTGCGCATGTCCCGGGTGGACGAGCCGCCGCGGCCGGTGATGTCGGTGGCGGCGTACAGGGCCAGACGCTGGCCGTCCATGACGAAGCCCGAGGCGATCGGCGCGGCGGTGACGTGGCAGACGCCGGGCTTGAGGGCCTCGGGCAGGTCGGGGGCGAAGCTCGCGGGCACGCCGGCCTCCTCGAGCTGGTCGCGCAGGCGCCGCCCGATGCCCGCGCCCTCGACGGCCAGGACGAGCCGCCAGGAGTCCGCGGCTTTGCGTGACATGTCGGCAATGGCGGCCTCGATTTCGCCGAGGAACTTCTGGGGTTCGGCCGCCCTGATGCCCTGTTCGCCCTCGCGGGGGAAGCCGGCCAGGGTCCACCAGGCCAGGCCGCGCTCCGTGGCGGCCCGGCGCGTGTCGATGAGGTCGTCGAAGGAGGCCTCGTCGACGTCGACGGGGACCTTGCCTCCCGCCGCGGCCGAGGACCACGCCGCGCCCAGGAACTCCTCGGTCGTCGCGATGAGGGAGTCGGCGCGCTGGGACACGCGCTCCGGTTCGATGAGGCAGACGCGGGCCCCGGGCGGCAGGGTGGCGACGACGGGGGTCATGTCGACCAGCGCCGGCGCCAGGGATTCCATGCCCTCGGGGGCGATGCCCGAGGCGATCTTGTCGAGCATGTCGATGGCGCCGGGCAGCGCGCCGGTGAGTCCCCGGGCGCGTTCGCGCACCGCCTCGGTCAGGAGGATCTCGCGGCACGGCGGGGCGTAGAGCTCGTCGGCCGCCTCCAGCGAGCGCTGGTCGGCCACGGAGAAGGTGCGGATTTCTTCGACGTCGTCGCCGAAGAGTTCCAGGCGCGAGGGGTGGGCGTCGGTCGGTGGGAAGACGTCGACGATCCCGCCGCGCACGGCGAATTCGCCGCGGCGTTCGACCATGTCGACGCGGTTGTAGGCGGCGCCGGCCAAGTCGCGCTCGAGCTGGGCGAGGTCGATCGTCTGGCCGGTGCGCACGCGCACGGGCACGAGGTCGCCCAGGCCGACAGCGATGGGCTGCAGCAGCGCGCGCACGGGCATGACGAGGACCGACAGGGGCGCGAATTCCTCGGGGTGGGCCAGGCGCCGCTGGACGCGCAGGCGGCGGGCCACCGTGTCCGATCGGGGCGATAGGCGCTCGTGCGGCAACGTCTCCCAGGCCGGGAAGACCTCGACGGAGTCGGCCGGCAGGTAGGCGCGCAGCGCGCCGGCCAGCTCGTCGGCGCCGCGACCCGTGGCCGTGACGGCTACCGTCAGGGGCGCGCCTCCCGTTGCCTCGGTCGATTCGCGGGCACCAGGGCCGGTGGCGCTGGAGCCGCCTGCCTCGGTGGCGCCTGCCTCGGCGAGGAGCGCGAGGGTCGGGGCGACGAGACCGCGCGGCATGGCCAGGTCGCGGTTGTCCCGCCCCTGGGCGAGTGCCTGTGCCAGCGCCGGATCGGCTCCGACGATGGGGAGGATGGAACGAAGCATGGTGTCTTCCTCGCGTGGATTGTGGCCGTGGCGCGCGGGCGGCCGGCGTGTGGCTTTCGATCCGTGCTCTCGGCCTGCGTCGTCGGCGGCGCCACGGGCGACCGATTGCGCGGCCACGGTCAGCGCCGACCGGGTGCCGGGTCCCGTCTTGGTTGCCAGGACTGCCGGCTCGAGCCTCCGTCAACCGGGGCTGTGCAGGCGCAGTTGCGCCGCCTGGAGCCCGAGCGCGACGACCTCCTCGGCCGCGTCGCCGGCCTCCTCCAGGACGATGGGCAGCTCGGACCTCTCGGCGCCGGCAAAGCCGGAGAGCACGTAGTCGGAGGCCTCGCGCCCGCCCGTGGGCCGTCCGACTCCCACACGCAGCCGCATGTAGTCCTTGGTGCCCAGGGCCTGGCTGATGGACTTCAGGCCGTTGTGACCGCCCTCGCCCCCGCCGCGCTTGAGCCGCAGCGTGCCGAAGGGCAGGTCGAGCTCGTCGTGGACGACGAGCAGGTCCTCGGCCGCGATCTTGAAGTATCCGAGCAGCGCCTTGACCGGGCCGCCGGATTCGTTCATGTAACCGGTCGAGATGCCGAGCACGACCCTGGCCGAGGGCGGCGGGCCAAGGTGCGCGGCCATCGCGAGCGTCCGCGTGTTCTTCAGGGGCGATAGCTTCCCGCCCGCGCGCGAGGCCAGGAGGTCGATGACCATTTGGCCCACATTGTGACGCGTGGAAGCGTATTTAGCGCCGGGATTGCCCAGGCCGACGACGGCGTACACGCCCTCTCCTTTCCTCGCATCCGGGTGCGCGACGGCCGGTCGACGGCCGCCTACCCCAGGTGGCGCCGCAGCACCGAAACCAGCTGCCCGCGCCGGGCCCTAGGCCGACGTGCTTACGCTCTGCTGCGCCCATCGCCATATCGTTCTGCCACGGTCGGCGCCGCGCGCATGCCCTGCAGCGCAGGGCGAAGCCGCAGGCCTTTCCGAAGCCGCGGGCCACCCTACGATCGCCCGCCGACATCCGACGCGCCGGCCCGCGGCTTGCCTAGGATCAGTCCTCGGACGCAGCCTCGGTGGCCTCGCCCTCGTCGCCGGCCGCCTCCACCTCGGCAGCGCCACCGGTGTGCTCCTGAGAAATGACGACGACAATCGCCTCCGGGTCGAGATCGGACTCGACGCCGGGCGCGAAATTGAGGTCGGCCACCGTCACGTGCTGGCCGTCCTCGCGGCCCTCGACGTCGACGACGACGGACTCGGGGATATCGGTCGCGGGTGCCTTGACGAGCACATTCATGAGTTCGATCGTGTGGATCGTGCCGGGGGCGGTCTCGCCGGTGACCTCGACAGGGACTTCGACGTCGACCTTCTCGCCGGTTGCGACGCGCAGCAGGTCGAGGTGCTCGAAGTTGCGGGTCAGCGGGTTGCGCTGCAGCTCCTTGACGAGCACAAGCTGGCTCTTGCCCTCGACGACGATCGTGAAGATCGGGTTGGCCTGGCCCTTGGTGGCCAGGAAGACCTCGTGGGTGTCGAAGGAGACGTGAACAGGCTCGGAGCCGTGACCGTAGATGACTGCGGGCACGCGGCCGCTGCGGCGAAGCTGGCGCGAGGCGCCCTTGCCGAAGTCGGTGCGAAGCTCTGCTGCGACCTTGTCTGCCATGATGGGGTTCCTTTCGTGTTCGACGCACGGCCTTTGCCGTGCACTGCGGCCTCCAACGACGGCCATGCACGAAGGCACACCCACCGCGTCGATAACGGAGCGCGTGGCGCTCCCTCGCCGAGGCAACCTCATCATGGTAGCTCCGCCGCGGCGGGCCGTGCCACCGCGCGCGAGCCCCGTGGCCGAAATCATCCCGGGCAGGCCCAGTCGCCCTTGCCTCGCTGCCTCGTCACCGCAACCGGTCCGCCGCCGCCCTCGCCGCGCCGCACCGTGCCAGGCCTAGCGCCGCCCTCGCCGCGCCACCTCCGCCGACCTCGCCGCATAGCCCGTCACCGCACCAGCAGCCACACGGTCATGACGATCCCGCCGAGCACGACGAGCCTGCGCATGAGCGTCTCGGAGAAGAATCGCTGAATGAACGGCCCGGCATAGCCGCCAACGAAGTTGCCCGCGCCAATCACGAGCGCGGCCGGCCAGTCGACGTCCCCGCGCGCGATGAAGAGGATGGCCGCGGCGGTGTTGGCGGCGAACATCAGCGGCGTCTTCATGACGACGGCCTCGTGAATCGTCATCGTCGTGCCGAGCACGGCCAGCGCCATGTACATGACCGCGCCGCCCGCCCCGAAGTAGCCGACGTAGATCGCCACGAGCGTGAACGGAATGAGGTATGCCCAGAACTTGAGGTAACGGCGCCTTTCGGCCCTGTCCCGGAGGCGATTGATGTGCGGGCTGAACGCGACCAGGAGCGCCCCGCTGAGCACGAGCCAGGGCACAACGGCCTCGAAGACACCGGGGTCGGCGACCACAAGGAGGAGCCCGCCGGCCAGGCCGCCGACAATGGCCACGACTACTTGGATTGCCAGCGAGTATGTCTTGATGGCCCGCAGTTGCTTCCACGAGCCGGCCAGCGATCCGATGCCCGAGCCGATGAGCCCCACCGTATTCGAGGTATTGGCGAGCACCGGCGGAATGCCGACGGCGACGAGCGCCGGGTAACTCACGAGCGAGGCGAGGCCGACGAGGTAGCCGACGATCCCCGCGCCCACGCCGGCAATGAAGAGAACTGCGTACACCGGCCAAGGTTACTCCTCTCGGCTCGGCTGCTTCTTCGGCATCCGCCGGCCACAGCACATCGATCGCGCCAGGTCGTGCCTTCGGCATCCGCCGTCCCTCCCACCGGGCGTCGTACCAGCACCACCGCCACAGCAGCGCCACCGCCGGCCACAGCACCATCGCCACAGCAGCACCATCACCGCCGCCCGCACCGGCGTCGCCCGGCCGCTTGGCCCTTATCCCCGCGGGAATTCAATGCCAAACCCCGCGCATGGGCATCGCTCCACACGTGTTCGAGGATTAGGGCAGGGCGTGCGCGTGTAGCATCGGTGCCATGGCTTTAGACGACGTCTTCGAGATAAACACAGATCGCCTGCGCCTGCGGTCCTGGCGTGAAGAGGACCTGCCGATCTGGGCCGAAATGAACGCCAATCCCGAGGTCCGCCGCTACTTTCCCGGCACGCAGACGCCGGAGCAGTCGGCCGAGTCCGTCGAGCGCTTCCAGGCCTTCCTCGTCGAACACGGCTTCGGCCCCTGGGCCGTCGAGTTGACCGTCCCGGTGTCCTACGAAGTCGACCGTCGCAAGCGGGTGCTCGAGCCGGGCACCTTCATCGGTTCGATGGCCCTGTACCCCATGCCCGACGTCGTTCCCACGCTGCCCGACGGCACCGAGGTCGTCTGGGAACTCGGCTGGCGGCTGCGCCCCGAGGCGTGGCATCAGGGTTTCGCCACGGAGGGGGCGAGCGCCATGCGCGACTACGCCTTCGGCATCGAGCGCTTCAAGCTCGTAGGCTCGTACACGACGGCCGCCAACGCCTCCAGCCGCAGGGTCATGGAGCGCATCGGAATGCGCCTGGCCCTCGAATTCGACAACCCAAACCTGCCGGAGCACCTGCGCCAGTGCGTCGTCTACACGATGACCGACGGCGACTGGCGCAATATGCACCCCAACCTCGACTGAGCGCCTCCTCACTGAGCGGCCGTCGCGGGACCGCTCAGCTACTGCACAACCTGCCGCCTACTGTTCGACGAGCCGCTGCTGCCGTATCTCCAGGCGCCGGGCGCACCTGGCGGCGACCTTGGGGCTGTGCGTGGCAATGACGAAGGTGACGTCGCGCTCCTGGAGGTCGTCGAAGAGGGCGAGGATGTCGTCCTCCGTGGCCTCGTCGAGCGCGCCGGTGGGCTCGTCGGCCAGGATGATGCTCGCGTCCTTCGCCAGAGCCCGCGCGATCGCCACGCGCTGGGCCTCGCCGCCGGAGAGCTGACGCACCCGCTTCTTCTCGAAGCCGCCCAGCCCCACCATCTCCAGTGCGCGCGCGATCTTCTCCGCCCGCAGAGCGCGCGTGACCTTTTCCGCGCGGCCACCGCGACGGCCGCCTGAGCCCAGGGCCAGCGCCACATTGGCCGCGACATTGCGGTCGGCGAGCAGGTCGTAGTGCTGGGAAATGTAGCCGATCGTCTCCCTGCGGAAGGCGGCCATGGCGGCGTCGGTCTTGCGCAGGGCCTCACCGTCGTGCTCGTAGCTGCCGCTGTAGTCGATGTCCAGCCCGGCGAGCATGCGCAGCAGCGTGGTCTTGCCCGAGCCGCTGCGCCCCAGGACGGCCACCGAGGCGGCGCCGTCGCCCACGGAAAAGTCCATCCCGTCGAAGATCACCCTGACCTGGCCGCCAGACTCGCGGAACTCTTTACGAATGTCACTGAGCGAGATCATCTCGTCCTCCCGAATTAGTCGCCAGCTCGAAAACGGCCGCGCCCACAACTACGCCCGCAGCTACGAACATGGACATGGGGTTGTGCTGAGGCATATGCAGGGCCGCCACAGTCAGCACCACACCAGCCAAGGCGTACTCGACGGCCCGCAGGCCCCATAGTCGCTTCTCGACGGCCGCGCGGCTGGCGCCCATCAGCTGCCACATCCCCGCCTTCTTCGCACGCCGCCCGGCCACATGCCGGTTGACGACGAAGAGGACGAAGGCAGCGAGCACGGCCACGAGGATCACGAGCGCCTGAAGCAGGCCCGAATTATTTTCGATGAGCTTGCGCATAAACGACAACTGAATAGCATGCGTCGAAATACTATTTACTCCATACCGGTCAAATCCGCTTGCTGAACTGAGTGCGTTGAGGCGCGTGAGAAGATCGTTGGTCGACGTGCCCTTCGGCACCGCCATATCTGTATTGATGGCCGCCGAGGTGAGGTTTGCGCAGAAATCCTGCTCGAGCGCAGTGCAACCCTCGAGGCGGGGCGGGTAAGGAAGGAGAATATGATGGTCGAGATACTGATTAAACTCACCAAAGAAATACATCGAGGCGTCCTTGGGCAGAAAACCCACGACCTCGAAAGTGAACTCGCGGAAATAGAATTCGCCCTTGAACGTGGAGCCGACGTCGTACGTCCCCCGGTATGCGTCGCCCAACATCACCGGGATGCGCCCCGAAGAGTAGTCGACCGCCTCCCAGTCGATAGCGGATCCTTCTGCGGCGCGCAGCTTGTAGAACTCGAAAGTCTTCCGGTTCATCTGCATGGATTTCACGTCGGTCAGGGTGTGGCCTGCCTCCACGAGGGGTTCGCCCGTGCTCGATCCGCTGCCGTAGGACTCGCCGAAGGTTTCGTCGCCCGGGAAGTCGATCGCGGTCAAGGGGTTGTCATAGGCCGAAAGAAATGTGATTTCGCGGTCCGCGTTGAGTAGGTCGTAGAAACGGGCGAGGCCTTCGACCTGGTCGCGCGAGGCGCTGAAACGCTCGTAGTCCTCGGGATCGAGGAACTCGCCGTGCATTGTGTACATGTTGACGCCGGCCTGCGAGGAAAATGAGCGGTCAACGGCCGCCTCGGTACTCTCGGAGAAGGCGTGGACATTGTAGACGCCAAGCCCGACGAGCACGATGACGGCCGCCTTGATCGCGATCATCGCGCCGTTGGTGCGCAGGTCGATGAGGATTTCACGCAGCATCACTGCCTCCTGACCAACGCAGCCGCCGCCGAGGCGAGGATAATCGCCAGTGCCACAGCCCCAGCCTGGGCAATCGCTGTCACAGCCGGCATCTCAAGCGGTGTCACGTAGGCGACGAGCAGTGCGGCGGCCACGGCCAGCACGCCGATGGCGGCGATCCGCAGCAGCATGCCCGCGATGCCGCGCCACTGCGCCACGCCCAGCAGGCGCCTGACCTTCATGTACTGGAGGTGGTCCTGCCCGTGGACGACGCCGGCACTCACGAAGGCGAATATCGACAGGACTGCACCCAGTGCAAAGACGACGGGCGAAATAACGTCAACATTGGCCCGCCGCTCGATGCCGAAGTCGAAGTCCTCGGTGTCTATGCCCGCCTGGCGCAGGCGCTCGCCGGCCACGCGCCCGTCGGCCACGACGCGTTCGGGTTCGATCTGGGGGACCAGCTGCGGGGACTTGAGCACTACGCTGTAGCCGAGCACGCTGCCGGGCTCCTGCCCCAGGTATCCGACCACCTCGTGTCTGACGCCGCCCAGCTCAAAGTAGGCACGCGAGCCCTGCCGCTCGAGCGGAACATTGGCGCCGACGAGCGCCTGCGGCACATCGTTATTACTCAGAGGCTGGCCCCGGTGCAGCGGGAACGGCAAAGCCTCATAGTCGTTGGCAACTACCAGGCGAACAAATTCCCCATCAACCGCGGCGAAAGCCCGAGCGTCAGGACCGAGGCTCGGCAGATTCTCGGCTATTCGGTCAAACTGCACATGAGTCACCACGGCCTGGCTCGTGTACAGCTTATGTGCCTCCAGCAACAGCTGGCGCTGCGCGGTCCGGTAGTCGCCCACGATGAGCAGGAGCAGAAAACCGGCGAAGATGACGACCCCCACGGCCGCATGCCTGACGCTCACGATCGGCCTTTCTTCCCTACCGAGCTGGTGTCCGCACCCCACCGCTGCGTTCGCTTCGCACGTCACTCGACGTTCTTGCCGGCGCAAACGGTATGAGGCGAGGGTGCAACTCGATGGTATGAAACGCCTAGGCACAGAGAAAGGGCATACGCCTCCCGTCTCACGCTCCGACCGAGGCCAATACTTGCGTCGCAGCCCCGGACGGTCCGGCTGTGGGACCTCCGGCCGTCATTCAGTGCGCGAAGATGGACCGACGGTGGCTGGCCCATCAAGCAGGCGCCGTCCCTAGAACAGCGCCGACCCCCTAAACACAGCGCCCCTAAAATACCGCCGACGTCAGTAGGCGCCGTCGAAGAGGCTGGTGACCGAGCCGTCCTCGAAGACCTCGTCGATGGCGCGCGCCAGGATCGGCGCGATCGACAGCACCGTCATCTCGGGGAAGCGCTTTTCCGGGCCGATCGGCAGGGTGTCCGTGATGACGAGCTCGCGCAGCCCGGACTCGCGCAGGCGCTGCGTGGCCGGGTCGGAAAGCACGCCGTGGGTAGCGGCTACGATGACGTCCCGCGCGCCGGCCTCCTTGACCACGCGCACCGCGCCGCAGATGGTGCCGGCCGTGTCGATGAGGTCGTCGACGACGATCGCCGTGCGCCCCTCGACGTCGCCCACGACGCGGTTGGCCGTCGCGTAATTGGGCCGGGAGGTGTCGCGCGTCTTGTGCACGAAGGCCAGCGGCACGCCACCCAGGCGGTTGCCCCACTGTTCGGCCACCTTGATGCGCCCGGCGTCCGGCGAGACAACAACGGCGTTCTTGGCGTCCACGCGCCCGCGCACGTACTCGACGAGCGTGGGCATGGCCCACAGGTGGTCGACCGGCCCGTCGAAAAATCCCTGCGACTGCGCGGCGTGCAGGTCCACGCTCATAATGCGGTCGGCGCCCGCCGTGGCGAATAGGTCGGCCACCAGCCGCGCGGAGATCGGCTCACGCCCCTTGTGCTTCTTGTCCTGGCGCCCGTACGGATAGCACGGGGCGACCGCGGTGATGCGCTTGGCCGAGGCGCGCTTGGCGGCGTCGACCATGATGAGCTGCTCCATGAGCCACCGGTTGATCGGGTCCGGGTGGGACTGGAGGATGAAGACGTCCGCGCCGCGCACGGACTCGTCGAACCTGACGTAGATCTCCGAGTTGGCGAAATCGTAGGCAGTCACCGGCAGCAGCTCGATCCCCAGCTCTGTGGCAACGGCCTGCGCGAGCGCCGGATTCGCCCGGCCCGTCACAAGCACTAGGCGCTTATCGTTGGATACCT
This sequence comes from Actinomycetaceae bacterium, assembly GCA_030530685.1. GTDB lineage: Bacteria > Actinomycetota > Actinomycetes > Actinomycetales > Actinomycetaceae > Peptidiphaga. Next base: position 39,558 of record JAUMUM010000017.1, on the reverse strand, counting down.
GCATTCCCGTCATTGGTCATCCTCGCTGTTGGGCCGGCCGCGCGGCTTAGCTTGGGGAGCCGTCCGATCCCCCGGTCAGTACGGTGTACGGCGCGAGCTCGGCCCCCGCCTCGATCGTGGCCGAGCGGGCGACGACGTGGCGTGCCACGGCCCCCTGCCCCACTGCCACATCCGTGAACTCTCCCGGGCCGACGACCGCGCCCGGCGCGACCGACGTCGTGCCGTACAGGGCCGTCCCGGGCATGATCCGGCAGTCCGCGGCGAGCGTGACGGTCACGTCGATCCACGTCGAGGCCGGGTCGGTCACTGCCGCGCCCCGGCGCATCCACGCATGCAACGTGCGGCGGTTCATCTGTTCGCGCAGGCCGGCCAACTGGACGAGGTCGTTGCACCCTTCGACGAGCCACGAATCCTCGACCACGTGCCCGGCCACGCCGGCGCCGACCTCGTAGGCCGCGGCAACGACGTCGGTCAGGTAGACCTCGCCCTGGGCATTGGCCGAGTCCAGCCCCTCAATGGCCCGCCGCAGGAACGCGGCGTCGAAGACGTACGTGGACGTGTTGATCTCGCGGATCTCGCGCTGGGCGGGCGTGGCGTCCCCGTGTTCGACGACGCCGGCGATGCCACCCGCCTCGTCGCGCAGAATGCGGCCGTAGCCGGTGGCGTCGGGAAGGACGGTCGTCAACACGGTGACTGCATTGTCCGAATGCTGAGCGAGCAGGCCGGCCAGAACCTCGGTCGAGAGCAGCGGCGTATCCCCGGCCATGACGACGACGGGGCCTTCGAGTTCGGCGGGCAACTGGCGCAGGCCGCACCACACGGCGCGCCCCGTTCCCTTGATCTCGTCCTGGTCGGCGATCGTCACACCGGGATCACACGCCAGGGCGTGGGCGGCAATCACGTCACGCTCGTGGCGCACCACAACGACGAGGTTATCCGGATCCAGGCCCCGAGCCGCGGCGATCGCGTGCCCGAGCAGCGATCGCCCGCACATGGTGTGAAGTACCTTCGGCGTCGACGATTTCATGCGGGTCCCCTGGCCCGCGGCCAGCACGATAACAGCCGCCGGTCTCACCTTACTCACGGGCGCCCCTTCCTGTGACGTCGGGTCGGTCAAACCCCGGAGCCTGCCGGCGCCGCCTGCCTACACGGTCGCGCTGCTCCTGCTCCGCCCCCAGGATTCGAACCCGGACAAAAGGTTCCAAAGACCTCTGTGCTGCCATTACACCAGGGCGGAATGGCCTTGACGATTCTAACGGCAGCGTGTCTGCCTCGCATAATGAGATGGGCCGCAATCTGAGACTGGCGGCCTCATGCCCGCGCGAGCGCCAATATCGGCTCCGGGTTCAGGTCCGTTCGGACGTCGAATCGGGCCCGCGCGAGCGCATCGGCCCGCGTAGATCGATCCCCGACGCGGCGCACTCCGCGCACGAGTTGACCGGGCGAGCCACGACTCGGCCTTCGGACTGAGGGCCGCGCGCGACGTCAACTGCAATAATGGGCATATGCCGCAGACTTCACAGTCACAAAGCCACCGCCGAGTGCGGATGTCCCGTTCCGAAAGGCGGGAGCAGCTCATTAGCGTCGCCCGCCAGCTCTTTGGAACGGGCGGGTACGACGCCGTGTCCATTGAGGAGATCGCCGCCGCCGCGGAAGTCTCCAAGCCCGTCGTCTACGAGCACTTCGGCGGCAAGGAGGGGCTGTACCAGGTCATCGTCGACCGCGAGGTCACCGCGCTGTCCGAGATCTTCAGCGCGCGCATGCGCCCCGAGCTTGCGCCGCGCGAGGTGCTCGAAGGCATCGTCCTCAGCCTCCTGGACTACATCGAGGACAATCCGGACGGCTTCCACCTCCTGGCCCACCAGTCTCCCACGGCCGTGCGCAGCGAGACCTTCGCTACCGTCATCGCCGACGTCGCCGACCAGGTCGTCGACCGCCTCGCCCCGCTCATGGATCAGCGCGGGCTCGACCCGGCCACGGCCCCCGTCTACGGGCAGTTGCTCGCCGGCGGCGTCGGGCAGATCGGCCAGTGGTGGTCGGAGCACCGCACGCTTCCCAAGGAATCGGTGGCCGCCCACGTCACGAATCTCCTGTGGTTCGGACTGCGCAACATGGAGCGTGAGCCGCACCTCATCACGCGCCCGAGCTGACGGGCCGGAGGCCTCCGGGCAGGGGCCACACGAGTACCGCGCCAGGCCGCGACATGCATACCACGCCGGGCAGCAAAGCGACAACGTGTCCGCCATTGCACCCGATACCACATTTCCCTTTCGCTATCATGCACGCACCTGTATAAAGAAGGGGACCGGTGCACAGAGCAGAGGGCACCGCGACAAACATGCGACGACAGCATGAGCAACGAAAGGAATGCATGCTCCAGATTGACAGTCTCAATAAGACCTTTGGCAGTATTCGCGCGCTCGATGATCTGAGCTTTCACGTCAACCCCGGCGAGATCTTCGGATTCGTCGGATCGAACGGTGCGGGCAAGACTACGGCCATGCGCATCATGCTCGGTGTCATGGCGGCAGACTCGGGCCAGGTCTCCTGGAACGGCTCCCTCATCGACCTGCCGATGCGGCGCCGCATCGGCTACATGCCCGAGGAGCGCGGCCTGTACCCCCGCATGCAGGTGGGCAAGCAACTCGTGTACCTGGCCCAACTTCACGGTCTTTCCGCCAGCGAGGCCACGGCCGCCATGGAGCACTGGACCGACCGTCTCAATGTGGCCGCGCGCCGCGAGGACAACGTCCAGACCCTTTCGCTGGGCAACCAGCAGCGCGTCCAGCTCGGGGCGGCGCTCGTGCACAACCCGGACCTGCTCGTCCTCGATGAGCCCTTCTCCGGCCTCGACCCCGTGGCCGTCGACATCATGAGCTCAGTCATTCGTGACAAGGCCGAAAGCGGCGCCTCCGTCATCTTCTCCTCTCACCAGTTGGATCTGGTGGAAAGGCTGTGCGACAGGGTCGGGATCGTCTCCCAGGGCAGCATGGTCGCCATGGGCACGATCCACGAGCTTCGCTCTACCGGAAGGCCCCAGCTCGCGCTGGCGGTGGGGGCACCGCGCCAGGCACTCGTTGACTCACTTGCAGCCGCCGGCTTCACGGCCCAGGATGACCCGCTGGAGGGCACGTCCGATGCGCCGCATGAGGAAGGGCTCGCACGCGTCGTCGTCGACCTTGATGGCGTAACGGACGACCAAGCGATCCTGCGCGCCGCGCTCAGCACGGGGCCGGTCCGCGAGTTCGCCCCTCGGCGCCCGCATCTGACGGAACTGTTCAAGGACGTGGTCGTCACGGCACCCGCCGAGAAGCCTGCCCCGAAGAAGAAAGGCCTGTTCGGCCGGAAGAAGGCGGTGAAGTGATGCTCAGGCTCATTATCAAGCGCGAGATTTCCACGATTCTGGGTTCCAAGGCAATGAGGATCTCGTCGGCGATCATCGTCGTGCTGCTGCTGGCCGGCGGAGCGATCGCCGGATACTTCCTCGACCGGGAGAACGTCACCATCGGCACACCACCGGAACCGACGGGCAACACGGTCGCAACCAATCCCGTCGGCTACCTGCTCAGTATGATCGCAATCCTGATCGTCTTCACGCCGACGGTCATAGGCATGAGCGCACTCAATATGAGTGTCGTGGAAGAGAAATCGAGCCGCATCGTCGAAATCCTCCTGTCAACGGTCAAGCCGCGTACCCTCCTGCTCGGCAAGGTGCTGGGCGTGGGCGCCGCGATGTTGGCCGTCATTACAACGTACATCCTCGCCCTCTTCGGCGGCCTCTATCTGGCCGGAGTCATGCCAACGATGGGATCACTAGGGAGAATGGGGGTGTGGGGGCTCCTTCCCATGACCTTCGTCTGGATGGCCGTCTTCTTCCTGACCATCACCTCGATCGGCGGGGCGATCTCCGCAACTGTCTCGCGACAGGAAGACCTTTCTGGCGTGCAGACGCCGCTCATCTTCATGTGCCTCGCCCCCTTGTATGTTGCCATGTACCTGGTGCCCCACGCCCCGGATCTGGCCGTAACGAGGATTCTTTCCCACGTTCCGGTTTTCTCTCCGCTCATGATGCCGGTACGGATGTCGATGGGCGGATTGCAGGCCTGGGAACAGCCGCTGGCTCTGGCGCTTTCGGCCGTGGCCATAGTCCTGCTGGCTGCGCTTTCCGGCAGGATTTACGAGCGCTCGGTGCTCCACACCGGCAGCCGGGTCAAGTTCTCCCAGATCTTCGGCAAGCGGGCGTAGTGCTCTTCCGTGAGAGTAGCGCTCATCTGTGAGAGTGACGAGGCGTCGGCCCGGCAGTTGTTGCCGGGCCGATATCGTGAAGCCCAAGGATCATGAAGCCCGAGGCCGACGGTAGGCGGGCGGCGTTTACCAGGTCGAGGCCATGGCTACCAGGTCGAAGCTACGGCGCGCGAGGCGAGCCAGGTGCCGTCGTCGTTCTTGACGAAGGCCATGCGCATGCGCAGCGGCCACGTGCTATGGCTTCCCCAAATCGTAGCGTTCGTGCGGGTGTTGGCCGCCAGGATCGGATCGGGGACGGCGTTGATGTCCACGTCGATGATCTCGATGCTGTGATACGCCATAGCACCGGACGAGACCTGGGCCAGCCACTCCTCCTTGGCCTGGAGGTAGCCGGTCATGTGGGTGAGCGTGTAATCGTCCGTCAGCAGCTGCCCGAGCGCCTGCGCGTCGGCCGTGAGCATGGCCTGGCACTGCGCGTCGAAGTTCTCCCGGATCGCCGCACGGTCGTCGGCACTCAACTCTTGAACATCGGTCACGTCAATCTCCAATTCGAGTCTCTTCGCACCTGAGTTATTCTAGCTCGCGACGTCGCCGCCTTCGCCTCGGGCGGGTGTGAGACTCCCGCGCTTTTCCCCGCGGCGAATGTGTGCTTGCGCCGCGGTCGTGCTACGTCCCCTCCTTCATGCTGTGACCTCCTGGCCGACCCGGTCGGTGCCACTCGTGGGCCCTGGCCGACCCGGGCGCCCGAGCCTGCCGCGCGACGCGCTGCGCACGGCCGCGCGAACCTGCCCGACCCCGGGCCGGACCATCACCGCCTCAGGCCCAGGCGCCTCCCGTGCCTCAGGGCCGGACCATCACCTTGAGGGCCTTCCGGGCATCCATGGCCGCGTAGGCGTCGGGCACCTCGTCGATGTCGACACTGCGGTCAAAGACCTTGCCCGGGTTGATCGTCCCGTCGAGCACGAGCGGGATGGCATCCTCCAGGTAGGCGCGCACGGGCGCCGGGCCGCCGGTCAGCGTAATGTTGTGGCCGAAGAGCGAGCCGAAACCGATCGGTGCCTCCTCGTACTGCGGCACACCCACGCGGGAAATGATTCCGCCCGGCCGGACGACGCCGACGGCCTGCTCGTATGCGGGCATGTGTCCGACGGCCTCGAGCACGATCGCGCTGCCCTCGCCGCCCGTCAACTCGACGACCTTGGCGATGCCCTCCTCGCCGCGCTCGGCCACGACGTCCGTGGCGCCGAACTCGACGCCCAGGTCAGTGCGGTCCTCGTGGCGCCCCATGAGGACGATTCGCTCCGCCCCGAGCTGCTTAGAGGCGAGCACGGCGGACAGGCCGACGGCGCCATCGCCGATGACGGTGACCGTGGCCCCGGGGCCGACCCGTCCCATGCGCGCGGCGTGATAGCCGGTCAGGTAGACGTCGGACAGGGTCAGCAGCGAGGCGAGCAGGGCGTCGTCGGCCTTGTCGGGATCGACGCCGGGAACCGGCACGAGCGTGCCCGCGGCTTGCCTGATCCGCGCGTACTGCGCCTGCAGGCCGTTGACTCCGGGCCCGCCAAAGAAGCCGCCCTGCTTGCACGAGGTGTGGAATCCCTCGCGGCAGTGCGAACACGTGTTGTCACTCATGGCGAAGGGCACGATGACGAAGTCGCCCTTCTTGATATTGGTCACCTCGGAGCCGACGTCCTCGACGACGGCGATGAGCTCGTGGCCCATGCTGACGCCTTCGTCGGAGACGGGCATCGAATGGTACGGGTGCAGGTCGGAGCCGCACACGCAGGCGCGAACGGTGCGGACGATGGCGTCGGTCGGAGCCTCAATGACGGGCTCCGGGACGTCTTCGACGCGAACGTCGCCCGCGCCGTACATGAATGTCGCTTTCATTGGGTTGGCCTCCCGTATGGATCTCAGATGGATGCTCACGCTGCCGACGCTGCCCCGGCCGCGCGATGGCCGATAATGCGACCGCCGGTTACCGGAACCGCAACCATTGCGGCCCACAACCCGGCCGATGCCTTTCGCATCGCCGTAGGCCGCTGCCGGTCCGCTACCCGGCCAGTGCCTTTCGCAGCGCCGATAGCAGGCGGCTGCCGACCGCGACTTGCCGTGGCGACCGGAACACGTTCGCGCCGACAACGACGTGCACTTTCAAGCATATGCCCGCCAGCCCTCCGATTGCGCGTTCGAAACAGGTAGCGTCAGTGCCTGCCTCCCTGCCTGCCGTCCGCCTATAATCGCGACATGGACGAAAGGTCGGCCATTCGGGATTTCCTCGCCTCGCGTCGAGCCAGGATTTCCCCCGAACAGGCGGGGCTGAGGTTCTACGGAGGCAATAGGAGGGTGCCCGGTCTGCGCCGCGAGGAAGTCGCGATGCTCGCGGGCATCAGCGTCGACTACTACACCCGGCTCGAGCGGGGACATCTCAAGGGCACGTCGGATGGCGTCCTAGAAGCCGTGGCCAGCGCGCTGCAACTCGACAGCGCTGAACGTGAGCACCTCTTCGACCTTGCGCGACGCTCGGCCGGGAAGGCATTTCGGGGCAGGCCTGCGCCGCGCAACGTGCGGCCCGCCATCATGCAGATCCTTGCGGCCATCACGCAGGCGCCGGCAATGGTCGTCAATTCGCGCCGGGACCTGCTCGCCACGAATGCGCTCGCTCGCGCCCTGTACCTTCCGCTGTTCGACGGCGGGGCCGACGCCGCGGCGGACGGCCCCGGCATGTGGAACCCGACCGAGGCCGACGGCCAGGCGGCGCAGGCCCACGGACAGGCAGCGGAAGTGAGCCATGCAGGGACAGGTCTGGAGGAAGCGGATCTGACGGGCACCGGCCAGGCGGGAGCGCGTCCGGCGAACCGGGCCTGCCAGGCCGATCTCATCAGTCGGTCCGATCTCGCCGCTAGGGCGAAAGCGACCGGTCAGGCACGGGCAGCCAGTCAGGCCGAGGCAACCGAGGCAACCGCAATTGATCAGAGCGCCCCGGTCAACATGGCACGCTTCACCTACCTCGATCCGCGCGCCAAGACCTTCTTCGCCGACTGGGATCGCGCCGCCGAGGACGTCGCGGCGGGCCTGCGCATCGTGGCGGGAAAGCAGCCCCACGATGAATCCCTCACGAAGCTCATCGGGGAGCTGTCGACGCGCAGCGAGGACTTCCGGCAGAAGTGGGCCGCCCACGACGTGCGCTCGCACCGCAACGGCATCAAGAAGTTGCACCATCCGATCGTCGGCGCGCTGGAACTCGACTTCGAGGCCATGGACCTCAGTTCCGAGCGGGACCTCGCGCTCATCGTCTACACCGCCGCGCCGGGCACGCCTTCGGCCGATGCGCTGCGGGTTCTGGCCAGCTGGGCCGCGACCCAGGCATCGGAGCGGCGCGGCGCCGCACGGTAGCTTCGCCCGGCGTCGACGTTCTGACCGGCCCGAGAATCAGGAGGTTTGGCCCGGCAGGCCGGCCGCGCGCCGCAGCACCGGTTCCCGCGCGGCCTCAGTAGTACATTCCCTGGCGGAAGTCCCAGCTCGGGAAGGCCTCGGCGAGATTGCGCATGATGGCCTCGTAGTCCAGACCCTTGCGGATGAGGGTCGGCGCGGGCAAGACGCCCCTCTCGCCGTGCTGCTCGGGCACGAGCCTACCGGCGTCGTCGACCATCGACACCATGACGCCCTGCTCGTAGCGGGTCTCGTCGGAGGCGCCGGGCTGGATGGACCGCACGTATCCGTCGGCCGAAACGATGACGTCCGCCGCGCTTTCGATGCGCTCGCCGATGCCCTCGACGCGCCCGCGGTTGCCAATGCCGGAAGGGTTGGCCGAGCTGGCGAAGGTGAGCTTGCCGTAGCGGCTCCACATTTCCGTCACGATTTGTTCGGCCGGCCGCCCGAAGCGAATGATGAAGCAGCTCGTTTCACGACGGTCCCGAGCCAGCTCTCGGCTCGATTCGTCAGGCAGGTACTTTTCGGCGTCACTGCGCCACGGCAGAATGCAACCGAGCAGGATGTCATCGTCCCAGTGCTTCTGATAGAAGCCGCGGACTTCGGGGGTGAGCTCAGCGAGCGCCTCGAGCTGTTCCATCGACGAGCAGAGCACCACACCGGGCTTCTCACGCTTGCGGATCTTAGCTTCGAACTTGCGCTCAAGGCCCGGTCCGTCCGCCGCCATGAGAATGTACCCAACCTTCGTGGGTGCCACGACGAGGCCGCCTCCCGCCGCCAGCGCGGCAACCGCGTTCTCCGACGCCGTGCCCGTCCATTCTTCGACCTTCGATGCGTTGTTCTTGTCATCCATGCGAGGGAGTTTTCCGCAAATGGGACTTACGAAAATCGAGTGTCCATAATCTGGGCAAAAAATCCACAATGTGGACACCGGCGGGCGTGGGAGAGGGCACGCACAGGGAAGGCGCCAGCGGGTACCTCGAGCACCGCAGGCCAGCGCCGGCGCGGCCCCGCCACGTCGGGCGCACGGCCAGTGGCCACCTCAGAAGAGATTGACGAGGGCGACGAAGGTCAGCGTGCCAAGCCCGACGCTCAGCAGCGTCCTCCGCCCACATGCCAGGTGGACGCCGACCGTCACGGCCACTGCCACGGCCGCCTTGACCGCGTATGCCGGGCCTCGGCTGGCCGACCCGAGGAAGGTCGAGGCGGCGAGGATCGCCAGGATCCCGGCCGGCATCCACAGGGCCATTGCCTGAACGAATCTCGACTCGCGCAGCGGACGCAGAATCGCGAAGGGTACGGCGCGCAGGGCGAGCGTGATGCCGCCGGCCACCGCCAGGACGCAGACGACATACCAGCCGTCAGGCATCGCCACTCCTTTCACGCTCGAGCCTTTCGCGCACCAACGCACCTGCGTAGCGGACCACAAGCGCCGCAACGAAGGCGAGCAGCCCGGCAAAGAGCGCCATATCGGGCACGAGCAGCTGCGCGAGGGCGAAGGCCGCACCGGCAAGAAGCAGCGAGGGCACCTGCTGGCGCGTGCGGCAGGCGTCGAGGGTCAGCGTGACGAACAGCGCGCACAGGGCGAAGTCCAATCCTTCGATCGGGCCGGGCAGCAGGGACGCCACAAGCACACCGGCCAGCCCACCACCGACCCAGTAGCACTGGAAGGCGATCTGCATCGATAGCAGCCGCCAGGCCGTCCACCTTTCGGAATTGGCGACGGTGACGGCGTAGGCCTCATCAATGAGTGCGTAGACGGCGTAAGCCCGGGCCAGGCGATTCTTCACGACGTGCAGCGGGAAAGAAAAGGCGTAGAAGACGTGTCGAAAGTTGACGAGGAAGGTCGTCAGCGCCACCGTAGCCAGCGGCGTGCCGGCAGTGACCATGGAGATGAGGAGGAGTTCGAGCGAGCCGGCGAAGACGCAGATCGATAGCGCGGGCGCCATCCACCAGGGCAGGCCCACCTGCACGACGAGCAGGCCGAAGGCCACGCCCAGCGGGAACAAGCCCAAACCGGCCGCCAGCGAGATCCGGATGCCGGCCGCGATCTCGGCGCGCCGCGCAGACGGCTCGGGTCGGCCTTCGCGGCGCATCACTCGAGCCTCTCGGAGACTTCGAGCCAGCGCTCCTCGAGCTCGCCCATCTGCCCCTCGAGCCGACGCAGCTGCTCGTGAAGCTCGCCGAGCCCCTCGAAATCGCTCTGGTCGTGGGCGGCCATCCGCTCGTGGACCGCCTCGACGTCGCCCGAAACCCGGTCCATTTTGCGCTCGATCGAGGCCAGTTCCTTCTGCGCCGCGCGCCGCTCGGCCCCGCTCAGCGCGGCGGGTGCGGCCTCGGCTCGGGCGCTGGAAGACTGTGCGCTCACGTCGTCACCCGCCTCGTCCTGCCCGCCAGCCACCCCGGCCTTCGCACTCGCGCCAGACCTCGCCGCGGCGCTCAGCCGCAGGTACTCGTCGACCCCACCGGGAAGATGACGCAGGTGCCTCTCGAGGATCGCGTACTGCTGGTCGGTCACCCGCTCGACGAAGTAGCGGTCGTGGGAGACGACGATGAGCGTGCCGGGCCACGAGTCGAGCAAGTCCTCCATGGCCGCGAGCATGTCAGTGTCGACGTCGTTGGAGGGCTCGTCGAGGATGAGGACATTCGGCTCGGCCAGCAGGACGAGCAGCAGCTGGAGGCGCCGCTTCTGCCCGCCGGAAAGCTCACCGACCCGCGTGGAGAAAGCCCCGCGCGCAAAGCCAATCCGCTCCAGGAGCTGAGCAGGCGTCAGGGCCTTGCCATCGACGACGTATTCCGCGCGATGGCGCGCCAGCACCTCGCGCACGAGTTCGCCTCCGATGTCCTGAAGCTGGCTGAAGCCCTGGTCGAGGATCGCCACCTTCACGGACTTGCCCCTCTTGACGCGCCCGGCCGTCGGCCGGATAGTTCCCGCCACCAAGCCCAGCAGGGTCGACTTGCCCGCGCCATTGGCCCCCAGGATGGCGGTGCGCTCGCCGGGCGCGATCCGCCACAGGACGTCGCGCAGCACCTCGCGGTCGCCGTAGCTCACGCCGGCGCCGAGCAGGTCCACGACGTCCTTGCCGAGCCGGGCCACGGCCATGCGCTGCAGCACGATCGGGTTACGCACCGGTGGGACGTCGGCGATGAGTTCGTTTGCGGCCTCGATGCGGAACTTCGGCTTGGACGTGCGAGCCGGGGCGCCGCGGCGCAGCCAGGCGAGTTCCTTGCGCATGAGGTTCTGGCGCTTCGCCTCGGCGGCGGCTGCAATGCGGTCGCGCTCAAGGCGCTGAAGGACGTAGGCGGCGTACCCTCCCTCGAAGGGCTCAACGCGACGGTCGTGGACCTCCCACATCGAGTTGGCAACCTCGTCGAGGAACCAGCGGTCGTGCGTGACCACGAGCAGGCCGCCGGCGTTCTTCGCCCACCGCCTCTTCAGGTGCCCGGCCAGCCAGGCGATGGCCTCGACGTCCAGATGGTTGGTTGGCTCGTCGAGCATGAGGACGTCCCAGCTCCCGGCGAGCAGTGCCGCGAGCGCCACGCGCCTGCGCTGGCCGCCCGACAGCGTGCCGAGGCGCGCCTGCCAGTCGATATCGGACACGAGTCCGGCGACGACGTCGCGCGTCGTGGCATCGCCGGCCCACTCGTGCTCCGGCCGGTCGCCGACGATGGCCCGGCCCACGGTCAGCGCGTCGTCGAGGGCATCGGACTGGTCGAGGACACCCACGCTCACGCCGCCGCGATGCGTCACGAGGCCGCCGTCCGGCTCGATCCGGCCGGCGAGCATGCCGAGCAGGGTCGACTTGCCGTCGCCATTGCGGCCGACGATGCCGATCCGATCGCCCTCGCTGACTCCGACTGTCACGGATTCGAAGACGATGCGGTTCGGGTACTCCAGGCTCAGGTTCTGCCCGCCGAGGAGGTGGGCCATCAGCGCACCCCCGCCACATGGGCCCCCGCGGCCGGGCCGTCGGCTCGCAGGATCGTCAGTTCCGGCAGGCTGGCGGCCAGGCGGGCGGCCAGGGAGTCGGCCGAGGCGGCGTCGGCGGCGAGGATGGCGATGGTCGGGCCGGAGCCGGAGAGGATGCGGGCGACGCCGCAGTCCGCGATGTGCCCGAGGGTGGCGGCCAGGTCGGGGCGCAGCGATAGGGCCGCGGGCTGGAGGTCGTTGATCATGTGCTCGGCGAGCGACGCCAGGTCGGGGCCGATCAGAGCCTGGCGCAGGCCGGCGGTGGGATCCGGCTCGGCGCGAGCGGGGCACGGCGAGGCACCGACGTGCGTCTGGCCCCCGGGACCGCCGACTTCGGGACCCGACTGTGTGGCGCCGGCCAGGCGGTCGAACTCGCGGAAGACCGCCGGCGTCGACAGGCCCTCGTCGCTGACCACGAGCACCCACGAGTGCATGGCCGCGCAGCGCAGGGGCGTCAGTTCCTCGCCGCGACCCCGGCCAAGTGCGAGCGAGCCGAGCAGGCTGAAGGGGACGTCGGAGCCGAGTTGCGCACCAAGCGCCATGAGCTCATCGGCCCCCAGTCCGCATCCCCAGAGCTCGTTGAGGGCGACGAGCGCCCCGGCGGCGTCGGCCGAGCCTCCGGCCATCCCTCCCGCCACGGGAATGCGCTTGCGGATCGTCATGTGCGCACCCGGTAACTGGCTCGAGTCACGCGACGGCCTATCTGCGCCACCGAACCGCCGGACCGAATCGCCCGCGCCCGGCGCACCCCCGCCGACCCGGCCCACCCGCTCGCGCAGGGCGTAGGCGGCGCGCATGGCCAGGTTGGATGAATCGGCCGGTAGGCCGGGCGCCCCCTCAATGCTCAGGCTCAGCTCGTCTGCCGACCGCACGATGATCTCGTCGAAGAGGTCGAGCGCCTCGAAGACGGTCTCTAGCGGATGGAATCCGTCCGGGCGCGGCGGCCCGACTCTCAGAGCGAGGTTGACCTTGGCTGGGGCGAGGACGCGGACTTCTTGCACGGCGCAAGTCTACGCAGCGCCGAGGCTCCTGGCACCTTTCGGGAAGCGGGCGAACGGGCGGACGCGTTCTGGCACTTCCATGAAGGTACGCGAGCAGGCCGGCAAGCCTATCGACATCGACCGCGGGTATCGCCCCGGAGGATAAGCGGGCAGGCGGCGCAAGGTCCGAACGGGCGGGGACAAGGCTGCTGCGGCACCCCAGGCACGGCGCATGCAACGGTGCCCCGGCCACACGACCGGGGCACCTGACCGTCACGCGCTGGCGTCAAAAACCGTCACGCGCTGGCGTCCGAACTCTCGGCGGCCTGCTGCGCCGCCCAGTCAGCACGTTCCTTGAGAGCGCGTGGCCTGTAGTAGATCAGGCCAAAGGAGACCGTCGCGATGAACAGCGATGCCATGACAATCAGCAACCGCCACGGGCCCCAAAGGTAGATCACCGGGATCGCCAAGGAGGTGACGAGGCCGCCACCGAAGAAGGGCTCGAAGATCAGCTGCTTGTACCCGAAGGCCTCGAATGCCGGGCTCTTGGCGTCCGGGTCGACGATGCGCATGAGGATGAGGCCGGTTGCCGTCACGCCCGTCGCCTGGCCGAAGTCGCCCAGGCCGCGCTCGAACCAGTAGCGCCCGATGACCCTCGGGGCGAAGAAGAGGAACAGGAACACGGTGATGGTAATGCCGCCGACGGCTAGGAGGAGGAAGGGTCCGATATTCCTTCCAATGGCCTCGAGCGACAGCGTGGCGATGGCCGAAACGATGAGGAAGTCGAGCGCCAGGCCCTGGATGCGCAGCATGATCTGGTGGTCGATGATGCGCCCGGCCCTGAAGCGATTGGCGATCGTCTGAACGAGCACGCCGCCCAGGAGCGCCATCGGGAAGAGGGGGACGTAGGCGAAGATCTGCAGCTGAGTCGCCTCGCCGCCAGTGCTGTCAATGACGGTTTGCCCGTAGGTATGATCTTCGATCCACTTCAGGCCCTCGAGGATGAGCCATCCGACGAGGATCGAAACGAAGACGATTGCCAGGTGCAAGGAGAAGGGCTCGACGGAGGCGGGACGGCTCGTCATGCGCCCGGCCTCGTAGTGCTCGTCCTCGCGGAACAGTCCTTTCTGCTCCTCAATGGACATCTTGGCCGTGCCCTTGACGAGTTCCGTTTTGCCCGTGCGCACGCCCCAGTTGATGAGGGCGACGCCGACGACGATTCCCGTGACGATGCCAACAGTGGCCAGACCCACGGCGAGGTCGCCGCCTTCGGCGAAGCCGAGTCGCTCCATGACATCACGCATACCGGCCGCAGTACCGTGCCCCCCTTCGAAGGCCATCTCAATGAGGGCACCCATCATGGGCATGCCCGAAATGAAGAGGACTGCCAGGAGCAGGCCGACAACGTACTGGCCAGAGCCAAGCGCGATGCCGAGCGTAAGCTGCGGGCCGACGAGCTTGGCTGCCTTGCGCATCTTGGGAAGCTTCTGGCCAAGGAACATCGTCGCGAAGATGACGCTGATGAGAAGGCCGGGCAGTTCCTTCCACGTGGCGTACATATTCTCCGTGAGGAGGCCATTGGCTCCCCACGGGCCGTCGAATCTGCCCAGAACCTGCGGGCCCGCGAGCAGCAGGAGCGCTCCCGCGACGATTGAACTGGGAAGGAAGATAGCCTGAATCCAACGGAACTTGACGCGCATGATCTTGCCGATGAGCAACGCGAAACCGAGGATGAGGAGAGCGAAACCGATCTCGTTGGCTGTCATGAGTCACCTCATTTCAAGGGGCGTGGGTGGGCAGGCCCTGCGGGGCCCTGTCGCACGAGCGACCGCCCAATTATACAAAGACCTGCGCAATAGTAAAGGAAAAGTAATTGCAAGTTTCCACGATTCGGTCTCGTTCGACAAGCCGGTCAAAGTGAGGTTTCGGTCGGCGTGGCATCTGTGCACAGTCGCGGCAAGACGGCAGGCGGCCGCGAAGGGCGCAGCCAGCCACGAGGAGTAGACGACGGCCGCAACCGGTCGGTGGGCGCCGCTACGAGATCATCCTGTACAGCTGCATGCTCACGGCGGCCGCGAGCACCACGCCGACGACGACGTGCGCAGGCGTCCCGGAAAGCCCCGCGCAGGCCAAAGCGAAGATCGACGCCGTTGCCCCGACGATGACGCCGGCAATCACGTAGTCCGACCGCTGCACGGCGAGCTCCTCGCGAACGGCGGCGACGTCGGCCTCGTCGAACTCGCTCGGAGCCTGCGACGCCAGAAGCCCATCGACATTGACGCCGGCCTCGAGCTGGGACAGGAAATCGTGGCGAGCCGACGCCGAGACGCCCGGCCCGCCCACCCCGGAGGTGTCCGACGAGTCGTCGGCCAGGCCGAGCGCGCCTTCGCCGCCCTCCGGCTGCGCGGGCACCTGGCCCTCGCCGGCCGGTTCGCCAACCCCGTCAGGCCGTTCGCCGTGACGAACCACGTCGCCCACCTCGCGCCCGCGTCCGCCGGCCGCAAGGCCCTTGGCTGGCAGGATGCCGCGCAGGCCGACGTCGTCGTCGATCTTCGGCGCCTGGACGAGCACGGTCACGAGCGCGAACCACAGTGCGGCCATCACGACCGTCACGAGCACGCCGACGAGCCCGAAGATCACGTAGACCATGGCCGTCATGGCCCTGGCAGCCACCGCCGTCGCGATGTCCTGCCGCCCTGTGATCATCGCCATCGACGCGATCCCGACGCCCAGCGGCACCAGCCAGATCACGAGGATGTGGCCCGCGAGGAGCGTCCGGTTGCCGACCCTGCCTCGGAACATCTGCACGATGGCGCTCAGGCACACGCCTACGGATACCACGGCTATGCCCAGCGAGTACTGCGCCATGGCCGGATAGTCGGGGGCCACACGTCGAATGAGGGCCAGTACGGCGACGACGGCGGCCATGCAGGCCACGACGCACAGCATCGGCAGCCGCGGACGCCTCGTCCACATGCGGCGCCGCACGAGGTCGGGGTGGGCGGGCGGCACCGCGCTCTCGCGCCACCTGGCGACCTCCTCGGCGTCGCGCTGACCGATGGCGCGGACGACGCGACGCCCGGAATCCAGCGGCCGCAGGAAGACGAGCCCGATGGGAAGGCAGGCGAGCAGGCCGAGCAGGAACAGGTTGCTCCAGCGCGTGGGGGTGAGCAGGACGATCAGGGGGAGGACCACCATCCACAGGGAGCAGGCGCACATTCCAGCCAGCGCATAGTCGATTCGCCTTTGCGCCTGCCACCACAGCGCGTCCATCTGCTGGTCCATGTCACCTTCCCTGCCAGCGTCCGCGATGTCGACCGGGCCGTCGCGGCCTCGGGCGTTTCACTGGCCAAGCCTAGTCGCACGGCCGGGGCATGGCGCCAAGTTGGACACGGCCACAACGCGCGGATCGGCAGGCACGCGTCGTTCGAGACGAGCACTCTGGGTGCCAGGCGGGCTAAAGGACGCGCGATACCGCGTCGAATTCGTGGCGGCCCGAGCGCGGGCGATACGCGTCAGCCGCGGCGTGTCCGACATTGACGATCGCGATGGTGCGCCACGAACTGTCCCGGTGGAACTCGTCGTCGACCCCGCTCATGTCGGCGCCGGTCATGACACCGACGTCCAAGCCCTCAGCGCGCAGTGCCACGACAAGGTATCCGAGCTGGATGAGGGCGGAATCGCGCGCGAGCCCCGCGCCGGCGTCGGGCGAGGAGGAGACGATATCGAGGACCCGCTCGGGTGCGCCGAGCGTCCGCATGGACTGGCCGGGTGCCGTTTCGGCGGAGGTGATCAGCGTTAGAGGGGCGCCGGCCACCGTTTCCCGGTTGGTTTCCATCATGTGCGGGACGAGCCGCTGGCGGGACTGCGGTGACGCGAGCAGATCGAGGCGCAGGGGCTGCGAGTTGAAAGCGGTCGGCGCCCATCGGGCGTTCTCGTAGGCGCGGCGCACGGCCTCGGTCGGGGCGGGTTCGGCGAGGAAGGTGCGAGCGGTGCGGGCGGAGGTGAAAAGAGCGGCGAGGGCGTCATCGTTGACGGCCGGTATGTTCCGTTCGTTCGTGCCGTTGGCGGTCGATTCGTTCATACTCTCGACAACCGCCCGTCGGCGCAGGATATTCCGCGCGCGATCCAGGTTTCGCCAGGCGAGACGGGAGCTCGGCCGGAGGCGCCGTGGAGCGGGCCGGCCGCGGCGCCCGTTCGCCTGTGTCACGATATCGGCCACGGCTCGTGTTGGGCCATACCGCATACCGGCCGGCGCCCGTTGGACCATGGCGCTTGTTGGTCTTGTCGCACACCGGCTGGCGCCCATGCCGCACACTGACCGCGACGCCAGCCGTCAAAACCCCAGAGCCACGCGGGCCCCGGCAATGGCCGCGAAGTCCTCGACGCCGAGCGTCTCTCCGCGGGCCGAAGGTTGCACGCCTGCCGCCCGCACAATCTCTTCGGCCTTGGCCGCTCCCCCGGCCCACGCGGCGAGCGCCGAGCGCAGGGTCTTGCGCCTCTGCGAAAACGCCGCATCGACGACGTCGAACACGTCCTCGCGCGCTGCACCGGTCGGAGGGTCGCGGCGCGCGAAGCTGACGAGCGCGCTGTCGACATTGGGCACCGGCCAGAAAACGGACCGGCTGATCTTCGGACCGCGCCTGGCCTGCGCATACCACGCGGCCTTGACCGACGGCACGCCATACGTCCGAGACCCGGGCCGCGCAGCGAGCCGATCCGCGACCTCGGCCTGCACCATGACCGTGGCGGTGCGTATGCTCGGCAGGGCCTCAAAGAGCGTGAGCAGGATGGGCACGGCGACGTTGTAGGGAAGATTGGCCACCAGCCGCCGTGGCTCGTAGGCCACCGCTTCCCCGTCGGGCGGAATAGGAAGGTCGCGCGGTCCGGCCACGTCCATGGCGTCCATTCGGACGACGGCGAGGCGCCCGGTCGCATTCGGCATCCGCCAGGCGACCGTTTCGGGCAGGGCGCGCGCAAGCGCAGCGTCGATCTCAACGGCAGAAACGAGCGCCCCCGCCTCGAGCAGGCCGAGCGTGAGCGAGCCGAGCCCCGGCCCGATCTCCAGCACGCGATCACCGGGCTCAACACAGGCTTCGTGCACGATGCGGCGAATGGTCCCCGCATCGTGCACGAAGTTCTGCCCCAGCGTCTTGGTAGGGCGTATGCCTATGGAATGTGCCAGCTGCCTGACATGGCTAGGCCCGAGAAGACCCGACGGCACCTATCAGTACCAGCCGACGGACTGCGAATGCGACCATGCCGCGCACGGGCTGCCGTAACGGCCCTGGATGTATCCCAGGCCCCAGCGGATCTGGGTGGCAGGGTTGGTGCGCCAATCGGCACCCGCGGAAGCCATCTTCGAGGCGGGCAGCGACTGCGGAATGCCGTAGGCCCCGGACGACTTATTCGTGGCCTGGTAGTTCCAGTTGGACTCCTTCTCCCACAGGGAGACGAGGCACTGGTACTGGCCGTCGCCCCAGCCGTAGGACGAGAGCATCGATCGGGCGATCGACTTCGGATCGCCGGATGCCGCGGGAGCGGCTGCTTCGGCCGCGGGCGCCTCGGCACTGGCCGCGGCCTGGGACGTGTCCGCAGCGGCTGCGGAAGCCGACGTGTCCTGCGACGCGGCCTGAGCGGAGGATGCCTCCGACTGCTCGGCCGTTCCAACCTTGACGACCTCGTTGACGGGCGAGGACTTTTCGGCGCTCACGACGAGGTCGCGGCCCTGCTCCTGCCCATTGACGTAGGTCACTTCATAGGTATTCGAGGTGACGCCGTCGACTCCTTCGGTCTGGACCTCACGCTCGCCCTTGGCCAGCGAGCTGTCCTCGACCTCCGAGCTCTCGTGAGCGACGACCACTTCCTCGCTGACGAGCTTCTTTTCAACGCGGGTAATGACGACGGTCTCGCCATCGGTGACCGGAGCGGCGAGGTCCTCGGAGACCTGGTCGTCAGCGCCAAGTTCGATTCCGGCCTCGGTGAGAGCCTCGCCGAGCGTCGCCTTGCTCGAGGTGACTTCGCGAGTCTCGCCGTCGACCTCGACCTTGAACGTCGCCTTGACGACGTTGTCCGCCCCCGAGTCCACGGAGGACTTGCCATCGGCAATGAGCGTCCGTGCCTCGGCATGCTCCGGGTTCGCGAGCGAGGCGGTGACGAGAGTGCCAACGCCCGTCGCTGCGGCGACCACGGCAGCCACCGTGGCGCGGGAGCGATTGAAGAGCGAGAATCGGCTGCTCTTCGCACCAGCGGCGACGACTTCCTCCGGGATGTCGCCACGCTCGGCCTGAGATTCGCCGGTGTACACGGGGATGTCGGGGCGGAACTGGTGCACGTTCTCGTCAACCATGGTGGCGACTGCCACGCCACCCTCGCCGTATCCGGATGCGGTGTGCCTCCCGTCACCGCGTTCGGCCAGACGCGCCGCGCGGCGCGAGCCGGGGGCGGGTGTCTTCGACAGATCGTACTTGAACTCGAATGCTTCGCCTTGGGATGCAGTGTGTCGGCCCAATGCTATGCCTCCTACGTTGCCTACAAGTTTGCGTTCACTTGCAGTTAGCTTGCTTGTGTCCACTTGCAGTTGTGAATGTGAATCGAGTGTAACCAAATCGTTATCAACATATCCACCCCAAGGTTGCCGACGTCACACGCGGCCAGGTCTTGCAGAAGGGAGAATATCGCGCTATTTAGGGGATTTGCTCCGGACGACGTCGACAAAACACGACATACGCCACAGGTCTTTCGTCCCTCGGGCGTGCCCGCCGACCATGCACATGTGGGGAGGAGCATCGCCCGGTCCCGACCCGCAGACCGTGCCGCCATGCCACTGGACCCAGCAACGACGCGCACGACCGCCCCGCCACAGACGGCTCGCCCTCGACGCCTTGGCGGCGGGCCGCGCGGGCGCAAGCGATCGACGCATGGTCAGCTCGACATTCACCTGTCGTGTCGGACGCAGCGAACACCTGCCGGGCGCCGCGAACATGTGCAACGTCTCCCCAAGGCCTGAATAGACCCTGACCCTCTTCGCCGCATGCGGCCTGCCGCGAAAGGCACCGCTCTATACCGGAATCGCCATTACTGCGCTCGGGCTGGTCATCCTGGTCGTCTCGTTCTTCCTACCCCTTTCTTACTCCACATACGGAAGTACGCAATACCCCCTCATTGATCGGTCGGCAGGGGAATCGGAAGCTAGCGCGGGACTTTTCTTTCATAACTTGGGCCAACTGCTGTGGGCCATACTTCCGGCCCTGAGCCTTCTCGTGGTCTGCTTTCGCTCCACAGAGTCAGAGACATGGGACTCAGTCAAGGCGATCGTCGGGGGAGTACCCTTAGTCTACGGAGTCCATAGACTCTACTTGTTGGTAGATCTAAACTGGCAGGTTGCTGTCGCAGCAAGCTTACGTCCCGGAATAGCCCTCTGGCTCGGTTACACTGCCTCGATACTCATGATCGGCGGGGCGATAGTCATACTCACGGCAATCATGAGGGAACGGACCGCGCCAACTCCGGCAACCTGGCGCCCCATCGGCCAGTATCCCTCGGCAGCCGCACATCTCGGCGCCCCACCCCATTTCGGTGAAGCTGCTTCGCAGTCGTATCCCTATCCTCTTCCGTCCGGACCACTCCCGCCCGGACCGCTGGCACCGGGGCGCCAAGCACCAACGCCAGGGCGGCAAGCGCCACCCCTCGGGCAGCAGATGCCCCTCTAGGCGACCACACCACACAAGCCTGCGCAGCGGAAGTCGACGTCAAGGCAGCGAGGCCGACATCGAGGCAGGCGTTTCACCCGGCGTATCTGCTCTCCTCGGCCTTCCTACCGGCCACCGCGGGCGCAGCCTCCCGCGACGGCAGCCCCCTGCCGGCTGGCTCCCCTACCTGACGGGGAGTCCTGACCGGATGGGCGGTAACCGCTGCGCCGCACGAGATACGTCCCTAGACTGGCCGGCATGGCAACCAACTCTCCGCAAGACTCCGCCGGAGTCCCCTCGGACGGCTCCCCTGCCCCTGAGCGGGCATCGGAGTCTCCCAACGAGGTCACGCATCCAGCGCCCAATCCCGAGCGGTCGGCGGCCGAGTCCCAGCCGGATGGCTCCGAGCAGTCGGCAGCCGCTTCTGAGGCCTCGCCGTCCGGAAGTCAGCGACGCTCAGCGCCGGCCGGGAGCTCACCGGCGTCGGACGGCGCCCCGTCCCCGGCGTCAACCGGCCAAGCCACTGCAACCGACCAGGCCGCCGCGACGTCGGCACAACAACCGACCACTGCATCCGGCGCGCCCACGGACACCCAGCCACCTCGGAGCCAACAACGTATCCGCCGCTCGCATTCGGCACTGCTCTACACCGGGGCGGCCACCGTGGCCGTCAGCTCGGTGCTCCTCATCGTTGCGCACACCCTGCCCAACTTCCACAGCACTGGCACCCGCGACGGCGAGACTTATTCACCGAGCACCTTCAACCCACATTACGACAGCGACGCACCATCTGCCATAGTGCGTCTGCTCGACATCGTAGCCCCCTTGCTATCGACTCTACTTCCGCTGCTGTGCCTCCTGATTATCTGCTTTCGATCCGCGCGAATATGGGACACGCTCAAGGGGATGGTCGCGGGAGTTCCTCTGGCAATTGGAATCCCATACTTTGTCTCGACCCTGGACGGTCACCTGACGCTCAGTGGCTACGACTACGAAAGTTCGGACTACGAAATAGGCGCGGGCATCTGGCTCCGTGAGTGTTCCACGGTCCTCATGACCGTCGGAGCAGTACTCATCCTCGTGGCGATCATCAAGGAAAAGCCTCTAGGCATGTCAGAAAGCCCGTATCTGCCCGGCCAATCGCCCTCGGCCGCCGCCCTCCCCTATTCCGGAGGGTCGCAGCCGCAACTGACCGGCTCCGCGCTTTACTACGCCGGGCAACAGCCAAGCCTGACCCAACACGATGCCGCCCGCATGGGTTCGGCGTCCGGCGAGGGAAACTCCAGCCCGACGGGCAGCCACTCGCGCTACGCCCCTCCGAATCACCCCGCGCATGTCAGTCAGTCCGACCAAGCATCGGCGCTGCACAGCCCCGCCTCCCAACAGATCGGAGCCTTTCCGACCGGTCTCCCCGGCAGCGGACTGCCGGCAGGACCGTGGACCATGCAGGGTTATGGCCTAGCTCCCTCTCCTGCCGCATACGGTCCGGAGTACACCGGTTTCAGGCCCGTTCGCGCAGGTCTAACAACAGGCAAGTGGGTCACTGTCCTGACACTGGCAATCTCCGGGGTACTCCTCGGATTCCTCTCCCTTTTCGTTCCTTTTATCAGTCAAAGAGACGCATCAGGATACGTCGATGCAGATACTTCCAGCATGGACTTGCAGCGCTGGAGCAGTATCGCCACCGACTCTTATATCTCCGGCGGGTTCAATATGTTCCTGTTCAGCCTCCTGACCCTCGTGGTCGCGGTGCTGTTGGTCTTCCTTGTCGTCCTGAATCGCATACTTGCCAGATGGGTCGCTTTCGTTGCCGGCGGCAGTCTCATCATGGCCGGGGCGATCATGCTCGTCCTCTTGGCTCTGCTCGGTAACTATGTAGAGCGGGTCTCCACGGCGATAGACGATATGTCTGAGAACGGTTTCGAACTCAGTTTTGACATAGGCGCCCTCGTGTACGGTGTGTCACTCGCGCTTCTCATCGTCTCCGGCTTGCTCTTCTGCATCTTCAGCGCCCAGCGCCCCGCGATGTTCTTCACTCCTGGAGGGCCTGCGCAGTATCCCGGCCAGGTGGGCGGGTTTGCCGGCCAGCCGGTGATTCCCGCAGGTCAGCCGGTGATGGTCGGTGGCCAGCCGTTAGCGGCCAGTGGCCAGCCGGGAAGTCCAACCGGTCAGCCCTGACCCAAACGGAAGTGGCCATTGGCAGGCTGTTCGCCAACGCCCGGCGGGCAATCACGTCGGCCCGCTGGCTGGCACTTCAACCTCGCATCCGCGATCCTGCTGATCTGCGGGTCCGTCTTAGTGATCATCGCCGTGATGACGGGAGCAACTCGGAGTACCTCTCGCTACAGCGCCAACGTTTCGATGTCCCCCGTTTGCTCCACAAGCCGTCGCCCATGTTTCAGTGTGCCCTCGTTTGCGCCGTCAGCCGTCGCCCGTATTTCGATAGCCACTACTGCCTGATCTTGGTTTAGTCTTGAACGCATGAGCACCCCACTACCTCCCCAGGGCATGCCTTCCCAGCAGCCTCCTGCCGCCTTTAGCCAGTTGCCGCAGTTCGCCGCACCAGGCTACGGCCAGCATCCGCTGCGGCCAGCCCACGCCATTCTTCCGCCCCCGAAGTGGGGCAGTACGTTGGGCATTGCCGGGCTCGGATTATTCTTGGGCCTGATCTCCCTCTTCGTGCCTTTCGTCTCGACAAGCAACGATAATGTCCCCGACTGGGTGCATAGCCTTACTCTCTCGGAATGGAACAGGCTGAGGGACGTCGCGCAAGCCAATGACGAGAGCTTCAGCTTCAATATGCTCATGTTCAGCGCGGTCGTCCTCGTGATCGCCGCCATCTTCACCACGTTGCTGCTCAAAAGATCCAAGGTCATATCGCTGGTTTCGGCAGGCGGCCTCATCGGCTCGGGTGCAGTCATGTTCCTCCTGTGGATACTATTCCTCGGCGATATGAACGAGCTCAACGAACTCTCCTCGAACATCTTCAATGTTGGCGTTGGCTTCGTCCTGTATCTGTCCTCCCTTGGCTGCCTGATAGCCGCGGGCATATTGCTGCTTGTGTTCACGCTTTCGGCGACGAGGCAATCCGAGTTCTTCGCGCCCTACTTTGGCAATGCGCCGATGGGCTATGGCCCCGCTTCCGGGTACGCCGGCCAGAACCCCCGGGGCTATCAGACTCCATACGGCCAGCCTGGTTCGCAGTACGGCCAGCCAGGTTCGCCGTATGGCCAGCCCGGCCCCCAATATGGTCAGCCAGGTTCCCCGCAGTTCGCGCAGGGTCAGATGCCTCCGGGCGCATCCTGGCCGGTGGCTGCCGACGCGGCTCAGCCGGGTGTTCATGCCGGCGCCTCCCAGCGGCAGGTCCCGGCCGGCGAGGCCGGCACCACCGACTTCCGGCCGCCGTCGTCCACGCGCAGCCAATCCGGGACCGGTACCGTCGCCCCGCAGACGGGAGCCGACCGCGCGCCCTCGTCTTCCGACCGCGCACCCTCGGCCGGTTCAGCAGCCGCACCACTTGCCCCGCCCAACGACGGCGTCGCACGGCCGCCGCTTCCGAGCCACGTCGAGCCGTCCACAGATCCGCTTCCTCCATCTGCTGCCGCTTCGCAACCCGGCGTCGCCTACCAGCCCGGCACGTCCTATCAGCCCAATTCCTACGCGCGCCCCGATGCGCCGCACCAGGAGCTCTCTTCCGAAGAGAGACCCGGTTCGGAAGGCGGTGCCCCCAGGGATGCGGGCGAGTCCGAGGCCGACCGCGCCTAAAGGCCGGCGATGCTCAAAGTCGGCCGGCCGGTTCCCGAGTTGGCGTCGTCGAACATCTTCCCGGCGAGGCGACGATCTAGAGACCGGCTGGTTCCCGAGGCCTAACCGTTCCAGATTTCGGGCCGTCCGCCGCACGCAACAAAGCTACAATCACTCGGCGAAGTTCCCATTCGATGGCCGCGGCTTCCCGCCGCTCATGGATGAGATGGGGAGAGCTCATGGATACCGGCCGTATATTTCTTGGGCCGCAAACCGTAGTCTTGGAGGCATGACTAGTCCGACACAACCTCAAGGATCTCCATTCAATCAGCAGCCTGGCCAAGCCCCATATGGCCAGCCCGCCCCCTACGGGCAATCTCCGTACACGCCGTCGTACGGTTCCTATGGCATGCCTGCCACAAACCAGCAGCCCACCGACAAGGGCCTTTCGAAGATTCCGCTGTCCGTAGGAGCGTTTGGTGCGGCCTTCGCGATCATCGGCCTCTTCACTCCCTATGCCCAGAACAGCGACTTCAGCTGGGCATCCGGGCTGAGCGAGGACTACATATCGTCCGCGCCCTTCGTCACGTCGATCATCTTCCTGCTCCTGGCTCTGGGTCTGGTCATCGCGCCGATCTTCGTGAAGAAGTCTCCCAAGGTCACGGGCCTGACCTCCGGCTTGGTCCAGATCTTCGCCGCGTGCTGGGTGCTCGGCAATCTCATCGTCAACACAGAAACGGACGACGTGGATTTCTTCGAGGTTTACGGCGTCGGCTGGTGGCTGATCGGCATTGGCTCGCTCGTCCTCTTGGTCGCGGGCATCCTCACGGTCGTCTTCGCGCTCAGGACCGGAACGAGTGCTCCGGGCAGCCCCGGGCAGGCTTCGCCTTCCGGTGCACTGCCGTACGGCGCGCCGCCCGCATACCAGCCGGCACCTCGCACAGGGCAGCCTCAGGCGGGGCAGCCTGGCCAACCTCAACCTGGACAGCCGTGGCAGCCCGGACAGCCGGGCCAACCTGGTGCCCAGCCCTACCCGGGCGCTCGGCCACAGCCTGGTCAGCCCCAGCCGCAGCCTGGTCAGCCTCAGTCCGGTGGTCGGCCAGGCCAGCCTCAGCCCGGACAGCCGTCCTACGGCTACGGACAGCCGCAGCAGCAGTACGGATCCCAGCAACCGGGCCAGTCGCCGTACGGACGCCCTCAGCAGCCGGGGCAACAGCCCCAATAGTAGCAGGCGCTCACCAGCCCGACCTGGTTGATGGTTGACGGCCGAGCCGGGCTCAACCCGGCCAAGAGGGCTTCAACCTAACGACGACGGTCGGTCCGCCGGACCTCAGTCGTGAACACTCGGGCGGCAGCACCCTCGAGTGCCGGCCACGACGTCGATGCACGGCGCCCTGCCTGCACGCAGGAATCCCAGTAGCCTTCGGGAGGGCGGTCACGGACTGCCCTCCCGAAGGCCTTCGCCCGGCCCAAAGGCAACGCCGCCATCGAGCCTGCCACCGTTGAATCTGCCGAGCTCGCCCGCGGGCCTGCCGCGCTCGCCTGCCCGCGGGCGAGCTCGTCTGCAGGGGCGTCCTTGCGGTGCCACACCACTTACGCCGCCGCTACCAAGCCGGTCCATGCCGCTGACCACGAACGGCCGTGCCACAAAGGCTCCCTAGCATCGCACGCTCCAAAGCCAGCGGCCTCAGCGCGGCGAGAGGACCGCTATATCACACAGCCTCAGTGAGCACATGTGCAGAGGGCGGTCGTCACCGTCTCACCATTCGTGACGTCTACGCTTCCTTATTCAGGACGTCCGCGCTTCCGTGTTTAGACTGTACTATGACAAATAACAACTTCCCCTCAGGAGGTCATGGCCGGGCGTTCGGACAATCGAATCCCACCGTTGGACGGTACCTTCCCGGCATCATTACTGCCGCAGTCGGCACCCTCGTGACCCTCATCGGCCTCTTCCTACCGTTCGTCTCGGTCAGTAACGACTACATGTCCGCATCTGCGAGCATTGCAGATTTCCGTGACAGCACACTCATCGCCCTGTCATGGCTGGCCATCATCCTGGCAGCCGGAACATGCGTCACCCTTTTCTTCAACGACAAGATCAAGGTACCGGATGGAGTATTCGGCACCTTGCTCATCGTCTCCGGCGCCATCGTCCTACGCAATTGGGTTGCCAATATCAATCCCACGGGAGGGGCGCGTTCCATTGGCGGGGCATACGGTATCGACATTTCCAGAGGCATCGGCTACTGGCTGTACCTGCTCGGAGCTATCCTTCTTTTGGCCGCGGGCGGCCTGCTCATCTACCTCGCGAACAAGACGTTAGCCAACGCGCCCCAGCAAGCGTATTACAACCCGGGCCAGCCGTACGGACAAGCTCCTCAGCAGCCGGGCCCGTACCCCCAGCACTACCAGCAGCCGCCCTATCCGAATCAGCCCTACCAGTACCCTCAGCAGTACCAGCAGCCCGGTGGACCCACCGAGCCGCCTCAGTCTCCCCAGCAGTAATAGTCGTCGACGAAGACCCGAGGTGGTTGGTTCCCAGGAGCCAACCACCTTTCATTTGCCGTCCGTGGCCCACCTGATCGGCAATCCGGCGTCCTGCCTGAGTCGTCACTTTCGCACGCCACGCCATCGCGACCACATGGGATCGACGCAGGGTGCCAAACGGTCACCGCTTACTTCACAGACGCCGCGGACCTGCCGGGTACTGCCGACTCCAGACAGTCTGCACTCACGCAGCACTCCCGGCCACCAGCCCTGCCAAGGCCGACCACCAGTCCCGCCGAGGCGGGCCGCCAGACCAACCCAGGCCGCCTACTGGAGAAATCAACGCGGCGTGCCAGACCAACACCTGGGGAGAAGGCACCGGACCAGCCAACGCGGACCACCAGACCAGCCATACCCGCGCAATCGCGCGGACCTCGTCCGCGCGTCTACCTCGTCGCCAATCGTGTCCCTCGTCTCACGCTATTCACCCTGCACACGCTCGCATGTTTGGGTTGCCTCATGACCTACAACACTCTCCCCTATGGTGATACTGCCAGCGCTTTAAACAACCGGATTCAAACACAACGATTCCTTCCCGCCGTTCTCGTCACTGCTGCGGGAGCCCTCGTGACCATGATCAGCCTCTACCTGACTCTCTTCACACTCCGATCTGGCGACGTCACTCGTTCGTTGACCATTGCACACGACTCCGAGGACAGCTTCTTTGTCGTATTGTCGTGGCTGCCCATCATCGTTGCCCTTGGCGCATGCGTGGCTTTCTTTCTTGTTTCCAAATTACGAGTCCGGCTTAACGTCATTGGCGGTGTCGTCCTCGGATCCAGTTCCCTCGCCTTCCGCAATTGGCTCACTCATTTCGACCCCGCGGAGAGCATCCGTCCTTCGATAGGCGATGTGGATTCTCTTGGTCTCGAGGCATCCAGGGGGCTCGGCTACTACCTGCTCTTGCTCGGCGCAATAGTTTTGCTTGCCGGAGGCGCCTTGTTCATCTATCTGGCACGGAAGCTACCCGACGACGAACCGGTCAGCCCGAACGATCCTGGACAGGACCAGCCATACAGTCAAGCCGGTCAATCCCTGCATCCCGGTCAGACCTACGGCTACATCCCGCCCGGCCCCTTCGCTCAACAGAGCCCGTATCCACAGCAGGGCCCGTCCACTCAACGTGGCCAGTACGCGCCCTACCCGGACCAGGCGGGGCAGCCACCCACCCAGGCGGAGCAGCAAACCGAACAGCCAGGCCAGCAATATCCGGGCCAACAGTATCCAGGCCAGGAGCCCGGCCAGCGGTTCCAACCGGGCGCCCGCCCCCAGCAGGACTGGCAGAACCCCCAGCGGTAATACATGTTTGCCGTTACTCCCAGCGCCTCTTGATCGCGGGTGGCCCAGTAAACCACCGTTCTTTGGCGTGTCTTTTGCAGCACACAACTGGCACGGCCTGAGCGCCGCTAAACCGCGCCAGGTCGCGCGGGGTCCCGTCAACCGTCAGGCCGAGGACGAGCAGCCGACCAGCTGACCCGCCAGACCAGCCGCCATACGGGCCAAGGCCGGCTACCAGAGCAATCGACACGGCATACCAGACCAATCTGGGGAGAGGGCACCGCACCATCCAAGGCGGGCCTCCAGACCAGCCGTACCCGCGCGATCACGCGGAATTCGTCCACCCATAGTCCCCCGATGCCGACTGGTCATAGGCCTCGCCTCATCCATTCACCCACAGCCTTGCATGCTTAGACTCATGCCCATGGCCGTCAACCAGATCCCCCCGAGCGAAACTTACGCCACCCTTGCACAACTGAACTCAGACATCAGACGATTCGTTCCCGCCATGATCGTCACCATCGCCGGCGCCGTCGTGCACGCCGTCGCCCTCTATCAACCTTTTTCACGCTTTCAGTTCCAGATCGCGACTACTCCCAACAGGCGACCATTGCAAGCAACTTAACGAACGGCACGCTCGGCCTGTCATGGCTGGCCATTGTCATCGCCGTTGGCGCGTGGGTGTTTTTCTTCCACGTTCCCAAATCGAAAGTGCGACTGACCATCATTGGCGCGCTCGTCCTCGGAGCCGGTTCTCTCGCCTTTCGCAATTGGATCATTAATTTCGACCCCGCGGAGAGCATCCGCTCTTCTACATATTTGCCCAACACCGACATCTCACGGGATACCGGCTACTTCCTCTTCGTCATCGGAATAGTCCTTCTCCTCGTCGGTGGTGCCCTACTCATCTACGTGGCCTGGTTGCCCAAAGGCGAGTCGGCAAACCAGACTGAGCCCGAGCCGGCGCCTGACGATCAAGCCGACCAGACTCAGCCGACGACGTCGGAGCTGCCGGAGCAACGGCAGGGCCAGGCGGAGCTGCCGGAGCAGGTTGAGCTGTCGGGCCGCCGGCGAGAGTGACGGCAGCGCCAGCAACAAGGTGAAGCACCAGCCGCAAGAGTAATGGCGTGCGAGCGGCTCGGCGTCGCGCCGACATTAGTCCCCGCCGGGCCCGGGCGATTCAGGGGCTCAGACGCCGTAGACCCTGCGGGTGTTCTCGTCGAGGCGTCGGCACCAGTCGGCCTCATCGACCCCGCGCAGACTCGCCATGTAGCGCGCGGTATATGCGCAGGCGTACGGCGCATTGGGGTGCCCCCGCCAGGGTGCGGGCGTCAGGTAGGGCGCGTCGGTCTCGACGAGGATCAGGTGCTCGGGCAGGGCGAGGAAGGCCTCGCGCAGGTCCTCGTTGGCCGGGTAGGTCAGCGGCCCGGCGAAGCTGGCGTACCAGCCGTTGGTGGCGCACACCTCGGCCATTTCGCGGTCGCCGGAAAAGCAGTGGAACACGGTGCGCTCGGGGGCGCCGCACTCTTTGAGGATGGCGATGCAGTCGGCGTGGGCCTGCCGGTCGTGGATCTGCAGGGGTAGGTCGAGCTCCTTGGCCAGGGCGATGTGCATGCGGAAAGATTCTGCCTGCGCGGCCTTGCCGGCGTCGGCCGTGCGGAAGTAGTCGAGGCCGGTCTCTCCGATGGCGACGACGGCGCCGCTGCGCGCCAGCTCCCCCACAAGCGCGACGGCGTCGGCGAGCGAGTGGCCGGAGTGCCACGGATCGAGCCCGTGAGCCAGGCCGTCGGGGCCGACCTCCGTGATGCCGCAGTGCAGCGGAGCCTCGTTGGGGTGGATGGCTATTGCCGCCGACAGCTCGGGGTAGGCCTCGGCAAGCGCCACCGTGGGCGCGAGCGTCGGCACCTCGCAGCCGCACGTGATGGCATGGCGGACTCCTGCGGCCCCCATGCGCGCGATATGCCACTCGATGCTGCCCTTGTGGGCCTCGCCAGGCCCCGGTGCGGCCTGGTGGGGGCCGGCCGATGCTGGGCCGTTGTCGTCCGGGGCAGGGCCGTCGCCGGCCGAAGCCAAGCCATCGCCGCCGGCCGGAGCCGGGCTTCCGGGCACGAGGCCGACGTCGGCCTCGTAGTCGCGGTCGCCGCGAACCGGCAGGTGCGTGTGATTGTCGACTATCGGATGCGCCAGAGGTTCGGCGACATCCGGGTACACATTGCGCTTCTTCTTGGTCACTCGTCCACCTTTCCGGCCGCTGCCCGCGTGCCAGGCCACGATACCGGCCCTTCCGCGCCCGGCGAGCCAACTCCGCGCCCCGACCAGCGCAGCCTTCAGCTCTGCGTCACTGCACGATCACTGCTCGATCCCGAGCCGCTCGAGCTCCTCGGCCACGACCGACTCGTCGAGCTTGACGAACACGGGCTTCGGCTTGGCAATGGGCGTGCCGGGCACGATGTCGCGCGGCGCCCAGGGGCGCACGTCCTCGTAGTCGCCCGTGACGATGGGGTACGGGTCGCCTCCGTCGAGGTCGTCGACTTCCTCCAGGCGCGGCAGCGGCGCGAGATCCCCGGCCCCGCCGAGCACCTCGTCGATCGCATTCGCCGAATGCGGCAGGAACACGCTCATCATCGTATTGAGATCCGTCACCGCCTGGGCGAGTGTGGCCAGGACGGTCGCCAGGCGCTCGCGCTCCTCGGGGGCCTTGAGCTTGAAGGGCTGCGTCCTGTTGACATAGGCGTTGGCCTCACCGACGAGCCGCATGAGCTCGGTCAGCGCGGCGCGCTGGCGGTGGTTGGCGATGTGCTCGCCGACGGTGTCGAAGCCGCCCCGCACGGCGTCCAGTAGTTGACGATCGATTTCCTCGCGCTCGCCGGCCGCGGGGATCTCGCCGAAGTTCTTGGCGATCATGGCGGCCGCGCGGTTGACGAGGTTACCCCACCCGGCCACGAGCTCGGAGTTATTGCGCCGCACGAACTCGGCCCACGTGAAGTCGGCGTCGGACGTTTCCGGGCCGGCAATGGAGATGAAGTATCGCAGCGCATCGGGCTGGTAGCGGGAAAGGACGTCGCGCACATAGATGACGACGTTCTTTGAGGAGGAGAACTTCTTGCCCTCCATCGTCAGGAACTCGGAGGAGACCACCTGGGTGGGCAGGTTGAGCTCGCCGAGTTCGCCGGCCGCTCCCCCGCGTTCGCCCTGGCCGTTGTAGGCCAGGATCTCCGCGGGCCAGATCTGGGAGTGGAAGACGATATTGTCCTTGCCCATGAAGTAATAGGACTCGGCCTGCCCGCCGTTCCACCACTTGCGCCAGTCTTCGGCGTCGCCCTTGCCGACGGCGGCGCGGCGGCGCGCCCACTCGACGGAGGCACTGAGGTAGCCGATGACGGCGTCGAACCACACGTACAGGCGCTTGTTCGGCTGGTCCTCCCACCCGGGGATCGGGATGCCCCAGGAGATATCGCGGGTCATGGCGCGCGGGCGCACGTCCTCAATGAGGTTCTTGGAGAAGGCGATGACGTTGGGGCGCCACTGCCCCGTGGCCTCGACCTCGTCGAGCCAGGCCGAAAGCGCCTCGGCCAACGCCGGGATATCGAGGAAGTAGTGTTCGGAGACCGTGAATGTGGGCCGCTTGCCCGACACCCGCGACACGGGGTCGACGAGGTCCTGGGGGTCGAGCTGGTTGCCGCAGGCGTCGCACTGGTCACCACGTGCGCCGGGCGTGCCGCAGATCGGACACGTTCCCTCGATATAGCGGTCCGGCAGCGTATTGCCGGTATCCGGGTCGATGGCGACGTTCTGTTCCTTGACGATCATGTAGCCGTTGTCGCGGCAGGTTTCGAACATCTGCTGGACGACCCGCTCGTGGTTGACCGTCGTGGTGCGCGTGAAGAGGTCATAGCTCAGGCCGAGTGCCACGAGGTCTTCGACGATGATGCGGTTGTTCTTGTCGGCAAGCTGCTTGGGGGTCACGCCCTCCTCGTCGGCCGCGACGAGGATCGGCGTGCCGTGCTCGTCCGTGCCCGAAACCATGAGCACCTCCTCGCCGCGCATTCGCATGTAGCGGGAGAAGACATCGGAGGGGACGCCGAAGCCGGCAACATGACCGACGTGGCGCGGGCCGTTGGCGTACGGCCACGCAACTGCGGAAAGAATTCGTGACATGGCTATAAGCCTACGTCACGGCCGGCAGACCTTCACTTTCGGCTGCCATGCGAGCATTTTAGCCGGCGCGGGCAGGCGGCCTTTGCACCCCGCCGACCATTGAGTCGGTTTTCCACGTGACGTAGCCTGGCCGCATGGACAAGGCGAAGATCGCCAGCGGCGCGGCCCTGATTCTTGCCCTTATCGCTGCCGCCACCTGGTATCCCAGCGGGATGTCTACGAACGACATCGTCAACCGCCTGATCGACCCCGGGGCTAGGGCTTTGGTTCTGGCTCTGGCAATCTGGCTCATCTTCAGTGGGGTGCGCGGCATGCTCCGGCAGAAGGACGGCGAGGCCAACCGGCCCGGTGACTCGGCCAGCTGAACCGGCGCCCGCATCCCTGCATCCCCGCATCACACCCGAACCGACGGCGGCCCTAACGGCGGCCCGAGTCAACGCTTTATCCGCTGAGCTAATGGCTGTTGTCCCGCCTTCGCGCGGAGCATAGCCTCAAGCCATGAACACAGCGAAAATCGTGGGCGGAGCCCTTCTCGTTCTCGGCTTTCTGGGCAGAAACGTCAACGGCGGGGGAATCAGAAGCGAAGACACGGCAACCATACTCGGCGTCGTAACGGGCAGAATTCTCATTCTCGTCGTCGCGCTCTGGCTCATCGTCAGCGGGCTTCGTGGCCGACGCAGGGCGCAGGCTCGCAAACAGGCACTTCCGGCCACCGGGCCTTACCCGTACTTCGGGCCGCAAGCGCCGCACGGCTCGGCGCCCGAGCAGCCGCATGACCTTTCGCCCGACCAAACGCCACCGAATGCCCGATGAGGACGACGCGCCCGGCCACAGAGATTTCACCTACGGGCAGGGCGGCTAGCTGCAGCTCGTCGGCGCCCACCGCGAGACGAACTGCTAGGTCAACCTGCAGCCCATAGGCGCCCGGTCACAGAGTAGACTGCAACGGAGCAACGCGTCGGCTGCGCACAGCGCCAACGACGCGCTGCTTGTAGCACGCGAGACCCGCGCAAAAGCGCCCACCGGCGCATCGGACAGGAGGCTCTCATGGAAGAATCACGCGCACTGATCATCGTCGACGTGCAACCGACGTTCTGCGAGGGAGGCGCCCTGGCCATTGAGGGCGGCAATGCCCTCGCCGAGAAAATCGCGGACTTCGTCACCGAGTGCTCCGACGAGTACGCCTTCATCGTCACCACCCAGGACTGGCACATTGACCCGGGCGCGCATTTTTCTGACACCCCCGACTTCGTCGACACGTGGCCTCCGCACGGCGTCGCGGGAACACCCGAGGCCGAGCTTCACGAAGCCATCGCCTCACTGTCCTTCGACGCCTCGGTCAAGAAGGGTCAGTACGAGGCCGCCTACTCCGGCTTCGAGGGCAAGGACGCCGACGCGCGCAGCCTTGAGGAGGTGCTGCGCGATGCCGAGATCGGCGCGGTCGACGTCGTCGGCCTGGCCGAATCGCACTGCGTGAAGGAAACGGCGCTCGACGCACTGCGCGCTGGCTGGCCCACGCGCGTGCTCTCCGACCTCACGCTGGCCGTGAGCGCCGAGACGGGTGAGGCGGCCCGCGTGGAGATGGACGAGGCCGGCGTCGAGCAGATCACCAGCTCCGAGGCCTTCGGATTCTACGAGGAGGGCGAGGACGTCCCGATCCCCGGCGACCTCGAAGCCGGCAACGACTTCGGCGGTGAGGACTTTGGCGGTGCCGACCTAGACGCCGGCGGTCTCGACGACGCCGAAGATACCGCAGACCTCGACGGTGACGATTTTGACGCCGAGGCTGGCTCCCTTGTGGCCCAGGTTCCGGGCCGAGCGGGAACGTCCGGCAGCGAGGGGACCGTCACCAAGGATCCGGAAGACATCGACCTCGCCGAGTTCGGCCTCGACGATATCGACCTGGACGAGGACATAGACTTCTCCGACGAGGTCGACGAAGCCGACTTCGACTTCTCGGACATCGATCCCACGTTGTGAGCCATCCGGCGACCCTCCCGCGGCGCACCGCCTGCGGGACGCCTCTCACTGGCCACCGCCTGCGGGACGCCTCTCACTGGCCGCCCTCATTGGCCGGCCCTCGCAAAGCCACCCAAGAGTCACCCTCATTGGGGCAAGGTGGGCGGCGTCGATTACCACCCTCGCAAGGCCACCATGAGTCACCGCTCATTGGGGCGCCTGCCACTCACCGGCCCCGGCACCCCTCGTACCGAGGTTTCCCAGGTCGGGCACAGAGTCACACAAGGTTGACTCGTTTACATAGTCGAGTCGGCAGGACGGTCAGCAGGCATTTTCGTTTGGGTTGGACCCTATGTGTGCGTGGATTTGCCGGTTGATCGGATGGCCGCATTCGTGACCACCGGAGCTCGGTGCTCTATCGGTTGCGAGCGCAATCGAATATCCGAATGCCACCAGATCAGGCGTATTTCCCTTCATCGCTCGATCCGGAATTTAAGGTGGTACGGCGGGAGACGGAGCGTGGATCGTCTCCCGCCTTTCCTTTGCCTACACCGCCTCTGCGTCGCCCCTCTCACCACGTGGCTACGCGCCGATCCCAGAGTAGCGGCCGCACGGGCAACCATCGGCGCGGGCCACCCCGCCCGCCATCCGCGCTCAGCACGCCGCCTCACGGCGTCCACTCGCTCCAACGATCACCGTCACAACCGCGACCGCGCGAGTCCTGCAGCCCTTCGTCCACGACCCCGGTCGCGCCCATTGGGTAAAGTGAGCACATCTCAGGAATGGAGCAGCTCAATGTCGACGCCTACCCCTCGACGCGCGTACGCCCTGCCGGAAAGCGCCCGCGCGCTGGCCAAGGACATCCGCCTCGTCGTCAGCGATATGGACGAAACACTCATCGGGGCCGATGGCGTCATCCCCGGCGGACTCTGGCCGCTCATCGAGCGCCTGCGCGAGCGCGGCGCCGTCTTCGCCCCGGCCAGCGGGCGCCAGTACGCGACCCTCGACGGCATGTTCGCCGACGTCGCCGAGGCGATGCCCTTCATCTGCGAAAACGGCGCCTTCGTGGTCCTCGCTGGACAGGAGTTACACTCCGCAACCGTCTCCCGGGAAGTCGCCCTGGACACCCTCACCCGCTACCGCCGCGCCGGCCGCGAGGGAACGCTCTTCGTCATCTCCGGCAAACGCTCGGCCTATGTCGAACCCAACCGGCAAAGTCTGATCGATGAATGCGCCAGGTACTACGCCAAGCTCGAGATCGTCGAGGATCTGGCCACGTTCGACGACGACGTCGTCAAGCTCGCCATTCACGACCCCGCCGGCGTCGAACAGAACGTCTTCCCCTTCATCGAGCATCTCTTCGCCACGCACCACGCGGCCAGCTCCGGCCCCTACTGGGTCGACATCGCCGCCAAGCACGTTAACAAGGGAAACGCCGTGCGCCGCCTGCAGGAGACGCTCGGGGTTACGCCCGAGCAGACCGTCGTCTTCGGCGACTACCTCAACGACGTCGAGATGATGGGATGCGCCGAGCTTTCGTTTGCCGTGGCCAACGCCCATCCAAAGGTCCGCGAGGCGGCGAACTACCTCGCGCCATCCTGCTCCGAGGGCGGTGTCGTCACCACGCTTCAGGCGCTACTCGCCGCAGTGTGAGCGGTGCCCGGGCCCGCCGCGCCGCGCCCGGGCCCCTTCACGGCGCGCGCACCCTCGACACTCCCACCCGCGCGACGACGCGGCCTCGCAGCACCCGGGCCTACCCCGACCTCCTCGCCGCGCCCATCCTCACACCCTCGCAGCACCCGGACCCACCCCGACCTCCTCGCCACGCACACACCACCTCGACGACCGGGCACGCGGTGGGCCAGCCCAGGCCCAACTCCGGCCATATACGCGACCGCCACAATCACGTCAAGCAGGCCTCGAATTACGCAAGGATCTCGAAGCGAAACTTCTCCCGCCACCTCAAGGAAAAGTCGTAAACTGTGACGTTTAACGAAACGAAACTCGCGTGAAAAAACTTCGCCGCTCCGCCCGCCGAGACAGAGTCCAATAATGCCGCCACTTAATCTCGATAAGGCCCACCTAATGTTGCAATGACGCCGATCAGATAGTTCGCGCTACCTTCCTGGCGCGAGCCCACACCCCGTCCTACAGTCGATGTATCAAGCTTCCAACTTCTTCGGTTGCCAAGCTTCCGATTCAACAAAACTACACGAAGGAGGCTTCATCATGAGCACCCAGACCCTCGTTTCCGCCTGCACCGCGACCGCCTGCTCCTACAACAACGGAGGGTGCACCGCCTTCGCCATCACCGTCGGTGGCTCCGGCGCCAAGCCCACCTGCGGCACTCTCGTCAAGCTCGACGCCCGCGGTGGCCTTCCCACCTCGAAGGGACAGGTCGGGGCCTGCCAGCGTCTTGAATGCAAGTACAACTCTGACCTCATGTGCACGGCCGAGGCAATCGAAATGGCGGGCGACACCGCCGAGTGCGCCTCGTTCGTCGCACGCTAATAGGGCACGGCCGAACCGATCGGCAACCTGCACGCGAATCAACGCGACTACACAAACCATCATGGAGGCAAGGGGGACGGACCGGGGCCTCGCTTAGCCAAGACCCCGGTCCATCATCTTGATGGTATGCCCACTGTTGGGGCCCGATTGGACGGGCCCCAACTTCTTTTATGCCCGACTCCTTTTGTGCCTGACTTCTTCTAATGGCCGACGGTATCGGCCGACGGATACTTATGCTGCGGCTGGATCATGCGGCCGGTTTCTGCGGCGGGTGGCTTCGCGAGCGCCTTCCATTTCGAGCGCACAGCCGTCCAGCCGTGACACCCGAGCGCCCAACCAGCAGCCAGCCAGCTACTGCGCTCAAGCAACTAGTCACACGGCAGGCCAGTTCTCTTTCGATGCTCCGACTGGTTTCGCAGACTGAGGTTTTCGATGCAGTGCCAGGACTTTGGCCGACGACGCCGAGCCAGGCGCACCAGCCCAGCCACATACGCAACCCGACCGAGCGCGTATCCTGTTTCCGCACACCCCAGCCGGCCTTCACTGACCGGCCAGGTACTGCGTCCAACTGAACAGCCAGCCGCACAGCCGGCCGGGCGCAGCGCCCAACCAGCAATCAGCCGGGCGCCTCAGGCCCCGCCGGCCCGCTCGAACAGGAAGCTCAGCTCCAGCGCCAGCTGGAGCGCTGAGACAGCGGGCTGCTCGAATGCGATGAATGCCGTGACTGCCTGGCCGCCGTCGACCCGCATGAGGGTCAGGCCCGTGCGGTCGACGTCCAGGCACAGGAGCATGGTCTCGACGGGCATGCATTCGGTCTCGACCGCCTGGCGCGACAGCAGCGCTCCGGGCACGGCCTGGCGCATGAGGGCGTCGAAAAGCCCGGTCATGTGCGCCGCCCCGTAGGCGGCCAGGACGTCGACGGCCATCAGTTCGCCGATCGGCGAGGTGAACAGGTCCGCGTCGGAGTCGATTTCCCAGGTGGCCTGCTCGTGCTGTTCGAGGATTTCCTCGTAGGAGATTGGCCAGACGCCGCCGGAGTCGTGGAGCAAGACCCGAGTGGTCGACAGCCGCGCCACGCGCCCGCCGGGGGCCGCCGCGACCTCGGCCACGCGTCCAGGCAGCCCGCCGGTCACGAGCAGCTCGGCGACCTCGGCGGCCGTCAGCCACTCGGCTTCGGCCAGGCAGTGGACGGCCGCGGCAATGATCTGCACGGAAGGGTCCGGGGCTTCCTTTTCGACCGACAGGCGCACGTCCATCGTCCGCGCCTCATCGCCGTCGAGGGCTTCATGCAACTCGTCTTCCGTCGTGGCGATCAGGAGCGCGCCGTCGGCGGTGAAGCCATGGGCAACAGCACATAGGGTGAGCGTCGGGTCTTCACGGTAGGCGACGACGACGGCCTCGCCGGCGCCGGCCAAGAGGCGATGCGCGGCTGAGCGCCCGCGAGCTCCCCAGATTTCCGGGCCGAGCGCGGCCCTGTCAGGGAAGAGGGACAGGTCAGAATTCACGGCTGACACCCTTCACGAAGAACAACCAACGCCGTTAGGCTATCCTGACTACCACTCTCTTGGAAAGTCATTTCATAACGCGAACATTTCGTAATTTCGAAGCGCGGAATGCGCGGGCATCGTCGGGCGAGCCACCCCGAGCGCGACTTCCGGAATGACGCTTGCCAAATACGGAATGAAGCTCGCCAAGCACGACCTTCCAGGCGAGAGGCGCCCTCGCGCCGCGAAGCTTCGCGAGTTGACCGACGGGCACTGCGTTTCGAAGCGCCACTGGCTTCAAACGCATGCCTCACCGCGAACATGTCGCCGACCGCAGATGCTTCGCGCACCGCGGCCGGCTCGCGAATCGCCGCCTTCACTCCGCGCCGCACTCGCTCCTCGCGCCGGGCTCACGCCTCACTGCGCCCTCCCCTCGCAGCGGTCGCGTCACCTTCGCGCCTCGCCGCGTTCACCCCTCGCAGCGCCCTCGCGCCACGTTCTCCCCTAGCTGCGCTCGCGCCGCCTGGCTGCCTCGTCGTACAAATCCTTCTTGCGCAGCTTTGTCCGCTCAGCCACGTGCCCGGCGGCGTCCTTGAGCCGCAAGCCAAGGTCGGCAAGCGCCAGCACCTCGGCCACCGCAGCCTCGGCATCGACCTCGGACCGCGCACCCTCACTTCCGGCGACGACAAGGGCGACCTCTCCGAGCGTGCCCGCGGCGAACCTTTCGGCGAGCTCGCCGAGGGTGCCGCGCACAACCTCCTCGTGGGTCTTGGTCAGCTCGCGGCAGACGCAGGCGCGACGGTCCGGTCCGAATCCCGCGGCCATGGAGGCCAACGTCGGCCCGAGGCGGCGAGGGGACTCGAAGAAGACCATCGTGCGCTCCTCCCCCGCGAGCGCCGCGATCGCGCCGTCCAGCTCGCCCGGCTTTCGCGGCAGGAACCCCTCGAAGCAGAAGCGGTCGGTTGCCAGCCCCGAGGCGGCAAGGGCCGCGAGCACGGCCGACGGCCCGGGCACGACGCTCACGGGCATGGAGGCCTCGGCGGCGCGCGCGACCAACCGATAGCCGGGGTCGCTGACCGACGGCATGCCGGCGTCGGTCACGAGGACGACCCTCGCCCCCTCGCGCGCCTGCTCGATGAGGTAGGCGCCGCGCTCGGCCTCGTTGTGCTCGTGGTAGGAAAGGAGGCGCGCGCGGATGTCGAGCCTGAGCCGTCCCGCGAGGTTGAGCAGGCGCCGCGTGTCCTCGGCCGCGATGATGTCCGCGTTTTCCAGCTCGTAGCGAAGGCGCGCCGAGGCGTCGCCGTCGTTTCCAATGGGTGTGGCGGCAAGGACGATGCGAGAACTCATGGTCTCAACTATGTCAGAACGCGAGTCACGGCAAGTCGTGGGTAGACTCGCGGGCGTGAGCGAGACGCACGAGAACCAGTCCCTTCCCGGCGAGCCACACAATGGCTCCTCCGGGACGTCGGCTCCTGGGCGAAACGGCACCGAAAGCCCTGCCTCGTCGCCCGAGCATGACACATCCGCCACGTCGACGTCGCCGGACGGCCCGCCGC
>JAUMUM010000003.1:162678-186178 GCA_030530685.1 Actinomycetaceae bacterium | reverse complement strand
GGTGGCCGGATCCTGCGCCCCGGCCACCTGCTCCTCAGGAACCTCTGGCGTCTCCTGAGACTGACTCACTTCTTCTCCTCATCCTCGTCAAGGATCTCGGCGTCGACGACGTCGTCCCCCGCGGGCGCCTGGCCGCCGGCATCCTGCGTGGCGGCCTCGGCCTGCTGCGCGTTGTACAGCGCCTTGCCAATCTCCTGCGACTTCTCGTTGAGCTCGGTCAGTGCCGTCTTGACGGCCTCGATATCGTCGCCCTTGAGCGCCTCGGTGACCTTGTCGGCCGCCTCCTTGACCTCGGTGGAAACGGAGTCGGGAAGCTTGTCGGCATTCTCCTTGAGCAGCTGCTCCACGGAGTAGACCGTCTGCTCCGCCTGGTTGCGCAGCTCGGTCTCCTCACGCCGCTTGGCGTCCTCGGCGGCGTTGGCCTCGGCCTCCTTGATCATGCGGTCGATCTCCTCCTTCGGCAGGGCCGAGCCGCCGGTGATCGTCATCGACTGCTCCTTGTCCGTCGCCTTGTCGCGCGCCGAGACGTGGACGATGCCGTTGGCGTCGATGTCGAAGGTGACCTCGATCTGCGGGATGCCGCGCGGAGCCGGCGCGATTCCGGTCAGGTCGAAGGTGCCCAGCGGCTTATTATCGCGCGTGAACTCGCGCTCGCCCTGGAAGACCTGGATCGTCACGGAAGGCTGGTTGTCCGATGCGGTGGAGAAGATCTCCGAGCGCTTGGTCGGGATGGCCGTGTTGCGCTCGATGAGCTTGGTCATGATGCCGCCCGTCGTCTCGATTCCCAGCGACAGCGGAGTGACGTCGATGAGCAGCACGTCGGAGCGGTCGCCGGAGATGACGCCGGACTGCAGTGCCGCGCCAACGGCCACGACCTCGTCCGGGTTGACGCCCTTGTTGGGCTCGCGCCCGCCCGTCAGGTCCTTGACGACCTCGGTCACGGCGGGCATGCGCGTCGAGCCGCCAACGAGCACGACGTGGTCGATGTCGCCCACCTTGATGCCGGCGTCCCGGATGACGTTCTGGAAGGGCGCCTTCGTGCGCTCGAGGAGGTCCTTGGTCAGCTCCTCGAACTTGGCGCGCGAAAGCGTTTCGTCGACGTGGAGCGGGCCGGAGTCGGACATCGAGATGTAGGGAAGGGAGATGCTCGTCGAGGACGTCGACGACAATTCCTTCTTCGCCTTCTCGGCCGCCTCCTTCAGGCGCTGCAGCGCGATCTTGTCCTTGGACAGGTCGACGCCCGAGCCCGACTTGACCTGCTCGACCAGCCAGTTGACGATGCGCTCGTCCCAGTCGTCGCCGCCGAGCTTGTTGTCGCCCGACGTCGCGCGCACCTGAATGGTGGAAAAGCCGTCCTCGTCCTTGCCGACTTCGAGCAGGGAGACGTCGAACGTGCCACCGCCGAGGTCGAAGACCAGGATGAGCTCGTCCTCCTTGCCCTTCTCCAGGCCGTATGCCAGGGCGGCCGCCGTCGGCTCATTGACGATGCGCTGGACGTTCAGCCCTGCGATGGTGCCCGCTTCCTTCGTGGCCTGGCGCTGCGAGTCGTTGAAGTAGGCCGGGACGGTGATGACCGCGTCGGTCACCGGCTCGCCGAGGTAGGCTTCGGCATCCTTCTTGAGCTTCTGGAGGATCATGGCCGAAATCTGCTGCGGCGTGTACTTCTTGCCGTCGATCTCCACGCTCCAGTCAGTGCCCATGTGGCGCTTGACCGAGGAAATGGTGCGGTCGACGTTCGTCACGGCCTGGCGCTTGGCGACCTCGCCGGCCAGGACCTCGCCGTTCTTCGAGAAGCCGAGCACCGAAGGCGTGGTGCGCACGCCTTCCGCATTGGCGATGACGGTGGGCTCGCCGCCCTCCAGAACGGCGACGCAAGAATTCGTGGTGCCAAGGTCGATGCCTACTGCACGTGCCATGTCTGTGTTTCTCCTTCTGTTATGAATGCGATCGCGGCTCAAGGCGCTACCGCACTAGTCTGAGTCACCGCGGCTAGTTGTGTCCAACCGGACCGCCTTTTCTTGAGTCCACCAAACTCAACTTGAAACGACCCGGACGTATTCCCGACGTTACATCAATCACTGACCCCTCGCGCCGAGCGGTGCGCCCGACGCCGACCCACGGCACGCATGCACACACACGGACGCCGGCTCCGCAGTCGGCGCCCTCGGCGAATCCGGTCGACGCTCCGCACGCTGGCGCCCGGCGCCAAACGGTCGTGTGGCCCAGCGCCCAGTACTGTCCGCTCTCAGTGGAAAGGCGGGCCGACGGACGGGAATCGGCCCACCTTCCGTCCCGCGCCTCGGTTCGAGTACCGCGCCCCCGCGTCGCACACCCGCAATATCTCGGCGCAACGGGCAATTGGCCGCACCATCTCACACCTCGCCCGGGAACACCGCTCAACGAGCGCATTCTTGGCTCGTTCGCCCGCCCGTGGGGACATAGCCCCCCAATTCGGCGCCCGATACCGGCGCACTTCCTTGTAGCATGAACAAGAGTCTTACTAGTGTGAAAAGTGTAGGGCCCCATAATTTAGGAGCGACCAATGAGAAGTAAAACGACCTCCGTACGACGGTTCTCGACTTTGACTGCCGCTGTCGCCGTCATCGCCCTCTCCGCTTGTGGCGGGGCGAACTCGTCATCAAATTCTTCAGCTCAAGGCGCCGTGGACACGAACGCCATCAAGGCCGGCACCACCGTCAACGTCTCCGGCGAGGACCTGACCGGCCCGCAGTTGATCGACAAGATCCTCGAGGAAAACGAAAACTCGCAGGTACCCGCCACCATTGATGGCAAACTCGATATGGACATCACGGGAACGCCCAACGATGCCTCCGTCGACGGGAACCTCGAGTTCAAGTACGACAGGGACAAGGAGGCATTCTCGCTCAAGGTCGACGGCAAGGTGGAGGACTCCACCAATAACGAAGACTTCGCCGCGCAGGTTCTGGGCGAACAGGATGGCTCCAACTACAAGGTTTACGGCGAGTACGGCGGCCAGTGGGCCCAGACCGAAATCGCCCGGGACCAGATCGAAGCGCTCATGCAGCAGGCGCAGGCACAGAGCGCCTCTCAGTCTGACACCAAGGCTTCGGAGTACCTGGACATGTACGCCGATGTCGAAGTGACCGAGAGCGGCGATGACCTGGTCGTGCGCGCCGCGCCCAAGGCCGCCGTCCTCAAGGAGCTCGCCACTCGGTCCGAGGGGGGCACCTTCGAGGTCGATCCCGATAACTCCGAGGCCTTCCTGAGGCTCGTCGTCAACAAGGATGACCTCCAGATCAAGTCGTTCGCCGCGGCTGTCGACGTC
Organism: Actinomycetaceae bacterium; assembly: GCA_030530685.1. Taxonomy (GTDB): domain Bacteria; phylum Actinomycetota; class Actinomycetes; order Actinomycetales; family Actinomycetaceae; genus Peptidiphaga. The sequence goes on along the minus strand of JAUMUM010000003.1, from coordinate 182,871 downwards.
AAGAGCAAGGACGGCAAGGGATCCATCAAGGGCGAGCTGTCCTTCGACATCGACATGGACGCCGACGTCTCGGTCACGATTCCGGACGAGGCCAAGAACGGCCAGCCGTTCGCCATCGAGGATCTCTTCAACGCCATGGGTATCGGCGCCGGTTCGGTGGACAACAGCGGCGACCTGTCCCTGGAGCCCAGCTCGGACGAGTTGCCCTCGAGCGACGACCCGCTTTCGGTTGACGACGCGGATAACGCAGCGACTTCCTAGCGCCGCGCATTCCGATCGGACAACCTCTCGCTTAGTTGAAGGAAGGGGCCACCCAGGCGGTGGCCCCTTCCTTTCTTTTCTTCCTAAGCTGGCTAAGCTGGCGGCCTCTTTCCGGGCGGAGTCGGCCCATCCGTGCCAGAAGGTCCGTGTCGCAGGCTCTCAGGGCTTGCGCTCACCGGCCCGGACGGGCGCGGCGATGTCGTTGCCCTCCGGTGGCTGCGGGCATGTACCGAAGGGCGTGAAAGCCGCGGGGAAGTTCAGCGCACGATTGAAGTCGATCGTGACGCCGGCCCCGCCCGCCTCGGGCTTCGGGAAGTTGACGTAGCGCCAGCCGGCCGACTCGGTGCCGTTGGTCTCGTCGTGGAACACGGCCTTGAAGGTGTCGCCGTCGTCCTGGACGGCGATGCGCTGCGGCTTGCCGTCGTAGACGAAGCTGACCTCGCCAATGAGCGTGGCGCTGCCGGGAACGTCAGGATTAGCCGTGCGGATCGGTACGTCGCGTGGGCTTTCGTAGGGGTCGAAGGTGCCCGCCACAACGGCGGCCGGGTCGTAGTCGAATACTGGCACACCCGTGAAACTCTGGCGGGTGGGTGCCTGGGAGTCGCGCACGCGCACGATGTAGCCGCCGGCCCTCCGGGCCACCTCGGCCACGCGCGTGCCGCAGGCCAGCGAAAAGTCAGAGCCGCTTTCCAGTTTGATGACGACCTCGCCCTCAACAGGGTCGCCGGTTTGCCGGACATCGTCCTCCACCTGGAACCGAGCGTGGGCGGCGTCGTCGACGACGGACCACACTCCCGGGAAGCCCTCGATCTTCGCGGGTTGCTGGCCGAGCCAGGTCAGGGCGATGAGCGTGAGCCAGCCGTGCTCTGAGGCCAGGGTTTCGTTGCGTTCTTCGCGCCAGGAACGCCATGATTCTTCCGGTGTCATGAAGCCATCCTAGGCCGACAGGTCGCGGCGTCACGCCCGTCACGCTCACGGCGAAGTCCTACGATGCGTGGCGGGCCGGATCGAGGCCGGCCGAGCGGCTGAAGAACGGTAGCCAGTGGCGCGCTTGAGGCTCGCGCCGGGCTAGGTGCCGACGTCGGGAAAGCCTTGCGGCCCGGGCCGCCATCGATAGCACGCCAAACCATGATCCGCACCAGGGCGCCAGCTCGGGCCGCGCGTCGCATAAACCAGTGCCGCAGCCCAGGGGCGCGCCGGCCGGACCAACCTGTCTCACTCGCCCAGATGGGGCCGGGAAGATCAACCCATGTCGAAAGTTGAACAGGCGATCACCCGTAGGATTAACTTCTTGACGGAAAGATGATCGAGTGGAAGCGTCGCCGACTGGAGACGCGGAAGGAGCTACATGCTCGCATTGAGAACGCCAACCGCACAGGCCATGAGCGCCACCGCCCAGGAGGCGCTCGCGTGAAATCCCGACTGGCTCGCCTGTTCAAAGCTGTAGGCATCGCGATTGGCGTCCTCTTACTTCAGTTCGTGATCGGATTGCTGTGCGCGCCTTTCGTCGACGACGTCGTTGTCACCACGCTGCTTGCCAATGTCGTCATCAGCTTGTTCGTCTTGTGGACGCGTTGGAGTACGCCGCAGCGTTTCACCTACGGGGATGCGCCAGGCCGCCTGACAAGGCGGGCCCTCGGCTGGATCGCTGTGGGCTTGTCCGCGACGGCCTTCGCCGCACAAGGCGCGGCCCGGTGGGCAGCCGAGAACCTGGACACCTCACAGATTGACGAGATTCAGAGCACCCTCGAATCAAGCAATGAAACCCTCCTATTGATCGCCATCATCGTGGCCGCTCCCGTCGGCGAGGAACTGCTTATGCGCGGATTCCTCTACCCCATACTGCGGCGGCGCGTGTCGATGTGGCCCGCGGTGGCGATCTCGGCGCTTGCCTTCGCCGTCATGCACGGCAACTACCAGCAGGGGCTGCTCGCCATCGTTCTGGGAGTCTTCCTCGCAGTTGTGGTTGAGCGGACGCGGCGAGTGTGGCCGGCGATCATCGTGCACATGGTGGCCAACGCGTCCGCCGTGGTGCTGCCGACTGAGTGGCGAGAGGTACTCACGAGCACGCCGGCTATGGCACTGTTCGGCGTCGTTACGGTTGTTGCCGTGATTCGCATTGCTACGGACCGGGGTCCAGCCACTCGCGGCGAAGACGGATCTTTGGCTGCCCCCGACGGCGACGGTGCTCTGGCTACTCACGGCAGGGACTGGGCTTTGGGCGCTCGTGGCGAGGCCGAGCGAATTGATGTGGACTTCGGCGGGAACGCTCCCGGTGATGTCGGCATGCTCAAGGCCGCCGGAGTCGGCGCCGGCCTTGGAGCTGCTGGACATGGCATGACCGACCAGGTCGAGGCCGACAGAATTGAAAGCGAACACGGCGAGGCCGACCCGGGCGAGGGCCGCCCCGGTGAGGCCGGTCAAGAATTGGCTGGCCCGAGCGATGCCAACGGGGCGGCGCCCCCCAGGAACGACCGGCCAGAGCGAAGGTAATCCTGGCTGAAGGGCACATGCCGGGCCGAACCCAGGGCCATGTGCCGGACTGAGGGATACGTGCAGGGCCCAGCCAGACCGAGAGACACGTGCCAGGCCCAGCCAAACCGAGGGGCACGGTCCGAGCGGGGCCTCGGCCCTACACCGAGGCCCCAACACTGTGATTGGGAACATGCCGGACCGATTAGCCGAACGCCCGGGTTGCATGTATGATTTTCGATGTCCACAAGGGAATAGGCGCTCGTAGCTCAATGGATAGAGCATCTGACTACGGATCAGAAGGTTGGGGGTTCGAGTCCCTCCGAGCGCGCCGAGGCTCCGCATTGGTCGAACCGACTCCCAGTGCGGAGTTTTCATTTGCCCGCGCGGACTTGTCTTTCTCCCGCTCAACGAGGATATCGGGAAGCAAATCGGCAATAGACACATCCAAGAAAGCAGCAACTCGCACGAGGTCCACAGTCGTCCAACCCGTAAGACCACTGAGCCGCCTAGAAACCGCAGCTGGATTAGTACCCAATACTTCTGCCAATTGTTTCTGAGTTACGTGCCTGCGAAACTGCCAAAGACGAACCCTCTCACCAACGATGACATCGGGAGAATCAGATTCTCTAGGCTCCACTTCTGAAACTGCCATGCTCAAATGATGTCAGCTCAATGCAATATTCGCAACGACAATACTTGTAGGACATGTCAATGCTTGCCATAATCGAGACATGGAATTGCGAAAAACTCACGTTAGTGAGACAAACGAAGATGAGTTGTTAACAGCCGCCGAAGTTGAAGCGGAGTTCCCACGCCTGTCCAGGTCAGCATTGTGGAGATGGGCGCGACAGGGGCGTGTGCCGGCAGTCCAGATTCCGTCGGGACGCTGGTTCTTTCGTCGGTCTGACATTGAGGCGTTGTTGGAGCCTCGGCGGGTTGTGGGTGGCGAGGTGAAGGGTCCGGTTGGTGAGCCGTTGCCTGGTTTGGGGGATGCGTGATGGGTGAGTCTGCGTTGGAGTGTGAGGTGATTAGCCAGATCCCGCAAGTTCTCCGTGAGTCGGGTGGCAGGCTCGTGGCGGGGCTGCCGGCGCGTGTGGTTCGTGATTCTGGTGTGTCGTATGCGGCGCTCGGTGTCTATTTGGTCCTGACGATGATGGTTGACGGGACCGATCCGGATGGGAGCGAGCTCGTGGGCCGGGGACTCAGCGTCGATGAGGTCATTGATGCGTTGGCTGAGTTGCAGGCTTGTGGTTTGGTGCATCGGAGGGCTGCATGAGCATTAAAGCGATGACGTGGGCGTGGGGTCTTGCGGAGTTGCCGTTGCGGGAGTCGATGGTGCTTCTTGCGTTGGCGGATGCGGCGAATGATGAGGGGGTGTGTTGGCCGTCGCAGGAGGTGTTGGCGACTGATGAGTCGGGACCGCGGTGTTGACACGGCAGAGCTGGCGGAGCTGCCAAGGGTCTCGACGTCGACGCTGGGACGCGTGCTGGTGCGACGTGGGCAGAAGCGTGTACGCCGTTTTCGCAGATTCTGTCGGTGTCGACTGAACGCTGACCGCTATCTACGAGTCCTCAAATCCTGGCGATGACAGGTGCTCGACGCTCGCTTGAACTACTTTTGTGGCCCGAAATGGGTCGGAAAGTGTATGGGTCATGGTCGGCCCGCCTGGTAGGGTGGAGGATCGAGGAGGAAGGAGTCGTCATCGTGTCTTCGACGACTTTGAGTGAGGCGCAACTGGCTGAGATGCAGGCTGCCGATCGGTTGGCTTTTGCTGAGGCTGCGCTGGGTGCGGCTGGGCACCAGGTGACCGACCCCTATCTGACTGACGTGCTCGCCAAGCATGCACGGGGAGAGATTTCTGGTGATCAGGCCCGTGAACTGAGCCGCAAGTACATCATCGGCCGCTGAAAACCAGGCCGCTGTGGCGCGCAAGACGTCACCACAACGTGCCTGGGATGACTACTTCATCCCAGGCACGTTCGTACTGCGCAATAAGTTCACGGGACCTGGGTACCCCTACGGCGAGAGTGATCCCGCCAGGTTGCAACAACTCGAAGAGCAGTTCACCAGCATCCGTCTAGCAGAGCTACGAATCGATCCGTTGCCGGGGCGGTTCGATTACGACCATATGAAGGCCATCCACCATCACATTTTCCAAGATGTCTACGAGTGGGCGGGCCAAGAACGAACTGCACCCACTGATGGGCCAATGACCAAGGAGGGCCACGCTTACTACCCGGCAGGGCCGGCGTTGACGGCAGCCGCCGAGGCACAGTACGTCAAGATCGCTGAGGCGAACTATTTGCGCGGGCTCGATCGCGGAGCGATTGTAACCGAGCTGGCCGAGCGGTGGGGCGAGCTGAACGTCGTGCACTCTTTCCGTGAAGGAAACACCCGAGCGCAATTCGTGTTCTTCTTTGAACTGTGCGAGCAGGCCGGCTATTGTCTGGACACCGAGGCGTTCCGCCCAGGTAACCCACTGCGCGACGAGTTCGTCCAAGCCCGGTTCCACAGTCAAGACACTGGCCGCAACGACCAGCTTGCCGTCGTGTTGAATAAGGCCATCGCCCAAGCGCCTCCACCGCCCGGCCGAGGCTCCGACAGTGGCCCGAGTAACGATCCCAGTCTAGGGCAGGCACCACTCAGGGCAAGCTTCCCGCAGTCACCGCGTACGGTCAGACAGGCGGACGATGCCTCACCGCAACTGCTGCGCCGACGGCCAGGCCGTAACAACGGCCCAACAACGCGCAGGCCTCAAGGGCGACCGCACCAACAGACAGCACGAGAGATCAACCATGAAAAAACGTATATTCGCACTTGGCATATCTGCGGTTCTCACCATGTCCCTCGCCGCTTGCCCGAGTGGCAATGCGGACTCCGATTCGAACAGCGGCAGCTCCTAGGCAGTCGAGGCGACGTCGGCTGGCGAAAGCAAGGCCTCCGATGACGATCTCAGCGCCGAAGAAGAAAGCGCAGTTAATCGATATCTCACGATTAAATCGAATCCAGGCGGATACAAAGACGTTTCGCTCGACCGTACAGACATGCGGGCCTTCGTTGACTCAGATAGTCAGAACGGGGAAGGTTGGGATAATTATTTGGCAGTTCAGACGTTGCGGGGCGACTACTACTCCGAAGATGAGTTTGTCATCAACGATGATCGATAGAACCTCTAGTTTGGAAGATTCGAACCTGAAAGCTGCTGGCACGACGAAGATCAAGGGCGAGGAAACCCGGGTATTCGTCGGTGCGGCCGAGAAGGATGGGACGCACTACTCGGTTCGGGCGGGAGTCGTTGACCGCGGCGACGATACGTACGTTCTATTCGTCCAACAGTTCAAAGGTTCGTCGCTGGGGATGGCCGAAGTCGACGAAGGCGTTTTTGAGCGTTACTTAGATTCCGTGAGATGGGTCGACTGACGGCAAGACCGCGAGTCGCTTGATGTCGCCATCACCGATCCCAGAGTGGGATATGAGCAAGAGCGGCGATAAGAATTAAGGCCCGGATCTGCGCAATCCTAAGGCGCGCAGCATCCGAGCCTTTTCCTTGCGTGAAGGCGCGCCCGCGCGTCATCCCTCGGTCTGCGACTGTAGCGCCGGCGCGGCCCGCCGACAGGCGTCGACCAGGGCATCAATGGCCAGAGGCCTGGGCCGCGAGCGCTCGACGACGACGCCGACGTGCCTGCGCTCCCCCGCCACCGGCCTGACGTCGACGCCCGGGTGGCGATAGGCCCGCAGCGCCATTCCCGGCAGGAGGCTGGCCCCGAGGCCCGCGGCCACCAGCGCCTGGACCGCGACATAGTCGTCGCTGGCGTAGGCCACGTCCGGCACAAACCCCGCCGCCCGCGCCACCTCGGCGAGCTTTTCGTGGCAGCGCTGGCACCCGGTGATCCACCTGCACTGCCCGCCGTCGGCGATATCAGTGATGCCGCCCGGCGCGGCGACCAGGAACAGCGGGTCGTCCAGGAGGGCGACCGCCTCGGTGCCGCGGGGGCCGTCGACCGAGTCCCCGTATGCGAAGGACAGGGCGGCGTCTACCGTGCCTCGGCTCAGCGCGTCGAGCGCCTCGGGCGGCTCGGCGTCCACCAGCTCGACGGTCAGGCCGGGATTGCACTCGCCCAGCGCGGCGAGGATCGCGGGGACGAAGGATGCGACGGCGGAGGGGAAGGCGGCAAGGCGGAGGCGTCCGGCGTCGGCGCGCGCCATGGCCGTGGCCTCGCGCTCGGCCCTGTCCATCAGGGCAAGGATTTCTTCGCCGCGCCGAGCCAGGGCTCGCCCCTCCTGGGTCAGGCGAACGCCGCGGCCGACCCTGGTGAACAGGACGGTACCCGTCACCCGGGCGAGCGCACTTAGGTGGTGTGAGACGGTGGGCTGGCTGTATCCCAGCGCCTGGGCCGCGGCCGAGACCGTGCCGTGGCGGTGGAGAGCCACGAGCGCCTCGAGCTGGCGGAGATCGATCATGAAACCATGATATTGACTGAATCTATAGGGCATCGCAAAAAGATTCATTAGACCGATAGGTACTTTGGGGTGACCATGGAATCATGAGCGCCAGCAGCCTGACTTTCGATTCCGTCGTCGACGCCGCTCGGGACGTTTCCACCGTGCTGGGCGAGACGCCATCCTGGTCCTACCCGCTCCTGAACGCGCGGGCCGGCGCGGAGGTGATCGTCAAGCACGAGAACGCCCAGCCCACCGGCGCATTCAAGGTGCGCGGGGGCGTGGCCCTGATGGCGCGCCTGGGCGAAGAGGAGCGTCGGGCCGGCGTCGTCACGGCGTCGACGGGCAATCACGCGCAGTCGCTCGCCTGGGCGGGGGCGCGCAGCGGCACGCCGGTCACCGTCGTCATGCCGGTCACCGCGCCCGAGGGCAAGGTCACGGCCGTCAGGGCCCTCGGCGCCAGGGTCGTTATCGAGGGGCCGACGATGAGCGAGGCCTTCGCCCACGCCGAGCACCTGGCGCGCACCGGCGGCCTGCGATTGGTCTCGCCGGGCGACGAGCCCGCCGTCGTCCTCGGGCATGCCACCGTTTACCTCGAGCTCTTCCGCCGCCACCGTGGAATCGACACGCTCTACGTCCCGATCGGCTCCGGGTCCGGCGCGGCCGGGGCCTGCCTTGTGCGCGATGCGCTCGCACCGAATTGCCGGGTCGTCGGCGTCCAGTCCGAGGCGGCGCCGGCCGCCCACGCGTCATGGAAGGGCGGGCGGCCGGTCAGCGCCCCGTGCCGCACGCGCGTCTCCGGCCTGGCCACAGGAAGCGGCTTCGAGCTGCCTCAGTCGATCCTTCGGCAGCGGCTGGACGACTTCGTGCTCGTCAGCGACGACGACATCCTCGACGCCGTGCGCCTCATGGCCACGTGCGCCCACACGCTCGCGGAAGGGGCGGGGGCTGCGGCGCTGGCGGGCCTGCTGGCCGACCCCGGACGGCGCGGGACCTGCGCCGTCATCTGCACTGGCGGGAATGCCGACGCCCGCGAGCTGGCGGCGCTGGCCGCGCAGGCTGCCTGAGCGGTCCGGGTGCCTCACTCCAGGTCGAGCAGTCCGCGCCGCAGGGCCTCGGTGACGGCAGCGGTGCGCGAGTCGACGCCGAGCTTGCCAAATGCGCGCAGCAGGTGCGTCTTGACCGTGGCCTCGGTGATGTACAGGCGGCGCCCGATCTGCCCATTGGACAAGCCACGCGCCACGGCGGCGAGCACCTCGCGCTCGCGCGGCGTCAGGGCCACCGGCGCCTGACCCCCGGGCTGCCCACCCGTCGTCCCGACCCCGGCCTGCGTGCCGCGAGCAGCCCCGACCAGCCGAGTGGTGACCGTGGGGCTGAGCGCGCTCTGGCCTGCGGCGGCCGCGCGCACGGCCGCCAGAATGTCCTCGCGCGGGGAGTCCTTGAGGAGGTAGCCGATCGCACCGGCCTCGACGGCGCGCAGGATATCGCCGTCGGTATCGTAGGTGGTCAGGACCACGACCTGCGGCGCGGCCTCGCCGGCCAGGATCTGCCGCGTGGCGGCAACGCCGTCGAGCACCGGCATCCGCAAGTCCATGAGGACGACGTCGATGGCGAGCTCGTCGGCCAGATCGACGGCCTGCTGGCCATTGGATGCCTCGCCTGCGACGAGCATGTCCTCCTCGCCCGACAGCATGCCGACGATTCCCGAGCGCACGACGGGATGATCGTCGACGACGAGAATCCGCACGGGAGCAGGACTCGACGGCGCATCGTCACGGCCGTTCGCATCGTTTCCGGCGGCACCCACTGGCATTCCTTTCGTCGACGTCCGTCCGCCGCGCCGACGTCGGGCACGAGCCTCGGGTACCTGGGCACGTGATGGCACCGATGACGTGCATGCGTGGCACGCCCACAGGGACACCCTGTGGACCCGCCCACCGTAACGAGACCTTGTGGACCCACCCGTCAGGGAACCTTGTGGATCCGGTCACCGTGACAACACCATGTGGACCCACCGGGGCACCTTGTGGACCTACTCATCGTGAACGCCACCTTGTGGACCCGATCGTCGGAACGCGCGGCTGTGAAGAAGTTTCGTCCATGGCGCCCATTCGCGCAATAGGAGGCGTCGGCGCGGCAGCTGAGACGGCGCGCGTGCGATGACCTGCAGCCTCCAGGGTCAGCGGGTGTGGCGGAGCCAGCCCTGAGACGGAGCGCGGACGACGACGTACGGTCCGCTGAGACATCGGCATGGCCAGACGAGCCATCGACACGACCAGGCAAGCTGACGAACAGGGGTGCCCGACAGGAGAGCCAACCGGCGGAAGCGCCTAACAGGAGAGCCAACCGGCAACCGGTGGGTGCCCGAGGCGAGCCAACGAACTGGCGCCGATACCCAAAGCTAGCCGACACGACACTACAGTGGCAGCCTGGCCTCCAGCAGGGTCCCGGTGTGCCCGTGCTCGTCCGGCGGATGGAGCGGATCCACCGTCAGCGTTCCGCCGAAGGCCTCCACGCGCGAGCGCATGCCGGCAAGCCCGGTTCCCTCCGGCGCGGCACGGTGACCGACGCCGAAGTCCCCCACCGTCATGACGAGTTCACCGCCGACGGCAGCCACATCCACGCAGGCATGCTCGGCCTGCGCGTGCCGGACGACGTTGCTCAGAGCCTCCTGCACCACCCGCAGGACGACGACCTGGAGTGCCGGGGTGAGGCCCTCGGGAAGCTCGGCGCGCAGGTGCACGTCCAGTCCGTGCGCTTGAGAAGATGCGGCGAGCCGCTCAAGCGCCTCGCCCAGCCCTGCGCCCTGCAGAGCGCTCGGCCCTTCGCCTGCCACAAGGGCCCGCGCCTCGGCCAGATTTTCGCGCGCGATGTCCTCGATCTGCTTGAGTCGTTCGCCCAGGATCGCACTCGTCGCACCATCGACCCCACCCCCGCCGTATTCGGCCCGCGCCGCCTGGGCGAGCGCGACCACGGAGACGAAGCCCTGCGCGAGCGTATCGTGCACCTCGCGGGCCCACCTCTGCCGCTCGGCCGCCATTCCCGCCTCCCGCTCGGCCGCAGCCAACTCCTCCTGAGCCTTCGCCAGCGCCGCCAAGGCCTCATCCTTCGCCGCCAGCGCCTCGACCGCACGCACGCGGGCGATCTGCACCCGCTGCATCCACAGCCCCATGAGCATGGAAAACGCCACGGAGATGACGGCGGTGGGCAGCCAGCTGAGGTCGCGCCCTAGGGACCCGGCGACGGCGATGCCCGCGCCGTAGACGAGATTGGCCACCGCTGCCGCCCTGAAGCTGCCGTGAACCAGCCACAGGAGCGGGAAGACGACGAAGAAGAACACGAACGCCCAGTTGTGCCAGAACAACAGCACGAGGCCGACGGCCGCCGTCGTCCACGTCAGGGTTCGCCATGCCCACACCGGCACCCCGAACCTCATGAGCGCGGGGTACAACTGGCGCCGAGGCTGCCGCGACCGGCCCGCGAGCTCCGACATCGTCCGCTTCCTCCCTTCGGCGTAGGCCCTCCAGCCTTCCTGTCTTCCGCCGTTCATCCCACCGTTCCTCGCCGGAGCCGGGGCCGCAGCCGGCCTCAACCAACCGACCGCCAACCGCTCACCTGTCCACCGTATCGCGACGGGCGACGACGATGGCGGCAATGACGCCGCCGATGAGCCAGACCGCAACGATCGCCAGACCCCTGCCGGTCTCCCACGCTCCGGTCGGCTCGGCGACGGCGAAGGAGGGCGGCAGGAACGCCTCGCGCATGAGCTCGGCGGACCAGCGAACCGGCAGGACGGAGAACACGTTGACCATCCAGGCGGGCAACTGCGACAGGGGGAAGAAGATGCCGGAGACGAACTGGAGCATCACGACGATCGGGGTCACGAGACTGCTGGCCGCGCGCTGAGTCGGACGCGACCGGCCAATGGCCAGTCCCAGCGCCGTGCACGTCGCCACCATGAGCACCATCGTCAGCGCCAGAAGCCCCCAGGATCGCGACGACGCCGGCCAGTCGATGCCCATGGCGTAATGGCCGACGATCATGAGCAGGCACGCATTGGCCAGTGCGAGGACCGAATTGGCCAGGCACTTGGCCGTCACGTGTGCCCACCGCGGCGCGGGCAGCACGGCCAGGCGCCTGAGCGCCCCGGTCTCGCGCTCCCCTGCCACGGTGATGGCGAGGTTTTGCAGGCAGGTCGTTATCACGCCGACGGTGATCATCGCCGGCAGGAGGTACTCGGCGTAGGAAATGCCCTGGAGCAGCTCACCGGTGAAGACGGCGTTGAAGATGCCAAGCATGAATAGCGGGTAGAGGAATTGCATGACGAAGCCGACCGGCTCGCGCACGAAGTAGACGAGGCTCGTCCACGTCAGGGTTGCCACGGCCCTGAGCTGCGATCCCGGCCTGGGGGCGGGCCTCGGCGCCGGGCGGTCCGGAATCTGCCGGGCGGGCGCTTCGCGGGGCGATGTTGTGTCGGTGGCGATGCTTGTCATTGGGTGCTCCTAATGTGGTGATCAATGTGGCTACTGGCGATTTATGTGGCCGCTGGCGGCTACAAGGTGAGTGCGAGGGCCGACGCCCCGGCGCGGTACCCGACCGGAGACGCTGCGGACAGGGTCGCGAGTCGACGCCGGTCGCGAGCCAACCTCACGCACCGGCCTCCTCACGCGGCGTTGTCGGCGATGAGCTCGAGGTAGTGGTCTTCGAGCGTTGGCGTGCGGACCTGGAGGCCGGGGACCTCGCCGTCGGGCCCTGCAAGGCGCGCGATCAACTCGCGCACGGTGGCGGTGGGCGTGGCCGTGCGCTCCACGCGCTCGACGCCGTCCTCCACCCAGGTGACGGTGCGCAGGGTTCCGGCGCGGCGGGCGAGTTCGTCGGGGCGGCCGCGCTCGATGATGCGCCCGCCAAGGACCACGGCGACGTCGTCGGCCAGGTGGGCGGCCTCGTCGAGGTAGTGGGTGGTCAGCAGCACGGTGGTGCCGTCTTCGCGCAGGTCCTCGATCAGGTCCCAGAAGGCGCGGCGGGCCTCGGGATCGAAGCCCGTGGTCGGCTCGTCCAGGAAGAGCAGCTCCGGGCGGGAAACGATGGCCAGGGCGACGTCGAGGCGTCGGCGCCTGCCTCCGGAAAGGCGGCCAGCGCGGGTGCGGGCGTCGTCGGCGAGCCCGACGCGCTCGATGGTGGCGGCGACGTCGGCCGGCGCGGCGTAGAAGCGCGAGATGTGGGTGACCGCCTCGGTGACGGTCAGATCGGCCAGGTCCGCCGACGTCTGTGAGACGACGCCGATGCGGGCGCGCCAGGTGCGCGGCGCGCGGGCAGGGTCGGAGCCCAGGACGGCGACACTGCCCGAGTCGCGGCGGCGCAGGCCCTGGAGGATTTCGACGGTCGTGGTCTTGCCCGCCCCGTTCGGGCCGAGGAGTGCGAGGATGGATCCGGCGGGAACCGTCAGGTCGAGGTCTTTCAGGACCTGTTTGTCACCGTAGGATTTCGTCAGTGATCGGATGTCGATCGCGGTGTCGTTCGTCATGCTTCCAGTTTTGCAGTGGGCACTGCGGGCCGGTAGCGACCGTACGGTGCACCGTGCTGTCCACCGTTCGGTGGACACCGGGGGCTGCGCTCGCCAGAGCACGGAGGGCGCGAGGGGCCGGGCGCCAGTCGGGCGCGACGGCCAGGTGGCGGGTACCTTACAGCCACGTGGCCGCGATGCTAGCGCCCGAGGGCCGCGAGGAACGCTGCCTCGACGCGCTCGCCAAAGAGGACAAAGCGCACGAGGTCGAGCACCGGCGCCCCGGCCCCGCCGTCGTCCAAGCCGGCTGCGTCGTCCAAGTCGGCTGCGAGCGCGCGGGCGGAGGCGACGGCGGTGCGGGCGACCTCGTCGGCATCCCAACCGTAGACGCCCGCGGAGACGGCGGGCACTGCCACGCTGCGACAGCCGAGGCTGACGGCCAGGGCAAGCGAAGAATCGAACGCCGAGCGCAGGAGCGCCGGGTCGGTCTGTCCCGCGTGGCGGTTGGGGCCGACGGTATGGATGACCCAGCGAGCCGGCAGCTCGAAGCCCGGCGTGGCCACCGCCTGCCCGACGGGCAGGCCCTCGGGCAGGCTCGTGCGCCGCAGCTCGCGGCAGGCGTCCAGCAGGCGCGGACCCGCGGCACGGTGGATGGCGCCGTCGACCCCGCCGCCGCCCAGCAGCGAGGAGTTCGCGGCATTGACGACGGCGTCGACCTCCTGGGTCGTGATATCGCCGCGCATGGCCTCGATCTTCATTGTGATTGCCCCTGTCTCTTCGCATTGCTGCCCTGTGCGAGGCCGGCAGCTGTGCCAGGCCGGACCGCCGGGCAACTGTGCCGCGGCGCCGCTGCACCGCCGCCCTCAGCCGCGGCCCCTGCGCTCCGGCACCCTCCACGCGGCGCCGGCCACGGCAAGCACCGGGCCGGCCGGCACGGGATCGCTGCGCAGGCGGCCGTACGTCAGGACGTCGATGCGCTCGCCGTCAACCAGGAACTTCGCGCGTTCCCAACCTTCGAGCACGAAGCCGGCCGCCGCGGCCACACCCGCCGACGCCGGGTTGTTGACGCGGTGGCCAAGCTCCAGGCGTTCCAGGCCGCCGTCGCTCAGCGCCCAGTTGGCGACGCTGCGGGCCGCGAGGCTCGTCCACCCCCTCCCCCGCCGCGATGCCGTCATCCAGTACCAGAACCAGCCCAGGAGGTTGTCCGCGTCGACGCCGATGCAGACCAGCCCGGCGAGCCGATCGCCCTCGCACACGGCGACGGCCCAGACGTCCGAGGCCGGGTCGGCCAGTCTTTCGACGTACTCGCGTGCCTGGGCCAGATCGCCGACCGCGCCCTGGCGCGCCATGTCGGGAGCCGAGGCGAACGCGTCGAGAACGGCCTCGGCGTCGCCCGCCCGCAGGGGGCGCAGCCGCAACGTCGATGTCATGGCCACGATCTTCGCCACCTCGGGCCGCGCGGTCAAGACCAGGGCACGCGCGGTCAAGGTCGAGGACGACGAGGCAACGCCGCGCGGGCACCAGCGGAGGCACGGCCGAGGCCCGCACCTCGCACGCAATGGTAGGGCTAGCCCTACCATGAAAACTCGTGCCCACAGTATTCATCTTTCCGCCATTTCCCAGTGAAATGAAGACATGAACAAGTTCCTGCGATTCGGCACCGTAGCCTCTGCCCTGCTGGGGGTCTTCGCCATCGTCGTCAACTCGGCGACCGAGCACTCTGCGGAGGAAACCTTCGCCCTCAACGGCAAGAGCCTCAACATCGTCAACGTCAACTCGAATATGCCCATCAGGGTCGTCTCCGGGACGAGCCCGGCCACAAAAGCGGTCAGCGTCAAAGTCGACACCCGGGTCAAGATCCAGACTGCGCAAACCCCGGCCTGGTCCCTCGACAATGGCGACCTCAACCTCGACACCCCGTGCGGCGGCAGCATCATCGGCTACTGCCAAGCGTCCTACCTGATCACCGTGCCCACCGGGACGGAGGTGAGCATCAATGGGAAACCAGCGGCCGTCAACTAACCGCCCGGGAGCCGCCGCGGCGATTGCGCGCTCGTCCATTCCCGAACGACGACGTCGGGCAATGAGCCGCCGCCAGTCCCTCGTGGCCTACCGCCTCCAGCAGGCACACCGGCCTCACGAGCCAGCCAGCCACGCGGACAAGCTTCGCGCCGCATAGGCCCGACCCGCCGAGTCGCGCAGGATTCGAGGGGATCACGCAGGATTCGAAGAAAGGAGGCAACGGTATAACTGCCGGCCGCCTGACAGGCCGGCAAACGCGAAGGGGATGTGGTCCCGCGTCGGATGTCCAAGCCCAGTGGTCACTCGACGCGGGCCTTCCCGTTGG
Organism: Actinomycetaceae bacterium; assembly: GCA_030530685.1. Classification (GTDB taxonomy): domain Bacteria; phylum Actinomycetota; class Actinomycetes; order Actinomycetales; family Actinomycetaceae; genus Peptidiphaga. The sequence goes on along the minus strand of JAUMUM010000003.1, from coordinate 167,845 downwards.
CGCACCCGGACGAGCCGCGGGCGAGAAAGTGTGCCCGGCCAAGCGCCACGGCGGCTCGAGCCCGAAGCGCGACCGGCCGCTCGAACTCGAAGAATGCCAACGTGCGCTCGAGCCTGTCACGATGTCAGACCCTATGCTCGATTCACGGCCGAGACCGCGAACCTCATGACGATCGGCGAATTCAGCCGCCTGACCCGCCTGTCGGTGCGGATGCTGCGCCACTACGACGCTCACGGCGTCTTGGTGCCCGCCGACGTCGATCCGTGGACCGGATACCGCCGCTACGCCGCGCACCAGTTGCACGACGCGGCTGATGTCCGCAACCTGCACGATGTCGGGTTCGACGTCTCCGCCATTTCGGCTCTCTTCGCTGCCCGCGGCACGCCCGCGTGGCATCAGTTCTCGCGGCGCTTGCGCCCGAAGAGGATCATTCCGCCCGCGACGACCAGGCCCACCGCGACCATTGCGCCCGTCGCGACGTCAGCCCCGGTCCTTGCCAGGGAACGGCCGGACGCCCGCGATGTCGCGGAAGCACCTGCCTCGCTCTTCGGCGACGCGCTCACCGCGCCGCTGCGGGAAGGCCGGTCGCCCGTCGTCGATTGGTCGGATGTTGCGCCAGCGGGATCAGGGCTGCCGGTAGATGGACTCTCGCCTGGCTCGCTCGACGGGTCGGAGCTTGGGTCCGAGCTTGGCTCATTCGACGGGCCGCTGCCCGGCTCGGTCGACGGCTCGCCAGACGGGCTTTCGCTCGGCTCGCCAGACGGGCTTTCGCTCGGCTCGGTTGACGGGCTTTCGCTCGGCTCATCAGTCAGCTCGCCAGACGGGCTCTCACTCGGCGTCGGCTCGCCACTCGGTTCAGTCGTCGGCTCATCGGACACGGATATCGTCGCGCTGTCCGCGTCGTCCTCGCCTTCCCCGCCATTGCCGGGCGTCGAATCCGGATCCTTCTGATCCGCGGACGCGACCTCGGCGCTATTGGTCACCTCGCCGCTCGCCCCGTCCGACACGCGAACCGTGATCGCCAGACGGGCGCTGCCCCCGGCTCCTAACTCGCCGTCGAGCCTCCACAAGCCGACGTCCGAATCGTAGTTCCCCTCGCCCTCGGCAGAGACGAATTCCACGCCGTCCGGCAGCTCATCGGCGACCGTCACGCCCGTGACCGCGGCTGGTCCGGCATTATCCACCGTCAGCTCGTAGACGAGCTCGTCTCCAGTGCGGTAGCCGCCCTCGGGCGCCTCGCCCCGCACGGCCTTGGTCAGGCTGAGATCGGCACCCGCGGCGTATCCGAAGTCCACGCCGGCCACCCTCGGCGCGTTAGCGCCAACGGCCACCTCGGTGCGGCCGTCGGTCCGAGAATCCGGGTCGCCCGTGGGCACAAAGCCGTCCAGCGGCGAGCCGTCACCGCCGACGACGACCACCGTATAGGTCCCGGCCGGCACGCGGTCGAAGGCGTAGGCGCCATCCTCGGCCGTGACAGCCTCGGCCACGACCTCACCGTCGGAGTCGCGCAGTTCCACCGTCACACCACCGATCCCGGTCTCCTGATCGCCCGGCGAGCCGGAGGAGTCGGCGTCGTCATAGACCGTGCCCGAAATGGAGTGCAGCACAGACAGGCTCGCCTGCCCGGCGTCGTTATCCGGGTTGTCGTCGACCTGGTCCAGGCTCGAAAGCGAGGCCTCGTTGATCAGGGTCTGCCCCTCGGTTCCGGCCGCCACCGTGGCGCGCAGGTCGAGCGTCGCCGTCGTGCCCCTGCTCAGCGCGGCCTCCTGCCCGAGCGTCCAGATGCCCGACGCGGGATCGTAGGCGCCCGCCGGTTGCCCGGACTGGCAGGGCTCCTCGCCACCAGTTCCACTGTCGCCGTCGCCCCCGCCGGCCGGGCAGAAGTGCGTCTGAGACGACGCGTACTGGAGGCCCTCGGGCAGGGAGTCGAGGATCTGCACCTGCGTGGCGTCGGCTGCCCCGACATTCTTGACCGTGACCTGGAAGTGGACCTCGTCGCCGACGCCGTAGGCCGCCTCGTCCCCGGCGACCGTCTTGCTGACCTCGAGGTCGGTAGTGGTCTGGAGGCCGACCTTGACCGGTTCGATCGGCAGCAGCCAGGCGTCGCGCGCGTCGTGCCCGGCCATGGCCACCGAGTTCCACGCCGTGCCGCTGGCGCTGTCCGGCGCGTTGATCGGCACGGTGACCTGCAGCGAGTCCTCCGCGGTCATGTTCACGCCGCTGGCCTGGACCCGAATGGCCCGCACGTCGGCGTAGGAGGCGGGCGTGTCCGTCCAGTCATCGGTGCACCCGACCGGCGCCGCATCCCGCGCACCGCCCTGGGCCACGACCTCACCACGGCACGCATTGGACGACGTCGAATACTGCACCGTCACCTTCGACGCGTCGATGCCCGTGGCGTGAACACTCACGGGCCCGGAGAGCCCCGCCGTCCATTGCGAGCCCCGCGCACTGCCGGCCGCCGGCCCGACCCCCGTGTCGCCGACGTCGGGCAAGACGTCGTAGAGGACGACGTCATCGAGCGCGACATTGCCGGTGTTCTTGGCCGTCAGGCGGTACTCGGCGCTCTTGCCGGGCTGAACGACGCCCACCGACGGCGCCTGCTGGAACTCCTCGTCCCTTGAGCCCTTGACCTCCTTGGTGACGCTCATCGAGGAGCTGGCGATGACGTCGTAGTTGACCGAGCTAGGGCACACGAGGTCGTCGGTGCGGCCGTTGCCGTTGAGGTCGAGCGTGTCGGCGATCCCGCCACCCGTCGTGACGTAGCAGTAGGTCGTGTCGGAGGCGGCGCGCTCCATGCCGGGCTCGGGGCTGATGACGCCCTGGTTCGAATAGCGCCCGGCCTGTGTCCCGGGCCCGACAGTGGCCTCGAAGGTCAGCCAGTCCCACTGGCCGCCCACCAGTTGGTGGTCCGGCCACGTGAAGGTCACGAGCTGCCGGGTACACCCTGCCTCGTCGGTCACGGTGCGGCTCGCATCGACCCGGAGCGAATCGGCCGGCAGCGTCTTGACCGAGCGCATCATCGCCGAGCCGTCCACATAGCTCATCCCGCACGGCAGCAGGTCGGAGACCACCGGCGATACGGGGGTATTGGCCGAAAAGTTGGTGACGTCGAAGCGGAATGTCACGTTGCCGCCCGGCGCCTGAGGACTGCCCGAGTACACGAGCTTCCTCAGATTGAGCATCGGGCGATCATTGACGACCCAGGCCCAGTTGCACGCCTGGTTGCGGCCAATCGGCAGCTCCCGGCCCGAGGCCGTCGTGTACTTGACTCCGGGGGCGAAGCAGTTCTGGACGCGCACCCACTCGTCGGACTCGCCCTTGAGATACGCCGCGCTCGTCAGCATGGCCTGCTCGTAGTCGGCCCCCTCCTCCGTTCGCGGGACCTCGGCGTCGATGGTTCCCGTCACCACGACGACGCCCGACACGCCCGCCGGCACCGTTCCCTCGACGTCGACGGCGGTGATCCACTCGGCGTCGGAGGCGATCGGGGTCTGGGCGGTCTCCGACGTGACCACCGTTCCTGTATTGCCGAGGTTGGTCGTGTAGGTGAGCGTCAGGGCCAGGCCGTTGGTCGAACGGAAGGAGACGTTCTTCATCAGCGGCGTGGGGCAGTCGGTCGCGCCATTCTGGGGTGTGGCCAGGGCGCACGGGAAAACGTCCGTCCCGGTGAAGGTCAGCGGGACGTTGCCCGTGTTGTTGAAGCTGTAGTTCCACGTGATCGCGCCGCCGCGGTCGTGCGCGGTCTGCGCGACGTTCTTGCGGAAGGCACCGGCGGCGCTCTCCGTGCCGAAGCCGTGGGAAAAGTCCGCCGTCGCCGAGAGCTTGACCGCCGGGTTCCTGTACATTTCACCCGTGATCTGGGCGTTGTTGGTCACCGAGTCCTCCGTGCAGGAATCCGCGGGATAACGCACCGTCACGGTGAAGTACGAGTCGAAGGTTTCCTTGACCGCGCCGAGGTTCCACGTCACCGTGTGGCTGGCCTCGTCGTAGGCGCCGGCGGGCGGCGTGTTCTCGATCGCGTCGAGGTTGCCGCTGACGTTCGAGCTGACGTAGACGGCGCACGCGGGCAGCTGGTCCGTGACGACGACGTTCTGGGCGTTGACGTGGCCGATGCCCGGCTGGCCGCCACTGTTGCCGGCGTCGTCGAGGCTCGCGTCGTAGGAGGCATGCAGCGTGTAGGTGACCTCCGCGCCCTTGACGGGTGGGACCTGCGGGCCGCTCTTGAATATGGCCAGGTCGGCCGCGCCGTCGACCGCCGTCGTGACCTCCTGCGTGACGGGGGCGGCGCCGTCGGAGGAAAAGGTGACGACGGGAGTGAGGGTCGAGTCCTTGGGCACGAGGCCGCGCGGCACGCGGACCGTGATCGTCGCCTGCCCGGCCGTGCCCGCAGGCACACGTCCGAGGCTGTAGGCCACCTGGCCGGAGGCGCGCGTCGTCACCCTCGTGATCGCTGGCGAGGACACCACGCCGGAAGTGTTCGTGGCCGCGACGATCTCCGGGGCGGTTTCGGTGATCATCGTGCCGTCAGGGTAGACCAGGCGCGGGATCTCGACGCCGACGGCGGCGTTCTCGCAGTCGACGTCGTTCGAGGCGCACGACCAGTCGACCGTGTAGGTGACATTGTCGCCCGCCGAGACGGTGTCCATGTTCGGCGTGAGGCGCACGGCCAGCGTGGGGGCGGGCGCATCCTGCGCGGCCGCCGAGCTTGCGAAGACAAGGGATACGATGGCGAGCACGCCGGCCAGGCTGCGCGGCAGGGCGGTGCGGCGGTGCGGCGCCCCGGTGCGGGTGCGCGGCACCCCGACTCGGCCGCGTCGTGACCCGGCGGAAGCACACGGCGTAAAGAAGCGCAGCACTCGCGCCAGTATGCGCGTAACCTTTGCCGGATCTCCGGCGGGCAGGACCGAAGTGCGCGGGGTCCTCGCTGGACCGCGCGAAGCCTTGCGTGCGTCTGAGGGCATGGGATTCCCTTCGACAGAGAAAATCGAACGCGTTGAATTTCACGGTGAGCTATGCGGATGTAACGTTACCCGCGCGCCTTGCCTCCGCGGGCCGCCGTCCCTACACCCACGGTCGGAGGATGGCTGCGGGAGTCGCTGAGCCGACGCGGGCCTCGCCTTCTGGACTAGCCTCCGCGCCGGGCCTGGCCGCCGGGACAAGCGTC
>JAUMUM010000003.1:127434-162578 GCA_030530685.1 Actinomycetaceae bacterium | reverse complement strand
ATGGCGTCGGACCCTGAGCGCCCAGCTCCGCTTTCCGGATTCCGCCGCTGGGCCTGGCCGCCGGGACAAGCGTCATGGCGTCGGACCCTGAGCGCCCAGCTCCGCTTTCCGGATTCCGCCGCTGGGCCTCGCGTCAGGCCCAGCCGTCGGATCAAGCTTCATCAGACCGGGGCTCGCCTTCACGGCCAGCCCGGGAGCGAACTAGGCTGGCGGTATGGCCAACCTGGATTCATGGACAGCGTGCGCGGATCTGCTGCACTCCCGCTTTGCCTGCGACGACGCCGGTTCCCGCCACATCCGGGCGAAACTGGACGGGACGCCGGTCATGGTCTGGCTCGGGCGTGCCCAGGGGGAGGCCGGCTACGACGTCGTCCACGTGGCCTGCCCGTTGCTCGGTGCGGGCCACGCCCGCGACGCCGGCGCCCGAGCCGCCGGACCTGACGGCACGCACACCCCCGGAGGTGGCGACGCACAAACGCCCAGCAGCGCCAATGCCGCCACCCTGGCCGCGGCCATCGGTGACTTCCCTCTGGGGGCACTGCGGCTCCTGGGCGAGCACATCCACCTGCACGCGAGTTTCCGGCTCGGGCATCTCACCGATTCCACGCTCGACGCGTCGGTTAGGCTCCTCGTCGCGGAGACGCAGGCTCTGGAGCGCGAGACCTCGGGCCAGCAGGGCCAGGGGACACAAGCCGACCAGGCGACACAGCCCGGCGAGGCGGTGCCAGTCGGCCAAGCGACACAAGCCGGCGCACAGGAGGAAGGCGCGGACATGCCCGGCTCCCACCCACGCGCGCGCGATCGGGAAAATGCACGAGGGGGCGAGGCGTGATGTTCGGCAGGAAGCGGAAGGTCATCGGCACCTGGGACGAGCTGGAGGACTCGCTCGTCGGCAATTTCGACGCCGAGCCCGGCTCGCACGACGAGCTGCGAATGATCGTGAAGTGGAAGGGCGTCGGCTCGCAGGAAATCCGGGTGTCTCGCGCGATGGTGCCCGACCTCGGCATGGTGATCTACATTTGCGCTCCGATCGCCGACGGCGCCGGCCCTGCCGAATGCCGGAGGGCCATGGCGAGCGCGGCGGACTTCCTGCTCGGTGGCATCGCCATCGAGGGCAGCTGGCTTGTGCTGCGCAGTTCCATCCCCTATGTCGCCATGCCCTTCCCCGACATCAAGTGGCTCATTGAGCAGACGGCGCTCGGGGCGCGCAGCGTGCGCGAGGACCTGGAGGGCGCCCCGCAGTAGGGTCCGCCGCGGCGCGGCCGGACGGTGGCAAGTCTAGACGGCAGCACGGCTAGACGGCGGAGTGGACGGACGGATGCACGCCTGGCCCGCGGCACGGCCGGCCGCGGCAGGGCCCGCGAGTGCAAGACCGGCACGGCAGGAATGTCTGCCCCGAAGCGCACGACCTTCGAGCGCGAGGCTGGCGCCAGTTTGTCGGTAATATGAGCGGCTTGAGCTCCGCGCGACCTTCGAGCGCGAGGCCGGTGCTCAGCCGAGGTGAGCCGTAACGGCGTCGCGCAAACCGTCGATCCCCTGGAAATGGTGGACGGTCAGGCCACATGCCGCGGCCGCGTCGATGTTGGCCCGCGAGTCGTCGGTGAAAAGCACATCGGCCGCGTCGAGCCCTTCGCCGAAGCGTTCGCGAAGCAGTCGCAGCGCCGTGGCGAACATCGGCGCCTCGGGCTTGGCCAGGCCGATCTCGCAGGAAAGCAGCACCGGGTCAAAGCACTCCTCGATCCACGGCTGCTCGGCCCTGACCTGCCGCGCGAATTCGGCGGGAATATTGGACAGGAGCGCCATGGGAGTGCCCGTCTCGTGCAGCTGTCGCACGTAGTCGACCATCTGCTCGTTGCGGCCACTCCACGAGGCCAAGTCCTGTTTCAGCGCGACCCGCCAGTCGATCTCGACGCCGAGGGCCCGGCCGATGCGGTCCCACAGGCCGCGGGCGTCGAGCACGCCGGCGTCGTAGTCCCGGCGGTTTTGCCCCAGGTAGAGGGGCAGCAGCGCATCCGCGTCGACGCCGACGGACCGGGCGATAGCCTCGAAGCCCTCGCGTGTTTGCACCGGAATGAACAGGCCGTACAGGTCGAAAAGCAGAACGCGCATGCCCCAAGGTTAGTCCCGGAGGGCAGCCGTTGGCGACGTTGTGGCGACGCTGCCGCTAGCCCTCGTTCCCGCTGCCCCTTGCCGCCTGCACCATGGCCAGGATGGACGAGCGCAACGTCGCGCTCACCGCCTCGGAATCGGGCTCCTTCTCGACCTGCTGCAGCGCCTCGAAGAGAAGAGCACGCGAATACCCGGCCCAGAGGCCGACGTCGTCGACCCCGATCTCGTCCCACTGCCGAGCAATGAACTCATCGACGACCACGTGGAATTTGGCGATGTCCCTCCTGATCGCCTCCCTCTCGCTGAGGCCGCCCTCGGCGCCCGCAGCGCCCGCCTTCGCATCGCCGTTTGCCGACCTCGCCTCACCATACGTTGCCGCAGCACCGGCGGCCTCCCGCTTCTTCTTCGACGACGAATGCCGCGCGAGCCGCACGAGCCACCCGTGCGACGGCTTCCTGGTCTGCTCGACGCAGGCCACCATGAACTGGGCCAGCCTGTGCTCGGGCTCGGCCTGCGCGTCGACCTGCGAGAATACGGCCTCGCGCCACCGCGGCATGTAGCGGGCAATGGCAAGCAGGCGCAGATCGTCGACCGACTCAACGTAGCGGTAGATCGAATTGCGCGCGATGCCGGCCGTCTTGGCGACCGCGGCGGCGCTGAGCGCTTCCGGCCCGGATTCCCACAGGATCCGCTCGGTTCCGGCCACGAGCTTTTCTTTGACCCGCTCGTGATGCTCACGAACCGTCGGGGCGCTGATCTTCGGCACTGTTCCTCCTCCTTCACTCTGCCTGAACCACCCTGGATCTATCACCATACGACGCCGAACCAAGCCTTCGATTCCCCAAAGGTCCGCTGCCGCCGTCTCAACCCGCGCCGAGCGCCGGCTCGATGACACGCCGCCGGGTATACCGCCAGCCGCTGAGGACGCGGTCGGCGACGATTGCCGCGCTGTGCGAGGCCGGCCGATGGGCCAGGACAGGCACTGACGGATAACGTGACGGGGCAAGCACCTGACGCCGCAGGCCGGTCACCGCCACGGCACCTAACGCCGGCCGGATGGCCCGGCCTCCGCCGCAGCGCCAGGCAATGCCGGCCAGATGGCCGACACATGCCGAGCGGACAGCCGACACACCCAAGCCCGCCGTCACGCATCACAGGCTCGCCGCGAGAACCCACGTCATACCGGGAATGCGGAAGCCCGGGGGGTCACGCATCCCTCCCGGGCCTCCGCTGCGCACACGCGAACGTGGCACACGCCGGGCTTCACGCACTCCGGGTGAGGAGGAGACGTCCTCTACCCAGATACCCGACGAATATCGGATGTCTCCAACGCATCACTGGGACCGAGCCCCGGCCGTTCGGATCATGGATTTGCGGCGCCATTCCTTCGGCTAGCATCCCAAACTATAGCGGAAAAGCTACGGAAACGTCGGCAGGCGCCTGCCGCGCCGCCCCGGCCGCAACGTATTTGATTATCAACGGAAAACGGTGCGCTGCCGCGGCCCAGGACGGAAACGGCCGCCCGATCACGCACTTTAAACATTCCACCTTCTAGCGTATTGAGGCGTGCCGTAGTCGTCCACACCGAGCACTCCCCATCGAAGTCCATCCCGCCACCTGGAAGGACAATGTCGCCCTGAGCGATCGGCCTTGACCCCTTTCGCGCGCACTTGCGGGCGCCTGCACACGGCAGGCATGCGGCGAGTTGAGCGGGCATGCGCTATTGGACGACCACCATTTCTACGGACTGCCCATGACGCCGCTCGCGCACTCCGCAGGTTCATCGAGCCTTCCGCAAGTGGCCCAGGTGCACAGCTTAGCGCTTACCCGCGCGCCCCGATGGCCGCCTGGTCGACACGCTCGATCCGCAAACTATCCAGTGCGCCAACGAGCTCACTCAGCCTGTCACCATCGGAAGCCTTGACGGTGATGTTCCACGATGTGCCGTCGATCGTCACGAGGTAGACGCGCGATGGCAGCCCCTCGCTCGTCGCGGTATCGGCCGCCACGGCCTTGGCCTCGCCAACGTGGGTGATGTCCTCGACGGCGGCGGCTTCCACGTCGTTCTGGGCGGTGAGCATGTCCGCCAAGTCCTCGGAGCTCATGCCCGGGTGCAGCGCCGAACGCGGTGAAATCGAGATGCTGGCGGCCTCGTCGTTCGCGTCTTCGACGCCGAGCACCCCCGTTTCAACGTAGGCGCGATCGAAGGGGACCATGCCGGAGCCGACGGTGATCGAGGCCGTGCCTTTGCCCGTGCCGAAAGTGAAGATGCCATCGGTCAGGTCGAATACGCCGATCTCCGTGACGTCGGTTTCGGCGGCGGGGCCAGCCGATCTTCGTTCGCTCGCGGTCCTCGCCACCTCGGGTGTAGCCTTGCCGCCGAGCTGCATCGAACATGCGCACACGAGCCCCGTCACGAGGGCCACCGCCAGCGTTTCACGCGCTCTGGCAAACGCACGGCGCACGCGACCGTCACCGGATCTTCTGCGTGATCCAGACCTGCGGCCGCGCATCCGGCACATGCGAACTCTAAGTTGTGGCATTCTGCACTGCTCTGACTAGCTCGTCGAATCCTTCTTCCCCATCGGCGACGTCGACGGAGAGCTCGACTACCGCGCCACCCATGTCGAGCAGGTACGTGCGAGTCTTCCCGCCATCGGGCTTTTGCACGTCCACTGCCACGGCCTTGTAGCCGGCAACCTCCGTGACCCCGTCGATTGGGCGCACGTCGCCTTCGGTCAGATCGGTGCTGCGCCCGCGGATCTGGCGGACGGCGTCGTCAAGATCGACCGTGAAACCGAGCGAGTCGATGTGCAGCGACACGCTTGCCTGCCCCTCGTCGCCTCCCTCGAATCCCACCGTCGCGGGCCCGGGCTCATCGATTTCGCCGTAGCCCTGCGGCATCTCGAACTTGATCGAGGACCGAGCGACTTTCGCCTCGAATGTCCTGCCGTCGACCCTCCCGGAGATCGTCTTGGGCGCGTTCGAAATCTCCCTGGGCGAGGCCTCGAGTTGCTCGAGCTTGGAAACGCTCTCAAAGAGCTCCGAGATTTCGGATTCGCTCGGCGCGTTGATCGTCACCATCCACATCTGCCCACCGACGTCGACGGCGGAAACGAGGGCCTTGTACCCGTCAGAGTCGGGGACGAACGCGGTCACCGCGTTGAATTCGCCGATTTTCGCCACGTCCGAGCGTATCTCAGCATTCGATATGCCCGTTTCCTCCAGCTGCGCACTCAGTTCCTCCTCGGTGAAGAGGCTTTCGCGGCCGTCTATGTGATGGAAGACGATGTTCGTCTTCGCGTCGACGCGCGAGTAGAGGATCGTCGAGCGCTGGCCCTGCTCGTCCGCGTACCCGATGGCGTAGTGCCTCGGGGCCCGAAAGCCCGCCCACTGGGTACCCGAGTAGATGCCGAATCTCCCGGAGACTAGCTGGCAGTCGCCGACCTCAGCGGGCCCCACACCTGCGGCATCGTCAGTCGGTGAGCTTGGGAAGGGCGCCGGACTGGCGTCGTCGGCGATCGAAGAAGCAGTCGCGTCGCCCTGATCTTCCTCGCTTTGCGACGACGAACACGCCGAAAGCATCGCGACGGCCGCGACCAATGCCCACAAACACCGTGCCGCATGACTGTTCTTCATATCCGAGATCCTCTAGTGACGGGGATGAACGGAACTTAACTATCCGTAACTATCTTAGTGAGGGCACCACTGTGCCTTAACTTACCCTTTTCGGGTACATATGCCCATTACGTGGACGTTGAAAACATGCTTCACGCGACCGACGCCTCGTGTTCACGCACCGACCATTCGCGCAGGCGTGCTCTTGGGCGGCTGCACTGGCGATCGTAAGCACGCCGCCGGCGCACGACGGCCCTCGCGAGCGGTTGCGACCCGCGCGCATCACCGAACGGTAGGCCCATGCGACACCCGCCTGCGCATGGCGCCGAGTGACACCCGCCCGGCGCCGACCGCGTGGCCGTTGCCCGGTGCCGACGTCAGAAAGAGTCCGCCACCGGCCTAGCGCGGGAGTACCGCTGACCGATGGCGGACTGCCTGCCCGTGCCGCCTACGGCACCGCGGCGAGCTCAACGGGCAAGGTTGGCGCCTCTACGCCAGTGCCTTCTCGCGCTCGACCCAGATGTCGGTGGGAAGCTCACCCGGCATATTGGCATTGCCCACGGCGACGAAGGGCCTTTCCATGTTCGTGGTGTAGTCACGCAGCGCGCCGAAGGCCCACTTACCCAGGAGCAGGATCGCCGTGATGTTGATGACCGCCATGCCCGTCATCGTGATGTCCGCGAAGTTCCACACGACCACGAGCTCGGAAAGCGCACCGACGACGATCGAAACGAGCGTCACGGTCTGCAGCACGAACGGCCCCCACTTCTTGCCCTGTGTCAGGAAGTCGACATTCACTTCCGCGTACGCATAGTTCCCAATCAGGGACGAGCCCGCGAACACCGAGATGAGGACGACCATGACGGGCGCCACCCAGGCGCCGAGTTGGGACTCCAGCGCCGTGATCGTCATGCTTGCGCCGGACGGGTTTTCTGCGGCCCAGTAGCTGTCGAGCGATCCAGGCGACGCGTTGAAGATAATGAAGGCCGTGGCCGAGCAGATGAGAATCGTGTCGACGAAGACACCCATCGACTGGATGAGGCCCTGCTTTACCGGGTGCGTCACCTGCGCGGTCGACGCCGCGTTGGGTGCGGAGCCCTCACCCGCCTCATTGGAGAACAGGCCTCGACGCGCGCCATTGAGCATGGCGGCCGTGATGCTTCCGGCCACACCGCCGATCATCTCACCCCGGCCGAAGGCATTGAGGACGATCATCTCGAGCGTCGGGTAGATCCGGTCGACGTTCATCAGGACCACAACGAGCGCCAGGAGAATGTAGACAATCGCCATGATGGGCGCGACCCACTCTGTGATCGCGGCGACTCGCTTGATGCCGCCGTAAACGATCGGTGCACAAATGAGCAGGAGCACGACGGCCGTGATGGCCGGGGTGACGTCGTACCTGTCGTGGAGCGTGGTGGCAATCGTATTGGCCTGGACCATCTCGTAGGAAATGCCGAAGGAGAAGATGAGGAAGATCGCGAAGATCGCCCCCACCGAGCGCGATCCGAGTCCGCGCTGAATGTAGAAGGCCGGGCCGCCGCGGAAGGTACCGTCATGCCAGCGGATCTTGAACAGCTGGGCGAGTGTCGCCTCAATGAACGCCGTCGCCATGCCGATGAAGGCGATGACCCACATCCAGAAGACCGCGCCAGCACCGCCCATCTTGACCGCGATGGCCACACCGGCGATATTGCCCACGCCCACACGGGAGGCGATGCCGATCGCGAAGGCCTGGAAGGATGAAATGCCGTCGCCGTCGCGATCTCGCGAGTCGAAGATTTGCCGGATCATCTGCCCAAAAAGCCGGATCTGGATGAACCGCGAGCGGATCGTGAAATAGATGCCCGCCCCAATGAGTAGCCAGATGAGCAGATGAACCGACAACCAGTCGTTTACCTGCTCGAGCACGTCCGCCAACGTTTGCATGATCTCGTTCTCCTAACACTGTCGTTCGTCTAGCTCGAAGAACGTGCGCGTGTGCGAACGCACCGCGACGCAAGTCAGAACTCTCCGGCATCGCTACGGCAGGCCCTATACCAGAAAACTCTGCCGAAAACAGAAAGTTACAAACTTGTCATTCCCTGTCTGAGCTTGAGCAACTTGATAAGTGTATGCCGACTTCGTAAGACAAGAGTAATGACATCGGATGCTTTGGCTCAATCACAACGGTTTCTCGCTTCATGGAATGGCATGGAGCCTATTGGCGGAACAAATGCAAGTCGAAACCCCCAGGAACGGGCACCATTCCCCATGTTGATCTTCGCGAAAAATCGCGTAATATAAACAATGTAGTCAGCCACGGTTGATTGCGCGTGTGTGATAACGCCCGTTGTTAGCCTCCAATCATGACACGGGCGCGAGGTTGCCGGTTGCCCAGCCGACGCCTCTACCTCTTGGGTCTGCGCCTCCAATGGACCCGGAGATGAAGGTGGGGGCCGCCATTTGGCGGTCCCCACCTTTTCGTTCGCCCGGGTTTGCCCGTCTTCGTTTGTCTGGACATGGTCGTCCGCATTCACCGGAGCGCGTTCGTCGGAGCACCAGGCGGCCGATGCGCGGGCCGAGGTGTCCGCGCATCGGTGTTAGTGCCGAGATCACGTTCGTTCCGACGGCGGCAGCGCCAACCTAGGTGTGCTTGAGTACCGGACACTGTGCGGGCAGCCGACCGGCGCATCGCGAGCCGGAGGTCGTGCGCGTGCCTCAGGCACGCTGTGGCGCCTTGTCCGCGAGCGCACACGCCGCCGCTGCGGCTGCGACGGCCGCGAGCGGAACGAGCATCGCAGCCCGAGCAACACCGGCCAGTCCCACATCACTCGCCACGCCTTGGGCCACGGGCCACCGCGGACAGCGGCAGGCTCCGGCCATCGCGCGATACCCACGACACGGGCCATCGGCCGTCACGGACACCCGCCCCCACTCGAAATTGCGCCATTTACGAGCATACGTCCAGCTAATAGCATGGGTGAGTCCCGCCCGACCGCAGCCGGATGTTGCGCTTTGGCCAGCCGCGAGTCTCCCACGATCGCGGCCCTCCACGCCCCAGCGAAAGGCAAGAAGTGCCCCTACCTCCAGTGACCATTGACCGCCTAGAGACCCTTGTGCAGCCCGGTGACTCGGCGCTACAGCGCGACGGCGATGTCCTGCGCCGCACGTATGCTGACGTCGTCGTCGAAATGCGCTGCTGGCACGGTGAGGTGCTGACGATCACGACATTCTCGACCTCCCTCATCGACCCGGCCACGGTCACCTACGCCAAGTACCTCGCGACACGGCCAGAAACCGGGACCATGATCGCGACCGTCAGTGTCGAAGAAACCGACGACGGCCACCGGTTCAAGGCCGAATGCGACGCCCTCATCGCCGCCGGGGCGACAGACCGGCAGCTGCTCGACATCGTGTATCGCGCAATGGATGTCACCGCCTCGACCGTGACGAACTACGACGCCTCGGTAGCCGAGATGGCCTTAGACCGCGCCGCGCAGGAAACTGCCGGCGAACGAGCAGCAGAAGGGCAAGTGTGACAATGGAACACGTCCCGTGGTTCCGGCAGGTCGCACCGGAAGACGCCGTCGCACCCGTGACCGTGGAACGCCTGACGCAACTCGTGTCGCAGGGGGGATGGGATGTGGGTCCGGTCGAAGGCACCGAGACCCAGATCGTCGCCTCGCGCGGCGGCCGCGACATCTTCATTGAAGTATTCGACGACGGGCAGTTCCTCGCGCTCGACCACTACGGCACCGCCCGCTACCCGGCCGACCGCGTCAACGAGTTCATCGTGAACATGAACCACATCAACGCTCAGCTCGAAGTCCACCACACCGCGCGACTCCTGCCCGCATACGCGGACGATTCCCACATATGCGTGCGAGCGGTCTCCAGATTCCTGGCCGGAGCGGGCATGAGCGACGCGCAGATCCTGGCGCACGTGGAGATGGCCGCCTCCGCGTGCCACGCCTTCGTCGAACAATTCGAGCACCTGACAGACGGGACAGCCGGCGACCAGACGAGCACGCCGCCCGACGACCAAACAGACGGACCGGCCGGGCACAGCACAGGTACACCGGACGGGCGCCAAGCGGACGGGCCGGCCGATGCCTGAGGCGCAGAACTTCCAAGTCGACCTCGCCGGCTTGGTCGAACTCCTCAGCCGCAACCTCTACTCCGGCCCGCGAGTATTCGTGCGTGAACTGCTGCAAAACGGGGTCGACGCCATCGCCGCACGCCGCGAGGCGGACCCGTCCTGCCCTGCGTCGATCACCTTCACCGCCGACGGGCCAACCCTGCGGGTACGCGACACCGGCATCGGCCTGACGGGCGACGAGGCCTCCGAACTGCTGTCGACCATCGGCGCCTCCTCCAAACGCGACGAGTTTGGAATGGCCCGCACCGACTTCCTCGGCCAGTTCGGAATCGGGCTGCTGTCGTGCTTCATGGTCTCGGACACCATCACCGTTCGCTCACGCTCTGCCACGTCGCCCGACGCGCCAACCATTCAGTGGGAAGGTCGCTCGAACGGAACGTGGTCCGTTGGAGCGGCCGACCAGGCGCTCGACAGCCCCGGCACGGAGATGGTTCTGCGCGCATTGCCGGGAGACGATCCCTTCGCTTTTTCCTCACTCGCCCGCCTCATCGCCGAGTACGGCGAATACCTGCCCATCCCCGTCGAGCTGCGGGGGACGGCGGAGCAGACACGGGTGCTGACGGCTCGCCGGCCCCCGTGGGAGGACAGCGAGGCGGCAGCCGCTCGGTGGTGCGCGGCGAACTTCGGGTTCCACCCCTTTGCCACCATTGCGCTGGCCGTGCCCGAAGCCGGCGTGACGGGCCTGGCCTTCATCCTGCCGACCGGCGCCCACCCGGGCCAGGAGATGCGACATCGGGCGTACCTGCGAAGCATGCTGCTCAGCCCGAGCGTCACCGACCTCCTGCCGGAGTGGGCCTACTTCGCGCGGGTGGTGATCGACGCCGCCCACCTTCACCCGACCGCATCCCGGGAAGCCCTCTTCGACGACGACTTACTCGCCACAACCCGCGAGAGCCTGGGCGAACAGATCCGCGCGTGGCTGACCTCCCTTTCCACCCGCGACCCGAAGCGCTTCGCGGAGTTCATCGCCGTTCACATCAACGGGTTCAAGGCGATGGCGGTTTCGGACGCCGCCACTCGCGACATGGTGGCGCGCACCGTGCCCTTCGCCACCTCAATGGGCGACCTCACCTTCGTCGACATCCTCGAACGCTTCGGCTCCTTCCGCTACACACGGACGGTCAGCAGATTCCGTTCGCTGGAGCCTGTGGCGCGCGCCAATGGCCTGTGCATCGTCAACTGCGGGCACGCCTTCGACGCGGACCTCGTGGCGCAGCTCGCCCTCGACGATCCCGAGGAGGATGTCGGCGAGTTAGAGCCATCCGAGGTGCTCGGCGTGCTCGAGGACCCGCCCCGGGATGTGCGCCTGCGCATGCGCGGGGCGATGGCCGGCGCGAGGCAAGCGCTCGAGCCGGCGGGCGTGGAGGTCAAGCTGCGGTCCTTCGCTCCCGCCTCGCTCTCCGTCCTCTACCTGCCCGACGCCGACATCGCCGGGCAGGCGCTGGCCGAATCGGCTCGCGCCGGGGCGCAGGGCCTGTGGGAGTCGGTGCTGGAGACAGCCGACCCGTTCGGCCGCGCGCGCCGCCCGCTGCTCGTGCTCAATGCGCGATCGACCATCATCAACCGGCTCGCGGGCGCCGACGACCCGCACCTGCTGCGGGCGGCCATACGCGGCCTCTACGTCCAGGCCCTGCTCGCCGGCCAGCACCCCATGGACGTGCAGGCCCGCGCCTGGGCCGACCAAACCTTCGCCAGTCTCATCGACTTCTCTTTGAAAGGCCGACCATGACCAGCTACGACGATCTCATCGCCATGTGGGACGAAGCCGCGGGAACCCCTGACGGCCCCACGGCCAACCAGCTGTGGGCGCAACTGGCCGTACAAGCCGAGGAAGCGGGCGAAAGGCACATCGCGCTGAACGCGAACCTCACGCTCTGCCAGAAATACTCCAGGACCGAAAGGCCCGAGAAGGTGCTCGTCGCCTTCGTGTGGTGCGTCAACGCCTACCGGGACGAACCCGAGCTATTCGGCGAAAGAGAGCTGTACCTGTACGGCTGGATGTTCAAGCATGTCCTCGCCGCCGTCGAGCGGATCCCGCGAATCTCGCGGCAGCAGTGCCTGGACATAATCGAGGACATGCGCCTCTTCTACCTCCAGGCGGGCGAGTCGCTGCGACCCTACTACAGCCTGGCGCAAAGCCTTCATACAGCCTTCGGGGAGGAGGAAGCCGCCGAGCACTTCTACGAGCAGTGGAAGGACGCGCCGGTGACGGACCTGTCCGATTGCACGGCGTGCGACCCGGAGAACGAGATCGGTCACGAAGTCGACCGCGGCAACTGGGAGGCGGCCGCGAGCGCCGGCGATGCCGCCCTGGCCGCCGGGGGCCGACAGTGCGACAAGCAGCCGAACTCCATACTGTCGCTGCTGCTGGAGCCGTGGCTGCGCACCGGGCGCGACGCCGAGGCCTGGGCGGCGCATCTGCGCGTGTACCGGGACTATCAGACCCGAATAGAGAAGATCGGCGACCTCTACCACCACCTCGACTACCTCTACCTCACCGGCCGGGCGGAGCGGCTGGAGCGGGCCCGGCGCATACTCATCAGGCACCTGCCGTGGTGGCCGGACGCGAGATCGCCGTGGTCCCTGATGTACCTGGCCTGCGCGGCGGCGAACATCGTCGGAGCGCTGCCGGGCGATCACGACACCGAGGTCCTTCCGGCCACTCTTCCCGGGGGCAAGATCGACATGGACCTGCCGCCACGCCCGACCCTGACCAACCCCACCCTGACGCAGGCCCGTCAGTGGTTCGTCAGCCTGGCGCACGACATCGCCTGGCAGTTTGACCACCGGCCCGGAGTGGAAACCAGCCACGCGCGCGACGTCGTCGAACGGCGCCTGGCAGCCCGTCCCCTGGAGGCGAACTCGGACGGCATCGCGGACGTTGCCGGCCTGCTGAGGGAGGACGCCACCGACTATAGGCTCGCTGGCGGGGCTGGCAGCTCCGGCGTTGGCGAGTCTGGCGGGGCTGGCAGCTCTAGCACCGGCAGCGCTGGCGCGCCCGCTGGCGAATCGGGCACCGAGGCGCCAGCCCAGCCCGCCGTCGTTCCCGTCGACATAGACGGCCACTGGCGCACCATGGATGGTGCCGAGCTGGAAGCAATGGCCGTGCGCATCGGTCCCAGGCGGGGCAGCGTCTACTCGTGGGAATTGCGCGAACGGATCGCCGACGGCCGCCAGAAGACCCTGCCGAGCGGCGAACTCGGCGACCACCTGCACGGCCGGCTCGCGCAAATGGTCGGCCAGGACCGCCTAGCCGAGCTAGGTCTCGCATCCGCCGACCATCCCGGCTCGTCCAACCCTGCGGCCTCCGGCCCCGCGGCGTGCGGCTCGTCCGAGCAGGCCCTCACCGCCCCGCCGGCATCGGACGCCGGGGTCAAGCCGGACGCCTGGGACAAGATCGAACGCGCAGGAAAGCTCATGCGCGAAGACAGGCCCGCCGAGGCTGCCCTGGCCGCCGACGAGGCGACGCGAACCGCCAGCGAGGACTCGCTCGGCGTCCGCATCGCGGCCCTCGGCGTCCTGGGGCACGCGAGCCTCAACGCGGGATTCCACGTCGAGGGCGTAGCCTATGCCCGGCAGGCCCTCAACCTGTGCGCCGCGGCGGGCTTCAACCTGGCCGCCGCCGAATTCGCCTACATGCTGTCCATGCACCTGGTCAGCATGCGGCGATACCTGGAGACGGCAGAGGTGGCTCAACTCGGCGTCGCATACCTGGAGGATCGCACCTCGTCCTCTCCCCTCCTGGAGCTTTTGCTGGAGAACATGCTCGCCGGGCTCGATGGCATCAAGGACGAGCGGGGCGCAGCGGATGTCGCCATCCGGCTCGGCGACCTGCGCGAGCTGGCCGGCGACGAGCGCGCGGCCTGCCTGCACCACTGGGAAGCCGCCAGGCTACTGCGCTCGTCCGACAACCACGCACGGGCACTGGCGACGTGGGCGCACGTCGTGCGCCTGGCCGAGGCGACCGGCGACACTAAACTGCTCACCGGCGCGCTGTGGAACCAGGCCGACACCCTGGCCTTTAGCCCGGGCAGGATCAACGACGAGGAATTCGCCCACCTGGAGTCGCTGCTCGCCCGACTCCACGGCCTGGGCATCGACGCCGTCGGCCCGGCTCCCTCCGGCAGGCCCGAGGACGAGTCGGAATGGAACGCTCTGAGGACCGAGGCCGAGTGGTGCGTGCGGGCCGCCCGGCTGCACTGGGCCGCGCAACGCCACCGGACGGCGCTCGACATCCAGGAGGCCGCCGTCGAAGGCCTGGAGCGTCTTGGCACCGAAGCCGAGGTCGATCACGTCGAGCAGCTCATCGTTCTGGCGAATATGCACCGCATGAACGGTGCCATCGAAACCGCCCTCGACCGCGGAGCGTCCGCCGGCCGACTACTGGAGGACGATAGCTTCCAGGGTCACCGATTGCGGCGCATGCACCGCAATCTCATGCAGCTCATCGAGGACGACGCGGCGCAGTGAGCCCGGAGGACCGAATGTGAAGCCGACGCCTGCCGCCAGCCGGACCTGCTCCCCCTGCCCCGGCACGACTCAGTGCTTCTTGCGGCGCGGCGCGGTTTCGCTCACCTTGGTCCTCTTGGCGGCCCTATTGGCCTTGTTGGCCTCGTACTCCTCGTCCAGGAGCGGGAGGTCATCGACCGTGACGAGCTGACTGGCGACGGCGTATTCGACCAGGCGGGCGCGCCTGTAGGTGGCGTGAACCCCCTGGCCGCCGCGCAGCCCCTTAACCCCGAGCCTGTCGAGCTTGTCACAGACGTTGTCGAGCTTGCGGTTGAATCGGGTCTGCGTCCATCCCAACCGGGAGGCGGCCTCCTCGGAGCGAGGAATGTCGGACGGGCCGGTGCCCACGCGCTTGAGCCAGTTCTCCGCGAGGGCCAGGATGAGCAACCGCTGGCTGGGTGTGAGCGTGACCTGGCCGATTGTCGTCTCGCCGGCCTCCTCGCGGCCCGTGGACGAGACCTCGTACATGGTGTCGGGTACGGTGACGTCGATCTCGTACGTCGTCGGCCCGGCCGTGAAAACGAGACTCATGTCGTGGACGACGAGCGGGATCTGCGAGCCCGGCCCGATCCACGACTGGAGCATGCCGGTGTTCTCCGCGACGGTCACGGCAATGCGCGAACCGACGTTACTGACCCACCACAGCCCGTTGTGGAACTCGATCACCAGGAAATTCCTGTGAAGGAAAGGGTTGTCGTCGATGGCGAGCGTGCCGACCCGGCCGATCGTGAAAGTCTCTCCCGGCCCGACATTGTATATTTCCCCACAGAACTCTATCTCCAGAGCCGCACCCTTGGGCTCAGCCTCGGGCTTCGCGAGCCGGGCGGCCCCGTCCACACTAGTCACGGCAATCAAGTCTCCTTCATAGCAGTTCGGAAACGAGCACACGCTCACTCGCTTCGATTATCGCGCACTTCGGGCCCCGGCGGGCCACATGTGGGGAACAATGTGGGAACAAGAATACGCCGAGTCGGCGATCAAGGGGACGCCACACATTCTTCAACGGGTTCCGATTCCTTTCCACCCTGCCTGTGCACTCTGACCACGAGGCAGGTCTGGTGCGACTGCTTGTCCAAGGTCACACTCAACTTGTCCGTTTCCAATACTTCGCCCTCTCCCGTCAAGAAGCGGAAGGAGTATAAGTACTTGTCGCCCGGTTGGGGGTCGGGGTTCTTCCACGTGAAGGTTACCTGGTCCCCTTTCACTTCTCCGCGCAGATCGGTAACGGGCTTGATGTCGGAGGCACCCGGATCGACGGGCGAGGCCGACTCCCTGGACGTCGGCCGGATGGTGCCGCCCCTGCCGTGCTGCACCGCGAAGACGATTGCCCAGATCAGGCCAATCACCACCACGGCGGCCAGGAGGAAGCGCACGGCGAGGGCGGCGGGCGACGCCGAGCCCGGCCTCCGGCGAGCGGCCCCGCTTGCTGGAGGCCGGACGGCGGCCGCGGACATGCCGGCGGGAGGCGGCGGCATGTGAGGCTCGCGGATCGCCCGGGTCGTGACGGTGGGATCGTCGTCGACCTCGGGCTCGGCCATCGAGTGCTTGCCCTTGGGCGAGCGGGAACCGTCGGACCAGACAGATGCCGAGCGCCGTGCCCCGCCCGGATCCTGCGCGTCGAGGCGCTTGGGGGCGTCGCGGGTCGACTCATCCTGGAGCGGCTTGATCTTGCGGATGGTCTGGCGCGTGGCGTCCTCGTCGTCGGAAGGCTCGTGACCGATGCTCGACGGCTCGGATTCGACGTCCAGCCCCGTGGGACGCTGGTGAAGCAGAACCTGGACGGCCTGCAGTGCCCGGGCGAATTCGATGACCGAGGCGTAGCGCTGGCCAGGATCCTTGGCCATCGCCGTGGTCAGGACGCGCTCGAGCTCCTCGGGGACGTCCGAACGACCCGTCGGTGGAACAGGCGAGCGTAGAACGCGGTTGATGACGGCGATCTCCGAGTTGTCGCCGCCAACCGCCTCAAAGGGGGCGTGGCCGGCAAGCAGCGTGTAGGTGGTGGCGGCGAGCGAGTAGACGTCGATCGTCACGCTGGCCACGTCCTCGCCCGTTGCCTGCTCGGGCGGGGCCCACGGCACGGAGAAGCCTTCCGCCGGATGCTCGTCGCCTATCTGCGTGGCGATGCCGAAGTCCGTGAGGACCGGCCGCTGGAACGACGTGACGAGGATGTTCGAGGGCTTGATGTCGCGGTGGACGATGCCCACCCGGTGCAGGGTCTCGATGGCGCCCGCCAGCTGAATGCCCAGCTCCAGGACCTGGGGCACCGTGAACACTCGCTGGCGCAGCCGCATGCCCATGTGGGGCGGCGGGCAGTACTCCATGACGAGGTACATGCGGCCGTCCTCGGTTTCACCCGCGCCGTACACGGACAGGATCGACGGGTGCGCGCTCATGCGCGCCATGAGGTTGGCCTCCGCACGGAAGGCTGCCTTCTGCGCGTCGGCCACGCCGCGCTTGAGCACCTTGATCGCCACCTCGCGGTGGGGGATCTGCTGCTCGTAAAGGTACACGTCGGCGAAGCCACCCGAGCCCAGGTAGGACAGGTAGGTCGCGTTCGGTATCTTTGGCGGAGTCGAGGGCCGGCGTCGAGCCAAATCAGCCTCCCTGCGGCCCGAGCATGTGGATCGTCACGCCCTCGCCGATGTCGACGACGTCGCCGACCCGCACGAAGAACGGCTCGCTCGGCCGGATGCGGATCGGCTGCTCGCCCTGACGCAGCACGTAGGTGCCATTGTTGGAGTTCCTGTCGACGAGGCGCACATCCCAGCCGTCGACGCGGATTTCGCAGTGGATGCGGGAAATCTGCTGGTCCGGGCTGGGTACGGGCACGAGGTGGGCGCGCGGCCTGCCCGACTCCGGGGTCGAGGCGGGTTTGCGCCCGATGATGATGTCGGCGTCGATGGGCACGCGCAGGCCCGTCGACAGGTAGATCTCGCCGAGGGCCGGGCGCGGGTACCAGTTGGGCTCGCCGCCGATCGGCGCCCCGCACAGGCGGCAGGACGAGCCGTGTGGCGGGTTGAGATGGCCGTACTGGCACAGCAGGGCCAGGACCATGGCCGTGGCATTGGAATCGCTGGAGAGCTGGTCGCGCACGCCCGCGGCCCGGCCCGCGGGCGTTGGAGCGGGTGCGGGTGCGGGTGCGCCCTGGCGGACCGAGCGGCGCGGCATGTCGGGGCGACGCGGCGGGGCTGCCTGGACCGGGGCGCCTTGAGATGGTGCGTGGGCCGCGACGGGAGCCTGCGCGGCCGGGCCGGCCGCGCCCGGCCGCATCCCCGTCGGCACGACCAGCCCCGAGGGCGAAGCGGAGTCGTGGCTGCGCGGCATGATCGACGAGATGGCCGACAGCGGCATGCCACCCGTCGCCTGCGGCTCGCGCTCGGCCAGCGGAGAGGCGGAAATGCCCGAGTCGACGGGCGAGGGCGTGTGCGAATGCTCGAGCTCGATGACCGAGGAATCGGCCGAGATCATTTCCAGCGAGGCGAGCGCCGCCGAGTTCGCCGTCGGGATCAACGCCACCGGAATCTGCTCGGGCTTCTGCCCGTCGGACGAGTTTCCGCCCAGGCCCACTGCCGAACCGAGCGGGCCTGCGATGCGACCCTCGCCGCCGGAGACGATCGACGCCTTGGACCAGGAACCGGACCGCGCGAACTTCGCCCACGAAAAGTTGGGCAGGCCCGCGGGCTCGCGATCGGGGTCCTCGCCACCGGACGGCGCCGAATCGGGCAGCTCCTCGGGAGCGACGGTGTCAACGAGGGCGATGTCCTCGCTCGGGCTGCGCCCACCCGCAGCCAGCGGGCAGTCCTCGTACTCGGCCGTCTCGGCACTCTGCTGCTGGCCGGAGCCGGGCGCGGGCGTGCCGGCAGGCATCTCGGAGGGCGAGGCCGACTCGACGAGACCGCGGCCAGCCAGGCTCGACTGCCGCTCGGAGCCGCGCAGCGAATCGACCACGGGGTCGCCGGCCACGCCGTGCCAGCTGTGAGCTCCGCGCCTGGTGCGCGAGGCCGCGGCGCGCTGGCGCTCGGGCTGGGCATCTTGCTGCCGCCCGGCACGCTCCTCTGGCTTCGGGTAGCGCACGTCGTCGGGAATCGAGTCGATGAAGAAGTCGGGCTCGCTGGACTTGACCTCGGGTTCCACCGGCGCGGCGAGCGGGACGGATTCGAGGATGCCATCCAGGGGCGAGCGGGCGTCGCTCGCCTCGACGGCTTCCTCGCGGGCGGCCGACGGGGAGGCGGCACTGGCCTCGGCGCGCACCGAGCGTCTGCGCGACGTCTTGGCCTCGGCAAACACCAGGCGCAGCGACGACATCGCCACGAGCCCGTCGCCTATCGGCAGACCCTCGGAGCCTTCCGCGGCGGCCTCCTGGCCGGTGTCGAGGACCAGTTCGCCACAGTCCGTCAGGAGCTCCTCATTCCACGCGGCAGCTCCTTCACCCGACACGACGACGTCGCCCGCCGCATCGCGCAGCGAAAAGCGGCCTCGCACGCCAACGCGAACGGCCGGCCCCTCCACAACGACCGCGGCGAAGTCCGGGATCTCGGAGTCGGGTACCTCGCCGTAGCCCAGCCCGTCGACGAGTCTTTCGAAGGGGATGCCGCTGCGCAGCGCCTCCCATAGCCAGCCGGTCTGCTCGACGTTCATCCCGGCAACCGACATGGCGCCATGCGGCGCGACCGCAGCGAGGAGGCTTCCCGACCTCCCGAGAGCGCAGGTGATAAACATGCCGTCAGCCCTTTCTCGGAATCGTGTCGTCGCCGACGGGACGGCGACCGGTTGAGGCCCATGCCAGGCCCGCGTCGGACATCGGCCAGTGCGGATTGCATTCGACGATGTCGACGACGAGCACAGTCACATTGTCCGAACCGCCGGCGCCGAGGGCCTTCTGAACCAAAGTTTGCGCGGTTTCGTTCGAGTCTTCCATGTATCGAGCCACCTCGCCAATATCGGCATCCGAAACGACGCTGCTCAGCCCGTCCGTGCACAGGACGAAGCGGTCGCCCGAACTGAGAGGCACGAGGTGGATATCGGCGCCGACGCCGGAACCCGAGTGCCCGCCGAGCGCCCGGGTGATGACATTGCGCCGCTGCCACGTCTGCGACTGCTCGGCGGTGATGACGCCGGCGTCGAGCAGCTCCTGGACCTCGGAGTGGTCGTGGGTGATCTGGGTGAAGGATCTGCCAGACAGATGGTAGGTGCGCGAATCGCCGATGTTGAAGACGCGGGCGCAGGGGTAGCCGCCCTCGTCGGCAAAGACGAGGCCGGTCAGTGTGCTGCCCGGCATGGTGTCGTAGCTGGCGAGCCTGGCCACGCGCCTGGCCGCCTTGGATATCGACGACTCGAGCTCCCGGGCATCGACGAAGGGTTGCCTGTCGAATTGTGTGAACACGTCCACGGCCATGCGGGAGGCGACCTCGCCCGAGCGGTGCCCGCCCATGCCGTCGGCGACGACGAAGGCGGACATGCCGGCGTACGCGCTGTCCTCATTGAGGGCGCGCATGCCGATATTGGTCGCGATCGCCGACCGCGCAATCACGCGGGCACTCACCTCGTCACCTCCCAGGCCATCGTCTACCTTCTACTTTCCCCCGGGCGCGTCCGGTCCGCCACTGCCTGTGCCCTGTTCCTTCCCGCCGCTTTCCTGCGTGCGGGGACTTGGCGGTGCTTTGCCTGAACTCGACTCCCCCTTGCCGGAGCCCGACGACCCCGCCTTGCCCGAGCTTGACCCCGCGCGGCGCGGCCTCCTCAGCCTACGGGTGGCGGGCGCGACGGCCGGCATGGTCTCCGTGTCCCCCTCGCTGGGAAGCTTCCCGCGCGAAGCGCCTTCCGGGCCCGGCTCGCCGTCACCGCCGCCTCCACCGTGCCCGGCGCCGACACCGACGTCGGCTTCCTCCTTCGGCACGCGCCGCCTGCGCCTGCCGATCGAGCGCAGCGACAGGCGCGAACGCCTCGTGCTCACACCGCGAATGGCCGTCTTGGCCGCCTCGGCACTGTCCCATGCGGCGTCAAGGCCAGACTCGTCCACGCCCTCGCCGGAGAAGACCGCGCAGTCGGCCAGACTGGCGGCGCGCGAGATCGCGCCGACGTCGGCCTCGGCCCGCCGTCCCGTCACGGCCCCGGTCAGCGAGTCGGCCTGCTCGCTGCGCGTCATCCGCGGGTCGACGGCGAAGCGGCCGTCGCGCGCCACGTCGAGCACGTCGTCCCACGCCCCGGCGGCGCGCTGGTCGAGGCTGCCGCGCCGTCGCCGGCGCCGCGAGCGCCACGCCTTGTACCCGAGTACGAACAGGAAAGGCCCGGCCAAGAGCAGGAAGAGCACCGAGCCGATGAGGCCGTAGCGAATCCACGCCGCGCCCTCGCGCCTCCTGGGGCCGTCCTTGGTGTCCTCCTCCGTCGTGGCCGGCGGCAGGTCAACCGGCTCGTCCGGAGGATCCGGCGGCTGGACGACCTGCGGCCGCGGGTTCGGCTTGGGCTTGGGCACCTGCGTGGTCAGGCGCTGGTCGCGCGGCGGCGTCGGGTCAAAGGTCACCCACCCGGCACCCTCGAAGTCGATCTCCACCCACACATGGGCGTCGCGGCCCTTGATCTGCAGGACGCCGTCCTTGTAACTCTCCGGGTAGAAGCCCATGACGACGCGGGCCGGCATGCCCACGGAGCGCGCCATGAGCGCCATGGCCACGGCGTACTGCTCGTCGTCGCCCTGCATGTACTCGGACTCCAGGAGCGCCTGTATGCGCTGGTTGCGGTGGCCCGGCCTGGCCGGTGCGCCGTCCTTGCCGTCGGCGTAGAAGCCCTGCGTCTTCAGGTAGGCCTCCAGGGCGCGCGCCTGCTGGATGGGACTGCCCTTGCCCTGCAGGATCTCGCGGGCCTTGGTTTCAACGGCCGGCGGGACGTTCGTGTTCTCCTCCATCTCGGTCAGCCCGAAGGAACGGCCCTCCAGTTGCTTGTCCGTGTAGTGCGGGTAGGTGGTCGTGAACGTCGTGTAGTAGTCGCCCTCCTTCAGGCCGGACAGCGTGAGCGCCGTGGCCTCGCTCGGGGAGTAGTAGAGGGTGCTCTGCAAGGTGTCGGCGCGCCCGCCGGAAAAGGAGATCTGGCGCAGGTCACCCGTGCCGGGGACCCACACGCCCGAATACTTGGCGATCTCCAGCCGCAGCTGCTGCACGCCCGTGCCCGCCGGCTGGCGTTCGTCGGTCACCTTCGGGCCGATGCGGCGAAAGCCCTGGGACGGTTCGTTGGTCATGTTGTAGATGACGCCGTTGTAGACGTCGAACGTCGCCAGACGGATTCGCCCCTTGTCCGGCAGGCCGTCCACGGAAAAGAGCGTTTCCTTCTCCCGCTGGTCGATGTACGAGCGGAAATCGGTCAGCGGCGAGGGGAACTCGCGCAGGTCGAGCGGGGGCACGACGCTGTCGCGCACGGCGTATCGAGCCTCGGTGTCGGTGACGAGGGGGGCGAGCGCGAAGGACACGACGGCACCCACCGCCACGAGCGCGATCGCGCCGCCGCGCCTCCTGCGGACCGCGTCGGCGTGCATTGACGAGCCCGTGCCGCCCGTGCGCGTGACCCAGCGCCGCTCGATCACGCGCGAGCACCACACGAGGCCGAGCACCCCGATGACGACGCCGATCCACCGCGCCAGGGGCGCCTGCCGCGAGCCGAAGAGGATGCCGGAGACGAGCACGCCCATCACCGCCACCATCGCGATCTCCGGGTGGCGCGTGCGCAGCACCACCGAGCCGGCCGCGAGCGCCGCCACCGTGCAGACGAGGTAGGGAAGGACGGTCGGGCCGAGGAAGGCGCCGGCCGGCGGGGCGAGCGTCAGGAGGTCCTTCCAGCCTTCGATCGACTGGACGAGGAGCATTTCGATCGTCCGGGAGGTGGGGATGAAGCCGCTGCGCGTCGTCGCCCTCAGGGCGATGAGTCCGCCGAAAGCCAGGTATCCGATGACGCCGACGATCGCCGTCAGCCACGGCGTCAGGCTCGCTGCAAACCCCAGGACGGCAACCGCCAGGCCGAGCGCGACGCCGCCGAGGGCGGCGATGTAGCCCTGGGCATCGCCGAAGACCGGCCCCCACGTCGCCGAGGCGGCCACGAGCAGCGCCGCGATGACGAGCAGGTCCCTATTGCGCAGGTGCCGCTCGGTGCGAGCCGAATCGCCCATCAGCCCACCGCCTTCCGCAGGGCCAGCGGCAGCGATTCGAGCTCGGGAATCGTCACGACGGGCAAGCCGGCCACCATCTTCCGGCCCAGCCGCTGTCCGGCCTGGCAGCGCAGAGCGAAGGACCAGGCCCCCACGGGCAGCACGGTGTGCGCCGCGTGAATCTGCGAGATGGCGGGCAGCGATCCGGTCACGATCGCAACGACGGAGGCGCTGGGCTGCCGGTCGCTGGCCGCGCGGGCGAGGTCGCGGAGCCCGGCCAGGCGCGGCCTGGGCTCCAGGACGGTCATGGCGTCGAGGAAAGCCCGCGCCGAGGCGGTGGCCACGGGCCCGAGCTGGCTCGCGAAGCTGAGCTCCCGCCTTTCGCGCATGACGGCCACGCCGATGGAGGCGGCCACGCTCACGCCCATCTCGTATTCCTCGCTCGAGGCCCACGAGCCGATGTCGTCGTCGAAGACGAGCAGCAGGTGGGCGCGGCGCGTCTCCTCGAATTGGCGGACCATGAGCTTGCCCGTGCGCGCCGTCGTCTTCCAGTGGACGTTGCGGCGGTCGTCGCCCGGCAGGTACTCGCGCAGCGCGTGGAAGGCGACATCGCTGGAGGAAAGATCGTGGGTCGTGGCGCCCTCGATATCGCGTATGAAGCCCACGGAACTCGAACCGACGGCCACGGTGCGCGGGTGGATGTACAGGTCCTGCGGCTCGACCCACCTCTGCTCGCGGCGCAGCAGGCCCAGGCCGTCGCCGCGCACCGAGCGCGCCGGGCCCACCGTGATGACGCCCCGGCGGATGGTGGGGACGGTGAAGACCTCGCCGAAGCTCGCCTTGGCCGCGAGCGGCGGCACGGCGAACTGGGCGAGCGTGGCCCCCACCGGCAGCTCGACGAGCGACGAGGGGCAGGCGCGCGCCGAGACGTTGGTCACGGCGAGCTCGCCCACGGCGGACTCGCCGACGACCAGCCGGCGTGAGGCGACATTGAGGTCCACCCGGTACCTGACGGAGCCGATCGTCCAGGCGATGGCGGCAACCAGCACAAAGCTCAGCAGCAGGGCCAGGCCCGTCAGCTCCAGCCACTGGCCGCGCAGGCCGAAGTACCAGCTTGCGCCGGCCAGGCACAGGACCGTCCACCCGAAGGCCGTCACCACGCGCAGCACGGGGATGACCCGGCCGAGGACGGGGATCTTCGCCAGGCGCTCGGCCGCTTCGGCCCGCCGCTGGCGCAGGCCGGCCACGGCGTCGGCCCACGCCTGCGAAGCCGTGCGCCTGCCACTGCGGGCGTCGGTCCTGCCGAAAACTGCCGAGGACATGTTCACTTGCGCATCGTCGGAGCCGGGACATCCGTCAGCGCGCGGGAGATGACCTCCTCCTGGGTGGCGCCGGAGAACTCGGCGTCGGGGTCGAGCACGATGCGGTGCGCCCAGACCGGCTGGGCCAGCGCCTTGACGTCGTCGGGCAGCACGAAGTGCCGCCCCTGCGTCAGCGCGCGGACGCGGGCCGTGCGGACCATGGCGATCGCCCCGCGGGTGGACACGCCGATGCGCACGTCCTTCGAGGCGCGGGTGGCCTCGACGAGCTGCTGGACGTAGTCGAGCACGGCGGCGTTGGCGTACGTGTAGGCCGCCATGTGCGACATGTCGCCCACCGCCGAGGTCGAGATGACGGGCGGCAGGGACTTCGAACGGTCCGGCGAGGCCGCTCCCTTGAGGATCTCGATGCCGGCCTCCCGGTCCGGGTAGCCGATGGAGGTCTTGATGAGGAAGCGGTCGAGCTGAGCCTCGGGAAGCGGGTAGGTTCCCGCCTGCTCGATGGGGTTCTGGGTGGCGATGACCATGAACGGCCGGCCGGCCTCGTGGGCGACGCCGTCGACCGTGACCCTCGACTCCTCCATGACCTCCAGGAGCGCCGACTGGGTTTTGGGCGAGGCTCGGTTGATCTCGTCCGCCAGGACGATGGAGGCGAAGATGGGGCCCTTGTGGAAGTTCCACTCGCCCGTCTTCTGGTCGTAGATGGTTACGCCGGTGATGTCCGAGGGCAGCAGGTCGGGTGTGAACTGGATGCGCGAGTGGCTGCCCTGGACGGTGGCGGCCAAGGAGCGCGCGAGCGCCGTCTTACCCGTGCCCGGGGCATCCTCCAGCAGGAGGTGCCCACCGGCGAACATGCATGTCAGGGCCAGGCGCACGACCTCGTCCTTGCCGAGGAGGGCCTGGCCGACATTGGCCGCGATGCGTGAAAAGGTTCCTTCGAACCAGCGCGCGTTCTGCTCGGTCACCTGTTCCGTTTGGGACATTCGTCTTCCTTCGGCATGCGTATTCGTCTCGATTCTTCCGCCCGGTGTGCGAGGCGCCGGGCCGCCGTCGGCCCGGCGCATCAGTCGTCGTCCTCGTCCACGCACTTCTTGTCGGCCTTCTGGGACGAGGGGCTGGTCTGCTCGGCCCTCACGCACACCTTCCAGTCTCTGAGGTCGCGCACGTTGACCTCCATCGACCCGCTGGCGGGCACCTCCCGGGTGTCGCCGTCGCTGCTGAGCAGGAACCGCCCGCTGCGCCCGGCGTGATCGCCGCCCTGCCACGAGCACGCCAGCCGGGACCCCTGCGGGGTGCACGAGATGGACGGGCTGACGGGCTGACCGTACGGGACCGCCTGCACGGCCGCCGACGACGGCCCGGCAAAGCGCTGCCCGTTGGACGTGGCCACGGCGCGGAAGGCGACCGAGACATCGGAGCCATTGCGCTGGCCCGTGATGTCGCCGACCGGCTGCCACGCGCCGCCATTGACGGACATCTGGTAGAAGATCTCGCCCTGCGTCCAGCCATTGGCCGTGCCGCCGCTCGGGGCGGTGACGGCCAGCTGCCCGGAGTTGCCCGTCGCGCGCACGGAACCGCCCGACGGCGCGCTCGGGGCGCCCTTGACGGTGACGGACGCCGCGTTGCTGGACGTCGAGGAGCCGGAGGCCGAGCTATTGGTGGCGGTCACCGTGAAGGACACGGGCGCCGAGGAATACGGAATGTCGAAGATGTGGCTCGTCGCGTTGGGGTCGGAGATGCGCACGGGGCTGCCCACGCTCGGTGTGATCGTGTAGGACTCGATTGGCCGGCCGTTGCCATCCGGCACCGTCCAGCTGACGCGCACCTTCCCGGCAGAGCCGGACTGGCCGATCGTCGTGTTCTCGGCCGACGCCGTGAACGAGCCCGGCCGGCCGAAGGGCGTGACCGCATTGGACGCCGGCGACGTGCCCGAGTTGCCCTGCCGGTTGACGGCCGTGACGGTGGCCGAATACTGCTGGCCGTTGCGCACGCCCGCGGCCGAATCGAGCTGCAGGCTCGTGCCCGACACCGTGTGCGAGCCCAGCCCGGTCACGTTGACGACGTAGTGGTCGACCTGCGAGCCGTCGGAGGCCGACGGGCTCCAGGTGAACGTCACGGTCCCGTCGCCCGCACTGGCCGTTGGCGGGCCCGGCGTGGCCGGCGCGACGTCCATCATGATCTCGCCCGAGCGCGCCGCGTCCGAGGCGCCGACCGAGTTGTGGGCCACGACCTCGAAGGAGTGCTTCTTGCCCAGGGTGCGCCCGGAGATGACGCACTGCGAGCCCACGGGGCAGTCGGTGGTGTCGCCGTCGGTCAGGTCATGCACGGTGAACTTCGTGAACGGCGAGCCGTTGGGCGAGCCATTGGTCCACTTGACCACGGCCGAGTTCTTGTCGACGACCTCGGCCGTGACATTGGAGACCGGGTCGGGGCGGCCGTTGATCGTCAGGCGCACCGTGCCGCGCACCGTGCGGGAGGCGTCGCCCGTCTTGTCGGCGAGCTGGAAGCCGACGAGCGCCTCTCCCGAAGCACCCTGCGGGGCTGAGATCTCCAGCACCGTACCCGAGGCCCGGACGCTGGCCTGGCCGGAGATCACGGACGGCTGGCCGGCGAGCCTGAGGGGCTCGTCGGGGAACGGATTGGTGGCCTCGGCGGCCACGTCGACCTTCACGGTGCCGCCCGCGTCGACCGTCCGGGAGATCTCGCCGACCTGGATGAGTGGCCTGTTCGTCGTGACGACCTCGACGGGAAGGGTGCCGGTGGTCTCGGACTTGCCGTCCGAGACGGTCACCTGGAGCGAGCCCGTCGTGCCGGCCGAAGCCCCGGACTGGGCCGAAAGCGTGAGCTTCGAGCCGGCCACGTCGGCCTTGACACCGTCGACCTTGCCGGTGACCCGGTAGGAGAAGGTTGAGGGGTCGTCGCCCGCATCCGGGTCCGTGGTCATCGACGCCAGGTCGATGGCGGCCTTGTCGCCGCCCGCCTCGACCACGGCCTTGGTGGGCGTGAATACCGGCGGCCGGTTGCCGCTGGACTTGACCTCAATGGGTAGGGTCAGGCGCTTGACGGTTCCGCTGGAGTCATTGCGCTCCTTGCCGTCGGTGACCTCCAGCGTGATCGACGTCGGCCCGGAGAAGTCCTTGAGCGGCGTGAACTTCAACGTGCGCTCGTCGACGACGAGCGGGTTGCCGTCCCAGCCGACCGAGGCCTGGACATGCTCGGGGTCGGTGATGATCACGGAGGTGCCCGGCTTGGACACGATGAAGTCGTTAATCTTGATGGTCTTCGTCTTGCCCGCCTCGACGGAGATCGGCACCTTGTCCGGGTCGACGGTCGGCTCGTTTTCCGTATTGCTCGGCACGCGCACGATCGCCGAGGACTCCAGGCCCGTCGGGTCC
This sequence comes from Actinomycetaceae bacterium, assembly GCA_030530685.1. Taxonomy (GTDB): domain Bacteria; phylum Actinomycetota; class Actinomycetes; order Actinomycetales; family Actinomycetaceae; genus Peptidiphaga. The sequence continues at coordinate 135,356 of JAUMUM010000003.1, read as the reverse complement.
TTGACCGTGTAGAGCACGACGCGCGGCTTCGCGTCGGTGTCGATCGTCAGGGACTTGTCCGAGTTGACCTTCACGCCGGGGTCCTTCGAGGAGACCGTGGATTCGAGGATGTCCCCGTCCTTGTCCTCGTCGTTGGCCAGAACATTGACGGCGACCTTCTTCTTGCCGTAGGCGTCCTTGTGCGCGACGGCGTCGTCTCGCGCGACGGGGGCCACGTGAGGTGCGTCGGCCGAAACGTTGACGGTCAGCAGGCCGTCGGCGAAGCCGCCACGGCCGTCCTTGATCCGGTAGCGCACCGGATAGGAGCCCTCCGCCTTCGGGGTGGAGACGACGATCGCGTTGCCGCGCTGCCTGAGGCCGACGCTCGACTCGTCGCTCGCGGCCGAATCCGCCACGAGCGAGACGGGGTCGCCGTCGGGGTCGATGTCGTTGTCCGTGACGGTGGCCAGGACATTCGTCGACGGCCTGGCAAGGATCTGGTCCTTCGTGGTCACCGGTTCCTGGTTCGCCCCCGGCTGCGGAGCCACGCCAATGCGCACGCGCGCCGTCGCGGTCTTGCCCAGGCTGTCGCGCACCGTGTACGTAAAGCTGTCTGTGCCCGGCTGGCTGGGCGTGTACGTGATCGACGACGTGCCGATGTCCGCCACGCCGAGGCTCGGCGAGTCGCCCAGGCCGACGATCTCGACCGAGTCACCCTCGGCGTCGATACCGTCGAGGGCCACCGGGATCGTCACCGACTGGTCGACGATCGCCCGCCCCGTCACGTTCGGCGGGCTGGGCGCCGTGTTGTTCTCCTCGTCGACGGGAAGGACGTTGACGGTCACATTCGCCGAGGACACATTGCCCAGCGAGTCGCGCACCGTGTAGACCAGGCGGGTCGACCCGGTCTTCTGACCGGCGCGGAAGCGCACGACATTATCGGAGACGAACGGCTCGCCCAGCTGCGGGTCGGTGGAATGCTGGAGCTCGGAAGCCACCGTCATCGTCAGCTTGCCGGGCGAGTGGTCGTTGTCGAGCACCGCCACGGAGCCGACGTCGCCGGCGCGCACCGTCAGCTGGTCGTCGACGAGCTGCGGCGCCTGGCTCGTATCCGGCGCGGCCACGGGAATGACCATGATGCGGGCCGACGCCGACGCCGCGCCATTGGACACCGTGTAGGTCACGTGCGTCGGCTCGCTCAGCCCGCCGGGCGCAGTCACGCGCGCGAGCTCGTGGTTGACGGGTGAGACGACCAGGGGCGAGCCGTCCTCCAGCTCCACCGACTGGAGTGTGAGGACGCCGCCGGCCGGGTCGGAATCGTTGCTCAGCACGTCGATGAGCGCCTGGCTCCCGCTCGGCAGCAGCGCGATGTCGTCCTCGACCACGGGCGGCGACTGCGCATCGGACTCGACGACGTCGACCCGGATGATCCCGGTGGACGTGCTCGGGCCGTCCGAAACGAAGTACGTCAGGTACCGCGTGCCGGGCGTGTCGGAGGAAACCGTGATGTTGCCCAGGTTCGGCGTGCTCTTGACGGTCAGGCCCTCGGGCGCCGGCCCCGTGCCGACCAGGCTCAGCTGCTCGCCGTTGGGGTCGACGTCGTTGGCCAGCGGATCGACCGTGCCGGACTCGCCCACGAGCACGCGCACGTAGTCGGCGTTGGCCCGCGGAGGGTGATTGACGCCCTCGGTCACGTCCATGGCCAGCTCGCCCTCGCTGGTCTGCGAGCCATCGGAGACCGCGAGTTTGACCCTGCGCGTAGCCGGCCCCAGGTTGAGGTCCTTGGCCTTGATGGTGCCCGTCTCCTCGAAGTTGACGCTCAGGCCCTCCTCGCCGACGGCGCTTTGCAGGTAGATGGGATCGCCGTCGGGGTCCACCCAGTCGCCGAGCGCCTGCAGCGTGGTCTCGCCGCCGGAGGACAGCTTGGCCGTGGTCTGGATCTGCTGGACGGGTGGGGCGTTGACGCCGAAGGGATGCACCTCCAGCGTGACGGTCGCCTGGTCGACGCCGCCGCGGCCGTCGTCGGCCTCGTAGGTGAAGGTCGTCGATCCCGTGGCGTCCTCGGGCACGTCGACCTGGAGCGCCTGGCCGCCCCGCGAAGGCCGCACCGTGCCGAAGCCGGGCTCCGAGGTAGCCGACACGGTCAGGACGTCGCCATCCTGGTCCGTATCGTTGGCGGTCACCGGCAGGCTCGTCGTGCGGCCCGGGCGCACGCCGAAGGTGTCGTCGGCCGCCTCCGGCGGATGGTTCTCCTCCTGGCGGTCGGGGTCCTGCTGCTGCGTGTTGAGGTCCGTGCTGTCGTCGTTTTGCTCGTCTTCGACCTCGTTGTTCTGATTGACGTCGTCCCAGTTGTTGACGAGCACCATGTCCTTGTCCGGCAGCCAAACGTTGCCCGTGGCCGCGTCGTTGAGCACGATGATCCTGCGATTGGTGCGGAATTCGGCCGCGCTGGTGGTCTTCAGGGTGGGCACCGCGTTGGCCAGGTCGTCGGAGTCGTCGGGACAGTCACGCACGAAGCGCCCGGTCCCGGCCCACGCCGCGTACGAGCAGCCCTGGTGGAAGACCGGCCTGGACGGCGAGCCCGCGCTCGCGGCGTCGTCCGGGTCGGCCGGCAGTTTCTCGATGTCGCCGTCGGACAGCGACACCTTGTAGAGGGTGCTCGCCGAGGCGACGAGGACGTCGTCGGATTCGGGGCCGGACTGCTGGAGCTGGAGGTTCTTCGTGTCGCCGAGGTCGACCTCGCGGCCGCTGGGAAGGACGACGGTGCCCGAGTCGCCGGCCAGGAGCACCGGCTTCTTGCCCACCGCTGCGATCTGGAGGTCCTCGGAGTGGGCGACGCCGTCGGGCAGCGCGTACTTCTGGACGCGAAACGTCGAGCCTTCGACGACCATGGACGCCCACGCGCGCGACTCGGTGGACGCGGCGTGAACCGAGCCGTCCTTGCCGACGGCGATCGCACCGCCGGCCATGCCCGTCAGGCCGGGCTTGGCGGTAGCGGAGTCAAATCCGGCCAGCTCGTCGGCGGGCGTGGCCCACACCTTGCCCGCCTGGCTGTCGAGCATGCCGATGTTGCCGCCGCCAAAGGCCACCGTGTCGGTTTCATTCAGGCTGTGGGGCGTGCCCATGGAAACCTTGGCGGCGTCGACCGGCGTGAGGGTGCCCGCGTCGTAATCGCGCACGAGCACCGTATCGTCTTCCTGGAAAATGTCGAATTTCGCGGAGTCGGCGCGCACGCCCGCGTCGATGGACAGTGAGGGGTAGTTGAGGTGGCCCACGAGGCGCGAGGCGTGATTGGTCACCCATACGCCGCCGTCGTTCAGTGAGAGCTCCGCGCGATCGATGCCGTCGGCCGAGGAAACCGCCGCGATGTAGCCAGCGACAATCGCCGCAGTCGCACCGGCCGAAACGATGCGCTGCGTGCGCTTTGACACAGTCCACTTCTTCCGGGGCGTTTCGCTGTCGCGATCGCGACTGCGCCTGCGCCACAAAGACACCCTGAAACCTCCTCCGGGATATGTCGATTACGCGCGGATCATCCCGGCCCCGATCGCAACGGGCGGGGGAACCTGCGGCGATGGGCGTTCGAGCGCGAAAGGTTGTTCTCAACGCAAATATATTGCCCTCGGAGCCACTATGCCAACGCGGGCGGATGGGGACCGAATCGGGTGCCTTCACGCCGGTAATGAACGGGTATGCACGGATCGTGCCATTTCGTTGGACAATGAGCACATGGCTTTCATGGACTGGGCAATCGAGGTTGCCACCGCCCACCCCGAACTCAGCGGCGCCTTCATCAACGCCGACGGCGAATGGCTCGACATCCTCCTGCCCGATGGGCGCACGTTCCGCTTCCGGCCCGGCCAGATGATCGACGAGGCCAAGCCCGAGGCCGAGCGCAAGGCCCTGCTCGTGCGGCTCATCTCCATCGGCGTGGCCGGGGCGGAGCCGGCAGCCCGCGAGGAGACCGCACCCGAGGCATCGAGCCCAGAGGCGGCCACTTCCGCGTCCTCGCCCACGGAGGCCGAGGCCGACGGCGCGCAGGATTCTCCCGACGAAGACGAGGGCATCCTGCGAAAGCTCATGCCGATCGTGCGCAGTGCGGACTTCTTCGTCGTCTCCCACGACCATTCGCGCGACGACTCGATCATTTACGTACCCATGACCCCGTTCATCGGCACGGGCATCGCCATCGACGGTCCGAACACGATCACCCCCATGTACTTTTCCGACACCGAAAAACTCGGCCTGCCCGCGGACATCGGGCCGCTCTTCGAGAGCGCCGTCATGCGCCTGCGCCTGTGGGGCAAGTCCCGCGAACAAACCTCGGTGCAGGTCCACCACCGCGAGATCGACGGCTGCCAGATCTTCGAGTTCGACGGCCCGGGAAACTACGAAAGCTCGTGGTTCATGGATGTCGACACGGCGCTTTTCCTCAACGAAACCCTGGGGAAGGTCTACGACTCCCTACCCCTGTTCGTTCCGGCCAGCCGCACGTCCATGTTCATTGTCATGGCGGACGACCCGGGCCTGGCAGGCCTCTTCCGCACCCTAGCCGGCAGGGTGGGGCCGGACATCATCTATCCCCTGCCGCACGTCGTCAGCCAGGACGGCTGGAGCGAGTGGATTCCCATGCCCGACCATCCGGCCGCGCGCATCCTGTCGAAGATGCGCACCTCCTCCCGCGAGCGCATCTACGGCGCGCAGGTCAGGGCCATGGAGCGGTGGCCGGGCGACTTCGGGGTGCTCGCCGACTTCGAGGCGATCCGCTCCGGGGATCTGACCGCCTCGTGCACGCGCTGGGGGTCGACGGACGGGTACGGTTCGCTGCCGGATACGGACTACATCGCCTTCGTCCGCGAGCGCCCGCGCGAGCCCTGGAGCCCGGACCGCGGCGAGATCGTGCTGCTGCGCTCCCAGGTGGCGCGCGACGTGTGGCACGAGGGCATTTCGCCGATGGACAATGTGTGGCCGCCGCGCTGGTCCGTGCAGGGCTTTCCCGACGAGGCCCAGTTCAACGCCCTGAAGGAGGCCTCCGGCCGCGAGTTCTGAGGGGTTGCCGTCCGTGTAGCGCCGCGCGTTCCTCGGCTGCCGACATCAAAGCCGCACCGGGCGAGCCGGTGCGCCAAGAAGATGGGCGCCGGTGCCTCCGCCCACACACAAAACGGAGGCACCGCGCCCTGGCGGCTCGAGCGTCAGTCTCCGCTGCCAGAGCCGCTGGTGGAGCTGGCGCCGTTGTCGGGGGAACTGGCGCCGCTCGGGTTTCCGGAGCCGTCACGGCCGTCAGGCTCACCGTCGCCGTCTTCACCGCCGGTTGGAGAGAAAGGACCGTCGGTTGAGGAGGACGACGTTTTCGCCGTGATTTCGACGCGCCGGTTGGCGGCCCTGGCAGCGTCCACGTTGTCGCCGGACTCATCGGCGACGGGCTGGCTTTCGCCCTTGCCGTCCACGGCAATGTCCAGGCCGGGGACCTTGCCGCCGAGGTAGTCAGCCACCGCTTGGGCGCGGCGCTTGGACAGGTCGAGGTTGTGGGCGTCGTCGGCCACCGAGTCGGTGTGCCCGATGATCGTCACAGCCTCGGGCGGCTCGTCCGACCACTCCTCGGCCAGGCCGTCAAGGATCTGTCTGGCACGGTCGGTCAACTGGTCGGAGTCCACCTCGAAGTTCACATCTCCAGCCAGGGTGGTGCGCACGCCGCCCGGCAGGCGCGTCGTCGTCGAGGCGTCGTCGTCGGTGGAAGTGACGAGGATCGTGTCCAGCCTGGGCGCGACGATACCGACCTTGGGCACCCTGGGGTCACCGCTGCCCTTCGAGTCCTCACTCGGCGAGGCGCGGTCGCCGACGCGGGTGACAGGAACGTTGTCGAAGACTCCCGCCGTCGGGATGTGCACTGCGACCGAGTCGGTGCCCTCGGGCAGCTGAGCGAAAGTCGCGAAGAACGTCACCGTCTGCCCCGGCGAGATGAACGCGGCGCTCAGGTCGTCCGAACACAGGCAGTCTTCGGATTTGTCGTAGGCCACGTGGTAGGCGTGACGGTTCGCACCATCGACCAAGACGACGCCGTTGGCCACATCGCCGTGAGAATCCCCGCTGCCACCGCTCTCGTCGACGGCCGACTCGTACCGGCCCGAAGAGAACGCATCGGAGACTTGGATCCTGCTGTCATCGTTATTCGTCACGCTCCAGCTAACGAAGGTGGAGCCGTTGGCGTCGATGACGGAGTTGAGTTCCACCGTGGCCTTCTGGACGTCGGCGACGGTGGAGCGGCTGGCCAGCACGTGCTGATCGGTCGGGCTCTTAGCGGTTACCGCCGCGGCCGGCTTATCACGGGTGACGGGCACGTTTTCCACCGGGTCGAAGCCGGGGAATGTGACGGTCACCTTGTCTACGCCCTCGGGCAGTGGGGCGTAGGAAGCGTAGAGCACGGCTTGGCCACCCTGGGGAATGAGCACGGTTGCCAGGTCGGTCGAGCACAGGCAGCGCATCGCCGAATCATAGGCGGGCCTGTAGACGGTCTTGGAGTCGGGATCCTCCAGCTTCACGCCGTTGGTCGACTCGTGGTTGGCAAAGCTGTGGTCTTCGGCGGTGTTGCCCTGATCGTCGACGGGGGCCACATAGTCTTCCGTGGCAAAGCGGTCCGCCACCTGCCAGTGGCCTCCTATGCCTTTTTCGGCCTTGTCGTTGTAGACGGTGAAGTTGATCGTGGTCATGCCACCGCTGACTGTCACGGAGTTGATGTCCGCGTGGATGTGGGGGTCCTCCTTGCCGGTCGCCTTCGCCACCGGCTTCAACTCGGCCTGAGGCGAAGGTTTCGCGCCGCCACCGGAAGAATCGGACGACCCCGTCGAGTTCGACGACGAGCAGCCCGAAAGTGCCAGTGCCGCGACCAGGACGAGGGCCACCGCGCGCATGCGTCGAATCATGGCGTTCACCTGCCTCACTTCCTCGTCACCGGTAGGCCGGCGATCAAACCCACACCGGGAATGGCAACCGAAACCGTCTGAACGTCCTCGGGCACCGCCGCGAAACTCGTCGCCAACTCCCGGGATTCACCCGCGGAGATGTTGTCCAGCTCGGGGTACTCGCCACCCTCGTATTGGCGCGAGCACAGGCACTCGCCATCGACCTCGACAGATCTGTAGACCTCGCGGGTGTCACCCGCAAAGAGCATGAGCCCGCTTGTGTTCCACTCGGCACTCCCGTGCCCGAAGAAACTGCCCACGGTCCAGGAGTCGCTCTTGCCAAGATTCGTCACGGTGAAGCGGACGGTCGTCAGGTCGCCGTCGACCTCGACGGAGGTCACATCCACGCGGAAGGTAATATCGCCGTCGCCCGCCGAGGCCTGGCGGCTCGCCAGCGTATCGGCCGGAGGCGCCGAAGCCTTGCTGCTGGCCGAGCCCGAGACGGTGGCCGAACTTGAGCCCGAGGCCTGGCTGGCCATCGCCACCGCGCCGCCCGCGCCCTGGCTTTGCGTCAGGCCGCAAGAGGCGAGCACGGTCAGCGCCACGGCCGCCGCGACCGCCGGGCGCCTGCGCGTGGCCGCTTGGGATGCTCTACGCATATGCGTCCTTTCGAATGTCGCCTTTCACAGGCCCGACGCTGCCCCGACCCACACCCAACCCAGGTTTACGAGTAACCATAACGGACGTGTCCCGCGCGCCTCAACGGTCGGATTGACCATGCGCCATTCGATTGTCCATGCGCTGCGTCGACTGGCCCGAGCCTCCGGCGCGAGGCCCGGCATCTCGCGGTGAGCCACGGGCATCTCGCGGAGAGCGACCGGCGCCGTCGGGCGCCCCTCCCGTCTCACCATGCAGACACCGCGCGAGGAGGTCGCGGCAAGGCGCCCGGCTCGGCGTTCTCGCGGACGCCCTCGACTTCCGCCCCGGCGCCGGGCTTTCTGCCGGGCGGCACGCCACCCCCGCTGCCGCCCGGCCACCCCCGCT
>JAUMUM010000003.1:108433-127424 GCA_030530685.1 Actinomycetaceae bacterium | reverse complement strand
GCCACAATCTCCGGCCCGCCGCCTCAGCCTTCGCCCCGCCGCCTCGCGTAGAAGCGCCCGAGCACGTCGGCCTTGTACTCGGCGTAGGCCCCGTCGGCGATGGCCTGCCGGATGCCCGCCACGAGTCGCACGGTGAAGTGCTCATTGTGGATCGTGGCTAGCGTCGAGGAAAGCATCTCCTTGGCCTTGAACAGGTGGTGGACGTAGGCGCGCGAGTAGTTCGAGCACGTGTAGCACTCGCAGCCGGGCACGAGCGGCGCGAAGTCGCACTTGAACTGCGAGCGCGTGACGTTGAAGCGGCCGTCCGGCGAGTAGATCGCGGCATTGCGCGCCACGCGCGAGGGGTTGACGCAATCGAAGGTGTCGGCGCCAGCCTCGACAGCGGCGAAGAAGTCGTCCGGCTCGGAAATGCCCAGGAGGTGGCGGGCGCGGTCCTCGGGCAGTTCCTCGCTGACCCAGCCGACGATCCGCCCCAGGTTCTCCTTCTCCAGCGCACCGCCGATGCCGAAGCCGTCGAAGCGCTGGCCGTCGACCTCCATCGCGCCCAGGTCGCGGGCGGCCTTGCGGCGCAGGTCCTCGTACTGGGCACCCTGGACGACGCCGAAGAGCTGCTGGTACGGCCTGCCCGCGCGTTCTTCGGTCAGGCGCCGATGTTCGGCCAGGCAGCGGATCGCCCACAGGCGGGTGCGCTCCAGGGCCTGCTCCTGGTAGCCGCGCGAGTTGAGCAGCGTCGTCAGTTCGTCGAAGGCGAAGATGATGTCCGCGCCGAGCCGGTGCTGGATGCCCATGGAGACCTCGGGCGTGAAGCGGTGCTTCGACCCGTCGATGTGGGAGCGGAACCACACGCCGTCGTCGTCGACGTCGGCCAGTCGCTCCTTCGACGGGGCCACGTGCGTGTCGGCGCGCGACGAGCCGGAGAACTCGGCCGAAAGCACCTTCTTGTAGCCCGAGCCGAGCGAGAGCACCTGGAAGCCGCCGGAGTCCGTGTAGGTGGGGCCGGGCCAGTTCATGAAGGCACCGAGCCCGCCGGCCTGGTCGACGATGTCCGGCCCGGGCTGGAGGTAGAGGTGGTAGGCGTTGGCCAGGACCGCCTGGGCACCGGTCTGCGCGACCGACTCCGGCAGGACGGCCTTGACCGTGGCCTTGGTGCCGACGGGGATGAAGGCCGGCGTGTCGATGTCGCCGTGGGGCGTGTGGATTGTGCCCGTGCGCGCCAGGCGGGGGCCGTGGACGTGAAGCGTAAAGGTCATGGTGTCTCCTCGCTGCGCGCGTCCGCGTTGGCAGGTTGCTCGCCCGCGGCGGGCCGGCCGCTTGAGGCCGGGCCGTCCGTGCGGCGCACCCAGGCCACGGCCGCGTAGGTGAAGGGCAGCAGCACCGCCTCCATCGCCACCTTGTAGACGAAGCCGGTGACCATGTAGACCAGCAGCACGCTGGCCGGGACATTACCAACCCAGGCGACGGTGCAGAAGATCACCGAGTCCACGGACTCGCCCACGACGCTCGAGCCGAGCAGCCTCACCCACAGACGCCCCTGCCCGTAGCGCTCCTTGATGCGCACAAGCACGAAGGAGTTGAGCAGCTGGCCGGCCAGAAAGCCCAGCAGCGAGGCGGCCACAAAGCGCGGCACCTGGCCGAGCACGGCCTCGAAGGCCTCCTGGTTGGCGTAGGCGTCGTCGGCGGGCGCGATCTGGACGAGCCAGAAGGTCACCGAGGCGATGAACTGCACGACGAAGCCCGTGATGACCACGCGGCGGGTCGCGGCGAAGCCGTACACCTCGGAGAGCACATCGCCGAGGATGTAGGTGAGTGGGAAGAGGATCGCGCCCCCGTCGAAGACGAGGTGCCATCCGGCGATATCGAATCCTATGAGCTTCGTGGCCCCGATATTGGACAGCAGGAGGAAGGCGACGAAGCATATGGCGACGACGTCGAAGCGGCGCACATGACTCCTTTCACATGTTCGCCCCGCGCTGCCACCACGGAAGCCGGCGCGCACGCTCGCCGAGCGCGCCGAGACCGCCGATCGCTCGACGATCCTGGGAGATTCTACCGCCCCTAGAAGTCGATGCGAAGCACGGGCGCCCCGTCGGCCTCGCTGACGGCCTGCGAGACCGCCAGCTCGTCGCCCTCGCGGTAGCCGACGCTCTGGCCCGGCAGGATGTGAGTGTCCGAGCCGATGACGTAGTCGGCGATATTGGCGAGCATCGCGTAGATCTCCTCCTCCGTGCGCGCCGACTGGACGACTTCGAGGTCGAGGTGGCCGAACAGCGGCATGCCGAGCGTGCGGCCAAAGGCCAGGCCCGGCCGGCCCGTGCGCACGCCCACCCACAGGGGCAGCGGCGCCTGGCCCCGCCCGAGCAGGTCGGCCAGTTCGATGACCATCTCGGGCGGCTGGACCACGCCGAGGTCCGGCCGGAAGAGTCCGACGGCCGCCTCCTCGCGCATGAGGGCGTCGGCCAGCTCGGTGAGCACCACGTGGGAGGCCAGCGCGCGTTTGCGGCGGCGCACCGGCTCGGGCAGGAGGTCGTCGACCTCGCGTGCCCGCTCCTCGGCTCGGTCGCCGCCCGCGCCCGAGGCGGCCTCGGGCTCGCGCGCCACCTGCGTGCCGCCGCCCGGCAGCTTGTCCGCCTCCAGGGGCGCATAGCACGTGATCGCCACGTGGAAGGCGTGCTCGGGCAACTGGCCGCGCTCGGGCGTGAGCACGGACGCCACCGGCGTCGTCAGGACGAGGACGTCCTCCAGCACGAAACGCAGGATTCGGCCGCCTTGGACCTCCTCCCATTCGGCGTCGAACTCTTCGTTCCACAGCGTGCGAATGCGCGCGACGGCGGCCTCGACATCGACCGGAGCCGAAAACAGCGCGACGGCGGAAAGGAACTCGGGGGCGGACGGGTGGATGAGTGAAGACTGATCGGTCATGTGGTGTCTCGTGCTATCTCGTGCGGGAGTGGCTCGTGCTATCTGGTGGGCAAACGGGGCACAAAAGGGCCGGGCGGTGTGAGTACGGATAGCAACATACTCACACCACCCGGCAGATTAGGCAAGGATTCCGGGATCCCACACGCTCACCTCATTTGGGATGGAAGCATCTTGCCATTGCGCACACCACGACGGGGGCGCAAGCCTTATCGAGTTGTGCCGCCGAGGATCTTCGGCTTCGGTACCAAAAACGTCCTCTGCGAACTTCACATAGATTAATGATGACAGTGCTTTCTGAGCAAATCCTGGGAGCGTTTACGTGTGACCTAAAAACGCCTGCGCCGTCGACGGGCATCGACCCCTGCGGCTCGCCCGGTAGCGGGCGCTCGCGCCTGTGCGGGCGCCCGGCCGACTACGGACGCCCGCGCCTCCTATGGAAGCTCGACGAGCCCGACGTACGCCGAGTAGAAGACGTCCTCGGGCGCGCCCGGGTCGTCGACGACGAAGCCGTCCTCGTCCGGCTCGAGGTCCTCCAGTGTCGCGTACTGGTCGACCAGGAGATCCGGATTCATGAAGTGGCCGATGCGGCTACGGATGCGCTCTTCGTTAAGGTCGCGCGGCGGGGCGACGTGGACGAATATCGTGCGACTGCCGCTTTCGCGCAGGATGTCACGGTACTTGCGCTTGAGTGCCGAGCACGAGACGACGGTCGAATGCCCGACCGCGTTCTCCGTACGCATCCAGTCGCGAATGGACTCCAACCACGGCTGCCTGTCCTCATCATTGAGCGGTATGCCGGCGTGCTGCTTGTCCCTATTGGCCTGGGTGTGGAACTCGTCGCCCTCGGCATAGACGAACCCCAACTTGCCGGCGAGCATCATGCCGATGGTCGTCTTACCGGATCCCGCCACTCCCATGACGACGACGTTCCTGGGGGACTTGCCTCGGGGAACCGATGGCAGCTCGGGAATATCGGACTCGCTCATAGCTTCCTCACTTTCCACGGTGCGACGATCGCCACACCTACGACGTTCCCCTACGTTATCGCAATCACAGCCTCCGTTCCGGACTTATCTCGCTGCTGACGCGCGTTCGCGAAGCGCTGAGCGGCGCGCGGCTCGCTGGCGGAAGCCTCACCGACCGACGCTCCCTACTGGATGTCCATGAAGTGCGGGCCGCGCTCGTCGAGCTCGGCCAGGTACATCTCCTTCCACTGGCGCCAGGGTTCCTTGGAGAGGTAGTCGTTGGTGAAGCGGAAGTCGTCGGAAACCTCCGTCGTGCAGAAGACGGGGATCTTCAGGCCGACCACGGGCGCCAGCCTCTCGCATTCGGCCACGACGAGGCCCTCGTTCTGGCCGGCGAAGAGGTCGAACTCCCAGCCGTCCTCGTCGTACCACAGGGAGTAGCGGTTCTTGAGGATGATGTTGGGGCTGCGCCGCAGGATCTGCGTGGCCACATCCAGGTCGAGCTCGGATTCCATCTCGTAGCGCTCGGCGGCCACCGCCGGGGACTTGACGGCGATCGACGCGGCGGCGTCGCCGTGCGACTCGTCCATGAGCCGGGCCAGGAGGCGGCGCTCGTAGGCACCGAGGCAGTCGACGGCCTCGTCGAAGGCGGGAAAATCGATGCTGCGGTGCGGGAAGGTGACGCGCACGCGCACGGCGTAGCCGTCCTGGGCAAAGACGTAGGCCTGGACGACGACCTGGCTCGAGCCGTACTCGATGACCTCGCCGGGCAGGTCCCGCACAAAGAACTTGCGCTCAAACTCGAATTCGAGGTTCTCGGCTTCCATGGCACCAAGGATACGGGCGGCAGCTCGGGCTTGACAGGTCGGCGGGCCCTCTTGCTAAAGGACCGCCCGGCCGCCGGATATTTCGCCTGCTTCGACAGGGCGGCGGGCCTTCAACTCGCGGGCCGGTTGACGGACGCTCGACGGATTGACCTTCTTGCGGGATGGCTTCCTAGGCCCGATCGACGGCCCGGGATGCGGCGTCGCCGTAGAAGACGCCTTCCTTGGCCTTGACTGCGGCCACCAGCACGAAGCTGAGGGTGATGAGCAGCGCCCAGCTGCCGAGCTTCCCCACGTGCACCATCTGCCAGCCGGCCTCCTGGTCCGGGTAGCGCCAGGCGCTCAGCAGCGTCGCCAGGTTCTCGGCCACCCACAGGAAGAGGCCGATGAGCACGAAGGCCACCGCGGTGGGCATCCAGTACCGGTCTGGGCCCACGGTGAAGCGCACGACGCTGCCCCACAGGGCCACGACGAATCCGGTGGCGATGACCCAGCGCGCATCCGGAATCCAGTGGTGCGTGTAGAAGTTGACGTAGGCCGCGACCGCCAGCAGGCTGACGGGCCACCAGCGAAAGCCGTCGACGCGCAGGTCGAAGCGCCGGAAAGCCTGGCACACGTAGGATCCGACCGAGGCGTACATGAAGCCGGAGAAGATGGGCACGCCGGCCAGGCGCACGAGGCCGGCGTCGGGGTACGACCACGAGCCGACGCTCACCTTGAAGATCTCCAGCGCCAGCCCAATGACGTGGAAGGCGCAGATCACCAGCACCTCTCGCCACGTCTCCAGCCGCAGTGCCACGAAGGCCACCTGGACGACGACCACGTAGGCGAGCAGCGCGTCGTAGCGGGCCACGGGGATATCGAAGCGCGACCACACGACGGCGGTGGCGGCCAGGCCGACGAAGACCGCGATCGGGAAGGCGCAGCAGGCCAGCTGGGTCAGGGCGAATTGGACGAGCCGGACCGGAAGCTCGCGCAGGCGGGTCATGGGCAGGCGAGGCACCCGAATAGTGTGCCACGCCGCACCGCCTGGCCGCGCCAGGCCTGCCGTGGTCGCTCGCGGACTCGACGCCGCGTCAGTGGCACACTTGAACCATGAGCGAACTTCCCACCGGAGTAAACGTCGTCGTCGCGGCACAGACACTCGGCCAGACCATTCGCCGCACGCCGCTGGACCTTTCCCTTCGACTTTCGGGCCTGCGCCACCAGCCCGTGCTCCTCAAGCGGGAGGACATCCAGGTGGGCCGCTCCTACAAGGTGCGCGGCGCCTACAACGTCATCTCCGGCCTGTCGCCCGCCGAGCGGGAGGCCGGGGTCGTGTGCGCCTCGGCCGGCAACCACGCGCAGGGCGTGGCCTTCGCCTGCCGCCAGCTGAAGATCCACGGCAAGGTCTTCCTCCCCTCGACGACGCCGCGGCAGAAGCGCTCGCGCATCAGCGACATCGGCGGGCCGTGGATCGAGCAGATCATCGGCGGCGCCACCTTCGACGAGGCCTCGGCCGCCGCCGTCGCCTACGCCGAGCAGACCGGCGCCACCTACGTCCACCCCTTCGACGACCCGCGCACGATCGCGGGCCAGGGGACCGTGGTCAAGGAAATCTTCGAGCAGGCCAGCGAAAAGCCGGCGTCTGTCGTCGTGCCTGTGGGCGGCGGCGGCCTCCTGGCCGGCACGGCCATCTGGCTCAAGCAGTTCCATCCCGACGTGCGGGTCATCGGCGTCGAGCCCGAGGGCGCGCCGTCGATGAAGGCTGCGCTCGACGCCGGCCATCCCGTGGCGTTGGAGTCCATTGACGGATTCGCCGACGGCACCGCCGTCGCGCGCGTGGGGGATGTCACCTTCGAGTTGGCGCGCGAGCTCGTCGACGAGGTCGTGTCCGTGCCCGAGGGCGCCCTGTGCACGGAAATGCTCGAGCTCTACCAGGTCGAGGGGATCATCGCCGAACCGTCGGGCGCCCTGGCCAGCACGGCCGTCGCGCGCTTCCTGCCGGACCTTCCCGAGGGCCCGGTCGCCTGCGTGGTGTCGGGCGGCAATAACGACGTCTCGCGCTACGACGACATCGTCGAGCGCTCGAGCGTCTACGAGGGGCTGCGCCACTACTTCCTCGTGACCTTCCCGCAGGAGCCGGGCGCCCTGCGCCACTTCCTCGACGGCGTACTCACCGACGGCGAGGACATCGTCCTCTTCGAGTACACGAAGAAGAACAACCGCGAGACGGGGCCGGCGCTGGTCGGCATCGAGATCGAGGACCCCACCCGCATCGGCGAGCTCCTGAGGCGCATGGACGCCTCGCCTCTGCACATCGAGAAGCTCGAGCCCGACTCCCCCGTCTTCTCCTTCCTCCTGTGAGGGTGGCGCGCGGCGCCAGGTGTGAGGGTGACGGCTGGTCCGGAAAGTGGCAGCCAGAGTGAGGCGGCTGGCCCGGCGTAAGGCACAGGCGGGGCACGGCGAAGACGTTGGCGCGCGGCGCCAGGCGCGCCGCTTCGCCGTCGTCGCGCCTACCGTCGGCGCTGGCCTGGCGTAAACTGGGGCATTGCAACGGCCCCGGCGTTCTTCGGCCCGGGCGCGACGGCCACTCGGGAGGAACGCATGGGTTTGAAGAAGGCGATCGCCACGACGTACCTGCGCTTGTCGCGCTGGACCTTCGTCAGCGAACCGCTGCCGGACAAGGTGGTGGTCATTGGCGCGCCGCACACATCGAATTGGGACGGCATCCTCATGATCCTCGCCTTCTGGCGCACGGGGCGCGACTACAAGTTCCTCGTCAAGGACTCGGCCGTCAAGCATCCAATCGTCGGGCCGCTCGTGCGGTGGGTCGGCGGGATCGCGGTGGACCGCAGCGCGCGCAACGGCGTCGTCGGCGCGGTGGTGGAACAGGCCAATGCCTCCGACGAGTTCACGCTGGTCATCGCCCCCAAGGGCACGCGCTCCAACCAGGACTACTGGAAGTCGGGCTTCTACCGGATCTGCACGGAGGCCGGCCTGCCGCTGCAACTCGGCTTCATCGACTCCACCACGCACACCTTTGGCTGGGGTGGGAACATCATGCTCACCGGCGACGTCAAGGCGGACATGGACGTCATCCGCGCCTTCTACGAGGGCAAGGCCGGCAAGCGCCCGCAGAACACGAACGTGCCGCGCCTGCGTGCCGAGGACGACGACGAGGCCGCCACTCGCATTCGCTCCGAGCAGGCGGGCGAGGGCGCCGAGCGAGGCTGAGCCGGCCGAGCAGGGCTCGCGGCTGCCTCGACGGGCGACCCGAGCCGCCAGCGAGGCAAAGGGCCACACGAGCCCCCGGCCTCGCAAGGGCCTCTGCCCAACGCGTAAGCAGAGCCGAACGCCCCGCGCGTGTGCAAGCCTGATGAGCGAGCACAAACACGCGAGGGAAGGACTCATCTTGGCTCAGACACTTATCATCTACGCCCATCCATACGAAGGATCTTTCAATCACGCCATCCTCGAAGAGGTCAAGGCCGGGCTGGAGCGAGCAAAGCGCCAGTACACCGTCATCGACCTGTACGCCGACGGCTTCGACCCGCGCTACACCACCGAGGAACTCGCGCTCTTCAGCAAGGGTGAAACGCTGGACCCGCTCGTCGAACGCTACAAGGAACTCATCGACTCCAGCGACTCCTGGATCTTCATCTCGCCCGTGTGGTGGTCGAACGTACCGTCCATCCTCAAGGGCTTCGTGGACAAGGTCATGAAGCAGAACTGGGCCTACGTCTCCACCAACCGCGGGCTGAAGGGCAAGCTCGACCACGTGAAGTCCGCCTGGATCATCACGACGTCGATCGCGCCGACGTTCTACCTGCGCTTCTTCGCGGGCAACGGCGTCAAGGGCGTCTTCCTCAATACGTCGGTGCGCCAGCTCGGCGTGCGGCGTCGCACGTGGACGAACATGGGCAATATCGGCAATTCGTCGCAGGACCAGCGCAAGAAGTTCCTCGCCGAGGTTCGCGAGCGCGCCGCCAGGGTGTGAGGCCTGCGGTCGAATGGCCGAGCCGACCGTCTAGGCTTCGGCTCGCCCCGGACGTCGGTCGACTCTAGGCTTCGGCTCGCCCCGGGCGCAGGCGCCAGCCGTACTCGCGATGGCGCTCGTTGACCCACGAGATCGCGACGGCGGCGAGGTAGAGCGCGACGAGGACGAGCCCCTGCACGACCATCGGCCACGGGCTCGGCAGCGGGTTGGCCACGGCGGCGAAGCCGAAGGCGATCACGGTGGCCCACCGCCACCCTCGCAGCATCGCCCGGCTGGAGAGCAGGCGCAGGAAATTCAGCGCCACGAGAACCTCCGGCAGCAAGAAGGACAGGCCAAAGGCCACGACGAGGCGCATGTAGAACTGGATGTAGGCGTCGGCGTGGAGCAGGGAGGCGGCGCCGTCGGGCACGAAGGACTGGAGGATGTCGACCGCGCGCGGGGCAAGCCACACGCCCGTGCCCGCACCGGCAGCGAATAGCGCGATTCCCGCCAGGCCGAAGGACAGCGCGTAGGCCTTCTCCCTGCGCCGCAGGCCCGGGCTGATGAACGCCCAGATCTGGTAGATCCACCACGGGCACGTGACGATGAACCCGATCCACAGGCAGAGCGTGATCCTCAGGTCCAGCGCGGCTCCGATCGTCTGGAAGTTGATCTGCGTGCGGGCGTCGGCGACGCGCGCGAGGGGCGCCTGGATGAAGTCCAGGACCGGGTCGCAGACGAACCAGCCGCCGATGGCGCCGAGCCCGACCCCGGCCGCGGCGAGCAGGAACCTCGCGCGCAGCTCGCGCAGGTGGTCGGGGATGGGCATGCGCCCTTCAGGGTTGGACGATCGGGGTGTCACGGGAGCGCGGGCCTACTGCTGCGGAGGCCGGGCGTCGGGCGACGGCGGGGCAGCCGGCGGGGCTTGGTGGTTCGGCCCGTCGTGTGGGGCTGGCGCGCCGGGTTGGGACTGGGGTTGGCCATACTGTCCGCCCGGCTGAGCATTGCCGGCTGGCTGCGAGTAGCCGCCCGGCTGAGCGTGGCCGGTGGGCTGCGTGGGCGGCGCGGCGCCGGAGGGCTCGTCGTCCTGGAGTTCGCGCATCTCCTTTTTCAGGATCTTGGCCGACTGCCCCAGCGATCTCGCGATGTCGGGCAGCTTCGCGGTGCCGAAGACAATGAGCACCACTATTACGAAAACGACGATATGCCAAGGCCTCATGGCATCCTCCTTAGTGCTGCGAATGCTACTCAATACTCCCCAGGCGCGGCCGCATTTTCAATCTGCCTGCGGCCGACTGCGGGCCGGGCCGTCCGTCGCGGCGCCGTCTTCACCGCTGGACGCGGCGGTGCCCGCACCGGTCGGGCCGTCGCCCGGCTTGCCGGCGCCCGATCGTGCGTCGTCTGCGCGGCCTGCTCCCGCGGTACCTGGCCGCGCGCCGCTCGTTCCCGCGTCGTCCGTCCCTGGGCCGCCATCTCCCGCGGTACCTGTTCCAGCGCTGCCTACTCCCGCCCGCGCCGGACTTGGCTTCCCGGAGCCCGCCTCGGCCGAGTCCATCCACGCCCGCACCTCCTCGCGCACGGCCTGCCGGACGATCTGGCGCGGGTCGTAGCGGCTCGGGTCGAGCCCCCGCAGCGCCCGGAGCGTTTCGCCGTCGACGTCGGTCAGGCTCGTCTCGGCGCGAAGCCGCGCGCTGAACTGCCGCAGCCTGTCCAGCCCGGCGCGAAGGGCCGCCATTGCCTGCGCGACGTTCCGCGGCCCGAGCACGAGCGCGGCCACGACCACAAGGACGACGAACTCGCCCCCGCTCACACCGAACATCGCTTCACACCGATCATCTAGTTCGCCCCGCCTAGTAGCGCTGCATCGCCGGGTCGATGTGCGTCCACCACGCGCGGATGCCACCCTCCACGTTCGTCACCTCGGCGCCCACGCCCGCGAGCGCACGCGCGGCCCTGGCCGATCGCGCCCCGGACAGGCAGTAGACGTAGACGGGTCGGCCGCCGAGCGCACGGGCCGCGGCCCGCGGGTCGGCCAGCACGTCGTCGAGCGGAATGTGGACCGAGCCTTCGATCGCGCAGATCTGGCGCTCGTAGGGCTTGCGCACGTCAAGGACGACGACGTCGCGCTCACCGGATGCCAGCAGCCTGGACAGCTCGCCGACGTCGCACGAGCCGACGGCGCCTTCGCCGGCGCCCACCTGCTCACCGGCGCCTACCGGCGCGGCGCTGCCCTGCCCGGCACCTCCCGGCCCGCTCGCGTGTTCCGGCCCGCTCGCGGCGGGCCGCTCGTCACATGCCACCAAAGGAACCTCCTCGTACGTCGATCTCAATGCGTCCATGACCAGGACTCGCCCGATGAGCGGCTCACCCGTCCCGGTCAGCAGCTTGATGGCCTCGCCCGCCATGACGGAGCCGACCTGGCCGCACAGGCTCCCGAGCACGCCGGCCTCGCCGCAACTCGGCGTCGTCCCCGGTGCTGGCGGGCGAGGGAAGAGGTCGCGCAGGCACACGTCCGGCGCTCCGGCCGCCGCGGCGCGAGGCCCCGTCCAGAATACGGAGACCTGCGCCGAATACCGCAGGATCGAGGCCCATACCTCGGGGATCGACAGCTCGCTGCACGCGCCATCCACGGCGTAGCGCGTCGGGAAGTTGTCAGAGCCATCCAGGACAACGTCGTAGCCGGCGATGAGCTCGCGGGCGTTGGCATCGGTCAGGCGCAGCCTGTGCTCGACCACGTGGACGTCCGGGTTGAGCGCCCTCAGGTGCACGGCGGCACTGGCCGTCTTCGGCGCACCCACGCCGGCCGAGTCGTGGATGACCTGGCGGTGCAGGTTGCTGGTCTCGACGGCGTCGTCGTCGACGATCCCAATCGTGCCAACGCCGGCCGCCGCGAGGTAGGCGAGCGCGGACGACCCGAGACCGCCCGCGCCGACGACGAGGGCTCGCGCGGCGAGCAGGCGCAGCTGCCCCCGTTCGCCGAAGCCTGGAAGCATGATCTGCCGCGAGTAGCGCGCGTACTGCTCGGGGCTCAGCGGCGGGCCGTCCACCATCGCGCCGCCGCGCGCGGCGGCCGCGGCGGTTCCGCTCGCATCGCCGACAACCGCGGGGATCGAGGGTGACTCGCCGGGAAGCCGGACGAGGGGTCGGATGCTCATGCTCCCATCGTAGCCGCGACTAGACTGAAGGCTATGCCCCAGCATTTCGCCGGCCCGCCACGGGCCGCTCCACCAAAGATTGCCGTCATCACGGTCTCCGACCGCTGCGCGCGCGGACTGAGCGAGGACGTCTCCGGGCCGCTTGCAGCCGGCCTGCTCGGCGAGTTCGGCGACGTCGGCGGCGTGGTGCTCGCCCCGGACTCGATCGACGCCATCCGCCGGGTCATCCTCGGCGCCATCGAGGGCGGGGCGCGCGTCGTCTTGACGACCGGCGGCACGGGAGTGACGAGCCGCGACGTCACCCCTGAGGCGACTGCCGGGCTCGTCACCCAGCGCATGCCCGGCATCGAGAACCTCGTGCGCGACAATCCGCGCGTGCCCGGGGCGGCGATCTCCCGTGGCGTCGCCGGCGTCGTCACCCACCGCGGCGCCCGGGCATTCGTCGTCAACGCTCCGGGTTCACCCGGCGGCGTGCGCGACGCTGTCGGCGCCGTCGGCCCGCGGATCGCCCACATAGTCGACCAGCTGGACGACGGCGATCACCCGGAGGACGAGCGCGATGAATCGACCGCGTGCAATGCTTCCGCGGTGCGCGGCGAGTCACCGCTACGCCAGGCGGAGGCCGCGGACGACGCCGGGGGCGCTTCCGCCGAGCATGACGAATCAACCTCACGTGCCGGTTCCGCCGCGCATGCTGCCCCCGCCGACGGCGAGCGCTGGCCCGTCCCACCCGACTCCACCCCATTCGGCCAGTCGGCCCACGAGGCGGCCACCTGGCGCGTGCAAAACCGCGGCCGGAGCGACGGCTCGGACGCGGCTGTCGCGCTGGCGAGCGTGGTCGCCGAGCCGATCGACATGGGAACCCTGGCTGAGCTCGTCGACGATTCGAGCACGGGCGCCGTCGTCACGTTCCGCGGCCAGGTGCGCGACCACGACGAAGCCCGGCACGTGACGGCCATCGAGTACGAGGCACATCCGCAGGCCGGCGAGGTCATCCGCGAGGTCGCCGAGGCCGCCGGACGCGGCAGCGGGGCGTGCAAGATCGCCCTCGCCCACCGCTCCGGCCGACTCGAGGTCGGCGATATCGCCCTCGGCGCCGCGGTCTCGGCCTCCCATCGCGCCGAGGCCCTGCGCGTGCTCGACGACCTCATCGAGGCCGTCAAGATGCGACTGCCCGTGTGGAAGAAGCAGATCTTCGCCGACGGCACCTCGCAGTGGACGGGGCGCGCCTGATCTCGTGCGCCGACCTCGCCGGCGCACGCTGCGAGGCGCGGGCTGCGTGCCGGGCCAGCACCCGAGCCCGCAGCCGGGCCAACAGCCAGCGGCCGGGCCCAGAAGCAAACCTCCGGCAGCCGGCCCTCGGCCAGATCGCGGCCCCACAGCCGGGCCCGAGGCTAGCTCACCCTCCGGCGAAGGGCGGCAGGACGTCGACCCGCGCCTGGCCCTGCGGGATGGCCTCGGCGTCGTCGGCGCGCCTGCCATCGAGTAGGACGGCGCTGATCGCCAGCTGGCGCGCGAAGTCCTCGCCGTGCGCCGACGCCAGCGCGGCCTTTAGGTCGCCGACGCTGGCCCCGTGCGGCAGTTCGATAACCTCGTCGGCGGTGCCGGCAGCCTCGGCCACCGCGGCGAAGTAACGCAGAGTGACGGTCATATCAGTCTCCGATCGGGTTGCGGTTCGCGGAATGAGTGGGGGCGGTTCGCGTAACGAGTCGATTGCGGTTCACGGAAAAGGCCGGCCCGACAGCTGGGGCGGCCCAATAGTGGCCGGCGGCCCAGCCGGCTCGCGGGCGACCACCTCATCCGCCAATGGCGCTCATCGGCCGGTCGGGCTGCCTGAAACCGGGCTCGTTCGTGCCGTGCCCGGCCTGCTTGCCCCACATGGCCAGCCGCCACGCGTCGGCGATCTCCTCGTCGCTGGCGCCGGCGCGCATGAGGCCGCGCAGGTCGGTTTCCTCCGCGGAGAAGAGGCAGGCTCGGATCTGCCCGTCGGCGGTCAGGCGCGTGCGGTCGCAGTCGCCGCAAAACGGCCTGGTCATCGACGCGATCACGCCGACCGTCCCGCCGGGATGCTCCCTGCCCCGGAACTTTCCGGGCAGCACGCGCCACTCTTCGGCCGGCGAGGCGCCGCGCTGGCCGGCACCGGTGGCAACCAGCCGGAAATCGCTGGCGAGCGCCGCCAGGATGTCGTCGGCCGTGATCATGCCCTCGCGCGTCCACGCACCGCGCGGGCCGAGCGGCATGTGCTCGATGAAGCGCAGCCTGTACCCGCTGGTCAGCGCCTGGAAGAGCATGTGCCCGGCCTGATGGTCATTGATCCCCGGCATGAGGACGGCGTTGACCTTGATGGGGCTCAGGCCCACCGCGGCGCTGGCCCGGGCGCCGGCCAGCGCGTCCTCGTAGCGGTCGCGGCGGGTGAGCTTGGCATAGGTTTCGCGGTCGGCGGCGTCCAGCGAAATGTTGACCCTGGAAAGCCCCGCCTCCTTCAGGCCGGCCGCCCTCCGGGCCAGGCCCAGCGCATTGGTGGTCAGGGAAACGTCCAGCCGCTGCCCGTCCTGGGTCGTCAGGGCCGACGACGCCGCCACGATCTTCTCCAGCCCCTTGCGCAGCAGGGGCTCGCCGCCCGTCAAGCGCAGTTCGCGGATCCCCAGCCGGTGGGCCGCTATGCGGACGAGCCGTATGACCTCGTCGTCGGTGAGAATATCCTGACCGGGCAGTGGGTCTATGCCCTCGGCCGGCATGCAGTACCGACACCGCAGATTGCACCGGTCGGTCAGCGAGACGCGCAGGTCCCTGGCCGTGCGGCCAAAGCGGTCGACGAGCTCGGGCACGTCCGGGCGGGCTGGCAGACCGAGCGGTGCGGTCGGCACGCGCAGGCCCGCTCGGGGCTCTGTGCGGCGCAGGCGTGGCATTCCCAGCGACACCGCCGAGCTGACCGGTGCGGGCGTCGAAACGTGCATGGTGTTCATGAGCTCCTCGTGTCGCGAAGGACACCGTGCGAATAGCATTGTTTCAAGCAATGATCCTATCTTCCACAGTAAAAAGGGGACAAGCCGTGATAAATCGGCGTGGCGTGCGGGCCGCGTTCGGCCGGGGCCGCGCGCCCCGGTTCGACGACGCCGCAGTCCACGCAGACGCCACCCTCCACGCAAAGGAAACGACAGTGCACAGTAGAATCACCCAGCCTCGCCGGGCACGCCGGCCGTTCACGCTCACGGCCGGCCTGGCGGCCGTCGCCTCCGCCGTCGCGCTCGCATCGGGATCGCTCGCGGCTCCGGCCTCGGCCTCTCCTCACGCTCCGCGGGCATCCGCCGCGGCGATGGGCGAGCCGGGAGGCGCCTCGTTGGCACGTACTTCGGCACCTGGCAGCGCGGCATCAACGCGCACGACGTCGACAGCGGGCGATACGCCGACGGCCGGGGACGCCGCAGCAACCAGCGACGCCTCGACGGCAAGCAGCGCGGCGACGGCGGGCGGCAAGCTCAGCTGGAGCGTGTCGCCCGCGATCCGCGATCACATCAGGGAGGCCACCACCACCGGCTCCGACGAGCTCGACTTCGCGCTCGCCCCGAACCAGCGCATCGACATAAAAGACTCGACCAACCTGAATTTCCAGGGAGAGATCCACTTCATTGCGCCGGACGGCGAGCTGGCGGCCACGCTAACGAGCCCGAGGGTCGCCGTCGACCTCACCAGGGGCACCGGCACGCTGTACTTCACCGCGCAGACCACCAATACGAGCGATGGGGCCACGGCCAACCACGGCCAGATCGCCTTCGCCGAGCTATCGGATGTATCCAGCGCCGGCAAGGGCCGCGCGACGACCATCGAGGCCGACGGCGTCGTGCTGACCGCCGAAGGCGCACAGGCACTGGGCGGTTACCTCGACGAGGGCCTGAACCTCGACGGACTGAGCGTCGAGGTGACCGCGAGCCCCTCGGAAGGCCAGGATTCTGCCAGTCCGGGCGAAACGAGCACGACCGGCACCGATGACGCGCCTTCCAAGGCTGCACCGTCCGAGGCCGCCGCCAGCGAGCCCGACACCGCCGCCAGCGAGGATCCCACCGACGCCCGGGACCCCGCGGCCGGCCAGGACGAGCGCACCGAGCTGGCGGCCGACGACGTCAAACCCACCACGGACCAGTGCCAGCAGGCCGACACCTGCAACGCCTACTTCGTCAATGGCCTCTTCCCGGGCACGCAGGTGCTGGCCATGGCCTTCAACGTCGGCGGCGGCGAGGTCATCGCGGGCGACTGGGACGGCGACGGCGTCGCCACTCTGGCCATCCGCAAGGGCAACGAGTTCACGTTCTACGGCGCCAACCGCACCCGCTCCTGGGCGTGGATCAACACGATCTACGGCAGCGAGGGCGGTCAGGTGCTCGTGGGCGACTTCGACGGCGACGGCACCGACGACATCGCGGTCAAGAAGGACAACGTCTTCTCCATCAAGTACAACCAGAACATCCCGGGCACCTTCGACCAGTCCTTCACGTACGGCCGCGCAGACGACATCGGGATCGTCGGCGACTGGGACGGCGACGGCAAGGCGAGCGTCGGCGTGCGGCGCGGCAACACGAACTACCTGCGCAACAGCCTGAGCGGCGGCAATGCCGACCTGACCTACGCCTACGGCGTGGCCAGCGACGCGGCCGTGGCCGGCGACTGGGACGGCGACGGCAGGACGACCGTCGCGGTGCGGCGCGGCAACGTCCTGCACGTGAGGAACAGCCTGACGGGCGGCCCAGCCAACTACAGTTTCGCCTTCGGGCGCACGAGCGACGCAATGGTCGTCGGCGACTGGGACGGCGACCGTACTCAGACGATCGCCGTCATCCGGCCGTAAGAGAAGCTGGGTAGCGCCGGGTCTGACGCGGGCGCGGACCATCGGCCTCATCCGACCGTAGGGCGCGTGGGCCCGCAGTTGCCATGCTCCGCGACTGGCCGCGGCCGCCGGGACCCACCGCCCTTTCCCGTTACCGAGGAATGCGCGAGAATATGGCATGAGCGTTTCCATGACATCACTCAATTCAGGACACCACATTCCGCAATTCGGCGTCGGCACGTACAAGCTGACGGGCGAGGACGCCACCCGCATCGTCGCACACGCGCTGGCCACCGGCTACCGCCACATCGACACGGCCCAGATGTACGGCAACGAGGCCGAGGTCGGGCGGGCCATCGCCGCCTCCGGCATCAGCCGCGAGGACGTGTTCGTCACCACCAAGCTCGACAATCCGAACCACGATCCGGCCGACGTCCGCACGAGCTTCGCCGAATCCCTCCGGGCGCTCGGCACCGACTACGTCGACCTCTTCCTCATCCACTGGCCGCTGCCGGACCAGTACGGCGGCGACTTCCTGTCCACGTGGAAGGCAATGGAGGAGTTCGTGGCCGACGGGCGGGCGCGCTCCATTGGCGTCTCGAACTTCCAGGTCCATCATCTCCAGCAGTTGCTCGACGGGTCGGACACCGTGCCGGCCGTCAACCAGATCGAGCTGCACCCCTATTTCCAGAACCGCGAGGTCGCCGACTTCTGCCGCAAGGCCGGCATTGCCATTGAGGCATGGGCGCCGCTCGTGCGCGGGGCCGTCACCGGCGAGGCCACCATTGCCGACATCGCCGCCGCCCACGGCTGCACGCCGGCCCAGGCAGTGCTCGCCTGGCACCTATCGAAGGGGCACGTGATCTTCCCGAAGTCGGCCACGCCCTCGCGCATCGAGGAAAATTTCGCGTCGGTGGAGATCACCCTGACGGTCGCCGACGTCGAAGCCATCGACGCTCTCGACCGCGGCGAGCCCGGACGCACCGGTTACCATCCGGACACGATGAAGCGCGGCGGCTGACCGCGCGGCGGTGGTCGACCGAGCGCGGCAGCTGAGATCGAGGCGCGGCGGCTGACCGCACGGGGCTGACGCGGGCCCGGCTCGCGGCGGCCGGCCCGGCCATGCTTCCGGTCGCCGCCCATGCCGCGCGGAGCATGCCGACATCGGCGCGCCCAAGCGGCAACACCACGAGCGAATCGCATTGACGGCACACGCCATGGAACATCTCCCGTACCACCCATACAATCGAGGTGGCACGGGCGTACGCGGCCACCTCGCGTGGCGAGTCGTCCCGTACCGCCTCGCACGGCAGTGGCCCCGGGCCGCCTAGCATCACGACCTGACACATCATGACAAGGAGAGACATGGTCGCATATGCCTTCACCATCGCCGGGTCCGAAGCGACGGGCGCGGCTGGTTTCCAGACGGACCTGAAGACCTTCCACGAACTCGGCGTTTTCGGAATGGGAGCGCTCACCTGCATCGTTTCCATCGACCCCAAGAACGAATGGTTCCACCGCTTCTCACCCATTGCCCCCGACGTCATCCATGACCAGATCGAGTCCGCGCTGGCCGCTCGCGACATCGACACCGTCAAGATCGGCATGCTCGGCACGCCGGAGACGATCGAGACCGTATCGAAGGCCCTGAAATCCCAGACGTGGCGCAATATCGTGCTCGACCCGGTCCTCATCTGCAAGGGCGGCGAAATGGGCACGGCGCGCGACGTCGACGTCGCACTGGCCGAGAAGATCCTGCCGCAGGCCACGGTCGTCACGCCCAACCTCTTCGAGGCGCGCACCCTGGCCGGCATGGAGAAACTGGAGAAGGTCTCGGATCTGGCCGAGGCCGGCCGTCGCATCAGCGAGAAGGGGCCGCGCTACGTGCTCGTCAAGGGCGGCGTCGACCTCGAGGGCCCCGAGGCCATTGACGTCCTGTGGGACGGCGAGAACGCCACGATCTACGCCGAGCCGAAGATCGGCCAGGAGCGCGTCTCCGGAGCGGGGTGCACGCTGGCCGCGGCGATCACCGCCGAGCTCGCCAAGGGCACCGAAATCCACGAGGCCGTCCACACGGCCAAGCGCCTCGTCACCGCCTCTATCGAGGGCCGGGTGACCGCCAACACGCCATTCGACTGCGTCTGGCAGGGCGCCTACTCCGAGCGGAAGAAGTAGCGGCCGCAAGTAGCCGCCGCCTCCGCGGTAGCGGCTGCCCCTCAAAAGCGGCCGCCTCCACACGGAAGTAAATCGCGGTCCGGCGGGCGCCTGCGTCTACGACCGGGCGCCCGCCCGCCCGCGCCAATTCACGAGGACCTTGTCGATACCCCCACCGCCCCCCCCGCCAAGAC
>JAUMUM010000003.1:0-108423 GCA_030530685.1 Actinomycetaceae bacterium | reverse complement strand
GCCCCCCCACCCCCCGCCCCCCCACACCCGGTTAGTCACCGGGGGGGGGGGGGGGGGCGGGGTCCCCGGGGGGGCCCCCCGCCGGCCGGCGCCATTTCACTAGGACGATGACGATCCCGCAACGGCCACACCGGCAATGACCGCCACGGACACCATCTCTTGAATGTACTGCTTCACCTCCCGGCCGAGCCGGTCGTCGCCCGCCAATTCATCGACCCTGCGATTGAATGCCTTCTTTCCCATCCCGGCGTACTCCTGTGGGAAAACCTTCTTCGAGTATCCGAGGGCCTTCACGAGTGCGAGCAGGGTGCAGTCGGCCTGAGAAGGTTGGGCCTCGCCGCGCAGGACCGTGCCCAGGCGCGCGAGCAATTGGCGCCTCGGCTCGGGATCGACGGTCGGGTACGACGTCGTCATGCCGAAAATCCCTCCCTTGCGAATATCGATGACTCCGGCCTGCGCCAGCGAGGCCGCGACGCTTTCGCGCGGCCGGAATCCTCCCCACGCGAAGATCGCCTGCAGAGGCCTGCCGTTCTTGGCCGCCAGGGTACGGAGCGCCTCGTCGAGGACGACATGACCTGTCGGCGCCGTGTCGGTCAGCTCCAGCCGCGGCCTTTTCTTGTCGCCGAGCCTGACTCGCCCGCTCATGACGAGGTCGGCTATCACGGCAACCTTCACACCCAGGGCCTTGCCGCTGCCCGTGGCCGACCCGATCTGCTTTCCCGACGGCAACGTTTCCAATAGGAACATCTCTTCGCACAATAGCATTGAGACAGATTAAACCGCGCGACTGGGAGAGATCTGTAGGAGGCCGCGATGGCAGGCGCGGTTGACTGTTATGCCGCAGCGAGCCTGCCGACGGCCCGCCGTCGCCTCCCACGGCTGCCCGCAGCGGCAGGCCCGGGAGTCAGGGCGCACTTCTCGCGCAACCAGCGAGCATGCACCAGGGCCCGCGCGCGGCCTACCTCTCGGCGCTCTCGGCGAAGCGGGCGAAGTGCCCCTGGAAGTTGAGTTCGACCTTGCCCGTGGGGCCGGAGCGCTGCTTGCCGATGATGATCTCGGCCAGGCCCTGGCGCTCGGGGTCGTCGACGAACATGTCCTCGCGGTGGATGAGGAGCACGACGTCGGCGTCCTGCTCCAGCGATCCCGACTCGCGCAGGTCGGCCACCTGGGGGCGCTTGTCGTTACGCTTTTCCGAGTCGCGATTGAGCTGGGCGACGGCCACGATCGGGATCTCCAGTTCCTTGGCCAGCAGCTTGATGGAACGCGAGAATTCGGAGACCTCCTGCTGGCGCGACTCCACGGACTTGCCGCCCGAGGTCAGCAGCTGGAGGTAGTCGACGACGATCAGGGCGATGTCGTGCTGCTGCTTCATGCGCCGGGCCTTGGCGCGGATTTCTCCCATCGTCATATTCGGCGAGTCGTCAACGATGAGCGGGGCCTGCGAGATCTTGTCGAGGGTGCGGGCGATGGCCTGCCAGTCGCGGGTCTCCAGCTCGCCCTTGATCATGCGGTCGAGGAAGACCTTCGACTCGGCGGCCAGTAGGCGCATGGACAGCTCGGTGCGGTTCATTTCCAGCGAGAAGTACGCGACCGGCATCCTATTGCGAATGGCGGCCTCGCGGCAGATGTCCATGGCGAGCGTCGACTTTCCGCCACCCGGCCGCGCGGCGATGATGATCATCTGGCCGGCGCGCAGGCCGTTGAGCTTGGAGTCCAGCTCCGAAAAGCCCGTGGGGACGCCGTCGAGACCGCCGTCGCGATTGGCGTTGCGCTCCAGTTCCTCGTACAGGTCCGGGACGATGTCCTCCAGGGAAACGTAGTCGACGGAATGCCGCTGCTCCGAGACGGCGAAGACCTCGGACTGGGCGATGTTGATCAGTCCGTCGACGTCGGCCCCATCGGTCGTGTAGCCGAGTTGGACAATGCGCGTGCCGACCTCGACCAGCGAGCGCAGCTGCGCCTGCTCGCGCACGATGTTCGCGTAGTAGGCGGCGTTGGCGGCCGTTGGGACCGTGGCGACGAGCGTGTGCAGGTAGGGCAGGCCGCCGATGCGCTCGAGTTCGCCCTTCTTCTTGAGTTCGGCGCCGACGGTGACGGCGTCGGCCGGCTCGCCGCGGCCAAAGAGCTCGACGATCACCTCGTAGACGCTCGCGTGGGCCGGACGGTAGAAGTCGGGGGGCCGCAGCAATTCGATGACGTCGGCGATGGCGTCCTTGGACAGCATCATGCCGCCCAGAACCGACATTTCGGCCTCGACGTTCTGGGGTGGAACGCGCTCGAAAGACGAGCCGGCAACTTCGGACACGCACCAAGGGTAGCGCCCTCGGCCGACATCGCAAATCCACTCTTGTGGATAACATGTGCATACACGCCGGCGACACTGTGGGCGATGTGTGGAGTCAATGTGGAGACGAGAGTTTTTTCGTGCCGCGCCTTGCATCACGGCATCCACATCTGTGGATAAGGCGGAGGAAAACCTTGCACTGCCGTCCCCAAGTTTATCCACAAGCGTGGATAAACGCGGCGTCACTTGCCCTTCGTTTCCACCGTGAGAGATACGCCAAAGCCTCAAACCGCACTTCAGGTTTCGCTCTTTCCTCCGCCCTCGGAGGTAGCCTAACGACGTGTCACGAAGCCCCGAAGAACGAAGCCTCGACAGGAAGATTTGGGCCTACGCGTTGCCGTCACTGGCCACGCTCATCGCCCAGCCACTTTTGCTCACCGCCGATACGACGATGGTCGGACGCCTCGGTACGACCCCGCTCGCAGGCCTGGCCCTGGCCTCTACGCTCCTGGGCACGCTCGTGGGCCTGTGCATCTTCCTGACGTACGCGACGACGGCAGCCACCGGCAAGCTCTTCGGCGCCGGCGACAGGGCCGGGGCGGCGCGCCAGGGCATTGAGGGCCTGTGGCTGGCGGCCGGCATCGGAGCCGCCCTCGCGCTCGTCCTGGCCGTCTTCGCCCAGCCCATCGTCGCCTGGTTCGGGGCCGAGCCGGCCGCGGCCGGTCAGGCCGTCCGCTACCTGCGCGCCTCGGCCCCCGGGCTGCCCGGGATGCTCGTCGTGCTGGCCGCGACCGGAACGCTCCGCGGCTTCGGCGACACCAAGCGCCCGCTGTACGCCGCCACCTCGGGGGCGCTGGCCAACATCCCCGTCAACTACGTCCTCATCTACCCGGCGGGGCTCGGCGTGGCCGGTGCCGGCGCGGGCACCGCCCTGGTCGAAACCGCCATGGGCGCGTGGCTCACCCTGGCCATCGTGCGGATCGCCCGGCAGTCCGGGGCGTCGCTGACACCCAGCCGCAGCGGGACCCTCAGTGCCCTCAACCAGGCCTGGCCGCTCGTCTTGCGCACGGCCTGCCTGCGAGCAGCGATCATCGTCCAGATCGCGACGGCCACCCACATCGGAGTGGAGGCCCTGGCAGCCAACCAGATCGCCATGACAATCTGGAACTTCGCGGCCAACGGGCTGGACTGCCTGGCCATCGCCGCCCAGATCCTCGTGTCCAACGCGATGGGCGCAAAGTCGGTCGGAGCGGGTGGCGACATCCAGATGGTCCTCGGGCGATGCCTGCGCTTCGGCGTGCTCACGGGGGCCGGGCTCGGCCTGGCGCTGGCCTGCTCCAGCGCGCTCATCCCAGCGGCCATGACCGCCGACGGCCAGGTCAGGGCGTTGGCGATGCGCGCCCTGATCACCATCGGATGCTGCCTGCCCATCGCGTCGGTGGCCTACATCCTCGATGGCGTGCTCATGGGCGCCCAGGATACCCGGCGCCTGGCGTGGTACATGCTCGTCTCACTGGCGACGTTCGCGCCCCTGGCCGCGGCGATCTTCGCCGCAGGCGGAAGCCTGGCCGACTCCGCCCTCCTCGTGGCGCTGTGGATCGCCTACGGCGGTCTCTTCATGGCGGTGCGCGGCGGCACGATGCTCGTCCGCTCACGCTCCGGCGAGCCCTTCGAGTGAGGTAGGCACTTCGTCTGGGGTGGCCCGGCAAGCCTGTCGCCCCGCAGGGAGCCTCGCTGGAGGCCCACCGCGGGGCGACATAGGCGACGCCGTCGCAGGCAACTAGCGCCTCACGGACCGCGCTACACGATGAGGAACACGATCCACGTCAGGGCGAAGCCGACCACGGAGAACGCGGTCGACAGCACCGTCCACGTCTTCAGGCCGTCCTTGACGGAAAGCCCGAGGTACTTGGTGACGATCCAGAAGCCGGAGTCGTTGATGTGCGAAAAGCTCATCGCGCCGAAGGCCAGCGCCAGGGTGATGAGCGTGACCTCGACCGAGCTGTAGTTGCCATCCGCGATCGAGGAGGCCATGAGACCGCCCGTCGTCTGGATGGCCACGGTGGCCGAGCCCTGCGAGATGCGCAGCGCCATCGCCACGAGGTAGGCCGCCAGGATGACCGGCATGTTCATGTCGTCGAGGGTCTCGGCCAGGGCGTCGCCGATGCCCGTCGCCTTGAGGACGCCGGCAAACACGCCACCCGCGGCCGTGACAAAGATGATGACGGCGACGTCGGGCAGCGCCGAGTCCAGCACGCTCGTGCGCTCAGAAAGGTTCCAGCGCATGAAGTTGCCGACCACGACGTAGGCGACGAGCACGCCAATGAGCAGCGCGATGGGCGAGGCGCCGATCATCGACAGGAACCTGGCCGCCGTCGAGCCCTCCGTCAGGATCATCGACCCAACCGTCCCCAGCATGATGAGGAGGATGGGAAGGAGGATGAGGAGGATGACCGTCGTCGGATTCAGGTGCCGCTTGACGTTCGACGCCGCGCTCGACATCCTATCGGCGAGCGTCTCGCCCTCGCCGCCGCCCTGGCCGCCGCTGCTGGGCGAGGGAGCCAACTCGATGTTGGAGATCTTGATCGTCTTCGAGATCATGTAGCCGATGATGCAGGTCACGGCGCAGATGGGCAGGCCGATGGCGATCATCATCCCGTTATCGGCGCCCGTCGAGGCCGCGGCCGCGACCGGTCCGGGATGCGGCGGCAGCGCCACGTGGACGGCCAGCAGTGTGCCCGCCACGGGAAGCCCGATCGTCAGGGGGTTGAGCTTGGCCACGCGGGCAAAGCCGAAGACGATGGGCGCCACGATGATGAAGCCGACATCGAAGAAGATCGGGATGCCGACGACGAAGGACGCCGCCGTCACCGCCGCCGCCACCCGGTGCTGCCCAAGAGTCTTCGTGAACGAGGCCGCCAGGGAGTCGGCGCCACCCGCCCTCTCGATGAGGCGACCGAGCATCGCACCCAGGCCGACGATAATGAGCACCGAACTCATGGTCGCCCCGAGGCTGTCCTGAAGGGTCGGCACGACGTCCTCCAGCGGGATTCCCGCGGCCAGGGCCGTGCAGAAGGAAACGAGGATGATGGCGACGAAGGCCGACAACTTCATCCAGATGACGAGGATGAGCAGCAGGGCGATGGCCCCGCACGCAATCCCCAGGAGCGCGGCAGTGCTCACGGCGTGCCTCCCTTCTGCTCGTCCGAGGCGCCTGCTTCGGGTGCGACGCCTGCGCCG
The DNA here is from genome assembly GCA_030530685.1 of Actinomycetaceae bacterium. GTDB lineage: Bacteria > Actinomycetota > Actinomycetes > Actinomycetales > Actinomycetaceae > Peptidiphaga. The sequence goes on along the minus strand of JAUMUM010000003.1, from coordinate 102,899 downwards.
GTTTCGACGGCTGCCTCGGGCGCAGCGGCTGCTTCGGGTGCGACGACGCGCACGACGGTCGAGTCGTCGTCGGCCGCCTGGCCTCGCGAAAGGCCGAGCAGGTAGAGCTGTTCGGCGGCGGCGGCCACCGGAACAGCCAGCCCCGCGTCCTTCGCCGCGCTCGTGACAATGCCCATGTCCTTGACGAAGATGTCGAGGCGCGAGATCACCTCGGGATCGCCGCCCGCATACGCCTCAATGATGCGCGGGCCGCGGTGGCCGAGCATGAACGACTCGGCGGCGCCGGACATGAGCGCCTCTAACGCCTTGCTCTGGTCGAGCCCGAGCGTGCCCGCGAGCGCCAGCGCCTCGGCCGCCGCCGCAATATGCACGCCGCACAGGAGCTGGTTGACGGTTTTCATGGCCTGCCCCTTGCCGGGCTCGTCGCCCACGAGCACGAGGTTGCCGGCCATCTCCTCCAGGACGGGCCGGGCCTTGGCGTAGACATCCGGGTAGGCACCGCAGGTCACGAGCAGGGTGCCGTCGCCCGCGCGGGCCGGCCCGCCCGAGACCGGGGCGTCGACGAGCCCGATGCCGTCTTCTCCCAGCTTCTTCGCCGTGGCGACGGCGGAGGCGATGCCCACGGTGGATGTGAGCACCACGACGGCGCCCTCGCCGAGCACGCCGGCCACGCCGTCGTCGCCGTAGAGGACGTCGTCGAGCTGGGCGTGGTTGCGCACGGCCACGAGCGCGATATCGGCGCCGGCGGCCGCCTCGCGCGCACTGGATGCTACGGGGAATTGGGCGAGCTCGCGCCTGGCGGCGAAGACATCGAAGCCCGTCACCTCGAAGCTGCGGCTGAGCCACGCGGCCATGGGCAGCCCCATCGACCCGAGCCCCAATACTGCTACTTTCACGTCATTCTCCTTCCGGGCAACAGTGCCCGTTCGTTGTGGGCCGGATCGCCCGCTTGGTGTGGGCCACAGTGCCCTTGTTCTTCCGGGCCGCAGTGCCCGTTCGTGTTGATGAAGCAATGTGCATGGTCGTCTGGTCGCATTGGATCTGCGTCACGAGAGCTTGTCGACGACGTCGGCCAGGGAGCGCTCGTCGCCGACATTGCCGGCGAAGACGACGTACGGGATGCCCGCGGCCGGCCCGTCCTGGCCCGACCAGAGCGAGACGATGCCATCGAGCATGGGGCCGACCACCGTGGCCCGCCGCAGGCCCAGGCCCTTGGAGGCGACGTCCGAGGAGGTGATGCCGCCCTTGGCGATGACGAAGCGCGGCGCGACCTCGGCGACGACCGCCCGGACCACATCGACGACGGCCTGGGAGACGCGCCGCGAGATCGCCAGCGACTCATCGGCGTCGGCCCCCGTGACAAGCGTGCGCGAGGTGCGCACGACCACGTTCCCCTCGGCGAGGGCCGTGATCGCCTGGCCGGCCACGGTGGCGACATGGCCGGGCGCGTCCTGAACGACCTTGGCGACGTCGATCTCGAGCTCGACGGGGCTGCGCCGCTCACGCAGGGTGTCGAGCTGGCGGGTCGTCAGGCCCACGTGTGAGCCGACGACGATGAGGCCGCCGGTCGTGACGACGCGCTCGGCTCGCGAGGCCTCGACCTCGGCAGGCGTGAGCGGGGCGTGGACCTCCTGCCCCACGCGGGCTCGCACGAACGGCGGACCCACGCGATAGATGAAGCGCGAACCCTCCCGCTCCGCGGCGATGAGGGCGAGGGCCAGCTGGCGCAGGTCCTCCTCTTCGATGATGTCGACGGCGATCGGCTGCCCGCCCCTGGCCGATCGTAGGAGGGCGAGCGTGGCGTCGGGGTCGGAGCGCAGCGTGGCGATGTCCAGGACGATCACGTCCGCGGCCTTGCGCGCGCCCGCGGTCTTCTCCTCGACCCACTCGGGCAGGGACGAGGCCGCGTAGCCGAACGTGGCATCGCGGGCGAACTCGGTCTCGCCCACGGGCAGGTAGCCGTTGGCCGGGCTGCCCGCGTAGTGCGTGCCGTGGACGGTGATGCGGCCGGCGTCGCCGAAGGCCGGGACGATGACGACGCCGTCGACCGGCTCGGGCAGGCACTCGGCGATTGTGTCCGGCTCCAGCGGGAAGTGGCCGCGCAGCGTGGAGTCCGAGCGCGAGACGAAGGCGAGCTGGCGACCCGCGCCGGCCTGAAGCGCGGCGGTGACGACCTCGCGGTTGACGCGCGCGGCGTCGTCGGGCGCGAGCGAGCGCGAGTTGGTCATGACGTAGACGGCCGGCGCACCGGTGTCAAAGGCCCAGGCAAAGTCCTCGGCCTGCCACGCCGTGAGGACGGGCAGGTCGGCCACCGACTGGGTGCCGGTGGGGTCGTCGTCGAGCACGACGTAGACTGGGCTTTCGCCGCTGGCTTGCTGCGCGGCGACGACGTCGGAGGCCGATACGTCGGGCGCGGGCGGCAGGCCGGCGAGTAGTTCTTCTCGGGTGTGTAGTGGCATCCCCACTCCTTCGTGATCGGGATCGTAACGGCCCACTATCCAACTCAGACCTCAGAGGACCGTTCCTCACACGCTAGTGCACCGACGGAGCGGCGCGCAAGGGCGTCTCGGGAGGTACGGATAGGGCCTGGCACGAACGCGAGAGTGCGTGATCCGTCCGAGCCATGAGGGCCTCGCGCAGGTGAGGGCGCGCGGTCACAACGGCGCCGAACGCGGTCACAGGGCGGCCGGAGCCCAAGCCTCAGCCCCCACGGCTCAGGCGGGATTTTCCTCCGAGACGGCGGAGGAAAAGTCCATGCGCGTCTGCGTCATGTGCGAGCGCATGGCATCCTTGGCGGCCTCCTCGTCGCCGGCGCGAATCGCGTCGAGGATCTGGACGTGGTGGCCGAGGGCGCGCGTGCGCACGTCCGGCAGGGCGGAGGTAATGAGCCTGACCTCGCGCAGAGTCGGCTCAAGCGAGGCCATGACCGCCAGAATGAACGGGTTCGCGCTGGCCTGCATGATGGCCCTGTGGAAGGCGAGGTCCTCCTGCACCGTGGTTTCGACGTCGCTCTCCCTGCCGGCGGCCTCCATGGCCCCGAGATGAGACTCGATCGCGACCAGATCCTCCTCGGTGCGATTGTGGGCGGCCAGGCCCGCGGCGCCAACCTCGATCATGCGCCTGAGTTCGACGAGCCGCAGCCCGACCTCGCGCAGCGAACTATTGCGCTTCGTGATCGAGATGAGGGTGCCGAGTTCCTTCCACTCGTGCCTGGGCCGAACGTAGGTGCCGCGTCCGTGGACGACGTCGAGCACACCGCGGTCGCGCAGGACCTTGACAGCTTCCCTCATGGTCAGCCGAGACACGGCCAGTTCCACAGCGAGTTCGGCCTCGCCGGGTAGCGCCCTGCCCGGAACGAATCGCTCGTCGGCGATGCGGTCGAGTATGCCGTCAACGGCCTGCTGGACCAGGTCCTTACTCACGCGATTCCTCTCTCCTTGCCTGGCAGCAAAGTAACCGGCACTTGGATTCTAGGCGTTAGAGGCGGCAAAAAAGGAGACGACACCTATGGCAATCAGTAGCACGAGAACGGATGCCGAAAGGATCGCGGTGTACTGAACGACCTGACTATGCGAGCGTCGGAAGAGCCACCGGTAGGTGGAAACAACGAACGCCACGAGCGCGAAAGGAATCGATGCCAGGGGTTGGGGGATGAACAGGGCGGCGCTGACGAGAGCCGCCGCCAGCGTGACGGCGCCGAGCGGGTCGCGCGTCTTGGGGGTTTCGTTCATGGGACAAGCCTTCCACGAGTCGACGTCGTCCACCAACCTGCTCGGTTCATCGCGGATTGCACTGATAGGTCACCAGCGAGACGTACGGCTCGACGCTGGGCCGCCACGATTCGAGGTTGTACTCGGGCAGGGAGAAGGGGTAGCCAGCCAGGTGACACGTGAGCTGGTTGGCGATCGACTCGTTCCAGTAGGGCTGGCCTTCGTCGCCGACGCCGGCCTTCGCTCGAACCTCGAGTTCCTGGAGGAACCACGTGCCGCGGTTGCGCACGACGCTCTTGCCGAACTCCGTGGGCATGGCATTGACGACGAAACCTTCCTCCTTCCGCGTGATGGTAACCCTCTCGAAGAATAGATCGGTCCGCATCCAACTCTCGATTCGAGCTTGAGGCTGCTCATCCGTGCTCAGAACGGTCAGGGCACTGTCCGCACTCGACGCCACCGGGGCATAGCGCTGGTCGGCCGACGCAGGGCCCATGTGCACCAGCATCAGGATCGCAAACAGGGCCAAGGTCCTGCCCCGACCACCCTTGCCAACAGAACTCTTGAATCGTCTCATGATCACTCGCTACGCGTTTGCTCGGCTCAGCATAACCCGGGGGAATTCGGGTGCGTCAGCATGCATCGAAATGCGACACGCCCGGGCCATGTGAGGCGCGGCGCGACCGGATCACGCGGCGCAGTCGGGTCACGCAGCGCGGCGCCGCACCACCTTGGGCCGACGAGCATTGCAATGGCACCGGACAGGACCGGCCACCGAAGCGCGTGCAGACTCAATGCCGAAGCGCGCAGCCTTGCGATCGGAAGACAACCCCACGAACAAAAGAGTGTGGGCAGGAATGGCTCCTACCCACACTCTTCGCTCATTCGAACGGCGGTCAGCTCGCCATCACTTCTTTTTCTTCTTGCTGGGCGCGGCAACGACGTCAATGCTCAGGTTGGCCAGGATGTCGTCGTGAAGCCGGGCCGTGGCCTTGTAGGAGCCGAGCGACTTGATCGTGGTCGCCACGTTGATCGTGCGGCGGTCCACGGGCTTGCCGGTCAACTCGGAGGCGGCCTCGGCAATGTCGGCGTTGGTCACGGCGCCGAAGAGGCGCCCGTTGTCGCCGGCATTCTTGGTGATGACCAGCGTGGCCGCCTGCAGTGCATCGCGCTGGGCCGTGGCTTCCTCGAGCGTCGCAATGGCGCGCTTGCGGCGAGCTTCGGCGATCTGGTCGACCTGCTTCTGGCCACCCTTCGTCCAGCGGATCGCATACCCGCGGGGGATGAGGTAGTTGCGGCCGTACCCGTCCTTGACTTCAACGACCTCGCCGGCCGTGCCGAGACGGTCGACATCATGCGTCAAGATGATCTTCATGTGCGTTCCTCCCCTCAGCGGGCCGAGCTCGAGTAGGGAAGCAGGGCCATCTCGCGGGCGTTCTTGACGGCCCGGGCGATCTTGCGCTGCTCCTGGACGGTGACGCCGGTGACGCGGCGCGCACGGATCTTCCCGCGGTCGGAAATGAACTTGCGCAGCGTGGCGGTGTCCTTGTAGTCAATGTTCTCGATCTTGGCCGACTTCAGAGGGTTGGCCTTCTTCTTTGGCTTGCGAAGAACTGGCTTCGCCATAGTTGTGCTCCTTTAGTTGCGGTGGCCGAAGCCACCTGACGGCTGGCGCCGTCGAGAAAGTCGATAAGGGTCAGAACGGAGGGTTATCGTCAAAGACCGAACCGCCCTGCGGGACGCTCTGCCACGGGTCGTGAGCCGACCCGCCCTGCGGGGCGTCGTAGGAGGCGCGGCCCTGGCCGCCGTAGCCGCCGCCCGAGCCCTGGTAGCCGCCACCGAAGTTGCCGCCCCCGCCACCGGAGGTCTTGGTGACCTGGGCGCGCGCGTAGCGCAGCGACGGGCCGATTTCGTCGACCTGCATCTCCAGCGACGTGCGCCGCTCGCCGTTGTACTCGTAGTTGCGCACGGTGAAACGGCCGGTCACAAGCACCCGCATCCCCTTGGACAGGGACTCGGCCACGTTCTCCCCGTACTCGCGCCATACCGAGCAGCGGACGAACATGGGCTCGCCGTCCTCCCACTGCTGGGTCTGACGATTGAGCGTGCGCGGCGTGGACGCCACGGTGAAAGACGCCACGGGCGTGCCCGAACTGACGTAACGCAGTTCCGGGTCGGCAGTCAGATTGCCGACGATGGTGACAATGGGTTCGCCTGCCATGGTCTCTCCTTCGGTGTGGATTGCCTGGTCTCAGGCCTCGGTGCGCAGCAGCTTCGTGCGAAGAATGTCCTCGTTCAAGCCGAGCTGGCGGTCGAGCTCTCCGGCGATCGCGGGCGTCGCCTTCATATTGACGACCACGTAGATGCCTTCCGAGTGCTTGGCGATGTCGTAGGCCAGACGGCGCTTGCCCCAGATGTCGACCTTCTCCAGCGAGCCGCCCTCATTGGGAACGACCTGAAGCAGCTTGTCGACGAAGGTCTGGATGTTCCGTTCATCGACGGTCGGAGCGATGATGATCATCATCTCGTAATCACGCATGCTTTTCCCACCTCCTTTGGTCTATGCGGTCATGGTCTCTCCATGACAGGAGGGTCAATGCGTTGCGGCGGCGCATCCCGCGGTCGCGAAATGCGCGCACCTTGCTCAAGTGTACTCACGGGATCACGGACACCGCCAGCCGGAAGTCGGCCCGCAGCACGTGATCGATGCTTCCCGTCTCGGCGGGCCTGCTGGTTGCCGGCGAGCTAACGGTTGGACCAGCCGGCCATCGGTTGAGCTGGCGGGCCTAACCGCCGGGCGAGAGTTGTTCCCGCCCCTGTTGCTGGCCCTGCTGACTGTTGGGCTGGGGTGCGCTCGGTGGCTGGCCCGGGTCGGGTTGCGGATTTTCCCCGCCCCCCGTGTCTGGCTCCGTTATCGGTTCGACGGGCGTTGGTAGCTCGGGCGAAACGGAATCGTCCTGAGGCGTCTCGGTCTGCTCGTCGCTCGGCGTTTCCTCCGTCGGCGTTTCCTCCGTTGGCATCTCCTCCGTCGGCACGACCTCTTCGGTCGGCTGCTGCGTCTGCTGATTGGGCGTTGCCGTGCGCTTGGGCGACGGCGTCGTCAACGGCGCGGGAATCCGCTCGGGGTTCGTGAACTTTTCGACCTCCATGTCCTGCGTCGCGACCTTCATGTACCTCAGCCATATCTCGGCGGGGAAGGACCCGCCACCAATGCCGTAGGTGTACTCGCCGAAGGGCGTGAGGACCTCTTCCTCACCGTTGGGACCGACCTGATACATGTCCACGACGGTCACCATCTGGGGGATGTACCCGATGAACCACGCGGACCAGGGGCCGGAAGAAGTTCCGGTCTTGCCGGCGACCTGGCGGCCGAGTTGCCCGGCCGTCTTGCCCGTGCCGTCGCCGGTCGTCACCGAGCGCAGTGCGTAGTTGAGCAGGTTCATCTGCTCCTCTTCGTAGTTCTCGGTCTCGCTGGTGTCACCCTCGAACACGGTGTCGCCATCGCGCCCCTCGACCTTGTGCACGATGTGCGGGGTGGTTGTCTTGCCCTGGTTGGCGAAGGTGCCGTAGGCCTTGGCCATGTCGATGGGTCGGGGCGAGGCCGAGCCGAGCACGTTAGTCAGCGTGTCGTCCAGGCCCGGCGTATCTTCGGGCAGGCCGGCGCCTATCGACGCTTCCCTCGTGTTCTCGGGCCCGACGTCCTCGTTGAGTTGGACGAAGACGGTGTTGACCGAATACTTCGTGGCCGTCACGAGGTCGATGCCACCGCGATCCTTACCGTCGAAGTTCTGGATTTCGGCACCACCGAACTTCATGGGCGATTTCGACGAGTAGATCTTGCCCAGTGGCATGTCCTGTTCGATCGCCGCCAAAAGAGCGAAGGGTTTGAAGGTCGATCCCGCCTGGGCGCGGTCCTGCGTCACGGCATTGCGTTGTCGTGCCAGGTAGTCCGCGCCGCCGTACAGGGCGTATATTTCGCCGTTGCGCGGGTCGACGGAGACGAGGCCGACGTAGTTGTTCTCTGGCCGGTCGGCGGGCAGCTGGTCGACGGCGTCGACGGCCGCCTCCTGCTTTTCCTTGTCGATGGTTGTGACGATCTTCAGGCCGTTCTGATTGAGGTCGTCCCTGGAGAACTCGCCGCTTTCAATGAGCTCGTCGGCGACCATCGTCATGAGGTAGCCATTGGGGCCCTGGTAGTCCGTCGAGGCCTGCACCTCGATCGTCTGCGGGAACTGGGCGGCGTCGGCCTCCTCCTGGGTGATGTATCCCTCCTGGACCATGTGCCTCATCACGCGATTCCAGCGTTCTTCGGCCCGCTCGGGGTTGATCGCCGGATCCCACGAACTGGGCGAGGGAATGATAGCCGACAGCAGGGCTGCCTGCGAAAGGTCGAGCTGGCTGGCCGGGACGCCGAAGTACTTCTGCGCCGCCATCTCAATGCCGTAGGCGCCCCTGCCGAAGTAGATCGTGTTGAGGTAGTTCTCCAAGATCTCTTCCTTGGATTGCTGCCTGTCGATCTTCACGGCCAGCACGGCCTCCCTGAGTTTGCCGAAGTACCCCTTGGTCGTGCCCAGGTAATACCGTTCGACATACTGCTGCGTCAGGGTCGACGCGCCCTGCTGGGGCTTTCCCTGGACGTTGTTGACCAGGGCTCGCACGATGCCGCGCGGCGAGATTCCGCTATTGGTGTAGAAGGACTGGTCCTCCGAGGCGACGACGGCCTGCGAAACGTGGTCGGGAAGATCTTTCAGCTTGACGGGTTCGCGCTCGTACTCGGCGAAGGTTCCCATCTTCGTCTCGCCGTCGGAATAGTAGACGGTCGTCGTCTGGGCGAGCGCGAAGTCCGCCGGTGTGGGAATATCCGTGGTGATATAAAGCCCGACCAGGCCCGCCACGCCCAGGCCGAACATTCCGAGGATGGACGCCACGACGATCCGCCAGCTAGGGATCCAGCGGCGGATCGGTCCGTAGCCCGCACGCGGGTAGTTCCAGCCCTTCTTGCGGGCCGGCTTGAGCTTGCCTCGGCGGGTCACGCGCATCTCGACCTCGGCGTCCCGCGCCGCCCTGCCCTTGCCTTTGCGGGCGGCCTTGCCCGTGGCCGCGGCTGCCGCCGCCTTGTCGGCCCTGCCGGCCTTGTCTGCCTTGTCTGCCTTGTTGGCGCGGCCTGCTTTGTCAGCGCGGCCGGCCCTTCCCGCGGCCGCAGCGGCCCCGTCCCTGCCGCCGTCCGCCGCCTTTCGCGCCTCCGGGGCTTGGTCGCCGGCCGCCATCCGGTCCGCAATCGCAATCCTCTCGGTTGCCGCGGCGCTCTCGCCTCGGGCGGCAGCGGCGCCCGCCTCGCGAGACGTCGATGCCGCCTCGCTACTCCCGGGCCTTGCGCCGGGCCACAGCTTCTTGCCCCCGGCGGCCTTGCCACCGGCAGCGCCACCGCCGGCAGCGCTGGCCTCGCTCGGTCTCATTGCCGCCGTGGCGTCTGGCGGTGCCATCCTGGCGGTGGCCGAAGGGTCAGGCGCAGACCTGGCTGGAGCCGACGGCCTGGCCGACGGGACGGAGCCGGTAGGCGCCGAGGCCACGGGCCTGCCACGCCCGCCCTGTGGGGCCGACGTCGGCGGCCTGCCCGATGCTCCCGGTGTGGCCGACGTCGGCGGCCTACCCGGCGAAGCCTGCCTAGCGCCGGAACCGGTAGGCGCCGAAGGACCACCCGGCGAAGCGGGCCTCGCGCCGGAAGAAGCCTGCCTGGCACCAGAACCGGCCGGCGTCCCGGGCCTGGCGGCGCCCCCGCCGGCCTCCGCGGCCGCGCCGAAGCGCTCGGTCGCGGCGCCCTCGCGCAGCACACCGCCCTCGCGCGGCACGCCACCGTCGCGAACCAGAGGCTGGGCCCCCTGGGCTGAGGACTGACCGTTCGCGGCGGAATTCTCCCCTCCGGGAGACAACTTCGGGGGCCACTTGGACATACGCTAACTCCTCACCTCTGGCGTTCCGTACGGCGCAGCAAAAGGGGCCTGCGTCCGGATTCACGTTCCTGTAATTCAGCTGTCATGAAGTCGACGAACTCGTCGGGAGCGGGGTTCTCCTCATCGTATATGCCGCGTTCATCTCGCTTCCTAGCTTCCGACTCGGGTATGAGGAACACCTCCAGCCAGCGTGTGCCGGGGCTGGAATCAATGAGCACGGCCTTGGCGAAAAGCGTGAGCGGCACGGCCAGGATTGCACCGAGGGGACCGACCACGACCGTCCAAAAGAGGAGGGACAGGAACGTGATCGTCGTGGATAGGCCGACGGCGTCACCAGTGATCTTGGGCTGGAAAATCCCCTGTATGACGGCGTTGACCACGGTGTACAGGATCACGACCCACACGGCCGTCACCCATCCGGAGTCGATGAGACCCATGAGGGCGGGCGGAATGACGCCGAGGACGAAGCCGATATTGGGAATGTAGTTGGTGACGAAACTGACCATAGCCCACCCGAAAGCCTCGGGCACATGGAGCATCCTCAGCACGAAGAAATCGACGATGGCCACGATGATGCCGAAGATCGTGGAGACGAGCCAGTACTGGCGCACGCGCCCCTCGAAGCTCGACAGCGCCTGGTGTAGCGACGAGTCGTGGTTGTCCACGATCTTAGAGCGAGCCTCCATCGTCATGGTGTCGACCGTGATGAAGAGCATCGTCGCCGCGATGAGAACGACGAGCGTGCCCGTCGAGGTCATGTAGTTGATCACCGTCGTGACGAGGGAGACTATCTGGTCCGTGTTGATGTTGTCCAGGATCTGATCGGTTCGCAGGTTGTGCCTCTCCGCCAGCTCCTGCAGCTGCCCAACGAGGTCCTGCAGATTGCCGGAGTATTGACCGAGCGTCTCGGGCAGCCGCACGAGCGACCAGACCGTCAGGCCGATGACACCCAGCAACCCGGCGGCGAGCGCGAGGATTGTGGAAAGGCCCGAGAGGAACGGGGGCAGCCCCATCCGCACGAGCCAGCGGTGGATGGGCCGGACCGTTAGGACGAGCGTGAGCGCAAAGAAAGCCGGGGCGAAGATCTCCCGGATCTCGCGCAGTCCCGCGCAGCACACCGCCACGAGCGCTACGACCATGATGACTTTCATGCCAACCGGGACGCTGGAGTCGCGCCTGGCCGCGTCCCCGTCCGCGGGAACCTGGCCACCGGAACTTGACTCGTCGGCACCGGTGGGGCTCTCGCCGTCGGGCCGAGCCACGTGCTCAATCGCACCAGTCACCGACTCTTGGCGCGACGTCGTCCCCAGCGGCGCGCCGGTGCCACCCGCAGACGGCTCCGCTTGGGCCCCGGATGACTCCGGCGTCGAAGCGTCCCTCGCGCCGTCGGTCACGCCCGGCTTCGATCCGGCGCTATCACCCCGGCCTATCGAAGCTTCGTCGGGTGCCGGTGATTCAACGCCTTCGGGCAACTCGCCATCGCCAGAGACGGCACCCTCGTCGCGCATCGTCGAGTCACTACCGCGCGACGAAAGACGCTTCCACAGCGACTTGAGTGTCATCTTTCCTCCTGTGTGCGCGGGGCGCGAGTGGCCGTCGTCCCGTACCTTAGACCCGGAAGCTACTAGATACCTACCAAAAATAGTAGAAAGCACCTCCGTTAGAAAACGGCGCGGGCAGGCGGGCGCCCATCCGCAATGACCGGTAGTCGACCACGATCCCCACCTCGCCCGGGCCGATACTCCGTCCCGGCTGGGGTGCGACGAGTTCGATCACCTCGCGGTGGCAGCCGCCAGTGATCAACGAATGAGAGATGAGGGTCACAGAGTCGACAACGAATCTCACCGGCGAAAGATTCGGCAGGAACTTACCCGCTAGGGACCCATTCGGCCACCACGCGAGGCCCCGCATTGAGGTCGATGCCAAAGCTCGATGCGTTGGCGCGAGCGCCGAACGGACGACGTCGCACCGCCATCTGCTCCACGGGCCACCGACTTTGACGTTGCGCCACCGCGGCCACTCGGGACCCCGCGGGCGTGGCCCACGAGCAACCCGCAAATGGGACGGAGGTCACACTTGACGTCTTGGCGGGGACTGTTCTTTGCGGTCCGTCGTCGACCGGTCACATTTCCAGCCTTGGACGGCTAATCCAGTCAATAGAGTCGGAATTGAGCCGCCCACCTACATCAATGGAGATAGCCATGAACACTCTTGCCGTCATCCTCCAGATCATCGTCATCCTCGGCTGTCTACTCCTGGGAACCCACTACGGAGGCATGGGCCTTGGTCTGATCTCAGGGATCGGGCTGACCATCCTCGTCTTCGTCTTCCATCTCAAGCCGGGCGACCCGCCCATCGACGTCATGCTGACGATCCTCGCCGTCATAGGCTGCGCCTCAACCCTCCAAGCATCGGGCGGCCTCGACGTGCTCATGCAGTACGCCGAACGCCTCCTACGCCGACACCCCTCGCACATCACCATCCTCGGCCCACTGACCACGTGGACGCTCACGGTCCTGTGCGGCACCGGCCACGTCGTCTACACCATGCTGCCGATCATCTCCGACATCGCCGTCAAGAAGAACATCCGCCCCGAACGCCCAATGGCGATATCCTCCGTGGCAGCCCAGGTCGGCATCACGGCCTCACCGGTATCCGTCGCCACCGTCTCACTCATCGGCATCCTCAATGAGCGCACGGACACGGGCTGGTCGGTCCTGCAAATCCTCGTCGTTTCCATCCCCGCATCCCTGTCCGGCGTCATCCTCGCCGCCCTGTGGAGCATGCGCCGCGGCAAGGACCTGGACGACGACCCCGTCTTCCAGGAAAAGCTCAAGGACCCGGCATTCCGTGACTACGTCTACGCCAACTCCGAGACGCTCATTGGCAAGGCCTTCCCGCGTGAGGCCTACCGTTCGGTGGTCATCTTCTTCTCGGCAATCGCGCTCGTCGTGGTCCTGGGAGCCTTCAGCGGCCTGCGGCCCGAGTTCCCGGGCGAGGCCGAGCCCGGGCAGGTGGCCGAACCCGAGCCGCTGTCGATGACGCTCACCATTCAGATGCTCATGCTCCTGGCGGGAGCAGTCATTTTGCTGACGTGCAAGGTCGATAGCGCCAAGATCAACCAGGGCGCGGTCTACCGTTCGGGCATGACGGCCATCTTCTCGGTGTTCGGCGTGGCCTGGATGACCGAGACATTCATGGGCGCCCACATCGAGTCGCTGGAAGACGGACTGGCCGACGTCGTGCGGGACCATCCGTGGACCTACGCCATCGTCCTGTTCATCGTCAGCAAGCTGGTCAATTCCCAGGCCGCCGCCCTGCTGGTCATCGCGCCGCTGGGCCTGCAACTCGGGCTGGATCCGGTGGTGCTCGTCGGCTTCTACGGGGCGGCCTACGGCTACTTCATCCTGCCGACCTACCCCTCGGACCTGGCGGCCATCGGCTTCGACCGCACGGGCACGACGCACATAGGCAAGTTCATTATCAACCACTCATTCCTCGTCCCCGGCTTCATCTGCGTCATCACCTCGTGCCTGGTCGGCACCGGGCTATCCCGCCTCTTCCTCGGGTAGGTCGTGCGCCTCAGGCGTCGACGTCGCGCGGGGCGTCGCCCACGGAGCGCACCGCCACGTAGTAGGCCAGGGCCACGAGCCACACGAAGGCGACGAGCGCGACCTGCACGCTGGGAGACAGACCGACGTCGGGCAGCACGACGAGCGCCACCGCCGAGGCCAGGCACGCCGCGAGGTTGAACATGACGTCGTAAATGGAAAAGGCACGGCCGCGAAACTCGTCTGCGGTATCGGCCTGGACGATGGCGTCGACCGCGATCTTCGCGCCCTGAACGCCCACGCCGAAGACGAATAGGCCCGCCAGGAGCACGGGAACGGCGGGTGTGGAGCCGCCCGCCACGCCCAGGCTGGCGGCGATCGCCACCTGACCGGCCGACCCTCCCACGAGGCACATGACGATCCACTGCGAGGGCCGCACGCGCTGGTAGGCAATGGGGGTGAGCACGACGGCGACGAAGTGGCCGACGACCATCGCCCCGCCCAGGGTGCCGAAGAAGGCGATCCCCGCGTCGGCGTCGGACGGATCGGCCAGGAGGTTGCGCGCCGCCAGAATGAGGGCGATGAACTGAAGGTAGTAGGCGAAGCGGTGCAGCGCCATCGCCGACAACGCGAAGGCGGGGGTGCCGCGGCGGGCGAGGTAGGCGACGGCCTGGCGCAGCTGTGCGACGGCCCCGCGCAGGGACTGGCTGCCGACGACCTCGCTGGCGTCAGGGCCGAGCTCATCGCGCGCGAGCGTGCGGGCGGCCAGCGAGGCTCCGAGGAAGGCCAGCGCCGCCGTGACGAGCGAGGCCAGCTCCCGGGAGGCGCCGTCGGGCAGGAAGAGCCGCAGGGCCACGCCGATGATCGCGCCAATCCCCGTGGCGATCCCGCCGAGCGTGGGCACGATCGAGTTGGCCAGGACCAGGTGCTCCGGCCGGCCCACGACCTTGGGCAGGCCCGCGGACAGCCCGGCGAGCATGAATCGCGCCAGGCCCAGGCACACGAGAGCGAGCACGTAGACGACCGGCCCGACGCCGAGCGTGCGCATGGCCGCGGCCACGGCGAGCGCGAGCGCGAACCTGGCGCCGTTGCCCACTGCCAGGATCTGGCGGCGCGGCCACCTGTCGAGGAAGGGGCCGGTCAGCGGGCCGACCAGACTGTAGGGCAGGAACATGACGACGAGCGCCGAGGCGACCGCCGCCGCATTGGTCATCGACTCGGGGCGGAAGAAGAACAGCGCGGCCAGGCCAGCCTGGAACATTCCGTCACCGACCTGCGATGTGAGCCTGACGCCCAGGAGCTTGAGGAAGCCCCTGCGGCGCGACAGCGTGCGCAGATCCCGCCCAAGGCTCACGGGTGCGCCTCGGGCCCGGCCTGCCGCTGACGCCACCAGTCGAGCAGGCGCCGTTCGGCCTCGGCCTGGCCCAGGGGGCCTTCGTCGAGGCGCAGGTCGAGCAGGTAGGTGCGGGCCTGGCCGACGAGCGGGCCGGGCTTGATGTCCAGCAGCTCCATGATGCGCGCGCCATCGATGTCGGGGCGGATGGCATCGAGCGCCTCGCGCTCGGCGAGCTCGACGATGCGGCGGGCGAGCTCGTCGTTACCCGCCTGCAGGCGCGCGACCTTGCGCCGATTTTGCGAGGTGACGTCGGCCCGGATCAGCCGCATGAGGCGCGGGAGCAGGGGCCCGGCGTCGCGCACGAAGCGCCGCACGGCCGAGTCCGTCCAGCCCTGTTCGCCAAAGCCGAAGGCCCGCAGGTGCAGCTCGACGAGCCGGGCGACGTCCTTTTCCGTCTGCTTGTCGAAGCGCAGCGCGCGCAGGCGCTTGGCGGCCAGGCGCGATCCGACGACGTCGTGCCCGCGGAAGGTCACGGAGCCGTCGCGCTCGTAGCGACGCGTGGCCGGCTTGCCGATGTCGTGCAGGAGCGCGGCCAGGCGCAGCACGAGGTCCGGGCCCGGCAGCTGCCCGCCCAGCAGCTCGGGCTCGTATCCGTGGCTGGCACGTCCGCCCTCGCCCTTGCCCTGAGCATCGTCGCCCTCGGCCTGCCCGCCTTCGCGCACAACCCAGTCCTCCAGGTCGATCGCCTGGTCGAGCACCGTCAGCGAATGCTCATAGACGTCTTTGTGCCGCCCGTGCTCGTCGACGGTCTCGCGCAGCAGCGCGATTTCCGGAAGCACGATGTCGGCCACCCCCGTGTAGACCATGAGCTCGATGCCGCGCCTCGGCCGGCTGGCGAGCATGAGCCGCTCGAGCTCGGCCCGGATGCGCTCGGCGGAAACGATCGTCAGGCGCTCGGCCGCCTCGTCCATGGCGTCGATGACCTCCGGTTCCACGTCGATGGCGAGCTGCGCGGCGAAGCGAGCGGCGCGCATGATGCGCAGGGGATCGTCGTCGAAGGACTGGGTGGCCGCCACGGGCGTACGCAATACACCCTCGATGAGGTCGTCGAGGCCGCCGCACGGGTCGACGAGCTCGATCTGCGGCAGTCGCACGGCCATGGCGTTGACCGTGAAATCGCGGCGCGTCAGGTCGCCCTCCAGACTGTCGCCGTAGTCGACGGTGGGCTTGCGCGAGCCGATCTCGTAGGCGTCCGTCCGATAGGTGGTCACTTCGACGGTGAGATCTCCCCGCGCCGAGCCGATCGTGCCGAAGTCCCTGCCGATATCCCACGTCGTCGACCCCCACGATTGCAGGAGTCTTTCGGTCTCGTCCGGGCGCGCCGAGGTCGTCAGATCGAAGTCGTGAATGGGCAGTCCCAGGAAGGCGTCACGCACAGGTCCGCCCACGAGTGCCAATTCATGCCCCGCATCTGCGAAAATGGATCCCAGTTCATGGATGGCTGGCGGCAGATTCTGCAGCGTCTTCTGGCCCTGTGCCAGCAGGAGGGCGCGCCGGTTAGCTCCGGCCATCTCCGTCATACGTTTCGGTTCGAGTGTGGGATTCAGGCGTTGCACCCTCTAAGGGTGCCACGTCCGATCGGTCCTGGCACGCGCGCCGGCACGCACAACGCACTTTGAGAGATATGTCGAGATCATCTCCACTGCCCTCGCCCATGGGGCAGCATCAACCGTGGAGGCGGAGCGACGCCAACCAGGCGGCTGCTCGGCGTCCCACGCTTCCGGTTGTCAACGAAACCAGCGCGGGTGGCGTCGTCATCTCCGTCGAAGACGGATGGGGGTACGTCGCCGTCATCGCCCGGAGAAACCGCGGGGGCCGGCTCGAGTGGTGCCTGCCCAAAGGTCACCTCGAGGGGTCGGAAACCGCCCAGGAGGCCGCCATTAGGGAGGTCTTCGAGGAAACGGGGATCGAGGGCCGCGTCCTGCGCCACCTGGCCACCATTGACTACTGGTTCTCCGGTGCGGACCGGCGCGTCCACAAGGTCGTCCACCACTTCCTCATTGAGGGGATCGGCGGAGAGCTGACCACGGAGAACGACCCGGACCACGAGGCGGAGAAGGTCGACTGGGTCCGGATCGACAAGGTTGGCTCGCGCCTGGCCTATCCCAACGAGCGGCGCATCGTCACCCTGGCCCGCGAGATCCTTTTGGGGCGTGATTGACATGAGCGGGTTTCCGTTCCCACGCCGTTGGGCGAGCCGATGTCCCGAGAACCGGCCGCTAAGCGAGGCTCGGCCGGCGCGGGGAAACGACGTCCGGCCGGCGCGCGCAAGCGCGGCTCGATCGACGCGGGGAACTGGAATCCGCGGTGCTCGGCCCTGGCGGCTGCACGGGCGGCTGCTTCGGGTCGTCGCGGCGCTCACGGCCGCCTGCTGCATTCTTGCGGGGGTGACTCCCGCCAACGGGCAGGAGTCAGGCGCGCGCGCCGAGGCGAGCCTGGCCGCATCCGCCTCGCCCTCGTCGACCCAGCCCTCCGCGACGTCGCCCGCCGCCTCGGACACGCCGACGTCCTCGGATACGACGAGCAGCGGACGGTCCGAGCAGACCGGCAGGGGCGGGCCGACCAGCACGGCGAAGGACAGCGAGCGAACCGACAAGAAAGAGCAGACCGGCAAGGTGGAGATCACCTCCGTGGGATCGGACCTCATCAAGCCGGACACCGACCTTTCCGTGACGGCCACATTCACCAACTCCGGCAGCAAGGCGGTCACGATCTCGCGCGCCTCCCTCAAGGTCCAGACCTCAGTTCCGGTGGCGCGCAGCCAGCTCGTGTCCTTCCTGCGCGGGGGCGGAGCCGATCCCGAACTCCTGGACGAGGACGACCAGGAGCAGCGCCTGGAGCCCGGCCAGAGCGTGAACATAGGGTTCTCGGTGCCCGCCAGAAAGCTCGACTGGAACGCCGCCGACGGCGACTGGGGACCGAGGGGCGTCGAGGTCGAGGTCGACTTCGACGACGAGTCCGCGTCCGACCGGTCGATCATCGTCGTCGAGCCGGACTCGCAGGTACAGCCCATGCAGGCCTCCGTCGTGCTGCCCATCACGCGCTCAACGCGGGAGCTGAGCGACACGTCGTCGGTCGAGGGGATGCTCGACGGCGAGCCAGAGAAGGTCCCCAAGCGCCTGCCCGACACTCTTTCGACCATGGCAACCCCGGGGGTGACGGCCGCCGTCGACCCGCTCCTGGTCGAGTCCGCAGACGCGACGATGTCCGACGCCCTGCGCACATTCACCGGCGCATCCGGAACGCAGCTGCTCTTGACGGCACCCGGCGACGCCGACCTCGCGGCCATCGCCCACACCTGCGACCAGGCCGAGGAGGACGAGGAGGCCGACGAGTGCTCGAACGCCCGCTTTTCCGCCGGCACCACGCGCGCCGAGGCCGCCTCCGAAGCGGTCTCCTCCCAGTACGGCGTCACCCCCCGCACCGACATCCCGCTCCTCGCCCCGCACGCCGACGCCGGCGTCGTCGATGCCCTCTCGCGAGCCGACGCCTCAGGCGTCATCCTGCACGGAAGCGACGCGACCCGCGACGACGACTCCTCCCTGACTGCCTCGGCGCGAACCAGCGTCAAGGGCGTGCCCGCCGTGACGAGCGACGCGGCCATGAGCGCCACCTTCGCGGGGGTCCTGCCGTCCTCGGGCCGCGCGGACACCGACCAGGTCGGCGACGACTCGAAGAGCCTCGGCGCGCTCGACTCCAAGCAGCTCGTCCTCGGCCTCTCGGCCGTCACCTATCGCGAGCGACCATCCGAGCCGCGGGCCACGGTCATCGAGGTCGACCGCGCCAGCCTGCCCTCGCTCGGCACAACCGACCCGGCGACCGCCAAGCGGGACACCCCCCTGACATCCGGCAATATGAAGGCCACCACGGAGGCGCTCATGGCCGCCCCGTGGATCGAACCAGCCACCGTCGACCAGATCCTCGCCACCGAGCCCCAGGACGGGGGTGTCGCACTCGACGCCACCTCCCGGGCCAAGGGTGAGGCCACGCGCGCCGTCATCCAGCAGGTCGACTCGGGCGCGACGCAGTTCTCCGCCGCCGCCTCGATCGCGGTCAAGCCCAGCGAGATCAGCGATGCCGCGCAGGCCCAGGCCTTCCAGCTCATGGCCGTCGCGTGGCGCTCCAACCCGAACGGGCGCAGCAGCCGTCTCAATGCCTTCATCGGCGAATCCCTGCAATTCGTCACGGCAATCAGCACGCGGCCGTCGTCGACGGTCAACATCATTTCGCAGAACACGGAAATTCCCGTCAACGTGTTCAACTCGCTGCCCGTGGCCTGCGAAGTGACCGTGTCCCTGCACAGTTGGGATCCGCGCCTGAAGGCCACGAAGGAGATCACGACCACCCTGGCGCCCCGGGATTCGACGAAGGTCCAAATTCCGGTCAAGGCCCTGGGGTCGGGCAATATCACGGCGGAGGTGCGAGTGGTCGACGCCGAAGGCAACACCGTCGGCCAGCCGCGCACACTCGATCTGCGCGTCCGTGCGGATTGGGAGAACATCGGCACCCTCGTCTTCGGGCTGTTCTTCCTGTCACTGCTCGTCATCGGTGTCGTCAGGTCCCTGAAGAGGGGACGCCGTGCGCAGCCGATCAGCCCGCAGGACCTGCGAATTCGGCAGTCTGACACGCTCACCTAGGGCGCCGTGGGGCTTTCGAGTGGATCGTGCAGTGCCTTCAGGCGGAGCGCGGGCGTCGGTGAAATCCGGGCCGATCGGATCCGTCTGTGGATGTGGCGCGGATACATACCCATGCCGGTAGGATGGGCGGCAGCGGGTTCGGGCAGGCCCGACCCAACCCACGGGCATCCGCACGATTTGGGAGGAAGGAACGTCACGTGAACGGCTTCACCGAAGCGGGTCAGGTGCTATCCGAGAGGTACAGGCTCGTCAGTCCGTATCCGGATCAGCTCCGTTACCCTGAAGTCGCCGTCTGGAATGCCGTCGACACGCTGCTCGGCACCTCCCTTCGGCTCATCGCCCTCAACCCCACCAGCCCGACGACGGGCGAGGCCCTCGACGCGGCACGGCGCAGCTCGCTCATCGACGACCCGCACGTCGTGCGCATCCTCTCCGTCGGCGAAGACCCGGTGGCCTCGTATGTGGCCACGGAAATCCCCCTGGGCACGCCCCTGTCTCATTTCCTGGGCGGCGTGCCGTTCCCGCCCAACCAGGCGCACGCGCTGATAGGCGAGATCGCCTCGGCGCTCAATTCCGCGCGTTCGCGCGGCGTGCGCCACCTCCAGCTTTCGCCGCAGCAGGTGCGGGTTGGAATCCTGGGCGAGGTGTTCATCGACGGTCTCGGGGTGGACGCGGCCCTGGCCGGCCTCCACCCGGACTCGGTGAAAACGGCCGAAGCCGACCGCATGGAGACGCGAGGCCTGACCGTGCTCCTCGCACAGCTACTCACCGGGCAGCCCGTCGGCGACGAGGCGAGCCTGCTGCAGGCCGCGGCCTCGAATCCCGCCCTGCCGGAACAGCTTCGAAACGTGTGCGCACGCGAGTTGAACGACGTCGGTGCGCTGTCTCCGGGCGAGTTCGTGCGCGAGTTGGCGCCGTGGGGCGCCGTTGCTCCCGGCGAGTTTCCCGATCCGGGGCAGGCTCCCGTGGCACAGGACGCCATGCCGGCAGTATCGCCCAGCCAGCCGGCTCCCGGGGCGCCTGGTGATCAGGGGGTCGGCCCCGCTGGCGCGGCAGCGGCCGCGAGCGGGGAGGTCGATCCGCTGTCCTCTCAGGCCGTCGTTCCCAGTGGCATGACGCCGAGGTGGGCGAATCTCGACGCCTTCGCGGAGGAGCATCCGGAGGCCGTCGATCCCGCGGCCACGGCCATTTTCAAGATCGAGGACGACGAGGAACCGCAGCCCGTTCCGTACTGGGATTCGAGCAGTGCCTCGCCGGAGGAGAACTACCGTCCGGTCACCGTGGACTCGTTCCGTGCGCCGCAGGACGCCCCGGCTGATCACGACGTCGAAGGCCCCGGCGACGTTCCCGCAGCGGCGTCGCAGCCCGAGGACTTCGACGACCCGGACGCTACACGCTACGCCATTCCCGCGGTGGGAGCCCAGGCGCCGGCCGAGCCCCAGGTACCTGCCGCCGACCCCCAGACGCCGGCCGCCGATTCTCAAGTTCCAGTTGCTGACTCCCAGGCACCGGCCGATCCGGTTCGGCCCCGGGCCACCGCTCAGAAGCCCGTCGTGCGGATGGGCTTCCTCGCGGCGGCGGGCGCGGCCGAAGGATCCGGGGGACTCGGCGACGCGGCCGGTGTCACACAGGGCGCCGGGGCCGCACCGCAGACGGCCGACCAGGATGCCGGCGCGCAGGCGGGCGTCGCCGTGACGGAGCCCGGCACCCCACAACCTGGGGCGCAGCAGCCCGGGGCGGATGGAATGGTCCCGCCGGAGGCATCGACCGACGGCCCTGCCACCACCGTCCTCGATCCCGCGTCGACCAATGTCATCGACCCCGTGGCGCCCGCGAGCGTGCCTCCGGCCCAGCCCGGAGCCGCACTGCCAGCCGGCGCGCAGGCGGGCCTTGCCTCGGGCGCGCCGTCGTCGGACGCAACGGAAGCCTTCGGCCAGCCCCTCGTGTCGGGCGGCCCCTCGGCAACCCAGGCGCTTCCCACACCGGACGTGTACGAGGAGGACCTGCCAACCCGCACCATTCCGGCCCGCGCCTTCGGCCCGGACCCCCGCGGCCCCGAGGCCACCGGTCCCGCAGCAGCTGGGCCCGCGGCAGCCACCGCCACCAGTGCACCGCAGAGCAAGTCCCGCTACAACCCGGCCCTGTACCAGTCGACGGGCGAAAGGCTCGTCGATGAAGAGGGCAACAAGCTCTACAACCCGTCGAAGTTCGTCGTGCTGGCGGCCGTCGCGCTCGTGGTCGCCGCGAGTCTATGGAGCTTCCTCACGTTCTTCGCGCCGATCGACATCAAGGCCTCACCGGCGCAGAATCCCGCCAGCGCTTCGGCCCCGGCAACCAATCAGCAGCCGCAGCAGCCGGTCCAAACGGCGGACGACGCGGACGACCTGGCATCCCCGGAAATCGAGAGCGTCAATCTGCTCAATCCGCAGGCCGCCGCACTCGACCCGTCCAACATCGACGAGCAGGACAGCCCGGGAATGGTCAAGAACCTCATCGACGGCAGTAGCAGCACGAACTGGCAGTCCTGGTGGTACTCCAACGAAAACTTCGTCGGCAAGCAGGGCATCGGCCTCGAGATCAAACTCAAGGAGAATTCAAAGGTCAGCTCGATCGAACTTGCCTCCGAGTTGGAGGGCGGCAATGTCCAATGGGTCGCCAGCGACGCCGCGGCTCCCAACGCGGGCGACGTGATCGCGGAGAGCCCCATGTCGTCCACCACGCAACTTTCGGCCAGCCAACCCGTCGCCACCGACACTGTCATCCTCTGGTTCAATAAGCTGCCCCCGGATGGCAAGGGCAACTACCGCATCGACCTGACCGAGGTCACCGTCAAGTGACACTCGCGCGGGCGACGTCGTAGTCTTCACGCAGGTAACGTCGTCCTCGCGCGGGCGGCGACATGACACGTGCGATGGTCGCGCGCTGTTGGCCACGTGATGGTGTGGCGCGCAACATGATGGGCACGCTGCCCACGTGATGGTGGCGCGGGCCATGCGACCGCGAACATCCGGAATACGCTCCCATCCATCCGGCGTTCCCACCCAGGAAGTCAGGCGGCCGACGCCGCCATTCGAACCCGTGAAAGGCCCATGATGACCCAAACCGAAGATGTCCGCGACGTCGTGATCGTCGGCTCCGGCCCCGCAGGCTGGACGGCAGCCATCTATGCCGCGCGTGCCGGATTCGAACCCCTCGTCTTGGCGGGCGCGCTGGAAGCCGGCGGAGCGCTCATGAACACCACCGAGGTCGAAAACTTCCCGGGTTGGCCCGAGGGCATCATGGGGCCCGACCTCATGGAAAAGACGCAGGCGCAGGCCGAACGCTTCGGCGCCCAGGTCGAGTACGAGGAGGCCGTCGAGCTCGATCTGGACGGCGACATCAAGACCATCACCACGGACTCGGCCACGTACCGGGCAAGGGCCGTCATCCTCGCGCTCGGCTCGGCCTACCGCAAGCTCGAGATCCCGGGCGAGGTCGAATTCGGCGGCAAGGGCGTTTCCTACTGCGCCACGTGCGACGGCTTCTTCTTCAAGGATAAGGAGATCGCCGTCGTCGGAGGTGGAGATTCGGCCGTGACGGAGGCGCTGTTCCTGGCGCGTTTCGGCTCGACGGTGCACGTCATCCACCGCCGCGACGAGCTTCGCGCCTCGAAGGTCATGGCCGAAAGGCTCCTGGCCCTGCCCAATGTGAAGATGCACTGGAACACGAAGGCGACGGCACTGGAGGGCGCTCAGGCGCTGGAGACCGCCACGCTCGAGGACACCGTCACCGGCGAGGTCTCGACGCTGCCCGTTTCCGGATTCTTCGTGGCGATCGGGCACGACCCGCGCTCGCAGGTCGTCGGTGGCCAGGTCGACGTCGACGAGGGCGGGTACATCGTCGTCGACGAGCCCTCGACCCGCACGAGCCTTCCCGGTGTCTTCGCCGCCGGCGACGTCGTGGACCACACCTACCGCCAGGCGATCACGGCAGCCGCTTCCGGTTGCCGCGCCGCGCTCGACGCCCAGGCCTACCTGGAGGGCCTCGACTGAGCGCTGGGGCTGTGGCGGCCGGCTGTGGCTACTGACCGCGGTCGGGGGCGGCCGTGGCTGGGCCGGGCGGCCGTGATTGAGTGCGGCCGGGCTGGCCGGGCCGGGTCGGCTCCGCCGCGGCTAGACCGTGCACGAGCGATTGCTCGGATCGTGGCGACGCGACTGTCGAGCTGCGACCGCTCAGTTGGGACCAGACAGCCGCGATGAGCCGGACCCGCGTGCTCGGCGTCGTCGGGGCGACGGGCGCACAAGCGCATCGAAAAAAGTGTCGGAAGGCCGTGGGATCATATTCGCATGACGACAGCACTGCACGATGCCGCCTCCCGCAAGGCGAGGGGGGCCTTCTTCACGCCCGCGCCCATCGCCGAGTTCATCGCGGCCTGGGCGGTGCGCGCTGCGGACGACGTCGTGCTGGATCCTTCGTGTGGCGATGCCGCGTTCCTTATTCCTGGTGCAGCGCGCCTGCGCGAGCACGGCTCGACCACCCCGGTAGTGGAGGGCGTGGAAATCGACGGTCCGAGCGCCTCGCTGGCGCAGGAGCGGGTGGAGCGCGCGGGCGCTACGGCGGTGATACGGGTCGGCGACTTCTTCGGTGTGGCCGCCGAGCGCCGCTATGACGCCATCATCGGCAACCCGCCGTACATTCGCTACCAGGGATTCAAGGGTCAGGCACGGGCGGCAGCGCGGCAGGCGGCGCTTCGCGGAGGCGTCGCTCTGACGGCGCTGGCGTCGAGTTGGGCGCCCTTCGTCGTCCACGCCGCGCAATTCCTGCGCCCCGGTGGCCGCCTGGGATTCGTGCTGCCGGCGGAACTGCTCAGCGTCAACTACGCCGGGCCCGTGCGTCGTTTCCTCTTCCAGAACTTCGGGCGCATTGAGCTCATCCTCTTCGAGCGGCAGATCTTTCCCGATGCCGAAGCCGACACCCTCATCCTTCTTGCCGAGGATTTCGGTGGCGAAGCCAGCTCCGCCACCATCCGACAGGTCGCCAGCGCGGCCGAGTTGGCGGCACTCGAACCGCGGGCCCGGCAGCCGGGAGCCGTGGCGGACGGCAGGTATGCGCCGCCCGTGCGCCTCGACTGGCGCCCGGCAGACCCAGCTGAAAAGTGGACGGACGCCCTCGTGGAACCCGTCGCGAGCACCGCCCTTTCCTCGCTCGCGAGGTCCGGCAGATTCGCGCGGTTGGATTCGTGGGGCCCGCCCAAACTCGGCGCGGTCACGGGCAATAACCGCTACTTCACGATGTCGCCCTCGCGGGCTCGCGAGCTGGGGCTCGGCGAGCGCGACCTTGTGCGCATCAGCCCGGCGGGAAGCGCGCACCTTCGCGGCCTGGAGCTTTCGCGGACGGACCTCACGGCGCTCGGGCGGGACGGCGGTAACACGTGGCTCTTCCGTCCTGCCGAACCGCTGTCGCAGGCAGCCGCGAAGTACGTAGCCGCAGGCCGCAAGACCGGGGTCGACGAGGCCTACAAGTGCCGCGTGCGCACGCCCTGGTATCGGGTGCCGCTGCTGGAGGTACCCGATCTCTTCCTCACCTGCATGAATGCCGACACACCGCGCCTGACCACCAATGGCGCCGGCGTCTACCACCTCAATTCGGTGCACGGCGTCTACCTGCGGGAAGGCGAGCGCGCACTCGGGCGCGAACTCCTTCCGCTGGCCAGCCTCAATTCGGCGACGATGCTCAGCGCCGAGGTCACGGGCCGCAGCTACGGTGGCGGGATCCTCAAGCTGGAACCCGGCGAGGCCGCGCGATGGCTGGTCCCGTCATCCGGATTCGTTGCCGCGAGGGCGGGAGCTCTGCGGGCGGTGCGCGAGGATGTCGCCGGCGCGCTCCACGCGGGTGAGCTCGAGGCCGCGGTGGCGCTCGTCGACGAGGCTCTTCTCGTCGACTCGGGCGCGATGGATGCCGAAGGCTTTTCCTCACTGCGGCAGGCGTGGGAGAAACTGGCGGAAAGACGAGCACGAAGGGGCCGGAAGAGTGGCTAGGGACGGCATGTCGGACAGGGCTCTGGGCTGGCAGTTCTTTGATGCAATCGTGCGTCGCGCGCTCGAGAGCGGCCACGGCGCTGGTCGTTCGGGCAGTCTGTCGCACGCCGGGGTGGATTGGAGCGGTGCCGATCAGAGCGAGATTGCTGGCAAGGCGGATCGGAGGGGAGCGGCCGACGAAGCCGATTGGAGCCGGGCGGAACAGACTGGTGCAGACCAGAGCGAAACAGCCGGCCGTTCGGATCGGAGCGGGGCAGCCGGAAAGGGCACGGACACCGCGCATGTTCCGCCGTCGGACAATCCGTGGAGCCTCGGCCCGGACGGGGAGCCGCGCTACCGCCCCGATTTCGCGACGCTCGGCAGACTCCTGGGAGTGCCCCTTTTCCTCGGGGCACCGCCGACCTCGGGCGTGCCGGCCCTGGCGCTGGACGTGTGGCTCGTCTACGAACTTCAGCGGGCGGGCTTCGATCCCGACGCCGTTTGGCCCAGGCCGAGCGAGCCGAGGATCCTGCCCGGTCCCATCGCCGAGCTCCTCAGGGCGCTTCCGCGCGGCGAGGCCGAGGCCCTCCGGTCGCGGCTGGCCACCTCGAGGGCGCTGAGGAGCGCCGCGCCTTCCGAGGCGCGCATCCTCGGTAAGCATTACGAAAAGCAGGTCGACGTCGTCATGTCGGACTGGGCAACGGGCCCCGAGCTCATGATCTCCACCAAGCGCATGGATTCGAGCTTCGGCAAGAACGCCCCCAACCGGGTCGAGGAGGCCTATGGCGACGCCAAGAATCTCCGCTCGCGCCACCCGCTCGCGGCGCTCGGCTTCTTCTTCGGCATCCGTTCCACGGTCTTCGATGAGGCACCCGGAACTGCCGAATGGATGATCGACCTCATGGGCAAGCTCGGCCAGGAAGACGACGCCTACAGGGCCGTCTGCCTCCTGCCCATGGAATACGCCGACGCCGAGCCGGCCGCACCCGAGCGGATCGAGCAGGCCGCCGCCGTGCTTGCTGCCGCGGCGGCCACAGTAGCCCATCCGGGCGGCGACGCGTCGGCTGGCGATGCACCAAGCAACGAATCGCCGCGGGATGCACTGTACGACGGCACGCTTCTCGACCAACTCGGCCTCTTCTCCGATGATCTTGGCGGAAGTGCCCGGCCCACCGCAGCTTCGAGAGACGCGGCAGCTGGCGGCGGCTTGAGCGGCGCGCCCGAGCCCGGAGGCGCGGCTAGATTCATCGCCGAAAATCCGGCAGGCAGCCACTGGCGTGAAGGCCCCGGCCACGCAGCGGACGAGCCCGCCCAGCCGGCCACCGCACGTCGGGGCGTATCCCACGTCGCCGGGGAAGCGGAGGCCTCGTCTGTCTCCGACGTTCTCGCGTGGCTTCCCGACGTCGCTGTCAGGGAGGACCTCGTGCCCCTGGGCCTGCGCAGCGCCACCTTCCTGGAGGCAATGATCCGCCACGTGCTGTCGACGACGCCCGTCACCCTTCACCGCCGGGCACGCGAACTCCTCAAGACGGCTCGGGAGGTGGGCGATGTCCAACCGCAGTGAGCACGTGCTCCTTTTCGTCTCCGCACGCTGGTGTCACATCGCCGATCCCATGCGCGTCATCTTCGAGGAACTTCTGCGCGACCTAGCCAAAAATCACCCGGAACTGCAGGTGCGCGGCCTCGAAATCGACATTGACGAGGCCGAAGCCATCATGGCCGGGATACTCGAGGACAGCGCCGCCGGCAGGAACTCGCGCGAGGCATGGGACCATCAGATGCGCGACACGGGGGACCGCCCTTCAGCACGCGACGCAACCCGGGTAGTGGAGCCATCGAAAGCACCTGGATGGGATCGGATTCAGCTGCTCGACCCCGCCGTCACGCGGGAACTACTCGAGTCGGTCGACTTCGTTCCCATGCTCATTGTGCTGCGTGACGGCGGCGAGATCGCACGTT
The DNA here is from genome assembly GCA_030530685.1 of Actinomycetaceae bacterium. GTDB lineage: Bacteria > Actinomycetota > Actinomycetes > Actinomycetales > Actinomycetaceae > Peptidiphaga. Next base: position 75,699 of record JAUMUM010000003.1, on the reverse strand, counting down.
TCACCGGTCAGCTTCCGAAGTTGCGCATCCGGTCCGGGCTACTCGACGCGCTCGACAGGCCCGCTAGGGACGCCGTTGACCAAGCAGGCGGGGATACTGCCGACCAACCCGACGCGAACGCCGTCGACCGCGCAGGCGGCGACGCGGCCGACCTCAAGAATGCCGCCGAGTAGCCTGGCGGCGCCCCGCTCCAACTTGCCACGCTATCCCACCCCGCCGCGCCGCTCCGCCACATCACGCTATCCCGCCCCGCCGTACAACTCCTCCTCACCACTGTGCAAGACAGCACTTGGCTTGGCTCCGGCCGGCTAGATCGCACTCTTTCGGTCGACAGCGCCGCCGGCCGGTCTCACCTCTGCGTCGGCAGCCGACCCCAGCGCCGCCGGCGGCCGGTCTCATTCCGCATCCGGGCAAGGAACGAGACCGACCTTGGCGCCACCTATTCCCAAAGACCTACACAATCCCAAGGACTACACCTAGTCGACGAGCGTCACCACGGGCTTAATGAGATCGGCAGGCTTATCCTTCATGAGTTGCAGGGCCTCCGGCAGGCGATCCCACCCGTCGAACACGTGGCTAGCAAGCGGACTGACGTCGAGCTTGCCATTGGCCACGAGCGCGCCGAACTTCTCCATCCGGAGCCGTCCGCCGGGCATCAAGCCACCGTTGATCGCCTTGTGCCCCATGCCAACACCCCATTCGGCGCGCGGGATCTTGACGTAATCGCCGCTGCCCAGATAGTTGACATTACCAATGATCCCGCCGGGCTTGAGGGACTTGATGGCGGAATCGAAGGTGTCGACCGTACCGCCCGCGACAATGATCTTGTCGACGCCCTTCCCGCCGGTCAGATCGAGCACCTGTTCCTCGATCGTCCCGTCCTTGTAGCTGATGACCTCGTCCGCGCCGTACTGCCTGGCCACCTCAATGCACCGGGGCCGGGTTCCCACGGCGATGATGCGCGAGGCGCCCCGCAGCACCGTGCCCGCGACGCTCATGAGCCCAACAGGCCCGATGCCAATGACCAGCACGGTATCGCCGAATTGCACGTCGGCCAGTTCGGCGCCGTGGAGGCCGGTTGGGACCATGTCGGAAAGCATGCAGGCATCGGCAAGGCTCATGCCCGCCGGCATGTGGGCCAGGTTCCCGTCGGCGTCGTTGACATGGAAGAACTCCGCGTCGAGCCCATCCTTGATATTGGAAAACTTCCAGCCAGCCAGCATCCCACCCGAATGCATGGAGTGGCCACCCTGAGCTTCGAGCGAGCTCCAGTCCGGGGTGATGGCAGGAACGAGGACGCGATCGCCGGGCTTGAAGTCCTTCACCTCGGAGCCGACCTCGACAACCTCGGCACAGCCCTCGTGACCGAGGATCAGGTTCTCGCGAGGCCCGACGGCGCCCTCCCAAACGGTGTGGACATCGGAAGTGCAAATCGCGACCGCTAGAGGTCGACAGATCGCGTCGTTGGGTCCGCAGGCCGGCCGCTCTTTTTCGATCCATCCAACCTCACCGATTTTGATCATGGCAAAGCCTTTCATATCCTCTCCTCTCTCGCGTAGACATCTGGGAAGGATATGTGGCCACAATTGTTCGGTACCTACGGGGCCGTAGCAACTCCCGAGGCCTGATTCTCACGCGATTTTCCGTCTACATGACGCCGGAAGAGCGTCCGCGTAGGGAGAGGTCGGGCCTCGACGGGACCTTGGACCACGGCGCAAATGGCCTCATCTGCCACTCGTGGGACAAAACGCCAGGACTGAAAGGGAATCCGTGCAAATCGCGCGTCAATTCGCAGCACATGTGTCAAAAGCGACGGGTTATCCGACCGCGGCGGCTATCCGAGCGGCAACGGGGCGACGGCTATCCAAGCAGCGATCAGGCGATGCGCCATCGCGATGCCATGCGGTGGCTGTGCTCGCTCGCACCCTCATTCGGCTTCGAGCGTGACGCGACTGAGGAGTCTACCTGGGGCGAGGAGTCGACCTGGAACAAGGCACTACTTGGGGTGGTTGGCGCGGATGTTCTGTGCCGCCAACTCGACGGTCTGAGCAATGCGACGCTCACGCGTTTCCGCCTTCTTCGCACTAGCAATCCACTGCAAAATCAACCGTCGCGACGAGGGCGGAAAAGCCGAAAAGTGCGTCAGCGCGGGCTCGTTCGCTTCCAACGCCGCCTGCAGGTCGTCGGGGACGATCAGGTTCTGAGCATCGGCAAACTCGTCCCACTTCCCGGAGGCCTTTGCCTCGTCGATGACCCTCTGGCCCGCCGGCCGCATATACCCAGCCCGCGTCAGGCGCTCAGCCCGCTCCCGATTGGCCCGCCCCCAACTGCTCTTAGGATTGCGCGGGTGAAACAACAAATAGCAACTATCACCATCGCGCTTAACAGCCTTACTATCGACCCAGCCAAAACACAGAGCGTGCTCGACCGCATCCCGAAAACGCACACTGTCCTGGCCCGTGCCCTTCTTATAGACAATGAGCCAGACCTTCGAGGCATGCTCACCATTGTCATCCAACCAATCGCGCCACTCCTGCAAACTCCTGGCGCGCACAACCGACGTACCATCGGCCATCTCACTAGTAACAGTCATCAGAAGTTCTCCCACCACAAGGGACGGCTAGGGCAACTGGGCCGACAGCAGCACCGAGGCCCCGAGCCGGCCGCAAGAAAGTGGCCACCGAGCGATAGAGTGGCAGCCATCATAGGGCAGAACCATCACGCCGATACCCCCACCCAAACACTATTCGGCCTAAGCCTCACCGTCTACCGTCACTCCCAGGCGGTCACGATGCCCCCGAACGGATAAAGCGCATGGAAGACACGTTCACATCCAGCACACCGAGCCCACATCCCACGCGCCACCTTTCGCCGCCGGCGAGTACGCCGCCGCTCACACGCCGACTTCGTCACCCCCTGCCGTCATCGGCGCCAAGTCGTGGCAAACTTATCTCGGTGGCCCGCATCCCGCGTGGCCGCTCAGCTATCGATTGGCGGGCAGCGCGCCAGTCTGCCGAGCTTACGCCGCATTCCGGCGTTCGGCTGACTGGCTGACTGCCCCTGTCCTAAGGAGGGTGATATGAGCAAGGAACGGCACGGCACATCGGGGACCACTCGCGCCGCAGCTGCCGGCACCCGCCTGGATCCCTGGTACGAAACCTACGCCGATCGCGCGCTGGGCATGCGCCAGTCCGAGGTCCGCTCGCTCTTCGCGGTGGCCAACCGGCCGGAAGTCGTGTCGCTCGCCGGAGGAATGCCCAATATCGAGGGCCTGCCGCTCGACTTCCTCGCCGATATGACGAGCCGACTCGTGCGCGAGCACGGCACATCGATCCTGCAGTACGGATCCGGCCAGGGCACGATCGAGTTGCGCGAAATGATCACCGAAGTCATGCGCCCCGACGGCATAGCCGGACACCCCGACCATGTCACGGTCACCACCGGTTCACAGCAAGCGCTCGACATCATCTCGCAGATCTTCATCAATCCCGGCGACGTCGTCCTCGCGGAAGCGCCCTCGTACGTCGGCGCGCTGGGAACGTTCCGGGCCTATCAGGCCGACGTCGTCCATGTGACGATGGACGCCCACGGCCTCATACCGTCGCAGCTCGAAGACACCATTGAGCGCCTCGAGCGCGACGGTAAGTCCATCAAGTTCCTCTACACAATTCCGAACTTTCACAATCCGGCCGGAGTGTGCCTGTCGGCCGAGCGCCGCCCGCAGATCGCGGAAATCTGCATGCGCCACCGCATCCTCATCGTCGAAGACAACCCCTACGGCCTCCTAGGCTTCGACGGCGACCCGACTCCCGCCATCCAGTCGTACAACCCCGAAGGCGTCGTCTATCTGGGTTCGTTCTCCAAGACGTTCGCTCCGGGCTACCGCGTCGGTTGGGCACTGGCGCCGGCGGCGGTGACATCGCGCATCACTCTGGCCAATGAAAATGCACTGCTGTGTCCCACGACCTTTGGCCAGCTTTCCATCAACGAGTATCTACGAACCTATGACTGGTACCAGCAAGTCAAGGAATACCGCGAGATGTACCACGAGCGCGGGCGCGCCATGCAGGAGGCACTCGAGGAACATCTGCCGATGTGCAGTTGGAACAAGCCCGAGGGCGGCTTCTACACGTGGGTGAAGCTGCCGGACGGCCTCGACGCCAAGACGATGCTGCCGCGCGCGGTCAACAATCTGGTCGCCTACGTTTCGGGGACGGCCTTTTTCGCCGACGGGCAGGGGCGCGACCACATGCGCCTATCGTTCTGCTATCCGACGCCCGAACGAATTCACGAGGGCGTGCGACGCTTGGCCACGGTCATTTCGGACGAGGCCGACCTCGTCAGCATGTTCGGGATCACGCCGTCGGGGCCGCGCGGCTAGGCTCGGTCCGGGTTTTGCGCCGGAACCTGCGGTTTTGGGTCGGCTTGCGTTGCGACTCGGCCTCCGTCGTACCTCGCGGGTTCTGGTGCGAACCCATTGTGCCACGCTCTGCGCGCTGGTGGCGCTCTGGCTAGCCCGCGTACACTGTCCGCCTACCGCGTAGACGGCCTCTCACACGGCGTCGGTCTTGTGGCACCGCGGTGATCGTTCCGGAACCGCACCCGGCGCCGCGGGCAACGCACCCAACCTCACCGGTCGTGCCGGGCAACCCGTTGGCCGTGCCAGGCGACGTCGGCGGTGCACGCGGTCACGTGGGCGGTGCACGCGGTCTCACGGGCAACTAGAATGGCAACATGACGCTGCTCATGCGCTAAGTTGGACTCGTCGACGTCGCCGGTCGGCCGCTCCCGTTCCGGCCATCAAGCCGGGTGCCCCGGCCGCTTAGGAGGTTTCCATGTCCGCTCCGCTCACGGTTGCGATTCTGGCCGGTGGCCTGACTCACGAGCGCGAAGTCTCTCTGAATTCTGGCCGTCGAGTTGCCACCGCTCTGCACGACGCCGGCATGCAGGTCAAAGTCTTCGACGTCGACGCCAACCTGCTCCAGCACTTGCAGGCGATGGAGCCGGACGTCGTATGGCCACTCATCCATGGCAGCACCGGGGAGGACGGCTCGCTCCAGGATCTTCTCGAGCTAGCCGGCTTCCCTTACGTCGGAACGACGTCGACGGCCTGCAAAATCGCTTCGGACAAGGCAATCGCCAGCACGGTCCTGTCGTGGGAGGGCATTGCGGTTCCGCCGTCGGTGACGATCCCGCAAAAGCTCTTCCGCGAGGTCGGCGTCGCCCCCGTGCTCGAATTGATCAAGTCCCGGTTCGGCTTCCCGCTCGTGGTCAAGCCGTCGCAAGGAGGCTCCGCGCTGGGCATCACCATCGTGTCGGAGGCGGCCGAACTGCCCAAAGCGATGGTTGACTGCTATGCCTACGGTGAGGACGCGCGCGTCGAAAAGTTCATCGAGGGCAGGGAAGTGGCAGTCTCCGTCATCGCGACGAATAGCACGGGCGGTGAGCCACACGCCCTTCCACCCGTCGAAATCATCGTTGAGGACGGCTACTACGACTTCGATGCGCGCTACAACGCGGGCAGGGCCCAGTATTTCGTTCCCGCACGGCTTACGGAGGAGGAAACCTCCGCCGTCCAAACGGCAGCCGAAAAGGTGCACGACGTTCTTAGCCTCGGTCATCTCTCACGCACCGACATCATTTTGTCCGACGATGGTACCGCCTGGGTTCTCGATGTTAATGTCGCCCCGGGCATGACGGAAACATCGTTGTTCCCGCAGGCGGCGGCCGCCGAAGCCAAGTCCGCGGGCACCGCGGTGGACGACATGTACGCGGAGATTCTGCACTCGGCCATCGGGCAGTGAGTTCTTCGGCGCCACCCCTTGCAGCGGAAAGCGTGAGTCGCCGTAACAGCGCGCGATGGGCAGTTCGCCGCCCGTGAAGCGTTCTAGACACCGCGGCGAGCGGCCGACAGGCGCAAAGGCGAGCGGTCGCGCAAGTGCACGGGTCGGGGCCGCGCTGGCAGCGATGCATGAAGCCTGGCCACGACGAGTTCGACCTGCGGCGGCGAGTTCGGCCTTTCGCCACATGCACGCGGAGCGCGAGTGCGTCGGTCACAAAGGGCAGTGGCCACGACGGCCGGGGCGCGGACACGGCAGGTGAGTTCGCCGTTGTTCAACGTCGGTATCGGCAAGGCGCAGGAGGCCTCGGCTCGGCATCCGAATCAACCCGGCAGCCGCCACCGCACACGGCCGAGCGACCGCGTCTTTTTCGTTACGCCACGGCGCCACTCATGTGGACGGACGTCTACGATTCCGAGTACTAAGCCGCATTCATAGCCGACAGCTCCCACCTTGTCCGGCCGTCGAGCAGCCGTGCGTATTGGCTCCGCGAGCACGCCCTTGGACACGGCCGAACTGAGACACTGCCAGCTATGTGAAGTGCGAGGCCAGGCGACAAGCAAACCTCCAAGTTCCGACGGCGGACGCAACAGTCACTATGTCACGCACTTAGGCGGTCGTCCACAATCCGACAAGGCCGATACCGCAGAAGATTGGTAAGAAAGCACGTTATCGGCGCGACCAGCGTCGACGCGTCCGCATCGCCGCGGCCCGCGTGAGCGGCAATTTTCGCGTCGGCACTACTCAGCCCGTTGTCTTCTTCGGCGAGAACGCCGTCCATCACCACCGGAAAACCAAACTCTTCGCAGACCTACTCGTCGACGTCCACGCCTTCCTCACCCGGCGTCAAAACCCCCAGAATCCGATTGAGATCGTCGATCGAAGCAAAATCGATCTTGATCGAACCCCGGCGGGCCCCCATCTCAACCTTCACCCGCGTGTCAAAACGATCGGTCAAACGAGTCGCAAGCTCGCCAAGTTCAGGCGCGTACCGCTTAGCACGACGCCGAGCAGGAGCCGGCGCCGCAGTCTCGTCGCCAAGCGCAACGAGTTCTTCGACTTGCCGAACAGACAGCCCCTCGGCGACGATCTTCTGCGCGATTCGTTCCATCGCCCCCGGATCCGATAGCCCAAGCAACGCACGGGCGTGACCAGCCGACAGCACTCCAGCAGCCACTCGCCGCTGTACCAACGGCGGCAGTTTGAGTAGTCGCAAAGTGTTGGAGATCTGAGGGCGCGACCTCGCTATCCGCCGCGACAATTCCTCCTGCGTGCACTGGAAATCCTCGAGGAGCTGCTGATAGGCAGCCGCCTCTTCCAACGCATTGAGCTGGGTCCGGTGCAAATTCTCGAGCAACGCATCGCGTAGGAGGTCCTCGTCTTGCGTACGGCGAACGATCGCCGGCACCGTTTCTTCATCGGCGAGCACGGACGCGCGCCAGCGGCGCTCACCCATAATGAGCTCGTAACGAGCCTGAGGCTTGTCCGGTATTGGCTCATCCAGTGGACGGACGATAACAGGCTGCAGGACTCCGACCTCGCGGATCGAGGCCGCCAGCTCAGAAAGTTCCTCCTCGTCGAAAACGTTTCGCGGCTGACGCGTATTGGGAATGATGTAGTCGAGCGGAAGCTCGGCAAAAGTAGCTCCCGGAACCTCTACCAGCCCGTCATCCCAGGACTCTTGACTTGCGTCGCTCTCCGACGACTCGGCTCCACTTTCGACAGCATCCACGGAGACGCCGTCACCCGCCAGTGCGCTTCTGGAGATGTCTGCCTCATTGGGTCGATCCTCCACAACGAGATCATCTTCCTGCCGACCTTCGCCGACATCCGATACGGAGACACTCTCCGCATCGGCCGGCAGAAATTCAGCCTGCTCAACCACGTCGGCAGCCGTCTCGCCGGCAGCGTCAACCCGGCTATCAGCGGCGCTCTGGCCCCTCTGCCAATCGTTCCGACCTTCCGCTTCCCCCACACGGCCACCATCATCGGCGGGGCCGACAGACTCACCGGCATTCGCCGCGGAATCGCCTGCCGAGCCGGAACCCTGCGTGCCGACATCCTCAGTACCCACCGTTTCACGTGAAACATAGGATCCCGACTCGCCGGTCAACTCCGAACTCGAAACGCTGACTGAGGCCACTTCCTCGGAGAAACTGACTGCGCCATCTTGATCGAAAGGCTCCGTACCAGACCTGCGCTTGACCACAACCCCCGCGGTGCCTCGAGCATTGGAATCTCCAGCGTCGGCGTCACCCACCGAGGCGCTCACATCCGACGTGCCAGCTTCCGACACACGCGAATCCGCTTCCTCATTTTCGCCCCTCGTGGATTCACCATCACCCTGATCCGAAAGTTGCGGTTCGGAACCCTGGGCATCAGTCAGATCCCGAGCACCCGGCAGTTCCCGGGTATCGCTACGATCGTCGCCCTGCTCTCGTTCATTGTCTTGCCCGCCGCCGGAATTAGTCACGACCTCTCTTGATTCTTCAGAACCAGCCGCAGGAACCGACGTATCGACCGCAGATACTCCGGAGTTTCCAACCGCGGAGCCTTCGGTTGTGTTTGCACTCAAACTGGCGCTAGATTCGTCGACGTACGTGCTTTCTCCGTCCCGGATGACCGCCGAACGATCAGCGTTCTCGCCAAATGATGTCGTCACATCACTCGCACCACGCACTTCGTTCACCGAGTCAGTGACACCAGCACTTCCGGTCGATGCCGCCAGCGCATCGCCAGCACCTTCTTTGGACGTACCTTTACCTTTGGCAGCACCCTTATTCACGCTCTTCGGTGTCTTGCTCTTGCTTGCTGCCGCCGTCTTTGACGTAGCATTCTTAGCAGACTTTTTCGAAGAGTTCGATGTAGCGCCCGACTTCTTTGTCGCCGATTTCCCGCCTTTAGCTTTAGCAGAATCCGTGGCAGCGTTAGTAGTGGCAGTCTTCTGTTGATTGCCATCATCGGCACCCGAACTATTGACGCCAGCGCCCATGGCGTCAACCTTCACATCCTGGCCTTTCGGTTTGCCGGGAGTTCGTTCCTCCCCGTTTCCACCGAAGAACACGTCGATGGGACTTTCTTTTACTTCCTTTTGCGAGCTAGGAATAAGTGCGCCAATACCTCGTCCCAAACCTCGCCTACGTTCTGCCATTGTGCTTCCCTCACTAGCCCCTGTTAGCCAACTCCAACGCCGCGGCCAAGTACGCAATTGCACCACTAGACCGAGGCGCAAAGGTAATTACCGTTTCACCAAACGACGGCGACTCCGCAATACGTACCGACCTAGGAATCTCAACTGCTAGCGTCTGTTCGGGGAAGAACTCCCGGACGTTATCCGCGACTTCCGCACTGAGATTCGTGTTCTTTGACGACATCGTGAGAAGAATGGTGCTCACTCGCAGTTCCGGGTTCGAACCATCTCGCGCTCCTTCAATCGTTCTCAGAAGCTGCGTGAGTCCCTCGAGCGCGTAGTACTCAGTCTGAACGGGGATAAGCACTTCTTTAGCCGCGATGAGTGCATTGATCGGAAGAAGCGACATGCTTGGAGGGCAGTCAATAATCACGTAATCGAAGCGTCGATCACGGTCAGCAACTTCACTCAAGGCAGTATTGAGCGCGTCACGGAGCCGAGTATTACGATCTTCGGAATCGACGAGCTCGACATCAACAAGAGCAAGATCTATCGACGACGGCGCAATATAAAGATTTGGAAGGGATTCGGATTGTTGGATGATGTCAACCAAGGCGACATCACCAACCAGCACGTTGTACAGACTCGGCGCTCCTTCTTCCCGGGCGGCACCCAACGCAGTAGAGGCGTTACCTTGTGGATCATCATCAATCACCAAGACCTTCAAGCCACCTTTTGCCAGCGCAGCGGCCAAATTGACGGCTGTCGTCGTCTTGCCCACTCCACCCTTTTGATTGGCAACGGCAATGATCCGAGTAGACTCGGGCACCTTAAATTCAGCCTCACCAATCGCCGACAGGCGCTTCATGTCTTCTGCGAGAGTTCGGGCTAGTGGTGTCCCATCTCCGCCTAGGCGGTCCCATCGATTCTGATTCGAATCGTGACGTGACTCATTCGCCTGAGCCTTCTTCATAGGATCACTCACGAACCTCTCCTCTCGTCCTCACTATTCTACGCAAAGCTCCGACACATACTCGACGTCATTCGCCACCCTGTTAGGTATGCAGTGACCGCCCGTACCTACGCTCATCACGTAGATGCTGCATCATTCTAGATGTACTCATGCGGGTGTTTCACGTGAAACATTACCCACCTCGAGGCCGCGGTTCGTTTGCTCCCGAGGATCACTCCACTCGCCGGCGAGCACTACGACGCTCCACCTCAGTACGCTACTGAAAGCCACTGCGCTGCCAAGGGCCGGCGACTCTTGCCGCGAAACCGTGGGCGCGTCCAGTGGCTGCGTCTACGATTCATTCGTCTCTTCATTTCGCCCGCTTCCGTAGACGTCGGATCCACAATTCGATTCCGTCCACTACTCGTAAATTCATAGCGAACCATCTCAAGCATGCCGACTGAGTCGATTCGCTAAACGACGTAGTGCTTCGGGTTGCCTACAGTTGAGGCATCGTTTCACAAGCTAGTTTTACCATTCGCAGCGTCGTAGTGACTGCGTTATAGATCGGTACCAGCCAGAAGTCTCGCCACTATATCGCCGCTGCAGCCATAACGGGTGCCACGCATCTACGCTGCAATACTCACTGTTCACCTAAGACACAACCACACCGCTTCGTTCGACGCCGCACTTAGACATCGCCGCACCGACACGACTGACGCTACGGTGCTCGTATCGCGCCGCCAATGTTCAACGCGAAATGGTTGTCAAGCAAACGGGAGCTTTTGGCACAGAATAGGCAATGCGTCCGCGCAATAACAGCGTGCCATCCATCCGGCACACGCTCATACCTACACTCGCAAGTGGAGCCTTGCTTACTCTGATGATCCTATTTCGGATACTGACTCGCACCCTTCCTAAACCGCTGTCACAACAAGCCTTCACTCTCGGGCTACACGGTGCACGCAGGTCGCAGTCACCTTGATGTGACGTACCTTCGAATGCGGCTGCATTCACGGGTACAAACTCGATACACCCTAGACGCCGCTTGAAGTCGACATGTCAGCCCACGGAGGCTCCACACCCACGTCCGAAGTAGCGGGTCTAAAGCTATGTTTCACGTGAAACACTCGCGACGGATTTCCTTTCCGGAGAACAAGATATCTCCGCTCCAGAATGTCTTGTGTTCTCAAACCCACCGCCTTTTGCTTAAATCGGCACCATGTTCGAACTTATTCATCAACTCTAGATGCCCCAAACGAGCGAGTAGGGTCATTCAGTCATCCGTCGTTTCCGGCAGAAGCACATTCTCCGGCCGAGTGGAAGTGTCCAACATCCGCTGCGGCAACCGGAATATATTCCACGCTGATGTGTCACAGCATGATCAAACGATGATTCACGTGCTCCAACTCTTTGCCGACGCTGAATCCGCGCCGCCCCAGACGACGTCGTCCTCCAAGAGCGACGAGGGAAGTTCCGATTACGGCGATATACCGAGTATCCATTAGGTACTTGTCTTCATTCCTCGGCTGAGACCAGCACGTCCAACTCGACCTTCAAATCATTACTAGCCGCCTACCTGTCCGGGATGCTTCCGGTTCGCAGCTCGAATACTGCCGTTGTTCCGTTCTGACGGACAACCCACACCTTCCACCTCTAACGCCGGACGTCACAGACGTTAGCGAATCCGACTAAGGGGCACGTAAAGAATCGTCCCATCTCAAACCGGTGTGGCTACACCCCACAAACGCAACATAGTCACTCCTATGGATTCCGCCTTCACCGTCGATCAACTTCAACCAACCAGGCGTGGAACACGCAATAACCCATCCGATTGCCACAACCAAGTCGGCGCGCAGCCGATTCATCAGATTAGAGTTCTTCGTGAAGTGGCCCGTCTCTCCTCCGATGGGATACACCGTAGAGTCCACATTCCGCGGAGGTAACAAGGGGAACAACCTGCAACGATTAGTAAACACTGCTCGTATCGGACCTCGTCGCGTCAACCGTTTCATTCGAAACGGCAAGTATTGCAGATTGCTGATACTCACAAACGTCAGCTCCCAAACATTCTCGTATGAAGGGATCTACTACCTTCGTTATCTTGCACGGAGACAGCCAAATGACAGCCGCTGCTTGACGCACCTCGCCGACAACCATCAAAACCGGTAGCGTCACGCCCTGGATCATTCCGCGTACTCCATGGTTAACATCGATCAGAGATGTGTCCCGGGAAGGGCGCTACCCAGTTTCACGTGAAACATCGACACCGCGCTATGGCTCGCTGAACGCGGTAGCTCGGGACCTAGCTTGCCAAGTTCCGTCATAGGGTCATCATTAACGATGATCTAATAGTCATTCACAATGTCGCGCTATCAGGAGTGGCAGCGGACCGGTCCCGACCACCGTGCAAATTACGGCTACAGCGGCAAGTTATGGCGGCGGAAGAACCACGAGCGAGACGTATTTGAGCGATCGGGGAACTGCACGATTCATAAAGACAACCCGCTTCACCACCCGAAAGACTTACGCCTACCCACATACGTAGTTGTACATGCGATGGGGAGCCTGTCTGCACCGAGCCAACAGAATCCTCAATTATGCGCGTCAAACAGCCCGACACAACTCTTCCAACGAACATAGAAACCGCCGTCGAACTACAAATGGCCCAGGCTGCAGCTTCCTGATCATGCCATTAGCCGGTCACAACCACGGTTTACCAGCAAACACTCACTTCATGACTGCAACGATAATCGGCGCACGTGCCCACACCCACACTCGCCAGCGGCTCAGAAAACGGCCTCCTTGCCTCGGAGTGATGTTCTGTAAGGTTGTTCAGTCGTGTGATCTGAGGACGTTTTCCGATTGCGGAGTAGGCCGGTGACAATTGTGGGGCCAAACCTAGGCGGGGAGTGCATCGAGGCGTCTCGTGTGAAGACAGTATTACGTGAACGTCCAACCCGATACAGCCTCCCATTGGTCCGCGACTGTGATCCTGGAGCGTTGCGGGTCGTGCCGAGCTCCACGCTGGCGTCGCGCCAAGTGTCACCGGTAGAGCCTTGGTCGGACCCGTCGGGCGGTGGTACGTCGAGCAGCAATCCCGAAGGCGTTACGCGGAACCTAGAAGGCGATCTCCTTCTTCGTCTGGCGCCAACGGGGCGGTAGCTGTCGATGACGTACGAGTAAACGGATCCGGTCGGGAGCCGGCTCCGGTACACGCGGCAACTCCGGTGCGGGCGGAAATCGCTGCCGTAATCGGGCGACCTCGTTGACGCCGACAGACCGTAACCATTGCCGCCGTGGACTCGGCCGTTCTTCTCGATATGTGCGGTAATAGGCCAGGACGTCACACTCAAAAGGCGGATTGGTTCACCGTCGGCCCAGTCGAATCGAGTGCGGCTCAGGCAGGAAAGGACCGGCACGAAGTGAACCACGGAAACCGCCACGCTTAGCCGGTCGGTGACGCGCGCCCGGCCAATAGACGCAGACCCAGTACTGCGATCAATGAGGAGTAAACCTTCTCGCAGTGCCACAAACAACCGCCCGATCTCTATCAACACATGTTAGTAGCGAAACGGAACACCAGGTATTGTCGCCAACAACCCCACGTGTGACGCGAAGGCGAAGCGCGAAACAAAGGGACAGCTCGATCGATATTTCCGTTTCCAAGCTGGAGAGCAATCAGACCGGGACAATCGACCAACGTGGGTTACCGCGAGCACTCCCACCCAAAACCGTGTCTGCGCACAAACGTCACAAACCTTGGCGTCGTACTTATTGTCTCGATGTGGAGAGCTTCGTCATTGCCAGCCGAGCATCGCAATCAGCACCCTGGTCGCCCTGGCGGCACGAGCATCGTCGTCGGTCACTGTTCGTCACCACCCGGTTATTCCAAGCTACGACCGCGATCAAAGTCAAATTCGAATAGCACACCAAGCCACATACTGCCTAACGAAATATACGTACAACTAGGCCTTCCGCTCCACTTGTGCGATCACCTCGCGCCAATTTCACACGACAAGACACCGCCCGCGCACCAGCAAGAATAGTCAGTGCACCCGAATGCTCACACCTCAATGAGTCTCGCGGTCGGTGCAGTATCGTCGACCTCCGCAACCGCAACCCGAGCACACGCTGGTTACCCGCCTTGTAAACGAGCATTCACCGGCAAGACAGTCTTCGCGCGTTTCACGTTTCACGTGAAACACTGCCAAACCAAGATCGTAACTCAGACTCGGAGCGCAGCCTAACGTCGTAGAAAAACGTTCGCGACGGCGACTGTGAAGCACACCTTCCCCGCGAATTCTCAGCACCAACACCAGCCGACAACGCCTTCTCCTCTTAGACCAAAAACGGCCGCGAGCAGCTACATTACTAAGTGGCAAACCTCCATGCACGTCGGAACAAAGAAGACGCAGAGCGGTCCCAGATCCAGGATCACCCTTCAGCCACTCTTGTCGAGCACACCGCGATTGGCAGATGGTCCGCAGATCTATTGACTTCGAATAGCCAGCAGCTCACCGTGTTCGTGAACCCCCAGAAGTTGAGAGTGGCGCAACTCGGGTGTTCGAGTCGGCAGTGAAGCTCCTTGGTCATGCCAACCAATCGACGAGCCCAACGCACAGTGCCTCGCCACGCATCCTAAGCGCAGAATTTCAGCAATACGGTGAACACTACATACATTGATTTGCTTCGGCAGGGTAGTTCGCGCATAGTGACGACGCACTGGCAACCTCCTTTGCGGCCAACCTTGAGGCGGACGCGTCGGAACTCGATCAAGGATCGACGTTGGTACGCACGGGCCGTGGACGCGGAAAACTGGGCGTCACCTCTGCCGCGCTACCCGAGTACCTAACGCACACCCGTCGCCAACGCGGTCAATTGGACCAGATACAAACCACGCAGCGCCGATCGGATATACATCACACACCTGTCGCGACTTCCTTAGCGAGCGGTCCTGACACATGGATGCCACCCTTCACGACCACCTAACCCGTCACGTGCAACGATCGGACGCCAAACACACTGCAACCATGGCCTCTATTGCAGCGGCACTTGACTGTACCCATATCTCGCCACATCACACCTGTCTCGCACCGAAGCACGATCACGGCACTTGTCACCCGACACATACGGCACTACCCACCGTCGTCGATCCCAACCGGGACCACATCCCCGGACTGGCAGATATCCACGAACATCCTTTCAACGAGGACGGCAGGATTTATGGCGCACCAAAGTACCTCGCCTGCAACAATACATGCCGTAACAATATCCCATCACGAGCATCTCAATGACCACCGCGGGAAGGCTCCGCCCACTCCGACTCAGGCCACATTCGCGCCCGTACGCCCACATCTAGCTCACGTATTGACACGCTATTCTGTACCGTCGTGGGCCTTACGCGAATAGTGTGCTCTCCATGCGCCATCTTCCACGGCGCTCGGCAACAACAACGGACCCAGCTCGGTAACCTCTCGGTCGCCATCCATACCGCTTGACGTCGCCGACCAACGGCCACAAAACTAAGTTCACCTCAACGGCAAAACACGTTCACGTCGGAGGCCGCGAACTTAACGTAATGCATGTCCAGGACCCAGGTTCTGCCTTGGCACTTCCACGAGCGAGCCCCCTACCTAAAACACTCGCACGCCCAACCAACCAGCGACAAGCTCGCGTGCCTCACCATCTAGGTCTTCGGCACCAGCGAACCGTACGACCTTCCTTTAGCGAGGCTGGTCCGTAAGGAACGCAAGTACAGGTGTCGTGAATGACTTTGCAAGTGGAACGAATAGCCGGAACTTTCGACGTTTCCCACTAGAATCACGTCGCTCGCCTGGACTGGTCCGATCATCTATCCGACACTGCACTTCCCGCCAACCGCCGTCGACGGAGTGCATCCCGCAGTGTCTTGCCGATAAGCGCAGAGAGCGCACTCAGTCACGTAACGTCATGTTTCACGTGAAACACCGGCCCGTCGCGGGGCCAAACGAAGGTGTCACCTCGCCCGTCCGCCCATGCCTAGCTTCACTTCCCCCACTTTCTGTGAAGCTGAAGCACCCCGAGACCCTCACCAGTTTCCGATGTGTAATTCCAAGAACCGTCACCACCATGAATCGGCGCAAGGTCACTTAGATGATCGACATCAACACTCGAGATTAAGGGAAACACGTAGAGGTTCGCGACTACCGATGCGAGCATCGCCGCGAACGAAGATCTTCGGCCGGCGCACGGTCAAGACATACGGCGTCGAAATCATCGCTCTCAAGCCCGCACCTGCGGTGGACCGTTCAACCTATTATCCGTGACGGAATCAGGACCTTTAGCAATAGTTAGTCTCCAACATGAAATCGCATGACCTCGCAGATCACGAGCGGTCACAAGCGGTCGAATACAGCTTGAGAGGTGCGGTCGGCGTCGACGTAAATAGTCGTTGCAGAGTATGCCTGGATATTGACGGGCTGCACCGCAGTGGTCAGCTAAGATTCACGGGACAGAGTGAGTTTCGTAGTTAGCAGCTGGAATGCGTCGGGGTCATGTATCGCAAAATGCGAGGGCCGGCCACGACAGCTATCGACCGTCTATACAAAACCGACCAACCCTGCGCCACGACTAATCCAAGTACATAACCCATACCGCCACACCCGCATTCACCCAGCAAGCCAGACCTCGCACTTTTGTCCATCCCAACTACAGCATTCACGACGTCCGCGTGCACCGCCCCGTGTCAGAACCTTGTCAATGACCTCACGGCAATCCGCAGGCTGCCGTGTCCGCCTGCATTTGGCGCTTGTCACAGAGACTGACTCTCGACCACTGGATACGGGTGTGGTCAAAAGGCGATAACGTCACCCTGCTTATTCCTTTGTTGTATTCCACTGTCTACGCAGTTGCGCGATCTAGCACAACGTCGTCAATAACACCAAGACAGCGTTAGATTCGGTTTCGGCACGTGATTCCCGACGATTACGGCGACAAGCCTCGTCACAAGCACGCTGCACGAAAAGCAGATGTGACTCTTACAGTCACGACGAATCCGACTGGCACTTGCAAACGACTTCCGATCCAAGAGCTTCGGCGATCCCGGAGTGTAGTTCTCGCAGCGCATCGATATTCAATCCTGTCGAATCGGCAAAGGGAAGGCGATTAACTGGCGTGCTTCGAGTGCTATCTCCACGAGATCCTTCCGTTAGGAGGACACATAAGTTCAGCAGCAAACGCACCTTGGAAAGAGGACCAGCTATTGTGCATTGCCTCCCAAACAGATGGAAAACGCCAAACAACGAGGTGCGTGATGCGCCGAAGATTGGAACCTACCGTCGCAAGCGAACTATGCCATGCATAAACAAGGAACGAAGCTAACTGCCCTGACCGCAGTCGAAAGTGCAGCTGTCTTCAGCCGAAGTTTCCGCGTCCGATGGCGTTCGCCTATACATCGGATCTTGCATTCTCCCGAATCACGACTAAACGGAACTTTATTTCTTAGCTCGCCCACGAACATCGCACTTTTCGCAGCGCCCTAACGAACACGAGCCGCGTGCTCTCCCGTGCCTCGGCTATTACAACCACAATATGCCAAGCAGCCTGGCATCACCTCCGTCACAGCGACCACACCTTCGTCCGCTACGCGTGGCCACCTGTCACATGCGCGACACCGGGGCCACGAGGGTGACTGGCGCCGCAGGCGGACACACGAAACATTCTTACCTTGAGCATTGTCGTCGCACGTTCCGCGCAACCACGACACCCCCTCGGACGAGACCGAACAAACGGCCCAACCACCTCCGCGCGGCGTACCAAAGCGAAGGAACAGTATTTCCCTGTCATACTCAGCATGTCCCCGTCACACGAACCGAGCGTAAGCTTCGATCTTGAGTACTGACGCCTCACCGCCACGATGCTTCCGACGCTACGAGTTCCCGTTTCACGTGAAACGTGGCTGGCCCATCGCCGAACTCCTCGCGCCTGCCGGACGACTTGGCCATCGCGCCACGTTGAAACGAATCGTGCGACGACGCATGACATTGCACAGGTCGAGTGTCGGCTTGCGCATGCCACGCTTTAGTCGGCCCTCAGATATGCTTTCATCCCGGGTTACCCGAACCGCAATCGTGTGAAGACTACGCACGAACTGTTCAAGGCGCCGATTGCACTGCCCCAGCTACAAGGGACCCTCTTGCACGGAAGGAAGTACCTCACGCACGGAGCCCTTGAAGTATTCTCGGAACCGCGCCGATTATGAGGACTTGCCTGCCACGACAGTGCGGCCCATCGTTCAAGTGAGATTCTGCCAGAAGAAACGTTTCGATCGCTGGAACCGCTAGCGTCTCACCGAAGACGAGGGCTTTAGCGAAACAAAGAGCGAGCCAGATACACGTTAGTTGGCAACGAGCACCAGCAAATTGGCGCCAAATGCACGCTTCAGCCATTGGATAAACATCGGGACTGAACCGGTACTGACGCTGCTTTCGCGTATCTATGATGTGTTCTACACTACAGGCAGATATGAGGTGGATGCTCACCAATCCGCTACATGGCATGCCAAAACCCAGTTAGTGCCAGTAGAACAAGTCATCGACGGACCTCGGTAGGCGCTCCCTCAGAAAATAACGCAGCACTCATTGTCGTAAGTACTGACCCTGTCAGGATATGCGACCGATAGATGATGAGGAAGGTAATGACTAGCACCGAACCACGCTCAAATTTCTTGACTGTACACAAGGCACAGCTATGGACATGGGTCGCCATCATCCTCACGCTCGTTCCTGTAGTCCCCACACTAGTATCGGGATGGACCATCTCTAGTCTGAGAAGATCGAGATTTAAAGACAGGAGGCGACTCATCAGGATCAACATCGCGGTCATTTGTGTCAACTGCGTGCTGACCTTCGCAGCAATCTGGACAGGCGTCGCAATACGCTGATGTTGTCGGTACCCGCGCCCTCGATCGCGGGTACCGACAACATATCCAAGTCAAGTATTGCGACCGTTTGAATGTCATTATCCTTATGAGTCCCACCCTGCAGCACCCAGAGTTCTCGGATCCCGGGCACGAATCCGATTATTCGCCCAGACGCTCTCCACTGGTGCAACGATCGCAGCGTTACCTATCGGCGGCGCGGCTGGTCCTGCTTCTTTCGTGCAGTTGAGCCCTGCTTCTTTCTCACCTCCAGGACTCGGGTGAGCTCGTCGGTGCCGAAGGGAACGACGCCGTAGACATCGGCCCACTGCGCATCGAACGCGCGCAGGGCGTCGACGGCGTCGTCGATCTCCTCGTCGACGCGCGCGCCCTTCAATGCAATGAGCGACCCTCCGGGTTTGAGAAGCGGCATCGTCCACGGCAGGAGCTTCTTCAGTGCGGCCACCGCGCGAGCCGTGACGACGTCGGCCGCGATCTTTCCCGCGAGCTTTTCAGCTCGAGAGTTGACGACGCGCACATTGGCGACGCCAAGTGTTCCGACGACGTCGCGCAACCACTGACACCGCCGCTCCATCGAATCGACGAGCACCACCTCCAGGTCGGGCCGTGCAATCGCCACGATCATTCCCGGGAAGCCGGCGCCGGAACCGACATCGACGACGACGCCGGAATCCGGCAGGAAATCCAGGACCGCCGTCGAGTTCAGGATGTGCCTCGACCACAGCCTGTCGAGCTCGCGAGGGCCGACCAGGCCGCGCACTTCGCCCTCGCGCGCCAGCATGTCGGCGAAGGAGCATAATCCGGCCCACGAATCGTCACCAAAGTGTGAGGCCCCTCCCGCAGGAGGGACCTCACACCGAGTACCGTCGCTCACGACTACTCAATGCCTCAGTTCGACTCGCCGGGCGCCGGGTCAGGCGCAGCGGCGTCGGTGGTAGAGGCGGCGTCAGTGTCGTTGGTGTCTTCGGTGTCGTTGTCTCCATCTTCGGTGGGTGCAGCGGAGTGGTCTCCGACCAACTCGGAGCTTTCGGCCGCCTCGTTCACCGGGGCGGACTCCTGGTCTTCGCTGACTGGTGACGCAGCATCTGCCCCGGAAGTGGAGCTCGCCTCAAGATTGGCATCCGCGTCCGCGGCATCGTCCGTGTCACGAGAGGAGTCCGCAGCCACAGCGGCATCCGCCTCATCTGTGACGGCATCGAGCTCGTCGACGTCGTCACTGCCGCCCGATTCGCCGAGCGCGGCATCCCCGTCGGCGTCGTCCACCTCGACTTCGTCGGCACTATCGGCGGTACTCGGGACCTTCGAGGCTGCACCTTCTTCCTGGTCATCCTCCGATGGAAGAGACACGATCACGTGCCGAGCAGGCCCGATTCCCTCGGAATCCGACACGAGCCCCGCGTTGGCCGCAAAATCGTGAACGACCTTGCGCTCAAAGGGATTCATTGGCTTCAAGGAAACCGACTCCCCGCTGGCGAACACCGCGGCGATCGCTTCCTGCGCAATGGCGGCAATCTCCTCGCGGTGAGCGGCACGATGTCCGGCAATGTCGAGCATGAGGCGGCTGCGCTCGCCCGTCTTGGCTTGGACCGCCAAACGCGCCAACTCTTGCAGCGAATCCAGAACCTCACCGTTGTCACCGATGAGGCGCTTGAGGCGACGGTCGACCGTCCCGTCAGTGACGACGGCGACAGCAGCACGATCGGACTCGACGCTGATTTCGATATCGCCGTCGAGATCCGCGATGTCGAGAAGCTCCTCGAGGTAGTCCGCGGCGTAGTCCCCTTCGGCATTGAGCTTCTTGACGAGTTCCGCTCTAGCGGAAGAATCGCTCATTTCCATAATCCTTTCTCCGGCAAGCACCACGGCGGTGCGAGAACGAGAGTTGAAATCTGTACAAAACTAGGTGTGAATATTCGAAGTTGTAACTATCGTCGGGCGTGGGCTGAATCGGGTTGCCGAGCGTGATCTGAGTCGAGCCGTCGAGTATGAGCCAAGTCCAGCAGCCTGCCGCTGGAGGCGACGAGCTCCGCGTGTCAATCGGAGGCGAGCACTGCGGCAAACGTGCGAATGCGGATCGTGCGAAAGCCGGCCCCACTCGCGACAACGCCAGGTGCACGAGGACGTAGGCATGGCCGGATCCCGGTGCCGCACGACCGTGGCGTTAGCCAAGTACGACGCCGCCGCGTCGGCCGGATCCGACACGACAACCCTCACCCGGTCTGACACCGCGCCGCTCACCGAGGCTGACACCACTCTGTTCGCCAGGTCAGCCACCATCCCGCTCGAAGGGTCTGCCACCGCACCCGCGAGAAAGGCAGCCACTCCATTCGCGAAGACCTCTCCGGTCAAATTCTCACCGCTGCCCGATCGGACCGAAAGCGCCCCTCGTCCGGGCCGATACATCGAATCCGCTCCCATCAACGTGAGAACACCAGCTGACGCCGAACAAACCGCCTCGTCCCTCCCGGCATTCGACGGAATGACCATGTGCCCGCGTGCGATAGTCGACGGTGCCACGCGGGCACCCATCCTCGGAAGAGCCGCCATATACGCGGCCGCCACCAGCGAGCAGGTCACGGGCGAGAACCCCACCGGCAAGAACCCAGCGGGCGAGAATCCCACATGGTCACTCGCCACGACCGAGACCCGAGCGCAGCGCATCGATCGAGCCCGACGCATGACAGTGATCAAACGCGTGACAGTGGCAGCACGCGAGCGAGCGTCGGAAGCGCGCTCCACGGACGTCGTATCAACCATCGTCACTCTCGCCGTTCGTATTCTTCTCCGTCCGGGCAATGAGCATCGAACTGCAACCCGCACGGCGCCACTGAAATCTAGACTCTAGAAGTTTCGTTTCTTCTGATTCTGCTGAGCCTTCTTCTTCCGGGCCTGCTGCTTGGCTTTGGACCTGGCTCGCTCGGCCTGCCGACGCTGATATCGCTTCTGAGCACGTTCGGCATCCGTCAGGCCATCCTTGCCGCGGACCTCGGTGGGTTCCTCGACCTCGGTTTCGTCGGGCGCATGCGAATCATTCTTCTCGCGCCCACTAGCCGACTCGCGCGCACCGGCCGACTCGGTCTGTCCGCCCGGGCGCGAACCCTTGGCACCGGCTTTCTTGGCCCTCTCACGACCCATTGGTTGGGCTCGCTGACCACCGGCTTTGCGGGCGTCCTCGGCCTCGAGCTCCTCAATCTGCTCCGCGGAAAGCCCCTTCTTCTGCCGCTTCTTGCGTAGGCGCTCCTCACGCTCGCGGTAGGCCTGCGAACCAGGCGTCGGATTGTTGCGAATGAACCATGCCTGCTGCCCCATGTTCCACAGGTTGGCCGCGACCCAGTAAACGAGCACGCCGATCTGGAATACCGATCCCATGACGAGGTAGACGATGGGCATGCCATACATCATGATCCTCTGCGTCCGGAACATCGGATTGTTCGGATCCATCGCAGCTTCGGACATGTTCTTCATCGTCAGCTGCCGCTGCGTGTAGAACATCGTGATGCTCATGATGACGACCAGCACGGCCGCGACGATGCGCACATTGCCTGCGGCGTCGCCGGCCTCACTGGCCGTTCCGAAAGACGAGGAAAGCGGGGCGCCGAACACCGTCGAGTTCTCGAAGTCCAACGCAAGCTGCTTGGTGATCGGACCCAGAGAACCGCGCTTACCCTCAGCGATATTCGGGAAGGCGATCAGCATGCGATACAGGGAGAAGAGGATAGGCATCTGCACGAGCATCGGCATACACGAGGCGAACTGCGACGTACCGTGCTTGCGGTACAGAGCCTGCAGCTCCTCCTGCTGACGACGCATCGACTCCTGGTCGCGCTTACCCTTGTACTTCTTCTGGATCTTCTTGACGTCGGGCTGAAGCACCATCATCTGCCGCGACGAGCGAATTTGCCTGTTGTACAGGGGAAGGACTAGGAGTCGGATGACCACGGTCAGGCCGATGATCGATAGAACCCACGCTGCTCCCGGGCCGTCGGGCAGACCAAGGAAGGTCAAGGCCCGATGGATGAGATTCATGATCCAGGCAACGATCCACATGATCGGGGCGAGGATTGTATCCATGCTTCTTCTTTCAGTGTCGGTATCCGCGGGTTAACCCGCTTCGGTCAAGCTTTCGGGAGTGCGGCATCCTCGTCGCCATGGCTGTTGCCTGACGAGGACCGCATCGCGTCTTCACGCTCGTAGAAAGCGTGAAGCTCGTCGATGTCCATGGGGCGTGTGGGCCACGATCCCTTCTGTGGAACACGATCCACACCACCTTTAGTCCACGGGTTACACCGCAGGAGTCTCCATACGCTCAGTAGTGTACCTTTCAAAGCGCCATGAACGCTTAGCGCTTCCACGGCGTACTGCGAACAGCTTGGAGCATAGCGGCATTGCCTTGGCAGGCCTGGTGAGATGTAGCGTTGATAGACGCGGATGGGGAAGGCGATGATGCGCGATAGGACACTCACGTCACCTTCCACCTTCTTCGATCTGTGCGTAATTCCAACCTTAGGACTAGTTCCTAGTCTTGGGGCCGCATCTTACGCCGGGCTTTGAGAATGCATCGTTCGACGTCCGACGCGAGTTGCGAGGAAGTGGCCCCCCGAGCCTGCGGAAAGACGCGTATGGCAATGAAATCGTTCGGTTCCAGCAGATCGAGCCTATCGCGGACAATGTGCCGCAACTGCCGATACAGCCGATGGCGTACAACGGAGTTGCCGACGCTCTTTGGGACGACGAAGCCGACCTTCGCTGCTTGAAGGTCGGCCCCAGTTTGCACTTCTCCTTTGCCGATCGCCACGACTAGGCGAGCCGATCCGCCCTTAACGCCACCGAAGGCCCGGGCGAACTCCCCCGATTGCCGCATGCGGTTTTCGGCAGGGAGCAAGACTCAGGCACTCAGGGATGCGCGCCCCTTGCGGCGACGCGAAGCGATGATGGCCCGGCCAGCTCGGGTGCTCATGCGCTTGCGGAATCCGTGCACCTTGGCGCGACGACGATTGTTTGGCTGGAAAGTCCGCTTGGTCACGGTTGTACTCCCACACTAGGACGGCACGAGATTCCTCTCGTCTGACTGCGCGTGCGCATGGCACACATGGCTTAGAAACTTTACGCGAGAGGCGGAGGATCGGTCAATGCGCATTCTCCCGCGGTGACAGGGATCTCACGGTTCTGTCTACCCACATGTGGAGGAGCAACGACTATCCACACGTGTGAATACGCCTTGGGATTCTATCTTTGGCTGAGATCACAGACTTTTGCACATGTGAATAACGCCCGTGTAATTTCCACAGTTGTGGACAAGGTTGTGGATAACACGCTGTCCTTTTCCCCAAGGGGCTGGCTAGAATTACTGGGCCACCGTCGCGAGAGGCACAGGCGACGGTAACCACACACATAGGAGACGAGATAGTTTATGAGCGACGGCAACCCCGCCAAAGACGCGTGGACAGCTGCGATAGAGCTGCTCCGTGCGGACGGATCGCTCTCCGATTCGCAAGACGCTTTCGTCCGCATGGCGCATCCGCTCGCCTGCGTCGACGAGATCTTCATGATCGCCGTGGGCTCGGAGTTCGTGAAATCCTGGATCGAAGACCACGTGGCCGACACCATGACGGCCATGCTCACCAACATCTTCGGCCGCAACGTTCGGATCATGATCTCGGTGGACCCGTCCGTCAATGAGGCACAACCGGGAACATCGCCCTCGAATCCACAAGCGCCTGTGGATAACACTGCCGTCTCGGCGGGCGGCCCAATGCCTCAGGTCCAGGGTTCCTTTGCCGGACAAATGACGGAAGCCAGTTATCTACACCAGCACCGAAGCCTTCCGGAAGACCAGGACTATCTGGACTATCCAGAAGGCACGCAATTGGCGGGAGCTTCTGCCGCCGAGGGTGGTCCGACGTCGCCACTTTCGCAGGTCGACGAAGCTCGGGATGAGACTTCCTCGGATCAGGCTTCCCCTGCGGCAGCCGATGCGGCTCCGGGCAGTCTCGCGGGCAGCGTCTCCGGCGGCCCGGATGCTCCTTCGGGCCTTGCCGATTCCACGGGGTTGCCCGGCGGCGGGGCGACGCAGGCGCAAACGCAGCCAGTGCGCGACCTCGACGTCGGCGGATCCACGTTGTACCACGACGGCGCACCCGCAACCGAGTCGCCCAACGCGCCCGGCGCCGGCATCAACCGCCGCCTTGGCCCCGGTGGCGAAGAGGACCTGCGGCGAACCGTCGACCTCGCTGGAAAGCACTCGTACCCGAGGGATTCATTCGCCAATAAGAACCCCGGCGTCGAGCTCGTCGAGCGCGCGCACGCAGCGCGCCTGAACCAGCGCTACACCTTCGACAACTTCGTCATCGGCGACTCCAATCGCTTCCCGACGGCAACTTCACTGGCCGTCGCCGAGGCGCCGGGCACGACGTACAACCCCCTCTTTCTCTACTCCGACTCCGGCATGGGCAAGACCCATCTCATGCATGCCATCGGCAACTACGCGCTCAGCCTCTATCCGCAGATCAAGGTGCGTTACGTCAGCGCAGAGGAGTTCACGAACGCCTTCATCAACGCCGTACGCGACGGGCGCCAGGCCGAGTTCAAGGACCAGTTCCGCACCGTCGACATTCTGCTCATCGACGACATCCAGTTCATCGGCGGCCGTGACACCACCGTCGAGGAGTTCTTCCACACGTTCAATGCGCTGACCAACTCCAGCAAGCAGATCGTCATCACGTCCGATGTTTCGCCCAATCTCCTCAACGGCTTCGAGGAGCGGATGCTTTCGCGGTTCAACTCGGGTGTGACGGCCAATATCGACCGACCGAACCTCGAGACGCGGATCGCCATCCTCGAGAAGAAGGCCGACGCCGACGGTTTCATCGTTCCCCGTGAAGTCAACGAGTACATCGCGACGAATATGACGACGAACGTCCGCGAGATGGAGGGGGCGCTGCGCCGCGTCACGGCCTACGCCGATCTTTCGAGCCAGATGATCAACCTCAACCTGGCCGAGATGATCCTCAAGGACCTCATCTCCAATCCGGACACGGTGGAGATCACGGCGTCGCTCATCATGGCCCAGACTGCCAGCTATTTCGATATCAAGATCGAGGAGATGACCTCCTCTGACCGCAGCCGCGTGCTCGTCACGGCGCGCCAGATCGCCATGTATCTGTGCCGCGAGATGACCGACCTTTCCTTGCCGAAGATCGGCTCCATCTTCGGCAAGCGCGATCACACCACCGTCATGCACGCCTGCCGGAAGATCGACAAGCAGATGGCCGAGCGGCAGGCCACATACAACCAGGTTTCCGAGCTGACCAGCCGGATCAAGCAGGCTGCCCAGCAGAGCCAGAGGTGAGGCCGGAAGGCACGGGTGAGGCCGGAAGGCACGAGCTTGAGAGGTGGACCGGCAGCCGCAAGATGTAAGGCTGGTGGCCAAATGCTGAAGGGCTGGCGGCGGGCGGTACTCGACGGCGCTGGCGCCGGAGGTAGGGCTGGCGGCTTGGCGAGGGACTGTCGGGGTGGCGCTCAAGACCTCGGGTCGGTAACCATCCGCAGGTGACGTGGCAGCCACGTAACGCAGTACGTGAGGAGCAATGCGGAGGAGGTGGGTTCGTAGCGCGGTCCCGAGGAACGTCGCGGATTCCCACACGCGGCGCGGCTCTGTCGATCACCATTCTTCTCGAAGGACGCGCGGTCCCGTGGGCCGACGCAGGTTCCGTTACAGCGCGGTCCCGCGGCTTGGCACAGTTCCCAAAGGAACAGGTCCTGAAAGCCCGGCCGCTCGCGAAGAACGACGTGCCCCGAAAAGAGGCAAAGCTCGAGTCCAGATGACCTCACTGCGACCGAAACCTAGCTGTACGTGGCCGTCACCTTCGTGACAGTCGGCTGATCGGGGGCCTCCGATGGCCGATGTGTCGGAGCCGAGAGCGGCCATTCCAGAATCGATAAGCGCCACTCGAGAATCGACACGTTCCGACACTCCAGACAGGGTCCACACACCGCGTCGTTACGCCGTCGACGAATATCCACATCTCCTGTGGATAGCCCTGTGCGCCGGATCGGATAACTGGTGACAACCAATAGGCGAACTGTGGGTATCTTTTCCCCGAATGTGTCTCATCCACCGAGGCCCGTTTTCCTCCCCAAGCTCCTGCACACTGGGGTACACAGCGCGAGTCGTGAATCTACCTAGAGAAGAAGGCTTTTCCACAGTTTCCACACTGCCTACTACCACTACCAACTAATTACAAACCATTGAAGAACGGTCGGTCATGGACTGCCCGATGCACCCCGGGGTTGGAAGCTAGATTTTCGATACTCGCGTAGAGTTGGCTTTGTCGTGTGCGCTGTTCGCGCTCGTCCTAAGATAGACACCAACCCCAAGGAAAGAAGGTCAGCTGTGAAGCTCAGGGTTGAGCACGAGGTTTTCGCCGACGCTGTCTCGTGGGTTGCACGCTCGATTCCGTCGCGCCCCTCACTTCCCGTTCTGGCGGGCATGAAGATCGAGGCGTTCAGGGATGGAACGGTTGCCCTGAGTTCATACGACCCTGACATTTCGTCCCATGTGGTGATCGAGGCTGCCGTCGACGAGGAAGGCGAAATCCTGGTCCACGGACGTCTGCTGGCCGAATTCGCGCGAGCCCTGCCGCACAAGCCCATCGACCTGGAAACGTCGGGGTCGAAGCTCGAGGTCGTCTGCGGCTCCTCGCACATCGTCATGCAATCGATGCCGCTCGAGGACTACCCGAGCGCGCCCGCAATGCCCGACGTGACCGGAACCGTCGACGGCGCCCTCTGGCAGGAAACCGTGGGACAGGTGGTGAGCGCCGCCTCGAGCGATGACACCCTGCCCCTGCTCGTTTCCGTGTGCATCGAAATCGAAGGTAGCAAGATTTCGCTCATGGCAACCGACCGCTACCGCCTGGCCGTGCGCGATCTCGAGTGGGAGCCCGCGAGCCCGGGGATCTCGGCGCGGATCCTCGTGCGGGCGTCACGGCTTTCGGACATTGCCAAGTCCCTCGGTTCCGTTGGCAAGATCGAGGTCGGCATTGACGATTCGGGGCGGACCGGCATGATCGGTTTTTCCGCGGCAGGACGCCAGAATATTGCGCGGCTCATCGACGGTGACTACCCCCAGGTGCGCAACCTCTTCCCGGCCGAGGCCGCCGGCCACGCCGTGATCGACCGGCAGGAAATGCTCGACGCCATCAAGCGCGCGCGGCTCGTCGTCGAGAAGAACTCGGCCGTTCGCCTGTCATTCAGCGAGGGTCAGGTGGTCCTCGAGGCCGGCCACGGCGACAACGCGCAGACGAGCGAGGCGCTTCAGGCGTCGCTCGAGGGCGAGGACATCGTCATGGCCTTCAACCCGAGCTTCCTCCAAGAGGGATTGAGTTCGGCGACGTCGCCCTACATGCGACTGTCGTTCACGAGTCCTTCCAAGCCTGCCGTCCTGACGCCGCAGGCGGAAATAGGCGGCGAGGATTCGCAGGAGTTTAGGCTTTTGCTCATGCCCATCCGCACGTATGGTGGATGAGCCGTAGGGAAAAGCGAGAGGGCAGGCACGCCAGACGGGCAACACCGTCGTCGCCTAGAAGGCACGCTGAAGCTGAAAAGGCACGCTGAAAGGGTCGGGGAAGCCGAGTGTATCTGAGCGATCTCGCGCTGACGGATTTCCGCTCGTACGAGCAGGCACTGCTGCGCCTGCGCCCCGGCGTGACGACGCTGATCGGGGACAACGGGCAGGGCAAGACGAATGTCGTCGAGGCGATCGGCTACCTGGCGACGCTTTCCTCGCACAGGGTAGCCTCCGATTCGGCGCTCGTGCGGCAGGGGGCCCAGGCCGCCGTCGTCCAGGCACGCGTCATGCGCGGGGCGTCGCCGACGACGCTCCAGGTCGAGATCTACGCGGGGCGCGCCAACCGGGCGCGCATCAATCGCGGCCAGGTCAGGCCCGCGCAGATTTTGGGAATCGTGCGCACGATCGTCTTCGCCCCCGAGGACATCGAGCTCGTGCGCGGCGACCCTTCGGCGCGCCGGGCCTTCCTTGACTCGATCATGGTCCAGTTGCACCCCCGCTTGGCCGGCGTTAAGAGCGAGTACGAGAAGGCCCTGAGGCAGAGGGCGGCGCTGCTGAAGTCGGCGGGAGCGGCCAGGCGGCGGGGCGGCGCGGTCGATGCCGGGGCGATCGACGTGTGGGACGTGCAATTGGCGCGGCTCGGCGCGCAGCTGACGGCTGCGCGGGCCGAGATCGTTGGCAGGCTTCGACCGTTCGTACGGGATTTCTATCGGGAGGTGTCCGGTGACGCCGCGGTGGCGAGGATCGACTATCGCGCGAGTGCGAGCCGCGGGGTATTCGAGTTGCCGACGCCCGAGGAGCTCGCGCGTGCCGTTGAGGTTGCGCGCGACGACGACGTCGCCGGGGCCGGGGGCGGCGGGGCCGAGTCCCGCGGCGATGCGGATGCCGATTCCCGGACTCCGGCGGCGCTTGCTTCCGGAACCAGCGCCAGAGGCGAAGGCCTCGCTGGCACTGCCGCCGACGGCGGACGGACATCGAACGGTGACTACCTGGGCAATGCGGCGACCCGGCTCGTGGAGGAACACGAGAGGGAACTGGCCGATGCCGAGCTGACGGAGGTGCGGCTCGTGGCAGCCATGGCGGACAGGCGCGAGGCCGAGATCGCCCGCGGCGTCAACCTCGTCGGGCCGCACCGCGACGACCTCGTGCTTTCGCTCGGCACGCTGCCCGCCAAGGGCTACGCTTCGCACGGCGAATCGTGGAGCTACGCGCTGGCCCTCAAGCTCGCCGCATGGGAGGTACTGCGGTCCGATGCCGACGAGGGCGAGCCGATTCTCATCCTCGACGATGTGTTCGCCGAGTTGGACGCCAAGCGGCGCGAGCGCCTGGCCGAGATCGTCGGGCGGGCCGGGCAGGTCTTCGTCACCGCCGCGGTGGGAAGCGAGATTCCCTCCGGCCTGGCGGGCGCGAGGTTCCGCGTGACCAGGGGGGCGGCCGCCGCCGACGAGGAGCCCGTCGCGGCCGGAGGATTGGTCGCGGCCGAGGATGCCTTCACGGACGACTCCGCCGCCGGCGCCCTGGAAGACTCCGCCGCCGGCGCTCAGCTGCGGGGCGAGACCGGCGTCGCCGACGAGGCTTCCGTCATTGGTGAGGATTCGGGCATCGGTGGTGCTTCTACCGGCGGCTCCGGACGGCGCGAGGGGGCCGGCGATGCCTGAGGGATCGGTCGACGAGGCCCGCCTGCAGGCGCGGCGCCGCGACCTTCTGCCGCTGCGCTGCCTGGACCGAGCGCGCGAGTCCGCCTTCGCGCGCGGTTTCGTCCGTACGCGCCGCCCGCCGGCCGCGCTCGTCGTTGAATCCCAGGCCGGCGTCGCCGACGAAGAACAGCCCATCGGTGACGAGGTGCAGTCCCCCGGCCCCGGTTGGGGCGACGTCGGCTCAGGCCCCCGACCCTCGCGCCGCGACCCGCACCCCATCGGGCAGCTGCTCGAACGCTTCGTGCGTGACCGCGGCTGGCAGAGCAGCCTCGAGGTCGCCTCCGTGGCCTCCCGCTGGGACGAGATCGTTGGCCCCACGGTGGCAAAGCACTGCGTCGTCGAAGAATTCACGGACGACGGCGTGCTCACGCTCAGGGCGTCGTCGAGCTCGTGGGAGGCGCAGATTCGCGCGCTTCTGGCGACCCTCGAGGCCACGCTCGCGCGCGAGGTCGGCGAGGGTGTGGTCAAGAAGATCATTGTCAAAGGCCCGTCGCGCCCGAACTGGAAGTACGGCCGCCTATCCGTTCCCGGGCGCGGCCCTCGAGACACGTACGGGTAGGCCGTCGCTTCGGCGCGGGCGCGCTGGCGCGACCACCGGCGCGGCCACACCGACACTGCCACCGGTGCTGCCACACCAGTGCGCGACGATCGGACCGGGGTGCACCGGCTCACTCGAGCCAGACCGCGGGCCAGGCAGACCGGGATGTAATCGTGGTTACACACGCCCGCACAAAGGCGAGCATCGACCGTGCGCCCCTCACAATGCGGTAGAATCAGCGAGGCCCTAGTGTGTGTGGGGTCCTACCGAAACGGGGTCGAATCGCCTCAGAGGCGAATATACCGCCCCGACCGATGTGAAGGAGTCGCCAAGCGTGGCAACCGATGAAACTCGAGCATCGTCCGGTCAAGCACCGGAACCCGCAGTGGGAAGGGTATCCGAGGAACAAGCCTATGATGCAGCGTCGATCACCGTCCTCGAAGGTCTGGAGGCGGTTCGCAAACGTCCCGGAATGTACATTGGCTCCACGGGCGAGCGCGGTCTTCACCACTGCGTCTACGAGGTCGTCGACAATTCGGTCGACGAGGCCCTGGCCGGCTACTGCGACCACATCGAGGTGACCATCCTGCCCGACGGCGGCGTGCGCGTGCGCGACAATGGGCGCGGCATTCCCGTCGGCGAACACCCGACGGAGGGAAGGCCGGCCGTCGAGGTCGTCATGACGATCCTCCACGCGGGAGGCAAGTTCGGCAGCGGCGGCTACGCGGTATCTGGCGGCCTGCATGGCGTCGGCGTCTCGGTGGTCAACGCGCTGGCAACCCGCATGGAGACCGAGGTCCACCGCGACGGCTACGTCTGGCGCATTTCCTTTGAGAACGGTATTCCCACGGGCCCGCTCGAACGCGGCGAGGAGACCGACGACCACGGCACCATCCAGACGTTCTGGGCCAACCCGGAGATCTTCGAGACTGTCGACTACGACTTCGAGACGCTGCGCAAGCGCTTCCACCAGATGACCTTCCTCAACAAGGACCTGCGCATCACGCTCATCGACGAACGGCCCACTGCCGTGGCGGCGGGTGACGAGGTCGTCGGCCGCTCGAGCAACGGCGACGAACCCGCCACCGGGCGCCGCCAGGTCTCCTACGTGCACTCCAATGGCCTGCTCGACTACGTCAAGCATCTCAACGCCCGCAAGAAGGTCGACGCCGTCCACCCGGAGGTCATCTACTTCGAGGCGGAGGATGCCGACAGGCAGATCCAGTGCGAGGTTGCGCTGCAGTGGACCTCGGCCTACTCGGAAACGCTCAATACCTTCGCCAACACGATCAACACGACCGAGGGCGGCACGCACGAGGAGGGCTTCCGCACGGCGCTGACCTCGGTGGTCAACAAGTACGCGCGCGAAAAGGGCCTGCTCAAGGACAAGGATCCGAACCTGGCCGGCGAGGACATCCGCGAGGGACTGACGGCCATCATCTCGGTCAAGCTGGGGAATCCGCAATTCGAGGGCCAGACCAAGACGAAGCTCGGCAACACGGAGGCCCGCACCTTCGTCCAGCAGCAGGTCTACTCCAATCTGACGGACTGGCTGGACATGCACCCCAGCGAGGCCAAGGACATCATCCGCAAGGCGCTCCAGGCCTTCGCGGCCCGGGCGGCCGCCCGCAAGGCCCGCGAGGCCACGCGCCGCAAGAGCGTCCTCGAATCGGCCGCCATGCCGGGCAAGCTCAAGGACTGCACCTCGCGCAACCCGGCCGAATGCGAGATCTTCATTGTCGAGGGCGACTCGGCCGGCGGCTCGGCCGTCAACGGCCGTGACCCCGAGCACCAGGCGATCATGCCTATCCGAGGCAAGATCCTCAACGTCGAGAAGAACAGCCTCGACCGCGGACTTGCCGCCGAATCCATCCAGGGCCTGATCACGGCCTTCGGCACCGGCGTCGGCGAGGAATTCGACATCGACAAGCTGCGCTACCACAAGATCGTCTTCATGGCCGACGCCGACGTCGACGGCCAGCACATCGCTACGCTGCTGCTGACGCTCGTCTACAGGTACATGCGCCCGCTCGTCGAGGGCGGCTACGTCTATCTGGCCATGCCGCCGCTCTACCGCATCAAGTGGACGAATGCCCCTCACGACTACGTCTTCTCCGATAGGGAGCGCGACGAAAAGCTCGCGGAGGGCAAGGCCAAGGGCCTGCGTCTGCCCAAGACGGAAAGTCAGCGCGTCCAGCGCTACAAGGGCCTAGGAGAGATGAACGCCGAGGAACTGTGGGAGACAACGATGGATCCCGCGCGCCGCACCCTCAAGCAAGTCTCCATCGGCGAGGCGGCCGCCACCGATGAGACCTTCTCGGTGCTCATGGGCACGGATGTCGAGTCTCGCCGGACCTTCATTCAGCGCAACGCGCACGACGTGCGGTTCCTCGACATCTAAGGCAGGTTTTTGTGAGTGACGAACAGATGAACGGCGGCGAGACCTCCACCTACAACGCCGGGCACATCACGGAGGTCGACCTCCAGCGCGAGATGGAAAAGTCCTACCTGGACTACGCCATGTCGGTGATCGTCGGCCGCGCGTTGCCCGATGTGCGCGACGGCCTCAAGCCCGTCCACCGCCGCGTGCTCTACGCCATGTACGACGGCGGCTACCGCCCGGACAGCGCCTTCTCCAAGTCCTCGAAGGTCGTCGGCGACGTCATGGGCAGCTACCACCCGCACGGCGACGCCGCCATCTACGACACGCTCGTGCGCCTCGTCCAGCCGTGGAGCATGCGCTATCCGCTCGTGTCCGGGCAGGGAAACTTCGGCACGCCCGGCGACCTCGGGGCCGCCGCACCGCGCTATACCGAGGTGCGCATGGCGCCGCTGGCCCTCGAGATGGTGCGCGACATCAAGGAAAACACGGTCGACTTCACCGAGAACTACGACGGCTCGCTCCTGGAGCCGACGGTTCTCACCTCGCGCTTCCCGAATCTGCTCGTCAACGGATCCGAGGGCATCGCCGTCGGCATGGCCACGCGGATCCCGCCGCATAATCTCCGCGAGGTCGCCGATGGCGTCCAGTGGTACCTCGAGCACCCCGAGGCCACGAAGGAGGAACTGCTCGACGCGCTCATGAAGCGCATCAAGGGCCCGGACTTCCCGACGGGCGCGACGATCCTCGGCACGCGCGGCATCGAGGACATGTACCGAACCGGGCGCGGCTCGATCAAGCAGCGCGCCGTCGTCGAGGTCGACGAAATCAACGGCCGCCAGTGTCTGGTGATCTCCGACCTGCCCTACCAGGTCAACCCCGACCGCCTGCTCGACAGCATGGTCAAGGGCATCAAGGAGGGGCGCCTGCCGGGCATCGCCGACATCCGGGACGAAACGTCCGGGCGCGCCGGCCAGCGCATCGTCGTCGTGCTCAAGCGCGACGCCGTGGCCAAGGTCGTGCTCAACAACCTGTACAAGCACACGCAGCTACAGGACAACTTCCCGGCCAATATGCTCACGCTCGTCGACGGCGTGCCGCGCACGCTTTCCCTGGACGGATTCATCCGCCACTGGGTCACCTACCAGATGGAGGTCATCCTACGGCGCACCGAGTTCCGCCTGGGCGAGGCCCTCAAGCGCCTGCACATCCTCGAGGGCTACCTCAAGGCGCTCGACCAGCTGGACGAGGTCATCGCGCTCATCCGCCGTTCCGAGACGGTCGATATCGCCCGCACCGGCCTCATCGACCTTCTCGACATCGACGAGGACCAGGCCAACGCCATCCTCGAGATGCAGCTGCGCCGCCTGGCCGCGCTCGAGCGCCAGAAGATCCTCGACGAGTACGAGGAAAAGGCCGCGCTCGTGGCCGACTACCGCGACATCATCGCCAAACCCGAGCGCCAGCGCGCCATCATTTCCGAGGAGTTGGAGGGCATCGTCAGCCGCTTCGGCGACGAGCGGCGCACGACGATCGTGCCGTTCAACGGCGAGGTTTCGGCCGAGGACCTCATTCCCGAAGAGGACGTCGTCGTCACGATCACGCGCGGTGGCTTCATCAAGCGCACGAAGATCGGCGAGTACCGCGCCCAGCACCGCGGCGGCAAGGGGATCAAGGGGGCGACGCTGCGTGGCGACGACGTCGTCCAGCACTTCGGTGTGGCCTCGACCCACTCCTGGCATCTGCTCTTCACGAACCTCGGCCGCGTCTACCGCATCAAGGGCTACGAGCTTCCCGAGGCCAGCCGCGATGCCAAGGGCCAGCACATCGCCAACCTGCTCGCCTTCCAGCCGGGTGAGACGATCGCCGAGGCTATCGCGATCCGCGACTACGAGCAGGCGCAGTACCTCGTGCTCGCCACAGCCGACGGCCTCGTAAAGAAGACGCGGCTGACGGAGTACGATTCACCGCGCGCCGGCGGACTCATGGCCATCCGATTGCGCGAGCACGAGGACGGCACGAAGGATCAGGTCGTGGCGGCGGCGCTCGTCAACGAGGGAGACGACCTCATGCTCGTCTCCCGCAAGGGCATGTCGTTGCGGTTCACGGCTTCCGACGAGGCGCTGCGGCCCATGGGCCGGCCCTCCTCCGGCGTGACGGGCATGAAGTTCCGTGGGGACGACAGCCTGCTGGCGATGAACGTCGTGCGCGAAAACTCCGAGGTCTTCATCGTCACCGAGGGCGGCTTCGCCAAGCGGACGTCCGTCGACGAATACCGCGTCCAGGGACGGGCCGGCCTGGGCATCAAGGTGGCCAAGCTGACCGCCGAGCGCGGCGACCTCGTCGACGCCCTCATCACCGACGGCGAGGATATCCTCGTCATCATGTCGTCCGGAAAGGTGCTGCGCGCCTCCTCGGCGGAGGTGTCCAAGACCGGCCGCAATACCGTGGGCGTGACCTTCGCCAGGCCCAGCAATGGGGACCGGATCATCGCCATTGCCCCCAATGTCGAGACCCGCCTGGAGGAGGCGGCCGAGGCCGGTGATGGCGCGCCGGGCGACGGAGGTGTGCCGGGCGGTGAGGCTTTCTCTGGCGGCGATAGTGAAGGCCCGTTGGATGGCGGAGATGATATTCCGGCCGGCGAGGATGTGCCGGGCGACGAAGACATGCCTGACGACGGCAACCGATAGGAAGGCTGATGTCGCCCGGCTCCGCGGCCGAGTTCGGCACCGGCGTCGATGGCACATCGGACTGCGGGCGAATTCTGGAGTCAAGCGTGAAACAGACAACGCCTGAGACATGGTTCAAAACGACGCTTGGGAAGACGCAGAGGGCGCCGAAGCGGTAGCCTCTGATGTAGCGCCCGGCACGAGGGCGAATCGACGCACGTACGGAGTGATAGATGAGCACGAGCAAGGCACCTGCCAGCACTGCCCCGAACCCTGCTCCGCCTGAGCCCACGCCCGAGGCCGTACTGAGCAAGAGGCCCGTGGGAATTCGCCGCGTCAAGATGACGATCTCCAAGGTCTCGCCCCTTTCAGTGCTCAAGATCGGGTTCCTCATGTCGGTGGCCATTGGCGTGATGATCGTCATCGCGATGATGTTCCTGTGGCTCATCCTCGACTCGATGCACGTTTTCAGCGAGATAGAGGGTCTCCTCGAGACGCTCAACTCCGAAAGCCTGCTGCGCCTGGGCGAATACCTTGAGTTCGGCAGATGGATGAGCTTCGCCGTGATCGTCGCGATCATCGACATTGTGCTGTTCACCGCGCTCGCGGCAATCGGAGCCGTTGCCTACAATCTCATCGCCTCGCTCGTGGGTGGCCTTCGCATCACCGTCACCGACGAGTGAGCCGTCAGACGCTCGCAGCGACGGGTGGAGGAACGAATCTTCAGTGCTTCCGCGGGCGTCGCCTGCTGGCGCGAGGCGAGTCACGGGTGAATCTTTGGCGCTTCTTCGCGTCGGCGGCCGACACTGCAATGTGCAGGGGCATTGTCGATTCACGACGACTCAAAAGTGTGATCCTGCCCGGCATGCCGCGAAAAAGAGGCAAGGCGCACATCCTTGCGCGACGGGTTGGACATGGCGAAAACCGTGGGGTAATCTGAACCGGCACCCACGAGGTACGGGCCTATAGCTCAGTTGGTTAGAGCGCATCCCTGATAAGGATGAGGTCGCTGGTTCGAGTCCAGCTAGGCCCACTGGCGACCGGGAGGACTGATGAAGAAGTTCCTGACAGCCGCCGCGGGCATCGCGGCAGGATACGCACTCTGGATCCAGGTTCAGAAGAAAACGCAGGATCGTGCGGTCTGGCAGGAGGTCACCGACCCGATCGAGTAGTTCGCGGCAACCGCGACGCAGGGGGCTATGGCGCAATTGGTAGCGCACCTGCTTTGCAAGCAGGGGGTTACGGGTTCGAGTCCCGTTAGCTCCACATCTTGAGGTCTGAAGCTCGCCAGCTGGCTGGTTTCGGACCTTTTGTCGTTTCCGACCTCGGCAGTGCAATCCATGGTCTTGTCGGCATCGAAATTGGGAAACATGCCGAAGGGCCCCAGGTGCCGAAGAGCGGAACAGGCGCCAAAAGGCCGAGCAGGTGCCGAAGCCGAAGGGCCGGCCGGAACGTTGCGGTCTGTGTTCGGCGCGGCCTTCGGGCTTTCCATGGCAAGCAGCGATCTCCTCTTCGGCTTTGTCTGGGGTCGGCTGTGCCTGCTGCGTGGCCTGGAGGCGGCCGGCCCGGTCATCGTGCTCGTCGCGCTTGGAGTCGGCATGCTGTGACGGTTCGGCCACCGGCGCGCCGCTCGGACATGAGCCCGAAGACCGGGCAAGCCACGTGTTAGTCGACGGGGTGGGCCGGTCAGTCTTCGCCAGCTGCGTGCGAGTCTGCGGACCCGGCTGCGACCAGGGAGGGATCGGCGTCTTGGGCGTCGGATGCTGCCGTGACCGCTGCCTTGGCGTCAGCCCCCACACTGGCGGCGGGTGCGCCCCCGGCCTCGGCATCGGCATCGTCCGGCGAATCCTCGCTGAAGATGTCCTCGGCGCTGGCGGAACGGTACCGGTCCTCGTCGAGGATGCCCTCTCGCTTGGCCACGATTACCGGCACGAGCGCCTGACCGGCTACGTTCACCGCCGTGCGGCCCATGTCGAGGATCGGATCGATGGCCAGCAGGAGGCCAACACCCTCGAGCGGCAGGCCCAGCGTGGACAGCGTTAGCGTCAGCATGACCGTCGCCCCCGTGACGCCGGCGGTCGCGGCGGAACCGACCACCGAGACGAAGGCGATGAGCAGGTAGTCCGTCAACGCGAGCTGCACGTCGAAGAACTGCGCGACGAAGATCGCGGAGACCGCCGGGTAGATCGAGGCGCAGCCGTCCATCTTCGTCGTCGACCCGAGCGGCACGGCGAAGGACGCATACGCCCGAGGCACGCCGAGGTTGCGGTGCGTGACGCGCTCGGTCACGGGCATGGTGCCGACCGACGAGCGCGAGACGAAGGCGAGCTGAATCGCGGGCCACGCTCCCCGGAAGTAGCTGGCAACACTCAGCGAGTGCAGGCGCAGCACGACCGGGTAGACGACGAAGAGCACGAGCGCGAGCCCGAGGTAGATGGCCGCCGCGAAGGTCCCCAGGCTCGCGAGCGAGCCCCAGCCATAGCTGGCCACGGCGTTGCCGAGCAGGCCGATCGTTCCGAGCGGGGCGAGGCGAATGATCCACCAGAGAACCGTCTGCACAACGCGCAGCAGCGACTCGTTGAAGGCGAGGAAGGGCTCGGCCTTCTTCCCGGCCTTGAGGGCGGCGGCGCCCAGCGCGATGGAGATGACGATGATCTGTAGAGCGTTGAATTCGACGACGGATTCGATTCCCGTCACGGAGCCGGATGGCGCGGTTTCCAGCGTGGCGCTCGTGGAGATACCCAGGAAGTTCGAGGGGATGATGCCGTCGAGGAAGTCGAGCCAGCTACCGGTGCGCGAGGGGTCGGCGGCGTCGGACGCGGAAACCGCCGTGTTCGTCCCGGGCCGCAGCACGAGGCCCAGCACGATGCCGATCGTCACGGACACGAGCGCGGTGATGGCGAACCAGAGGATGGTTTTTGCGGCCAGCCGTGCGCCATTGGCTACGCCGCGCAGGTTGGCGATCGACGCGATGATCGCCGTGAAGATGAGTGGCGGGACGACGGCGCGCAGGAGCGCCACGAAGGACGAGCCGATGGTGTCCAGGGTGACGACGAGCCAGTTGTCCGCGCCGCCCTCCGCCGGGCCGATCTCCAGGGCGATCCAGCCGATCGGCACGGCCAGGACCAGCGAGATGAGGATCTGGGTGGAAAACGAGGGCAGGCGTCGGCGACGGCCGGAGCTGGTGTTGCCGGTGTTACTGCCGTTGCCGCCGCTTGTGGCGCTGTCACCGGAACTCGGCGAGTTGTTGTGCTTGTGCCCGGTTTCCTGCGGTTCTCTTGGCTCGGGTACGTGGGTCGGCGTCGCGGAAGAATCGGTGCCCGAGGTCGATGGTGAAGACATAGTCCCTTTCCTTGAGTGGAGTATCGATGTTCGTGAATGTCGCATTCCGTGGGCGTTTGACGAGGCGATTGCCTGGCTTGGCTCGCACTCCCACGGCGGCGCGCCTGCGAAGGACTGCCCATCGGCGAGAGGGGCGGTGCGCTAGCGTCGACTCTGTGCCTTCGCGCCGGCCCGGTGACGGGTCAGGACGCTGGCTGCAAGGCCGCTTGTGCGGATGACTCGTGGCGCTCATGGGCCGTCAATTCCGCCGGGGTGAGTCCGCGGAGCACGCCCTCGCGGCGGCGTGGGCACACGGCCGATGCCAAGGCACTGATTGCGCGAGTCTGCACACCTCATACCGTCGGGCCGGGCGAGGATTCAGCCCGTTATCGAAGGCGGGTGGGGCCTCGCCTGCCCTGGGGCGGGCCGGTGGAATACTCAGGCCATAACCGCCGCCATCCGCATACAGCAACACATGGCCGGCGAGCGGTGCTCGGTGGCGGTCATGTTCATGCGGAAAGCGATCACGGTCTCCCCTAGATCTCGATGTTTCATGCCCAGCCCCGCCTGGACGTCAGAGGTCCAGTGCAGCGACGGAAGGGCGCGCTTGGTGGGCGCGCCGATAATTTAACTCGGATCGAGGTCAAAACACCAAAACGGGAGGAATATCACGTTGGAGCCGCATCCCCGGGCATGCGGCATGCTGCGAGGTGCAGCGAGGTTGGCGCCCGGCGCAAGAGGCCGGGCGCCCCCGTTACCTGGCTGCCCCGTTAAACAGGGCGCCCCGATTAACTAGGCGACGTGCCCAGCTCGGCACTTCGGCGCCGGCCAGGCCCCTACCAGTTACTTGCCGCAGCTGTCAGCCCAGGCGCTCGGCCACGTAGTCGATGTCCTTGTCGCCGCGCCCGGAAAGGTTGACGATGATCGACTGCTCGCGGCTCATGGACGGGGCCAGCCGCATTGCGTGGACGAGGGCGTGAGACGACTCCAGGGCCGGGATGATGCCCTCGGTGCGGCACAGCAGCTGGAAGGCCTCGAGGGTTTCGGCGTCGGAGGCGTGCACGTAGCTGACGCGACCCACGTCCTTGAGGTAGGCGTGCTGCGGGCCGACGCCCGGGTAGTCGAGGCCGGAGGCGATGGAATGGACCGCGGCGGGCTCGCCGGCGTCGTCCTGAATCAGCAGGGTCTTCATGCCGTGCAGCACGCCGGGCGTCCCCGTGGTCATCGTCGCGGCGTGTTCGCCGACGGTATCGAGGCTTCGTCCCGCGGGTTCGACGCCGAAGATCTCCACGTCGTCCTCGAGGAATGCGGTGAACAGGCCGAGCGCGTTGGATCCTCCGCCGACGGCGGCGATCAGCGCGTCGGGCAGGCGTCCTTCCTTCTCCAGAATCTGGCGTCGCGCCTCGCGGCCAACGATGGCCTGGAAGTCGCGGACCATCGACGGGTAGGGGTCCGGCCCCACGACCGAGCCGATGGCGAAGAAGGTCTCCGCGTAGTCGGAGGCCCACACGCCGAAGGCCGAGTCGACGGCGTCCTTGAGTGCCCTTCCGCCCGATTCGACGGACACGACCTTCGCTCCGAGCAGCTCCATGCGCACGACGTTCGGATGCTGCTTGGCGACGTCGATGGCGCCCATGTGGATTTCGCATTCGAGCCCGAGCAGGGCCGCCGCCGTCGCCAGCGCAACGCCGTGCTGGCCCGCGCCGGTTTCCGCCAGCAGCTTCTTCTTGCCCATGCGCTTGGCCAGGAGACCTTCACCCAGGCAGTGGTTGATCTTGTGGGCGCCGGTATGGTTGAGGTCCTCGCGCTTGAGGTAGATCTTGGCGCCGCCCAGGTGAGCGCTGAGCCTTTCGGCCAGGAACAGCGGCGACGGGCGGCCGACGTAGTCCGCCAGCAGGGCCTCGTAGTCGGTCTGGAATTGCGGGTCTTGGCGGGCCTCGGCGTAGGCCTGCGCCACCTCGGCGATGGGGGCCTGAAGATGCGGGGGCAGGAAGCGCCCGCCGTGATCGCCGAAGAATCCGTCCTCATTGGCGTAAAGAAGCGATGTCATGGCGGGAATGCTATCATCGCTCGGCTCCGCGTCCCATTTCGTGCGGGTATAGAGTTGTGCCATGTCTTCGCAGGACGATTCCATCACCATCCTCGGCGGGCCGACAGCCGTCATCGACCTGGGTGGGCAAAGGCTCGTCGTCGACCCGACGTTCGACGACGCTGGAGCCGACTATGGGTACCTGGTTAAGACGATGGGCCCAGCACTTGATGCGGCGGAGGTCGGCGCGGCAGACGCGGTGCTCATTTCTCACGACGACCATCCGGACAACCTGGATACCTCCGGGCGCCAGTATGCGCTGGCTGCCGGACGCGTGGTCACGGGCATCGGTTCGGCCAGGCGTCTCGGCGACGCCGCCGTAGGCCTTGCGCCTTGGGGTTCGGTTAAGCTGACGCGCCCGGGGGCGAAGCCGCTGACGGTCACCGCCGTTCCTGCCGTGCACGGCCCCGAGGACGGCGAGCGAAACGAGGCGGGTTTCGTCAACTGCGAGGTCGTCGGCTTCGTTCTGGAGGGCACGGGGCTGCCCACCGTATACGTCAGCGGTGATAACGCCTCCGTGCGGGTGGTTGCCACGGTTGCCGCCCGTTTCCCGCGCATCGACTGGGCAGTGCTCAATGTGGGTGCGGCCCGCGTGAGTGCGAAGTTCGGCGGCCGAGCCCTGTCAATGACGAGCCAGCGCGCGGCTGCGGCGGCGCAGGTCTTGGCTCCAGCGAGGATCGTCCCCGCCCACTACTCGGGATGGGCGCATTTCTCCGAAGGTGTTGACCAGATTCACGAGGCGTTCGACGATGCCGGCGTCGGCGGGCTGTTGCGCATGGTCGACCACGGCGTGCCCGTGCCGATCGACTGACGTGGCCGCAGTGGACGATGGCGGCAGGCACGGACCGGCCACGGTGGCAGTCCCCGACCCCGACCGATCGCGGTTCGTGCGGGAGGAAGCCCGGCGGGCCTTTTGGGACCAGGCCGGAACTTCTGCGGGCCTTATGTGACGCGATGGCGGACTATAGGCTTGGAGCATGACATTCGCGGATATTCTCATCGACTCCCTGAACCGCTCCCGCGAAAGGCTGGACCGGGCGCTGGCGGGTGTGAGCGTCGAACAGGCCAACACGCAGCCGGCGCCGCAGACGGCCCCGCGCACGGACAGCCTGACATGGCTCGCCTGGCACACCGCCCGTGAGATCGACCTTCAAGTGTCGGTGCTGGCCGGCACGACGCCCCTGTGGTTTGCGCGGTACAGCGCGCGCTTCGCGCTCGACCTGCCCGACGACACACAGGACTGGCGGCACTCCCCGAGCGAGGCGGCCAAGGTGACGGTCGACGATCTGGCTCTGCTTCGGGAGTACCTCGACGACGCCTACGCCCTGGCGGTCGGCTTCCTGCGCGGCCTGGACGAGTCCCGGCTCGGTGAGATCGTCGACGATTCCTGGGATCCGCCGGTGACACTCGGAGCGCGCCTCGTCTCCATCGTCGACGACGCCGCCCAGCACTCCGGCCAGGCGATCTACACGCGCCGCCTGCTCGGCCTGGAGGGGTAGCGGGAAATGGCACGTGGCCCGTTCTCGCGGCGTGGATGAATTCGTATCTTTATA
This sequence comes from Actinomycetaceae bacterium, assembly GCA_030530685.1. Taxonomy (GTDB): domain Bacteria; phylum Actinomycetota; class Actinomycetes; order Actinomycetales; family Actinomycetaceae; genus Peptidiphaga. Next base: position 33,042 of record JAUMUM010000003.1, on the reverse strand, counting down.
CGCTCCTTTGTATCATTAAAATATGACTCTGACAGCAGCAGTCGCCGGTGCCACCGGATATGCCGGTGGTGAAGTGCTGCGGCTTCTGAGCGCGCATACCGACATCGAAGTTGGCTCGCTCACCGCCGCATCCTCGGCCGGCACTCTTCTAGGACAGCACCATCCGCATCTTCTCTCACTGGCTGAGCGCCGGGTTGAAGCCACCGACGCCGCCCGGCTGGCCGAGCACGACGTCGTCGTCCTCGCCTTACCACACGGGGCCTCCGGCGAGGTCACCGCGGCCATTGAGGAGGCCGCGGCCGCGAGGGGAACCTCGCCACTGCTCATTGACTGCGGGGCCGACCACCGCCTGACCGACCCCGAAGCCTGGGCGGCCTTCTACGGTTCGGGCTATGCGGGCGCGTGGACCTACGGCATGCCCGAGCTCCTGCACGCTGGCGAGACCGTCGCCGCCGCCCAGCGCGCCGAGCTTGCTTCCACGCGGCGCATCGCGGTTCCGGGTTGCAACGTCACCGCCGTGACGCTCGCGCTGCAGCCCGGCATCGCGGCCGGCCTCATCGACACCTCGGCCGACGCCCCGCCCATTACCGCTGTTTTGACCGTGGGCTACTCCGGCGCTGGCAAGTCCCTCAAGCCGCACCTGACGGCGGCGGAAGCCCTCGGCTCGGCCCAGCCGTACGCGGTTGGTGGCACGCACCGCCACATTCCCGAGATCATCCAGAACTTCATGGTGGCCGGCGCCGGGCCGGGAGCCGGCAGGCTCGCCTTCACCCCCGTGCTCGTGCCGATGAGCCGCGGCATCCTGGCCACCGTCACCGCCCCGGTTACGCGGGACGTGCGCGAGGCCGACGACCCCGCGGCCGAACTACGCCGGGCATGGGCGTCTGCTTACGGGTCCACAGGTGGCAGCGGGTCCACAGCCGGTAGCGGTGAAGCCCTCGTCCACCTCCTGCCGGAGGGCACGTGGCCGACGACGGGCGCCGTCGTCGGAAGCGGCCTGGCCACCGTGCAGATCACCTACGACCCGGTGGCGCGCACCGCCACGGCCCTGTGCGCTATCGACAACCTCGGTAAGGGCACGGCCTCGGCCGCGCTTCAGAGCCTCAACCTCGCCCTGTCCCTGCCGGAGAACACCGGCGTCGTCACCGAAGGAGTAGCCCCGTGAGTGTTACCGCAGCCCGAGGATTTCGCGCGTCTGGCGTTGTGGCCGGTCTCAAAGCATCCGGCAAGCCCGACGTGGCCCTCGTCGTCAATGACGGCCCGCTTGCCGTGGCGGCGGGAGTCTTCACGACCAATCGCGTGGTGGCGGCCCCCGTCGTCTGGTCGCGCAAGATCGTTGAGGGGCTTGCCGACACCAACACCGCCGACGGCGCCGCTGGCAGTTCTGATGCCGGCAACCTCGCGGACCACGGCCTGTCAGACCACGGCCCGTCGGACGCCAGCCCGCCAGGCCCGCGCGCCGTCGTCCTCAACTCCGGTTCGGCCAATGCCTGCACGGGCACCCGCGGCGCCGAGGACGCAGCGGCGACGGCCTCCCACGTGGCGGGCCTGGTCGGCTGCGAATCGCAGCAGGTGCTCGTATGCTCCACGGGCGTCATCGGCGTGCCGCTGGACATGCCGCGCCTGCTGGCGGGAACGGAGGCGGCCGCGCGCGCCCTCGACTCCACTGAGCAGGCCGGGCACGACGCTGCCGCCGCCATCATGACCACGGACACCGTCTCCAAGGAGGACGCCCTGCGCGTCGACTCCGACGCGGGCCAGTGGACCATCGGCGGCATGATCAAGGGCGTCGGCATGCTCGCGCCGGGCATGGCCACAATGCTCGCCGTCGTCACCACAGACGCCGCGATCTCCTCCGAGGCCGCCCAGCGCGCCCTCGACGCCGCGACCGCGCGCACGCTCAACCGCATCAACTCCGACGGCTGCATGTCCACCAACGACACCGCCCTCCTCCTGGCATCCGGCGCCTCCGGCGTCGCCCCCGACCAGGCCGAGCTCGACGCCGCCGTCGAAGAAATCCTCGCGCTCCTGGGCGGTAGGCTCGTCGCCGACGCCGAGGGCGCCACCCACGACATCGCCATCACCGTCACCGGTGCCGCCAGCGAGGCCGCAGCCGAGGCCGCCGCCCGCACCGTCAGCGCCTCCAACCTCCTCAAGTGCGCCGTGGCCGGCGGCGACCCGAATTGGGGCCGCGTCCTCTCCCAGCTCGGCACGGTGCCCGAGGACGTCTGCCCCTTCGACCCCGACGAGGTCGATGTCGCCATCAACGGCGTGACGATCTTCCGCCACGGTGGCATCGGCGAGGACCGCGAACTCGTGGACATGAGCCCGCGCGAAACCCGCATCGACATCGACCTCGGTGCCGGCGGCGGCAAGGCCACCGTCTGGACCAACGACCTCACCCACGGATACGTCACTATCAACGCGGATTACACGACATGAACGACGAAACGAACACCGCATCCTCGCCACTGATCGACGAACTCACCCCGCAGGAGAAGGCCTCCGTCCTCCTGGAGGCGGTCCCGTGGCTGCGCAGCTACAAGGGCGCGACCATGGTCATCAAGTACGGCGGCAACGCCATGGTCGACGACGACCTCAAGCGGGCCTTCGCCCAGGATATCCTCTTCCTCCACCAGGTCGGGGTCAAGCCGGTCGTCGTCCACGGCGGCGGCCCCCAGATCAATGCGATGCTCGGGCGCCTGGGCATCGAGTCGGAATTCCGCGGCGGCTTGCGCGTGACGACGCCGGAGGTCATGGACGTCGTGCGCATGGTGCTGACGGGTTCGGTCCAGCGCGAGCTCGTCTCGCTGCTCAACAAGGACGGATCGGCGGCCGTGGGCATCAGTGGCGAGGACGGCGGGCTCCTTCAGGCCCGCCAGCGCCCGGCGACAATTGACGGCCAGAGGGTCGACGTCGGCCTCGTGGGTGACGTCGTGGAAGTCAGCCCGCAGCCCATTATCGACCTGCTTGACCAGGGCAGAATTCCCGTCATTTCTTCGGTTGCGCCGCTCGTGGAGGATTCGTCCACGGTCCTCAACGTCAACGCCGACACGGCCGCTGCGGCCATCGCCGTTGCCCTGCAGGCGCGCACGCTGCTCATGCTCACCGACGTTGAAGGGCTGTACGCCGCCTGGCCGGACAGGGATTCGCTCGTACCTTTTATTAGTGCGGCCGCCCTCGAGGAAATGCTGCCGACGCTGGAGACCGGCATGATCCCGAAGATGGAGGCCTGCCTGCGAGCCGTGCGCGGCGGCGTCGGTCAGGCGCACGTGGTCGACGGTCGCCAGGCACACTGCATGCTGCTGGAGATCGTGACCGACGAAGGTGTCGGAACCGTCATTTACCCTGGAGACGCACCGATACGACCACTGAACGGAAGCAGAAGACGATGAGCGCCACGAAAGGAAACGGCTCGATGGGCCAGGATCATCAATCGGACGGAGTAGGCCAGGATTTCGCGTCGGGCCAGGGTTTTGGTCGCCCTGATAACCGGGAGTGGGGCGAGCGTTACGCCGCGGCCGTGATGAACACTTTTGGCACGCCTCAGCGCACGCTTGTGCGCGGTGAGGGGGCGCGCGTGTGGGATGTCGACGGGCGCGAGTACCTCGACCTGCTGGCCGGCATCGCCGTCAACTGTCTGGGCCACGCGCATCCGGCGATTGTTGGTGCGGTGACCGGGCAGCTGGGCACGCTCGGGCACGTCTCCAATTTCTTCACGACGCCGGCCCAGGTACGGCTTGCCGAGCAGCTCGAGGAGCTCGTTTTCCCGGGTGATGCGGCGGGCGGCGACGGTGCCAGTGGCGCGCGGGGCGACGTGTCGGGTAGCGCGCCGGCCGATGCGGCAGGCGGCGGCGTCGAGCCCGAACGGGTCGGCGCGGGCAACGTCAAGGTCTTCCTCGCCAATTCGGGCGCCGAGGCCAACGAGGCCGCCTTCAAGATTGCTCGGCGCCACGGCGGTACGGACCGGCCCCGCATCCTCGCCCTGGAGAGTGCCTTCCACGGCCGCACCATGGGCTCGCTCGCCCTGACGCACAAGTCCGCCTACCGCGAGCCTTTCGAGCCGCTGCCCGGCGGCGTCGAGTTCCTGCCGGCCGGCGACGTCGACGCCCTGCGGCGCGCCATGGGGCCGGATGTGGCGGCGCTGTTCGTCGAGCCGATCCAGGGCGAGGCCGGCGTGCGCGAGTTGCCGGAGGAATACCTTCGGGCGGCGCGGCAGCTGACCCAGGAGGCCGGTGCGCTGCTCGTCGTCGACGAGGTGCAGACCGGAATGGGGCGCACCGGCGCGTGGATGGCCCTCCACCTCCTCGCGCCCGGCGTCGTGCCGGACGTCGTGACCCTGGCCAAGGGCCTGGGCGGCGGCCTGCCGATCGGCGCCGTCGTCGCGCGCGGCGGTGCGGCCACGCTGCTCGGCCCCGGACAGCATGGCACGACCTTCGGTGGCAATCCCGTGGCCAGTTCCGCGGCGCTTGCCGTGATCCAGACGATTCGCGAGCAGGGGCTCCTTCAGCGGGTGGCGCGGCTCGGTGCGCAGTGGGCCGAGCGGCTCGCGTCGGTCCCCGGCGTCGACGAGGTGCGCGGGCGCGGCCTGCTCATCGGCATCGGCCTGGCCGAAGCCGTTGCTCCCGCCGCCGAGGTGGCTGCCGCCCTCCTGGAGCGCGGCTTCATCGTCAACGCCCCCAATCCGCGCACGATCCGCCTGGCGCCGCCGTTTATTCTGACCGACGACGAAGCTGCCGCGCTGACCGACGCGCTCGCCGAGGTCCTAGCGGGCAAGGCCGCCGCCCGACGGTAGCCGGAGGCTGAGCGTTCCTGACTCGCCCGAGCCGCGCGCTGGGCCTGGCCCTAGACCAGGCCAAGGCGGGCTCTAAAGTTACAGTGAAGGCCGCTTGGCTCAGAAGCGCCCGGGCCGGGTTGTGTCTTGGCCCCGGCCCGTAGGGCGATCCTGGCTGCCCTCCCGAGCCGGGTCGCGCCACGGCTAGGTTCGCGGCCTTGCTTCGGCGTCGGCCAGGCTCACGCGGACGTCGTCGAGCACACCGGCCTCGTCGGCCGAAAGCATAAGTGAACACAGGAATGCCGCCAGGCTCGGCGACCAGTGCGGCACGCGCCGTCGCCCGACGACCTGCGCGCCCGCCCCACCTGCCTTCTTCAATGAAGATGCGGCTGCCTGCCTCGGCCGGGATTCCGGCACCGTCGGCGGCAGGCACAATCGACAGGCCCCGCATTGCCGCCTCGCCAATGAGTGCTCCATAGGCGCCCTCGGCCTCGGGCTGCACCTCTTCAACGCCCGGCTCGGGCCCTTGGCCGAGGATTTCAATTTCCATGCTGGGATGGGGTTCGTCTAGGGCTTGCATCGCAGTGTCCTCGTGACAGTGGTGAGTACTTGGGTGTCGAGTCATCGAGCGTCGGGGTAGACGCGAATGGAGCCGACGATACCACGCTAAAAGGCGTCGACCCACGGCAAGTCTTTCGCCGTCGCGCCGCCAGCCGTCCCGGAAAGCCGCCCGAGTCCCGTAGCCGACCGCTGGTCACGGAACGACCCACTCAGCCAGCCACGGAAGCCCCGCCGCCGCAGCAAGCTATAAAAGCCGTCTCGCCTTTTGAACAGGCCCGAGCCAAGGCGTCTATACTCGTCACTGCTAGGTAGAACACCCAGCCAAGGAAAGCAGAGTGATTCGAGCATGAACGCGATCCTGTACACGGATTCCGTCCCGGGCCCCGATAGCGTCTCGAGCAGTGCCTCGAGGGTGGCCCGCCGTATGCTCATCGCTCGACGACGTCGAACCGTCCGCGCGGAAAACTGAAGGCAGCGCGCCGGAAATTTAGGCGCACACGTCCGACGTCGGCCTCACATGCCGAGGCAATCGAATGCCGTAGAGAGCCCGATGGCGAAGCGAACCCGTTGCTTCCGCCCGTCCCTGTGTGCTCCGTCTGGCTGCCTGGCCCTGCTCCGAGCGTTTGAACGGAAGCCGGTCTACATCCGAGAGCCGGTCTCACGGCGCAGCGTGGTCATGATTATGCCGGCATTCGCGTCTGGCTCCGGGCGCCGCAAGCGACCCCGCCGCATGTGCAACTCGCGATGAACGGCTCTTCCCGGAAGCGAATCAGCGGCTTCGGCGCTCGCTGAGGCGGTTACGCACCGAGGCCTCGTGGCCCCGCCGAGTGGCTTTGGCCTCGCCGGGTGGCCACGGTCCAGTCGGACTGCCACATCCCAGTCGGGTTAGCCACGGCCCGGCCAGGTGTCCGTAGCTCCTATCGGGTGACTGCAGCTCCTCGCAGAAGCCACATTCGCATCGTCGTCCCGAGTCCCGCCGTCGGACGCACCGCGCAGTATCCAAGCGACCATTGGCCGCGACACACCAACGACCGCACGGCCCAACCGCGCCACGAGCGCACCAAGGCCAAAGAAACCCGCACAAAGGGAGACAACCATGAACAGCAGCAAGAACCGCGTCGTCCTGGCATATTCGGGAGGCCTGGACACCTCCGTAGCCATCGGGTGGATCGGCGAGCAGACCGGCCGCGAAGTCGTGGCGGTCGCCGTCGACGTCGGCCAAGGCGGCGAAGACCTGGAGACCATACGCCAACGCGCCCTGGACTGCGGAGCGGTGGAAGCATACGTCGTCGACGCCCGCGAAGAATTCGCCCGCGACTACTGCATGCCGGCCCTGAAGGCCAACGCTCTCTACGAGGGCTCCTACCCCCTGGTCTCAGCGCTGTCACGCCCCGTCATCGCCAAACACCTGGTGCGCGCCGCCCGCCAGTTCGGCGCGGACACGGTCGCCCACGGTTGCACCGGCAAAGGCAATGATCAGGTGCGCTTCGAGGTCGCCATCGCCTCCATGGCGCCGGATATGCGCTGCATTTCGCCCGTGCGCGACCTCGCCCTGACGCGCGATGTGGCCATCGAGTACGCGGAGACGCACGATCTGCCGATCGAGACCACGAGGCTCAACCCGTTTTCCATCGACCAAAACGTGTGGGGGCGCGCCATCGAGACCGGCTTCCTCGAGGACCTATGGAACGCCCCGACCAAGGACGTCTACGTCTACACCGAGGATCCGGCCTTCCCGAAGGTGCCCGACGAGCTCGTCGTCACCTTCGATGCGGGCCTGCCGGTGGCGATCGACGGCGAGCGGATGGGGCCTCTGGAGGTGATCCAGGAAATGAACCGGCGCGCCGGCGCACAGGGAGTGGGCCGCATCGACATGGTCGAGGACCGGCTCGTGGGCATCAAGTCGCGCGAGATCTACGAGGCGCCCGGCGCGATCGCGCTCATTGAGGCGCACCAGGCGCTGGAGGCCGTCACGCTCGAGCGCATGCAGGCGCGCTACAAGCGGCACGTCGAACAGACGTGGAGCGAGCTGGTCTACGAGGCGCAGTGGTATTCGCCGCTCAAGCGCTCGCTCGACGCCTTCGTCGAGGAGACCCAGCGCCACGTGTCCGGCGACATCCGCATGGTGCTGCACGCGGGTCGTGCCACGGTGGATGGGCGCCGCAGCCAGTCTGGGCTGTACGACTTCGCGCTGGCCACCTACGACAGCGGGGATGCCTTCGAGCAGGAGCACTCCCGCGGATTCATCGAGATCTTCGGGATGCAGTCGAAGCTTGCGGCCGAACGCGAGGTGCGCATCGGCAGCGGGGCCGGGTTCTGAGGTGGAAGGTACGAGGCCGAAGCGCGCGACGCCGGGCGGCGTGCCGGGCCGTCGCGGCCGGATAGAGGGCCGAGCCGAAACCCGTGGCCTTCGCGGTGGAGGCGCGGCCGGGAGGCGGCTGCTCGGGACTCGAGAAACGGTCGAGGCGCTGGGCGCGTCAAGGCTCCGGATGCATTGACGGGCCGAGGCCCGTATGCGGAGGCAACGAAGAAACGGAACATGGAACGAGCGGCGAAAGTGAGGATGGAAGCATGAGGAACGGACAGGGCGAGGCGGGCACGGGCCAACGGGATGGCGCCGTCTCGGGAGACCAGCGGGATGGCGCCGTCTTGGGAGGCCAGCGGGATGGCGCAGCGCCGGCCACGGGGGCGCCGCCATCCACCGCTGACTCGTCGGCAACCAATGAGCCGCCCGTCAGCCTGTGGGGCGGGCGCTTTGCGGGCGGCCCAGCCCAAGCCCTGGCGGCGCTGAGCGTGTCGACGCATTTCGACTGGCGCCTGGCCCGCTACGACATCGCCGGCTCGCGCGCCCACGCGCGCGCCCAACGCCGCGCTGGCCTGCTCGACGAGTCCCAGCTGGCCGGCATGCTCGCCGCGCTCGACACCCTGGAGGCCGACGTCGTCTCCGGCGCCTTCGCCCCGCAGCCCACCGACGAGGACGTGCACACCGCGCTCGAACGCGGCCTTATCGAGCGCGCCGGGGCGGACCTGGGCGGCCGACTGCGCGCCGGACGCTCGCGCAATGACCAGATCGCCACGCTCGTCCGCATGTACCTACGCGACCAGGCGCGCCGGCTGTCCGGCCTCGTGCTCGACGTCGTCGACGCGCTCATCGGGCAGGCCTCGCGCGCCGGCGAGGCCATCATGCCGGGCCGCACGCACCTGCAGCACGCCCAGCCGGTGCTCGTCGCCCACCACCTGCTGGCCCACGCCTGGCCGCTCCTGCGCGACGTCGAACGCCTTGACGACTGGGATGCGCGCGCCGCCGTCAGCCCCTACGGCTCCGGCGCGCTGGCGGGCAACACGCTGGGGCTCGACCCCGACGCCGTGGCGGCCGAGCTCGGCTTCGACGCCGCCGCGGACAACTCGATCGACGGCACGAGCGCCCGCGACGTCGTCGCCGAGTTTTCCTTTGTGATGGCGATGATCGGCGTCGACCTTTCGCGCCTGAGCGAGGAGGTCATCCTGTGGAGCACAGCGGAGTTCGGCTTCCTCACGCTCGACGACGCCTACTCGACGGGCTCGTCGATCATGCCGCAGAAGAAGAATCCGGACGTGGCCGAGCTGGCTCGCGGCAAGGCCGGCCGGCTCATTGGTGACCTGGCTGGGCTGCTGGCCACGCTCAAGGGCCTGCCGCTGGCCTACGCCCGCGATCTGCAGGAGGACAAGGAGCCGGTCTTCGATGCCGTCGACACGCTGGAGCTGCTGCTGCCGGCGGTCGCGGGGATGATCGAGACGATGGTCTTCGACTACGGGCGCATGGCCGAGCTGGCGCCGCGCGGATTCTCGCTGGCCACCGACGTGGCCGAGTGGCTGGTCGGGCAGGGTGTGCCCTTCCGGCAGGCGCACGAAGTCGCGGGGGCGTGCGTGCGGGTGTGCGAGGAGCGCGGCGTCGAGCTGTGGGATCTTTCCGACGACGACTTCGCGCGCGTCGACCCGCGGCTCGGGCCGGGCGTGCGCGGGGTGCTCAGCGCGCGCGGGTCGGTGCAGGCGCGGGCCGGGCGCGGGGGCACGGCGCCGCGGCGGGTGGCCGAGCAGCTGGAGCAGGCCAGGCAGCGCAGTGCCCGGCTGCGGGCCTTCGCCGGGTAGGCCAAGGTTTACCGGATAGGCCGAGGGCTGCCGGTACGTGAGGAGGACGGTCGCGCGGCGTGATGCCGGCCTGACTCAGGCTCGGTTGGCCGAGCGTGCCGGTTTGCGGCAGTCGAGGCTGGCGCAGATGGAGTCGGGTAAGCGCCCCGTATCTGACGAGATGTTAGAACGCGTCTTGCGCGCGGCTGACTATCGCCTGTCAATTCCGCTTGCCGCTCGTGCCGATGACATCATCTCGCGTGCTCGGGCGCATGGTCTGTCCAATCTTCGCGTTTTTGGCTCGGCGCTGCGTGGCGAGGATACCTTTGACTCTGACATTGACCTGTTCGTCACGCCCGCGCCCGGTACTGATTTATTCGATCATGCCCTATTCATTGCCGAGGTCGAGGCGCTCACGGGATGCCCGGTCGAGGTGGTGGCTGACACAAATGTGCCCGAAGCACTGAAGGGCGCCACTGGCGAGGCGGTGCCGTTATGAGTGACGACGGAAAGGTCCAGCGGTTCGCCCCGCGCCAACGTCGGGCTGCCGGTGGCGGTCATGACCGCGAGAACCTGATGCGGGAGGTAGAGGCGATCCGCCGGCGTGTGCAGGCAGTTGCGGCAACCCCACGGGACGCGTTAGAAGTCGTGTTGAATGAGATTGGATCGGTTGGCACGTGGCGCGTCAGGATGGCAGCTCGAGGGTGACCGTCACGTCGCCGTTGCCCAGGATCTGCCTGAGCTCCTGGGCGGAGACACCCTCGATCGTGCCCAGCCGGGTGAGCTGCCAGGAGTTGGAGTCGTAGTAGATGACGAAATTCCGGCCCTGGTAGAGGATGAGGTCGCCGGCTTCGGTGCTGATCCGCTCGTCGTTGGTGGGCAGCCGCTGGCCGAGATCGCCGACCTTCTCCATGCCGTCGTAGTCGCGCATGTCGATCGTCAGAGGGCCTTTTTCGAGTAGGTCTTTGAGCGCTTCGGCCGACGAGTTGTCGGCCAGCGTGGCCGTGAGTGTGCGCTCGCCTACGGTGATGTGCATGGTCGTCTCCGTTCTGTCGGTTTCGGTTTCGCCCGTGCTGGTTTGCGTGTTGTTGCCGTCGGTCGGGCTGCCGGAAGTCGCGCCGGGCTCGCCGGTGGCTGTCGCCGCCGATGGCGGTTGCGTACTTGGGCCGGAATCGTCCGCGTCCGGAGGGGAGCAACCGGCGAGCGCACACGCGAAGATGACCGCCCCGGCGAGGGCGGCCCATGTGGGGCGTCGTGTCATGTGATGCCTCGGCACTACAGGGCTGCGTAGTGCTCGTCGGAGACGGGCTCGAGCCACTCGTTGCTGAGATCCTGGCCGGGCACCGCGATGGCAATATGCGAGAACCAGCTGTCGGCCTTGGCGCCGTGCCAGTGCTTGACGCCGGCCGGCACGACGACGGTGGTGCCCGGCGTCAGGCTCACGGGCTCGCCGCCGTCCTCCTGGTACCAGCCCTCGCCGGCGGTGCACAGCAGGATCTGGCCGCCTCCGTTGGAGGCGTGGTGGATGTGCCAGTTGTTGCGGCAGCCCGGCTCGAACGTCACGTTGGCCATGTAGATGTGCGCCTGGTCCGGGTCGGTGAGCGCGTTGATGAACGACGCGCCGGTGAAGTACTGCGCGAATTGCTCGTTGGCCTGGCCGATGCCGAAGATGTTCGTCTCGTCGAAGGTGGCCCTGTCCGTGTGTTTCATCGTTTCTCCCCTGTTCCTCTTCGGGTCCTCCCGCCCGGCATTCGCTGGCCGGATACCTGCCCGCTGACTGTTGCCCTTGCACCGCCGGAACACCAGCGACACCGCGCGTCGTCGACTCGGTAGGTGCCGGCCTGGGTAGGGGCTGGTGTGCCCTCGCGTGCCGCCGCTCATGCACGGTGCTCGAGTACCGCCACCTACGCACGTGCCGCCGCGCAGTGCACCGCCGCGCTGCCCGTGGCGTCTACGGTACTCCCACGCGCCTGGCTCAGGTAAGTGCCCTTCTCACTCAGGTAGGTGCCTGCCTGGCGAGGGTGAGTGCTTGGCTCACTCAGGCAAGTGCCTGCCTGGCGAGGGTGATGTGTGCGTTGCTGCCCCCGGCGACCATCGCCCACAGGCGGGGTGAGGCCGCCTCGCACGGCTGCGCCAGATGCTCGGCGTCCCATGTGGCCTGCAGTGTTTCGCTGTGGATGGTTTCTTTCCGTGAGCCTTCGTGGAGCGAGGAGCCGTCCGAGCTGGCGAGTGTCACGGTGACCGACGCGGCAGGGGCGACATCTGAGACTAGCCTCGAGCGTGCATGGGCGGGCGTGGCGGCGCTCCGGCTGGCACGTCCCTGGCTGGCGCTTCCAGCGCCGCTCTGGCTTGCTTGGTCCTGGCCTGCCCGGTCTGCCCGCGCCCGCCTGTCGACGTCGCCGAACATGCGAGCAGCGCGGCGTCGGGCCGCGAAAAGTCGGCTTGGCCCGCCTTCCCGAGTGCCGCCAGCGAAGGTCCGCGCAAAGACCGTGATGTCGATTCGCTCGACCTCGAACTGGCACACCCTGGCCAGCGAGCGCTCGATCGTCGCCAGCAGGTCGGCGAAGGCTGGCGGCCTGCCATCCGGGAAGTTCACCTCGACGTCCAGCCCGCGCGCCAGGAAATCACCGGCAAGCAGGCTCCTGTCGTCGTACAGGAAGCACGTCTGCCACGCGCAGCCGTGGGGATCGGCCTCGCTTTCGAAGCCAGCCCGCCTGCTTTCCTCGGAGAAGATGTCGGCTATGTCGAGTTCGTCATCGGCCTGACCGATGTCGGAGTTGGCCCGCCCGATGTCGGAGTCGGAGTCGGCCTGCGCGACAGTCGTATCGGAGCGCCCGACGTCGACTTCGGTATCGATGTGCCTGGCCTCGGTTCGTCCGGTGCCAGCTTCCGGTCCGCATTGTTCGACGTCGCCCAGCACGCGCCCCGCCAGGGAGACTCTCATGCATCGCCTTGCCTGTTTTCGTGCGAGCATTATGTTCTCGAAACCATGTAAGACTACGGGAACCGGAAAGCGAAGGTGGTCGCATAATCCAGATACCCACCTGAGTTTACAGGGTAGGTCAACCCTTCCGGGCGGGGCAACGCGCCATTAGCCTGCTGGCATGCAGCGATCGAATATCGAACCGGGTCTTGCAGGCGAGTCGCACGAAGCTGATGGGTCGACGCCGGAACCCCGCGGGCCGGAAACCTCGGAACCTCGCGGGCCGGGTTATTGGATGTCCACGCTGCTCTTTCGGGCGCAGCCGGGCCTGCTCTTGCTTCCGCTCGCGATCCTCGTCGGTCGTTCAGCGATGGGTTACAACGGATGGGCGATGCTGCTTGTTTTGCCTGTCCTTGGCCTCATGTTCCTATTCCAGTTGTTGTTCTGGTGCTCAACGCTGTGGGTGGCTGGGAGATTCGGGCAGCAGCGACTCGGCCCCAGCTGGGTACCTTTTGCCGTCTACCTGGTCTCCGCAATTGTCTGGCCTCTGGCCATCGGTGACTCAACCGATCAGGAAGATATCCCCTCGGTGCTCGAGCGACTCGGGGCGGACCGGGATACCGTGTCTGGCGTCGGAGGCATCGGGCTGTGCGGCATGGGGATTGCCGCGCTGGTCGCTCTCGTCGTCAACATCGGGGACGGTGCGCGACTCCGGAACGTCGCGCCTCCGGAACCCCGCGACACCAAGGCCTGACTGGTTCGGTTGCTGGAGGTGCATCGCTTTTGGCGGCGGGCGGACCTTTGCCTTCGGTTACAGGAGGGCGCTACCACTGCCATCGCGTATGGTGCGAAAGCAAAGCCCAACGAAACACGCAAGGTCGCAGTGGCTTCGGACTTGGCGAGAGTTTCTTGAACACTGGCCTGCCAGCGGAGATTACTTTCCGCCATCGCAAGTATCCGGTCTGCTGCCCCAGGAAGAACTGCGTCGTATCTTGTGAACTGATCCGCAGGAGGCAGCGGACCCTGAAAATACTGTTGGCTTGCTTTGACGAGCGCTAGATGTTCTGACCGGTGGTTTACGTGGGCCTCTGGGAACACGCCTGCTGCGCCGCCTGCTCGTTCATTGCCTCCTCGGGCTGGGCCTAACTCATCACGTCGTTGGGCTGGGCTTGGTTCATCGCCTCGTTGAGCTGGGCTCCCGTCGGTTCCCATGACTCGGCGAGCAGGTCCCGGTTCAGATACTCCTGCCGCCGCCTGCTGAGGGCCGTCGGGTCCGGGTCGGAGGCTATCTCCCAGCCTTTCCTTACCCCGATGCCGAAGGAATGCATGTTCCCTATCGCCATCCTTGTTCCCGCCCTTCGCCTGCTCCTTTTCGCATTGATGCTGTCACTTTGACGATAAGAGCGCCAATCATCGGTTGAGTCGTGGTGCCGACATTGCTGGGGCTGTGGATGAGCCATGCACCAACGGCGGGTGTTGACCCAGGTAGATGAGGTAGCGCCTCCGGCAGTGCCCGTCTTGGCCGAGCCTCCTCGACCGAACCAGTCCCGTTCAAACAGGGCCGGTTCAAACGCTGTGCAAGTGAGGCCTGGCAGCCCCCTTTGCTGGACGTTTCGATCGCTGCGAGGTCGACGCCGAGGGTGTGCCTGCTTCCGTGCCGGCCGCGATACCGGGCGCGGACCGGCCGGTGTCGACTGCTTCGGCAGGGGCGCGCGGTACGGCGGCCATTTCGCTGTCGAGCATGATCGCGCGGACGTCGGCGGCGGGAAGATCGAGTTCGGCGGCAATCCTCTTGCCCGTGATGCGCCCCTGCCCCTGCCCCCGCGAGGCCAACACGTGGGGATAGACGCGAGAGCGCTCGTGGGCCGGCATGCCCGACGGTTCGCCGCTGCGGAAGCCTCGCCGCGAGAGTTCGATGCACGTGGTGCGGTACGACCAGTCGCTCATGCGGCCGGCCTTGTGGGCCGCATAAGCCAATGCCATCGCCGAGACGACGAAGGCGCGTGCCGCCTGAAGCAGATCGTCGACCGGTGGATTGGGGCGCAGGTACTCGAAGATGGCTTCGCGGGGAACGAGGAACTCGGAAGCGAATGCGTCGGCTTCCCGCTCTTCGGCAGCGGCCGAAGGCGCGCCGTCGGCCGCCTGCGCTCCGTGATATCTGTGCATGACCAGGTGCCCGATTTCGTGGGCGACGTCGAATCGTGAACGCTCGGGCGTCTTGGCCCGCGCGACGAAGACGTGGGGAATATTGCCGTGCCAGCGCGAGAACGCGTCGACTGAGGCGGCCACGCCGGGCAGGCCGGCGACGCGGATGCCGCGCGATTCGCTGAGCTGGACCAGGTTGGGAAGAGGCCCCGTTCCCAGCCCCCACAGGCCGCGCAGGATAGCGGCCGCCTGCCTGGGGTCCTCGTCTTCGAGATTCGGCACGTCGACAGAGGGTAGAAGGAAACGGTCGGCGATCCACTGGCCGACTTCGAATCCCATTGCCGAGGCGGCGATGGCCGCGGACCGCTGCCGCTTAGTCGTGGCTCGGCCCGCGCGGAAGTTCCCGACGGCGTGCAGGGTGTCGCCCTCAAAAGGGCGCAGAAAGTAGCCCTCGGGAAAGTCCAGGGCTGCCGCGAGGCGCGCTGTGGCCGACCGCGGGGCGCCGAGGCTTTCGTAGGTCTGAATGGTGCGGCCGGTCACGTCGAGCCGCCGGGCCAGCTCGGCCTGGCTGAGCCCGCGACGCATGCGCGCCAAGCGGACGCGCCCGGGTTCGAGGCTCCTATCAGCCAATCGTGAAGTCAATGTTCTCACTTGGCCTTGAACTCAGCGTTCTCAACTTTGAATTCGACGTCGCCGCCGCCAACGTCAGGCACAGCAGTTGCATCAGCCAACGGGATGGGCGGAAGCAGGACCCTCACGCGCCATCCTGTGAATTGCCCGTCGTCGAAGCCTGAGGGGAACGACACCTCGCTGCGGATCTCCTCCTCTGCCCGATAGTAGAGAAACACCCATTCGCCTTCGGGTGGCATGTCGTGGTCTGCTGAAGAACCAGTCAGATGGGACTTCTGCGGTGGGATGTCCAGTGAGAGTTGGACACCGACTGCTTCTGCGGTTGCAGGCCCCTTGGGGCGAGCAGCCTTCGGCACCGCATTGCCATCAGGATTCCCGACATATTCGTCGCCGCCAACGAAGGCTAGCGTCCATCGTGAGTCAGGGGACTTGGCCGTCGGACGATTCGCTTTATCATCAGGCTTCCATCCTTCCTCAGAAAGGAGCGTGCGAGCTGTTTCGACGGTCGTTATCCAACGGCGCATTCCGGCCCCGGTCTTCGGCGCATACGATGTCGTGTTCGCCGCCGCTTGTTCCCCAGCTTCCAACGCGGACTCGAGACTCATAACATCTATGCCCATCTCGTCTAGATAGGCCTTGGTATCACGTTCCTTGATGATGATCGTCTGGCCGAGGGGTAGGCTCCTGCTGTCCAAACTCGGGTCGTGCATGAACTGCGCCATGTAGCTATCCTTCCGCGCATAATCGACTCGGTCCTCATATTCTTGCACGAAACACGAAACGGCGCATAGTGACATGCTTTGGCCGCCGTCGATGGCCAGGGTTGGTGACGGTCGTGAGCACAGATCGTCTGACCGATCTTTTGGACGGCCAAATGTGTGGTTGCGATCGGTCGCGTCGCACCTGACGAGGGGCGCGAGACGTTGACCGGGGTACCCTCTTAGTCACACCTGTACGAGCATCCGTGAGGCGTGAACGGCAAGGCCGTGCATTGTTGATCAGTTGCGTCACGAAAGGACACACAATGAAAGAAACGCGATGGTTGGACTACCGAGACCAGATCAAAGAGTTTAAGGATGCAGGTCTTGAAGTTTCGGACGAAGATGAGTGCTTGCGATTTCTTCAAGAGAACAGTTACTACAGATTTCTTGGGTACTTTCGTCACTTCCAAAGCCTTCCAATGGATGGCGAGCCTTTCTTCAATGAAGGAACGACGTTCGAGGAGATCCGTGAGATCTACGATCTTGATCGGCAGCTATCTGAGGAGGTTCTTTCAGTCCTATTTAGAATTGAACTGGTCTTGCGCGGGCGCTTTTCCCACTTTTTCGGGGAAAAATATTCCCAATCGCCGAATTCGTTTCTTCAATCAGGTATCTTCAATGGGGATCTGTGTAAAGCAATTCGCGGCGATCTGAAACGAGCCGTTAAGCGCGAACCTTTTCTAAAGCATTATGTTAAATCTGACGACAATGGGGGGCCTACTTCGTTTAGACAGTTACCAGTCTGGGGCGCTGTTGAAGTGTTTTCATTTGGCACCCTATTGAGATGCGTCGAGGCGTGCGACTCAAATGGTGTCGCTGAGAAGGTTGCGAACTCTCTCGGACTCGCTAAGTCGGACTTGAAAGATCAGATGGAGGGCTTTCAATACTTACGCAATCGCTGCGCTCATCAGGGAAGGTTGTGGAACCACTGCGTGAATGAGAAAGAATCGGAATGGCAAGAAGAGCGCGAAGACTACACGACAAATTCGGTGTACAAGAGGCTTGTCGACATTAGCGCGTTTCTTTATAAAGCAGAGGTTTGTCAAGACTGGCTTTCGTCGGATGAAATGACGAAGCTGTTCGATAATGAGCGGTATAAAACGGGACTCACTCATCCGGTTCTGTATCCCGGTCAGTGATCGGATCGGTGGCATGTGTTGAAATCGAGAGCTGCCTCGTATGCAACGAGCTTCGACATTAGACGATTGTGTCCGGTCTTGTGGCGTTGTGCGGTCTGGCGCCAGTTGCAAAGCGGACTCCGGCGACCCATGTGTTCGCTTGTATTGCGCCACCTGCGGGTCGAGGGCCTCGGCTGGCGGGATGTGGAGGAAAACGGCGCTGGCGCCGGTACAGGGCATTTTGTAGACGACGATTGGGCCGACCCGTGGCGCACAAGACTCCGCCCGATGCTCGCGTCGGGCGCCGGGCTTCTAAAGCGGAGTGCTAGCTACCCAAGGCCGCTCGCCGGAGGAGGGGCACCCGGCGCTGGGGCGCCGGGGTTGGGCAAGGTTTTCCTACGCGAGACTGGACAGCGCTCTCCAGGTCTGAGGCCGCTCCCGCAAGATAGGGTGGAGCGCGTTAGGCGGCAAAGACTCTGAGCGGGCAGGAATCCGGATAGCTCGCCTTTGGTGTGTTGAGGTTTCGGGTGCTCGAGCGGGGCTGCACCAGGATGGGGGCTCTGCCGGGTCTTGCCTTGTCGTGAAACTGTCAATCTTTGACTGATGGGGTGCTAATGAACAGGAGAGTTCTTGGTTCGGTGGCGGTCGTCGGAATTATTGCTGTGTCTGTTTCTGCCTGTTCGGGCACTGGAAAGAAGGAAGCCGACGTAGGCGGCTGCACCGGAACGATCTCGACGCATAGCCTCGACTCCAGCACGACGAGCAACACGACGTCGCTAATGTCGCCGGAGGTGTCAGCGTCGGTAAATTCGCAAGGAGAACCGTCGTTGGTGGTCACAAACCTGGCGGCAGGTCCTCGTCTGGTCGTGAAAGCTCAGGGGGCACTCTCCGAAGGATCCGAGCACGCCAGCCAGAACGTGACAGCACGGCACGCAGGTCAGAATGCGGAGGCGTGGACCGAGGCCCGAGACACCCGCGCCTTCAACGGTGCCGCGCCGGAGAGCATTCCGGTCATGAGACCAACAAAAGATTCGAGAGCGTGGACGCTGACCCTCAATGAGGACGGTACGGCCGACTGGGTTGTCGACTGGTACTTCGAAAGGCCGGGAGGAAAGAAGCACTACGAGGACAAAGGCTTCGCGGTCGATGCCGCCAAACGCGCTGCTGTGTGCAAGGTGATCGCGAGCCTTCCCGACAACGGCGATGAGTTAGTGACTGACAGTGGTAAGTACAACTGGGATTTCAATTTCGGCAAGGGTGAAACGTGGCAAGTTACGGAGACATCGGGTCGGGTCGAAAGAGCCATTGCCGAACTGATCGGGAAAGATCGTTGGAAAGCCGAGTGAGGGGCTTCATGAGGCGGCGATGGGTGCCCCGGCTGGAAGCGGGCTCGGCCGGGAGGTAGGTCCGGTCGGAACAGGCCCGGCCGGGAGGCTCGCCTAGGGGGCTTCCCACCAGGCCTCGTTGCTTGCCAGTGCCAGCACGGCGTGGGCTGCCACCTGCGGGTCCAGGGCCTCGGCCGGCGGGATGTGGAGGAAAACGGCGCCGACGTCGGGCAGTTCGGCAGCGGTGTCGCAGGCCACCGCCAGGGCGGCGTTGCACAGGTAGCGGCCGGCGTCGTCGGATCGCGCGATCGGCAGGCCTGCGGCTTTGAGGGCCGCAACGGCCTCGTCGACGCGGAAGGGACTGGCCCACGTCGCCGGTCCGCCGGGAACCACTGGGCCCGACGCGGTCTCGCCGCGTGCGTCGGCTACCCCGGCCCCGAACTCGTTGAACGCCGTCGCCTCCAGGGCCATGCGCGCCGGGATGCCAGGTGCGAGGTATCCGTCTGCGGAGTATCCATCTGCGGGGCTCGCCTCCGCTGACGCTCTGCTGGCGAGCCTGGCGTCCGTGGGCGTTCCACCGGCCAGACTCGCGTCGACGCCCATGCACACCGTCAAGGCCGGGCGGTGCTCGAGGATTAGCGAGCGCACACGACCTGGGACCGAGGCGAAGGCAACCTCCAACACCTCGCTGACCAGCGGGTGGGGGTGACGGCGGTAGTGCGGATGGGAGTGTTGCCGGCGCTCGCGAGGTTCCTGGCCTGTGTCTGGGCGAGCCTGGACGGTACCGTGCGGGGCTTGGTTCACGTCACGGTGTGCCTGGTCGGTGCCGGGGTGCGCCGCAACCGACTCGGACTGGAACCTCCCTGCGCCCGGATGAGCTTCATGCGTGCCGGGCTGGGTCTGCTCCGCGCGCTGCGCCTCGTCCCACTGGGCGCGCACGAGCTCGAGCACTCGCTGAGTCGGGTTCTCCTCCACGCCGGGAAACGGCCCGAAGGCGGTGACGAGGACGGGTCTGGCGGACATGGAGCGATTCTATGCCGGCGGGGCGGACCGCGCTTGGTCGACGGGGCGGACCGCGCTCGCTCGCGCCGATCGCGTGCCAGGTCGGTGGTTCTATGCCGCCTCCCACTTCGGATCGTGCGGGAGGGGCCGCGCGCTGAGCCGTCGTGAGCTTGCCGCCCAACAGGGGCCGACGTCGATGTCCAGACGAGAACTCGGGGCAGCGACGTCAGTTCGCCGCCTAATGGTCCTGGGCCGACATCGTCCCCCGGGCGTCAGCCGGCCGTCCTGTCTACATGGAAGATGTCGACGCCGCTGGGGCGGGCCTCGCCGGGCGGTTTTTCGCCAGGCGATCGTCTGCCAGACTGCTGACTGTCAGAGTGGTGACGGCCAAACCGACGACCGCCAGACTGACGTTCGCCAGAGTCTTGCCTCCTGCCGGACGGCCAGCTTTTTCGCATCCGCCTGGCGCTTCCACTGCCGGGGCCTTCGCTCGTGGATTGACCGGCGGCACCTCCGCCCTTGGAGCCTGCGGCGGCACTTGCGCCGGCGGGATCTCCGTCTCCGGCGCCCCTGCCGGGGCCCGCGCTGCCGGAGTCTTCGCCATCGGGAGTGGCAGGGCTTTCGCCGCCGAGGCGTCCGTCGTCGGAACCACCGCTGGCCTTGCCCCTGCCCGGCGCACTCAGGCGCACGACGCGGTCGGCGCAGGCCGCGACGAACTCTCGGTCATGGCTGACGACCAGGACCGCAATGCCGCCGGCGGCCAGCTCGCGGATGAGCGACCCGATGCCGAGCATGTGGCGATAGTCGACGCCGGACGTCGGCTCGTCGAAGACGACCAGCTTGGACCGCGCCGCCAGCGCCGCCGCGATCACCAGGCGCTGCTTCTGGCCGCCAGACAGCGACATCGGGTGCCGCCCGGCGTATCCTTCCAGGCCCAGCCGCTCCAGCAGTGCGCGCGGATCGACATCCCTGGCCTGCTTGGTGCCCATCGTGACCTCGCCCAGGACGGTCTCGGCGAATAGCTGTCGGTTGACGTCCTGCATGACGATCGAGCTCATCGCCCGCCGCGCCTTGGCTGACACACGCTTGTCGTCCCACTCGATGGTCGACGTCCGCTCCGGCTCGGCCAGGCCGGTGATCACGCGGCACAGGGTCGTCTTGCCGGCGCCGTTGTCCCCCATGAGCGCCGTGACCGAGCCCTTCGGGATGTGCAGCGAGGCGACGTCGAGCGCCAGGTGGTGGCCGTAACTGTAACGCAGGTCGCGCAGCGTCAGGCCTGCGGGTGGCGGGGCCGCCTGGCTGGCCGCGGGTGTCGCCTCCGTTCCCGGCCTGTTCGTTCCCGACGCTTTCGCCGAAGACTTCTCGATATCCTCAGCCTTCTCGATATTCTCCAGCGCGAGTCTCCCGCCGGCTTCCGTTGCAGCGACCCCTTCTGGCTCGGACGCGGATATCCTCTCCGGCTCCGGTGCCTGCGGTCTTTCACCCCCAGGCGAGGCCTTGCTCGCCACCTCGGGCGAGGACGTTCCCTTTGCTTCGGGAGATGTCTTGCTCGCCGCCTCGGGCGGGGTCTCGCTTTCTGACTCGGGTGCGTCGGCAGGTGTAGGCTCGCCCCGCGCCTCGAGCGAGGTCCTGCCCGCCACCTCGGGCGAGGGTTTGCCGCCTTTCGCATTGGCCTTGTCCCCCGCGGCCGGAACCAGTGCGAGCTCCGGGGACGTGAGCGTGCGCCAGCCGGCGGCGCGGCGCGCGGCGTCGTCGGTGGCGAAGAATTCTTCGGCCGTCCAGGTCCTCAGCACGCGCCCCGCCTCCATCGTGATGACCGTATCGACGATGTCGCGCAGGAAATACAGGCGATGCTCGGCGATCACGAGCGTGGCTCCCGCGCGTTTCATTTCCCCCAGGATCTGTGAAATCGCGACGATCGCTCGCTCGGAAAGGTTGGAGGTCGGCTCGTCGAAAAGGTAGATGTCGCCGGTTCCCGCCAGCGCGGTTGCGCACGCGACGGCCTGCAATTCTCCACCGGACATGTCCCACAGCGAGCGTTCGAGCCAGCCGTCGATTCCGACTCTCCGTGCCGCCCCGTGCGCCGCGCCGAGGATTTCCTCGCGATCTTGGCCGGCCTGCTGCCGCGCAAAGGCCAGTTCCTCGAGGACGGTCGCGGCGAAGAACTGGTTGCGCGGGTTTTGGAAGACCGTGGCCGTGCGCTGGCCGAGCTCTTCGAGCGTGCTGCCCGCCACGTCAAGCCCATCGACGACGACGCGGCCTTCGAGCGCGCCGTCCGTCACGTGGGGAATGAGGCCGTTCATCAAGCGCAGGGCGGTGGACTTGCCGCAGCCGCTCGGCCCGGTGATGAGTGTTGCGCTTCCTCGCGGGATTGAAATGCTCACGTGGTCAAGCGCAGTCGTATCGGCCCGATCGGCGATGGAGGCTGCGTTGGCGCGGCCTGCTGCGGTAGCTGTGGACCCGTGGTTGCTTGTTGACCCGGTGCCACCTGTTGAACCACTGTCGGCTGTGGACACAGCGTCTGAGCCGGGAATGACGGGCGTATCCCCGGCCCGGTAGGTGAAGCTGACATCGTGAAACTCGATGGCCACCTCGTCTGGGTTGGCAGTGGGTGGGGTGCCTCGTTCGGCGGGATCGGCGTCTCCGTTGGGCGCGTCGCCTCGGCCGACGGGCTTGGTGCCTGCGTTGGGATCGCCGCCTCGGTCGGTGGGAGTGGCACCTCCAGCGGTTTCCACAATGGCCGACTGCGGTTCGGCCGGTGCGTTTCTCGCCTCCGCTGCGCTGCGTGTTTTCCTGGTCATGGTTCCGTTCGTTCTTTGGTTCAGAGCGGCCATCGCCTCGCCGTCGCAATTGCTGCGTGTGGCCGTGGTTCCGTTCGTTTTCGACGTTGGTCCAGGGACCCGTTCGACGTTGGCTAAGGGCTCCGTCGTGCGCCAGTGCCAGACATCGTGCGCCAGAGCCGGACGACGCGCGCCTGAACTCGGCGACTCGCGCCAGAGCCCGACGGCGGAGCCACGTCGACCGACGCTGGCTTTTTCGCGGTCATATTCCGAGCGTGTCCCGGCTAGCTGCCACTGCGATGTCACCGGCAAGAGCAACGAGGACGGCCGCGTCCTGCCAGCCGAATCGCATTGGTTCCAACGGAGTTGGCCGCGAGTCGGACCCTAGCCCGCGCACGAGGGCTGAGGCGGTCTGATCATCGGCAATGCGCGAGCACGAGGCGAGCATGGGAAACAGCAGGTGCTCTAGCGTGCGCAGGGGCCGCGTCACAAGCTGGCGCGGCCCAAGCGGAATCCCGCGCAGCGACATCGCTTCCATGACCGCCTGGAACTCGCGCCTGGCCTGAGGGAAAAAGCGCAGCATGACGGTCAGTGGGGTGCTCAGCCAACGTGGCGCCCGGACCTGGTAGAGGAACGAGGACATGTCGCTGGGGCGCACGGTCAGCAGCACGTAGATCCCGGCCGCGATGACCAGCGTAAATTTCATGATGTAGAAGCAGATAGGCCCGAGCAGATTGATCGGGCCCGATGGCTGGAAGCCAGCGACGAGCGCGAAAACGGCGGCATTGGCGAGGAATGTCAATAGCGTGCCGAGCAGGAGCTTCGGGCGCCGTAGGCTCGCCACGGCGATGAAGACGAGCAGGGAGCAGACGACGGTGTTGAGGGTCTTCGTCGTCGACATGACGGTGATGTTGACGACGAGCATGGCGAGCAGTGCCGCGCCCGGCGCCAGGTGGAGGCCCGGGCTCGACGCCCGTCTGATAGGCGCGGCCGTCGCGACATCGGCGTTCGTGCTGAACCCGTCGACGCCCGTTCCTGGCTCGCTGAGCGTTACGGCAATAGCTGCGGTTGACTCCGGCCCGCTGGGCATCACGGTGTCGACTGCTGTGTGGCTAGAGCCGCCGGGCACCACGATGCCGGCCGCCGCGGCGCTGGTGTCGGCGGGTGCGGCGTTGGTGTCGGCCGCCGCGGCGAGCCATCCGGACACGTGGCTCGTGCCTGTCGTCACGCCTCCGGTCCTTTCGGCCACCTGCGCGCCCTCGGCCACCTTCGCACCTCCGTCTCCTGCCGCGGTCCCGTTCCCCTGTGCTGCTGGCGCGGCTGTCGCCTCACGCGCCCCGCCCGAGCCCGGCCGGCCAGGCGCCTCGTCCGCTTCCGGGCCGCGCCTGGCCTCCCCCACGTCGTCTAGCAGCACGGGTGCGGCGGCCTCCGGCGTCGTCTCCCCCATTCGCGCCACGCCTATCAGGCGACGCCCGCACGGCGGAACTGCCGGCGAAGCACGCTCTGGCCGAACCACCCGCCGATCAGACCGGCCGCGAAGAACGCCAACCCCCACAGAGGCAGGGTTGAGGGGCTGAAGATCCTCATCCAGCCGTCGGCGTACTCGGCGTTCATGGAGTCGGTGACGTACTGGCGATAACCCGCGGTGTCCCACACAACCGGCATGATCGGCCCGACGTACCACAGGCAGAAGACCGCGTAGGCAACGATGTTGAGTCTCGCCTTGGCGAAGTGGCCCGCATTGGCGATGAGGTCGGCGCAGGCCCCGAGCGCGGTCGTCGTGAGGATGGTGAACCACGGGTGGCCCGTCGCCACCATGAGGCAGCTGACGATCAAACCGAGCAGCGTCATTGAACCTAGCTTGTGGACCCGCGAAAGGTACAGCGCGATGACCGTGCCGTTGGCCAGAATGCCGAGGAGGAAGGCCAGTCCCGACATGAACGGTCCCAGAGAACCAAGCATGCCGAAACCGAACATGATGACGAAGTAGATGGCGGTGAAGATTCCGACGTTGATGAGGTCGCGTCCGGATAGCTTGTTGGCCGACCGCGTGGCGCTGGTTGGTGCTGCCATGAGTGCTCCTTGGGTTCGAGGGGGCGATTGGCGAAGCAATCGCGAACGAAAAGCGATTCTAAAGAAGTTAGCATGCCCTAACCTAGGACTCAAGACTTGGGTCGTGACGTGTGAACGTCCACCGCTCGGGCGAATGATGTGAAGGGGTGCGACGCGGGTCGGTGAGTATGTCTGGCCACCTCGAGCTGCGAGGACGCTCGGGTGCTGTGGGTCCGCCGTCTGGCGTGTCCGGTTCCGTATCGATCGCCGAAAGTGCTTACCATCCGCGCGTGCCATGCGGTTTAATCGTGGCAGTGGACGCGCGGATGACCGGCAGGGCTTCGGGAATCCATCCACGCTCGCAAACGAGTTCGCGATGAAGGTGGCTACGACGCCGCCGCGGAAGGAGACACCCATGACGTTCGTCAACATCACCGCGCTGACATTCCCCGCGGGTGCAGAGGAGGAAATCGAACGGCGCTTCGCCGCCCGCCGCAGGGCCGTCGACGAGGCCAAGGGCTTCCAGTCGTTCGAACTGCTACGCCCGGTGGTAGGGGAGGATCGGTACTTCGTGGTCACGCGCTGGGATTCGCGCGAGGACTACGAGCATTGGTCGGCCAACCGCGTTGCCGCCTCACACGAGGACGACAAGCGGCGCGGCATGAGCATCGACCTGCTCGGCTTCGAGGTCGTCCAGCACGACGAGTGAGGCGCCGCCACGTCAGTGAGCTGCCAGTTGGAGCCCGCGCCTCTGGCTTTGAGCGCCGCCGCGATCGTCAATGCCAGCTGCTCGTCAGGGCCCGCGCTTTGAGTTTCGCTGCCAGTCGGCGCCGCGCTAGCCTCGGCCTCGCGCCTGGGCCTTTCGCCTTAGGCCTTGGTGGGCCTTTCGCCTTAGGCCTTGGCGGAGGCCAGTGGATGGTCGAGCCGGCCATGCTCGGCCTTGCCCGGGTGGCGCGCGCCGGGAAGGCAGCATTCGACGTCGTCCCTCAGGCACGGGTGATCGGGTGCCGGGACCTCGCCGCGGGCGGCAGCGGCATGCTCCAGGAGCAGGTCGGCCAGTGCGGATACGAAGTCGGGGTGCGTGCCCGCCGTTGCCGCGCGCTCGTAGTCGACCCCAATCCTGGAGGCCGTCTCGCGTGCCTGCGTGTCCAGGTCGTAGGCGACCTCCATGTGGTCGCTAATGAAACCGATGGGGGCTACGACGATCCCGTCGACGTCGCCGGCGATCTCCTCCATGCGATCGTTGACGTCGGGCTCGAGCCAGGGCACACGGGGGTCGCCCGAGCGCGAGCAGTAGGTCAGCTCCCAGTCGAGTTCCTCGCCAAGGGCCGCCGCGACCCGCTCGGCGACGCGACCGGCCACACGCATGTGCTGGGCGTCGTAGCGCGCGGGTCTGGTGCCGTCGGCGGAAGCCTCGTTCATGGCGGTGGGGATGGAGTGCGTGACGAACAGGATCTTCATGCGGCCCCGGTTTGCGCTGGCGCCGGCGCCGGCGTCGGTGCGAGCCCCGCCGAGGCGCTTGCGCATGGCGCGCGCGGCGGCGGTCAGGGCATCCACGTTGGCGGAGATGAAGCCGGGACGCTCGGCGTACGGGCCGGCCTTGTCGATGCTCACGTCTGGCACATCCTTCATGGCGTCGGCCAGGTCTTCCCGATACTGGCGGCACGAGGAGTAGCACGAGTAGGCGGCGGTGGTCAGCGCGAGGACCCGCTCGTGCCCGCCGTCGCGGAGCCCGGCCACCGTTTCGGCGAAGAAGGGTGTCCAATTCCGGTTGCCGATGACGACGTCGCGGGGGCAACCGCGACGGGCGAGCTCGGCGCTCAGCGCGTCGCGCAAGGCCTCGTTTTGCTCGTTGATGGGCGAGCGACCGCCGAAGAGGTGGTAGTGCTGGGAGACGTCGATGAGGCGCTCGTCGGGTATGCCCCGACCGGCCGTCGCGTTGCGCATGAAGGGGAGCACGTCCTGCGAGCGGCGTGGCCCACCGTAGGAAGCCAGCAGGATGGCCGTGTAGGGACTGAGAGCGTCGGTCATCGATTCTCCGTGGTGTTGCTCTGCAGGCTCGCATCGCGCTGCAGGTCGGCGAAGCTGAGCCCCGTCACGGGGCAGCGGCCAGGAACGACGGGCGCTTCGTTTTCCCGCCTGGCCGCGATTCCGTAGAGTTCTTCCATGGCGTCGAGGTAGTCGTCGATGCGCCCCTCGGAGGCCGCGTCGCGGGCGCGCGTGGAGGGCGTGTGGAGCAGGCGGGTCGTGAGGCGACGCAGGGCGAGCGCGCAGTCCTCGACCGTCAGCGCCCGGCCCTGGGGCAGGCGCGCGACCTCGTCGTCGACGATCTGGAGCATCGATGCCCGCAGCGAGGCGACGGCGGGATCGGCCACGCGCGAGGCCAGGCGGCCGGCGATTTCGCTGACGCCCTCGGCCACGATTCGCTCGGCACGGGCGGAATCGGCCGCCCACGTCGGGGATATTGCGTTTTGGATCGCGCCGAGGTCCAGCAGCGTCATGCCCGGCAGCGTCGCGACGGACCGTTCGACGTCGGGCTGCAGCGAAAGGTCGAGCAGGGCCTTGGGCGCCGACCCCTCCAGCTGCTCACGCGTAATGACGGGCGTGGCACCGCCCCGGCAGGTGATCACGAGGTCAGCCCAAGTCAAAGCCTGCGTCAGGTCCTCGGTGGGGCGGATGTCGTGCCTTGCGGCGAAGTCACGGGCGCGCCCAGAAGTGGAGTGGACGAGGATGTCCTCGGCCCCGCGCTGCCTGAGTGTCGCCACGACGGCGCCCGCGTAGGAGCCCGTTCCCACGAGCAGCACGCGCTGCTTAGTCCACTGTTCGATCCCTGTCATGTCCAGGCCAACCGAGACGACGGACCGGCCCGAATCCTGCAGCCGTGTATCGGAGCCAATGCGTCGTGCCGTGTGTAGGGCCGCGTTGACCACGGCCATGAGCGTGCCGGAAACGTGCCCGGCCTGCGAGGCGGCCTTCAGCGCTCGCCGAAGCTGGCCGGCGATTTCCCGTTCTCCGACGACCATTGATGCCAGGCCCGCGGCAACCCTGAACAGGTGGTTGAGTGCCTCGTTTTCCTCGTAGACCTTCCACTCGGGCGGGGAACTGAGGCACCCGGCTAGACGGTGGCGCAGATGGGTCTCGGACACGCGTGGTGCGTGGATGACGAATTCGAGCCTGTTGCACGTGGCCAGGGTGAGGAAGCCTTCGACGCCGTGGGTGTCTCTAAGTGACGCGGACAGGCTGTCCGCGCACCTGGACAGGCGCTGAACCTCGGAAAGACCGTGCTGGTCGTGGCTCACAGAGAGGATGCGCAGTGTCATAATTGTTCCAGTGAACCAGATTTCTCTTGACGGGACAGAATCGACGTTATGATCATCACCGCTCCACCCCTGATCCAAGCCCTCATGGGAAAGCGCCCTGGGCGTACACCCGTGTGGTTCATGCGTCAGGCGGGACGGTCGCTACCAGAGTACCGGAAGATCCGGCAGGGTGTCCCCATGATCGAGGCTTGCTTGAATCCTGAAATGGCTGCCGAGATTACGTGCCAGCCCGTGCGGCGCCACGGCGTGGACGCGGCCGTCTTCTTCTCCGACATCATGGTTCCCCTTGCCCTGGCCGGTGTGGATGTCACGATCGCGCCCGGCGTCGGCCCGGTGATCGCCGATCCCGTACGGGGACCGGACGACGTCGAAGCCCTGGTGGCGCGTCGCATTGAGGACGGGTCCGCGATCGAGCGGGCCGTGGAGCTGGCCGTGCGCGAGCTGGGGGAAGCGACCCCCGTCGTCGGCTTCGCCGGCGCCCCGTTCACGCTGGCCGCCTACCTCGTCGAGGGTCGCGGCTCTCGTGACCACCTGGCCGCCCGATCCTTCATGCACGCCGAGCCTGCCGCGTGGCGGCGCCTGATGACGTGGTGCGCCGAGATTTCCGGCAGGTTCCTGCAATTGCAGGTGGCCGGTGGGGCGCGTGCCGTCCAGCTCTTCGATTCGTGGGCAGGGGCGTTGAGCCTCGACGACTACGCCGCAGGTGCCGCCCCATACTCGAAGCTCGCACTCGCGGCGGTGGGTGACGGCGGGGTGGCCGGCGGTGCTGCGGCGGGCGACGTGGCATGTGATGCTGCTGGCAGCGTGGCCGACGACGGGCCGGCGCCCGACAGCGCGGCAAGCCATCCCGCAAGCGAGGGTCCCGGCGGCGGGGCCGGCACCACGCCGCGCATTCACTTCGGCACCGGCACGGGGCACCTTCTGGAGGCCATGGCCGCGTGCGGCTGCGAGGCGATGGGAATCGATTACCGCACGCCGCTGGACGAGGCGGCCAGGCGTCTGCCCGGCATGGTGCTCCAGGGCAATATCGATCCGGCTCGCCTTTCGGCCGGCTGGGAGGTCTTGGCTGCCCACGCGCGCGACGTCGTGCGACGTGGCCGCGCGGCCCCCGCGCACATCGTCAACCTCGGCCACGGGGTGCCGCCCGGGACGGATCCGGCCGTGCTGACCGACCTCGTTGCGCTGGTGCACGATCTATGAGAGGTGATCCGCCAATGGGAAGCGAAGGGGATGCGGTACGTGCCGTCGTCGTCGGGGCGGGCGTTGCCGGGCTGGCGGCCGCCCACCGTCTGGTCCGCGATGGCTATTGCGTGACGGTGCTCGAGGCCGGTGACCGCCCGGGAGGGATGGTGGCGCCGCTGGTCATTGCCGGTCGGGAGATCGATGGCGGCGCCGAGGCTTATGCGCGGCGCCTGGGCGTGGTCGACCAGCTGTGCGCGGAGCTGGGGCTTGAGGTGGCCGCGCCGACCGGACGCCCGCTCATCCGGTGGCCCGACGGCCGCAGTTGGCCGGGGGCTGACGGCGTGCTCGGCGTTCCGGCGTCGGCCGACGACCCCGCCCTACTTGCGGCGCTCGACGAGGGGGAGATGGCCACCGCCCGCGCCGAACCCGAGCTTGGCGACGAGGTGGGGGCCGAGGCCGCAACCGTCGGCGAGCTCGTCGAGGCCCGGCTGGGGCGGGCCGTCGTCGACCGCCTGGTGGCGCCGCTGACCCGCAGCGTGTACCGGATGGAGCCCGGGCAGATGCCGCTCGAACGCTTCGCCCCCACGTTGCGCGGCCCCGGCTCGCTGTACGCGAAGGTCGCGGCGGCCCGCGGGGCGCGCCCCGTCCTAGCCCAGCCGGTCGGGGGCATGTTCCGCCTGGTCCGTGCATTGGCCGACGGCGTCCGCGACGGGGGCGGAGAGCTGCGCCTGGGCGTGCGAGTCGAGCGCATCGAGCCGGCCGGGGACATTGAGGGAGCCGAGCGGGTCGGTCGGGTCCAACGGGCCGGGGACATCGAGCCGGCTGAGGGCATCGAGCGAGCCGCCCCGGCGTGGCGAGTCATGGCCGACGGCGAAGCGATACGCGCCGACCGCGTGGTGCTGGCATGCCCGGCGCGCGAGGCCGTCCAACTCCTGGGGCAGGCCGGCGTCGAAGCCAGCGCAAGCCCCACCGGGGCCTCGGCCAGCGCGGTGCTCGCCCTTGACGCCGCCGACCTGGCCGGCGTTCCCGCCTGCTCGGGCGTGCTGCTCGGCGGGCCCATCCCGGGCCTGGCGGCCCGCTCCCTGACCCACTACTCGGCCAAGTGGCCATGGAGCCGCGACGGCGGCATCGAATTCCTGCGACTCGGCTACGAGCCGGGGGCCGAGGTGACGAAGGAGCAGGCGCTCGCCGACGCCGGCACCCTCCTCGGTTGCCACCCGCGCCGCGCCCTCGGCTTCGCGGTGGTGCGCTGGCCGGCGATCCCCCGCGGCCTGGCCCCCAAGGCCCGGGCCGCGCTCGCCGGCTCGCTACCTCCCGGACTGACCGTGGCGGGGGCCTGGGTGGCCGGCAACGGCATCGAGGCGGCGATCGCCTCGGGATTGGAGGCTGCGGCATGAAACTAGGAACTCGCGGGTCGACCCTCGCCGTCACCCAGTCGACGTGGGTGGCCGATCGCCTGCGCGCCCGGGGCGTCGACGTCGAACTCGTGACTGTCAAGACACGGGGAGACCGGGAACGCGGCTCGCTCATGCAGCTGTCCGGCCTGGGCATCTTCGCGGCCGAGCTGCGCTCGAGCCTGCTGCGCGGCGAGGTCGACCTTGCCGTTCACTCCCTCAAGGACCTGCCCGTCGAACCCATGCCGGGCCTGGTGATCGCCGCGGTGCCCGAGCGCGAGTCGGCCATGGACGCCCTGTGTTCCCGCGATGGCCTGCGCCTAGACGAGCTGCCCTCCGGCGCGCGAGTGGGGACGGGATCGCCCCGGCGCGCCGCCCAGCTCAGGCGGTTGAGGCCCGACCTCGTCATCGTCGACATCCGCGGCAATGTCGATACGCGCCTGTCGCGCCTCGCCCCCGGTGATCTGGACGCCGTGCTGCTGGCCGCTGCCGGCCTGCGCCGGCTCGGGCTCGAAGGGCGCATCACCCATGAGGTCCCGATCCTGCCCGCGCCCGGCCAGGGAGCGCTGGCCGTCGAATGCCGGGCCGACGACGAGTCGACGCTCGCGGCGCTCGCCCCCCTCGACGATCCCGACAGCCGGCTGGCCACGACGGAGGAACGCGCTGTGCTCGCTGCCCTCGGCGGCGGGTGCGCCGCGCCGATCGGAGCGCTCGGGCTGCCGGGTGGCGACCTGCGCGCCGGGGTTTTCGCCGCCGATGGCGGGGACGGAATCGAGGCGTCGATGCCTCTGGCACCCGGCGTCGGGCGGCGTGTGGCGGCCCGGTTGCTCGCCGACGGCGCCTCGCGGGTGACGCAGCTGGACGCCTCACGTGCTTCCCAGCTGGTCGAGTTCCTCGACGACGCCGATCTCTGGCCCAGGGAGGTGGGTGGCCGAGTGTTCCTGCCGCGGCCGGCGGGGCGACTGGCGCGTGAGCTCGCCGAGCGCGGCCTGGATGTTACAGACTGCCCCGTGCAGCGGCGCCACGTGCTGATCGATTCGCCCGAGGGTCTCGCGCGCCTGAGGGAGGTGGCCGCCGAGTGGTCCGTCGTCACCTCCGCGCGCACCGTGGAGACTCTGCGCGAGCTTGGCGTGCGCCTGCCGGGCCGCATCGCCACCGTCGGACGGGCATCTGCCGAGGCGTTGAGGGCCGCGGGCTACGACGTCGAGCTGGTGCCGCACATTGAAAGCACCCGGGGCCTGCTCGCCGAGTTCCCTCCGGGGCCTGGCGATCACGAGCGAGAAATGCCGGGGCCTGGCGGTGGTGGCGGGCCGGGGCTTGGCGACGCCAACGGCGGGCCGGGGCCGGACTCCACCGTCGTGGCTGGCGGCGGGCGGCACCCGTCGGATGGCAGGACGGATGCGCCGGGGCTGGACGCTGCCTCGATCGCGGGCAGGCCCGGCGCTCGCGGTTGGCCGGCGCACGATGCGCGCCGGGAACAGCTCGAGGGCGCTGCCGACATGGACGTCGTCGTTCGGGATGCCGGTGTCGGCATTCACCGGGCCGGCCGCGGCCGCGTATTCCTGCCGTGCTCGGCCCTGGCCCAGCCCGCGCTCGCGGAGGGACTGCGCGCGCTCGGCTGGCAGGTCGAGGTCCGCCACGTCTACACGATGGTCCCAGCCGACATTCCCGAGCAGGTGGCTCAGCGCTGGCGTGCCGGGCGCTTCGCGGCCGTCGTCGTCACGTCGGGGTCTGTGGCGCGGGCCATCGACGCCAAGCTCGGCTGGCCGGAGGCCACTCGCGTGCTGGCGATCGGGCAGCCGACGGCCGAGGTCCTGGCGCAACTGGGGGTGGCGGCGAGCGTGTCGCCGTCCCCCGGGGCCGCGGATATCGCCACCGCGGTCGCCGAACTCGTAGGGAAAGGAAACGTATGATCGATCGTCCGCGCAGGTTGCGCACCACGGCGGCGATGCGGCGCCTCGTCCGCGAGACGCGGCCGCACCCGTCCCAGTTGATACTGCCGGCGTTCGTCGGCGAGGCCGGCACCGAGATCGGCTCCATGCCGGGAGTGCGGCGGCATACTACCGGCGAGATCGGCGACGTCGCCCGCGCCGCCCGCGACGCCGGCCTCGGCGGCATCATGCTCTTCGGCGTGCCCGACGACGCCGACAAGGACCCGCGCGGCAGCCAAGCCTGGGACCCGGGCGGCATCGAGCAGCGGGCCATCGCGGCGTGCCGCCAGGCGGTGGGGGACGAGCTCGTCGTCATGTCGGACGTGTGCCTCGACGAGTTCACCAGCCACGGGCACTGCGGCCTGCTGGCCGACGACGGTCGCGTGCTCAACGACGAGACGTGCCAGGCCTACACCCGCCAGGCGGTCGAGCAGGCGCGGGCCGGGGCGCACGTCGTGGCCCCGTCGGGCATGATGGACGGCCAGGTGGAGGCGATCAGGGACGGGCTCGACGACGCCGGCTTCCAGGACGTGGCCATCCTCGCCTACTCGGCCAAGTACGCCTCCGCTTTCTACGGTCCGTTCCGCGAGGCGGTTGGCTCGTCGCTGAAGGGCGACCGCCGAACCTATCAGCAGGATCCGGCCAACCGGCGCGAGGGCCTGCGCGAGGCGCTGCTCGACCTGGCCCAGGGCGCGGACATGGTCATGGTCAAGCCCGCAAGCCACTACCTCGACGTGCTGGCCGACGTCGCCGCTGCCTCGGACGTGCCCGTGGCGGCCTACCAGGTCTCCGGCGAGTACGCCATGATCGAGGCGGCGGCCGCGCGCGGGTGGATTGGCAGGAGGGCTGCGATCGAGGAGTCGGTGACGAGCATCGTGCGCGCGGGCGCCGACGTCGTCCTGACCTATTGGGCGATGGAGCTCGCGGGCTGGCTCGAGTGACGGGCCCTGTGGACCCGGACCCAGGATTGGCCTTGTGAACCCGGCCCCATGTGGATCGGGCCTGCACGACCTGATTGTGTGGACCCGGACTCGGAC
>JAUMUM010000016.1 GCA_030530685.1 Actinomycetaceae bacterium | reverse complement strand
GTCTATGACGTCAAGGCGAAAGTCTATGACATCCGTTTGCCCGTCAGTACGTTGGACGGAGCGGCAACGGTGGTCGAGGATGAGGACGCTACGACCACGACTCTGGCTAGCGACGTGAACTTCGAGGTTGACTCGGCTCAGCTGACAGGTCGGGCGCACGAGATTCTTGATGGGATGATCAAGGAGTGGAAGGACGCCCCGCCCAGTCGGGTCGAGATCTCCGGTCACACGGACTCGGTGGCTGACGACGCCCATAATCAGACCCTGTCAGAGCAGCGGGCCGAGGCAGTCAAGAACTATATCGACTCGAAGCGTCCCGGGTTGACGATCACAGCCGAGGGGAAGGGCGAAAGCGAACCGATTGCCGAGGAGACGAATGAGGATGGCAGCGTGTCCGAGGAGGGCAAGGCTGCTAACCGTCGTGTGGATATTGTTGCCGAGAAGTGACTAGCCGGGGGCAGGTCGGTTCCCGAGCGCCCGAGCGCCCGCGCGTGCGATTGCCCGTGCGGGCGCTCGCTGTGTCGGGACGTGGCGCGAGTGATCGGCACGGCGAAGGGCCCGGCTGGCTATTGGCACGGCGAAGGGCCCGGCTGGCTTTGCCAACGGATCCCGCGCATGGTCAGGCCGGCCGCGGGCAGGGCGGGCTGGGCCACGGCAGGCCGGCTGTGGGCCGCATGAGGCCACGGGTTAACGTATTCGCCTGGCGGGCCGGATGTGCCAGTTGGCCTCGGTGCCGCTAGACTGGGCGAGTCGCCCTCGTAGCTCAGTGGAAGAGCAACCGCCTCCTAAGCGGTAGGTCGAAGGTTCGAATCCTTTCGAGGGCACCATTCGAGCCCGTGATGGCGCGCGGCCTGCGTCCGCCGGGGTCGCAATCCTGGCGCCATGGGCGCCATCGCAACCGAGAGGGGGTCACCAGTGTGCAGTCGCGGTAGCGACCGTCGTGATGCGCAGCGAGTGTGCAGGTGAGGGGCGGGACGCCGCGCATCCGGCTCATTCGATGGTTGCTAGCATACGGGACGTTCGGCATTCCGCTGGCCGCCTCGCCGATCGCCTTCTCCCTGCTCGCGCTCCCGTTGACGGGATCGGCCGACGACGGCGCCGCCATCGTCCTGGCCATGACGCTCGCCCAGGTGGTCGGCGCGGTGCCCATGTCCCGGCTCGGCAGCCGATGGCGGACCGTGCCCTACCTGCGGACGCTCATCGCGATCCGGGCCGTGGCACTGTGCGCCATGGCCGGCCTCGCCGCGGCGGGCGCCCCAATGTGGTCACTCGTGACCGCGGCAGTGGTCAGCGGAGGCGTGGGCGGGGCCGCCTACGGCTTTCTCCGGCTGCTGCTGAACGACCTCGTCAGTGCCATGCGGCTTCCCCGCGCCCTGGGCATCGCAGCAACCCTCAACGAGGTGACCTACGCGACCTCGCCCGTCCTGGCGTCGGCCCTCGGCGCGATCTCGCCGGTGCTCGGCCTGGCGGTGCTCGCGTGCCTCGGAGCCACTCCGATGCTCCTCGTTCCTTCGGTCCCGCAGACGCGCCGCCCTCGGTCTGCCGGCTCGTCGCTGGGCCTGCTCACGCTTCCCGTGCTCGCGTGGCTGGCCTGCCAGGTCGCGTGTGGCGCCACCGTGGCCGGAGTCGAAATCGGCGCGGTTTCCCTGGCGCTGGGCTTCGGGCTCAAGGCCGAGGCGGGCTTCGTGTTCGCGCTCAGCCTGTGCCTGGCGTCCATTTCCGGAGGCGTCTGGGTCAGCGCGCGCAATCGCGAGGCCTCGCGCGGCGAGATCGTCGGTTACCTGGCTGTGACGACGGCCGGCGCGGTCCTCGTGCTCGGACGGTGGACGCTCGCCTCCACGCTGGTCGGCGCGGTGCTTATCGGATTCTTCATCGCTCCGCTCGGCACGCACTTTTCGATTGTGCTCGACCGCCTTGCCCCGCCCAGCAAGCGCGCCGAGGCATTCGCGCTGCTGCGGACCGCGGGCCTGGTGGGAATCATCCTCACCAGTGGAGCCCTCGCCGTGGCCGGGACTGGCAGCGCACTGGCGATGTGTGTCGCTCTCACGGCCGGCGCGACTCTCGTGGTGGCCAGCATGCCGTACTGGAAGGACGCGGGCGGCAGGTAGATTGCTCACGGTCGACGAGAAGGCCGGTGAGCGGGCGTGGGCGCCGTGCTGGCGGCCGGCATGTAGGTGGCGCGGGCACGATCTGGTCGCGGGCACAGGTTCGTGGCGCGGCCGGCGCGCAGACGGCCAACCTGCAGGCGCACCCGAGCGGGCACGGTCGCGCATGGTGAATGCTGCCCGGGCCTGGCTCACCGCTCGCCACGTGCCCGGACCTGCGCGCCACGGTGCGGACCACCTCGCCGCGCTAAATGCGGCGTTCTTTGGCGTCGGCGGCAAGGCGCGGCACCGATCCGGCACGCCGTGCTCGAGTACTGGACTTGGCGGGCCCCGGCGCGGTATTCGGACATTCGCGACTCATACCGATAACGTGGTGACGTGAGCTCCTTCTTCAAGCGCAACCGCAAGAAAGACCTGCCGGACGAGGCCCGCCAGGTCGGCGATTCCGCCTTCGATTCGGCGAGCCCCGACGAAGCAGGCGGCCAGGACGACCCGGGCCTGGTCGTCACGGAGGTCGAGGC
Organism: Actinomycetaceae bacterium; assembly: GCA_030530685.1. Classification (GTDB taxonomy): domain Bacteria; phylum Actinomycetota; class Actinomycetes; order Actinomycetales; family Actinomycetaceae; genus Peptidiphaga. The sequence continues at coordinate 49,634 of JAUMUM010000016.1, read as the reverse complement.
CGATGCCGACGACGCCGCGGAAGCGGTCCAGGCCGAGGTCGTGGAGGAGGACGCCGACGCGCCCGGCGTCGAAGGTGCCGAGGTTGCGGAACGAGGCGACAGGCCCGCGGAGGACTCCGGCGAGCAGTCGCAGCCGGAGAGCGAGCCGCCCATCGAGCTGTCGCGCCGGGCCCGCGTGACGCTCGCCTACGCGCGGTGGTATCACGAGCTTTCCGAGGTCGTGGAAGAGTCGGCCGAGCCCATCGACGGCAACGACACCGCCGTCGTCAACCTTTCCTCGCCCCATCCGACCGGCGCTTCGCAGCTCTATTCGGGGATGCCCACGCTGCTCACGTCGCTCGTGCGCGAAGAGACCGCCCAGCGCGAGGCGCGCGCACGGCTGGCCGAACTCCGGCTGCGCATCAATGCCCTGTCCGAGCAATACGGTTACGCGCCGGTGACCCTGGCAATAGGTCGAATCTCGTGGACGGAACCGCCCATCGACCTCGAGGACGGAGAGGCGGGCCTGGCCCAGTACGGCTACGCCGACGACCCGGACGCAGACCCTGCGTCCATCGACCTCCTTCCGGCCGGCGGCGCGGCAGGTGAAAGCGGCGCATCGACCGGCGATACCGCGGGCGGCGCTGCAAGCTCCGGCGGCGGTGCGGGTGATGCCGGCGCACCAACCGGCAACGCGGCGCGCGCGAAGGCTTCCGGTTCTTCCGGCGAGGGCCGACGGGCCGAGCGCAGAGCTCCGAAGGTCCGGCAGATGCACGAGGCTGGGCTGCTGCGCACCGTCCGCTTCGACCCGTCGGGCCCGGACGACGCCTACATCACGCTCACGGCTCGCAGCGAGATCAACCCGGCGCTCATCCGCGCGCTGCGCGCGCACGGCACCCGCCCCGGCGACATCGGCAAGCTGCGCACACTGGCCGCAGACGCCTCCCGCGAGGACGAGGCACTGGCGCGTCTGTGCGAGCTCAGCCGGATCTACCTGCCCGGCTTCACTTACGAAAACCTCGCGGTGCTCGGGTGCTTCGTGCACCCGGCTCAGGTGCTGCTGTCCGACCTGGAGGCCATGAAGCCCTACATCGAGGAATCGGGCGTCATGACGGCGCTGGCGGGCGACGAGGAGACCCGCCGGCTGTCCTCGGCCCCGCTGCCGCCGGCCGAGGTCCGCGACCGCTTCCCGGAGGCCGAGCGCGGCGCGGGCGATCGCGACCCGGCCGAGCTTTCGGTCATCGAGGCCGTGGCGTCCGGCCGCTCGGTGGTCGTCGACACGCCGCCCGGCTCCGAGGCGATGGGCACGCTCGCCGGCATCGTGGCGGACGCGGCGGCGTCGGGCCGTAACGTGCTGTACATTCCCGGGCGTGCCTCGGCCGGCGGCGCCCTCGTCGAGGAGATGGAACGGATCGGACTGGGCGACCTCGTCCTGGATTTCTCCGACCTCGACGGCGTCGCCCACCGCATCCGAACGGGAATGCGCCTGCGAACGGACGAGGAGGACATCGGCGAGATCCTCGACCTGCGGGCCGAATTGACGAGCGCCCGCCGCGAACTGGCCGACTATATCGGATCCCTGCACGAGGTCGATCCCCGCTGGGGCGAGTCCGTGCATTCGCTCCTCGAGCGCCTGGCGCTGCTGACGGCGCGGCCCGACGCACCTAAGAGCCGCGTCCGCCTGACGTCCGACGCCCTGCAGGCCGCCTCCGGCCAGCTCGACGATATTCGCGCCGCGCTCGAGGAGGCCGCCGAGCTTGGCGTCTACACGACGGCCGTGCAGTCGCCGTGGAAGGGCGCGCACATCCACAGCGAGGCCGACGGCGAGCGCGCGCTCGCCCTGGCCAAGCGCATGGCCGACGACTCGCTGCCCGTGGTCATCGCGCACGCCGAGCGCACGGCCGAGGAGACGGGGCTGACCCCGGCGCGGACCTTCGCCGACTGGCTGGAGCAGGTCGGCGTGCTCGAGGGGATCTCCCATTCGCTCGACATTTTCCTGCCGCAGATCTTCGAACGCAGCGCCCAGGACCTCGTCATTGCCACCGCCTCAAAGGAATGGCGCGAGGCTCACGGCGAGGAGATGCGCGGGTCGCTGCGGCGCCGCCTGACCAAGCAGGCCAAGGACTTCGTGCGGCCAGGGGCGTCGTCATCCGACCTGCACGCCGACCTCGTGACCGTCCAGCGCCAGCGCGAAGTGTGGCGGCGCTACTGCGAGGAGGGCGGCTGGCCCAAGCTGCCCGAGGGTATGACGCAGGTGCGCGCCAGCACGCAGGAGGTCACGCGCCAGATCGACCAGCTGGAAGAGGTGCTGGGCGAGGACGGCCTGAGCGACCTGCCCATGAGGCAGCTGCTGGAACGCGTGCAAGCCCTGGCCGGCGACGACGAGACGATGGCGCGCCTGCCCCGGGCCAACGAGATCACAGCCGATCTGAGGGCGCGCGGCCTCGGGGACGTGATCGACGACTTCGCCGAGCGCAAGATCGGCAGGAACCAGGTGGCCGGCGAGCTCGAGCTGATCCACGCCTCGTCGATATTCGAGCAGCTGGTGGGGCGCTCGCCCGTCCTGGCGCGCACGACCCCGACGGCGCTACTCGAGCTCGCATCGGAGGTGCGCCGGCTGGACAGGGCGCACACGCGGACGCTGTCGGCGCCGGTTTCCCGCGCGGTGGTGCGGATCATGCGCGAAACCATATCCGGGCGGCGCGACGACACCATGGCGCTCGACGCGCAACTCGAAAAGTATTCGACGGGCATCCTGCGCGACGCCATCGCCACCTACCCGCAGATCGTGCAGACGTCGCGGCCCGTGTGGGTCATCCCCGCCATGATCGCCGCCGAGTTCGTCCCGCCGATGCCGTGGGCGGACCTCGTGGTCATGGACGAGCAGGATTCGGTGTCACTGGCGTCCACGGTGTCCATGTTCATGAGGGGTCATCAGATCGTTGTCATGGGCAACCTCCGGCGGGCCGAGGGCAGTGACGCCGCGATCACGCAGTTCGCCAAGGTCCTGCCGGTGTGCACGCTGCCGACGTTGCGCGCCCAGCACGACGAGCTCGCGGCCCAGACGCTGCGCGAGCAGGGCTACGGTGACGTCCTGGAGATGGTCCCCTCGGCCAAGCGCAGCCGCAGGCCGCGGCTGGTCGTCGTTGACGGGCGCGGGGTTCCCAACCCGCAGACGGGGCTGGTCGAGGGCACGCAGGCCGAGGTGGACGCCGTCGTCGATGCGATCGTCGAGCATGCTCTGACTCAGCCGGAGCGTTCGCTGGGGGTCGTCAGCGCGTCGGAGGCGCACGCGGCGCGCATCAGGGACGCCATTCGCAGGCTCGCTTCGGGATCGCCGCAGCTGGGGGCCTTCCTCAGCGACGATCGGCGCGAGCCCTTCGTCATCCTCGAGCTGGACAAGGCGGCAGGGCTGCATCGCGACTCGATCATTTTCACGGTCGGTTTTGGCAAGACGGTGCACGGCCGCGTGCTGCATTCCTTCGGCTGCCTGTCGACGGCCACCGGTCTGACGGGGCTGGTGGACACGATCGAGGCTCCGCGCGAGGAGTTGACGATCGTCTCGTCGCTCGGCCCGGGTGAGATCGATGCCAGCCGCGTCTCCATGCCGGGGCCACTGCTGCTGGAAAAGCTCATCGAACGGGCGTCCGGCCGCGAGGTCACGCTCGAGCCGGACGAGTCCGGGCGCGATCTCGGACCGCTGCTCGGCGACCTGGCTGCGCGGCTGCGGGCGGCCGGATGGTCCGTCGCCCTGGATTTCGGTTTCGACGACGGCGTGCGCATCCCCCTCGTGGCCGGGCACCCGTCGTTCGAGGGGACGTGGCGGGTGGCCGTGCTCGCCGACAGCGAGGCCTACGTCGCCGAGCCGTCCCTGCGGCGGCGCGACCGGTACTGGCTGGAGCGCCTGGAGGCGCGCGGGTGGACCGTGCTGCAGACGTTTTCGACGTCGCTGTTCATCGACCCCATTGGGCAGGCCGACATCGTCAAGGCGGCGCTCGAGCAGACGCGGCGCGTCGAGGCCAGGGCGCGTGTGCGCGACGGCGGTGTGAAGGCCCCGGCGCGGGCCGGTGGGGCCGGTAATGGTGCTGGTGGCGGGAATGGCGCGGCCGGTGTGGCTGGTGGTGATGTGGCCGGTCGTGATGTGGCCGACGGCGGTGCTAGTGGCGGTGGTGGCGCGGCCACCGTTGCCGACGCGGCTGCGGCGCCAGCCGGTGCGACCAGCAATCGAGATGCCTCCGGTAGGAAAGGCGCGGTTGCTGCCGATGGCGGGGCCACCGCTGGTAGTTCGGCTGCTGGCGGTGGTTCGGACGCAGGAGGCGCGGTTGCTGCCAAGGCTGCGACGTCGGCCGGCGCCGATGCGGGTCGAGAGGCGGAGACAAAGACTGCGCGCGAGCCGGCCGCTCCCGAGGTGGCCGGTGGCGGCGCGCCAGAGGCTTCACCGCCGGGCGAGGGCGCTGGTTCGACAGGCGGGGACGCTGGCCCGATAAGCGAGGGCACGGGCCCGTCGGGGGGCGGGGCCGGTTCGTCCGGTTCGTCCGGCTCGCCGGACAAGGAACGCGACGGCGAGCCCTCGTCGCCGGCTCCGTCGCGCAGCGATAGGCGGAAGAAGAGGTCGAGGCGGCAGATCGACGGCGCCGCCCGCCCGGCCACCGAGGTCGCGGCGGCGGGGGATCGTCGCGACAAGCGTCCGGACGTGCAGGCAGGGCTGCCGCTGTCGGTCTACGCGGACAGTCAGCTGACTGATGTTTTGGAGTGGATCGCCTCCGACGGCCGACCGCGCACGGAGGAGGAGCTGGTCGGCGAGCTTCGCGAGGAGCTGGCCATCCCGCGGCGCGGCTCGCAGACCGACGTCGTGCTGCGCAATGTCGTCGCCCGCTCTGGGCTCGCGACCAGGCGCCACAGGACGAGCGACGGCAAGAGCGCGCCACTGCCGCCCAGCCCGGAGGGCTTCCACGAGTGAGCACCGCACGCAATGGGAGGGCAGATGGTGGCGCGCCGGAGGAAAACGGCGCGCCGGTGCCGAGTGGTGAACCGAACAAGACTCCGGGCGACGCAGGCCGGGCAGGCGGCCGACCCAAGCGCCGGGCGGCCGTGCGCCTGTCGCGCGTCGACGCCGAGCGCCTTGCGCGCGGTGAGATTGCCAGCCCGGGCCAGGCTCTGCACGCCGATGGCCCGAGCTCGGCGGGCGTGAGGCCGCGGGCGGCTTCGCGCCCGATCGTTGCCAAGGACGCCTCCGAGCGCCGACTGCTGGACGAGCGGCCACCTCATTTCGGCGCACTCTGAGTCCTCTGACGTGCAGCCCGGTGGCTTACGAATTCTGCGTACCGTCACGAGCCACCGAAGCACCTCGTGCGTTGCCACATTAGAACAGAGCCACCGAAGGCAAACCGGAACGCGCCAAAGCACGGCAAGAAAAACGTGGGGTGCGAGAGACCTCGCACCCCACGATTAGTTCGAAAGGTCAGAGACGATGACCGCCCTGATGCGTACCCGGGTAGCCACCCTGGTACCTGAGGGAGTCGCGAATCTCGGTCAGCAGCTGTGCCTCTGCCGAAAGCTCCTCTGCTTCTTCCTCGCCGCTGGCACGGCGCGCGGCGAGCCTGTTCATCGGCAGGACGATGCAGAAGTAGAGCGCCGCCGCGATGAGGAGGAAGTTAATGATCGCGCTGATCATGATGCCTGGCTGCACCGCGGAACCCCCCACCTCGAAGGCGAGTACGTCGTCGAAGCTGGGCTGGCCAAAGATGCCGGCGATGATCGGCATGATGATGTTATCCGTCAATGCCGTGACGATCGGGGCGAAAGCACCACCGATGATGACACCGACCGCGAGGTCGATGACATTTCCGCGCATGATGAACTCTTTGAAACCTTTGAGCATAGGTGCTCCTTTAAATCTGGAGGGCCCGCGCCGCCATTGGGCAGCCGGGAATCAAAAATATTCGCAACTCATGAGGTCATTTCACAACGACGACCCTCATGGGCATAGTTGAGCCATAACCAATGACAAGGCTAGCGGCTGTGACGGGAACGGCAAGGAAGAGGGGCCGAGTGTTGGGCGAATCACTCGAAAAGGACAAATCTTCCGATTCCTTTCCAACACCGACTATTTGTGCCCGCTCGACGATTTTCTCCGCCGCCCGCGACTGGGAGTATTCGTCCGGCGGTGCGTAGAGGGCGACGGTGCGGCCGGGCGTCAAGAGTTCTTCCGTCCCGTCAGTTTGTACCGTCACCGGGACGACGACGTGGCCGGGCTCGACCGATGACATGAACTCTTCGGAAAGGAGCATTTCCGGGATGATCGGCACGCCTTCGGCAACGGGTGTGACGAGCGTTTGGCCTTCCACCTCGACGGGCGCGTGCGACACGCCGGGCGGCACGAGCTTGGCCGGGACCCGCGCGGTGGCGACGTCGCCGGAGGACAGGCGCGTGCCGGGCGGGATGTCGCGAGCGGTCACGAGTACGGCTCGCGTCGCGGGTTCGAGCCCGCGTATGGCCGTCACGACCGAGGACATCGTGGCGATGATGGCCACCGCGACGAGGACGTACCTGTGGCGCCAGAGGAACACGCGCACATGCTGAAGACTCATGCGTCGAGGCTATGCGGGCAGGCGTTGGGCGAGCCGCACGCATGGCGGCCATGTGGGCCGGCGTCGCACGGCCCGAGCCTGTGGACCCGGCAATCGGCGGGCCTGGCGACGGGCGGCGCGGTGCCGCGCTAGCTGGAAGCTGGCGCTGGAGCAGGCTTGGACGATGCCGGAGCCTCGCCGCGCGCGCCTTGGCCGCGGGAGGGCGAGCCATCCGAGCCGCTCGACGTCTGGGACGAGCCGCCTGCGGCCTGCCAGGAGGAGCCGGCGTCGGACAGGGCCTTCGTCGAATCCGACGAACGCGAGGAGGAGCGCTTGGAATCGTTGTGGTAGAAACCGGAACCCTTGAATACGATTCCGACCGAGTTGAAGAGCTTGCGCAGGCTGTTGCCGCACTTTTCACATACCTTCAGCGGTTCATCCGAGAAGGACTGGTGGATGTCGAACTCGTCGCCGCAACCCGTGCAGCGGTACGAATACGTGGGCACGCTTCCTCCTTGTGAAGCTCCGATTGCGAAGGCGTGCGGCCTTGCAGGCTAACCGATCTGCTTGCTAGCCGATCCAAGATTAGCGGGAACCCGGGCCGCTTGCCACGTCGGCCTCGTTTGCCGCGGCGGAGACCGTCGGCTCCGCCTGCTACGTTGGGTTGCCCGACGAGCGTGCCGTCGCCGGGCGTCACACCCTGTCAGGCCACCGTGCCCCAGCGGTCGGGCAGCACGATGTATGGCACCCGCATGTCCATGTCGTCCTGGGGCAGCTCGCCCTTGACGTACTCGTCAGGGTAGATCATCGCGCCGATCTTCGTGCCGGGCCGGACCTGCTTGAGAATGCGGTCGTACCAGCCTCCGCCCTGGCCGATGCGCCGGCCGCCGCGGCCGATGAGGATGGCGGGTATGAGGAGCGCGTCGACGCCATTGAGCACGCTGGAGTCGATGGAGTCGCCGCTGGGCTCGGGAGGCCGGCCGGGGGCGAGGACTTCGAGGTCGTCGGCACCGCGGTACCAGCCCCATTCTCGGGACAGGCCCGGGCCGAGCTTGGGTAGGAGGAGCTTCTTGCCCGAGGCGATGATGGCATCGCACAGGCGGTGAGTGGGCGGTTCGTCGTTGACCGACACATAGGCGGCGATGACCTGCGCGTCGCCGAGGAAGTCCATGGCCGTCTGAACCCAGGCTTCGCTGAGGTTCTCGCGAATATGTGCGGGGCGGCGCGAGCGGTTCTGCCTCGCTGCGCTGCGCAGTACCTGTTTGGCGTCCTCGACATCCAGGCCGGCGACTTCGGGAAGCGTCACCTCGTTTGTGTTCATGGCGATATTGTCACACGGCGCCGTGGGGCTGCGGTAGTGGCGTCCGGGAGAGCGGGCCCCTGGCCTACGGTCCGCGGGTGGGTTAGCTCTACCATGTCGCGACGTTCGGTGCGCGGAACGAGGCGCAACCGGGCAGTCAACGCCAGGTCGTTATCCGACCGTGGGCGGATTCGTCAACGGTGTTCCTGACCCACATGTCTGTGCGACGTCGCTCAAACCCGCTCGAGTCACCCAATCGTGATGGACGTCGTACGCTCCGGAAAACGCCAGCAACATGCTCTAAACTAGCTTCGCGCAGTGCGACGAGTCGCTCCGGCCGAGCCTTCACAATGTGCGCGAGCTACCTTTTCGTAGGTTGCAACACGCGGTGACGCTTCCGTTGCTTGGGAGGCGGTGCCGGTTAGCGTGGGGGCGTGGGCATCGAGGGATTCGTCGTACTGAGCGCTGCTGTGCTGCTGCTCGGGTACGTCCTGCCTACCTCCATGCGCCATCGCTCGGTTCTGGCGTACGCTCCCATTGAGGATCGTTTCGCCGAAGACCTGCGAATGCTTGAGGTTTCCAAGGGGCAGCCCACTGTTCACGCGGGTGGTCAACACGGTTCCGTGTTCTTCAGGCGGCCGGAGGTGGAGATGGCTGGAAGCGAGCGTGTCGCTAAGGACGTTCGCGAACTGACGCGTGATCGCTCGCGTGTGCGGGCGAGGATGGCCAGGCGCTCCGAGAACCTGCAGCGTGGACTCGTCGGCGCTTTCGCCGGCCTCGTTCTGACTATCGTATTGTGGCTTGTCGCGTTCTTTTCCGCTCTTCCGATCGCTGCTGCCGCCGTCGCGACGCTCTTGCTCGGTGTCTACGGTGCGGGGCTCGCCTACCTCATGAGGGCGGCGGCGCGCGCCAATCTCGCCGACAGGGAGATCCTCGAGGAGATCGACGCCGAGCTGGGGCCGCGCAGGGCCATGGGGCGCCGGCGCGCCTCGGCCGTCATGCGGGAGAACTCCCGCAAGTTGGCCAATGCCCGCGCCAAGGCGCAGCTCGCAGCGGATCTCGAGGCTGCTCGGGCGGCCGAGGCGAGCGAGCGTCGGCGTCGGCGCAGCGAGGCCAGGAATGCTCGCAAGGCTGCCGGGCCCGGCGGGGCGAAGGATTCGCGCCGCGTGGTTGACGGTGCGCGCGGCGCGGCGGGTGACGCCGGTGGAAAGGCCGTGGGCGGCAGCGGCGTCGGCCGGGCTGTCTCCGCGCGAGGCGGCGCCCGTGGCGCTGCGAGCTCGAGCGATGCCGGGTGGAGCGCGGGAGACGTCATCCGGACCGACGGTAGGCCGCGGGTCATCGGGCGTGATCGGGAAGATGCCGAGGTCGGCGGCGCCAAGGCCCTGGATGCTCGCGCCGAGATCGCCAAGGCGCGCGTGGCCGAGCGGATGAGCGCCTCGGGTGCGGAGGCCGGCGCCGGGCGCGGCGGCGAGCGAGCGGCCAGGCCGAGCCCGCGCGCCGAGATGCCGTCCTACACGCTCAAGCCGCGCAAGATCGAGCGCAGGGTGGTCGAGCCGTACGCGGCGCCGGCCGGAGCGACGGCCCCGGTTCCGTACCGGCCGCACGGTCCGGGTGAGCGCTACGACGCGGTCAGTGGCGCGGTGGTGCCGCCGAGTACTCGCGAGCGCCCGAGCGGCGCCGACACTGGGATTCCCGCGTGGCAGGAGGCCATGTCGATGACGTCCGGCGGCGGTTCTGAGCGGTCGACGTCGCCGAGCGGCCGCGAGCGAACGGCTTCCGAGGCGGAGGCGGGTGCCGGCGCCGAGCGCGATGCTGCGGCCGAGGCCGAAGGCGTCATCGCCGATGAGGGTGTCATCACCGCCGGCTCCGGCGAGGTCCTGGGCGGAGGTTCCGTGCTCGACGCGCTGCTCGACCGCCGTCGGGCGTGATTGCAGCTGCTGGCCGTCGGGCGTGATACCGGCAACCGCCGTCGGGCGTGATGTGCCGGCCAGGGCGCGCTCCTCGACCACCATTGTTTGCCACTGTGGTCCCGCACCCGCGGGGCCACAGTCTTGTCCGCCCATCCGCCCGCAACGGGCCGACGTCGTCGCTGTGTGCGATGTGGCAGGGCTCGCGTTGGTAGTTGCCGGCTTCTTGGTGGTAAGCTGTTCTGGTCCTTGGGGCTATGGCGCAGTTGGTAGCGCGTCTCGTTCGCAATGAGAAGGTCAGGGGTTCGAATCCCCTTAGCTCCACATAGTCGAGAATATCGAGGTTGCCCCGCCTGCTGGCGGGGCACTTGTGTTTATGCCACGGCGTTCGTCGGGCCGGCGGCTGGCGTGCGATGGCGCCGACGATGGTAAGTCCGCCGCCCATATGGCCAATGGTCTTAAGCCCGGCACCCGTGAGAAGACCCGGATTATAGGACGTTTCGCGTTGTACATATTGTTGAGACAGCACACTGACGTACGATAGTTGAGCAGCGGCATCTGTTCCGGGGAGGAGGGCTGGCAGTGGCTGGACAAGGTTCACACATCACCGCAATGGTGCGCAGTCATGCCTCTGGGGATGACGATGCTTTCTACTCGGTTGCTCTCCAGGTCGCCGCGCGCGAGGCCCGGCAGGGGCATCACCGACTGGCCAACGACATTAAGAAGGCCGTCGAGTCCTCTCAGTCTAGGCCGCGCAGCCCGCTTGCCGAGGTGACCACACTACCCAAGGCCCAGCAGGACATTGCCGAGCTGGTGGAGGTCAGCAGCCCGCGCGAGCGGATGCGTGACCTCGTTGTCACGACCGAGCTTGCAGATCAGATCGCGCAGGTCGTGCAGGAGCACCGTCAGCGCGCCGTGCTGATCGAACACGGTTTTGTTCCGATGCACAGGCTGTTGCTTGAGGGACCTCCGGGGACGGGCAAGACTTTGACGGCTTCTGTCATAGCCTCAGAACTGTCGCTTCCCATGTACACAGTGCGCCTAGATAGTCTGCTGAGCAAGTATATGGGTGAGACGGCCGCAAAGTTGAGAACAGTATTCGACGAGGCCGCGACCAGCCCGGCGGTCTACCTCTTTGATGAGTTCGATGCCCTGGGCGCTGACAGGAGCGGTAACGATGTTGGCGAGGCGCGTCGTATCCTCAACTCCTTCCTGGTGTTCTTGGAGAACGCCAGCGCCGAGTCCATCATCATTGCCGCAACCAATCATCGGGCCATACTCGATAGGGCACTATTTCGACGCTTCGACGCTGTCCTCACCTACTCCTTGCCAAGCAGCAAACAGGTGCAGGCAGTGATTCGAAAGCGCCTAGGGTCATTAGTTAGAGGCGTGACGCTGAGTGGCTTGGGACCGTACATCGAAGGTCTCAGTCACGCTGAACTGGTAAAAGCCGCCGAGTTGGCGGCCAAGTCGGCGCTGATGCGAGGCGATATTGCCGTGACGCGTGAAGATCTTGAATCAGCGCTGACGGCCCGACGCGCGGCAAGCCTGGGATAAGGGAATCCTGTGTCTACGCCGCACGGTTTCGATCACGTGTTTGTCCATGGGCGCGTCGAATCCACGGCCAGGACTTCACGCGGCGGCGGTAACCTCAAGATTAGGCCCGTCGATCGTGCAAAGCATGGCAGAACAATCCTTGACCAGGTTCAGGAGGCGTTCGGCACGGCGGATGACAGGCGTGCCCGAGAAGTCCTCCAAGAGGACCTGCGAGCAACGGGGACATACCTGACTCTTGAAGGGCCCGGCGTTGAGTTCAGTTTGTAGCTGGAGAGGCTCACCTCCTTGACGCGTACCAGTAGTAAGAAGCCGAGGTGGCTCCTTCAGGCTGTGCATCCCGCCAGCGAGAGCGCTCCCGAATATGCAACGATCTGGGTCGCGGACGAATTCAGGGCCGAGTTCCTTCAGGTGTTTGAAGACTATCTTGATCCCAAGAAAGACCGCGTTAGTAAGGACGGGACTCCCGGTAATCCGAGCAACAACAAGCTAGTGGCCAATATTGCTCAGGTGCGCAGCACGTTTTTGAAAGAACTGTGGACGTCGGACGGCGAACCTCCTCTTAGGACCGAGTCGTGGTGGGAACTGTGGTTGGATACGCGTCGCGAGAAGTCCGACCTGCTGGATCGTATTCTCAGCGCCTTCGATCTGGAACGGCTCGATCGCCAGATTCAAGTCGCCGACGTCAAGATCGTGTACGTGCGTTCCATGTGGGAACAGTTGAAACCGCTGCTTGGAACGGGCCTGCCCTTGACGGAGATTCGGCGACCGTCGTTTATATACGAGACAATCGAGGATCTTGACGACGATGAGCAGGAAGAGCTCGTTCACGATCTTGTGGCTCGTCTCAGTCCTGCACCGCCAGATGCTCCTGCAGTATGTCACATTGATACGGGTGTGTTCCGGGGACACAAGTTGATCGAGGGGTCGTTGTCGAGTGCCGACCTGCACACGATCGTCGGCCGTGACGGCGGCGATCGCGGCGGACACGGAACGGCGATGGCTGGTCTTGCCCTGTATGGCCCACATTTGGAGGAGCTACTCCTCGGAAATCAGATCTTGGATCTGCGTCACCGATTGGAGTCAGTCCGAATCCTGTCCGGAGCGCGCGAGGCGCCACCCGAGCACACCGGTCAGCGGGACTACGCCAGTGCAACGATCAGGGCGGTGTCGCTGCCGGAGAACACGGCTCGGCGCCGACGTGCCTACTGTATGCCGGTCAGCGCAAAGCCCGACACTGAGCCCGGCAAACCAACGCTCTGGTCCGCAACCGTTGACGCTCTCGCCGCTGGTGTAGATGTGATGGTCCAAGACGACTCTATCGGCCTACTTGCCGAGCTGGACCGGACCGCAGCGCGTCTGATGATCGTGTCGGCAGCTAACGTCGACAGCTACAGTGACAAGCCGCTGGGCAACTCGGACGCATCCCCGATCGAAGACCCCGGGCAGTCTTGGAACGCTCTCACCGTGGGTGCCTTTACTGACATTGATTCACCTCCAAATGATCCAACTTATAGAAACTATCGGCCGCTAGTTCCGGCAGGTGAGCTTTCGCCTCACAGCCGTACCTCCCTGCTTTTTGGCGACCGGCCGTGGCCGGTTAAACCCGAGATCTGCTTGGAAGGAGGAAACGTTCTCACCAACGGTCATGGGCGCCATGAACCCAGGTATCCGGCCCTCTCCCTTAGATCTACTGGAATCGGCAATGACGTCGCCCTGACCTCCGCTAATGCGACGAGCGCTGCCACCGCCCAGGCGTCGCGGCTGGCGGCTCTCGCCATGGCCCGCTATCCGGACTATTGGCCGGAGACAATTCGCGCCCTACTTGTACACGAAGCCGCATGGACACCTGCAATGCTCAAGCACCTGGATCTGCCCAAGAGTAAGGCTGAGCGAGCCAGGCTGCTGAGGCGATACGGATGGGGCGTGCCTACCGAAGAAGCGGTGCTGTCGTCGTCGCAGAACGCCGTGACCATGGTGGTTCAAGATGAGTTCCAACCGATGGACAAAGAGTTCGCCATGCGGCAGCTACGTATCCACACTCTTCCCTGGCCTCGTGAAGTCCTGCAAGATCTCGGTTCGAGCGAGGTGCGTCTGCGTATTACGCTCTCCTACTTCATTGAACCTTCGGCAACCAGACGTGGCTGGAAGGGTAAGTACGGATACGCCTCCCACGGGCTGCGATTTGACCTCCAGGACTCCACCGAGACCAGTGGCGATTTCGTACGACGAGTCGGTGGGCAGGCTGCTGACGAGGACGACGGTCGGGTGCCAAGCAGTCGTTCAAATCACTCCAACCGATGGTTCCTGGGTCCGCAAGCTCGTCACAACGGATCGCTACACCAAGACGAGTGGAGCGGAACTGGGGCCGAGCTTGCCGCTTGTGACCATATGGCCGTCTATCCGGTGGGCGGATGGTGGAAGAATAACCGCCGTCGGGGCAGGCGAGACATGCCTTTGAGGTACGCCTTGCTGGTTTCCCTTTCGACCAAGGAAGAGGGCGTCGACCTGTACACACCAATTGCCAATGAGCTGACGATTCCGATCCGAGCTACCGAGGTTGAGGTTTAATCGCGTCTCGTCTATCGCTAGCCCCGTTGACGATCAGCTCGTCTTTCGTGCCGGTTCGGGCTTTCAGTTCTCGTGCGCCGTGAAGAATCGCTACGGCCCACCGAGGAAGTCGGCCGCCGGGCGTGGGTGCCAGGACTGGCCGTGCGACTTGGCGCTCAAACCAGAACTGGCACAGGACCTGTCCACACGTCTTGGTCGTTCGACTTGGTCGTATGACTAGGTCAATTGGCCAAGTCGAGCGACCAACCTATAGGCTGAAGCCATGGACGACCGAGGACAGGAGCGCCCAGCGCGTAAGCAGATCAGCGCCGACGAGCGCCGAAAGCAGTTGGTGGCCGCCGCCTTGAGGGTGATGAAGCGCGACGGGATCGCGGCGGCGAGCATCCGCGCGATCTGCGCCGAGGCGGGGATGCCCCACGGGGCGTTTCATTACTGCTTCCATTCCAAAAAGGAACTGTATGCGGCGCTGTTGACCGGCGACATCGAGATCGACTTGGGGGCCGTCTGGCCGCACATCTCGCCCGACGCGAGCCCGTATGAGAACATTCGCACCTTGCTGCTGGCGTTCTGGTCACAGATCGAGGCCGACCCCGACGCCCAACTGGTCCTGTTCGACCTGGGAAGCTTCGCCCTGCGTGACCCAGAACTGCGGGACCTGCCGCAGCGTGAGCATGCCGCGTCCCTGGAGATGGCCACCGGTTACATCACCCGATTGGCTGAGGAGGCGGAGCTGGACTTTGTCCATGACGAGCGAGTGCTCGCCGAGTTCGTCCTCGACGCAATCAATGGAGTTGCGTGGTCGTGGCTGGCCCATCGAGACAACGATCGTGCCCGCCAGCGCCTGGAGCGCTTCGCGAGCCTGGCGGTGTCGTTCGTGCGCAGCAACAAGGAAGGCTCAGGTGACGGCTCCAGCTAGCCCGATGCGCATGCCCGCACAACGCGGCCTAAGCCGGCCAGGCGGCGCAACTCGAAGAAGCGGCGCGGCCAAAAAGGCGACGCAGCTCGAAGAAGAAATCGACGCACTGAGTATGGAAGAAGCGATGACGGAAGAACTGGTGACAAACGAATCGGCGCCCAAGGACTGTGCAACCAAAGACCCCGCAGCAAATTCCGCGATGCCGCCGGCCCGGCGCTGGGCCTCCTTGGCGGTCCTGGTCGGCGCCGTCCTGCTGCTGGCCATTGACGCCACCGTGCTGTATCTGGCGATGCCATCGCTCACGGCGGACCTGTCCCCGTCGGCCTTGCAGGTGCTGTGGATCGGCGACATCTACTCCCTGGCGCTGGCCGGTCTGCTGGTGACGATGGGTAACCTGGCTGACCGTATCGGCGCCAAGAGGCTCCTTCTGATAGGCGCAACGGCCTTCGGGCTCGCCTCGGCCGTAGCTGCTTTTGCGCCAAGCGCGGAGGTCCTGATCGGCGCGCGTCTGCTGCTGGGTTTTGCGGGGGCGACGATTATGCCCTCTACGTTGTCGCTGAGTCGCAATATTTTCGCCGACCCGGTCGAGCGCACTCGCGCGATTGCGATCTGGTCGGCAGCGGCCGCTAGTGGTGCGGCGCTCGGACCGCTGGTGGGCGGGGTGCTGCTAGAGAACTTCTGGTGGGGCTCGGTGTTCCTCATCAACCTGCCGATCATGGCGCTGGTGCTCGGTTTCGGCGCGTGGCTGCTTCCCGAGTTTCGCAACCCCAGCCCCGGCAGGTTCGATCTGGTCTCTAGCGGCCTGTCGATGCTGGCGATCATTCCCTTCGTGTACGCCATCAAGCAGGTCTCCGGCGGCGAGTTTGGCCTGGGTGTCGTAGTCGCGATCGGCGCCAGCGTGCTCGGCGGCATTTTGTTCATGCGTCGCCAGCGCAGGACCGACTCGCCCATGATCGAGGTGGACCTGTTCCGGGTACCTGCCTTCAGCGGCGCAGTTCTGGTCAACTTCATCTCTGTGTTCGCCCTCAGTGGGGTGCTGTTCTTCTTTTCCCAGTACCTTCAACTCGCCCGCAATCTCAGCCCGCTTCAGGCTGGCCTGGCGCAGTTGCCGGCGGCCGTGGCGGCGATGTCGGCCGTGGTGGTGGTCGGCTTCCTCCTGGCCAGGTTCGGACGAGGCCGTGCCATCGCGATGGCGTTGGTCGCCGGGGCACTTGGGCTCGGACTGGTGGCCGCATTAGAGGGCAGCGAGCAACTGGCCTGGCTGCTGCTGGCCCTGCTGCCTTTTGGCTTGGGGATTGGCGTGGCAGAAACGCTGTCGGTGGACGCGGTGGTGTCGGCTGTTAAGCCGTCCAAAGCCGGCGCTGCGGCGTCGGTCTCCGAGACTGCCTACGAGCTCGGCGTGGCCCTGGGCATTGCGATCCTCGGCTCGCTAATGACCGTGTTCTATCGCGTGGGGCTCGACCTGCCGACCGGTGTTCCCAGCGAGGTAGCGGCCCGAGTCAGAGACTCGCTCGCCTCGGCGAGCGCGGCCCTCGAGCCGGAAAGCTCGGTCTTGGAGGCGGCAAAGCAGGCGTTTGTCGCAGCGATGCAGTCGACGACCTTGATTGCCGGCGGCATTATGGCCCTCGCCGCGGTCGTGGCCTACAAGCTCGTCCCGAGCACCAGGCAGGCCGCCCCGGGCAAGCACTGACAGCCTTCGCGCGCGTGTGAACCCTGTTGGACGTCGGAGCCCTGCGGCATAATCGCAAGCATGACTGACACCGAGCCCACTGCCATGCCTGCCGACGCCCCAGCAGGGGGCAATGCGGCCAGCGCCACGCAATCGCCCGACGGCGCTCAAGTGGCTGACAGCGTCGCTCAAGCGGCAAGCAGCCCCACGCAACCGGTCGCAGGTGTCGCCCGAGTGACCAACCCGATCCTCCTCCAGGCCTTCGAGTGGGACCTGGACGCCGACGCCTCCCACTGGCGCCTCCTGGCGGACAACGCCGCGCTGCTCGCCAGCGCGGGAATCACCTCCGTGTGGCTGCCGCCTGCGTATAAGGGACACACCGGCGCGGAGGACGTCGGCTACGGCGTCTATGACACCTACGACCTCGGCGAATTCGACCAGAAGGGAAGCATCGCCACGAAATACGGCACCAAGGCCGAATATCTTGCCGCGATCGACTCCCTGCACAGGGCGAATGTCTCCGTACTCGCGGACGTTGTCCTCAATCACCGCATGGGAGCGGAGGAGACCGAGGTCGTGCGCGCGGTTGAATGCGACCCGGCCGACCGCACTCGCCCTCTCGGCGAGCCTGGCGAGATCACCGTGTGGACGCGTTTCACCTTCCCCGGCCGCGCGGGCAGCCACTCGGACTTCACGTGGGATTGGCGCCGCTTCCAGGGCATCGACTGGGACGAGGGCCAGCAGCGCGCGGGCATCTGGCTCTTCGAGGGCAAGGAGTGGAACCGCGGCGTCGCCAAGGAGCACGGCAATTACGACTACCTCATGGGCGCCGATGTCGACGTCGACGACCCGGAGGTATACGCCGAGCTCGTGCGCTGGGGCCGCTGGTATGTGGAGACGACGGGCGTGGACGGCTTCCGGCTCGACGCCGTCAAGCACATCGACGCCGATTTCTACGTTCGTTGGCTCGCCGAGTTGCGCGCCGCGACGGGAAGCGCTCTGCCCGCGGTCGGCGAATATTGGTCGCGCGACGTCGCCGAGCTATGCGACTATCTTGGCGACGAGCCGACAATGAGCCTGTTCGACGTCCCCCTTCACTTCCACCTGCACGCTGCATCGAGCTCGAACGGCGACGTCGACCTTTCGCGCCTCTTCGACTCGACCCTGGTCGATGCGATGCCGGGCAAAGCCGTGACCTTCGTTGAGAACCACGACACGCAGCCGCGCCAGTCGCTGGCCTCGACGATCGAACCGTGGTTCAAGCCGGCGGCCTACGCGCTCATCCTCCTGCGCGAGGCCGGGCTGCCGTGCGTGTTCTGGGGCGACCTGCTGGGAACCCCGGAGACGGGCGATCTGCCCGCCGTCGTCGAGTTGCCGATGCTCATGGCGATGCGCAGGAACCTTGCCTACGGGCCGCAGCACGATGCCTTCGACGACCCGGACGTCGTCGGTTTTGCGCGCGAGGGCGATGAGGCGCATCCCGGCTCCGGGCTGGCCGTCGTACTTTCCGATCGCCGCGCCGCCACCAAGCGGATTCACGTCGGGGCCGGGCACGCCGGGCGCACGTGGGTGTGCGTGATCGGCGGGCACGATCCCGTCGTCATTGGCGACGACGGGGCGGCCGAGCTGCCCGTGTCCGACGGCGGGCTCAGCGTGTTCGTCCCCGAGGAGGCCGAGCCTGGGCTCGTGCGTCACATGGAGCGGCTCGTGCGTCAGGCGGCCGGCAGTGGGCTCGATGAGATCGAGGCAAGCCAGGTGGAGGCGGCGCAGGCTGCGGCGGGCTAGCGACTCCGGTGGGGCGGGAGTCGGATATCGTTGCCGATGCCAGGGCGGTAATATGATCCGTGCATTTGCCGACATGTACTTCGGTGAGGTGAGCTGAATTGAGTAAAGCGACCACCGTGCTCCGCCCTCGCGTCAAGCGGTACCTCGCCGCTATATTCGCGGCTCTTGTGCTCGTGGCTCTTGCGCTTACGGGCTTCAGCTTGTGGACAGCTCATTGGCGACCACTCCCGCAAGGCACGCCCAAGCTGTCCCCGGAGGTCGAGGCGTTGCGAGACCGGGCAACGAGCTACGTAGTGAACCAGCCCAGCAATGCACACGACTGGTCTCTGGTTCTCGGAACCGCCAATGCCAAGACCGTCCGGGTTAACTTCAGGCGAGGCGGCGAAGTAGTTCCGGATGCGCGGATAAATGTCGGCTCCTCCGCAGACGTGCTCGGCTGCACCATCACCGTCCTAGAGTCACACCCCAAGCGGCCATCAGGGAGTGCCCCTGGTTCAGCCCGCAGCTCGGCGCTCATTGCCGTCCAGTGCCCCGAGGGGTCACAGTCGTCGTCGACGACGCCAGGGCAGTGATGTCAGGCGGGTCTGTGAACAGGTGCTGTGTGAAGATCGCGCACCATCGGCCGCTCGGTCTTGTCAAAACCGTCGCCCACGATGTGAAAGTCCATTTGCTCGTACAGGCGGGTGAGCCTGCCGCTTGTGCACGCTTGGCGCGTCGCTCATGAAATGGAATCCTGTTTGCTCGACCGGGCGCACGGCCCGGTTGGCGTTGACGACGCCGAGCGCGGCACGCGCGTAACCGGCCTCCCGCAACTCCCGGAGCATGCGGCACAACAGGCGTGTGCCAATCCCAGCCCCGATACTCCCGATACAGGGAAATCGAGAAGGTCGGTGTGGAGGCGTCCAGGTGGCCGTATCCCTCTGCGGTGCGCACCGGCCAGGCACCCACCACCGGCCGTTCACTTCCGCGACTAGCGCCCAGTCATCCGGCAGCGTCCCGAAGCCCTCGAAGTGGGCACATGGGACTGCGACGTAAGTGCATCAAGCTCAACGCGGATATCTCGGTCGAAAATCTCGTGTAGCTGTTCCTCGGTCAGCTCGCCCATCACGCTAGAACTGGCGCGCTGTCGGGCATCTGAGCCAGCTGCTGGCGCAACTCGGCCGTTTTTGCCTCGACTGCGCGTCGATCGTCTGGATCAACCGCGCGCACCTCAAGGCGCGTGCGGATACGCTCATCCCGCCAATGTCTCGCTTCTTCACCCGTAGTCGCGCGCTCCCATACAAGGAAACGGCCAATGACGCGGTTGGCTGTGGCCTCGACGAGATCGAGGTGAGCCAGGCCGAGGCGTGGGTGCAAGGCGGTAGGCCGCCAGGCGGCCGTACAAACGCCACATCGGCTGACGCGAGAAAGGCGAGTTCTATAGGTGCTGGTGCGTCCTTCCGGGGCAGCCAATTCGTCGGGCCGCTGAGGTTTCGTGGTGACAAAGGTCCTGTCCACAAAGATGTTGGCGTATTGAAGGCTGTGCATGTGTCCGGGTTCGGATAACGAACGCAAAAAGTGTCGGAGGACTCTGACAACATGGTGGACATGAAAGACGAGTGTCTTCGAGCGCTTGGCCTAAGCGCAGATAGTCGCCTCCCTGGATGCTCTCTTTCAATCAAGAATGAGCGAAGAACCCAATGCTCAGATCTTGATGACGCCACGAAATGAATAGGAGAAACCATGACCACGCTCACGCTCGACGCTCTTCGGGAGAAGCTTTCAGACCCTGAGTGGGCGGCGATCCGCATCGCTACCACCTACCAGCCCAGCGGCGGACCGGGTACCCGCGTGTACCCACCGACCTTCCCGACTTCTGGGAGAGATGAGTCGCCGTATCTGTTCGAGGAACGGCTTTCCAACGGTGAGGCCCGCAACGCGGTTGTACTTGACCAGGTGCCGTCCCAGGCCAACCGTTGTGAGGAGGCCGGGGCAAGGGCCTGGCGTCAGGAGATGGTGCGCATGCCCATGCTGCGGATGAGGCACGAAGGTACGGCCAGCTTCGAGCTTATCGGCTTGGAGGCTCCCCATCGGGCGTTCGACGCCTACTGGCGCGACTGCACGCTCGACGACGTCAAGTTTGACAAGAGTGAGGTCGGCAAGGCGATTCTTGCCGCGTCCCTGGCGGATGCGACGGCGCTGCTGACGTACGACCCCGCCACGCTCGTCTATGGCGCCTGGAACTCCCACCGCAAGGGGCGCCAGGCAAAGTTCCCGCGCCTGTACTCCAGTGAGGTTGTCGGGTGGGACCCGGTGACGGGTACGCGCAAGGCCGGGCGCATGGACCCGGCGAACTTGACCGGATCGCGCAGCGGGGATGGCGATGGCTGGACCTATGCGCCACCGGGCGCCAAGAAGAAGGACGCCAAGCTCAGCGAGATCGGTCATGGCAATATAGCCCCGAATTCGGCCCATGGTGGTGTCACCATAACCGATGCGACCCGCACCGCAGTTCTCAGCCTCACGGCGACTAGACGTTTGGGCTTCGGCTCTTTGGATCCCGCGGCCGTAGAGGCCGCCCGAGCTCTGCTCGTCGCTTTCGGGCTTCTGGGCGACCGGCTTGCCTTCGGTGACGCGGGTCTGTGGCTGCGCAGCGGCTGCGACCTGGTTATGCAGACCGAGCAGCTGGAGTGGATCGGCCGCGGCGGCGTGGCGGAGTCGTTCGCGCTGTCCCCGAGCGAGGCTATCCAACTGTACGAGGATGCGCTGCAGGCGGCCCTGGATGCCGGGGTGCCCCTGCACCTGGAGACCGTGGAGTTGGTTCCCAACAAGTCCCTGCGCGAGGCACTCGAATTCAGCCTGACTAAGGCCGAGTCCACGGGAGAGTGACATGACCCTCCGCTTGGACATTACGCTCCTGAGCGAGCGCTATGACGCCGGGGGAGGGGAGGACCCGCGTGTCGCAGAGTGGCCTCCCCACCCGGCCCGGGTCTTCGCGGCCCTGCGATCCGTCGCAGGCGAGGACGAGGTGGAACCGCTCGCCGAGTTGGAGCGCCTGGCGCCGCCGCTGATACATGCGTCACCCACCGCCTCGGTGGGTGCGCGGCGCACCCGAGGATACGTTGTAACAAACGTACGCGACAGCAAGGGCGGGCACCAGACTCATCCCGCACGAACCAGCGGCTTTCGCCAACGTGTCAGTAGCCTACCTGACGATCCAAGGGTCCAATTCGACTGGCACGATGGCCTGGACCTGTCGGACGAGGTCGTAGCCCAACTCGATCAGCTCGCGTGTCGGGTGCCGTACCTCGGCCGCTCGACGTCGCCGGCAACGCTCGCCTTCAGTAGAGTCGCGGAGCCGACGCCGCTGCCCGGCCTGACTACCTATGAGCCGACCGTGGGGCGTGGCCCCCTGAGTATCCGCGTGCCCTACCCCGGCTACCTTGATGAGCTCAACGCCCTGTACCAGGCGGATCAGCCCGCATGGCAGGCCGCCGGTCCACGTGCGCGCCGCTTCTATCGGGAGGTCGGGGCGGCGGAGACCAGTGAGGAGATTCCCGTCGCGGGCGACTTCGATTCAGCCTACCCGGACTTGGTCATTCTCAGATTCGACGAGCTGCGGCCATCCGGCCGCCTGGTCTCCATCTTCACTGAGGCACTGCGCCGCAAGGTCATGGGACAGACAGAGGACCCGCTGCCTCCCGCACTGCACGGCCACGGCACTCCCGGACTGCCGCATGTGGCCTACCTCGGACTGCCCTTCGTGGGCAACGAGCACTCCGACGGGCAACTCATGGCTTTGGCCGTGGCTATCCCCGGGCTGGAGTATGACGAACGTATGCGCATCCTGCGTGGGATTCTCGGGGAGGATCCTGAACGAGAAACTCTGTTGCGCGTGAACGGTTTCAAGCACGAATTCAAACTCCGGTACGCGCCGGATGAGACGCGTCCTGTCACTGCGACTGTCGAACGCTGGACGGACCCCGCGCGGACATGGGCGACGGCAACGCCACTGGTCTTGGACCGCTTTCCGAAGGATGGCGATCTCGCCGCGGCGGTGGCCGAGTCCTTCGTCAACGCCGGCCTGCCGGAGCCGCGTGAGGTCGACGTAAGCAAGGAGCCGATGATGTACGGAGCCGTGCGCCTGAGGTCATCAGAGTTACCCAAGCGGTGCCGCGGCCGCCTCTACACCCATGCGCGCGTGAGTTTCGACCGGCCGGTACATGGGCCGATTCTGGTCGGTGCAGGGCGCTATTTCGGTGTCGGGCTCTTCGCCCCCGAGTACGAGGAGGTGCGGCGATGAACGTCACCGATTTCACACGGTTCATGCAAGAAGTCCATGGGCATCCGCCGTTTCCCTGGCAGTCGGAGGTGGTCGAGGAGGCTGTAGAACGGGGGACTTGGCCTGCATTGGTTGATGTGCCTACCGGGCTTGGCAAGACCTCCATGCTGGACGTGGCCGTATTCCTCCTGGCACTCAGTGCTGGAGGTGAGGCTCCCGCTGGCCTAGGACGCCGCCGCATCTTCCTGGTGGTAGACCGCCGCATCGTGGTGGACCAGGCCGAGGCGCACGGGCGGCACATTGCGGATGCGCTGGAGAAGGCCACCGAGGGCGAGGTTCGCCTCGAGGTAGCTCGGCGGCTGCGCGGTCTGGCGGGGGCAAAGGACGAGGATCCCGCGCTGCGGGTGGTGAAGATGCGCGGTGGAACGACGTGGGATGCTGCCTGGCTGCCACGTCCCGACCTGCCGGCCATTATTACCGGCACCGTGGACCAGGTGGGCAGTCGCCTGTTCTTCCGCGGATACGGGGTCAGCAAAGGACGACGGCCCATTGATGCCGCGCTGGTAGGTACCGACTCGGTAATCATGATTGACGAGGCCCACCTTGCCCAGGCCTTCACCGCTTCGCTGGCGTCCGCCCATCAGGCCGACCAGACCCGTGAGCTAGGGCTTCCGGAGAGCTCGGTGATTCACCTGAGTGCTACGAGTGCGGAGAGGCCCGAGAAGAACCCCGATGCCTGGGAAGCCTCATTCAATGAGGACGCGCACTTACAGGACCCAATCGCCAAGCAGCGGTTGACCGCGCACAAGCGTCTGACGCTCGTCGAGTCCACCGAGAAGAACATCGTCAAGGACATGGCTTCCCGGGTGCGGGAGATCTTTGAAAGGCCCGAGCCGTCCGAAAAGCCCGACGATTCTCCGAATGAGTCCAAGGATCACCGGGTACTGGTGGTGTGCAATACGGTCGCTCGGGCGCGCGAGGTATACGGGGCCCTGACCACAGGGAAGACAAGGCTGGACGATGTCGAGGTACTGCTGCTCATGGGGCGTTCGCGCCCGCTGGACCGCGAGGGGATTGCTGAGCGGGTCACCGAGCTGTTCGGAGCTGGCAGGGAACCAGGAGGCCACAGGGCGGTGCTGGTAGCCACTCAAACTATTGAGGTCGGCATCGACCTCGATGCCACGGATATGGTCACCGAGACCGCTTCCTGGGACGCACTGGTGCAGCGCTTCGGCCGGGTTAACCGGCGCGGCGACCGCGAGTCGGCCACAATCACCGTGGTGGAGGACCAGGCCGAGAAGCCTCCCGTATATGGGACGGCGAAAGTGGCCACTGCCGAGTTTCTGCGCGATCCAGAGCAGGATGACCTGAATGTGTCACCCTTGGCGCTGCGCTACCTGGAGGTGCCGGAAGGGCTGAGCGCGCCGCGTCCCCTACTCCCGCTGCTGCTGCCCGCTCATCTGGATGCCTGGGCGAGGACGAATCCCTCTCCGGTGAACGATCCGCCGGTTGACCCCTACCTGCACGGAATCGACAAGTCCACCCCTCCGGTCACCATTGCCTGGCGAGCAGGCTTGGTGGCACCTAGCGGGAGCGAAGACGGTGAGGAAACGTGGGAACTGCTGCCTTACGCCAGATCTGTCGTAGATGCTGTTCCGCTGTGGAGCGAGGAGTGCGTGGAAGTATCGCTCGTGGCGGCACGCGAATGGCTGCAACAGGGCAAGTCAGAGAACCTGGCCGACGTCGATGACTTCGATGACATCCCCTTCAAAGAGGGCAACAGCGACCGGCAGGTGCTGCGCCGCGGGGCGGATGGTGAGTGGCAGCAGGCGGTGGCCAGTGAACTCCGCCCGGGAGACACGATTATCGTCCCGTGCGAGTACGGCGGCCTGGACTGCTTCGGCTGGAATCCTTCCAGCAAGGAGCCGGTCAAGGACATCTCCGAGCTCGCCTCCCTGCGACGTGGACAACCGATGCTCCGCCTGGACTCTGACCCGGGGAGCCGGCTGGGCCTGCCGCCTCTTGAGGGGCTGAACGGTCTGGTGGCCGACTGGCGAAATGCGGTGGATCCGGAGGACCGTGACGCCTACCAGGGCGCCCTCGTCGAGGCGGCACGCCAGTGGCTGGGTTCCCAGGACAATCCCAAGGATCCCTGGACACGGGAGGACATTGCTCGCCTGAGGGAGGCTCTTGTCAGCAACGGTGCCTTTGTTACAACCGGGGTTGACCGGAGCTCTCGGGGCAGGAGCCGTGGGCCTTCCGACGATGGCTCGGAGGAACCAATTCCTGTGCTGCGGGGCGCCGCTCCCACAGACGACTGGCAGACCGTCGGCACGAGCGGAGACCACGCTAGTGGCAACGCTACGTCCGCTGCGTCATGGCGTGCCGTCGACGAGGATGACCAGGCGGGCACTTCCAGCCTCAACAGGCGCGTGACTCTCGCTCAGCACCTGGCGGCGGTGGGTGAGCGCGCCCGGCAGATCGCCGCCAACCTGGGGCTGCCGGAGGAACTGCGGCGCGTCGTCGTCGACGCGGCACGCTGGCACGATCTGGGCAAGGTGGATCTGCGCTTTCAAGCCATGCTGTTCGACGGCAGCCGGATCGCCGCCGAACTCGCCCGGGAGCCGCTGGCGAAGTCCGGCATGCCGCCCGGGGACCGCGCCCGACGTCGGCGTGCGCTACGGCTCAGCGGCCTGCCCAGCGGCGCCAGGCACGAGGCGTGGTCGGAGACAATCGTCACCGAGCATCTCGAGGGGCTCGCGGAGCCCTACCCGGGCGACGTCGAGTTGCTTCGGCATCTCGTGGCCAGCCACCACGGTCATGCCCGGCCCTTCCTGCCGCCTGTTGACGACAAAGGGGACGGTGTTCTTCATGCCGCGATTGGCGAGGTCGCCGTCGATGTTCCGCTGCCCGTTGGCGTGCACCTGTCCGACGCGGATCGATTCGCCTGGCTCAATGACCGTTACGGCCGGTGGGGCTTGGCGCTATTGGAGGCAGTGGTGCGTTGCGCCGACATGACCATTTCCTCGGAGGGATCATGAGCCAAGTCAAGTTTCCTGCACTGGTCGGCGAATCGCCGCTGGCCATTCTTGCTGCGATCGGCACGCTCCGGTTGATTCACGACTTTGTTGATGAGGGTGCGTGCCTGTCCTGGGATCCGACGGATCGGGCACCGGTGCTGCGTTCGAGGTTGGCATCGGTAGACGTCGTCGTCGAGGAGCTGTCGGAACTAGTTGCCGAGATGCCCGAAGACGTGGTGGTGCCCGGAGGACCTCCGGGGTTTCCGCCACCCGGGGAAGCGCCTGACAAGCTGAGACTCAAACAGGGGCAACTGCACGAACGCTTCGGCGTCGATCCTCCGTCGCCCGTGGTACAGAAATGGCTCGCCAGCTTGGTGACGGATCTGGTCGCCGACTCCCAGGGGCGCGGAGCGATCAGCCAGTTCACGGCGCCTGCAGGCAAGCAGTCCATGGCGACCATGCTAGAGAAGCCTCTACGGCTGGTTCAGTCCAATCCCGAATACCTGCGTCAGGCGCTAGTCGGCTGGCGCAGAGTGTCGGGTGTAACCGGCGAGTTCCTGGATCACCGCGCCAACTGGGACAGCGGCGAGGACGGCAGGGGCAAGGCCGAGATGCGCGGCGTGCCCGGGGCGACGTGGCTCGCGCTCATGTCCTACCCGCTGTGGACCACCACGGCCGCTGGAAAGCAACCCCGTACCAGTGGCTGGCACACTGCCGGGCGCCGACGGCAGGAACTGCGGTTGCCACTCTGGCGGGAACCGCTCGGTCCGGCGGCGATAAAGGCACTTGTTGAGCATCCGGTTCTCGAAGGTAAAGGGGAGACGAAGACCCCGGATGCCGCTGCTCTCCGCCTGCTCGGTATCTTCCATGTCTGCTGCGCGCAGCGCCGTCAGGCAGCCGGCGGTAAATCAGCGGGCGTATTGGTGCCGGTGTCATGAGCGTCGACGTCATCAGACCGGACCTGCCGGGACTACCGGAGACGGTGCCCGCACGCATGCTGAATGAGTTCGTGTACTGCCCCCGACTGTTTCACCTTGAGTGGGTGCAGCAGCAATTCGCAACCAGCGACGACGTCGAGGAGGGCCTGTATCTGCACCGCGTCGTTGATCGGGAGACGGGAGACCTGCCGGACAAGTCCGAGGCGTGGAACGGTCGAGTTGCCAGGTCAGTGTCGCTGTCATCGCAGTGGCTCGGCCTGGCCACCCGCCTGGACCTTGTCGAGGACGGTGGGGACGGCACCGTCGTCCCGGTCGATTACAAAAAGGGGCACCCCGACAAAGATGGTGGCCCATGGCCCGGCGATCGGGTGCAGTGCTTGGTTCAGGCGCTGCTGCTGCGCGAGGAGGGTTACGCCGTCGAGCGGGCTGAGATCTGGTATGCCGAGACACGGCAACGCGTCCATATCACCGTGGATGACGCGGCACTGAAGGAGATCACCGATACCGTGGTGCGCGCATGGCGGGTGGCTTCCGACCCGGAGGCGCCTCCACCACTGCGTGATAGTCCGAAGTGCGCCCGCTGCTCCCTGGTGGGTATCTGCCTGCCCGATGAACTGGAGGCGCTGAAAACGCCGCCGAGGCAGAGGCGTCCTCTCAAGCGTCTGATGGCGCCAGTGCTGGAGGGCCGCCCGGTGTACGTGACAGTGCAGGGCTCCACGGTGGGGGTACGCGGTGACCGCCTCGAGGTCAGATCCGCCGGCGAACTGCAGGCGAGTTATCGGTTGATAGATGTCAGTCAGGTGTGCGTATTCGGGAATGTGACAGTGTCCGCCCAGGCCGTCAGGACACTGCTTTCCCGCGACATTCCTGTCCTTTGGTTCAGCTACGGGGGGTGGTTCTCCGGCCTCGCTGAAGGCCTTCCTGGCAAGAACGTGGACCTGCGGATCGCGCAGTTTCGAGCTTCTGAGCAGCAGCAACTCGAAGTTGCGCGTCGGATGATCTCCGGAAAGATCCGTAACAATCGGACGCTGCTGCGTCGTAATGCGCGTGCGGAGCTTGCTAGAGTCGGCGATCAACTTAAGGAGCTCGCTATCCAAGCGTTGCGGACTAGTTCGTCGCAGCAGCTGCTTGGCATAGAGGGGACTGCAGCTCGTCTGTACTTCGAGAGTTTCCCCGCGATGATAGGGAAGAATTCGCGTGTAGACGTCTCGGATTTTCAGGAGAATGGGCGCAGTAGGCGGCCGCCGAAGGATCCGCTCAATGCGCTACTGTCGTTCTGCTACTCATTGTTGGTGAAGGACCTGACTGTGACGCTAGCGGGGATAGGTTTTGACCCGTACTACGGGATGTTCCATAAGCCACGGTTCGGACGTCCGGCCTTGGCGTTGGACTTGGCGGAGGAATTCCGCTCTTTGGTAGCCGAAAGTGTCGTATTGCAGGTGCTGAACAACGGCGAGGTGGGGCCACGTGACTTCCGTAGCCGCGCCGGTGGTTGCATGCTGGAGGCGAGCGGCCGCAAGGCCGTGCTCAGGGCGTACGAGCGGCGGCTGGATCAGGAGATCACCCATCCGCAGTTTGGATACAAGGCTAGCTACCGTCGAGTGATGGACATCCAGGCTCGGGTGCTGGGCGCGGTCACACTGGGGGAGTTGGACGACTACACGGCAATGGTGACTCGATGAAGACGAACCGACGGCGATACTTGATTGCTTATGACATAAGGGATTCTGCACGGTTGCGTAGGATCTGCAAACTGATGGAGTCTAACGGGGAGCGCTTGCAGTACTCTGTTTTCATTTGCGATCTGAATAGGACTGAGCTGTTCCACTTGCGGGAAATGGGGGAGGCGGTCATGAACTTGTCCGTAGACTCGGTGGTGATCGTAGACCTAGGAGAGATAGGCGAAGATCGTTTTACATTCATTGGTTGTCGCGAGAGTCTTCCTACAAGGTCACCGCAGATTGTGTAGCGAGCGCTATGGTTCCGGAAGATTTCCTGGGCAGTGCTCGACACCCAGTCTGAGCGGGTTTCAACCGGTGGGGAGCGGAACGAGAAGTACTGGAGGGGTAGTTGCGTGGCAGTGCTCGCGAGAATGTGCGAAACTGGTGGCCTACCGCGGAAGAATTCGCGAGCTGTTTTCCCGGCCGATGAGGCCGGGCTCCATTGCGGCCACGCCAGTCGGGCAAATCTGACCTACTGAGCGCGGTTTTCCCGGCCGATGAGGCCGGGCTCCATTGCGGCCTCAAGAAAGTTGCGCCAGACATCGAAGAGAGTGGAGTTTTCCCGGCCGATGAGGCCGGGCTCCATTGCGGCCTTGAGAACCTGGCCCTGGCGTGCGACGGAACACCTGTTTTCCCGGCCGATGAGGCCGGGCTCCATTGCGGCGACTTTGAGGACACTACAGAGACGTTGGCGCACGCAGTTTTCCCGGCCGATGAGGCCGGGCTCCATTGCGGCACCTTCAGCGAAGCCGCCTTGCTGGGTGCCGGTGTGTTTTCCCGGCCGATGAGGCCGGGCTCCATTGCGGCCGGAAGAGGCGCTACGCCTGGCCCGCGAAGCTCGTGTTTTCCCGGCCGATGAGGCCGGGCTCCATTGCGGCTCGCACCCATATTCCCGGTGATCGGGCGGATAGCTGGTTTTCCCGGCCGATGAGGCCGGGCTCCATTGCGGCAGGGCCGGCTTCTCCGTCGCCGCCGGCATCGCCAACGGGTTTTCCCGGCCGATGAGGCCGGGCTCCATTGCGGCCGTGTCAGGCGAAAGACGTTGAGCGGTATAGGTCCCCGTTTTCCCGGCCGATGAGGCCGGGCTCCATTGCGGCCGGGCTGCGTCTCCTCATCATCAAGACTGGCCACGAGGTTTTCCCGGCCGATGAGGCCGGGCTCCATTGCGGCTTTCCCGGTTACTGTCAGGTCCCGATCCGCCGCCCGTTTTCCCGGCCGATGAGGCCGGGCTCCATTGCGGCTTTCTGGCGCTGTCCGACCGTGGCGAATAGGGCCCGGTTTTCCCGGCCGATGAGGCCGGGCTCCATTGCGGCCAGGATGTACACGAAGTTGTCAGAGATCTGCCCGGGTTTTCCCGGCCGATGAGGCCGGGCTCCATTGCGGCCCGCAAATCGAGGCGGTGCGTAATGGCTGAAGGGTGGTTTTCCCGGCCGATGAGGCCGGGCTCCATTGCGGCCAGTCCGAGTGGTTCAGCACTGACAACATGCTCGCTTGTTTTCCCGGCCGATGAGGCCGGGCTCCATTGCGGCCCGCTCCACACACGCACGATCGTTACCGAGTAAGCCAGTTTTCCCGGCCGATGAGGCCGGGCTCCATTGCGGCCGCGCCCGAGCTCGGCGCGGCGATCGAGGGTGCAGTAGTTTTCCCGGCCGATGAGGCCGGGCTCCATTGCGGCATCTACGCTGCCAGTATCGCCGATGCCCGCGCTCACGTTTTCCCGGCCGATGAGGCCGGGCTCCATTGCGGCGCTAAGATGAAAAACTCGATGTCGAAAGTCGCCGGCGTTTTCCCGGCCGATGAGGCCGGGCTCCATTGCGGCACCGTGCCGTCTCCATCATTGAGACCTCGATCGCGGTTTTCCCGGCCGATGAGGCCGGGCTCCATTGCGGCTTGTCCACGCTCACGGACGGCTATCTCGCCCTTACGTTTTCCCGGCCGATGAGGCCGGGCTCCATTGCGGCGTAATGGCCCCGGCGACGCCCTCGCTGGCTACGCCGCGTTTTCCCGGCCGATGAGGCCGGGCTCCATTGCGGCCTGGAGACAATCGAGGCTCCGGCACTATCGTCGTCGTTTTCCCGGCCGATGAGGCCGGGCTCCATTGCGGCCGCGTCACCTGGACCATGGACAAAGCCCGGCAGGCCGGTTTTCCCGGCCGATGAGGCCGGGCTCCATTGCGGCACGAAAAAATGTGCGACATGTACGGCCGTGCGAACGTGTTTTCCCGGCCGATGAGGCCGGGCTCCATTGCGGCACGAAAAAATGTGCGACATGTACGGCCGTGCGAACGTGTTTTCCCGGCCGATGAGGCCGGGCTCCATTGCGGCGAGGAATCGGTGAAGGCGCGCCCCATCTTTAATTTCGTTTTCCCGGCCGATGAGGCCGGGCTCCATTGCGGCACCTGGATAATCCTCAGCTGCCGTCTCAGTCGGGTTTTCCCGGCCGATGAGGCCGGGCTCCATTGCGGCCCTTTCCGGCGTACACTTAGACTGAAAGATATTTTGGTTTTCCCGGCCGATGAGGCCGGGCTCCATTGCGGCCTCTTCTGCGATGTCCTCGGCGACCTGCTCGGCCTGGTTTTCCCGGCCGATGAGGCCGGGCTCCATTGCGGCCCGGTCCTGGGCCTGCGGCAGCCGCCCAAACTCCGGTTTTCCCGGCCGATGAGGCCGGGCTCCATTGCGGCACGGACTGGGCAGGCAGCGCAGGTCGCGGCCGCCGGTTTTCCCGGCCGATGAGGCCGGGCTCCATTGCGGCCGGCCCAGCCCCGGTAGGTCACACCTGACTGGGCCGGTTTTCCCGGCCGATGAGGCCGGGCTCCATTGCGGCAGATTGGCGAGGCGGTTCGGAGTTTGGAGGCGAATGCGTTTTCCCGGCCGATGAGGCCGGGCTCCATTGCGGCACTATCAGGCTCCTCGCCTATATAAGAGATACCCTGTTTTCCCGGCCGATGAGGCCGGGCTCCATTGCGGCGCGCTTTTGGCAAGGTCCGGCCCGGGCGCATCCCCTGTTTTCCCGGCCGATGAGGCCGGGCTCCATTGCGGCCACAAGGGCGTGTGGTCCACGAAGATGACGTGGCGCGTTTTCCCGGCCGATGAGGCCGGGCTCCATTGCGGCGTCGAGTGCCATGAGTTGCATGGCGGTGGTTTTGCCGCGGGTTTTCCCGGCCGATGAGGCCGGGCTCCATTGCGGCCTGTTCGGTCGGGACGGGCAGGTTTTCGGTGGTGTAGTTTTCCCGGCCGATGAGGCCGGGCTCCATTGCGGCGGTCTCGGCTTCGGCTAGCCAGGCCGCCAGCTCCAGTTTTCCCGGCCGATGAGGCCGGGCTCCATTGCGGCTTTTTGCCAATCCGCCATCGTCGTGTACTGCTCGACGTTTTCCCGGCCGATGAGGCCGGGCTCCATTGCGGCTCGATCCCCTTGTAGGCTTCGGCGGCGCGGGCGAAGTTTTCCCGGCCGATGAGGCCGGGCTCCATTGCGGCCCGGTCCTGGGCCTGCGGCAGCCGCCCAAACTCTGGTTTTCCCGGCCGATGAGGCCGGGCTCCATTGCGGCAACCGCCTGCCAGTCGATCGTGGCGATGTCGCCGAGATGTTTTCCCGGCCGATGAGGCCGGGCTCCATTGCGGCTCGGTCCCGTCAGTCGCGACCTGCTCTATGAGAGCGGTTTTCCCGGCCGATGAGGCCGGGCTCCATTGCGGCTGGAAGAACGCCGACGATTGGCCTCATAACCGCAAGTTTTCCCGGCCGATGAGGCCGGGCTCCATTGCGGCAACGTTTCGCCGAAGATGCGCGCGTATCGCAACGCACGTTTTCCCGGCCGATGAGGCCGGGCTCCATTGCGGCCCGCTCCACACACGCGCGATCGTTACCGAGTAAGCCAGTTTTCCCGGCCGATGAGGCCGGGCTCCATTGCGGCTCGTGGTTGGCCGGTATCTTCCGGACCGGCTGGGCTGTTTTCCCGGCCGATGAGGCCGGGCTCCATTGCGGCCGGAGCACGCGACCGACGGCCCCGGCGCATGGGCACGTTTTCCCGGCCGATGAGGCCGGGCTCCATTGCGGCCGCACGACGGTGCGGCGGCTGTCGAGTATCTCGCCGGTTTTCCCGGCCGATGAGGCCGGGCTCCATTGCGGCCGGTCGCTCGCCGAGTACGTGCCGAAGTCACCTTGCGTTTTCCCGGCCGATGAGGCCGGGCTCCATTGCGGCCTCTCGTTGTTGCCTCTAGTCTACCGGAAATGGTGGTTTTCCCGGCCGATGAGGCCGGGCTCCATTGCGGCAGCGCGGGCCATGGCCGCATAGAACTCGGGGGTTGGCCCGTTTTCCCGGCCGATGAGGCCGGGCTCCATTGCGGCTAATTTTCGCGGCAAGCGGGACTATAAGCGGCCTTGTTTTCCCGGCCGATGAGGCCGGGCTCCATTGCGGCACCGCGGCCGCCCCGTAGCACTAGCACACCTACCGTGTTTTCCCGGCCGATGAGGCCGGGCTCCATTGCGGCCTGCTAGTCCGTTTCGCCCGCCCGCCGCTTGGCAGGTTTTCCCGGCCGATGAGGCCGGGCTCCATTGCGGCTTTTCGAGCACGTCTTTCGTCGCCGATCCTGGGACTAGTTTTCCCGGCCGATGAGGCCGGGCTCCATTGCGGCTGCGTGCGAAGGGCTACGATCCGCGCGAGGAGTACGGTTTTCCCGGCCGATGAGGCCGGGCTCCATTGCGGCGACAAGATCGACCCGGCATACCCGATAGATATCCAGTTTTCCCGGCCGATGAGGCCGGGCTCCATTGCGGCTGTGCGAATCTCCATGAGACGCCACTCCGCGCCGCGTTTTCCCGGCCGATGAGGCCGGGCTCCATTGCGGCTTCTGCTACGCAGGATGCGAGGGTTTCGATTTCGCGGTTTTCCCGGCCGATGAGGCCGGGCTCCATTGCGGCCAACCGAGAAAGGCATCCTATAATGACAGACACGCAGTTTTCCCGGCCGATGAGGCCGGGCTCCATTGCGGCGGCCCTACCTGCGCACCGTCGGCCAGTCCTACGGCGAGTTTTCCCGGCCGATGAGGCCGGGCTCCATTGCGGCATACAATGCCGCGAGGAAGCTATCGCGGGCACGCCGGTTTTCCCGGCCGATGAGGCCGGGCTCCATTGCGGCATTTGGGAAAAGATGTGCGACATGTATGGCCGCCCGGTTTTCCCGGCCGATGAGGCCGGGCTCCATTGCGGCTACGATTACGGGCGCGTACTAAGCTACGGCGCCCAGTTTTCCCGGCCGATGAGGCCGGGCTCCATTGCGGCCACCCCCAGTACGGCTCGACCTTGTCGGCCCATGTGGTTTTCCCGGCCGATGAGGCCGGGCTCCATTGCGGCAATGGTCAGGCCCCGACGTGTTCGCCGTCAGGAAGCGTTTTCCCGGCCGATGAGGCCGGGCTCCATTGCGGCGGATTGAGATGAGGCAGGAGCTCAACGCCCTGCTTGTTTTCCCGGCCGATGAGGCCGGGCTCCATTGCGGCCACGCGCTGCCCGCTCCCCAGTCGTGAAAGACAAGGTGTTTTCCCGGCCGATGAGGCCGGGCTCCATTGCGGCCGCGAGCTTCGCGAGCTAGGCGCAGTGCTTCTTCCGGTTTTCCCGGCCGATGAGGCCGGGCTCCATTGCGGCGCTAGGATGAAAAACTCGATGTCGAAAGTCGCCGGCGTTTTCCCGGCCGATGAGGCCGGGCTCCATTGCGGCTTATGGGCAACCCTACTGGCGTCCGCTGAAACCGCCGTTTTCCCGGCCGATGAGGCCGGGCTCCATTGCGGCTATCTAACGCTTCGCAACACCATAGATTCTGCGGACGTTTTCCCGGCCGATGAGGCCGGGCTCCATTGCGGCCCATGACCGCCACCGCGACCGCTTCGGTCGAGGAGTTTTCCCGGCCGATGAGGCCGGGCTCCATTGCGGCAACCCAATACGGGAACCTTTACTGGCCCGTGATATGTTTTCCCGGCCGATGAGGCCGGGCTCCATTGCGGCTTGACGACGGCGTGTCGGCGCTCGGCGTGTATGCGGGTTTTCCCGGCCGATGAGGCCGGGCTCCATTGCGGCCTATTGGCTGGTTGTGGAGTCATTGTTTTTGCTGGTGTTTTCCCGGCCGATGAGGCCGGGCTCCATTGCGGCCGGATCGTGCGACGTGGTCGCGGGAACAGACGGGGGGTTTTCCCGGCCGATGAGGCCGGGCTCCATTGCGGCCTTGAGAGTGTGGTTTAATGGCGTCGAAATGAGGTCCGTTTTCCCGGCCGATGAGGCCGGGCTCCATTGCGGCACTATCAGGCTCCTCGCCTATATAAGAGATACCCTGTTTTCCCGGCCGATGAGGCCGGGCTCCATTGCGGCACGGCCCAGTGGGCAGCAATCCGGTAGTAGTCCGGGGTTTTCCCGGCCGATGAGGCCGGGCTCCATTGCGGCAATATTGATCGCGCCCAGATTCCTACGCGTGTCATCAGTTTTCCCGGCCGATGAGGCCGGGCTCCATTGCGGCTGGAGGGAAGCGATGACGCGGTGGACGGCGTCGGCAGTTTTCCCGGCCGATGAGGCCGGGCTCCATTGCGGCTTAACCCGTCTAGCATGACGACTGAGGCTTGGAAGGTTTTCCCGGCCGATGAGGCCGGGCTCCATTGCGGCTGGATATGCGGCCGCTATTGTCCTCATACCAGCCAGTTTTCCCGGCCGATGAGGCCGGGCTCCATTGCGGCCTAGCCCTATGGATCGGCTTCCCCGACGGGCGCGGGTTTTCCAGGCCGATGAGGCCGGGTTCCATTGCTGGCTCTCCCTGCGTTCGGCCCTCAAACTCGTCGACGGCGGTTTTCCCGGCCGATGAGGCCGGGCTCCATCACGGTCACCGCTCAGGAGGAGGTCCTCTTGACTCGGGAGGCGGCCGATTTCCTTGGCGTGTCGCGGCCAACGACCATTCGCCTGCTCGATGCTGGGAAGATTTCCTTCACGAAGGTGAACCGGCATCGTCGGATCTATCTTGCCGATCTCGTTGACTACCAGGAGAGGCAGCGCAAGGTCGCTGGCCAAGCGCTGTCGGATATCGTCGCCGACGCCCAAGCGATGGGTGATTACGACGACGACTTCTCCCAGGCCCAAGAGGACCTCACCCGTGTTAGCAAAGGCGGCTATGCGGACGCGGCCAGGCCGGGCGAAAGATGCTGGCATAAGTGGCGAGTAAGTGGGCTGCGCTCGTCGTGGTTGTGCTGAAGAAGGTTCCCAGACATCGGACTGGGGTGGCTCCCGTTCGAGGCGGACTAGGGCTGTAAGGAGTCCCCCAGACATGGGACTGGGATCCAGCCATTGCGGTCGGGCCCCAAAAGCGGCAACGGCGCTCCAGCCGTTACGTTGCGCGATACCCACGTAAGGTCGGCCTTCAAAGGTGGGAACTGTGCGGCGGCTTTCGAACGCGAAGCTCAGTTGCGCATGAAGCCGAGCAGACAGCACCAGCACCCACGCCCTCGCGGGGCGGTTTCCGAACCTCAGTTGTGCATGGGCTGGCCGGTCTCAATCCAGGTCTTGATGTTGGAGATGAGGAACAGGCTGCCGGGCCCCACCTGTCGCGCCGTCTCAGAGGACGGGTCGAGCTCGTAGTGTTCGACGGTGAGCAAGGTGACGCGGCCTTGGGCCGCGAGCGACCACACCATACGGAACGGGGCTTCCGGTGTAACAGCATCATCCCACGTCGGCGAGAAGGTCATCTCAAGGCGCTTGCCGGGGTCGGCCACGATGATCTTGCCCTCAGCGGCCAGTCGTCCGTCGGGATAGGTGTAGGTGTAGTCGCTGCCCGGTTGCAGGGACGAGTTGAGCGTGGTGGTGAAGTACCAGGAGGCGCACTCCTGGGTGAGGGCGGTCCAGACGCGTTCGGGCGAGGCGTCGATGACGATGGCGTGGCGGTGCAGGGGCGTGGGGGTCATGGTCTCCGGTCTCCTTTCGGACGTGGTCTTGAGGCGAGTTAGTGCCTGTCCCCAGCCCAGGGCGTAGTCGTCAAGCCAACGTTGCGCCAACGCGACCAGGGGGGCGGCATTGAGGTAGCAGAGGCGGGTTCGCCCTGCCTTGTGGGATGTGACCAGTCCGGCATGTTCCAACACGCCCAGGTGCTTCAGGACGGCGTGACGACCCAGCTCTGGGAGTACCTGGCCGAGCTCGGTCACGCTCTGGCCATCGCGCTCATGTAGTGCATCCAACAGTGCCCGTCGGCCTGGATGGTAGAGGGCTAGGAGCACCGTGTCATCAGAAGTGGTCACGTTGAGGATGATAGGTGACTTCGACGTCACCTGTCAAGGCTGAGCATTCGCTGGGGCCGATCGACGCTCCGGTCAGTACAGCAAGCGAGCTGAGTGGAAGCTGGCAGCCGAGACCGGACGGCGTAAGCTTCCAGGCCTAGCCGCAGGCTCCGGCAGCCTCTCCGTCGCGAACGCTCGCGGATGCGCGGCAAGTACTCGGCCTCTCCGTCGCGAACGCTTACAAATCACGGCACGGCCCGGCGCCCTTACCGCATAGAGCTCCCCAGACAATTCCATCGCGAAACCCCGTCGGCCGTTCGTATGCTCAAGGAGTGAATTACGAGGAAGCGATACGCATCTTTTCCATGCACCCCGACGTCATGAAGGCGGGGCCGCCTCCGGCCGGAGACCCCGCGAGCCACGGGATGGTCGAGGTACGTTTTGTCGATGGCGAGATCTGGAGGGTCAATCCAGCGCTCGCCGAGCCCGCCGGCCCGAATGAAACCGAGCAGGACCGCATCGAGCGAGTGCACCTGGGACTGGACAAGCTTCGCGGCTCAAAGACGCCCGGCGATAGCGCAGAGTCCGATCGCTCCGAGTTGGATCGCGTCGTGCCACTGGTCCGCGGCGCTGCCTATTTTTCCGGCGAGAATGCCATCCGGCCGGCGTGCGTGCAGTGGCTGACGGACTTCATTGGTTTTGGACTTGCTGTTGACGAACCGAATACTCTGCGGATCGTCTCGGATTCGGCTCTGCCTGCAGCGCGCTCGGAGTTCGACGACTTCCAGTTGGCCAACCGCGCACTTGTCAATTTCCACGAGATTGGCGACAGTCTCGTTTACGGCCACATAGGGCTCGGCCCCGGCGTCGTTGCCCTGCTGACCCCGGAGGGCCACGAGGCCTCGTGGTTTGCCGACGCGCTTGCCCTGGGCGCGATCGTCGCTCGCTTCGAGGAGCAAACGGGCACGCCCTGGGTGGTCATTCCCGTGGCCCGCAACGACCTTCTTCTGGCGGATACGGCCGCGGATAGCTGGGGCGAACTGCTCGACTCCTTGGAGGCGGCGGTCGGCACCCACTTCCGTATCCATCCCGTCCCGCACATGCTCGTCGATGGGCGTTGGCGCGAGCATATCCCCGAGCGGCTTTCGCCACTGCTTCGGCGTCGCCTTCAGGAGGTCAGAGTCCGGGCCGAGGCGTCCGCCTATGACATTATTCCGAGCGGGTTGTACGGCGATGAAGGCGACACCGGCTTCATGGCCGCCTACGACGTGTTGGATGTTGGTGGGGAAGTGCGTTCGCGCGCGGTCGTACCCTTGGCGCGCGAACGCACGAGCATTCCCAAGGTCGACATCATCGATTTCGTCGACTCGGGCGCGCTCTACCGAGTGCTGTTCGCCGACGTTGCCGTCCACCTGTCACATCTAATGGAGCCGCACGGTAACGCCCGGCCTCCGCGCGTCGTCGTTCGCCGGCCCAAGGCGCGCGAACGCACCGTCCTCGACGAACTCGGCGCCGCATTCCCGGGGCGCTGAACGCACGGCCATTGCCGGCAAGCCTGGCGCGGGCGTGGGCGTGGGCCGCCCGGGTCGGACCCGCGAGCTCGACCGGGGCGCGGACATCACGCCAGCCGGTTTCCGCGCCATCCCTCAACGTCCGCCGGCCGCACCTTCGCCAATCACGCCAGTCGGGCGGCACCCGCATTCGCGGAAACGTCAACCTCGGCAGGCCGATTTCCTTGTGCCTTCGGGCCAGATGCCTCCAAGCCCGGCGCCTTCGCCTCGGCGTGCAGGCGCATCAGCCAGTACAGGTCGATGAGCGCGATGACGGCGTTCATTCCGACGGCGGGCCACACTCCCAAAATGAGATTGTACGTCGTGACGATGAAAGCACCCGCGAAATTAAGCCAGCGAAAGGTGCGCTGATTGGCGACGACGAGGGACAGGACGACGAGGCCGGAGCCTGTCCACCCGATGATTTCGAGAATCGTGCGTGTGTCCACGTGAACACTCCTGGACGGGCCCGGCTGGTCAATGCGCGTGCACTGGTCGAGTCTGAACGCCTCGTTGCCGGGACGCTCCAGCCTATGCGCGCTCGCTGCATTTG
This sequence comes from Actinomycetaceae bacterium, assembly GCA_030530685.1. Lineage (GTDB taxonomy): Bacteria > Actinomycetota > Actinomycetes > Actinomycetales > Actinomycetaceae > Peptidiphaga. Next base: position 11,107 of record JAUMUM010000016.1, on the reverse strand, counting down.
TGCAAACCGGGCGCGGACGTTCGGGAACGGATGCCGCGGCGGGCCTGCGACAGGCGAATACGTGACCGGCGGGCCTCGCCCGCGCCTCTTTCCCCGCGGCTCCGCGAAAAGTCTTGCGCGCCGACGGGAAAGGTGATGAGATGAACAAGCGCCCAGTCCCATGCGCCGACGCACAGGACGGGGCAAACAACAGATCGGGTAACACCGTTGACGACATCGGGCAAAGCCAATGACGTCAGCGGTGCTGAAGGCGCGGCGTCGACGAAGACGCTGCGTTAGCGAGGGTGCGGTGCCAATGAAGGTGCGGCGACGTCTCGGAAAGGAAAGACCGAAATGATCAGAGTCGGAATCATCGGATGCGGGAAGATCGCCCAGGTGCGCCACATCCCCGAATACCTCGCCCACGACGGCACGCAGATTGCCGCCTACTTCAGCCGAACGCACAGCCGGGCGCAGGAGCTGGCCGGCAGGTACGGCGGCACCGCATACGCCAGGCTCGCCGACCTGCTCGCCGACGAAAGCATCGACGCCGTCAGCATCTGCACGGCCAACGCCGTCCACGCCGAGCACGCGATTGCCGCCCTCGAGGCCGGCAAGCACGTCCTGTGCGAAAAGCCCATGGCAACAACTATCGAAGACTGCCAGGCCATGCTCGAGGCGGCCGCCACAGCCGGCAAGGTACTGATGATCGACCAGAACCAGCGCCTGGCGCCCGCCCACCGCAAGGCCAAGGAACTCGTCGAGGCCGGGGTGATTGGCGACGTGCTGACCTTCCGCACGACCTTCGGCCACGGCGGCCCGGAGACGTGGAGCATCAACCCCGGCGCCGGCACCTGGTTCTTCGACGCTAAGGCCGCCGCCATGGGAGCCCTGGCAGACCTCGGCGTCCACAAAACCGACCTCATCCAGTACCTGCTGGGCGCCAAGGTCGCCGAGGTCACGGCAAAGGTGGCCACACTCGACAAGCGCAGCCCCGACGGCCGCCTCATCGGCGTCGACGACAACGCCATGTGCATCTACACCATGGACAGCGGCGTCGTCGGCACAATGACGGCCAGCTGGACCCACTACGGGGCCGAGGACAACACGACAATCCTCTACGGCACGCAGGGCATCATGCGCATCTACGACGACCCGGCCTACGCGCTGCGACTCGTGCTGAGAAACGGCGAGGAGGTCGACTACAGACTCGAAGGCATCCAGACCAACGACGCGCAAACCTCCACAGGGATCGTCGAGGCATTCGCCGGCTGCATCGAGGGCGGGGGCGAGCCGCTGATCTCCGGCGAGAGCGTCGTGCACGCCATGCGGGCGGTCTTCGCGGGCGTGGAGTCCAGCCAGACCGGGCGCAGCATCCGGGTCCTGCCGTAGCGACGCGGCAACGGCAGCCGGGGGAGCGGTCGCGGTAGGGACGACGTTGGCAGGTAACGACGTCAGCTTGAAGGTTGGCGATGTCGGCCCAAGCACCTATAAGAGTAGGCCAGCGGTCAGCGACAGTGCCCCAAAAACCGCCACAAGCACCCCGGAAGCAAACCAACACCATCCCACCGAAGACACCGCAGCAGCAGAAAGGAAAGTAGACATGAAACTCGGACTGGTCAGCGCGATTCTCGATGACGCCACGTATGAAGAAATGATCGACATCGCCGCCGGGCTCGGCCTGGCCTGCGTCGAGGTCGCCTGCTGGCCGCGCGGCGAGGCCGAACGGCGCTACGCAGGAGTGGCCTACATCGACGTGGAACGGGTCCTGGCCGACGATGCCTACGCCCGGCACGTCGTCGACTATGCGCGCACCACGGGCGTTGAGATCTCTTCGCTGGCCTTCTACCCCAATCCGCTCGACCCGGACGCCGCCAAGCGCGAGGCGACCATCGCCCACCTGAAGAACGTCATCAGGGCCAGCGCCAAGCTCGGCGTCGGCATGGTCACGACGTTCATCGGCCGCGACCAGCACAAGACCGTCGAGGACAACCTGCGGATCGTCGAGGAGGTCTGGCCGCCGATCGTCGAGCTGGCCGAAGCCAGCGGCGTGCGCATTGGGCTCGAGAACTGTCCGATGCTGTTCGGCCCCGATCAGTGGCCGGGCGGGCACAACCTCATGACGACGCCGGACGTGTGGAGCAAGGTCTTCGAGATCCTGCCCAGCCGCAGCCTCGGCATCAACTACGATCCCTCCCACTTCGTGTGGCAGATGATCGACTACATCGCCCCGCTCTACGAATTCGCCGACCGCATCGTCCACGTCCACTTCAAGGACATCAAGCTGTACGAACACAAGCTGAACCAGGTGGGGATCATGGCCTACCCGCTGGAGTACATGGCGCCCAAGATCCCCGGGCTCGGCGACGTCGATTGGGGCGCCTACGTCAGCGCCCTGACCGACATCGGCTACGAGGGCTGTGCCTGCATCGAAATCGAGGACCGGGCCTTCGAGGGCTCGCGCGAGCGGGTGCTCGACAGCATCAGGCTTAGCAAGCGCTACATGGAGCAGTTCGTGGTCTAGAGAGGTGGCGTGGCGGCGCGCCGGGTTTACGGCACGCCACTGGCGCACTCACGGCACGCGCTTGGTCCACTCCTCGGAGGAGAACTTGGTATCCACCAACTCCTGGGCGGCAGCAAGCTCGGCTTCGGTGTACTCGCGGCGTCGGGTCGCGTAGTTGGCCTCGAAGTAGGTCAGGAACGAGTCGATGATCTGCTCGCGCGGCAGCTGTGTCTGCGAGCGGAGCGGGTCGACCCGCTTGTTGGCCGACGTCGTCCCCTTGTCGGAGAGCTTCTCGCGGCCGATCCGCAGGACCTCAAGCATCTTGTCGGCGTCGATGTCGTAGGCCATTGTCACGTGGTGGAGGACGACGCCGTTGATGCGACGCTGCGCGGCACCGGCGATCTTTCCCTTGTCCGAGGCAATGTCATTGAGCGGCACGTAGCGGGCGTTAACACCGACTTCGGCGAGCGCACCCATGACCCACTGGTCCAGGAACTCGTAGCTTTCCTCGATGCTCATCCCGTCGACGAGGTCGCTCGGCGCCACGAGCGAATACGTCACGCAGTTGCCCGGCTCCATGAACATGGCGCCACCGCCGGTGATGCGCCGCACGACGTTGATACCGTGGCGGGCGCGGCCTTCGTCGTCGATCTCGTTGCGGTAAGACTGGAATGCGCCCATGACCACGAGCGGCTGGTCCCATTCCCAAATTCGCAGGCTCGGGCCGACTTCGCCCCGTGCCAGCTCACCGGCGAGCACCTCGTCCAGCGCGACGTGCATGCGCGGGTCGAGCGTCACGGGGCCGATGACGTCGAAGGTCAGGTCCGCCCAGCCGACGTCGCGCCCGAGAGCCCGCCGCACCGCGATGCCCACGGATTCGAGCGTGAAGCCAATGAGCTTGGCTTCGGGGGACAGGCGGCTGGAGATGGACTGGGCGAAGGCGGCCACGGAGGCGTCGGCCGGCATGCCAACCAGGGCTTCGTTGATCTGATCGAGGGCGTCGTCGGGTTCGAGGAAGAAGTCGCCGGAAAGCGCGGCGCTCGTCAGGACGTTGCCATCGGTTTCGACGTCGATCGCGACCAGCTTGCCACCCGGCACTTTGTATTCACCATGCATGTGATGAGCATAGGGAGAGCCGCCCGGCCTGTCCACACGGCAGCGGACAGGCCGGGCGGCCTTGGACCGGTCGGTATTCACGTATGTGCGCCCGGCTTTTGCGGACCGCGGCTGCCTCAAGGTTGGCGCTTGACCCCGGGCGTCCGAGCAGCACCGGGTGCTAAACGTACCGGAGTTGTTCGGCCTCCTCAGGGCTGGCGCCGCGCCCCAAGGCCGCCGCTGCCTCAAGGCTGGCGCTGCGCCCACTGCGCCAGCTCGACGCGCGGCCCGGTGAAGAACGGGATTTCCTCGCGCACGTGCAGGCGCGCCTCGAGGTTGCGCTGGTGGCGCATGGCGTCGGTCAGGCGGTGCAGCTCATCGGCCTCGAAGGCGAGCAGCCACTCGTAGTCGTTGAGCGCGAAGGCCGACGTCGTCGAGCCCTTGACGTCCGGGTACTCGCGTCCCGAGCGGCCGTGCTCGGCGAGAATGCGCGAGCGCTTTTCGTCGTCCATGTAGTACCAGTCGTAGCTGCGCACGAAGGGGTAGACGCACACCCACGGGCGCGGCGCGACGCCGGAGAAGCAGGCCGGCGTGTGCCGGGCGTTGAACTCGGCGGGGCGGTGGATGCCGACGCACGACCACACCGGCTCCAGGTCGCGCCCTAGGGCTGAGGCGCGCAGGGCGTGGTAGGCGGCCTGCAGCTGCTCCGGGCCATTGGCGAGCGTCCACAGCATGAGGTCGGCGTTGGCGCGGAAGCCTCCGATGTCGTACCAGCCGCGGATCGTCACGCCGGCTTCGAGCACGGCGGCCTCGGCTGCCGCGGCGTCGGCCTCGAATACCTGGCCCGTCGTGCGGAAGACCGAGTACATGAGGTAGCGCGGCTCGGCGTTGACCTCCTCGGCCGGGATCGGTGTGTCGCGCGGGTCGACGGGGGCTTGGTGGGCTTCGGGATGAGCCATGGGTTTCCTTTCGATTCCTTGACGGGATGGTATTGGCGCGCTGTTTCGTGGTGCCGGGGCGCGCACGGGGATGGTCGAGCCGCGCCTCGGGGTGGACTGTCTACTGCCAGGCGGCTCCTGCCACGAGCCTGGTCCCCGTGCGGCCGACCAGCGCGGCATCGGCGACGGCGAGCGCGAAGTCCGAGTAGCTGATCTCGCTGCGGGCGAAAGCCGGTTCGTCGTCGCCAGGATGGAGGAGACGGTAGACGCCCGTGGCCGGACCGTCGGGATAGAAGGCTGGCGGCGGGATGAGGTAGGCCCAGCGATCGCCGGCATACCCGGCTTCCAGGTAGTCGCGCAGGTTTGCCTGGGCGCGTCCGCGCGGCAGTGCGCGGGAAGGGAAGCTCAAACTCTGCCAGAAGCGGGTGCCGTCGCTCTGGAAGAGTGCCCCGGCGCCGCCGACCGTGACAATGAGGGGGCCGCCCGGCACCGATGCCGATGGGCCCTCAGCGGCACCGAAGATAGTGCGGTGAAGGTCAACGAGTTCGGTGCTGCGAATGTCCCCGCGCAGGCGTATGGCATTGACGATGACGTCGACGCCCCTGGCGGCCTTGCGAAGAGTGTCGGGGTCGTTCAGGTCGACGAGTGCCGTCGGTAGGCCGCGCAGGTGTTCGGGAAGGCGTTCGATGTCCGCTTCGGCGCGAAGCGCCGCGATCGTCTCCACTTGGCCCGACAGGTGGGCGAGGGTGGCCGAGCCAGAACGGCCGGTGGCTCCGAGTACGAGTACTTTCATGATGCGACTCCGTTCTACGTCGTCTGTCGAGGCTACACCGTTTGCCACCGATCGTGCCGACTCGTGAGATCGCCGGGTGGGCGCAGAGACCTTCAGCGCTTGACAGCGATGAGCGAGAAGCGCTGGCCACCGGGCCCGGTCCCCTCGGCCCACGCGAGCAGGTCCGCGAACGACTCGATGTCGCCGACCTCAGCCCCGGATTCCTTGGCGTCGGCCACGGCCGATTCGATGTCGTCCACGCTGAGCAAGACGCGCGCGGGCTTGCCGTCTTCTGCAGGGTCACCGTTCAACTGGAGCCACGCACCATTGACGAGCTCGAACTCGAGCTTGCCGGGGGTGGGTTCGACCGGCTCCTTGCCGAGCAGTTGCCGGTAGAAATCGGCTGCGGCGCTGAGGTCGTCCACGGGGACGCTGAAAGTTACCAGATGCGGACGGATCGCCATGATATTCCTTTGGTCGAGATTGCCGTGATGTCTTGCCGTGATGTTGCGGTGAAGCTATCATTCGAAGTCCTGTTCAAGATTCTATAGGTGCCGGGCCGCGCGATCACGATGGGGAGGTTTCGCGGCGTGCCGGGTGCGATGACGCATGCCCGCATGCCCGCATGCGCGCCGGACGGTCGGCGGTTCGGATCGGCCGTAGCGAGACTTGGACGGCGCTATCGGCCTGCGCGGCGTTCGGCTCCGGTGGGAAGGAAAGAGATGTTCGACGTCATCGTTGTCGGGGCGGGCATCAGCGGGCTGACAGCGGCCTGGACCCTCCAGCGTGCGGGCGCGAAGGTCGCCGTGCTCGAAGGCTCGCACCGCGTGGGCGGCCGCGTCCACACCCGCGAGTTCAACGATTGCGTGATGGAAGCCGGCGCCAACTTCGTCACGGACGCTTACTGCATCATTCCCGAATTGGCCGAGCAGCCCGGCCTCGAAGATGCGCTGATCGCGCAGGACGAGAGCGCCGCCGTCGTTCGCATACCCCACGCGATGCCGGCCAGCCCTCCCGTTCGGATCGGCCGGATCGCGGCGTACCGGCGGCACGCCGAAGGTAGGCGCATCATCCTCGCGGGCGATTCGATCGGGTGGCCGTGGACGGATTCGGCGGCCTTCACGGGGCGGTGGGCCGCCGATCTCGTCGTCGGGCGGCAAAGGTAGGGGTGACGGCAATTGGCGCCCGGGATGCCGCGGTGTGCGGAGTACCCGAGCCGGCCGGCCAGTTTGCGGGCAAGTGTCCTCCTGTTGGGGATGCGCGCGGGCGCACGCCACGGGCCGCATCGCCGTCCGGGTACCATGGGAGCGTGTCTGCACGTCGCCGCGATTACTTTGGGACCCTCGTTGCGCACGAGGCCGCCCTGTGGGACGCCGTCGACCGCCGACTGGCCGCGGCCGGAACTCTGCGTGCCGCGCGACTGTCCTACCTGCGGGTCGTCGGCTCGGGGCAGGCCGCGCGCGTCCAGGACATCGCCTCCCGGCTCGGGGTGACCGTCGGCGCGGCGAGTCGGCTCACGGACCGTCTTGCCGCCGACGGCTTCGTCCAGCGCGTGCCCAATCCCGACGACCGGCGCAGCAGCCTCATTGTCCTGACCGAGTCGGGGGAGCGGGGCCTGCGCGAGGCCGAGGCCGTATTCGACCGCGCGCTCGACGACGTTCTTGGCGACATTGACGACGCCGAGCTCGCCGCCCTCACCGCGCGCCTCGTCCAACTGCGCGAGGTCGTCGAGCGCGCCGGACGCTAGCCGACGGTGGCCCTGCCGAAGGACGTGGTTGTGCCGAAGGAGGCCAGTCCCGGCGGAAAGAGGCCTGCCCTGCCATGTTTGTGGTGCCCGGTGCGACCGGCGGTGACTGGCCCAACTGGCTGGGCCTGGCATGAAGAGCGAGGCCCAGCCTATCCAGCGAAGCCTGCCATCGCGAAGGAGGGGCTTCGGCCACCATCACCTGCCAGATAGCGGCCGAAGCCCCGGGCCTGCCTCCGCCGTCGGGCGGGTGGCCTATAGCCCGAGCACTCGGGCCCGTCGCCACCCGCCGAATCGCCTGGCCCTCACCCCGCCGCGTCGGGCTGGAAGGAGCCGTTCTTCGCGCGCGGGATGAGCCGCTCGAGCTGGGTGACGTGCCGTGGCTCGAGCTCGGCGACCGTCGGCACCTCGAGGAGCTTCATCGTGCGCACGATCTGGTCGGTGAGGATCTCGATCGTCTTGTCCACACCCTCGCGGCCGCCGGCCATGAGCCCGTAGAGGTAGGCGCGGCCGACGAGCGTGAACTTGGCCCCCATGGCGATGGAGGCGACGATGTCGGCCCCGTTCATGATGCCGGTGTCGAGGACGACGTCGACCTCGTTGCCCACTTCCTTGACGACCTCGGGCAGGAGGTGGAAGGGGATGGGCGCGCGGTCGAGCTGGCGCCCGCCGTGGTTGGACAGGATGATGCCATCGACGCCGAGGTCCGTGAGGATCCGAGCGTCCTCCACGGTCTGCACGCCCTTGACGGCGATCTTGCCGTTCCACATGCTGCGGATGATGTCGAGGTCCTCGAAGGAAATCGTCGGATCCATCGCCGAATCCAGAAGCTCGGCCACCGTTCCGCCCGTCGAGGACAGGGAGGCGAACTCGAGCTTGGGCGTCGTCAGGAAGTCCCACCACCACCAGGGGCGGATGCTGGCGTCGAGGACTGTGCCGGCCGTGATTGCCGGCGGGATCGAGAAACCGTTGCGCTTGTCGCGCAGGCGGGCGCCCGCAACCGGCGTGTCGACGGTGAACATGAGAGTGTCGAAGCCGGCCTTTTCCGCGCGCCGGACGAGGTCGTAGGAGATCTCGCGCTTGCGCATGACGTAGAGCTGGAACCAGTTGCGCCCGTGGGGGTTCGCGGCCTTGACGTCCTCAATGGAGGTGGTGCCGAGTGTCGACAGCGTGAAGGGAATGCCCGCGGCGCCGGCCGCCGAGGCGCCGGCCACCTCGCCCTCGGTCTGCATGAGGCGGGTGAAGCCAGTGGGCGCGATGCCGAAGGGGAATGCCGACTGACCGCCGAAGATCTGCGTTGAGGTGTCGACCTCGGAAACGTCGCGCAAAATAGACGGGTGGAACTCGACATCCTCGAATGCCCGGCGTGCGCGAGCCAGCGAGAGCTCGCCTTCGGCCGAGCCGTCCGTGTAGTCGAAGGCGGCCTTCGGCGTGCGGCGCTTGGCGATCTTGCGGAGGTCGTAGATGGTCAGCGCGCGATCGAGGCGGCGCTTGCATGCGTTGAGCTCCGGCTTGCGGAATTGCATGAGCTCGAAGATTTCGCGGGGATTGGGAACCTGCCTTTTTACCATGTTCAGCCTGCCGTATCGTGTTGATCGTTTAGAGGAATCTTCTTGCAGTAAGGATTTTTCGTGGCGAGGGGACTGGACTATATTCAATGGTGCCACGACGAGTGAGACTTGCGCCACGGTCAATTATTGGCGGATGTGGGGCGGGGTGCCCGCTTGTGCGTGGGCACGGATCGTGACGACCGGCACCGACCGCGACCTGACCTGGGGTGTCCGGGCTGCCCGCTCGCGTGGTTGGAGCGGTAACTGTTGGGAGCGGCGCGGGCTGCCGCAGGCTGTGCGCGCGTGAAGCGGCGCGAGTCGACGCGGCCCGGGCAGGGCGATGCGGAATGTCAGCTGAGGGCGTCGTCCGTTTCGGCGAGGAAGGGAAGGACGAGGGCGAGCGTGGCCTCGGGCCGCTCCGCCATTGGATAGTGCCCTGCGCCGGCCATCACGTGATATTCGCAGTCCAGCGCCTCGGCGAGCCATGCGGCTTCCTCTGCCGGATCGGGGAAATCCCGGTCGGCGTCGCCCATGATGACCAGGCTGCGCGCCCGGACTCGCGCGAGCGCCGCCTCGGCTGGGGCATGCGAGGTGCGCGTCGTCGCCTGGAATGCCGTCCAGTATCCCGGCCGGCTCAGCAGGGCGAGGGCGCGCGCGACGTGCTCGGCATGGTCCGATGGCCGGGGTTGGCCGAAAATGCGATTGTAATAGTGGCGCCAGACGGCCGGTCCCCACGGGCGCATGAGGCCGAGGCGCGTCAATGCGCGGCCAACGGCCGAAGAGTGGTCGCGCACCGCCGGAGCGATGAGTATCAACCGGGCAACGGCCATTGGGTCGCGGTCCGCGGCGATGACGGCTGCGGCCGCCCCCATGGAGTTGCCGACGACGGCGGCTGAGGCCTGGCCGAGAGCCTCGATTGCGGCCAGGACGTCGCCGGCGGCGGCTTCGTCGTCGTAGGAGTCGAAGGTGGCCGAGCTGTCGCCGTGTCCGCGCAGGTCCATGGTCGCCACGCGGTAGCCGGCTTGGATTAGCCCCGGGGTGAGATGACGGAAGGCGGCCTGCGACTCGCCCATACCCGGCACGCACAGAACGAGCGGCCCGCTTCCGGACACCTCAATGGCAATGTGCCCCGTTCCGCGGTCGACGGTTAGCTTCTCGCGTTCTGCCATGAAACATTGATAACACAACGCTACGGTTCGTAGTAATAGGAGATCGAGTGGTGGCGAAGAGGGCGGTGGTGGTTGTGTGGCGTGCCGGTGAGCATTTCCGTGGCCTGGCAGCCCTGCCGATCGGCAGGGCGATCGGTGCCCTCGCGGTCGCGCCCATCGCCCTGACAACCGCCGGGACGGTCCTCTTCGAGCCGCCGGTGCTGCTGGCTGGTGCGGCCGTCGCGCTGCTGTCTTCGGCCCTGCCATATGCGCTGGAGATGCTGGCGCTGCGCAGACTGCCGGCCGCGACCTTCTCGATCCTCATGGCCATGGCGCCGGCGGTCGCGGCATTGGCCGGGCTCGTGATCCTCGGGCAGTCGCTCGGCCTGGCGGCCTGGATCGGGCTAGGGCTCGTCGTCGTGGCGAGCATCGGCGCGGTCCTTTCCGCGTAGCCGGCCGCTGGCGTGCCATCGCTGGAGGAAGCCCGCGATCGGTGAGATCTCCCGTGGGCGACCTCCGGCTGGTACTGCCCGGTACGGACGCCAACGGCAGGGGTCGCGATCGGTGTGTCCGCAGCGAGGGGTGATCGCGTGAACCTCGCCGGATCGGCACCGCGGCAATGCCGGTGACCGACCTAACTGGCTCTGCATTAGGTGCAAATTTGCACCGAGTGTACCCTGTTCTGCGTGAATCTCGACCTCCGCAGCCAGAACGCCCAGCGCACGCGCGTGGCCATCCGGACTGCCGCCATCGACCTCGCCCTCGAACGTGGTTACGCGGCGATGACCATTGACGACGTCGCCCAGCGCGCCGGCGTTTCGCGGCGGACGGTCTTCAACTATTTCCCGACGAAGGCCGACCTCGTCGTCGGCGGTATACCGAGCCCGAGCGAACGGGCCGTCGAGCGCTTCGTGGCAGGTGGTGGCAACCTGTTGCACGATCTGCGCGACCTGCTCGCCGACGCCTACGCCAACGTTCCGGGGGCCGAGCGATATGCCGCCAAGATGCCCGTGCTGCTGCGGGACAATCCGGAGCTGAATCCGGTGCTGCACGAAAGGGTGCGTATCTTCGCCGATCGCATCAGGTGCTTTGCCGCCCAGCGTCTGCGCCTGGAGGAAAGCGACCCGCGCGTGCGCGCACTCGTCGACGTGGCGGGCATGATCAACCGATCGGCGCTCGACCTGTGGAGCCGCGCAGAGGAGGACGGCTACACGGGCTGCGATCGCGCCGCGGCCATTGCAGCCGTCACGGATTCGCTCGAGCGGCTCTTCACCTTCGATGCCGCCCTGCAATCGGCCACGCCGGAAGCTCCGGCAGCCGAAGGCGTACCGGAGGCCCCGGCAGCCGAAGACTTCACGCACAACCAGGAGAATCACGC
>JAUMUM010000031.1:4944-7583 GCA_030530685.1 Actinomycetaceae bacterium | reverse complement strand
CACCCTCAACGGCACAACCCACCCCATCGACGGCACCGCCACCACCACAGCCACCACCACCCTAGACCTCTACGAAGCCGAATCCGTCCTGACCAACTAACCCACCACCCAGACACCCACCCAGAGGCCAAACACCCCACCCACCCGCCAGCCCGACCAGCCATGTCGCAGGAACAGCACGCAACACACCAGGGCGCCGCGAAGAAACGCAGGCGCAAGTTCTTCCTGTGTGGGTTGCGCCTGACTCCTGACAGTTGGTTGGGATGGTTGAGGTTTTTTGTTGATGACGCACGGTGCAAGTACCCCGGTTGAATCAACCAGAGGTACCGCATTCGGCGCGAGTAACACAATCTCCCGCCCCGTCCACAGTCAAGCACATTCGCCCGTCACGACAGTCCCGCAGCGTCCCACGCCAACGCCACACTGCCCCTCGCGGATGCCGAGGACCACTCGTCTGAGCCGTCACCATCGCCGTCGGCGACAAGCGTCCGTCAACTCGGCCCCACCGTCGCCACGGCAGCAACTCAGCGTCTCTTTTCCCTGCGTCGTCTTAGCCATCGAACCACAGCCACCGCCACCGCAGCCACCACAGCAACACTGAGAAATATCGTGGCCCCACCCGCAATTGCTCCAGATGTCATCATCCACTCCTACGTCTTTGAATAGAAGGGCGTGCTTCGCTCAGTTGCGCACTGCCCACGCCGCCGCAATTCGATTTTTCTTCATGAAAAAGTCACGTCGCAACGTCGTGCGTGACGCAGTATCAAGTATGACCGATGCACACGCGTCACTGTGGGCACTGAGCTTGTGTCCCCATCCGCAAGCTGACGGCCCCCATTCCTTGCGGCTTTCGTAGAGCGGGCCGCTTTTGTCGCCCATACCCTGCCACTCGAATCGACACCGCAGCGACCAGTGCGCCACGCCACGCCTTCCCGAAACGCCAAACTCTGCACGCGCCGACCACCAGGCCATCCGGACTCGGCCAACCTCAAACTGCTGCGCAATACGCCCGCCCAGCGTCCGCCGAGGCCGCGCCCGCGACACCAAGATCTGGCGTATCGCCCAGGCTGGCCTACCAAGCCACTCCTACCTTCGCACCTCTGGGCCGTGGCCCGAACGGTTGTCCTCGGCGCAGCCCATCACCCACGCCGCCATGGAATGCCCCAGTTCGAGCCGCTCGACGGCCGGCTTGCCGCGCAGCAGACCGGAAAGGTAACCGCCGGCAAAGGCGTCGCCGGCACCAACGGGTTCGACGACGTCCACCTGCCACGCCGGCACCCTCGTAACGACCTCGCCATCCGCACCAGCGCCCGAGCTACCGGGATCGCCGGAACTGCCAGCAACACCGCCCGGGCCCTCACCCGAGCGGCCAGCACCTCCACCCGAGCAGCCACCTCCGCCGGCTGCCCGATCGGCCTCTGTCCCCTCGCCGCGCGCGAACTCGACGGCCTCGCGCGCGCCATCTTTGACGACGACGTACCGCGCCCGCGGGAACAGCGCCGCCACCTCCTCCGCGGTGCGCACGCCCCACAGCACCCCGGCCTCGTCGAGCCCCACGAGCACGACGTCGGCCCGCTGCCCCGCCTCGCGCGTCACCCGGGCGGCCTCCGCCACGCCCCACAGCGCGGGCCGGTAGTTCACGTCGAAGGACATGAGCGTGCCCTCGCTGGCCGCGACCCGCCGCATGACCTCGAAGACGAGCTCCCGACAGCTGTCCGAAAGCGCGAGCGTTATGCCCGACATGTGCACGAGCTCGGCCTCTTCCAGCGGCCAGTCCGCCGCCGCGTCCGGCCCGAGCAGCGAAGCCGCCGAGCCCTTCCGGTAGTAGTAGACGCGCGAGCCCTGCGGCGTCGGGTCCTTGATGTAGATGCCGGTGTTCGCCTCGCTCGCCCTGGTGACGTAGCGCGTGTCGACGCCGCGCGAAGCCAACGCGTCAAGAATCCGCGTGCCCAGCGGGTCCTCGCCGAGCTGGGAAATCCACATCGAGCGGCATCCGCCCTCGTGCAGGTGCAGCGCCACATTCGACTCCGCCCCGCCAGGGCTCACCGTCACGCTGGCCGCATGCGCGACTGGGCTCGCGTCGGACGACGTCACCATCGCCATCGTCTCGCCAATGCAAATTGTCTTCGGGGCGCCATTGCTCATGCACGGATTTTACCAGTGTGCTCTTGTTTACCGGCGCCGTCTCGGCATTGTCCGGGCCGGCGACGTGAACGTCCCGGCCGGGCGTGGCCGGCCGAGCGGCACAAGCTCCCAACCCTGGCGTGGCAAAAGGTCCCGTTCCATGGAGCACGCTCGGATCTGGACCAGCGACGCCGGCTCGCCGCTGGGTCAGGTGCGCCAGACGCGCTGAAACACCGCGCGGGAAAACTGAACATACCGCGACTCCAGCAAGTCCGAAAAGTGAGACAATACGCCGCCGCCCACAGACCTAATAGTGCCAATATGTGAGACGAATCGGCCGGAACGCCTTCACGCCCCTTGCCATCGCTCGCCCGCCCGCCTACCGTGAAATTGGCGGGTAGTTCAGCGGCGAGCCACCCGCCCTAACCTTGCCCACTGTGCCGCCACACGCGCACCTGTCACATCCGCACCGCCCCATCAGCACCATGCGAGCCAGCCACCCGCCAACGACCACG
>JAUMUM010000031.1:0-4934 GCA_030530685.1 Actinomycetaceae bacterium | reverse complement strand
CTGAAGGAGCTCCCACACGACGGCGCCCGGAACCACGACCACGACCACGACCACACATCTCACGTCGCCTCGCCCGCCGTGCCAGGGAGGAATCCAGTCGCCCACCGCTCGCCCTGCCCGGGTAGAATCACGACCGTGGGATTGGCCGACTTCGCCCGACAGTTCGAGCAGGAATACAACCGGCGCGGGATCGTCCGCCGTCGCCGCCAGGGCTGGCTGCCGCTCATCCAGCCGTACATGGGCTACGGTTCGACGTCGTCGCTGAGGGTGCTCGGCCGCGCCCTCATGGCCGACCCCAACGAAGAAGCAGCCCGCTTCCTACCCGAGCAGGCCCAGCGCGGCTGGCGCCAGTTCTTCACCACGCAGGTCGGCTTCCTCCCCGTCACCGTGACAATCGGCACCCGGACCATCGCCACGCGCTCGGACGAATCGGGCTACATTGACGTCATCGTCGAGGACCACGGCCTGCCGCCCGGCCAGCACTCGGCGCTCATCACCCCGGCGGCCGGCGCCCCCGTGAGCGCGCCGGTCACGGTCGTCGACCCCCGAGCGCGCGTCGGCCTCATCTCCGACGTCGACGACACGATCATGGTCACGTGGCTACCCCGCCCGCTGACGGCCGCCTGGAACTCGTTCGTCCTGCGGACCAACTCGCGCATGCCCGTGCCCGGGATCGCCGAGTTCTACGACGCCCTCCTAGCCGGCCACGAGACCGCGCCGGTCTTCTACCTTTCGACCGGCGCCTGGAACACCGCCGGCACCCTGGAAGGCTTCATCCGTGCCAACGGCCTGCCGCCCGGCCCCCTCCTGCTGACCGACTGGGGCCCGACCCCCACCGGCCTCTTCCGCTCCGGCCAGGAACACAAGAAGACCCAGCTGCGCAACCTCATTATCGCCTTCCCGCACATCCGCTGGTTCCTCGTCGGCGACGACGGCCAGCACGACCCGCTCATCTACGCCGACCTCGCCCGCGAGCACCCCTCGCACGTCAGCCTCATCGCGCTGCGCCAGCTCAACCCAGTCGAACAGGTCCTCTCCCACGGCACGCCCGGCGCGCTCGACGGCCGGCAGGGCACACCCACGCGGGGCCACATCTCCACCCCGGTCATCTACGGCCGCGACGGGCACGAGCTCCTCGAAAGCCTGCGCGCCTTGGGTTAAGGCGACGGCCTGGCTTGCACGACCGCAAACTAAGGAAGCCTAGGACCCCGTGGTGGCGAGCCCGTCCGTGCAATGACACGACACTCAGTTCACTAGAACTCGCCCAGCTCCCGTGACTCTAGTGCCGGTCCAACACATTACGTAAGGACAATCCGTCACTCCAGACTTGTTCCGCGGACCCGCATTCGGATCATCGGCCCCAAACTCTGAGGCGTCGGCGGAGCCGAAAGAAGAATCGTCCGGCACCCTGAGTAGACGCCACGGCCTCGACAACCCCACACCCACGAATGCAGTCAAGGCCAACAATGCCGCTCCAACCACGGCCGTGGCCTCCGTTACACCGATCGCAAACCACAGAGCGCCAAAAAACGCATCGGCGAGAGTCTTAGTCACACCGCCAACAACACCCACTGCCGACGCACACCACCGCACCACCTGGACTTGCCTGACCGTCCAACCAACGAAATCCTCGTGGCCTTCGGCTCGCAGTTCGTTGATGACGAGAGCGAAAGGAGCGCCCGAATAGCACGCCATTCCAACGGCCCACAGCACAAGAGCCACTCCAATCGGCCACGGGCTGGACGTTAGCCCGAAAAGCATCTGACCGCTGCCCCACA
The DNA here is from genome assembly GCA_030530685.1 of Actinomycetaceae bacterium. Taxonomy (GTDB): domain Bacteria; phylum Actinomycetota; class Actinomycetes; order Actinomycetales; family Actinomycetaceae; genus Peptidiphaga. Next base: position 3,156 of record JAUMUM010000031.1, on the reverse strand, counting down.
AGAACAAACCAATGACAAGAATGCGCCGTTGCCCATACATGTCACCTAAAGCTCCACTTGGAGCTTCTACGATTGTTGACACGATTCCAGCAATCGCAAGTACCGCACCTATTGAAGAAGGAGCCAGGCCGGCATTGGTCATGTGAACGATATTCACCGCACCAAAAGCGAAATCTGCCATCGCAACGACGGCAATCAGAGCCGCGAGTCGACGCCGTAACCTCACATGGCTTTCGTCAGCGCGCATAACATGCCTCTTCCGATGTCATTTCGTAGAAAAGCCAGGTACTTCCAGAGACCCATCTCCATACCGAGGGAAAAGCAACGCTCGATCAGCTCCGGACAACCCGAGCACTACAGCGACCAGTCTCTCCCACCCGACGAACAGTCCGACCATCCCAGGGGGATCTACATGTACAGATCCCTCCGAATGAGCAAGTTCAGCACGCGATCCAGCTGCTTCCGCCTGCTGCAGCAGATTCTGTACGGAAGTTTGGGCGTTAAGACGCCTCGGTCACCGAGTCCGGCACCCCAGTCGAGCCCGGGGTCTCAGTCACACCCGAAGTCTCGGCCAAGCCAGAACCTCCAGCACGGTCAGAACCTCAGTCCCCAGCCAAGCCGGAGTCCTCAGTCAATCCGGAAGCCCCGGCAAGACCAGAGTCCTCAGCAAGACCAGCACCCTCTACCACAATCCCCGAACCAGAGGTCTGGCGCTGAGCGGCAGGCGGGCGCCACAGGACGAGGGCCGCGTTCTGAGCTGTGGCCGCCTCGCCACCGGAAACGCGCAGATGCGGCCGCAGTGTCGACCGCGAGAGCACGACGATGTCGCCGTCCGTGCCCGCGGCAAAGACCCGCTCGCGCAGGAATCGCTCCTGTTCGAGCCGCTCGCGCAGCTCGGCCAGGCGCCGCTCAAGCAGCGCGTTGTGCCTGCGCAGCCTGTCGTTGCGGTCGCGCAGCTCAAGAATCCGCGCGATCCCGGCGAGGTTGACGCCCTCCTCCTGCGAAAGGCGCTGAATCTCCAGAAGCCGTTCGACGTCGTTGAGCGAGTAGCGCCGCCCGCCACCGCGCGTGCGTTTGGCCTCGACCAGGCCGAGCCTGTCGTACTGCCGTACCGTCTGCGGGTGCATCCCTGCCAGTTCGGCCGCTGCCGAAACGGTGAGCACCACGGCGTCGCGCCGGGCCATTGCCTACCTCACTCGCCTACTAGGTTGTCTTCCATGACGGGCCTTCTCACAACGAGTCTGCCCTCTCATAGCCGGCCTGGCCAGAGTTAGTTCATCGTTCTTGGCCGACGACGGCGCAGCGCCCGCGCCGTCGTCTTTCCCACTCGCCGCCGACTCTCGCGGCGTGCTCTCGGTGCCCGTGCCACACGAACTCCAGCACCCCTGCACCCCGCCACACTCACGTCCGCGCAAGCGTGGCGAACTCGGCGCGCGGGTCGACCTCGCTCGTCGCCGAGGCGAAGAGCTCGACGGCCTTGCGGGCCTCGTCCGACATCTTCCTGGGCACGACGACCTTGAGCCGCACGTACATGTCTCCCGATCCCATGCCCTTGTTCTTGACTCGCAGCAGCTTGCCGGAAGACGAACCCGCCGGAACCTTGACCTTGACGGAAGCGCCCGAGACGGTCGGGACCTCGATGGTCGCGCCGAGCGCGGCCTCGCCGAAGGCGACCGGAACGTCGACGTACACATCCTTGCCTCGAAGCTCGAAGACCGGGTGTTTTTCGACGTTGATCGTCACGAGGATGTCGCCGTCGGCCCCGCCGTTGACCCCGGCGCCGCCCTTGCCGGGGATGCGGATCTTCTGCCCGTCGACGACGCCGGCCGGCACCTTGGCCGTCACGGACTTGCCCGAGGCCGTCGTGACCTTCACCGTCGTCCCCGCCACGGCGCTGCGAAGCGGAATCGAGATGCTGGCCGTCAGGTCCTCGCCGCGAGCCGCGCGCCGCGAGGAGCCGAAGCCGCCACGGCCCGAGCCCGACCGGCCGCCGAACATGCTGAAGATGTCCTCGAAACCGCCGCCCGACGTCGAGGCGTACTGCCCGTACTGCCCGCCGCCGAAGCTGCCGGTGCGCCCGAAGTCGGCCCCGCCGAACATTGAGGAGAACATGTCCTCGAACTCCGCGGAGGAGCCGCTGCCCGCCGTGAATCGCGGGCCACCGGCCCCGAAGGAGCGGATCGCGTCGTACTGCTTGCGCTCCTCCTCGTCGGATAGGACCTGGTAGGCCTCGCCGACCTCCTTGAAGCGCTCCTCGGCGGCCGCATCGTTGGGATTGCGGTCAGGGTGATACTGGCGCGCCAACTTGCGGTAGGCCTTCTTGATCTCCGCGGCCGAAGCGTCCTTGGAGACGCCGAGCGCCTTGTAGAAATCCTTGTCAATCCAATCCTGGCTGGCCATCGCGCCTCACCTCCTTGTCTTCGTGTCCGCGCAGGCCTACTCGGGCGAGACGACCCCCACCCGAGCCGGCCGCAGCACCTTCTCCCCGATCCGATAACCGGGCTGAATGAGCGTCCCGATCTGCTCGCTGGCCACGTCGGCCGACGCCGAATGCATGAGCGCCTCGTGAATGAGCGGGTCGAACTCGTCGCCGACGGCCCCGTAGCGTTCCACGCCGAAGGACGTGCGCAGCGTCTGCTCGAACTTCTCGACGATGGCGCCCACCGGCCCGGTCAGGTCGCCGTGGGCCCGGGCGAGCTCGGCGTCGTCGAGCACGGGCAGCAGGGCCTCGATGACCGACGCGACGCCCTCGTCCTTGCGAGCCTGCGCCTCGCCCTTGGAACGCCGGACGTAGCTGCTGTACTGCTGCTCGAGGTTGTAGAGGTCTGCCGCGCGGCGGGCGAGCTGGTCCTCCAGCGAGGAGATCGTGTTCATCGCCTCGCTCAGGGGATCGCTCGGCTCTTCGTCCGGCGAAGGAGATTCCGAGGACGACGGGCCATCCGCGGCCGGAGAACCTTCTGAGGTCGGCGAACCTTCTGCGGCAGGGGCGCCCTCGGAGCGGGGCTGCTGCGCAGCGGACCCAGACTCGGCCGGCTCACCTGAGGCAGCCGGCTTGCCAGAGCCGGCCTGATCACTCGCGTCAGCCTGGGCTCGCTCAGCCCCACCCGGCACAGAAGCCGCTCCAGCAGCACCGCCGTCGGCCGCAGCAGCACCGCC
>JAUMUM010000015.1:43704-53098 GCA_030530685.1 Actinomycetaceae bacterium | reverse complement strand
GACCGCGCCCGCCGACGGTGACACGCCGACCGCGCCCGACGGCGGCGTCACCACGGCCCACCGCGTAGCTCGCGCCACGCGGTGGACGCTCCTCGTGGGGATCATCGTCATGGCCATCATGAGCCAGAACCTCATCCCGGTGCACATCGCCTTCGTCCCGCTGGTCGTGCCGCCCCTGCTCGTCGTCATGAACCGGCTGGGCATGGACCGGCGCGCCGTGGCCTGCGCCATCACCTTCGGGCTCGTGACGACGTACATGTTCCTGCCCCTCGGCTTTGGGCGGGTCTTCCTTCACGAGATCCTCTACACCAATATCGAAAAGGCGGGCCTGGACGTTTCCCATGTGCCGGTCACGGCGGCCATGGGCATCCCGGCGCTGGGCATGCTCTCCGGCCTGCTCATCGCGCTATTCGTCACCTACAGGCGCCCCCGCGACTACGACGGCGACGCCAAGGTCGACTTCGCCACGCCGGAGAAGATCGACCCGCGCAGGGTCGCCATCGCCCTCGTGGCCGTCGTCGCCTGCTTCGGCGTTCAGACGGCGCTGACGCTCGTGGACTCGGCGGCCGACCCACTGCTCATCGGCACGCTCGTGGGCCTGTTGACCTTCATGGCCACTCGCGCCGTCGGCTGGCGGGAGGCCGACGACATCTTCACGAGCGGTATGCGCATGATGGCGCTCATCGGCCTCATCATGATCACGGCCAACGGCTTTGCGCGGGTGCTGCAGGAAACCAAGCAGATTTCCCCGCTCGTCGAGTCGGCGGCCGAGACGTTCTCCGGCAACCGCGCCGCTGCCGCGTTCGTCATGTTGCTCGTGGGCCTGGTCATCACGATGGGGATCGGCTCGTCGTTTTCCACCCTGCCGATCATCGCGTCGATTTACGTGCCCCTGTGCATGTCACTCGGCTTCTCGCCGACGGCCACCGTGGCCTTGGTCGGCACGGCCGGGGCGCTCGGCGACGCCGGTTCGCCGGCCTCGGATTCCACGCTCGGCCCCACGGCCGGCCTCAACGCCGACGGCCAGCACGACCACATGCGCGACTCGGTGATACCCACCTTCATCCACTTCAATATTCCCCTGATCATCGCCGGGTGGTTGGCGGCCATGGTGCTGTGAGGTGCGGGGTGGTGTGGTGCTGTGAGGCGCGGCGACACCGGGGCGTTTATATGCCTCAGCCCGGCGCGCCTGAGTTCACCTCAACCGGCCCTGAGCGCGTCCGCCTCGGCTGTCGTGCCTACGTGGACCGCTTCGCTCAGCCCGGCACGCCCAGGCCGTTGTAGCCGGCCTCGTCGATCTTCTTGACGTCGGCGTGGCTCATGGCGCGCACCTTGGCGATGAGGGCCTCGGCGCGGTCGTCGCTGGTGGCCAGCGGATCAGGCAGGTCGACGGGCGTCGTCGGCGGCGAATCCAGGCGAAGATTGTCCCAGGAGACCGAAAAGTCGGCGCTCTTCTCCAGGCAGGCGGCCACGAACTGGCCGCGCAGAGCCGCCCGCGTGCTCGGTGCTCGGGTGAGCGCGCGTTCCACCTCGCCCGCCGTGCAGAGGCTCGCCATGGCCCCCTGGGCGCGCAGCAGGCGCCACAGCCCGGTCTGCGCGTCGAGGTCGTGGTAGGCCAGATCGACGCGCGAGCGCTGTGCCTGGAGGGTCTGGCCGGCCAACTGTGGGTGGCGCTGCCGCAGCGCCGTGAGGATCCGGCGCTTGATCGCCCAGTCGATCTCGGTGTCGATCCCGCTGGTGTCGCGCTGGCGCAGGGCCGCGATCACGCGCGGGGCGAGGCCCGTCACGAGGTGCTCGGCGCCGTCGAGGAACTGAGGTGTGCCCGTGGCGTCCATGCGGGCGAGCAGCCGGGTCAGGAACTCCTCCTGGATGTCGACGGCGGTCAGCTTCCGCCCCGCCACGGTCGGGGCCGGGACGTCGCCCCACGGGCTGGTGCCGAGCGCGTTGAGCGTGGCCAGGGGGTCGGCGAGCTGAAGGTCGGAGAAGTCCTCGCCGGCCTCCAGGGCGTCGAGCAGCAGGAGCGTCAGGGCCGAGCGCAGGCCCGCCGTGGGCTCGGCCATCGTCGTGTCAGCGCACGTCACGTGCAGGCGGCGCAGCTTGGCCGGGTCGGCGTGGGGCTCGTCGCGCGTGTTGACGAGGGCGCGCTCCCCGGTGGTGTCCGCCGAGCTCGTCGAATGGAGGTAGGGGGCTCGGGGCGAAAGACCCCAGGCGTCGGCCTCGTCGCCCTCGCCGCGGGCCGCCCCGGTTCCCGTCAGCGCGACGCCGGTGCCCACGAGGACCGGGCGGGTCGCGAGGAAGGCGGCCAGGGTGGGCAGGAGCGAGGCCTCGTCGAGCCGGCGGGGCACGGAATAGCTTTCGTGGCAGCCGTACGTGTTGCCGGCCGAGTCGGCATTGTTGGCCATGACGTGCAGGCGCGCGCGAAGCCCCTGCCTGGAGAGGGTCGCCGTGGCCTCGCCGGCCATTGAGGCGAGCAGTTCGCGCCCGGCCTGGTCCTGGGCGACGAGGTCGCGCACCCGCACGCATTCCGCCGTGGCGTACTCGGGGTGCGAGCCGATGTCGAGGTAGAGGCGCCCGCCATTGGTCAGGAAGAGGTTGTCGCCGCGGTACCCCTGCGGGCGGTGGCGGAAGAGGAAGGCGGCGGCCTCCTCGACGCTGGGCAGCCGCGGGGCCTGTTCGGCGTCAGGAGCATGCCGGGCCTGGTCGGTGCCGACAGTGCGCTCGGTTTGGCCGGCGCCGGCCTGCCGTATTGGCGCGCAAACGACGGCGAATTCGGTCTCCAGACCGGTGACCCGGCGAGCCGGGTTCGGCCTCACTGGCCGCCCTTTTGCACGAAGCTGCGCACGAACTCCTGGGCGTCGACCGCCAGGACGTCGTCGATCGTGTCGAGGACGGAGGCAAGGCCCTGGCCGCGTGCGGGGCCACCGGGCCCGGGGAGCGGGGCGTCGTCGGGCGCCGGATCGTCGTGGCGCGAACGCGAGGGCTGGGCGAACTCACTCATGTCTTCTCCTGGGTAGCTTGTCTTCAGTCTAGTTGCGCGGCCTCGGCAGTCCAGTCGCGCGGTCGCCGGTGGACGACGCCGGGCGTGCCGCCGGTGCATGTATCGTGCGCGCCGCCTGCGCCAGCGCCTGTATCGGGAGCGCCGCCGTCGGTGTCTTCCAGCTTGGTGACGGGGCTACTCGCGTCAAGATCGTCGGTCAGGCGGGCCAGGACCTGGCCGACGTCGGACGACTCGCCGACGGCCGCGCCCACGAGCTGGCGCGTCCAGGCCAGCGGGTCGGTCAGCGGCAGGCGGCGGTGGTGCTTGCCGCCGGTCTCCAGAACCATCGAATGCCAGCCGGCCGCGAAGACCTGCCCGGGGAAGCGGCCAATGAGCGCGCCGCGCAGCCAGGCGCGTGTGGTCTCCGGCGGGGCGGATAGGGCGGCCTCGATCCGGCCGGGGTCGAGTCGCGAGCGGGCGCGGGCACCGGCATCGAGGCGCTCGGCCAGGCAGGCGCCCAGCTCCGACCAGGACAGGTCGATCGCGTGCAGCACCGCCTCGCCCTGCCTGCCTGCGTGCCGCGCCGCCGCGGCCGCCACGAGCTCGTGCTTGGCTGCCCACTCCAGGCAGGCGCCGGCCCCGGCCCGGCCCGCGCGATGCCCGGCCAGCGCGTCGAGCGCCGCCTGCCAGAAGGCCACGAGCGCGCCAGTCTCCCTGCCGTCGGCATCGAGCCCGTCGGCCAGCGACGCCAGGTCGGGGGCCAGAGGCTCGCCGTCGGGTGCCGGGAAAGGCAGGCTGTGGCGCCCAAGGTGCTCGCGCACGCCGTCGAGGTAGATGCGCAGGAGCTCGTCGGCGGTCAGGTGGCGCCCGTCGGCCAGCTCGAGCCGGTATCCTGCCGTGATGTCATGGGACAGGGCGCGTGCCTGCGCCACGGGGTCGGTCAGTTCCAGGGCCCGCCAGGCGTCGGGCAGCCCGTCGGACATCGCCTCGAGGACGAGGGACGTCATGCCGAGCTTGAGCCAGGCAATGGTGTCGAATGTGTTGGCGTCGCCGACGATCACGTGCAGGCGTCGCCAGCGCTGCGGGTCGGCGTGGGGCTCGTCGCGCGTGTTGACGATCGGGCGATCCGTTGTGGTTCCCAGGCCGACGACGGTCTCAAGGTAGTCGGCGCGCTGGCAGATCTGGAAGTCGGCGTTGTCGGCGATGACGCCCCGGCCCACGCGGCCGGCGCCCACGAGCGCGGGCCTGGCCACGAGGAAGGGCACGAGCCCGGTCACGAGATCGTCGAAGTCGACCGAGCGGGGCACGAGGTAGTTTTCGTGCGTGCCGTACGTGGCGCCCTTGCCGTCGACGTTGTTCTTGAACAGGCGCGCCGGCGTGCCGCGCGAGCGCAGGAGCTCGGCGGCGCGCGACAGGAGCAGCTCCCCGGCACGGTCGGCCAGGACTGCCTGCGCGGCGCCGGTGCATTCGGGCGTGGCGTACTCGGGATGGCCGTGGTCGACGTAGAGGCGGCCGCCGTCGGGCAGGCACGTGGCGGTGCCGCGCTGCCACGCCTCCTCCTGCCGGGTCAGGCGGACGACGGCGCTCGTGCGGGTCCGGCTGCGCCCGGGGACGGGGCCCTCCACGGCGGGTGCGCCGGGCACGTCGGTCAGCAGCGAGGGGTCGACGGCCGAGCGGTCGACCTCGAAGCCGCGCGCGTCGCGCAGGGGGAATTCGCCGGAGTAGTCCCACCGCACGCCCTCCGGGCGGCCCTCGGCGCGCGCTACCTCGAGGCAGGCTTCGACCACCTCCTCGCTCGTGGCGCCGATGATGCCGTATTCGGTCTCCAGGCCCACGATGCGAGTCGGTGCCGGGCCTGGGGGTGCCGACGGTGCTGCGTCTGATGGTGCCGGGCCTGGGGGAGCCGACGGCGAGGTTCCCGCGGCCGCCCCAGGCCCGCTCGCCGCTTCGCCCCTGGCTTCGGTCTGGCCCGCCGTTGCCTCGGCGGCACTGGCACTCTTAGCGTCGCCCACGGCCTCGGCGGGACCTGCGCCGGCCACCTCAGGCCTCCCGCTGGCGGGCAAGCACCCGCATGGAGACGACGGGCACGCCGCGGCGCCCGGCCACGCGCGCCCAGTCGTCGGGATGGACGGTGGCGGGCAGGCCCTCGTTCTCGACGATCTCCTCAATGACGGCCGAGTGCAGGTGCGCTGGCGTCAGGCCGCGATTGCCGGTGGTCACGAGCTCCTTGACGGCCGTCTTCTTCGCGCGGTCGACGATGTTGGCGAGCATAGCCCCGGAGACGAGGTCGGCCACGTGCAGCACCTCGACCTCGCCGTCGGCGCGCGTGAGCTCGACCATTTCGGTGGCCTCGCTGCGGGTGTAGAGCTGGTCGACGACCTGGTCGATGAGCGCGCGAGCGGCAGCCTCGGCGCTGCCGTGCTCGTCGAGCAGCTCCTGGCGCAGCGGCAGGTCGGGCGTGAGGTAGGTTGCGAGGATCTGCGCGGCGCCCTCGGCGTCGGGCCGGCCGATGTGGATCTTCACGTCGAGTCGACCCGGGCGCAGGATCGCCGGGTCGATCATGTCCTCGCGGTTGGTCGCGCCAATGACCACGACGTTGTCGAGCTCGTCGACCCCGTCGATCTCCGCGAGCATCTGCGGCACCACCGTCGTCTCGACGTCGGAAGAGCGCCCCGAGCCGCGTGTGCGGAACAGTGAATCCATTTCGTCAAAGAAGACGACGACGGGCACGCCGGCCGCCGCCTTTTCGCGGGCGCGCGCGAAGATGACGCGGATGCGGCGCTCGGTTTCGCCCACGTACTTGTCGAGCAACTGTGGGCCCTTGATATTGAGGAAGTAGGCGCCTTCGCGGTCGGACCGGCCGCCTCTGCCGCCGGGTGCCGCGTCCTCGTCCCGGTCGGCACCGGAACCGGCAGTCGCCTTCGGTCCTCGGCCGGGACTAGAGCCCTGACCCAGCGAGGCCGCGACGGCCTTGGCGATGAGCGTCTTGCCACAGCCGGGCGGCCCGTAGAGCAGTACGCCGCGCGGCGGGGTGAGCCGGTGCTCGCGGTAGAGGTCCGGGTGGAGGAAGGGAAGCTCCACGGAGTCGCGAATGAGTTCGATCTGCGAACTCAGGCCGCCGATGTCCTCGTAGGCGACGTCGGGAACCTCCTCGAGGACGAGCTCCTCGACCTCGGCGCGCACCACGGGGCGCAGGGCCATGCGCACGGCGAGGTCGGCCACGAGCGCGTCGCCGACCCTGGGACGGTGGGAGCGGAGCTGCCCCGACAGCGTGAGGACCTGCTCCTCGTCGTGGCGCGCCAGGACCAGCACCGTGCCGTCCTCGTACGTTTCCTTGACCGTGACGACCTCGCCGTGCAGGGGCGCCGTGGCGCGCTCGGTGATGACGAGGTGCTCGTTGAGGACGACGTCGGCGCCGGGTTCCAGGGACGAGGCGACGACGGCCGGGCCGATGCCGACGCGGTGGCGGCGGCCCGCGATTGACACATCCGCCGTGCGCGCCGTGGTGTCGACGTCGAGCACCGTGGCATGCGCCAGCGGTGGGCGTTGCAGCGCCTCGATGTCCTCGTGAAGCGCGACCAGCTCGGAGCGTGCGGCGCGCAGCGCGTTGGCGAGGTGGGTGTTCTTCCGGCTCAGGACGCCGGCGTGCTCGGTCAGCTCGTGCAGGCGCTCCTGGACCGCCTCGGGAACATTGGGGCTCGTTGCGTTCATCGTCCTCGATTCCTAGCTTGCCCGCCGTCGGGCGGCTCGAGATGGAGCCGTCGGTACCCGTTGTGGTACAGCCGTACTGATTCTATGGTGGGCCATCTGGGACCTACAAGCTTGCTCGCGGGTGGGGCCTTGTCCAAGAATCCCCCTTCTCTGGCGGGGGACGATCCCCCAAAAGATACCCCAACGGGGCGACATTTGGCGTTACTCGGCGAGATTTCGGCGCCGGGAGCAGGGGCGACTTTTCCGTGCGATACCGGGAGAAAAGGCCGGCGGGCCGCCGATGTTGACGACCCGCCGGTTATGCGAGCGGAAGGTAAGGGATTCGAACCCTTGGTGCGGGATCGCCGCACAACGGTTTTCAAGACCGTCACATTCGGCCGCTCTGTCAACCTTCCCTGCGACGTCAAGCCCGTCGCCGCGCCTCAATCCTAATGCACGGGCGGCCGGCAGCGCACGGTGAGATCGCGGGGGAGCGGGGACTTGCCTTGCGCACTATGGGAACGCCCGCCTAGTCGAACGTGAGCCGCTCCCGCATGTCCGAAAGACGGTTGACTGCGCGAGCGAGGCTCTCGCTGACGGCAGCGGCCGCCTTGATGTCCCGGCGCTCGCGCGCGAAGCGATTCAGCCAGTCGACGTACAGCGGCCCTGGCCGCCCGCCATCACGGCAGACCTCCCTGCGGACATTGCGGAATCGAGAGCCTTGGCAGAGCGTGAGTAGCTTACGCTTGGCGTGGTCAAGCGAGTCTGGGTCAGGAGGAAGGCTCGAGGCAGCCACACCGAAGAAGTCCGAGAACCCTTGAGCGTCGGCCAGGAGCCAAGCCTCGGTCATGGGCCGGGCAAGCCGAAGCTGGAAAAACGGGTTGTCGTCAGCCCCCTTAAGGAGAGTGCGGCGCAGGTCGACAGGGCACTCGCGATCGCTGTCGCGAAAGACGATCCACGGGTTGCTCCGTGGCGCATGGGCCACCGAGCCGATGAGTTTGTCCAGGTTCCCGACGCCGCGTTTGACAACGGGAGATTTCGCCAATGCCAAGCCGACGTGCTCCATGAGCGCTTCGACTGCCGCGGTGTCGGAGCCCCCTTCGACGGCGACGCTGACATACGGCCCGGTCACGAGCGCTTGCCCCGCGTTGCCGCTAGCAGACCATCAAGGCTGTGCGGAGCGATCAGGGCACCCACGATGTCAGACAGGGGCAGGCCGAGTTCGACGTCGCCGGCCGCCTCCGGTACTGAGGACAGGAGCTTCGCGTCGGTGCCATTGTCCGTCACCCTGAGCAGGAGCACTTCCTCGGGTGCGATGCCCTCGTCGTCGAGAATGGCGGGAGCGTGCGTGGACACGAGCACCTGCAGGTCGTTCGAGCGCTGCGCCGAGGCAAGCATGGAAGGAAGCAGCCGGACGATCGCGGAATTGAGGGAAAGCTCGGGTTCTTCAAGAAGAAGGGCGCCGGCCCCGCTTGGAGCTTTGATAACAGTCCACAGTAGGCCGATGAGGCGCAGGGTGCCGTCGGAGAACTCGGTCTCGTACTGGGCGGAGGGGTGAACGCGCCAATTGCGATAACCAGCCTTGAGATGGGGCTTGCCGGCATCGTCCACCTCGATGTCCAGGGACTCGAATTCCGGAACGGCAGCCTGGAGAGCCTGCTGGATGCGTCGCATCCACGCATTGCGAGTTCTGGTCGACGTCGCGTTCATCTGGGCAATGAAGTCGCCGCCGAAAGGGTCCCCCTCGTGTAGACCGCTGCGGGCGGGGTCGCGGATGATCTGGGGAACGAGGTGGAAGTACTGGACTCTGGCGAAGTGCTCGGCAACCGCCCTGAAGGCCTGGTTCGAGTTGATCTGCTCCAGGTGGGTCTGCGTCAGGCGCTCCGGGTCGCGTCCGTCTTCGGCGTCGGGGCGTCTGAGAAGGACCTCGCCGCCGCGCTCGACGAGCTCTTCGTCGACGATCGGGCGGTTGTGGCCGCCAGACTCGCCCATGATGGACAGTCTGTAATGCCAGGTCGTATCGCCGTCCTCCAGGTGTACGTCAATGATGAGTCGGCCCCTGCGGTGGTTGCGAGAGAACAGGCTGCGCACCCGGCTCAGCCCGCCGCGCTTGCGCATGGCGCTGGCCAGCCCGCCCCCGGGGCCGGCAATATCGCCCAGGAAACGGAACAGGTCCAGGAGGTTTGACTTGCCGGCAGCATTGGGGCCGACGACGAAGAGGCGGCGCTCGAGCGCGAAATCGAGCGAGGTGAAGTTCCTCCAATTGCTGGCGGTGACTCTGGTGATCCGCATTGCATGCCTCCGATCGTCAGCTCCGCAATGTCGTGGCCGCGAGGCGTTCCGACTGCGCTCCCGGGTCGTGGCCGTCGCCCGGGGTGTGGCCATTGCCCGAGTCGCGGCCGTCGCCTTCCGGCGTCGGCTGGTCGGATTGTTTGCGCTGTCCGGTCGTGGCTCCGTCGCGGCCCAGACGGACGAGCCACAGGGCAACGAGGCACGGGATCACCATGATCGCCGCCATGCCCGGCAGGACGATGCCGGAATCATTGAGCGCGAAGGCCAGTACCATGCACAGGCCCAGCGAGAGGGACCCCATGCGCAGCGGCACGCGGCTGGACTCGGGCAACGGGGCGACGTACCTCCACTGGCTTCGCACGAAACCGCGCACCTGGGCCGCAATCTCGCGCCAGTGGACGATCGCTTGCCACGTGTAGGCCAAGGTCTCCAGCC
>JAUMUM010000015.1:0-43604 GCA_030530685.1 Actinomycetaceae bacterium | reverse complement strand
GCAATCTCGCGCCAGTGGACGATCGCTTGCCACGTGTAGGCCAAGGTCTCCAGCCACAGGTCCCGGCTGGCCAGCCGGCGCCACGCGGCGCGCCGGCGCAGGCCTGCGATGTGTCGGCGCAGCCAGGCGATGAAGGATTCCTCCTCGGCGCCTCTTGCGGCCCCCGTGTTGCTCTCGGTCCCACCGGCGCCCGCCGTGCCGTTGGCGCGAGCCACGCCGACGGCGCCTCCTGCGTTACCGGCCTCGGTGGCACCTGCTAGGCCACGCGCCTGAGAACTGGCCGCCCGGGAACCGGCCACCTGAGAACCAGCCGCCCGAACCCCGGACCTTCCTGCCTCCTCGGCCTTCCCCCCGCGCGACTCTCGCAGGAGCGCGACGAGCGCAAGTGCCAGCAGCACGAGCGCTGCGAGCACCACCCACCGATGCGTCGAATTGAGGAGCAGCCGCCAGTTGGTGGCGAGCTTGCGGCCGAGGACGTCGAGTATCTCCCCGTCCAGGATGGACTGGACGAAGCGCCCGAGGTGGGTGCGGGAGCCCTCGGGGCGTAGCCAGTCGGCGAAGGCGATGCCCGCGGCAACGAGCGCGGTGATCCCGCCGATGCTCACGATCCGCAGCCACGACAGGCGCACGCGCGCCACCAGCAGCATGAGTAGGAAGAGGGCGGGAAGGAAGGAGAGGACCCCGCCGAAGTCGGCGCCCATGGATGGCAGGGCGTCGACGGCCGCCACCGCGAAGCCGGGCACAGCAATAGCGGCGACGGCCCACGCGGTCCGCCTGCGCCCGCCGTCGCCGCGCAGTCTTTCACCGAGGAAGGCCAGGGCCAGGAGGACGCCGGTGGCTAGCAGCGCGTAGGCCTCGTTGCCGACCCCGTAGAATCGCGCCGCAGTCAGGAGGTTGAAGCCAACGGGCGAATCGGCCATGGCCGTCGAGCCCATGGCGGCGTCGACGGCGATGAGGATCGCGGTCGACGTGGTGATGGTCAGCAGCGCGCCGGCCCGCACGAATCGTTCGATGACCATGGCCAGCAATCCCAGGACGGCCGCCAGGCCCCAGGAGCCCGCGAACAGGGCGAGCGTGGCGTCGGAGGCCGTCCACCACGGGAACATGTTGACGATCAGACTGGCCAGCGGCACCGAGGCGAGCGTCAGCCCGAGCCACGCCCACGCCTTGGACAGGCGGGGGTGCGACCGTCGCTGGAACCAGCGAGACAGGACGAGGAGCGAGCCTAGAAAGTAGACGATCGCGCCCGTCGTCATCGTGCGGATGAAGTGGCCTCGCAGGGTGCGCATCTTCCCCGAGTGCAGAGCCTGGTCCGCCAGGGTGTCGGCCCGGCTCGCGTAGCAGGCCTGCGCCGAACCGCACGATTCGCCCGCCTGGTCGAAGGCAATGGTTCCGCCCGTGACGCCGTCGCGCTCGGCGCCGAACCAGCCCAGGATCGTCGGGACGATGTCGATGGTCTGGATGACGCCCCTCTGCCGCACGGAATCACTCTTGGCAAGGCTGACGGGGATCGGCTGCGTTCGCGCTCCGCCGACGTCGCCCACGTCTGCCGCGACGAACTGCTGCATGTAGCTGTACGTGTCGATGTCCACGGCCGAGACCATCACGACCCGTGTGCCATCGGGGATCTTCTCGATGATGTGCTCGACGCGCCGCGTGTTGATAACGGAGAAGATCCTGCGGTCCGGGTGCGCGTCCGAGCCGTCGACGGTGTCCGGCGGCAGTTCGTCGGCTCCGGCGGCGCCCGTTTGCCTGTCCTCGGTGGCCTCGCCGCCTGCCGGGTTCTGGTGGGCGTCATCGGCCAGCTGCTGCTGGAGTTGGTACCTGGCGGCCTGGCGCTCCTCGTCGGAGGCGTAGCTTTCGGCGTCGGCGTCGACCACCGTCAGGTCGTGCGAGGCAGCGCTGCGGGCCACGAGGTCGGCCAGTTCCTCGTTGGTGCCCGGCGACGGCGTGAAGTTAGCCGGTGCGCGGCCCGACTCGTCGGCCAGGACATAGGCGGCGCCGTTGCCGATGCCGTGAGTGGAGACTCCCGCCTCGCTGAGCAGATTGGGGAAACGCCCGAGCATCAGCCGCTTGTTCGTCGAGGCGGCCGCGGCCTGGTAGCGCTCCCAGTCCGGCAGGGGCGCGCCCGGGAACACGAGCGTCTGGCCGCACGTCGGCGTGGCCGCCACGGCGTCCGGGGAGATCTGCTGGCCGGCGGACATCGCCAGCCACGTGTCCACCGGACACGGCGCACCGCGCGTCGAGATCGGCACGAGGTTGGCCATGGCGCCCTTCGAACCGAGATTGGTCAGTTCCGGCGCAATCGTCTGGTCGAGCTGATCCCAGCGCAGGCCGCCCGTGAGAATGAGGACGACGCGCGGGCGGTCCTGCCCGGCGCCGGATTCCTCGGTGCCTGCTTCCTCGGTGGGAGCTTGCGCCGCGTCATCCTGCGCGGCATCACCCTTACCGTCGGGCGCCTGCGGCTCGGGCGGGCTCTCGCCCTCCTGGCTCGACCGGCCGGGACTGGCACCGATTCCGGAGCCGACGTCGCCCTCGCCGTGGGCGGGCAGAGCCACCGACAGCAGAAGGCAGCACAGCAGGAGGAAGGGCGCGAGAAACCTGAGCGCGGGCGGGCGTAGCCCACGGTCGTGCACGGTACTCAACGACACCTGGCCTCCTTAGAACACGTCAAGTATATTGCCGTGGCCTAGGGCTCGTTCCCGGAAACGGGAGGGTGACCTTGAAGACCCACCTCGAATGCGCTGGCTCGCGCAGGATCGATGGGCCGGCCCGCGCGTGTTTCACTGAGCATGTGCTCGACGACGGCGTCCAGGCTCCCCGTCCGGCGGGCGACCTCGCGCTGCCGGACATAGCCGACCCCGTCGCGCGCGATGTCGACCACCGCGGCCAGATCATCCAGGCACCTCAGGTCGGCGGCCACGGGCTCCAGCCACGCGACGAGCTCGGGCAGCGACTGGGCGACCGGAGCCTGCTCGCCCGCCGTGTTCTCCACGAGCGTAGCCTCCATGCCGTAGCGCGAGGAGCGCCACTTGTTGATCTCCCGGAAGGCCAGGGGCAGCGTGGGAAGCTCGCGGCCGGCGTCGAGCTCACGCGAAGCGGCCTCGATGAGGCAGTGGACGAGCGCCGCGGCCGCGCGCACCTCGGTCAGATTCGAGCTGGCGTCGCAGGCGCGCAACTCGATCGTGCCGAATCGTGGCGACGGCCGGATATCCCACCGGACCTCGTCGAAGTTGCCGATGGCTCCGATCGTCTTGAGCTCGTCCGTGATCCGTTCGAGTTCGGCCCAGGTGGAGATGTCGTAGGGCATGCCCGCCACCGGCAGCTGCTGGAACATCATCGCCCGATTGTCGGCATAGCCCGTGTCGATGCCCGTCCAAAACGGCGAGGCTGCGGTGAAGGACTGGATGTGCCCGAACTTGGCCATGAGGAAGTTCATGATGGGGATGACCTTGTCGCGGTCATCGATCCCGACGTGGACGTGCGTGCCGAAGATCAGCATCTGCCGGCCCCAGTACTGCGTCCTTTCCACGAGTTCCTCGTAGCGCTCCGTTTCGGAGACGAGCTGCTCGGACGGCTGCGCGAAGGGGTGGGAGCCTGCGCTTGTCAGCTCGACGCCGAGGTCGCTGACGATCGGGTCGAGGATCTCCATCGACTCGACGATGTCGGCCGCGCATTCGGCGACGCTCGTGCGCTTGCGGGAAACCAGCTCGACCATGTTCTGGAGCAGCTCCGGGTGGATGAGGCCGGTCTGCGAGCCGCGCTGGCGCAGCTGCTCGAAGACCTCGCCGGCACACTGGCTCAGGTCGCGCGTGACCGGGTCGACCAGTTGGAGCTCCCATTCCAGCCCGATGGTGGAACGTTCGGATGTGGAGAATTCGATGGCCATGTGGCTCACCTCGCGTAGGTTACCTCTTGTACCGGGAGACGAACTCGGTGATGAGCCGGTTGCCTCCCGTGACGTCGGCCGCGTCGCAACGTTCGATGACGGCCGCCTTTTCATGTGCGGGGTAGTACGTGTCGCCGTAGGAGTCGATGCGGATGCGCATTCCCGGCGTGGTGATTTCTGGATGGAACTGCGTGCCGTAGACATTGCGGCCCCAGCGGACCATCTGCGTGTGGCAGAAGTCGCCGGTGGCTAGAACGACGCCGCCCGCCGGGGGATTCCCGACGGATTCGGCGTGTCCCGCATAGGCCCAGAACACCCGGGGCATGTTGCGGGCGAGGGGATCGCGCTCGGCGTCGTCCGTCAACGTAACGCGGGGTGCCTGGAGGTCTTCCGCGAAGCCGTCGACGAGTTCGTCGCCGAGCGCCTTGGCGATGGCCTGCAAGCCGAAGCATATGCCGAGGGTGGGAATGTCTTCCGCGACGACGCGCCCGGCTAGAGCGAGGACCCGCCCTTCGACGAGTTCCTGCTCGGGGCTTTTCGGCTCGTGGCCGAATCCGAAGTGCGAGCCCGTGATGATGACACCCGAGTAGTCGCGTTCCAGGTCGAGATCGGCCGGGTCCGGACCGTCCTTGTCAATGAGCCAGACGTCGTGCAGGTCGCGCTCGGTGTCAAGGCCGCCGTAGTCGACGATGGTCTGCCGCTCATCCGTCGCGATAGGACCGGCGGGGCGACAGACGGCGAGCAGAAAGGGCTTGCCGTCTGTGGTTCGCTTGCCGCTGGTTTTCGGATTGTCGGTCACCGGACTAGGTTACGCAGAGTTTCGCGTCGTGCCGCAATTGTGTTCGGTCAGTGAGCCTGTGAGATGGGTGACTGAACATTCCACTAGTGCCGCGTATCGGTATGGGCCGGGCCGCGGACCGGTGCGGGTGGTGGCGCAGCGCGGGCGCCCAGTTCGGCCGCGAACAGGCGCGGTCGGCGCGGCGAGTGGGGCGGGTGGGACGAGCCTGGATGGCGCGACGTGGTGCAGGCGTGGGCCTCGCCTAGCCTCTGCGCAGGAGGAGCTCGAGGAGAATCGCCACGCCGTCGTCGTCGCTGCTGGCCGTCTGGGCGTCGGCGGCCTCGACGGCCTCCGGATCCGCCCCGCCCATGGCGACGCCGAAGGTTGCCCACCTGAGCATTTCGACGTCGTTGGCCCCGTCGCCGGCCGCCACCGTGGCCGCTGCGCCGACCTCCTCGCGCACCTCCTGCAGGGCGGCGGCCTTGGACACGCCCCGGGGCGAGATGTCGACCCACGCCGCCCAGCCGGCCGGGTAGTCGACGCCGGTCAGCTCCAGGCCGCGGATGATCGAGCTCAACTCCCGCGGGTCCATGCCGGGCACGCGCACGGTGATACGGGTGGCGCGCCCGGGCGCCAGCTCCTCGAAGGGCACGATGACGCTCGGGCCGGTCAGCTCGCCGGGCGGGAAGTCGGCCGTTAGGCGGCGTGGCTCGTCGACGAACTCGACCATGTAGATGGCGTCCGGCAGGGCGGCGCGCAAGACCTCGAGCTCGGGCGCGGGGTCGAAGGTGTGGGCTCGGCGCAGGCGGTAGGGGTCGAGGTCCACGGTGATCGCGCCGTTGGAGCATACGCCCACGCCCTCGCGCATGCCAGCGAAGTCGAGTGCCTGGCGCATGCCTGGCAGCCCGCGGCCGGTCGCCAGGCTCATCCGCGTGCCCGCTCGCAGATGCCCGGCGACGGCGCGGCCAACTCGCGGCGAGAGCGATCCGTCACTGCGCACGAGCGTGCCGTCGATATCGAGGGCGACGAATAGCTCGGGCCCGGCCGGCGGCAGGTCGGCTTCCCGCAGCCGGACGGCCAGCTCTTCCAATCTATCGGCCGGCTCGCTACCGGCCGACGGGCCGCTACCGGCTGACGGGCTCAATGACGTCCCTGCCGCCGAGGTAGCCGCGCAGCGCCTCGGGCACGTAGAGCGAGCCGTCGGGCTGCTGGTGGTTCTCGAAGAGCGCGACGAGCCAGCGGGTGGTGGCCAGCGTCCCGTTGAGCGTGGCCACCGTGCGGGTCTCGCCGTCGAAGCGCTCGCGGATGCCCAGGCGGCGCGCCTGGTAGGTGGTGCAATTCGACGTCGACGTGACCTCCATGTACCGCTCCTGGGTGGGCAGCCAGGCCTCGCAGTCGTATTTCTTCGCGGCCGAAGAGCCGAGGTCGCCGGCGGCCGTGTTGATGACCCGGTAGGGCAGTTCGACCTTGGCGAGCATCTGCTCCTCCCACGCCAGGAAACGGTCATGTTCCTCGGCGGCATCCTCGACGCGGCAGAAGGAGAACATCTCCACCTTGTTGAACTGGTGGACGCGGATGATGCCGCGGGTGTCCTTGCCGTAGGAGCCGGCCTCGCGCCGGTAGCACGACGACCAGCCGGCGTAGCGCAGCGGGCCTTCGGACAGGTCGAGGATCTCGTCCTTGTGGTAGCCGGCTAGCGCGACTTCCGAGGTGCCGACGAGGTACTGGTCATCGGCCGGCAGGTAGTAGATCTCGTCCGAGTGGGCGCCGAGGAAGCCCGTGCCGGCCATGATGTCCGGGTTGACGAGCGTGGGCGTGACCATGAGCGTGAAGCCCGCCTCCTGTGCCTGGTCCGCGGCCATCGTTAGCAGCGCGAGTTCCAGGCGGGCGCCGGCGCCCTTGAGGTAGTAGAAGCGCGAGCCGGAGACCTTGGTGCCGCGGGCCATGTCCAGCGCGCCAATCGATTCGGCCACGTCGAGGTGGTCCTTGGGCGTCAGGCCCTCAGCGGTGAAATCGCGGGCCTGCCCGACGTGCTTGAGGACTTCGTAGTCGTCCTCCCCGCCGGCCGGCACGCCGTCGAGGACGATGTTCTGGATGGCGGCATTGGCCTCGACGTAGGCTTCTTCGGCCCGCGCCGCCTCGGCCTCCAAGCGCTTGACCTGCTCGGCCATTTCCTTTGCCCTGGCCAGGATGGCCGGGCGCTCGTCGGCGCTGGCCTTTCCGATCGTGCGGGAGACTTCCTTCTGCGAGGCGCGGGCGTCCTCGAAAGCTCGCAGAGCCGCGCGGCGGGAAGCGTCGGCATTCAAAAGGGCGTCCACGGTGGCGACGTCGTTGCCGCGTCGCCGCTGGGACTCGCGTGCGGCATCGGGATTCTCACGAACAAAGCGGATATCGATCATGCCCTCCAGTCTACGGTGATCGCTGGCGTTACGGCGATTGTTGGCGCGGCGACGATCCGCGAAGCTGCGGCGATCGGTCGCGGACGCCTATAGGCTGGGTTCATGACATGGCTTGGATGGCTCGCCCTTGGGGTGTCGATCGTCGCGATCGCCTTCGCCGTGCGAGCCAATTTGAAGCTCGCGGTGCTCAGACGCAGGATCGACGAGCTCGCGGCGGTGCCGCAGGTTTCCGCCCCCGTCACGGTGGTTGGCGAAAAGCGCAGGGTGGCCGTCGTGTACAACCCCATCCGGGTTGGCGATCTCGATGAATTGACCAACCTCGTCGAGCAGGCGGCCATGGACGCCGGCTACGGTGAGCCTGTGTGGTTCGCCACAACCGAGGAGGACCCCGGTGCCGGTCAGGCGCGTCGAGCCCTCGCACTCGACCCCGCCGTGGTGATTGCCGCCGGGGGTGACGGGACGATCAGGCGTGTTGCGGGACAGGTGGCGGGCAGCCGGGCCACCCTGGGCATCCTGCCCGTCGGCACGGGCAACCTCCTGGCGCGCAATCTCGACCTGCCGCTCAACTCGCAGCTGCGCGACCTCGTCTCCGTCGCCGTCACGGGCAGGCTGCGGCGCATCGACCTCGGGTGGATTCGCGGCGAGGCCCCCCTGCGGGACGATATTGCCGAACTGAGGAAGAGTCATCCGGCCGCTCAGCCTTTCGAGGGGCAGGAGCCGTTCCTCGTCATCGCCGGCATGGGCTTCGACGCCGAGGTCATGGGCGGCGCCGACCACCAGCTCAAGAAGACAATGGGCTGGGCCGCCTACATCTTCTCCGGGCTGCGCTACCTTAGGAGCGGCCGCGTGCGCGCACGCGTGACGCTCGGCGGGGCCAGTCGGGCGGACGTCGAGGCCCGCTCGATACTCTTCGCCAACTGCGCCCGGCTTCCCGCCGGATTCGACCTTTCGCCCGACACGCGTCTCGACGACGGCTGGCTCGACCTCATGATCGTCGACACCAAGGGTGGGATCATTGGCTGGGGCGACCTCGTGCGGCGCGTGAGCATGCAGAGCATCGGTGTGCGCAGGGATGTGCTGCCCGAGGTCGGGTCGATCAGGCGCAGGCGCATGCAGTCGGTCAAGGTGGTCGCCGACGATCTCGAGCTCGTCGAGGCCGACGGCGACGTGCTCGGGTACACGCGCGAGGTCACAGCCTTCATCGAGGCCGGCGCCCTGCAGGTGCACGTGCTGTGAGGCTGGCGGGTTGCCGGTAGCTTGGCCTGCCGGCGGGCCCGGGGCTGCCGTCGCCGGGGCCTGTCGGCAGGCGACCGATCTAGCGGCGCGATAGGAGGCTGTCGACGAAGGCGCGGCCGGCCCTGAAGTCGGCGTCGGCGGTGCCCGGTCGCGGGCGGATGACCCTGCCGTCGGCCGCGGGGTACGAGCCGAGGAAGATGACGCGCGGGCACACGCGATGCAGGCCGACGAGCACCGCCTGGATGCGCTCGTCCTCCAGGTGCCCCTCGGCATCCATGGAGAAGGCGTAGCGCCCCAGGGCGTCGCCGATGGGCCGCGACTCGATGCGCGAAAGGTTGACGCCGCGCACGCTGAATTGTTCGAGCATGCTCACCAGCGCGCCGGCCTCGTCGTGCGGAAGTTGGACGAGGAGCGTCGTCTTGTCGGCGCCCGTGCGCTCCGGCTGCGGGCCCGGCGTTCCGACGAGGATGAAGCGGGTGATCGCACCGGGGTTGTCCGCGACGTCGTCGCTCAGCGATTCGAGCCCGAAGAGCTCGGTGGTCGACGGCGGGCACAGCGCGGCGTCGAAGTCCGGCGCATCCGAGGAGGCCAGCAGCTGCGCGCCGGCGGCCGTGGACGTGGCCGGCACGTGGACGGCGTCGGCAATGTGCTCCTGTATCCACCCGCGGCACTGGGCCCAGGCGTGAGGGTGCGTGGCGACCCGGTGGACGTCCTCCAGGCGCGTGCCAGGCTTGACCGCCAACGAGAACGTGATCGGCACGAGCATTTCCGCCTTGATCTCCAGTGGCGAACCCGCGGTCAGCGAATCGAGGGTGGCATTGACACCGCCCTCGACCGAATTCTCGATGGGAACGACGGCGTAGTCCGCCTGGCCGCGCCGCACCATCCTCAGCGCCCGCGGCACATCAAGAACCGGGATCTCAACGGCGTCCGGCCCGGTCACCTGGGATAGCGCGGCATGCGTGAACGTTCCGGCCGGGCCGAGGAAGGCGAAACGCAGTCCGTCGCCCTGGGTGTCCGTCATTGTGATGCCCTTTCGCTGTCTCTCCATAGCACGGCTTCAAGCGTACAGCCTGGGCGGGCGTACAGCTGTCGAGGCATGGAAGGTAGTCTGGGTGTCATGTTCCTCGGATCGGCTCGTCGACTCGTGTTCGGCCTTGTTGCGGCCCTCGTTTTCTCGCTGGGCATTTGCGCGCCGGCCGGTGCCAACGAGGACGATTCGCCCGTGGTCATCGTAGGATTTTCGGGCATCACGTGGAGCGACGTGACGCCCGAAACGGCGCCCAATCTCCACGAATTCGGCGAAAACGGGGCGGTGGCCAACGTCGTCGTGCGCACGATCGACGAAACCACGTGCCCGAGTGAGGGCTGGATGACGATCAGCGCCGGGCAGCGGGCGACGTCGGGCGACCCGGGCTGCCGCCGCGTCGAGCCCGAGGTTTCCGACGGCGTGCGCCAGCTCAATTCGCGCAGCCGGTACGGCGCTCAGATCGGCACGCTCGGGCGGGCGCTCGCCGACGAGCCGACCCTGGCCATCGGCTCGGGCGGCGCGGTGGCGCTGACGGACGCGCAGGAGACGAGCTACGCGCCGCTCGCCCCCATACCCGGGTCGGTCGAGGGAAGTCGGGCCGGCGATAGCGACGCCGACATCGATGCCGCCGCGAAGGCCTATCGCCGCAGCGGCGCGGCCTCCCGGGTGAGCGTCATCGACCTCGGGGCCGTGCGGCATCCCAACTGGCAGCTGACGCGCGATGGCGCGGCGCGCGGCGGGAGCGGCGAGCGCTGGCGGGGCTTTTTCCTGCCCGAGCAGCAGGCGCCGGCCGAGGTGGCGGCGCAGGTGACGGCCGTCGACGAAAGATTCCGCCGGCTTGTGCGCTCGATACGCGAGACGACGCCGAATGCCACGATCATCGTCGCGTCGATGGGCGACAGCGACGGCTCGCGCCCGCGCCTGGGCTACTTCGCCGCGCAGGGGCCGCTGCTGGGCGATGACGGCCCGCTCATGGCCGGTTCGACCGCGACGAGGCAGCGGGGCCTCGTCCAGAACACCGACATCATGCCCACCGTTTTGCGCTGGGTTGCCCCGGGCTCCGGCGCCGCGCGGGAGGCCATCGGCTCGCCTCTGACAACCGTGAGCGCCGGCGATGGCCAGAGCAATATCGCCGCGCTCGTGGGCAATCAGGTTCGCGCCCAGACGGTGCGCTCGCTCAGCGGGCCGTTCTTCGTGGCTTTCGGCCTGCTCTTCGCGTGCGTGGTCGTAATGTTCGCCCGGCGTTCGCGATGGGGTGACGGTGCCGACGACGCGCCAGCCGGGGACGACGGCGGGCGGGCAGCCGGTGGCCGGGACGGAGGTGGCGGCCCGGCCGAAGGCGGCCGGACGGCAAGCGCTGCCCGCCAGAAAGCCTCAGCCGGCCTCGTCGGGCGCGGGCGCACGCCGCACGGGCGCCGGCGCTTCTTCCTCCAGGTCGCGACTCTGACCGCGGCCATCCCCGTCGCCACCCTCCTCGTCAATCTCCTGCCGTGGTGGCGCCTTAGCAACCCAGCGGGCGCCCTCATCGCCCTGCTCGCAACCGTCGCCGCGGCCATCGCGGCCGTGGCCCTGGCGGGGTTCTGGCGGGATCGCATCTTCGCGCCGATGGGCACCGTTGCCGCCGTGACCACCGTGACGCTCACGCTCGATGTCCTACTCGACGGGCTCATCGGTGGATACCCGCTTCAACTGGCGGCGCTGCTGGGCACGCAGCCGCTCGTCGGCTGGCGCTTCTACGGTTTTTCCAACTCTGCCTTCGCCATGTTCACTGCCGGGCTCATCCTGGTGCTGGCCTGGGCGGGCGGGACCCTCGCGGAGCGTGGACGGCCCCGCGCGGCGGTTGCGCTCATCGGAGCCGTCGGCCTGGGCGCGGTGCTGCTCGACGGCCTGGCCCGGTTCGGCGCCGACTTCGGTGGCCCGCCCGTGCTCATCGTCGGCCTGGGGGCGCTCGCGCTGCTGATCTTGAGGATTCGGCTGACGTGGTGGCGCCTGGCCATCCTCCTGTGCGCCGCGGTGGCGACGTCGCTGCTCTTCGCCGCGCTCGACTACATGCAGCCCGCCTCGCAGCGTTCGCACCTCGGGCAGTTCATCGACGCGCTCATGGGCGGTCGCGGACTCGACGTCGTCCTGCGCAAACTGGCGCAGGCCTTCGGAAATCTGCCGTGGCCGATGATCGGCGCGCTCGCAGCGGTGGGCATCCTCGCCGTGGCGAGCGTCAGGTGGCTCGATTCGCGCGGCAGGCTCGAGGCGATCAAGCTCTCGCGCCACTGCCGGGCCTGGCGCGACCTGCCCGTGCTTCGCAATAGCGCAATCGCACTGCTGCTGGCGCTGGGTGTGGGCATGCTGCTTAACGATTCCGGGCTGCTCGTTCCCATCCTCGGTCTTGCCACGGCATTGCCCCTGTGGCTGACCGCCGTCGTGCGCTACGAGGCCGAACGCCAGCCGACGAGGTGAAGGGCGAGCCCGTGGCCGCCGCCACGCACCACTGAGGGGTGTCTGCGTCGCAGGGCGACAGCGCGTCGCTGGGCCACGGCGCTCGGGACTTGATGCTGCCGCGGGCCTTCAGCGCAACCGGTGCCGTCTACACCGTCCGGTAGGCGTTGTACGGCTCGAAATCCAGAGACTTGCCGCGAATCTCGTCCTTGGGCACGCGCACGCCGCGGAAACGTCGCGACTGCACGGCCGTCCAGACGCCCCGATACTGTTCGGCGCGGTGAAGCTGACCGGCCCAGTCGGAGCCGGAGGCGCGGTGGTTGATCGAGCAGATGACCTCTTGCAGCGTGAACCCCTTGACGAGAAGGTCGATCGTCATGCCCGTCTCGACGCCCCAGCCCTTGGCGAGCGGCTGCGCGGCGTCGAAGGCCTCGCGGGTCAGGCAGCGCTGGCCGGAGATCGGCTGCTTGGGGCGCCAGCCCGTCGTGCGCCTGATCGCCTTGTACGCCAGGCCCGTCACGAAGCCGAAACCGCCGGCGCCCTCCTGTGGCGGCAGGGCGGCAATGGAGCAGTCCACGCGCCCCTGCAGGACGGGATCGATGAGCGGCGTGGACTCGACGGCGGAATCACCCAGGTCGGCGTCGAGGAAGAGGAGGAGGCGGGCCGGCTTGCCCTCCTCGTCGCGCATGGCGACGACGCTCGCGCCGGTTTGCATGGCCGAGGCCTTCCCGCGATTGACCGAGTGCCTAACCACCGTGGCGCCCGCTGTGCGCGCCGCGTCCTTCGTTCCGTCCACGGAGCCGTCGTCGACGACGACTACGAGATCCACGTGCGGAATCGCCCGCGCCGCACGGACCGTTGCGGCGATGCGATCTTCCTCGTCCTTGGCCGGAACGATTACTGCGACGCGCTGGTCAGGTGTAGTCACGTGTCAAGCCTATCCTTCTGCGACGTGAAATGGGTGATCCGACCCGGCTCAGCGCAGACTCACTTGGCGGGAGACGATGCCGGCACGCGCCCGCTTTTCCTCGGGCGAAAGGGGCTCGGTCGAGGCAATGGCGGCCTCGAGCCTGGGGGCGAACTCGGCCATGGGGCCGGCGAGCTCGTCCGCCTCGCTTCCGCGCTGCAGCTCCCAGACGGGGATGATCAGGCCGAGTGCGCGGAAGGCGCCGACAAACCGGGAGTCGTCGAAGGAAAAGTCGCCCGACGCGCGCAGGCGTGCCAGCCCGTCGAGGACGGCGTCGCGGGGCTCGGGCCTGACCCAGCGCACGAACTCGCGGTTCATGCGGCACCAGAAGGCGCGGTCGACGCCCTCGACGGCCCTCGTGGGCACCAGCCGTTCGCGGGCGTCCTGGAGCGCCTGCTGGTTTTCGGGCTTGGCCGCGTCTTCGTCGGTCATCCAGAAGGAGGGTTCTTCGTGGAGTGTCAGCTCACCGAAGCCGTCCGGGTCGAGGATGTCCGCCAGGCGCGGCCCCGGCTCGGGCTGCTCGGAGACCTGGAAGACTTCGCCGGGCGCCAGGTCCTGGCCACGGGTGATGCGAGCGGCGATGTCGAGGGAGGCGTCGCCGGAACTCATGACCGTCTGGATGGCCACGAGCAGGGTGCCGTCGGCCCTCCTGAGGGCGGCCGACATCGAGGGGAGGATCGTCGCGAAGATGACGTCGTGGCCGTCCTTCGTGCGCGCCGGGAGCGTTGCCAGTGGGAGGATTTCGCGCATGGCCACGAGGTCGGGCTCGGCGGCCAGGCCCTCGAAGGGGCGCTCGACGAAGGGAATGACGGCGCGTGCGGGTTTGGCCGGCGCGGTTGCCGGTGACGTGTTGGCGTGTGCGGCCTGCGCGGCGTTAGCGCGCGAGGCCTGCGCCCGCGTGCGGGACGGCTTGCGGCGATTCTTCTTCGACATGGTTTCCTCTCGGATCGGCTGAATAAAGAATACGCATCACATGGGTCAAACTTCTCCTCCACCGCGCCGCAGCCGTGACGCATCTCGCGGGGTGATCGCGTTGGTTAGCCGACTTGGCGCCCACCTCTCGCCAGGCAAGGGCCGGGTGGCCGGTGCCACCCGGCCCTTGCCGAGCTTCGATGTCGATTCTTCTTGCGGTGCTCGGCCGATTGGCGTCGTGGTAGCTGACCCAGCGTGCCGAACGGCTCACATGGCGTGGCGCCCGGCGCGCTTGGGCGTCCTCGTCCGCTCCTCGCCCCAGAACCCGGCCACGTCGACGGCCCCGCCGCTGGCCTCGAAGTCTTCGCGAACGCGCTTTCGCAGCTTGGCGTCGTGCAGGTAGTCGAGGGCGACGGCGGCCAGGCCGTACGCGCCATCGATCGCTCCCTGATCGCCGGCGGGCGAACCCGCGGCGTCGGCCATCTCCCGGGTGTGCAGGGCCACGGACTCGTCGGCGATCTTGACGAGCGGATGGATGCCGGGTACGCGCTGCGAAACATTGCCGAAGTCGGTGCCCGCCGCGATGGTTTCGGGAATGACTCCCTCACCGAGCGGCTCGCGGCCGCGCTCGCGCTGCGAACGAACCCAGGCCTCCATGAGCGGCCCGTTGTTGCGCACCGGCATTTCATTGGTGTGCTCGGCCGTCTTGATCTCCACCCCGGTGCCCGTCATGAGCGCAGCGCCCTTGAGGACGTCCTCGACGCGCGCAACGAGATCGCGCAGCGTCTGAAGGTACTTGGAGCGCACGAGCAGGCTGAGCTCGACCCTTTCGGGGATGATGTTGGGGACGTCGCCGCCGTGGGTGATGACGCCGTGCAGGCGGTCCATGGGAAGGATCTGCTGGCGCAGCAGGCCCAGGCCGGTCAGCGCGAGCGTGGCAGCGTCCAGAGCGTTGCGGCCCATGTAGGGCTGCGAGGAGGCGTGGGCGGGGCGGCCCGTGTACGTCACGGTCATGCGGCGCACGCCAAGCCACGTCTGGAAGGTGGCGTCGTAGGAGTAGGAGTGGGTCTGAATGGCGGCGTCGACGCCCTCGAGCATTCCCTGTTGGGAGAGGATTTCCTTGGCCGTCGAGCACTCTTCGGCGGGCGTCGTCTGGAGGACGATGCGGCCGGGAATCGATCCGGGCCGCGCCCGCTCCAGTTCGACGAGGGCGAGGAAGGCGCCGACCGAATTAGCGCACATGACGTTGTGACCGCAGCCGTGGCCGATGCCGGGCAGCGCGTCGTACTCGGCGAGGATGGCAATGCACGGGGCGTCGGCGGGCGGTTCGGGGACGTCTGCCTCCGGCGTGGCCGACGAGGCCACGTGGGCCGACGGGGCCGGTAGCGCGGGTGTCGCGGATGAGGTCAGCTGGGTTGACGGCGCCGAGTGGGCCGACGGGGCGGAAATCGACGAGGCAGTGGACGGCGACCCTGCACTCGGGGACAGTGTCGCTGCGGCTGCCTCGGCGCTCGCGGCCGTTGGCGCGGAACCGGAGGGCGAGACCGACGACGCCGAGGGCGCGGCAGGCGCCGAGGGAGCGGAAGACGCCGAGGACGCGGGCTGCGCGAGTGGTTCTTCGCCGCTCGGGGCGAATTCGAGGTCCGGGTCGGCTTCGGTATGCGGCGCGACTTCGGCCCGCGGCGCGGCCGCATCTACGGCGGGGATGCCATCGGCCAGGGTCTGGCCGGCCGCGAACTGGTCGGCCGGGACATCGCCGCCCACGGTCTGGCCGGCCGGGAACTGGTTAGCCGCGAACTGGTCGGCCGGATGCTCACCGGTTGGGAGCGCGTCGGCCGGATGTTCGTCGGCCGGGGCCTGCTCGGCGTCGTCGGCCGGAGCGCCAGCCAGCGAGTACTCGACTTCGGGGTAGCCTGGTTCGCCGAGCGGGCGCGAGTAGCCCGAGGCCCGGGCGTAGTCCGCGAAGGCGGCGTGGTCGCCCGCCTGAATGAAGGATCCCTGGGCAGCGTCGGGAGTCGCGGCCGGCTCATATCCGGCCGGCTCGATGCCCGACGCCGGAGCGCCGTCCTCCTGTTCCGCCAGCCCGGCGGCATCCTGGCCGGAAGTGCCCTCGGCGCCCTCGCCCGCCGCGGGGCCACCCACCGCGGCGAGCTCTGCCGTGATCGGGCCGACCGGAGCGTCGTCGAAGGCGGCGGGTTGGGGAACAAGCGCGGAGATCGATCCTGGAGACCGGACCGCATAGGCGGCGTGGGAGGGGGTCGCCAGGTCGGGGCGCTCGGGCACGTTCGGGCCCTCCGGCTCGATCACCGGCGGGAGCTGCGAGACATCCGCGAGCTGGGCGTCGCCGGTGAACTCGGCATTGCCCGGGAACTCGGCGTCGCCGGGCGTCTCAAAGCTCCCGCTGCCCGCCTGTGGGACGGCATCGGCCTCGGGCGCGAAGTAGCCGCCTTCTTCGCCTTGGGAAGTGTAATCTTCGGTCTCGCCCGACAGTTCGGAGACGTCCGCCACGAGCGTGGCTGGCAGATCGGTGCGGGACTCGTGGTCGGGGAGGTCATTGGCCTCGTCCGAAAGCTCTGAGTCGTCGGCCACGAGCGTGGCGGGCAGGCCGACGCCCTGCTCATCGGACTGCCAGGGCCGCGGGTCGGGTGCCGGCGGGGCGAACTCCGCCTGTTCGGCCAGATCACCGAGTGCGTCGTCGGCGAGTGTGTCGCCTTGCCCGCCGGCCACCTCGTCCTGCCCGGCGGGTGCGGCATCAGCGGCGTCGGGTCGTTCCGCGGCTAGCTGCTCGCCGAGCCTCGGGGACGGGCCGACGCTCAGGCGATTGCGAGCGCTGAGCGTTTCGGGGCTGGCGAGCGGGTTGGCGCTGTCGGTCAGAACCTCTTCTTCGCCCGGCTCCTCGGTTTCCTCGGCGGTAGCCCGTTCCTCGGCGGCAGCCCGAGCGGGGGCCTGTCCGACGAACTCGACGCGCAATGCAGTATCCATGCCGTAGACGCCGACCTCGGGCTCGAGGCCGTGGGCGCGAAGAAGCTCGGCGACGGCTGAGCAAGCGTGATGCTCCTCATAGCCGACCTCGGGGTGGTCGTGCACGGTGCGCGAAAGCTCGACAAGCTCGCTCGAAAGCTTGGCGACGACGTCGGCCAGCGCCGCTCGCACGTCGGCCGGCGAGCCTTCGGAATCGTTGAGGGATGGTGCGGGGGCGGCGATTTCGCGGCGCTGCTGCGTCTCCTTCGACATGAGCTCCTGAATCGCGTCGAATGGCACCGTGGGATTCGATAGATCACGCATATGTCGATGGTAGTCGGCTTCAATTGCGCACGCATCCGAGCGTGAGGAGCCTTCGCGCAGTGCGAGGTGGCGGCCGCGGACCGTCCGAGTGCGCGGATCGTACAAAAGACGATGGGTGCGCCTGACGCCGCCGGCGGGGTTGGACGCCGGCCGGGCCGCCGACGTTTCCAAACCGAGAGATTCGTTACCCGTGGGGGTGGCGAGATCGACGCCGCGGGAGTCGAAGGCGCGGGCGGGTACTCTGGCCGCATGAGCATCGTCATGGGGCGGGCGGTCGAAGCCGCTCAAGCCGACTCCGGGCAGGTGGCCGTCATTCGCTGGGTCGGCATTGTTGCCGTTGCCGTCGGCCTGACAATCATCGCCCTGCGATGGTGGCGCAATCGGTGAGGTCCAGCCCGGTCCAGTGGCGCGACCGACGAGGTTGGCGCTCTCCCGTAAGCCGAACGCTCGCACTTCCCGTGGGTCTGGATCGGTCCGCGGGAGGTGTGCCCACCGTGGACCAGGAGGAAGGCCTGTCATAGGCCCAGCGTCCGCCCGCGTAAGACGTGTCGCCGTTCTACGGAGGGCCGCCTGCCGCAGGGCGGGAGGGCTGCTTACCGCAGGCCCAGCGTACGACCGACCCAGTCGGTGACGCCCCGCGTGTAGAGATCGCGGGCCGGCTGGCGGGACAGAGCCAGGTCGTGCCGCCCGCCGGGAACTTCGAGGAATTCGACGTCGTCGGAAAGGGCCGGGCCGAGCCTCTTCATGTCCTCGACGCCCAGCACGCAGTCCCGCGAGGCCAGGTCCTTCGCTCTCGGCAGCTTGGCCCGCCCCGAGGCATCCGAATGCGCAATGAGCAGCGGTACGCCGACGCGGACCTTGCCCGCGGCCACCCGTGCCTGAGCCCGGCGCACCGACCGGATGAAGCCGGCCCGAACCGGAGTGGGGTGCAGAGGCTTGTGTCGCGGGTCGAAGGCGAACTCGCCGCCGTAGTCCACGTGCAGCGAGCGCGCGTATCGCGAGGAGAGCAGGCTGACCGGCGCGGCGGGGAACCTGGCGCTGACGCGCTCGATCACCTTCGTCAGGACCACGCGCTCCAGCCACGGACCGTTGTGGTCGAGCCACGGCGAGTTGAGGACGAGTGCGTCGATCGAGCCCGGGTGGTCGGCCGCCCACAGTGCCGCTTGCAGGCCGCCCGTCGAATGCCCGACGAGGACGATGCGCTCGGCCCCGAGGCCGCGCAGGAAGTCGAGGGCCACGCCGATCTCCTCTTCGCGCACGTAGATGTCGCGCAGGTCGTCGCGCGAGGCCCGTGAGCGCACCGAGCGCCCGCACCTGCGCATGTCCAGCCCCATCAGCGGGATGCCGAGCGTGCGGAAGGCGGCCGCCTGCTCGGTGTGGAAGAAGCTGTCGAGGAAGCCGGGGAGGTAGAGCGCGGCCACCTTCGAGCGGGCCGCGAGCCTGGCGGCATCGCGCTCGCGGACCATCACGGCGACGTCGGGACGCCCGGGTGCGGCTCCGCCGTCGTCGTCGCCGAGGAAGAAGGATGTGGCGACCCATGTGGGGCCGAGATAGTCCTGCTGGTGCATGTCGCTTGACCGGGTGCGTTTGGGTGGGTCGGGCTCGGACGGGTCGGGCTCAGTCGACGATGCCGTAGAGCCTGTCGCCGGCGTCGCCCAGACCGGGGACGATGTAGCCGCGATCGTTGAGGCCCTCGTCGATCGCCGCGACGACGACGGTCACGTCGGCCCTGTCGCCGATGCTTTCCCTGACGTTGTCGAGGCCTTCCGGCGCCGCGAGGAGGCAGACGCAGGTGACGTCCCGCGCGCCGCGTTCAAGGAGGTAGTCGATCGAGTCGACGAGCGTGTTGCCCGTGGCCAGCATGGGGTCGATGATGTAGCACTGGCGGCCGGAGAGGTCGTCGGGGAGGCGGTTGGCGTAGGTGACGGCCTGGAGGGTTTCCTCGTCGCGCTTCATGCCGAGGAAGCCGATTTCCGCCGTCGGCAGCAGCTTGGCCATGCCTTCGAGCATGCCGAGGCCCGCGCGCAGGATCGGAACGACGATCGGGCGCGGTGTGGCGAGCTTGACGCCGCGGGTCGGAGCGACCGGGGTGACGATATCGACGTCACGGACGATGACCTCGCGCGTGGCCTCATACGCGAGGAGGGTGACGAGTTCGTCGACGAGTTGCCGGAACACTGGCGACGGCGTTGTCTCGCTGCGCAGGAGCGTGAGTTTGTGGGCGACGAGTGGGTGATCCACGACCTGGGTATGCATAGCGAGATGGTACCAGTGGGGGCCGACAGAAACGCCAGCGGTGGAGGCCGAGAGATGTCACCCGTGGAGGCCGACGGCGGGTGTTGGAGGAGCCACAACCGGCGAGCGTCGGCGGCGATGTCACAGGTGGCAGGGCCGATGTCTACTTAGCGAGTGGAGCCGCTACCAGTGCGCGAGCTCTTCGCCACGTTTTGCAACATCTCGTTCCATTTTTCAGAGCTGGCGTACTGGCCATAGTGAGGTGGAATCACTTCTGACCTAAACAAGTCGAAATTGTTGACGTCTTCAATGCTTCTGCCGTGGAGGTGGAGCTTAGATTCGTATGTGAACAGCCTTTTCCTCTGTTTTGGAGGGAATAACTTGTCTATTGTGGCCAGTTGTACAACCCAAGCAAACCGTGGGTCCTTGAGGAGTTGCTGGTGCGTGGCGCGATTTACAAGGGCTGCGACCCAGTCGGCGAACTGGATATTGGAGGAGAGCTTGGAGTCGAGATGCATGGGAGGCTCAATGATCCGTTTCATCTCGGCGTGACTCGAGCTTCGGCCATAGATATGGCCGTACATTTTGTGAATGCGGTTCCTTCGCTCGTTTTCGTTGATCTGATCCATTACGACGAAGATATTGCTCTTCATATCGTTGGCATAACGAGCCAAACGATTGAGCGCTTCCTGCATTGAACGCGACTCGCGCTCGTGGTGTTCAATGCGCGTCTGTTTGGGAGTTCCTCGCTCTTTCTCGTCCACGTAGAAGAAGAGACGGCCGTCCTTTTCAATCAGGAATCGTATGAGACTCTTGAATATGCGCAAGCGTTCAGGATATCTGAGGATATCCTTCGAAAAGTACTCACTGCCCTTACGTTCCCATGTACTGTCGGCGTCGGAGCTCTTCTTCTGGGCTTCCGCAATCTCGTGTTTAAACAGTTCACGCTTCTTATGGTTGAAGAAACGCCCAAACTCGGACGCTGCGCCGTCGTCAATGATGAAACCTGCGTAACCGAAGGCGGGGCTTGTGTTGAACCTTCGATGGTCCGGCCCGACGAAAGCGCCGGGTTCGCCAACTTCGTCAAGATACGCAATGAGCATTGGCATCCCTTCGAAGTCGCAAAACTACGAAGAGCCCCAGACGGGGCTCTCGAGGTGGCGCTCTGCGAACTATTTCATCGCCGCTACCGCTAATGACTCTAATGCCGCCATTGCTAATTGGCAAGATGCGGTTGGGGACGGAGAGACGACAGGTGTATTGGATGGGTCACTTCCTGGGCAGGAACGGGCGTCGCTTCGTGCAGGTGCGATTCTCTGACTGGAGGCATGGCCGGTCACAGCTGGACTGGCCATGCGCCTGGAGGCTCGCGCGTCATTCGATAACGAGGTTTGGCAGGTCTTTGCTCGAGCTACGCATCTGGGCACTCGAGTGTCGTTGGATGCCGCCGAAGTTCCGAATGTCGCATGAGGTGTCACGTCCGGTTAGCGCGCTGCCGCGCCGCGGCCCCTGTGTCAGACTCGAGGCATGCTGGAGGAGGAAGAGGCATGGGTCGGCCGGGCGATCGCCCTGGCGGCCCGCGCGCAGGCGGCCGGCGACGTTCCCGTCGGTGCGATCGTCGTGCGCGACGGCCGGGTGCTCGGCAGTGGCTTCAACACGCGGGAGGCGCGGTGCGATCCTGCCGGCCATGCGGAAATTACCGCGTTGCGTGAGGCGGCGTCGGCCGCCGGGCAGTGGAGGCTGGCCGGCTGCGACCTGTACGTGACGCTGGAGCCGTGCACGATGTGCGCCGGCGCGATCGTGGCCGCGCGGGTGCGGCGCGTGGTCTTCGGCGCGTGGGACGCCAAGGCCGGTGCGGCGGGCTCGGTGCGCGACGTGCTCCGGGACGCGAGGGCCAACCACTGGGTCGAGGTGGTCGGCGGAGTGCGCGAGGCCGAGTGCCGCGCGCAGCTGCGCGCGTTCTTTGGGCGGTGAATGCGAGCCTCCTCACCATCTTCTGCCGTTGCCGGCGCCGGTGCGAATCCGCGTGCCGATCCGGGGTGGCGCAGGCCCGGGCTTTCCAGTACTATCGCCTGCGGTAGCGTGTCCGAGCGGCCGAAGGTGCAGCACTCGAAATGCTGTGTGGTGAATAGCCACCGCGGGTTCGAATCCCGCCGCTACCGCCGCTAAGGCTCGGTTTCACGATCGTGGAACCGAGCCTTTTGATTGAGCGGTGTCTGTGCTGAGTCGGCGGTCCCGACGTATAGGCCGGATTATGTGTCTGGGGTCGGTTTGCGTCGCCTACCTGGACGTGGTGACCTCAAGCGTTGACGTGGTTTCCACGCCTCTCGGGTGGACCACACGACCTCAGAGATGCGGTCCGCACCCTCAGGCGTGGATGACATCACGCGCCCCAGGAGCCGCACGTCCGTGGACGCGCCCTTTCGCCTGGATGCGGTCCACGTCCTCGGGCGCCGCGCCTCGCCTCAGTCCTGGGAGTTCATCTCGTCGCCTCCGGGGTGTTGGCCGGGTAGCCCTCGTCCACGGCGATGCTTTCGATGGTGGAGTCCGCCAGGGCCTTGGCTTCGGCGTCGCCTTCCGGGTGGCAGATTCCCACGTCGTAGACGAAGTCGTTCGTGCCGGTCACAAAGAGCACCCTGCAGGTCATGCGCGACGTCTGGGCATCTGGCCAATTCTCCTTGACGATTTCTTCGTCGTCTGCGGTCCACGTGACCAATATGGCTTCCTTGGCTCCATCGACGTCGGTGTCCGTGGTCGTTGCGGTGACTCCGTGTTGTCCCACTGCGTCGACCTCACTTTGCGCGGCCTCGCGTGATGTCTCGGATGGATTGTCTCCGCGCCAGTCGACGGCCACCGAGGGGTACTCGCCCCCTCCGACAAAGTACCTCCACGAGGACGAGCCGGAAGGTTTATAGGGGTTACTATCCTCCGCGTCCTCCGGGAATGTGAAGATCAGCCCCGAGTAGATGTACTCGCTCGTGTCGCTGCCCTCGTCGGTGTTCTTGGTGATGGTCATGGCGGTGACGTCCTCGCCGGTGAGATCTTCGGGATCCGTGCTGGCGTCATCGGAGGGAGTGTCAGATGAGGAGGCCTCGTCCGACGGCGAGTCCGAGGTATCTGGCTCTTCACTGGTCGCGCTTTCCGTTACCGATGACTCCCCGATAATTGGGGAGGCCGATGAACCTAGCGAGCAGGCGCCGAGGCCTGAAAGGGCGAGGACCAGGACGGTGGGGCCGGCCAGTAGTTTGCGGCTCATGGCAACTCCTTAGTATTCAATTGTGAAGTAGGGACGTTCCGCTGAACGTAAAATGCGAGGACGAGGGCGGCAACCTCATGTGTCAATGGATGGTTCCCATTGACCGGGAACTAGAAATGAGTTACTGAGAAACTGATTGCTGGTCGCTGGTTGCTCCGCTGGCCGGACCCGCGCCCCGCGCTTGGTAACGCCGCACTCAGCTAGTGGCGCCGCGCTCACCGTCTGGCAGCGCCGCGCCGTCCGAAATGTCTACCCGCGATTAGAGTGTGGCAGCCTCCTCGGCGTCGCTTGCCTCTCTCGCGACCCGCCTTTCAAGCTTGCGCTGGGCGGCGGCCGCCTCGCGCTCGGCCTTGGGGACCCAGTAGGGGCGCTCGTCACCGGTGGCCCTGCGAAGGGCCAGCCATAGGAGCTCGACCGCCGTGGCGCCGATCAGGCCGGCGACCGTCCCGACGAACATCATGTCCGCGTTGCTCGAGTCGAGCTGGAAAATCCGCTGGGTGAAGCCGGCGAAGAAAATGACGCCGTAGCCCAGCAGCGGCAGCCCGATGAGCGCAATCTTCCACCACTCGTACGGCCTGGCCACAACGGACAGCACCCAGGTGGCGGAAATGATGAGGGCGAGGAGCGCCGCCGTCGACGCCTGGCTCATCTGCTCCGGCGTGGCGTCGGGCTGCCTGACGATCATGAACGTCGCGAAGGAGGCCACCGCGACTATCGCCCCGGCCGGGAATCCGAAGCGCATGACCCGTTGGACGAAGCCGTCCCGGGCGCGCTCGTTGTTGGGAGGCAGCGAGAGGATGAAGGCGGGGATGCCGATGGTGAACCACCCGGTGATGGTCACGTGGATCGGCTGGAACGGGAAGGGTACGGAGAAGAGTAGGACCAGGATCGCCAGGATCGAGGAGTAGATCGTCTTTGTCAGGAACAGGTTGGCGACCCGTTCGATATTGCCCAGGACGCGGCGCCCCTCGCCCACGACATGGGGGAGGGTGGCGAACTTGTCGTCGAGCAGCACGATCTTGGCCACGGAGCGCGTGGCGGCCGTGCCCGACCCCATGGCGACGCCGAGGTCCGCGTCCTTCAGGGCCAGGACGTCATTGACGCCGTCGCCCGTCATGGCAACCGTCCGCCCGGCGCCCTGCAGCGAGGCGACCATCGCGCGCTTCTGCTGGGGCGTGACGCGACCGAAGACCTGCGATCCGTTGACGACACCGTCGAAGTCGGCCTCGGGGATCGAGCGTGCGTCGACGGGGCTGCCGGAATCCATGCCCAGCGAGCGGGTGACCGCTCCCACGGACTCCGCGTTGTCCCCGGAAATGACCTTGACCTCGACATCCTGGCTGCGGAAGTACTCGAGCGTGTCGGCCGCGTCGGGCCTGATCTTCTGTTCGAGGACGATGAGGGCGACGGGATCGACCTGCCCCGGCGCGTCCTGAGCGGTGACCTCCGCTGCCGCCCTGCCCAGCAGCAGGACGCGCAGGCCGGTGGAGGAGATCTCGTCGGCCAGCGTACCGGCCGCGCCGACGGCACCGCCGGCAGTGGAGGGCGCCAGCACGTCCGGCGCGCCCATCACCCAGTGCTCGCCGCCCTCGAAGCTCATGCCGGACCACTTCTTCGCGGAGGTGAAGGGCTGGACCGCCGTCACCGTCCACGGCCGCTGCGCCGTTCCGACGCCGGCGATGATCGCGGCCATCGAGGAGTTCGGCGAGTCGTCGGCCGCGCCCAACTGGCGCAGGGCTTCGCGTGCCTCGTCCTCGGTGTGGCCGTCGAGCACCTCCAGGTGCCCGAAGGCCATCGCGTTCTCAGTCAGGGTGCCCGTCTTGTCCGCGCAGACGACGTCGACGCGGGCCAGCCCCTCAATGGCGGGAAGCTCGTTGACCAGGCACTTGCGCCGCCCCAGCCGGATCACGCCCAGAGCGAATGCCGTCGACGTAATGAGAACGAGGCCCTCGGGAATCATGGGCACGAGGGCGCCCGAGACCTTGAGGATGATGTCGCGCCAGCCGCTTTCTCCAACGCGGATCTGGCCGAAGATCGTCAGGAGCCCGACGGGAATGAGCACCCACGTGATCGCCCTGAGGATGCGGTCGATCCCCGACTGCAACTCGGAGTGGACGAGCGAGAACTTCGCGGCCTCGGCCGTCAGCTGCGCCGCGTAGGCGTCGGCCCCCACCTTCGTGGCGCGATAGCTGCCCGTTCCGGAAGCGACGAAGCTGCCGGACATGATGTCGTCGCCCGGCTTCTTCGCGATGGGGTCGGATTCGCCGGTCAGGAGCGATTCGTCCACCTCCAGGTAGGAGGACTGCGTGACGACGCCGTCGACCACGATCTGTTCGCCCGGGCCGATGACGATGATGTCGTCGAGGACCACCCGGTCCCTTTCGATGTCCACCTCTTCGCCGTCGCGCCGCACCCTGGGGTGAGCCTCGCCGACCACCGCGAGCGAATCGAGCGTGCGCTTGGCGCGCAGTTCCTGAATGATGCCGATGGCCGAGTTCGCGATGATGAGCAGGCCGAAGGCGGCATTGACCCACGATCCCGTCGCCAGGACGAATACCAGCAGGAAGCCCAGCAGTGCGTTGATGCGCGTGAAGACATTGGCGCGCACGATTTCGCCCGTGGTGCGGCCCGAGCGCGGCGGCAGTTCATTGACCTTGCCCTCGGCGACGCGCGAGGTGACCTCGGCTGCGGTCAGGCCGACTGCGGGGTCGACCGCACTGGCCGGCGGCGGGGCGGGCTCGCTCGTGGACGTCATGGTATGCGACATGGGATCTAGGTTAGCAAGGTCCTCCGACAGAATTGTGGGGAGGTGTCTCAACGCGCAGGCTCGGCCGGAGTAATGGGCCGGCCGGCGCATGCGGGCCTAGCTCCGATACCGACCCGGCGCATCGATATCGACCCGGCCCGAATGTCGGGGCGTGCCGCTACACTCGGATGCGGAAAGGGGAGGATCATGGACGTCACGGAATTTCGGGTCGAGCTGGTGCGCAAGGTCGACGAGTCGTACCCCGTCGTCGTTGGCCGGGGGATCGACGCCCACGTGGCGCGCTTCCTCGAAAAGTACGCGAACCGGCGCATCGCCATCATCACCGATTCCACCGTGGCCGAGCTCGCGGCCGGCCCACTCGCGCAGGCGCTTGCCCCGCGCGAGGCCGAGGTGCTCGCCTTCCCCGCGGGCGAGGCCAACAAGACGCGCGCGGTCAAGGAGGAGCTCGAAGACGAACTCATCGCCCGCGGCTTCGGCCGGGATAGCGTGATCGTGGCGCTGGGCGGCGGCGTCGTCACCGATCTCGCCGGCTTCGTCGCGGCGACATTCACCCGCGGCGTGCCCTACGTCTCCGTCTCGACCACGCTGCTGGGCGCCGCCGACGCCTCCGTGGGCGGCAAGACGGCCGTCGACACCCCGGCCGCCACGAACCTCATCGGCGCCTTCCACCAGCCCAGCGCGGTGTTCATCGATCTCGACCGCTGGCTGACCCTATCCGATCGCCAGATTCGCGAGGGCCTGGGCGAGACCGTCAAGCACGCCTGCCTGGCCGACGCCGCCTTCTTCGACGCCCTCGAGGATGCGTTCGTCACGCGCGGCCTGACGCCAGGCGAGTTCGTGCGCGACGACGCCTTGGCCGAGCTCACCGCCCGCCGCAACTGCGAGATCAAGCGCGACTTCGTCCAGTCCGACGTCCACGAGGGCAATCGGCGCATGGGCCTCAATCTCGGGCACACGATCGGGCGCGCGCTGGAGGCCGCGATGGGCTACGAGATGAACCACGGCGAGTGCGTGGCCGTTGGCCTGGCGCTCCAGGCGCGGCTCGGCGAGGCGCACGGGTACGTATCGCGCGGCGACGTCGAGCGGATCGAGGCGCTGCTCGGTGCCATCGGCCTGCCGTATCGGCTTCCCGCCGGGGCCGACGTCGACCGCATCATGTCCGCCATGTCCCACGACAAGAAGGGGCAGGCGGGCGCCATCCGCTTCGTCTTCCAGCGCGGGATCGGCGATCTCATGGTCTTCGGGCAGGGCGCCTATGCCCGGGTGGTCGACGCGGCCGACATGCGCGCCTTCCTTTCGGCGCAACCGCGGTAGCTGGGGCCGGGGCCGGGCCCGCGAGGGGCCGCCGGGCGGAGCCCTCGGGCCTGGGCCGTCCATATTGAGCCCTGTCCTGGTGCCGGTCACCCGTCAGCACGGGGTTTTCGGAGGACATGTCGGCCATGGGGCCGGCCGGGCCAGCAGAGAGAGTGAGGGCCGCAATGCGGCGCGAGGGTGGAAACGAAAAAGGAGGTCGGACCCGAGCATGTGCCGAGTCCGACCTCCTGACGAGTCGGGGTGGCGGGATTTGAACCCACGGCCTCTTCGTCCCGAACGAAGCGCGCTACCAAGCTGCGCCACACCCCGGTGTCGTGCAACTCGTCAATGATATCCGAGCCGCACGGTGAACGCGAAATGTCCGTGCGTGACATGCCGCGCAAAGCAAGCCATTGCGCTACGGCCGTCGGCGTGCTTTAGGGAGCTCGGCTACCCGACCGCAAGCCGTCACGACGGCGGCCAGTGACCCAGGCGGCCAGTGACCCAGATAGCGACCGGTCACTTCGACTACAGCGAGCCACCCAGAGTGCAATGACCGAGGCCACCTAGCCCGCGGCAACCGAGACAACAGCCGGCCACCTAGACTGCGACGACGTCGAGCACCGTGGCTTCGGGCCTGCAGGCCAGCCGTATGGGAGAGAAGGGCGAGGTGCCCAGGCCGGCAGAAACATTGACCCACGCGTGCCGCTGCCGGCTTTGGGGCGCCGCACCGTCATAGCGGATGACCTCGCCGGGGTCGGGCCATTCGAACATTCCGGCCGCCAGCCGCGTCGGCATGTCGCAGTTGGTGACGAGCGCGCCCTTGCCGGGAACACAGATCTGGCCGCCGTGCGTGTGGCCGGCGAAAATCAGCGAGCAGCCGTCGTCGACCATCGTGTCCAGCACGCGCGCATACGGCGCATGGGCGACGCCGATCCGCAGGCCGCCGGAGCCGGCCTCGCGACCATGTGCCTCACCGGAGCCGGCCACGGGTGCGAAGCCGCCGTGGCCTTCGACCTGAGCGCCGCCCGCCGCCTGAGGATCGGGCGCCTGCCAGGCCCGCGCGGGTGGGAAGGCATCGCGGCCAAGGTGCGGGTCGTCGACGCCGACGAAGTCGAGCTCCCACTCGCCGACGGAAAGACGCCCCCTCGTGTTATTGAGGTTGAGCCAGCCGGCCTGCTCGAAGGCGACGGCCATCTCGGGCCACGGCAACTGCTGGCGCTCGTCGAGTTCCCGACCGTCGGGCGAGGTGTCGCGCGAGAAGTACCGCAGCGGGTTCTTCAGCTTCGGGTAGTAGTAGTCGTTGGAGCCGAAGACGAAGGCGCCCGGCGTGCCCGAAAGCGGTGATAGCGCCGACAGGAGCGGGGCGAGGGCGCTGGGATGGGCGATCATATCGCCGGTGGAGACGATCAGGTCGGGGCGCAGCTGCGCCAGGCCTTCGATCCACCGGAGCTTGCTCCTCTGCCGGGCCACGAGGTGCACGTCCGAAATGTGAAGGATGCGCAGCCTGGCCCCGGCGCTCACGCCCGTACCGTCCAACAGCACCGTGCGACGCCGCAGCGTGTAGGCCTTGGCTTCCACGAGGCTCCACGTTCCCGCGAGGGCCCCGGCCGCGAATCCGGTCGCCAGGGTGGTCGCCGCCGCTCGGGCCGATGCGCGCGCCAGACCACGGTACGTCGGACCACGGCCACGGTACGTCAGGCCACCGTCATGGTACGCCGCCACGCTCAGCCCTGCTGTCCCTCGTCGTTCTCTTCTCCTCCTCCGCCATCATCTGGCACCTGGTTTGGATCGGGCACTTGTTGCTGTTGTTGCTGTTGTTGTTGCTGGCCGCCGTCTCCCTGCGGGACCTGGTTTGGATCGGGCTGGATCTGATTGTCCTGGTTTTGCTGCACCTGGTTCTGCTGGTTCTGATTGACCTGGCCCTGATCGACCTGCGACTGGTCAGACTGCTGACCCCGATTCGATGACGGCGCCTGCACGGGTTCGGACGTCACCTCCGGCACGACGTTCTTATCCGG
The DNA here is from genome assembly GCA_030530685.1 of Actinomycetaceae bacterium. Taxonomy (GTDB): domain Bacteria; phylum Actinomycetota; class Actinomycetes; order Actinomycetales; family Actinomycetaceae; genus Peptidiphaga. The sequence goes on along the minus strand of JAUMUM010000015.1, from coordinate 15,103 downwards.
AGAAGTGAAATCGGAACCAGAGATGCCTTCCAGGGCCTGGGTCATGTACTGCGAGAAGATCGTGGCCGGGAACAGGCCGCCGTAGACCTCTCCGTATTGCTTGCCGTTGATGACAGCGTTGAGCATGGACTTCGTGCGGTCCTGATGGCCCTGCCAGACGGCCGTGCCCAACTCCGGCGTGTAACCCATGAACCAGGCGTTGGTGTCGTCATTGGCCGTTCCCGTCTTACCGGCGACCTCGTGCCCGGCGATTTGGGCGTTCTTGCCCGTGCCATCCGGCGAGACGACGGTCTTGAGGACGGAGGTCGTTTGGCGTGCGATCTCCTGATCCAGCACCTGCTCGCACTGCGGGTCCCGTTTGGCGACGACCTCGCCACTCTTCGTCTTGGCCTCGGTGAAGGACATGGGCTTGCAGTGTTTGCCCTCGGCGCCCAGCGTGGCGACCGCGGTGGCCATGGACAGGGGGGTCACCTCGTTGGCGCCGAGGACCATGGAGGGGGAGTAGACCCAGTCTTTGCCGTCGCCGCGCTCGACTCCCATGGACATGGCCGTGTTGCCGATGTCGCACAGGTCGAGCCTATTGGCCATGCGCACGAAGGAGCCATTGACGGATTGCTTCGTCGACTGGAGCACCGTCATATTGCCGCCGCCGATGCCCTCGAGGTTGCCGAAGGTGTATGTATCGCGGGCCGAGGGGTCGCAGCTGATGTTCCATGAACTCCTTGGCAGAGTTCCGCCGTTAGAGTTGATGACATCGCGGGCGGTGCGGCCGCTCTTGAGCCATTCGATGAGCGTGAAGACCTTGAATGTGGACCCGGACTGGAAGCCGACGCCGCCTCCCATCTTCTGGCTGACATTGAGATTGACCTTGGTGGCGCCGGGATCCTCATCTGTCGGGTTGTCGTAGTTCGTGTTCTGAGCCATGGCCTTGATGTGGCCCGTGCCGGGTTCGACCGTGGACAGTGCCGTCTTGATGTTCGACGGATCGTTGATGGGGATATTGGCCACGAGGGTATCTTGGGCCGCTTTCTGCATGTTGCGGTCGAGCGTCGTCTGGATCGTCAAACCGCCGCGGTAGAGCTTGTTGATGCGGTCTTCCCTGTCCTTGCCCCAGCTTTCGTCCTGGAGGAGGTCGTTGATGACGTACTCGCAGAAATAGGCGGCATCGCCGGCTTTGCCGCAACCATTTTGGTTGTCGTTTTCCGGGACGTGAATCATGTCCTCGATCGGCGTCGCGATGGCTTCGTCAAGCTCCTCTTTGCTGATGTAGCCGCTGCGGTACATTTCACCGAGCACGGTGTCGCGACGCGTCTTGGCCGCCTCCGGGTGCCTGATGGGATCCCAGCGTGCCGGTGACTGCGTGATGCCGGCCAGCAGGGCCGACTCGGCGATGTTCAGATCCTTGGCCGGGTGGCTGAAGTAGTGGCGGGAAGCCGTCTCCACGCCGTAGTGGGAGCTGCCGAACTGAGCCAGGTTGAGGTAGCCCGTGAGGATCTCGTCTTTGCTCAGCTGCCTTTCGACGGCGACGGCCAGGCGCGCCTCGTTGAGCTTGCGGCCGATCGAGCGTTCGGTCGCCTCGAGGATGAGATTCTGGTCGCCGTTCGCCCGTCCGCGGTCCACCAGAGTGTTCTTCACATACTGCTGCGTGATGGACGAGCCGCCGGCGATTGCGTTCCCGGAGAGATTGTTGATGAAGGCTCCCGCAAGGCCCTGAACGTCCAGCCCGTGGTGCTCGTAGAAGCGGCGGTCCTCAATGGCCACCGCGGCGTTTTTCATGTGCTGGGAGATGTCGCCGGAGGATACGACGATTCGGTTCTCCGCGTAGAACCGCGCGATTTCTTCCCCGTTAGAGTCAACGAGTACCGTGTGTTCGGAGGGTTTGGAGACCCCGAGGTCGTCTGGCACCTCGTCGAAGATGGACGTCACGGCATTGGTGGTGGTCCCAATCGTGGAGAACAGGGGCATCGCGATCCCCGCCATGAGGATTCCGCCAACCATACACACCGCCATGAGTGCCCCGATGAGGGTCACGATCTGACGCAGGGTGGCGCTGTCTCGGCTCGAACTAGACATGTGGAAAGGATACGCGTTAGCCCTGGGACTTGTCCCTCCCTCTTCGGGTGACATGCGAGCCAGAGCGGCTCTCAAGAGCGGCCCTTGCCCGTTTGGAAGTAAATGTGATATCCAGGATGGGCCTCGATATGACGAAGGAGACGCGCATTGGACGGGGCGTGTCCGAGAGGAGTTCGGCAATGGCAGTCAGTCCGCTCAAGTATTGCTGGACCGAATACGCCAAATGCACGTCGGGCGACGCCGACGCCCTCTTTGCGGCTTCCGCGACGCAGCGGGAGATGCGCGAGATCTGCCTGGAGTGCCCGGTGCGAATCCACTGTCTGGCCGACTCCCTCCAGTCGAATATGCGCTACGGGCTGTGGGGCGGGCTGACGGAGCGTGAACGCCGCCAGTTGCTGCGGGCTGTGCCCGACTACTTGGACTGGTACGAGGCGATCACGACGTCCTCGGACCCTCTCTTCGTGGCGTTGAGGGAGGGGCGCCCCCTGCAATTCTCTCGGCGGAATCGAGGCTCGGCGGCTCGCGTCAAAGCCGAGTGAATTTGGGGTCGAGTGCGCTCAAGGACGGGTGCTCTCAAGGCCGGGCGAACGTTTCATTCTTTCGTCGTGCGTGCGTTTTCGCGGCGTGCGGCAGGCGGCGGGCCGCCGGGTGGCAGTCGGAGTGTAGCCGGCGGGCCGATGCGCGGCAGGCGGCGGGCATCTTGTCCGTGTCCGGGCGCCTGCGCGGTTGTCGACACCTCCTTGGCGTTTCCGGGCGCGATGATGCCGGCCGAAGGCGGCGTTCGCTATGCGCGATTGAGGCGGTCGGCACTTGGGATCCGTGCGCAGTCCTCGGGCACTGTCGCGGGCGTCGTCGCCGCTACTAAACTGGCTCCATGCAGAAATGGGAGTACGCGACGATTCCGTTGCTCATTCACAATACCAAGGCCCTCCTCGACCAGTGGGGCGACGAAGGATGGGAGCTCGTCCAGGTCGTTCCCGGCCCCGACGGGCAGAACCTCGTGGCCTACCTCAAGCGCCCCAGGGACGACGCATGAGCGTCTCGGCGCGGCTGTCCGAGCTCGGCATCGAGCTGCCCGAGGTACCCAGGCCGCTCGCCGCCTATGTCCCCGCACTCGCGCTCGGCGGGCAGGTGCGCACGTCCGGCCAACTGCCGCTCGTCGACGGCGGTCTTCCCGCGCAGGGGAAGGTCGGCGAGGATGTGACGCCCGAAGTTGCCAAGGATCTGGCAGCCACGGCGGCGCTCAATGCCCTGGCGGCTGCGGCGTCGGTGGCTGGCGGGGTCGACGGCATTGCTCGCGTCGTGCACGCAACCGTCTACGTCGCCTCTGTCCCCGGCTTTACGGGCCAGCCGCAGGTGGCCAACGGTGCCTCCGAGCTGTTCGGCGAGATTTTCGGCGAGGCCGGAGCTCACACGCGCGCGGCTGTCGGAGTGGCCGTGCTACCGGTCGACAGCCCCGTTGAGGTCGAGGTCGTCTTCGAGCTTGCCTGAGTGCCTGAGCCGCAACGCCGCGGCCCCGCGACTGAGGCCGCGGGGCCGGCGAGCGGAAGCCGGTAGCTGGCCGCCAAGAGACCGGGAGCCAGCCACCAGGGCCAATCTGATAGGCAGGGTATCGGTAGCCGAGTAACTAGCCGCCGGTAGCCGACCGTCGGTGACCGCACTGTGACGTCGGTGACCGCACTGTGAGCCGGGCGTCGGCAACCGGGTTGCCGAGCCCGCCAGCTGTCAGCGTGCTGAGCCTCCGGGGCCACGGTGCCTGGCGCCAACTGGCGGTGTGCCCGGCTTCTCTGTCAGTGTGCCCGGCGCTGAAGGCGTCCGAGTTCGATCAGAAGAACGGCGCGCCCCTCCAGGCGGATCCAGCCGCGGGAAACGAAGTCGGCAAGCGACTTGTTCACGGTCTCGCGCGAGGCGCCAACGAGGTGAGCGAGCTCTTCCTGCGTGAGATCGTGGGCGACGTAGATGCCTTCCGGCGTGCGCTCCCCAAAGCGGTTGGCCAGGTCGATGAGGGCCTTTGCCACGCGGCCGGGGACGTCGGAGAAGACGAGGTCCGCCATCTGCTCGTTGGTGTTGCGAAGGCGCCTGGCGAGCTCGCGGAGCATCGTGATCGCCATGGCGGGATGCTGGTTGATGAAGCTCATCATGTCCTTGTGGGACAGGGAAATGAGGCGCGTCGGCGCGATGGCCGAGACCGTCGACGAGCGGGCTCCCAGGTCGAACAGCGAAAGCTCACCGATGATCTCCCCGGGGCCGAGGACGGCGATGAGGTTTTCGCGCCCGTCATCGGAGGCGTGGCTGAGCTTGACCTTGCCGTCGGTCACTATGTACAGGCGGTCACCCTCGTCGCCCTCGCGGAACAGCGAATCGCCTCGCTTGAGCGACGTTTCGCTCATGAGTTGACCGAGGGCCTCAAGATCCTCCGCCTCGATGTCCTTAAAAAGCGGAACCGCCTTGAGCACACTTGTGTCCATCTGTTCCCTTTCCTCCAAAGTATCCTTTGCTGTGGATCACACTAACTCTAACACTGCAACTTACCTCACATTTGATGATTATTCGAGTTCGTTGCGCAAGCCTAATCTTGATGTATGCCAGCCAAGAATCCCCTGCCTAAGCGGGCGCGTTCCGTCGCTGCCCGACGCCGCGATGCCGCGCGCATGTGCGACCGTCTGACGGAGCTGTACCCCGACGCGACGTGCGCCCTGAACTTCTCCAATGCCTTCGAGCTGCTGGTGGCCACGGTCCTTTCCGCCCAGACGACCGACGCCAGGGTCAACTCCGTCACGCCCGAGCTGTTCTCCCGCTTCCCCGACCCGCAGGCCATGGCCTCAGCCGGGCGGGAAGAGCTCGAGGCAATCCTCCGCCCGCTGGGCTTCTTCCGCTCCAAGGCGAAATCCTGCCAGGGCCTGGCCGCGCGGCTGTGTGACGACTTCGGCGCGCAGGTGCCGCGGACCCTGCGTGAGCTCGTGACGCTGCCGGGCGTGGGCCGAAAGACGGCGAACGTCGTGCTCGGAAATGCCTTCGGGGTGCCCGGCATAACGGTCGACACGCACGTGGGCAGGTTGGCTCGCAGATGGGCGTGGACTCGCCTGGAAGACCCGGTCAAGGTCGAGGCCGAGCTCGCCGGGCTCATCGACGAGGAGGAATGGACCGTGGTCTGCCACCGGATCATCCAGCACGGCAGGCAGGTGTGCCACGCCCGCAGGCCCGAGTGCGCGAGCTGCCCACTTGGTGACATCTGCCCGTCGCATCCGATCTACATGGGTGTGAGGTGACGGCGGATGCGCGGGTGCAAGGTGGCGGGCGCTGAGGCACTGGGGCGCTTGGGTGCTGGGGCGCTGGCGGGCTCGGGCGTCGGAGGCCTCGCAATCGCGGCGGCTAAGGCGCGGGCCGAGCCCTACTTGAGGGAAGCGAGGAACTCCAGGAGCGTGTCCGTCACGGCCTCGGGCTTTTCCTCCTGGACGAAGTGGCCTGCGCCGGGCACTTCGATGAAGCGGTAGGTGCCGCGGGCGAACTCGATGTCCTTGTGCCAGGCGCGCGGAGGGAGCAGGGGGTTGAGCTCGCCGCGGATCGCCCACACGGGAACGTATAGCGGCCGGCGCGTGATCTCCTCGTGTTTGCGCCCATTGACGCGCGAGATGGACATGTACGACCACCGCAACTGGTCGATGGCGAGCTCTGCCGCCCCGGGGAGTTTGAGGGCTGCCGCGTACTTGTCGACCTCGTTCGAGGCGCCGGTATTGCCGGGGGCTGACCAGCTCTGGATCAGCTTGGCCAGGGTCTCCTCGGACATGAGGTTCTTCTTCGACAGCGAGGGGACGATCGTCGTCAGTACCTGAAGCCAGGTCTTGAATGTCACGTGCAGACCAAGGCGCTGGAGAGTGCGCGGGTGGGGCGCCGAGATCGTTGCGACGCCCTCGACGAGATGTGGCTCCAGGGCCGCGGCCGACCAGGCCAGGCTGCCGCCCCTGCCGTGGCCGACGATCGCCATGCGCGAGGCGCCGAGCGCACGGGCAATGGCGACGAGATCCTCGGTCAGGGTCAGGCCGTCGGCGGCGTCGGGAGTCTTGTCGGAGCCAGCGATCCCGCGCTGATCGATGGCCGCGACCTCGTAGCCTGCGGCCGCGATCGCCTCGATCTGGTTGCGCCAGGCCCACCAAAACTCGGGAAAACCGTGAACGAGGAGGACGAGCGGGCGGTCGTCGCGGTGCTCACCCATGTGAGCCATGTGGAACTGACATCCGCTTGCTTGAATCAGCTTGTGCCTCCACGGGCCGGGCAGAAAAACGACGGAATTGTCAGCGGGAGCGGACATGGTTCCTTCCGGAGCGATGGTTATTTTGTGGTCAAACTGATCCGTTATTTGCTACTCGGGCTCCGCGGTCCGTGCGCGAGGACGCGTGCCTGCCTATGCGCGAATGCGGGCCGGCCGTCGGTAGCGAATTCGACGCCGCCCAGTATGCTACGCCTTCGGTTGGCGGCGCAATCCGTTGCCGCCGCGGGTGTGGGTGGGTGTGGCCCGTTGCCGACGCGGGCGTGTGTCCCCGGCCGGCAAGGATGGCGTCGTACAGGATGTGTGGCCCGTTGCCGACGCGGGCGTGTGGCGGCCGCCCGCCGTGGCCGTGCGTGGGTGTGGTTGGGTCTGGCCGCACGGCTGGCGGGTCAACGCTTGGCGACGAGGCCGCGGTCGGCGTTGGCCACGCCGTCGCGGTGGCCGCGGCGTCGCACGTAGTGGGCGGTGAGCCCAGTGAGGAACACAATGGCGCCAAAAACGAAGAGCCGCCCCGTTCCCACGTCGATGCGCAGATGGTGGGCCGTGTTCTCGCCGATGTTCCCAGCGGCGCGGGCTACGGAGTCGAGCCTGTCGAGGATCGCCCCGTCGAACCACTGCGGCAGGAGGAGGCCCGTCAGCCCGAATGCCGCGAGGATCGCGCCGATAAGTTGAGCGCCCAGCGACGAGTACCGCACGAGGTGCCAGAGGAGTGCCGCCACAGCGAGTCCGCCGGCGAGCTCGCCGATCGCGGCGACGTTGCGTGTGCCCTGCTGCCAACCATCGTCCATGACGTAAGAGAGGCGGATCGAGGCGTCGGAGAGCAGGTACCAGACGACGGGGACCAGCACGAGCGTGGCGACGAAGGTGCCGACATGCGCCCAGCCACGACCCCTCGCCTCGGAAAGGTCGTCGGCGTCCGGGGTTGGCGAAGAATCCCGAGTGAAGAACGAGTGCGCGGCATCGGCCGAGTCCGGGGAGGCCGTGGTGGACGGGGCCGAGGCGGCCGTCGTCGGTGTCAGGGACGTGGGCGTCGGCATCGGTGTCGTGGCGGGCGAGGCGAGAGCCGACGTGTGGGCTGCTTCCCGCGTGGCCGGTGCGGCGGAGGGTGACACGGAGGAGGTTGCTGCGTCGAGACGGACGGTCTGATCCGGCGCGGTGGCAGGGATCGCCGGTGCGGCGTCCGGGGTGGCTGGCGCGGAGCCGGCTTGGCCGGCGTCGCCCGCGGCCTGCTCGGGGTGATCCGCGAAGCGGCCGTCGGGCCAACTGGAGGCCGAGTCGGCGTCTGCAAAGGGGGCGTCGTCGGGCGGGGCGGCGCTGGCACCGTAGGGCCCTGCCCCCGAGGTCGGCTCGACTGCCGGGCCTGCCTCGGCCGGGCCGGCCTTTGCCTGGAGTGCCCCGTCGAATCCAGGGGCGGCCAGCGCTGGGGAGTCGAGTGGCGTGGCCTGGGAACGACCAGCCGCGGCGAGATCCTCGCCTGCTGCGGCCCGGGTGTCGCCTGCGGCGGGCTGTGCCTCGCGGGCTGCGGCCGCGCCCTGGCCCGTCGCTAGGCCTCCGCCCAGCGCTGCTGCACCGCCGTCGACATCCCGAGGATCTGCGTGCGAGGAGGGTGTGGCTGCCGATGCCGAGGTGATGGCGCTGGCCGTCGAAGCGGCAGAGGCCGAGCTATTCGTCGAGAACGTCGCCGCGGTTGGAGGGGCGCTCGCCGTCTGAGGCGGCAAGCCGCCCGACGCCCCGACGTCGTAGGGACTCATCTGCGGCATTTGGGAATTGCGCGCCGCCGGGCGGGAGATGGGCGTGACGACCTCGGGTTGCGGAAGCGGACGAGGGTGCGGTGAAGAGGCCGCGGCCCCATCAGCGGGGGACGACGTGGAAGGTGTGGCGGTGGCGTGATCTGTGGATGTGGCCCCAGGCGTGGCGGGAACGGAGGGGCTGGGCGCCGGCTGGGGCGACGGCGCCTGCGCCGGAGGCTGGGCAGGGGCCGGTCGGCCAGCAGGTGGGACGGCGGGGGAGGGCGACGGCGAGGCCGAGGGATCGGTGCCAGGCAGGTCGAGGGATGGCGTGGGCGCCGGAACGGTGGCCGAGACCGCGGTGCCGTTCGATGGCGCGGAAGGCGCCTGGCCCGTCTGTGACGCGGCGTCCGCATCAGCCCTTGGACCCGCCGGTGTCGGTGGCGCAGGGGTAGTCTGCGGGACTTGGCTAGCCTGCTCGTAGCCGTTCGAGGAAGGGGCGGCGGATGCTTGTTCATCGACCTCGGCCCGATCGTGTCCGGCCGGCCGGCCGACGTCGTCATAACCTGGCTGAGCGCCTACGAACCGCGCGTGCGCAAAAGCCGGGGAGTTGTCCGATGGATCGCCTCCCGACGAGGGGACTCCCAGTGGCGCGGCAGCGTTCCCGCCGCCCGGTGTTCCGCATCCTGCCCGGGATTCAAAGGGCGCGTCGTCGATTTCCTGCGCTCTGCCTCCAGCGCCAGCCTGGCCCTGCCCGACTGCCGTTTCGCGAGCGGAGTCGGCTTCCCGCGCGGGAATGGTTCTATCTGCCGCGAGTCCGGCAGGATCGTGGGCGTCATGTTCGCCGACGGGGGCGGAATCGGCGGGTGCCGGGCCGGTGCGTACCCCGGGGCTTTCGTGTGCTCCCCCGGGGGTAGACTCTTGTTCTCCGGGGTGTGCCGTATGCTCCACAGAGGTATTGGCCTCCGTCATCTCGGTAGTCGGTCCGGAGACTGAACCGGACTGATCCTCGATGTCACCGCCCAGAGCCCACCTCGAGACATGCTCGGGCCGGGATGCAGCGGGAAAGCGCTGAGCGTCGATTCTCTTGCCCGGTTTTTCGTCCGCGAGCGGCCCGAGGATGTCGTTTTCCTCCAAAGGCCGATGATTGGGCGAGCTGTAAGGATCGGTCGGGGTTGTCACTTTGCCTCCTAAAGTCTGTCACCCCGAGACTACGTTAACTTCTGCCACGAGTAGGTGAAGCGGCGTCTTTGCGTCGCGAGCACAGTGTTCTGGCACGTGGTGAAGGATTCGCGGGGCCGAGGCAGTCACCGCCGCAAGGCTCGGCTCGGTCAGTTGCCCGCCACCGACCTGGCGCAGGTCTGGAATGCGTTGGCCAGAACCTGCTGATCGTCGTCGGGCAGCGAATCGACCTGGGCCGTGGCGATCGCCTGCATGGTCTCCTCGGACAGTTCGCCCGATGCTTCGTCGTAGACGCACCCGCTGAACCTCTCCATTTCCGCCTGTCCGTATTCGCCGCTCACCGACCGCTGGCTGATGAGCTGGCTCAGCCCGCCGACGAATTCCTGTCGCGTGACCGAGCTGGCGGAACGAGTGGCTTCGCTGCTCGGGGAGCTGGAGCTTGACGAGCGTGGCGAAGAGGAAGTGCTCGACGGGGCACCGGTCGCGCTCGACCTCGAGGAGCTTTCCGAGGGGGACGGCGAGCCGCCACAGGCCGACAGCGAGAAAGCGAGGATGGCCGCAGCGGTCAGCGCCAGGTTCTTCTTCAACATGTGTGGTCCTTTCGCTCGGCCGGATGCGGTGCTGTCTCGCCTCACCCACTCGGCCGCCGCACCGGGGGCGAGGATGGGCGATGCCTGCCGGTTCCTCATCCTGCCGGGCGATGGCCGGAATCGTCTACTTCGTCGCCGAATTTCTTGCCGCACGTCGAGTTGGCCTCGTAGAAGACCGCATAGTCTTGCGGGGAGAATGCGGAAGAGTCGTCGTCATTGACTATCGCACGCAGGGCGTCATCGTGCACATCGTCCCGAATTTCGTCGTAGACACAGCCAGCCAGTTTCTTGGCGACGTCGCCGGGCAGGGAGTTGCCGGACTCGCGGCGCAGGATCTCGCCGTAGGCCGAAATGAACTCGCCACGGGAGACGCCGGCCTCGCCGCAGCCGGCGGGCACGAATGCCAGGAGCACTGCCGCCACGCAGGCGTAGGGCCTTTTCGGCATGGTCCTCCTTTCGCGCCCGGAGTCGATTCGGGCAGCCGACGCCGAGCTTCGCAGTCGATATCTGCCTTGCTGTTGCGGTATGTGGCTTGTGGCTGCGCTCGCGGCTGGCGCCGACATGTAGCAGCGCTCGCGGTCGGCGTTGCCCATGTGGCTGCGTTCGCAGCTGGCGTTGCCTATCCGGTCGCGCCAATTCGCCCGCCTGGCGGTGGTTTGATCGGCCGCCTGGCAGCGCTTCGATTGGCCACCTGACCGGGGTCGAAAGGAGCTCGATCGGCCGCTTGGCCGGGGCGATCAGCCACCTGGCGACAGGCTAACAGGGGCCGATGCCGGACCAGGCGCGACGCGGATGGGTACCAAAACGCCCGCCGTGAACCCGCACGCCCGCGGGCGCCGGGCTTTCGTGCGGGCCGCAAGAGGGCATCTCCGTGCGACGGCCGGGTGCTTGGCGCCGGGCTTACATCGCTGCGCCGTCGGCGGCCGCCGGATGATCGGTAGCGGGGCGTGAGGCGAGGGCGCGTCGTTGGCCGCGGGGGTCCACAGAATTTTGGCGGGAATTGACCGTCCACAGGGGCAACTACGGCCCGCTCGCCCGGCTACTCGGGCGCGAGACAGTCGTGACATGAACATCAAGCGCAAGAAGAAGGGACGGACGGCCAGGCTCGGTGGACGGCGGGCACGGCCGCGCGATGTGGGGCCCGGTTTTGCCGTTGCCTCGGGTGGAGCCCTGCCGCCCGTCGCGCTGTCGGCGGTCTCGGACGCGGTGCGCGCCGAGGTCGGGCGCGTGGCGGAGCTGGCCGGCATGGAGGTGGCCACGAGCGAGCCCCAGCAGGTGGCCGAGGCGCGGGCGGCGGTCCTCAATCTGGCGGAGGTGCGGGCGTCGGTTCCCCGTGTCGTCGCACGCTTCCACCCGTCCTACGCGCCGTATTTCACGGCGGGGCCGGCGGAGTTGACACTGCCGGACGAGGCCGAGGACCTGCTCGAATTCCTCCTGGCGGCCGGATCCACTCTCAGGGGAACGGTCGTGGCGGTCGTCGGCACGCACGGCGGATCCGGGGCGACGACGCTCGCCGCCTGGCTGGCGCGCGAATGGTCGGCCACGGTCCCGACGGCGCTTATCGACGCCGACCCCTGCTCGGCCGGCATCGACGTGCTGCTGGGGCTGGATGGCGACGCGGGAATCCGCTGGCCCGACATTCACGCCGAATCTGGCGCGCTGGTGCCGGGGCGGCTCAAGGCCTCTCTGCCCGCCTACGGGAACCTCGTGACGCTCAGTGCGGATAGGGAGGGGGCGCTCGGCTCGGCCGCGCTGGGCCGCAATGCCGTGGCGGCGCTGTCCCAGGCTGCTGACGTGTGCGTCGTCGACTTCTCGGCCGAGGCCATGATGCAGGGCAATGTCGCCGCGTCCATGCTCGCGTGGGCTGACATCGTCGTCCTCGTTGCCGGCGCCGGCGACCGCGGTGTGCGCGGAGTGGCGCGGGCGATGGGTACTCTGCCGGCGGGCGTTGAATCGATAGTGGCCGCCGTCGGGGTCGGTGGCGGCGCGCAGGCGGCGTCCATGGCGATGGAGCTCGGCGTGGACCGCGTCTACCCGGTGCGATGGCTGCGCAACCTTCAGGCCGACGTCGAGCACGGCATGCGCGTGGGCGATCGGAGCCGTTCCGGTACGGCGCGCGACATCGCGGCGATCGCCAGGGCGTGTGAGGAGCTGGCGTGAGTGCGCGTAGGTGGCTGCTTGGCTCTGGCAGGCCGGTGGGCTCGGGGAAGGTGGGCGGCTCCGGTGGGTTGGGCGGCTCTGCCGCTGCGCGGGCCGGAGTGCGCGACCAGGGTCTGGAAGACGGCGCTGCCGACCAGGCCCGGGCCAGCCTCGCGCGCACGTCCGGCGTCGACGAAGCCGTTTCGGCCGTTGCTCCCGGCGCGGTGGGGGCCCGGGACGTCCTCGGGGCCACCCGCCAACTGCACGCGGCGGTGGGCGGAGCGGGCCGGGTACTCCAGCCGCTCCTGGACGACCGCGACGTGACGGACGTCCTCGTCAATGGCACGAAGGGCGTGTGGGTTGACCGTGGCGCAGGCCTGAGCGAGGTACCCGAGGCGCGCGAGGCCTTCGCCACGGACGACGACGTGCGCGGCCTGGCCGTCCGCCTGGCGGCGGCATGCGGGCAGAGGCTCGACGACTCCTGCCCGATCGTCGACGGGACTTTCGGATCGGGGCTGCGCCTGCACGCCGTTCTGCCCCCGCTTTCGGCGGAGGGCCCGTTGATTTCGCTGCGCGCTCACCGTGCGGTCTCATACTCGCTGGACGACCTCGGCCGCCTCGGCACCTTTGACCCCGACGTGCGCGACATCCTCGACGCGATGGTCCGACGCAGGGCCAACGTCGTCGTGTCCGGGGCGACGGGCTCGGGTAAGACGACTCTTCTGGCCGCGCTTTTGGGTGAGGTAGCGCCCCGCGAACGCATCCTGGTGATCGAGGAGTCGGCGGAATTGAGGCCCGTGCACCCGCACGTCGTCCACTTACAGGTGCGGCGTGCCAATGTCCAGGGCAGGGGCGAGGTCACGATGAGCGAGCTGGTGCGGGCCGCCATGCGCATGCGGCCGGACAGGATCGTGCTGGGCGAGTGCCGAGGCGCCGAGGTCCGCGAGGTGCTGGCGGCTCTCAATACCGGCCACGAGGGAGGATGGGCCACCATTCATGCGAATTCGGCCTTCGATGTTCCCGCGCGCTTCGTCGCCCTCGGCGCGCTCGCGGGCATGGGGGAGGAGGCCGTGGCCGCGCAGGCCGCCAGTGCCCTGGACGCCGTGCTGCACATTGAGCGACGGGGGACGCGGCGGGTGCTCGGCCAGATTGCCGTGCTGGAGCGGGTGGCCGGGCGACTCGAGGCGCGGCTGGCCCTCGACTGCCGGCAGGAGGCGGGCGCGGGTCGGCCGGAGAAGGGGCCCGGGTGGGCGCACCTGGCCGAGCGGCTTGGCCTTGGTGGGGCTGGGCGGTCTGGCCTGGGCGAGAGCGCCGATGGCGTCGGCGAAGCCGAGCGGCTTGGCCTCGGCGGAGCTGAGCGGTGTGGCACTGGTGCAGCCGAGCGATCTGGCCTCGTGCCGGGTGGTCTGGCTGGGCGCCGCGCCCCGGGCGTATCGCCGGGAGGCCGGTGCGGCAGAGCTGGCGGTGGTCACGCCCCGGGCGCGGTGTTGGGCGAGGCTTCCGGCGCGGCGTCGGTTCACGGGCTCGCTCCGACCTCAAGGCGGGCGGCCAGTTCGGCTGTTGGTTCGACTGTTGGCCCGGCGTCGCGCAGGGGGTCCAGTGTGGCTGTGGCTAGGGCTTCGGGCACCGGTCCTGTCCAGACTCCGGGCGAGGCCGGAGTGGTTCCCGCGGCCCGGCGCGCGGAGGCCGGATCGTGACGGGGCGGCTCGACATCGGAATGCTCGTGGCTGAGGTGGCCACGCGGCTGCGGGCCGGAGCTACGCCGCAGCGGGCCTGGCAGCAGACCCTCGCGCGCGCCGGGCTGCGCACGGAGATCGGCCCCGACGGAGTACCCCTGGCCCTGCGCGACATGTGGCATGCGCCCCGATGGCGGACGAGGCCAGGCGCGGGAACGCTGCCCGGTGCCGGTGCTCGTTCCGGGCTCGGCGCTGAGGTCCGGCCCGGAACAACGGCGCGGCCCGGCGCGACAGTCCGGCTGGGTGAGGAGGTCCGACTGGGCATTCCTCCGGCCGTCGCCGTGTGCAAGATGAGTCAGCACACGGGAGCCCCGATGGCCGACGTCCTCGACTCGTGCGCCGCCGGCATCACCGAGGCGGGCGAGGCTGCCGCGGCTCGGCGGGTCGCGCTTGCCGGACCGCGGGCCAGCGCTCGCGTGCTCGCCTGGCTTCCCCTGGTGGGGCTGGCCTTCGGCACGCTCCTTGGCGCGGACCCGCTCGAATTCCTGCTGTCGCAGCCGGCCGGCCGGGCATGCCTGGCGCTCGGCGTCGGCTTCGAGGCGGCCGGCGTCGCCTGGGTGCGGCGTCTCGTCAGGCGAGCTGAAAGGCAGGTGTGACCGTGTACCTCCTCGTCGCCGCTGGCGCGGTCGTGGCAATCGCGCTGGCCGCCACGGATGCCGGGGCACTCGGGCGCGCGAGCAGGTTGGATGACAGCCTCGGGCAGGGGCGATTGCCCGACGTCGACCAGGCGATGGTGGCCGACCTGGCCATTGCCGCCCTCGGCTCGGGTGCCTCGATCCCCTCGGCCTTGGAGGCCCTGGATGCCGCGCTCGACGAGGAGGCCGAGCCGCCCGGGCTGGCCTTCGTGGCGCGCATGCTCGTGATGGGCGCCGGGTGGCGGCAGGCCTGGCAGGACGTGCCCGAGCGCTTTGCTCCACTGCGCGACGCACTGGAGCCGGCATGGACCGACGGCGCCGCGGCGCTCCCGCTCCTCGAGCGGGCGGCGTCGGGCGTGCGGCAGGGGCGCATCCGTGCGGCGAGGGAGGCGGCGGCGTCGCTCGGGGCCAAGCTGGTCTTGCCGCTCGGGCTGTGCTTCCTGCCGGCCTTCGTCGCGATCGGGATCGTCCCGGTGGTGGTTTCCGCCGGCATGAAGCTCTTCGGGTGGGGGTAGGCGAGAGCGGTTGCACGTCGGCGCCCACTAGCACGGCGACCGAAGGATGCGGCAGCAACGCCCGTGATGGCGCGGCGCGTTGCCATGGCGCGCCTCCTCCGGTATGGCATGTCGCACCGCGCTCGCGGCGGCGACGCCACGGTGGGAACGTGACGGTGTCACGATGGGAATACTTCGCCCGCGCGGCTAGGCACCGGGACAAGGGCGACGCCTAAGGGACGGGCTCGCCGCGTGGCTAG
>JAUMUM010000014.1 GCA_030530685.1 Actinomycetaceae bacterium | reverse complement strand
ACACTCATCATCCAACACACTATCAAGCACCCAAACACCCCACCCACACCCCAAGGCAGTCGACCGAATCGACCACATCGAAGGGAGTAGAACCGACTTCGCATTCGATATCCGATCGCCGAAGCGACTCATCACCGAAGCAAAGCCCGCGTCGCCGGAACGCACTACTCTAAGGAAACTTTTCCCGGAGTTCGCCGCGTTCCTGCGACAACTAAAGAGATTAGTCGGCTCGCATTTCACCGTCAAGCCGAGAGCAGGTGATAGAACCCACGAAAGACTTACGGCGCCGAATTTGCGGAACTCTGCCAATCTATGTCATGGCCGCGCCTTGCAGTGGACCTGCGACCGCATCGGCAACCGATGCGAAGCGACGACCGACGGTGCGAAAACGCGACGGGCGAATCCTTCCGTCCCGTCGCGTCCCGTCTCTAGCCAACCTCGATAACCGCGAGATTCTTTTTGCCTTTGCGCAGAAGGACGAAGCCTCCTGGCAGAACGTCGTCTTTCGTAAGAGTCTGCTCCGCATCTGCGATCTTGACATTATTCAGGTACAGCCCGCCGGAAGCAATCGTCCGACGCGCGGCACCCAGACCTTTTTCCAAACCCGCTGCGACGAAGAGCTCGACCAGGTCATTGCCGAGGCTTGCGCTCGCCCGCGGAAGCTCCGAAACGGCATCTGCCAGAGTCTGCGCGTCGAGCGAGCCGAGTCCCTCACCGCCGAATAGCGCACGCGAGGCAGCGGCAACTCGTTCGGCCGCATCGGCGCCATGCACCCACGTCGTCACGTCGGATGCGAGCACTCGCTGAGCCTGGCGCCCGGCGGGCCGCTCGGCCACCGCACGCTCCAAGTCCTCGATTTCCTCCCGCGAACGGAAGGTGAAGACCTTGAGCATGCGAACGACGTCCTCGTCGGCCGTATTGAGCCAGAACTGGTAGAACTTGTACGGGCTGAGCATCTCGGGATTGAGCCAGACGGCGCCGCCCTCGGTCTTGCCGAACTTCGTCCCGTCGGACTTCGTGATGAGTGGATTGGTCAGGACGTGCACGCCCACGCCCTCAATTTTGCGAATGAGGTCCATCCCGCCAACGAGGTTGCCCCACTGGTCATTTCCTCCGACCTCGAGCGTGCATCCATAGCGTCGATAGAGCTCGAGGTAGTCATTAGCCTGGAGAATCTGGTAGCTGAACTCGGCGAAGGAGATGCCCTCTTCGGACTCCAGTCGCCGGGCGACGATGTCCTTGGCGAGCATCGTGCCCATCCGGAAGTTCTTTCCGATGTCCCGCAAAAAGTCGATGGCTGTCAGGCCACCCGTCCAGTCGAGGTTGTTGACGATCGTGGCAGGATTGTCGCCCTCGAAGTCGAGGAGCCTTTCAAGCTGCTCCTGCAGAGCCCTGCCCCACTCCTCGACGACATCGGCGGGATTGAGTGTTCGCTCCCCCCTCTCGCGGGCATCGCCAATGAGTCCCGTTGCGCCGCCGACGAGTGCGAGCGGACGATGACCGGCCAGTTGCAGGTGCCTCATGAGCTTGACGGCAACGAGATGACCGTGGTGAAGGGAGGCGGCCGTCGGGTCGAAGCCGCAATAAAAGGTGACGGGCCCCTCGGTCAGCGCCTTGCGCAAGGCGTCAATGTCGGTGTGCTGGGCAATCAGGCCCCGCCACTGGAGTTCCTCGAGGACGTCTTCCACTTCCCTGTCCTTCCCTTTCGGTTCTTTTGGGCACGTGCCCTTCAAGTCTGTCATTTTAGAGCAGGGACAACATCGCCGGTCGCCCGTGCCCATCATGCCATCTCACGACGATTCGGTTGCGCGCCAGTGGCGGGGCGGCTACGGCCACAGCGCAGCCCGGCCGAGCCGTCGCCGCACGCGAGAGCGCAGCTGCCGAGCCCAAACTCGCCAGGAGGTCCAGCCAGCAGGCTCGCCCGGAGCACCCGTGTGTCGCGAGGCAGCGGACGACGCCGTAGGCCACGGGTTCGCGGCGCATACGGGCAACGCGCTCAGGTACGCGACCCGGTGTCGACGAAGGAAAGGACTTCCCGTGCGACATCGATGGGAACCTCCGTGCCCGACATGCGCGCCGTCCAGCGAACTGACGGGCCTATCGCGCGCAGGACGTCGAGAGGCACGGGGTCGTCCAGATCGAAAAGACGATCGAATCGCAGCTGAACCCATCCGGTAACGGGCGAGCGCGCGTCGGGATTCCAGTGCGGTCCCTCGTAGATATCACTCGTGATCACGCCGGTCGCGACAAGTCCACGCGGATCCTGCCCAAGCTTGACGAGCAACGCGACGTCGCCATCGGTCATGCCCGAGCGGCGCGAGCCCGTGTTCCACTCCATTGGAATCGTCTCGCCCTCGTCGATCCGCGGCATCCAGGCCTGCCAGTCGGGGTAGGGGTCGTAGTGGAGCCTCGGATTGACGAGAAAGAGGAAGGCCCGGCGAGCCCGCTCCCCGTCCTTGTGGCTGTGCGCCGGTGAGCGTTGGGCGCTCATCGTGCGCGTGACGCCATCCAAGGGCGGCATTCGCGCTCCCTCTGCCGCGGCGACGGTCCTGCTGATGCTGCGGCCGCAGTCGTCTCGGCCACTTTCGGAACGGCCGTTCCCGTTTGTGCCAATGCCGCCTCCTATCGTTGCGCCGCAACCGCCCGGGCACGCGACGGATAGCCGCACTACGGTACCGACTTACGAGCCATGACCGCCGACGCGCCTCCGGCCGGCCGGTCAGCACGACGCCACCGCGAACTTGCCACATGGGGGTTGCAAGCGCATACAGCCACTCAAGCGATTCCTAGAGTCTGAAGTCGAAGCCCTGCTGGCCGATGACCCGCAAGATCTCGGCCCGCTTCGGGTTGACGTTAGTCATCCTGGCCACGACCTGATCGGTGAAGGCCGGGACCGTCCGTGATGGCTCGCGCAGGTCATAGTACGTGCGCATGGCCTCGTCGTAATCCCTCAGCGCCTCGCTCCACGAGGGCGGACGCTGGTAGGAGTTTTCGGATACCCGCAGTTCCATGGGCATGCGCGGCTTGAGTTGCGGATCCTGTGCGGGCTCACCGATGCCCAGACCGACGACCGGGAACGTGCCCTGCGGCATGTCCAGCAGCTCGATCACCGCCTGGCAGTCGTTGAGGATGCTGCCGAAGTAGCAGGCGCCCAGGCCGAGGGATTCGGCGGCGACGACGACATTCTGGGCCATGACACACGCGTCGGTGAATCCCTGGAAGAAAGCGTCCATCGACGCCGGGCCCTCGCCGCTCACGCCGCGTTCCCGGAGGATCGCCTCGCCGCGAGCGGTGTCGACGATGAAGACCCACAACTCCGGGGCCTCGACCAGGTACTGCTGATTCGCAATTGCAGCTAGACCCTGGCGCAACTCGGGGCTCGTGATGCGAATGATTCCTGCCTGCTGCATTCCCGTCGAGCTAGCCGTCCGCGCCGCCACGGCGAGGAGCGCCTCACGGGTGTCCCCGGCAAGCGGTTCGCCGGTCCATTGGCGAATGGTGCGGTGTCCCAACTGGGACCGGATCGTTGAATTGACTGACTCCATGACCGGATTTTCTCACGAAATGCCAACGGCGAGCCAAGGCCCGGCGCGAGTCTCACACCGGCGTGCGCTCCGATATGGGCGACGCCAAACGCGCCAGCCAGCGCCCGCGATCCGCCCCCCCCCGGACAAAAGCCGCCTACCCGCGGCAACGCCAATCGCACCGCCTCAACGCGTATCGCGGGAAGCCGTCACTACCTGTCGAATCGGATTGAAGCCGGCGAACTCACATGTATCGACGCCCACCCATCGCTCGGTCGATCGGGCCACAATGACACAATGCGTCGCATGTGAAGCGAGGAACACGCGCCCGCGTCATCGCGCGCTGGCAAGCGGGGTTAGACTCGGATGCGCGAAAGGATCGAATGAACAATTCACGCTATTTCGAATTGCCGGGGTCGAACAAACGCTACGACCGCAATATCATGCTGGCCGTCGTGCTCGTTGCACTTGCCATGGCTCTCCTCCAGGTCAGTTCCGTCAACAACACGCTTCCCGTCATTCAGGACTCGATCGGAGCGTCGAGCTCGGCAAGCCAGTGGGTGCTGTCCGGATACGCGCTGGCAACCGGCATCATGCTCGTGCCCGCCGGCCGCATCGGCGACATTTTCGGCCAGTCGGTGTGCTTCGTCGCCGGCCTGTCCGTCTTTGCCCTGTCCTCGATAGGCTGCGGACTCGTCTCGGATGCCATGGCCCTCAACGTCATGCGCGTGTTCCAGGGCCTAGGCGCCGGCATCTTCTCTCCGCAGGTCACCGGGCTGATCCAGAACCACTTCCAGGCGCGGGTCAGAGCCCGTGCCTTCGGCTTCCTCGGGCTGGTCATCGCCATGTCGGTCGCCACCGGACCGGTTCTTTCCGGCAGTTTCGTCTCGTGGCTCGGCCCGGATCTGGGCTGGCGGTGGAGCTTCCTCATCAACGGGCCGCTCGGCGTCGTCGGCGTGATCGCTGCCGCGCGCTACCTCCCGTTCGCGTCCCGGCGGGACACCCGGTCGCGCGTCGACCTCGACCCACTTGGCATGATCCTCCTGTGCCTGGCGGTTGTCGCAATCATGCTGCCCTTCATGACGCAGGTTTCCTGGCGCTGGCTGCTTCTGCTGGCGGGCGTCGTGCTCGTGGCAGCCTGGGTCGCCTGGGAGTTGCTCTACAAGAAGCGCGGCCACCTTCCCATGGTCGATCTCGACCTGTTCACGCTGCCCTCGCTGAGCTATTCAACGGCCATCTCGGCATTCCAGTTCCTGGGCACGACGTCCATCTTCGTCATCCTCGCCATGTGCCTCCAGTCCGGCTTGGATGTCTCAGCCCTGACGGTCGGGCTCATCGGACTGCCCAATGCCCTGCTGTCGGGCTGGTCGGCCGTCTGGGCGGGCAACCACGCCTACGAGCGCGGCAAGCAGATCATGGTCTGGTCGATGGGTCTGGTCGCCGTTTCGCTCGCACTGACCATCGCCACCGCGTGGTTCGTCTTCCGGGGAGCTCCCGTGGCCCTGCTCACGTTGCCGCTCATGCCCGCAGGCCTGGGCCTCGGCGCCATGGGAGCGGCCAACCTCACTCAGGCAATGTTCGACGTGCCACCGTCCCAGGGCGGAACGGCCGGCGGCCTGCTCCAGACGGTGCAGCGCGTGTGCACGGCTATTGGAATCGCCGTCGTCACGGGTATCTTCTTCACCGTGCTCGGTGGGAACCGGACGACGCATGCCTGGTTCTCCGCCTTCGCCGCCGGGACGACGGTCATCATCGTGTTCGTGCTCCTGGCGATGGTCACGGCCATCGCCTTCCTCCGGTGCCGCCCGAAGACTCCAGCCACGGCCTAGGCCAGTGAGAGGAGCTCCTGCTTGAGCTGGGTTGCCCGCTCGTCGCTTTCGGCGATGATGAGGACGGTGTCGTCGCCGGCAATGCACCCTAGGACGCCCGGAATGCGCGCCTTGTCAACACCCCCTGCGAGCAGGTGCGCTCCGCCCGAGGGCGTCCTGAGCACCAGTTGGTTCAGTGCCTGCTGAACGCTGACCAGCACCTCCGGGCACCACCGCTCGAGTTGAGCCCGCGCCCCCTGCGCCGCGCTGAGCAACTCGTATTCATCGGGTATCCGGTAGATCTGATTGCCCGTCGAGTCGCGGACCTTGATCGCGTTGAGCTCGTCGAGGTCACGGGAAAGGGTCGCCTGCGTGACCGAAAAGCCGGCTTCCTTCACCAGAGTCCTGAGCTCACCTTGGGAATGGACGGACCTTTCGGCCAGAAGCTGGGCTATGAGCGCTTGCCTCGCGGTGCGCGTCGTGGGCACCGCCGTGCTGCGTGATTTCATCGTTTCTCCGTGAGCGATGCGAATGGACGTCAATAGGAACGCAAAGGACGGCGTACATCAAAGATTATACGACCTGCGGCTATGCATAATCGCGCCCCATTTTCCTTCGCGGACACAACTTGCGGCCCGGCGTTGGCCGCCGACGCTAGCGCACGGTCGCCAGGCGCGCCACGCACTCCATGAAATCCGCATAGCGGGAACGCTCGCGCTCCAACGGCGACTCGATCGTCTGCTCGGCGCGCGAGCCCACGGCGTCGACCAGGCGTTGCCGCACGCGCGAGCGGGCTCGGGCAGCCGAACGCACCCGCCACCGTTTAGCCAGCGCACTCAAAGCCCACCCCGCCGCCAGGCCGCCGATTGCGAGCAGGGCCGGCATCGACACCGGTCCGACATAGGGCGGCTCAGGTATCCGGATGCGCAGCCACCCGCTCGCGGCGAGGGCGGCAAGCCAGCCGAGCCCCGCGACCGCGCAGGCGAAGAAGAGGAAGTGGCCGAGGCCGACGACGCCCCACCACCCAGGCCTGCGCCGATGCTCGAGGTCGACGCCGGCAGCCAGCGCATCGGCGGACTCCACCAGCTCGGATGCGGCGGCGTCCACGTCGACGGCGACGCCTTTGCGCCACGATTCCGGCAGCGCGCTCAGGCTCGCCGTGGCGTAATCGCTGACCGCCGACCGCGCCGCCGCTGACGAGCCGGCGACCATATTGCTGGCACGCTCTGGCGGCCGGTCGCGCCCTCCGGCCGACACGAGGCCGAGCCGCACGAGGGGGTCGATGCCGCGCTTGACGAACCTGGCGGGAGGCCACGCAGTCGCCTTTCCGGCTCGCAGGAGGTAGGACTGCTCGGCAGCCCGCGCCACGTCCTCCGCGCCGGCGGCCTGGGCCACGGCCCGCGCGACAGGCTCGAAATCGGCGCGGTCGCCATTCCTGACGGCCCTGCCTCCGTCGCTGCGAACGGCATAGGCGAGCCGGGCGCCCTCGGACCTGAGATCGGCCGCCAGACCGAGCCGCACGGCCTGCCGCTCTTGCGCGAGCTCGAGCAGCATCTGGCGCAACGATTCCACGCCCTCGCCGGTTGCCGCCGATGTCGCCACGACCGTCGCATCGAGACCGTCCCGAGCCACGAGCTCGGCCACATCGGCCAGGACCCCCTCGCGCTCCGATTCGGCGACGCGATCGATCTGATTGAGCGCGACGATGCTCACCGCCCCGTGCTCGACGAAAGACTGGAGGTAGTCCTTGTGGATGACGGCGTCGGCGTATTTTTGCGGATCGAGAACGAAGATGACGACGTCGGCCCTTTCG
Source organism: Actinomycetaceae bacterium (assembly GCA_030530685.1). Lineage (GTDB taxonomy): Bacteria > Actinomycetota > Actinomycetes > Actinomycetales > Actinomycetaceae > Peptidiphaga. The sequence continues at coordinate 46,703 of JAUMUM010000014.1, read as the reverse complement.
ATGACGGAATCGGCAATCCTCCGGTGCTCACACTCGACCGAATCGAGGTCCGGGAGGTCAACGAGGATCATGTCCTCATTGAGGAGAACCTGAGGCTCCACAACCCGGGCCTCGATGCCCATCCAGTCGAGCAGCCGCGGTGCGCTCGCGCCCGAGACGGCCAGTGCGTGCGTCGTCGTCGGCCTGACCGGCGCGACCCGGGCGCAATCCACACCGGCCAGCCGGTTGAGCAGCGAGGACTTGCCGCTGCCCGTGGCACCTGCGAGCGCCACGACGGTCTTGTCGGCGCCCACCTGGATGCGCCCGCGAATCCGCTCGGCCGCCCGCCTGGCCTCCTCCCCCGCTTCGGGAAGATGCGGACCGAGCATCTCCAGCGCCCGGTCGAGCTGCGTGATCCCCTCCTCGATCGTCAGTGTCATCGGCTACGTCCTCCCCGGCGCTCCACGGAATCGAATGCCCTGGCGAGCGCCTCAGGCACGTCACGGTCGACCGCGACCGCCTCGCATTCGGCCACGTAAGGAGCGAGGTCCTCGGCGATGAAAGCCTCGGCGCGCTCGAGCAAACTCTCGCGGGCCTTCCTGGCCATCGCGCGGACGGCGTCATCGCCAAAGATCGCTTCCAGCAGCCTCTGCGCCACGACGGCCGTTCCCCCGGCCACCGCGACCTCGCCGCCGGTCAACCCGGAGCTCGACGCGAAGACGACGATCATGAGGGCAGCGCCCACGACATTGACACCAACTGACACGGCCCGAGCCATCGCTCGCTTGTCCTTGCCCTGCTCCGTGACCATAGCCGCCAGCGAACGCTGCCACGAGTGGACGAGCCGCCCCGCGCGCTCGAGGCGTTCCTCGTCGCTTCGCACCTTCGCCGCGGCGCCGCTCCTGGGGCCTTGCGTGCCCGGGCGGCCGCACCACGCCTCGTCGACCGAACGCAGTGCGCCCTCGGCCTCGGCCACGAGCGCATCGCGCAGTGACACCTCGATTCCCTCTTCGAGACCCTCGACCGAAACCGGCGCCGGGCGGCCCTTGAACCATCCGGTAATCCGGTCACGCGCCCGCGACACACCCCCTTCGAGCCTGCGCATCCAGGTGCCCGTACCCACGACCTCGTTCCATCGCTGGAGCACTTCCGAACGAAGGATCTTCCCGTCGGCGAGGCTGGCGACGATCGAGCCGTACGCCTCGCGGCCGGCCCTGTCCACGTCGCCGCGCATATTTCCGACGGTCTCCACCTGGTCGCGCAAGGCCAGGAGGATGTCCTGTCGGTTTCGCACGAGCGAGTCGACCGCTCCCATGAGCGTCTGGCGGGCCACCGAGGAACGTGCGACCGCGTCGCGAACCAGACCCTGAAGCCATGTTCTCACCGGGGCCACGGCGTCGGCGGGAATGCGGCCCTCGTCGCCGATGCGCTCGGAAATGACGAAGAGCGGAGCATGGCCCAGACCGTTGTCCTCCAGCCGCCTGGCAAGGTCGGCTCGGACCTCGGCACCGACGCCCTGCGGCACCCGGTTGAGCACGACGGCCACCACGACGTTTCGCTCGCGGGCGTCGGCCAGCATCGCCCAGGGAATCGCGTCGGCGTAGCGGGCAGCGCTCGTGACGAAGAGCCACAGGTCGGCCGCGGACATGAGTTGGGCCGCGAGCCTGCGGTTGTCCTCGACCACGGAATCGATGTCGGGCGAGTCGAGGAGCGCCAGGCCGCTGGGCAGTGCGCTGCTTTGCGCCACCGCGAGCTCACGGGTCGGTTCGGCCTCCGCCACGTCGCCGTAGACCCGCGCCAGGCCGGGCAGGATCCTTGTCTGGCCGAACCACTGCGCGTCGCCGGGGGCGTGGACGAGCAGCGGGCGCCTCGTCGTCGGCCGGATTGCCGTGGCCCTGGCCACATTCTGCCCGAGCAGCGAGTTGACCAGGGTGGACTTGCCGGAGCCCGTCGAGCCGCCCACGACCGCCAGCAGAGGCGCGTCGAGATTGGCCAGCCGGGGCAGGATGTAGTCGTCGAGCTGGTTGACGGCGTCGGCCACCGCGTCCACCGCGTGCTCGGCCGACGGCACGTCCAGGTGGAAAGAGACGTCGCCGAGTGATTCTCTCAGGGACGCCAACGCCCTTTCGAGATCCTCATGCGATGCGTCGGGAATACTCACTCGACCTCGCCAATTCGGGGAGACAGGTCGCGCGCCGGTGGCGTCCAGAACTCTGGATCGGCCTCGCCCTGCTCGCCGGAGCGGATGTCCTTGACCTGCTCGCCCTCTTCCGTGGAGAACCAGACGAACGGGATGCCCCGCCTGTCGGCGAACCTAATCTGCTTGCCGAACTTCGCCGCGGTGGGCGAGACGTCGGTGGGAATGCCCCGCCTGCGCAGCTGCATGGCGGTCCGCTCGGCGTGGCGGCGCTGCGATTCGTCGTTGACGGCCACGAGCACGCACGTGGGTACCTTGCGCGAGGCGGCCAGCGCGCCCTGCCCGAGCATGCGCGAGATCAGGCGCGAGACGCCGATGGACAGGCCGACGCCCGGGTAGGATTTCTTGCCGTCGCTTGCCAGCGAGTCGTAGCGGCCGCCCGAGCACACCGAGCCGAGATCCTCGTGGCCGACCAGCGTCGACTCGTAGACCGAGCCCGTGTAGTAGTCGAGCCCCCGTGCGATCTTCAGGTCTGCCTCGACAGAGCCGGGGATGAGCTCGTTCGCGCCTTCGACGAGGCCGACCAGCTCCTCCAGCCCCTCGTCGAGTTGCGCGGATGATCCTGCCAACTGCCGGACCCTGTCCGCCACCGAGGCGTCCGATCCTCTGATCTGCGCGAGCTCCAGTGCCAGGTCGGCCTGCTCCTGCGTGACTGCGACCTTCTCGGTGAGCATCTGCGCGACGACGCCGGGGCCGACCTTGTCGAGCTTGTCGACGATGCGCAGGGTCTCGGCCACGTCCTCGATCCCGATGGACTCGTAAAAGCCCTGGGCCACCTTGCGGTTGGACACGCGCACCACCACGCGCGGAATGGGCAGCTTGCCGAGCGCGTCGACCATGACCAAAGGCAACTCGATCTCGTGGTGGAAGCCGAGCGTCTCGAAGCCGACAACATCGACGTCCGCCTGGACGAACTCGCGAAAGCGCCCGTCCTGGGGCCGCTCGCCGCGCCAAACCTTCTGGATCTGGTAGCGCTTGAAAGGAAAGTCGAGCTTGCCCGCGTGCTCGAGGACGTAGCGGGCCAGTGGCACGGTCAGGTCGAAGTGCAGGCCCAGCTGGGAGTCCCGATCCCCGCCCGGCTGCAGTCTGCTCAGGAGATAGATTTCCTTGGAGGTTTCGCCCTTGCTCAGCAGCTGTTCGACGGGTTCGACCGCGCGCGTTTCGATCCCCGAAAAGCCGTGGAGTTCGAAAGTCGAGCGCAGGGTGTCGAGCATCCTCAGTTCGACGAGCCTTTCTTCCGGCAACCACTCTGGGAAGCCTGACAGCGGTCCGATCTTCATGCGAGCCATTGTTCCATGAAACGCCCAGCCGCGGGTCGAGCACCGCCGTCGGGCCGGCCGGTACCCTGTGTTTCCTAGACGACACGCGCACTGGCCGGCGGCTGTGGGTGCGCCGAGGCACGGCCCGCGCAACCTGGCCATACTGCCAGCCGGGGCCGAGGTTTTCATGCGGCAGGCCCGCACGGGCCGCTGCGCACGTCTTCCCGCGCGGGCGTTCAGGGCTCTCTGCCCCTGCTTCCTACCGGCCCGTCGCGATCGCCTCGCGCAGGTAGTAGGAGTGCGCCCGCTCCCTGCCGACGGTCGAGGACGGCCCGTGGCCCGGGAAGAAGACGGTGGCCGGGTCGACGGCGCGCACGAGCGTGCGCAGCGACTCGGCGGCAACGAGCGGGTCGCCGCCCGGAAGGTCGGTCCGCCCCACGCCATCGCGGAAGAGGACGTCGCCGCTGAGCATGAGGGACTGTCCCGTCACGCCCTCCGGGAAGGAGACCGACTCGGGGTCGTCGTCGACCGAACCGGAGAGCAGGAAGATCGTCGAGCCCTCGGTGTGGCCGGGCGTGGGCAGGGCGCGGATCGAGATTCCGGGAACGATCTGCCCGCCGCCGTCGACGAAGAACCGGGAGGCGAGCGCCTGGACGTTGGCGGGCTTGACCCAGTCGCGCCCCGTCGTGGCCGCGAACACCTGGTAGTGGTGGCTGATGCCGGAAAGCTCGTCCATGCGGTAGAGGTCCGGCTCGGGAATGTACGCCGGGGCGTCACCGGCGACCAGGGCTCCGTCCCACACGTGGTCGATGTGCCCGTGGGTGAACAGGATGGCACCCAGGCTGAGTCCTTTGCGCGCCAGGGTCCGCTGGATCCAGTCGGCGCTGCCCGCACCCGGGTCGACGACGAGCGCGACCCCTTCGGCGGCGTCGGCGATGATGTAGCAGTTGGCCTCAATGATCGTGCGGTTGTAACGAAGGAAGATCATAGCCTCACGCTAGCCCCGCAAGCCGCGCGTGTCACTCCCGAGGCGACGCATTCGGCATGCGAAATGTTGGTTTCCCGGGCGCGCCAGCGGGCCGGTGACAACGTACAATGATTCGTGATGTCGTTACCACACGGCGCCCACGCGCCGTCTGCCATAGGAGCCTCAATGTCCGAGTCCACTGAGCGGCCGACTCCCAAGCCCGGCCCACGCCCCATACCCAAGCCTCGCCCGGCGCAGTCCGTGCAGCCCCCCGTGCCGTCCCTCAGCGACACCGCAGCCGCCGAGGCGGCCGCATGGGGCCGCGTCGACGACGAAGGCAATGTGTGGCTTCGATCCAACGACGGCGAGCGCATTGTCGGGCAGTATGCCGCCGAAGGATCGCCCAAGGACGCATTGGCCATCTACGTCCGCCGCTACCTTGACCTCAAAGCCCAGCTCTCCCTCATCGAGGCGCGCATCGAGACGATCAGCCCGGAAGAGTCCGCTTCGGCGCTCAAGGCGTTCGAGAAACAGCTCGTCGAGCCTGCCGCCGTTGGCGACATTGACGCGCTGCGTGCTCGCGCCGAGGAGATTGCCAGCAAAATCGAGGAGCGCAAGGCCGAGCACCAGGCCAGGAGGGCTCAGGCCAAGGAGGCCGCCCTGTCCGAAAGGCAGGCAATCGTGGCGCGCGCCGAGGAGATTGCCGCCTCGGTCGAATCGCCCATCAACTGGCGTGACACCCGCGCCGAGCTCATGGACCTGCTGGAGAAGTGGCGGACCCTCCAGAAGAGGGGGCCGCGCATCGACAAGGCCACGAGCGACGCCCTGTGGAAGCGCCTTTCGCATTCGCGCAAGGTCTTCGAGGAGGCACGGCGCGCCTATTTCGTCAAGCTCGACGCCCACCGCAGCGAGGTCACGGCGGCCAAGGAGCGGCTCATTGCCCGCGCCGAAGAGATCGCCCATTCGACCGACTGGCGCGAGACCAGCAACGAAATGCGGCGCCTCATGGACGAGTGGAAGGCGGCCGGCCGTGCTTCCAGGCGCGACGACGATAGGCTCTGGGAGCGCTTCATGGCGGCGCGCGAGGTGTTCTTCCAGGCGCGCGCCGCCCATCACGCCGCTGTCGACCAGGAGTTCGCGGACAATCTCAAGGCCAAGCTCGAACTCGTCGAGCAGGCCGAGGCACTCCTGCCCATCGCCGACATCAAGGCCGCGAAGGCGACCATGCGGGACATCGGCGAACAGTGGGAGGCCATCGGAATGGTCTCGCGCGCCGACTACCAGCGCATCGAATCGCGCATGCGCCACGTGGAAGACGAGATCCGCAGGGCCGAAGACGAGCAGTGGCGGCGCAGCGACCCGCAGAAGAAGCAGCGCTCGTCGGGGATGGCGGCGCAACTCGAAGCCCTCATCGCCGAGCTCGACTCCGAGATCGCCCAGGCCGAGGAAGCCGGCGACTCGAAGAAACTCGCCGAACTGCACGAGGCCCGGCGCGCCCGCGAGGCGTGGCTGGCGCAGGTCAACAAAGACCTCTAGCGCCGCGACCCGGCTAGCACGCCCCAGGGCCAGCTCACACGCCCCACGCCTGGTGGGCGGAGTTATCCTCAGGTCTGTGTGGATAACTCCGCCCGCTCGTCTTTGCCCGTATAACGGTGTCATGAGCACTTGGCGAACCCCGAACCTGCACGTCCAGGACCAGATACTCCTGCGCGAAGACCTGGCCGTCGAATTCGCCCCGGGCAGGGTCGCTGCATTAGACCTCGCCGCCATGCCCGCGCTTCGTGCGGGCCTCGTCTGCCCTCTCCTTCCCCGAGGCTCGACGCCGGCCACCTTGACGGCCGCCTGGATCCACACCGGGTGGTGGCCGCAGCGCCGGCTCGTCAGGCTCTGCGCCGCCCACCCTTCGCATTCCCACCACCCAATCGTCCAGCGCTGCGCGCTGCCCGACAGCTCGAGCGTCGTCCTGGCGGGACATCGCATTCCCAGCCCGGCGCGCACGGCCTTCGACCTGCTGACACTGGAGTCGCCGGATGTCGCCATCGAGGGGACGCTTCACCTTTTGGCCACGTGCCTGACCATCGACCAGCTGCGCGAGCAGTGCGCCGTGGAAAAAGGGCGCAGGGGACGCTCCTTCGCCCGGGCGTGCGTCGACGCCCTTGCGCACTACATTCGACAGCGCGACGGCGCCGATGCCCCGCCGGCAGACCGGGAAAGCCGCTAAATGTTTGCGGCGTTTTCCCGTTCCTTCTTCTTATTCGCCCCGGTGACCCGATAGGCGTCGAACACGCCCTCGACCTTGCGGAACTCGCGCAGCACCCGCTCCAGATGGCCGGGGTCGGCAACCTCGAAGACGAAGGTCGACTTCGCCACGTGTTCCTTGTTGGCGGACATACTTCCCTGAATGAGGTTGACGCCGTGCTCGGAGAGAACTCGAGACAGGTCCGAGAGCAGGCCCTGCCGGTCGAGCGCCTCGATCTGGACCTGGACGAGGAAGACGGCACCCGACCCCTCCGACCAGGCGACCTCGACAAACCGCTCGGGCTCGCGCCGCAGCGAGGAAACATTGGGACAATCCTCGCGATGGACCGACAGGCCGTTGCCGCGCGTGACGAAACCGACGATCTCGTCCGGCGGCACAGGGGTGCAGCACTTGGCGAGCTTGACGAGGACATCGCCTGAAGCCATGGACTCGACGACGACGGCCGAGTCGCGACTGACGCCACGCCGATGCTTGATGCGGGTGGGAGTGACGGCCTCGGACAGGGTCTCCTCGACGCCTGCCTGCCCACCCTGGGACTGGATGAGGTGGCGCACGACGGTTTCGGCCGAGATGACGCCTTCGCCTATGGCGGCGTAGAGCTCGGTCACGTCGTTGCGGTGCAGGTCCTGCGCGATGACCCTGAGCGTGTCGTGACTCATGAGCCGCTGGACCGGCTGATTCTTACGTCGGATCGCCTTGGCCAGCTTGTCCTTGCCGGCGTCGACGGACTCCTCGCGGCGCGAATGCTTGAACCAGGCCTTGATCTTCGTGCGGGCGCGCGGCGAGGCGACGAAGTCCAACCACCCTGGCGACGGCCCGGCGCCGGGGTTCTTTGCCGTGATGATCTCGACGGTGTCGCCCGACTCCAGGCGGTAGTCGAGCGTGACGAGCCTGTCGTTGACGCGCGCGCCAACCGTGCGATGCCCGACCTCGGTGTGGACCGCGTAGGCGAAGTCGACCGGCGTCGACCCCACGGGCAGTTCGAGCACCTCGCCCTTCGGCGTGAAGACGAAGACGCGGTTGCCAGAGATCTCGTAGCGCAGCGAGTCGAGGAACTCCGTCGGGTCGGCCGTCTCGCGCTGCCAGTCAACGAGCTGGCGCAGCCAGTTGAGCTGGGTTTCTTCGGCCGTCGTCTCCGGAACCTTGCCCTTGGACGCACCGGAGTTTTCCTTGTAGCGCCAGTGCGCCGCCACGCCGTATTCGGCCCTCCGGTGCATGTCATAGGTGCGGATCTGCACCTCCATCGACTGGCCCGCCGGGCCAATGACGGTCGTGTGGATGGACTGGTAGAAGTTGAACTTCGGCGTGGAGATGTAGTCCTTGATGCGGCCCTGGATCGGAGTGAAGGCCGTGTTGACCACGCCGAGCGCCGCGTAGCAATCCGGTATCGACTCGACGAGCACGCGCACGCCGACGAGGTCGTAGATGTCTTCGAAGTCTTTGCCGCGCAGAATCATCTTCTGGTAAATGGAGTAGAAGTGCTTGGGCCGGCCCGTGATCGTGCACTTAATGCGCGCGGCCTTGAGCTCGCGCTCGAGGATCGATCGGACCTCCAAGATGTAGGCCTCGCGCTCGGGCGTGCGTTCGGCCACGAGCCTTTCGATTTCGGAGTAGACGGCCGGGTAGAGGATCTTGAAGGAGCGGTCCTCCAGCTCCCACTTGATCGAGTTCATGCCGAGCCTATGGGCGAGCGGCCCGTAAATTTCGAGTGTCTCCTGTGCCTTGCGCTTGGCGCCTTCGGCCGAGACGTACTTCCACGTTCGCGCATTGTGCAGACGGTCAGCCAGCTTGATGAGCAGGACGCGGATGTCCTTCGACATGGCGATGACCATCTTGCGGACGGTCTCCGCCTGGGCTGCCTTGCCGTATTCGACCTTGTCGAGCTTCGTCACGCCGTCGACCAGCGAGGCGACAACGGGCCCGAACTCCTGGGCGACATCCTCAAGGCTGAAGTCGGTGTCCTCGACCGTATCGTGCAGGAGGGCGCCAACGATCGTGTCCTCGTCCATTCCCAGTTCCGCCAGAATCGTGGCGACGGCAACCGGGTGCGTGATGTACGGCTCGCCCGACTTGCGGAACTGCCCTTTGTGGCACTCCTCCGCGATCTGGTAGGCGCGAATGACCCGGTTCTTGTTGACGCTCTTCGTGCCGAGCGCGCTCATGAGGGGCTCGAGCGTCCAGGGGATGACCGGCCCTGACCGCCCGGCTAGCCAACTCAAACGTGATCTGACACGAGGACTTGATTCGCTCATCTCAACCTCCTCCTCGGTAAATCATACGCGCAATGCAAAAAGTGGCCGCACTCAGTGCGCGGCCACTCCTGTCGAGAGCGTCAGTAGGTCAGTACGGCGTCGATCTCGCGGCCGGCCAGCCGCTGCCGGCCACCCAGCGCCTGGAGTTCGATGAGGACGCACAGGCCGACGGCCACTCCCCCGGCGCGCTCGATCAACTCGAAGGCGGCGTTAGCCGTACCGCCGGTGGCCAGCACGTCGTCGAGCACGAGGACGCGCTGCCCGTCGCCGACCGTGAACGGCTGAAGTTCCATGCGCGCCGAACCGTATTCGAGGTCGTAGTCGACACCGACGACGGGCCCGGGCAGACGGCCACCCTTGCGCACCGTGAGCATGCCGACTCCCAGCTCGAGCGCCAGCGGGGCCGCGAGGATGAATCCGCGCGACTCCAGGCCGGCAATGGCGTCGACCTTGCCTTCGTAGCGCTCGGCTATGGTCTGGACGAGGACCTTGAAGGCACGGGGATCAGCGATCAGCGGCGTGATGTCCCTGAACAGGACGCCGGGGGCCGGAAAATCCGGAACCTCCCGCAGGTGCGATTCGACCATCGCCACCGCGTCCGCGGGGAAAACCGACTCTCGGCTCATCTGTTCTTCCTACTCCTTCGTCTGGGTTGGGCGGTAATCCCCTGGTGGGAACCCGCCTCCCTGATGATTCCGCCTACTGGGTGCACCTCGTCATCCCCGACGTCCTCGCCGGCGTCGATCCTGGCCTGACGATCCAGCCGGCGCTGAGCGCGACGCTCTTCGACCTTGCGGGTGTGCGCGCGGATCTTGGGATCGAAACTGGCGAAGGTGACCGCCAGGGGGGACGCGATGAAGATGGACGAGATCGTCGAAAGGATGATGCCGACGAACATGACGAGCGACAGGTCGCGCAGCGTTCCCGCTCCGAGGAGTGTCGTGCCGAGGAACAGGATGGCAGCCACCGGCAGGAGGCTCGTGATCGACGTGTTCAAGGAGCGGATGAGCATCTGGTTGACGGCGAGGTTGACCGACTCCGCGAACGTGTACTCCGTCTGCGCGAGGAGCCTGGACGAGTTCTCGCGGACCTTGTCGAAGACCACGACCGTGTCATAGAGCGAATATCCGAGAATCGTCAGCAGGCCGGTGACCGTGGCCGGCGTGACCTCGAAGCCGAAGGCGGCGTACACGCCGACGGAGATGATGAGGTCGTTGAACAGGGCAAGGACCGCCCCGGCGGCATTGCGCCAACTCCTGAAGTAGACGGTCAAGCCGATGGCCACGAGCACGAGGAAGGAGATGAAGCCCCTGAGGGCCTTCCACGAAATGTCCTGACCCCACGTCGGCCCGACGAAGGACGACGTCACGTCTTCGTCCGCGACGCCGTACGCCTGTGCGAGCTCCGTGCGGACCTGCTCGATCTTCGTGCTGCCGAGCTCGGAATTGGTCGTCTGGACGCGTAGCGTCGAGTCCCCGACCTGCACGACGCGCGCGCTGTCGTCACTGGCGTGCTTCCTCATAATGTTGGAGGCCGCGGTCTGGCTATTGTCACTCGTGTTCGACACCGTGAACTGCGATCCGCCCGTGAACTCGATGCCCCAGTTCAAGCCGCGCACGCCAAGCACGACGAAGGACAGCGCGATGAGCGCGAGCGCGACGGAGTACCATGTCTTGCGCCTCTGAACGAAGCGGAACGAGCGGCGCCCCGAGTACAGGTCGTTTCCCAGCGAACTCGTCTTCGCCATCAGTCAATGTCCTCCTGGCTACCATCCGCGCGGCTCGCCACCGCCTGCTCCCGACGGGCCTGCCTGCGCGCCAGAGCCTTGCGTTCGGCGAGCGAAAGCCCTTCCATTTCCTCGCGATCCTCGCGCTGGCGCCCGTCTTCGGCATCGTCCTTACGGTCCTCGGCCGAGCGGCGAGCGTCCCGAGCATCGGCCAGGGCTCTGCCGCGTCCCCGATAGGCAGGCGTGTGGCCCAGCGACTCGGCGCTCATGCCGGACAGCCGGTGGCCCTCGCCGAAGAACTTGCCGCGCACGAGGATCGCCATGACCGGGTAGGTGAACATGGCAACGACCACGAGATCGAGGATGGTCGTCAGACCCAGCGTGAAGGCGAATCCGCGGACCGAGCCGACCGCCATGATGTACAGGACGATGGCGCACAGGAGGTTGCAGGCGTCGGCGACGTAGATCGTGCGCTTGGCCCTGTTCCACCCGCGTGAGACCGCCGCCTGGATCGAGCGTCCCTCACGGATTTCATCGCGTATGCGCTCGAAGAAGACGATGAAGGAGTCGGCCGTGATTCCAATGGAGATGATAAAGCCGACCACGCCCGACATCGACAGGCGGTAGCCGATCGTCCACGACAGCAGCGAGACAATGAAGTAAGAGACTCCCGTGGCCAGGACGATCGAAGCCACGGCGACGATGCCCAGGCCCCTGTAGGTCCACAGCAGGTAGAGCACGAGCAGGACGAGGCCGATGAGGCCCGCGTACAGGCCCGCCCTCAGGGACTCAGAACCGAGAGTCGCAGAAATCTGCTCTTCGGACTGGACCTGGAACTGGAGCGGCAGCGAGCCGAAGCTGAGCTGGTTGGCCAGAGTCTTGGAGGAGTTTTCGTCGATGCCGCCGCCACTGATCTGCGCCCGACCACCGGAGATCGTCCCCTCGGGCACCGCCGTGGAGATGACCTTGCCATCGAGAACCACGGAGAACTGGTTGAGCGGGCTCTGGAGCTGGCTAATGCGACCCGTTACCTCCTCGAAGGCCGAACCGCCCTTGCCGTTGAATTCGATGTTGACGACCCACTGGTTGCGCTGCGAATCCCAGCCGGAACTCGCGTTATCAATCTGGGTGCCCTCGATCTCCGATGGGCCGAGGATGTACTTCTGACCGGTCTGCGGGTCGCAGGCGACGAAGGCCTTGCCGGGCGTGTCCTGCCGGATCGCCTGCTCGGCGCCGACGGTGCAGTCGAGCGTGAACTCCTCGTACCTCGTCTGCTCGGTGATCCAGGCGGTGTCGGAGGCATTGGCGGGAGGACTTGCCGGCTCGTCGCTGATCTGGCCGTCGCCATTGGCGTCCGCGTACTTGGTGGCCTGCTCCTGAAGCTCCTCGGGGCTATAGGTCGCCCCGCTACTGGGCGTCGCGGAGGACTCTGGCGTGGCGGAAGGATCGGCCGCCTGATCCGGCTGGGCGGCTTCATCGCCCTGCTCCGCGGCCCCGTCGGTGGCCTGGCCGTCCGCGCCCTCGGCGGCCTCGGCCTGCCCCTCAAGGCTGGAGACGGCGGCGGGCGTCAGCGGCGTGCTGTATTGGCTGACCTCGAGCACCGGCCTCATGCGCAGCAGCGCCGAGGTGCGGACGAGCTCGAGCGTCTCCTGGGAGGGCTTGCCCGGAATGCCGACGACGATATTGCTCCCGCCCTGCGAGCTGATCTCGGCCTCGGCCACACCGGAGGCGTCAATGCGCTGCCTGATGATCGAAATGGCCTGGTCGACGTCGGACTGAGTGACCTCGGAGCCGTCCGTCGCGACCGGGGTGAGGATGATCTGCGTTCCTCCCTGCAGGTCCAGGGCGAATTCGGGGGCCCACCGGGACGTGCTGCCCCTTATGGAGCCGAATGCCAGGCTGCCCAGCAGCGCCGCAATGAGGACGACGAGCAGGTAGAGGCGGCGCTTCGGAACGGACGAAGCGCCAGAATGAGTGCGCGATGCCATGCGTATCGGATTTCGTGAGTAGGTGAGATTACTTCGATGAGAAAGGAGACGTGGGCTTATCGGACGAGAAAGGCGATGCGGGCCCGTCGGCCTCGTCGTCGTTGGCTGGACTTTCCTCGACGGCGGCCCTGCTATCGGAGACCGGCTCGTCTGCCACCGGCGCGGCCTCGACGTCGTCGGGAGCTTCGGCCAGCGGGATCCGAGCGAGCTTGGCGATGGCCTTGCGGTCCCAGACGGTCTCGTCGCCGGCCGGGCTTTGCAGCGTGATGGCATCGCCATCAATGTCGACGATCGTGCCGTAGAACCCGGCCGTCGTCATGACATCCGCCCCGAGCTTGATCAAGGCGTCGCGCTCTCGGGCCATGCGCTCGCGAGCCTTCCTGCTCGAATAGCTCATCCACAACATCAGGAACACCAGCCCAATGAGGAAGATGAAGGGCGTCAAATTACTAGGCAAGAGGACTCCTCATGTTGCGTGAACACGTACCGCACCAGTCTACTCAGGAAGAAAGGGCGGCGAAAGCCGACGCGGGCGACAGTGGCGATAGTCCTACAATCGTCGGCGCGGCCGTGCGGCCGGGCCCGGTCACGGGTGCCAGCGCCCGGCCGCACAGCCAGTGAAGGGTAACTCGGCGGCGTTCGCGAATGCGTCCGAATACACCGCGGGCATCGGTGGGAAAATGGCCTCGCGGCCGATCTTCCCGGCCCGCGAGCCGGCGGCCGGGAGGCGTCCCTGCGCGCTGGCGGGAGGCGTCCCTGCGCGCGCCCAGGTGAACAAGCCGCCGCGGCTCAGGTGAACAGGGTATCCGAGGGCGCGGGAGCGGGCAGGCCCAGGTGCTCGAAAGCCAGGGGCGTGGCCGCCCTGCCGCGCGGCGTGCGCACGAGGAAGCCCTCACGCACGAGGTATGGTTCGGCCACTGTCTCAACGGTCTCCGGCTCCTCGCCCACCGACACGGCCAGGGTTGTCAGGCCCACAGGCCCACCCTGAAACCTCACGCACACGGCCTGCAGCACCGCCCTGTCGAGGCGGTCGAGGCCGCGTCGATCCACCTCGAAGACGTCGAGCGCCGAGCGGGCCGCCTCGATGTCGAGGACTCCCGAGCCGCGCACCTGCGCCCAGTCCTGGACGCGCCGCAGGAGCCTGTTGGCGATGCGCGGCGTTCCCCGCGAGCGCGAGGCGATTTCGTGTGCCGCTTCGCGCTCGAGCTCGGCGCCGAGCTTGACGGCATTGCGCACGACGATGGTCGCCAGCTCGGACTCGTCGTAGTACTCGAGGTGTCCGGTGAATCCGAAGCGGTCGCGCAGCGGCGCGGGAAGCAGACCCGCGCGCGTGGTGGCGCCCACGACCGTGAACGACGGCAGCGGCAGCGGGATCGACGTGGCGCCGGGCCCCTTGCCCACCATGACGTCGACCCGGAAGTCCTCCATGGCCAGGTAGAGCATCTCCTCCGCGGTGCGCGCCAGACGGTGAATCTCATCGATGAACAGGACGTCGGACTCCTGCAGCGACGAGAGCACGGCCGCCAGGTCGCCGGGATTCTGGATGGCCGGCCCCGACGTCAGGCGCAGGGCGCCGCCCACCTCCGCCGCGATGATCATGGATAGTGTCGTCTTGCCCAGGCCCGGGGGGCCGGAGAGCAGCACATGGTCCGGCGTCTTGCCGCGGGCGATGGCCGCCTCCAGGACGAGCGAGAGCTGTTCGCGCACCGTTTTCTGCCCGACGAACTCGCTGAGCTGACGGGGGCGCAGGGCGGCCTCCGCGGCACGTTCCGTCTCCGACGCGCCGGGCGCGACGATGTCTGAGTACTCGGACACGCCCTACCTCCTCGCTCCCAGAACCTGGAGGCTGGCGCGCAGTAGCTCGGGGACCGGCGCTCCCCTCATGCCCTCCTCGACCTCGGCCACGGCCGACGCCGCGTCGGCCTCGCCCCAACCCAGCCCGACGAGGGCCTCGACGACGTCGCCGGTGGCCGCCGCGGGCTCGGCGGAGACCTGGCTTTCGGGCCCGAGCTTGGAGCCGAGTTCCAAGACGAGGCGCTGGGCGCTCTTCTTGCCGATCCCCGGCACGCGCTGGAGCGCCGCGACGTCGCCGTGGGAGACCGCGCGCCTTAGGGCATCGGGCGTGAGCGTGGCGAGCACCGTCAGCGCGAGCCTGGGGCCGACGCCCGAAACCGACTGGAGGACCTCGAAGGTCTCGCGCTCGTCGACCTCAGCGAAGCCGAAGAGGGTCATGGAATCCTCGCGGACGACGAGCGAGGTGTGCAGCAGGGCCTCCTGCCCCTTCCTCAGCGTGGAAAGGGTGGCTGGCGTCGCCTGCACCGCGTAACCGATGCCGCCCGCCTCAATGACGGCCGAACCCGTCCCCACGCTCATGACGTTCCCGCGTACCGCGGCGATCATTGCCCCTCCTCGAACGATTGTTTGATCACAGGTTACACGTCTTCGTGCCTCTCGGGGGCGACCTCCTTCGAGGTAACCTTCTTCGGGGCGACCGCGCCGTGCCGCTTTGACATCCTCTCGGCGCCGGCCCACATCCTCTGGGCGGGCGTCAGATCGAGGCCGTCGGCCCGCGGCAGCGTGCCCGCTCCGCCGTGCTGGGCGCGGTCGGGCTCGACGCGGGCCGGGTGTGCGCCACCTCGCCAGGCGTGAGTGATGCCGATGGCCAGGGCGTCCGCGGCGTCGGCCGGCCGCGGAGGCTGCGGCAGGCGGAGAATGCGTTGGACCATGGCCTGCACCTGGCGTTTGTCGGCCCGGCCGCTGCCCGTCACCGCCGCCTTGACCTCCGAGGGCGAATGCATGCCCAGAGCCAGGTTCGCCCGCGCCGCGGCCAGCATGACGACACCGACCACCTGGGCCGTACCCGTCACCGAGCGCACGTTGGCCTCCGCGAAGACGCGCTCGACGGCCACGACATCGGGCCTGAATCGAGTAATGGCCTCGTCGAGCCCGTCGGCGATCATCATCAGCCTCTTGTGCGGAGCCATCTGAGCGGGCGAGCGGACCACGCCCGCATGGATGAAGGCGACGCGGCGCCCGCCCTCGGCATCGATGACACCCAGACCGCAGCGAGTCAGTCCGGGATCAACGCCGAGAACGCGCACTCAGTCCTCCGCCTCCAGCTCGGCCATGACGGCGTCCGGGATGTCGAGGTTGGAGTAGACGTTCTGGACATCGTCGCAGTCCTCGAGGGCGTCGAGGACGCGCAGGACCTTGCGGGCGCCCTCGCCGTCGACCTCGACCTTCATCGACGGCACGAACTGGACTTCGGCCGAATCGTACTCGATGCCAGCATCTTGCAGAGCGGAGCGCACGGCGACGACGTCGTTCGGCTCGCAGTACACGGCGAAGGCCTCACCGTCGGACTCGACATCGTCGGCGCCCGCGTCGAGGACCGCCATGAGAATGTCGTCTTCCGTCAGCTCGCCACTGGCCGGCACCTCGACGACGCCCCTGCGGGCGAACAGGTAGGAGACCGAGCCCGGGTCGGCGAGTTGGCCGCCGTTGCGGGTCAGCGCCACGCGGACCTCGGAGGCCGCGCGATTGCGGTTGTCCGTTAGGCACTCGATGAGCACGGCCACGCCGCCCGAGGCGTAACCCTCGTAGGTGATGGATTCGTAGTTGACGGCGTCGGCGTCGGCGCCCGAGCCGCGCTTGACCGCGCGGTCGATGTTGTCGGCCGGCACCGAGTTGCGCTTGGCCTTCTGGATGGCGTCGTAGAGGGTCGGATTGCCAGCGGGGTCCCCGCCGCCCGTGCGCGCTGCCACCTCGATGTTCTTGATCAGGCGCGCGAAAAGCTTGCCGCGCTTGGCGTCGTTGGCCGCCTTCTTGTGCTTGGTTGTGGCCCACTTAGAGTGTCCGGACACGGGTTCTCCTCGTCGTCGTTGGTCTACCTCCGGCATTGTACCGGCTGCCGCCCCGATTGCCCGACGGCATGGCCGGGCGAGCAGTCCAGCTCACCGCTCGGTCAGATACTGCGTCACTCCGTCCCATCCCTTCCACCAGGACTCGACCATGTCGGCGAGGTCCACGGGGTAGACGGTCTGGCCCGCCGCCTGACAGCGCCGTATCTCGCCCGGCGAAAACCAGCGGAACTCGTCGAGGACCTCGCGCTCGACCGGTGTCAGGTCCTGCCCCGGGCTCAGCTGCGCGAGCTCATCATTTCGGAGGGTGAGAAGAAAGAAGTGCTCGTGCTGGCGGCGCGTCTGCCTGAGGAAACGGAAGACGGCGTCGCGCACGAGGACCGGGCCAACGAGCCGGGCATGTCCGACTCGGATTCCGGTCTCCTCGCCGAGCTCCCTGACCGCCGCCCGCCGGAAGTCGTCGCGTCCGATCCCGCCGCCAATGGTGAACCACCAGCAGTGGGCCGGGTCATCGATGTCGTGGCCGCGAACGAGCAGGACGCGTCCGCGCCGGTCGTAGACGACGACGCGGGCGGCTTCGCGTTCCAGCACACCGTCGGCGGCCTCGGTCCACTCGGCGTCCTGCGCGGCAAGGTCCCGATCGCTGACCGCTGCCCGAGCGCGCGATACCGCGAGGTGACCCTCCGAGGTCACGAGGCGCTCCCCTCGCCCCGGCCTCCGCCTTGCGAGTCTTCTTCTGCCGCTGCGATCTTCTCGCCTTCCGCCGTGGCACCGGCCTGCCACGTGGAATCGGGGACGATGTCGCCGTTAGAGTCCACGGGCACGTCGGCCGGCCCGGGGCTTTCGACTCGCTCCTCTTGCCGTTGCTCGGGCCACTCCCCTTGCATGGGTTGCCCACGCAGCTCGGGTTGCCTAGGCTGCTCCGCCTGCTCCCCGGCGGCGGTTGTGACGCGACCGTCCTGTCCGAAGATCGGATGTTTGCGCACGAGCGTCTGCCATCTGGCGGCGTTGTCCTGATCGCTGCCGGTCGGCTCGGCAATCGGCTGCCCCGCGGGCTCGTTGCTGGGCGGCGTCGACTGCTCGTGGCCCTCATGCCCCGGCCATTGGTCGGGCTCTAACGGCAGCTCGGGGCGTTCGGGCATCGGGCTCGGCCACGCCGATGCGGCGTCGTCGGGCATCCGCTCCCACATGCTGACCCTGGGCGCGGGCATCTGGCTCATATCGGGAAACTCGGGGCCGGCGACCCACCCGTGATCGCGCGGCGCGACGTACGGCTCCTGCGAAGGCGCGCCGTAGTGCCCCGGCCACTGCTGCGCCTCGTACACCTGCGTCGATCCTTCGTGCGCGGCCGCGGATGGATCGTCGCCGAAGGTTTCGGCCGCCTGTCCGGTGTCAGCAGCATCGGCCGGCTCCGGGTCGGCATGTACGACGTGGGCCCTGCGGTCGAATACCTCGGTGGGCTGCGAGTCGGTGGCACCGGCCGGGTCGGCAAAGGCGCCCCTCGCACGGGTCGGCACGGACCCGGGTGGCGGCAGCTGTGTCAGGCTGGTGGCGAAGACCTCGGTCGGCGCGGACCCGTCGTCCGGAACCGGCGCCTGGCCGACGCCCTCCAGGACCCGGGTGGCATCCTCCTGGTCCGACTCGCCGGCAGCGGCCTCCACCGCCATCTGGCCGGCAGCTTCCTCGTCCGCTTGGTCAGCGGCGACCTCGCCACCCATCTGGCCGGCCGCGTCCAGGCCCGACTGGCCGGTATCCTCCTCGTCCGACGGCGCAGGACGAGCCTCCCATTCGCGATCCCGCTGCCCGAGCTCGGCCCCGGCCCCGGCCCATTCTCCGACCCGCGCCTGGCTACCAGCATCAAGCTGCGACTGGCCGGCCCCGGCGTATCCGTCAGGCACGGCCCAGGCACCGACTTGCTCGCCTTCGAGGCCGTCGCGGTCCTCGGGCTCGGTGGACTCGCCTTCCCGGGTCTGGCTCGCCTCGCCGCTCGGCTGCCCGAAGTCGAATTCGTCCTCGCCGCTCGGCTGCCCGAAGTCGGCGTCGGCCCCGTGCTCGACGCCCGACTCCGCCGGCTGGGCGGGCGTCTGTCCGACGCCGGACTCGCCGGCGGCTTCGAGCTGTTCCTCCTGGAAGACCGCCGCGCCCTCGTCGGCCACGCCGCCGTCAAAGCCCGGGGACCCTTCGGAAGCCGCCACACCCGCGTCGCCACCCGGGGACCCTCCGGAAGCCGCCACACCCGCGTCACCACCCGGCTGAGCCTGAGCGTAGGCATACCCCGCCATCGCCCCGGACGCCACCAACTCACCGCCCGCAGGCACGCCGAAACGCTGGAGGCTGGCGTTCGCGTCCTCGATCTCCGCGAAGACGTTGCGCAGCCTGGTGATGAGGTCCAGGCGCTCGGCCTCCTTGTGGCGCGCGTCGAGCGTGTGGGCCGTGCGCCGGTCAATGTTGACGGTACGCGTGTATCCCAGGTGGATAAGCTCGTGCTGGAAGCGCCTCATGGCGCGCCGCCCATCCTCCGCCCGTCCGCCGCGCTCTACGACGGATGCCTCGGCCCAGACCTTGGCCCTGCGCCGGTTGGTCATGTTCATGACCATGGCAATCTCGTTCCAGCTGATCCACCCCGCCGCGGCATACTCGACGAGCCCCCTGTGCGTCGTGCGTCTTTGCATCTGGGTCGTCATGAGGACGAGCGCGATCGCGCCCGCGTACACGGGTGCCTGGAGTAAGGTGCGGGAAAGCGGCTCCGTCGCAAACTCTCTGATGGAGGAAAAGTTGTGCAGGCCGTGGAGCGTCGCCCCGAGCAGGTAGCCGAGCAGCCCCAGCGGGAAGACCAAGATGCGGGGATTGCGCCGCGTCGAGGCTATGCCCATGAACAGGCCCGTCAGGGCGGTGGCGAGCGGATGGACAAAGGGGGTGAGGATCGCCCGGTTCAGGAAGTACGATCCCACTGACTGGCCCTCGGGAACGTTATAGCCCTGTTCGGCGAGATTCTCGAGACCCGAGGCCTGCGCGAAGTAGAGGATATTCTCCGTGAAGGCGAACCCGACACCAATGAGAAGGCCGAGCACGATGCCGTCAATCGGTCCGTTGACATACTTGAAGAACAGGAAGAATATGAGCAGCAGGCCCAGCGCCTTGGCCCCTTCCTCAACAACTCCGGCCCCAACTGCAATCGTGAGAACTTGGTACTCTTCTCTGGTGTTAGCCACGTTCTGCGCCATTGCGTCCCACCATTGATTGCCGTAAAGGGCCATGACGATGGATATTCCGGCCCCCCAACCGAGGGCGATGAGGTAGAGGGGAATCGGCTCTCTCTCCCAGCGGTCGATGACCCACACGCACAGCCCAATGATGAGGGCCGGAATGAGCGCGAGCAGCGCAAGCAACGGGTAGGGCACCGATTCCGCGGCTTCGGTGCCCTCAAACGTGCTGTCGATACTGTTGCGGATCTGGATGAAAGCGAAGATGATCGCAATGACGCTCGTCACCAGGAGGACGACGGTGGCAACGATCATCCCGACCGACCACATCGAGGGAAGCCTCCACCGTGGGGTGGTGTAGGCCTGAACGGGGACGGGTGCCAATTTCGGCTGCGTCTGCTGGATGTACTGGCCACGAGGCGTTGGCGGGTACTCGGAGAAGGTGTCCACCTGCCGCCAGTTCTCCTCGCCTGTGTGGACGCTAGGCGGGCCGGGGTGGCCGTCGCCGCCGTCGCCTTCAACCCACTCGGTCAGGCTGTCCTTGTAGGAGATGCTTTGCGGGGCGTGTCCGGGCTGGGAGAACTGGTCGGTCACGTCGTCTCCTATTCGTCGTCGATGTCGACCGTCGAGGGAATGGGGGCTCTGCCCGCCAGGTGGAAGACCCGGGCGAGGAAGGTTCGGCGCACTCGGCGGATCTGGTCAACGTGCGAATTGTGGAACGTCCGAGTCATTCGCACCTCCAACCGCGATTCGTTGAGCCTGTCATAGATGTCAATGGCTTCGGGACGGATTTCTTCCGCTTCGAGTTCGTCGACGGTCAGCCTCAAGGTCCGCGACAGCGACGACTCGATGCTCCGGCGGTCGTCAGCACCACCGCGGTCGCCGAGTTTCAACTCGGTCATATCCAACCCGTCCAATCCGTCGTCGACGATGGGCAGCATCCCCTTGCCGAGTGAAGCGTCCGCCGCGTCCGCCAGGAGAATCCCACCGGCGACGTCCAAACCGCCACTGGTGGCGAAATCCTGCGCATAATGCGCCCTGGCTCGCAGCGCCAGCTCGAGGGCACGCCTCGATTTCACAACGGTCTGGTGCAGCCTGTCCAGACGTCGTGCCCGTAGCGAGACGAAGACGACAGCCAGGAGCAACACCATGGCGACGATGACGGCGGTAACGAAGCAGTGGTTCACTGGAGCTCCCCCATGCTGGCCGTACGGATGGCGGTCTCGTACACGGCGTATATCTGCGATGCCACCGTCGACCAGTCGTAGCGATGGGCCTGGGCCTGCGCCGCCCGGGCTGTCTCGGCGCGCGCGAGAGGGTCAGACAGCGCCTCGTTGACGCGGTCGGCCAGGTCGGCGCAGTCCATGTTCTTGAACTGGCCGCCGAACGAGCCGTCGCCCATGACGGCTCTAAAGGCGGGAATATCCGACGCGACGACATACGCGCCCGCGCTCATCGCCTCGACGAGGATGATCCCGAAGGACTCGCCACCCGTGTTGGGGGCGAGGTAGACGTCCACGGAGGACAGCAGCGCGGCCTTGTCCTGCTCACTGATCGTGCCGAGGAACTCGACGGCATCCAGGTGCTCGCCGAACAGCTGCCTGGCCTGCTCGACCTCGCCCTGTCCGGCGACGAACAGGCGCACGCCCGGGAACTCGTGGCGGATCGCCGGCAGAGCCTGCGCCACCTGGGGAAGGCCCTTGCGGGGCTCGTCGATCCTGCCGAGGAAGCCGAGGGTAGGCCGCTCCGGCGTGCCGGTGAAGCGCTCGTCAGGAGCCGCACTCGCGAACTTCTGCGTGAACACGCCGTTGGGAATGATGAAGGCGTCTCCTCCCAGGTACTGCACGGCCGTGCGGCGGGCCTCCTGGGAGACGGCGATCCTCGCCTGGATCCTGTCGAGCACCGGTCTCAGCACTGGCGTGGCCAACTCGAAGGCCCTCGAGCGATCCATAGCCGTGTGGAACGTGGAGACGACCGGCGACTCGGAGTTCATCAGGGCGAGCATGGCCACCGACGGTACGAAAGGCTCGTGCACGTGGACGACGTCGAAACTGCCTCTGC
Organism: Actinomycetaceae bacterium; assembly: GCA_030530685.1. Taxonomy (GTDB): domain Bacteria; phylum Actinomycetota; class Actinomycetes; order Actinomycetales; family Actinomycetaceae; genus Peptidiphaga. Next base: position 24,951 of record JAUMUM010000014.1, on the reverse strand, counting down.
GCAGCCAGGCGCGCACCTCACGGTTGACCCGAGGCCCGAAGGCCAGGCGCGCCACGGAACCGTTGTACGGGATGGGAATCGCCGATCCCGTGGGCGTCAGGTACGCGGGCAGTTCATCGGTCGCTTCGGAGGGGGCGATGACGCCGACCTCGTGGCCGCGGCTGAGCAGTTCTTCGGTCAGATCCCGGATGTGGATTCCCACTCCCCCGGGCACATCCCACGAGTAGGGGCAGGCGATGCCGATCCTCAATCGCCGTCACCCGCCTCGCTGCGCCCGCTGGCCGTCGCCGGCCGCTCAGCCCCGGCGCGCTCGCCAGCCTCGACCCCGGCGCGGCCACCCTCGGCCCTGGCACGGGCACGCGCCAGGCGCTCGGGGTCGAGATCGGCCACGAACACCTTTTGGAGCATGTGCCAGTCGGCAAGGTGCCGCCCGATCCACGGCTCGAACTGCGAGATCCACTCCTGGCTCATGCGCGCGATGTCGCGCGCGCGATCGGCGGCCTCGGACTCCTCCGTGGTCTCGGCGTGCACGGGCTGGCCGACCGTCAGTCGCATGCCCCACGACGTGCCCGCCCGCGCGCGCCGACCTCGATCGCGGATCCGCTCATAGTGGGAGAAGACCGGATAGATCGGGCAACCGGTTCTTATGGCGAGCAGCGCCGGGCCGGGGGCCACCATCATCGAGTGCCCAAAGAATGTCACCTCGACGCCGCTGGCCGTCAGGTCGCGGTCGGCCAGCAGCGGAGTGAAACACGCGATCGTCGCCATGTCCTCCTCAAGCTTGCCGAGGGAGCCGCCGCCCTTGACGACCGGGTAGATGGTCATGCCCAGGCCGGTGCGAAACGCGAGGAAGTCCTCGTACAGTTCCGGCGGCTCGAGTTTTTCGGCCAGCGTGTGCACGGGAGCCAGTTCACGAACGGCCCACGCCCCGGCCAGGTCCCAGTTTCCGGCATGCATGAGCGCCCCGGTGACGGACCTGCCACTGTCGAGATCCTGGCGCAGTACCTCGATACCGTTGACGCTGACGCGGGCGGAGATTTGCTCGTGCGTGAGGACGGACAGGCGGAAGCACTCGTAGTAGTAACGGAAGTACGACCGCATGGCCCTGGCGGACAGGCGACGCGAGCCCACGGGCCCCAGACCCGGCTCGATCCTGGCCTGATTGGCCCGCAGCTGCCTGACCGGCCCATACCCGCTGGCACCCAGGAGCGTTCCCACCGTGGAGAAGACGCCACGGCCAACCGGCTCGGGTAGCTTCTCTACCGCTGCCCTGGCCAGGGAGAAGAGTTTGACTCCGTTCACGGCTCATCTCCTTCCTCGCGAGGCTGTTCCTCGTGGGCCTGCTGGTGAACGACGGCCATGCGCTGGATGACGGTCACGATGCCCGCAATGAAGAGGTACCAGGAGGCCGCCACGAGGATGAACTGACTGAGATTCAGCCCGACGAGCAGCGCCGCCACGAGGATGATGACGAGCCTGTCCGCGCGCTCGGCAATGCCCACGCTGGCGGTCATGCCCAGCCCCTCGGCCCTGGCACGGACGTAGGGAACGAGCGATCCGGTCACGAGGGCGCCGAGCAGCCCGACGGCCAGAAGCCCGCGCGTGTCCGACCCCGCGTGGGCGTGCGCCCACAGGAACAGGCCGATGAAGATGGCGGCGTCGGTCACCCTGTCCAGGGTGGAATCGAGGAACGCGCCCCACTTCGAACTCGTACCGGTCAGGCGAGCGATCTGCCCGTCAAGGCTGTCGAAGAGCGCCAGCGCACCGATGGCCAGCGATCCCGAGGCGAGGTGATCGGTCGGAAGCAGCCACAGCGCGAGTGCAACGCCGGCGACCGTGCCCGTGATCGTCACGGCGTCGGCCGAAATCCCCGCTTTGACGAAAACCTTGGCGATGGGGCCGAAGGCCGCCTGGGCGAACGAACGCCCCTTGCTACTGAGCATGAGCCTGCCCTTCGATCGATTCCCAGGCGCGTGCGAGCTGGGAGCGCGTGTCGGAAAGTATGGCCGGGACCGCCTTGGTGCGCGCGACGATCGGCAGGAAATTGGCGTCTCCCGACCACCTGGGGACGATGTGCTGGTGGATGTGCGTGGCTATGCCGGCGCCGGCCACCTGCCCCTGGTTCATCCCCAGGTTGAATCCGTCCGGCGACATCGCTGCCGCAAGCACCTCCATGGCGCGGGCGGTCATGCGCCCCATCTCGATGCGCTCGGCCTCGGTCAGGTCCGTATACATCGACACGTGGCGGTACGTGCATACGAGCAGGTGGCCCGAGTTGTACGGGTAGAGGTTGAGCAGCGCGAAGCAGTGCTCGCCGCGCGCGACGATGAGGGCCTGCTCGTCGGCCTGCCGCGGAGCGCTGCAAAATGGGCAGGCGTCGGGTGAGCCGTCGGCGGGCTTGTCCTGCCCCGAGATGTAGGCGGCGCGGTGCGGCGTCCACAGGCGTTGGAAGCCGTCCGGCTCTCCGGGCAGCTCGCGCGCGGGCTCGATGTCTACGCCGTGCCCGTCAGACACCGGCGGCCTCCTCGGGGTGGATGCGCTCGAGTCCGGGGGCGTTGACGCGGCGCTCGACGACGTCGACGATGTGGGCGATGGCCTCGTCGACGGGAATGCCGTTTTCCTGGTGGCCGTCGCGGTACCTGAACGAGACCGCCCCGGCCTGGGCATCCTCGCCTCCTACGATGAGCGTGAACGGCACCTTCTCCTTGGCGGCATTGCGGATCTTCTTGCCGAAGCGATCGTCGGAGTGGTCGACCTCCACCCGCACCCCGTGGGCGCGCAGCCTGGCGGCGACGTCGCCGCAGTAGTCGTTGAAGGCCTCGGCGACGGGCACGAGCTTGACCTGCACGGGGGCGAGCCAGGCCGGGAAGGCGCCGGCGTAGTGCTCGGTGAGCACGCCGATGAAGCGCTCCACGCTGCCGAGCTTGGCGGCATGGATCATGATGGGGCGGCGGCGGGTGCCGTCGGCGGCGGTGTACTCCAGGTCGAAGCGCTCGGGCTGGTTGAAGTCGTACTGGATGGTGGACATCTGCCAGGTGCGGCCGATGGCGTCCTTGACCTGCACGGATACCTTGGGGCCGTAGAAGGCGGCACCGCCCGGATCGGGCACCAGTTCCAGCCCGGTGGAGGTGCACACCTCTTCAAGGGTGCGGGTGGCGGACTCCCAGTCGGCGTCGGAGCCGATGAACTTGTCCTTCTTGGCGCCGTCCTCGTCGCGGGTGGACAGCTCCAGGTAGAAGTCCTCCAGGCCGAAGGCCTTGAGGATCGACAGGAAGAACTCGATCTGCCTGCGGATCTCCTCCCCCGCCTGCTCGGGAGTGCAGTAGGTGTGGGAATCGTCCTGGGTGAAGCCGCGCATGCGGGTCAGGCCGTGCACCACGCCGCTCTTCTCATAGCGGTAGTCGCGGCCCATCTCAAAGAACTTCAGAGGCAGCTCCCGGTAGGAACGGCCACGGGAGCGGAAGATGAGGTTGTGCATGGGGCAGTTCATGGCCTTGAGGTAGTACTCCTGGCCGGCCTTGGTGATGGCGCCCTCGGCGTTGCGCTCCTCGTCGGCGAGCATGGGCGGGAACATGGTGTCCGCGTAGTAGGGCAGGTGACCGGAGGTGTGGAACAGGCCGCCCTTGGAGATCTCCGGGGTGTGGACCATGTCGTAGCCGGCCTCAATGTGCCGATCGATGACGTACTGCTCGATCTCGTGGCGCAGGATGCCGCCCTTGGGGTGGAAGACGACCAGCCCGGGGCCGATCTCCTCGGGGAAGGAGAAAAGGTCCAGCTCCGCGCCGAGCCTGCGGTGATCGCGGCGCTCGGCCTCGGCCAGGCGTTCCTGGTAGGCCACGAGGTCGTCCTTGGTCGCCCAGGCGGTTCCGTAGATGCGCTGGAGTTGGTCGCCGGACTGGTCGCCCTTCCAGTAGGCGGCCGAGGACTTGGTCAGCGCAAAGCCATTGCCGATGAGCTTCGTGGAGGGCAGGTGAGGTCCGCGGCACAGGTCGGTCCACACGATGGCACCGTCGCGTCCGCAGTTGTCGTACATCGTCAGGCCGCCCGAGCCGACCTCGACCGAGGCGCCTTCCGCACCCGCACCCTTGGTGGCAACGAGCTCGAGCTTGTAGGGCTGGTCGGCGAGTTCGGATCTCGCCTCCTCCTCGGTTATTTCGCGCCGCCGGAAGGTCTGATTCTCCTTGACGATGCGCTTCATGCGCTTTTCCAGATCGCGCAGCAGCTCCGGAGTGACGGCGTCGATATTGCCGAAGTCGTAGTAGAAGCCGTCCTCAATGAACGGGCCGACGCCGAGATTGGCCTCGGGAAAGACCTGCTGCACGGCCTGCGCGAGGACGTGCGTGGCCGAATGCCGCAGGATGTTCAGGCCGTCGTCCGAGGCGATGTCGATTGACTCGACGACCGTGCCCTCGGCGAGCTCCGCCAGGTCCGTCGCCAGGTCCGTTGGCTGCCCGTCGACCCGCAGGGCGACGATGTTGCGACGGGAGGCGAAGAAGTCCGTCCCGAGCGTTGGCCCTTCGATGCGGGTAGTCGCTCCATCGATCACAAGGGTTACAGGCACGTCTAGCTCCTTTTGTGTTGCACAAGTGCGCACGTACTGGGCACGCAGGCCCCATAATACCCGCGGGATGCTGCATGTACGCTTGGTGCGCTGTGCGGCCCCTCACCGCCACCGACGGCGGTGAGTCGGCGCCGACAGGAAGCCTGCCCGGCAGAAATGGGAAGGCAAAGGTGCTGGGCCCAGACCGTCAACGTGGCGGAAGGCCCCCGCACGCGGCGAGGGCCTTCCGTGTCGTGAAGTCCGAAGCCCTCACAGATTTTCGCGAATGCGCTTCGTGGCGGCCACGAGATTGGCCAGCGTCGCTTCGGTCTCCGGATAGGCCCGGGTCTTCAGACCACAGTCCGGGTTCGCCCACACGCGGCTGGCGGGAATCGAACGGGTTGCCGCCTCGAGGAGTTCGGCCAGTTCGTCGACGGACGGCACGCGCGGCGAGTGGATATCCCACACGCCCGGACCGATGCCGCGAGCATATCCGTGCTCGGCCAGCTCCGGGAGGATCTCCATGCGAGACCGCGCCGCCTCGATCGACGTCACATCGGCGTCGAGGTCGTCAATGGCGTCAATGATCTGACCGAACTCCGAGTAGCACAGGTGCGTGTGGATCTGGGTCGACGGCTCGGCCACAGAAGTGGCCAGTCTAAAGGCGCCGACCGCCCACGCCAGGTAGTCGGCATGCTCGCCGCGTGCCAGCGGGAGTTTTTCACGCAGGGCCGGCTCGTCGACCTGGACGATGGCCACGCCCCGGGCCTGCAGGTCGGCGATCTCATCGCGCAGGGCCAGCGCCACCTGGTCGGCGACGTCGCCGATGGGAAGGTCGTCGCGCACGAAGGACCAGGCGAGGATCGTCACAGGACCGGTGAGCATGCCCTTGACGGGGCGGGCCGTCAGCGACTGCGCGTAGCCCGTCCACTCCACCGTCAGTGGCCGCGAACGGGCGACATCGCCCCACAGGATCGACGGGCGCGTGCACCTCGTCCCGTACGACTGGACCCACCCGCTGCGGGTGACCGCGAAGCCGTCGAGCAGCTCCGCGAAGTACTGGACCATGTCGTTGCGCTCGGCCTCGCCGTGGACGAGAACGTCGACGTCGAGCTCCTCCTGGAGCGCGATGACCCGGCCGATCTCACCGCGGATCTCCTCGTGGTACTGCCGCTCGTCGATCTGCCCGCGCACGAATGCGGCACGGGTCTTGCGGATCTGCGCGGTCTGCGGGAAGGAGCCGATGGTCGTCACGGGAAGCAGGGGCAGACCGAGGCGCTGCTTCTGCTGCGGCTCGCGCTGGGAGTACTCCACGCGTCGGCGGGCGGCTGCATCGACGTCGGCCACGCGGTCGCGGACCTCGTCGCGAACCACGCCGGCGCTCGCTGCCCGCCGGGCCAGGATGTCGCTAGCGCGCTCGATGGGCTCCGTCACCGCGTCCCAGCCGTCGGTCAGGCCGCGCGCGAGCGTGACGATCTCGCCGACCTTCTGGTCGGCGAAGGCCAGCCACTCGTGGAGGTTGCGGTCGAGTTCGGCGTCGTCCCACTTTTCCGCCGCGACGTCGTAGGGAACGTGCAGGAGCGAGGTCGTCGAGGCCACGGCCAGGCCCGCGGCCCCCAGATCCTGGAGCGAGTCGAGGGTTGCGGCGGCCTTCTTCAGATCCGCGATCCAGATGTTGCGGCCGTCGACGGCGCCCGCCACGAGCGTCACACCGCCACAGTCGAGGCCGCGCCCGGCAAGCGCCGCCAGCTGCTCGGCCGAAGCGTGAATGGCTTCGACGCCCGTGGTCAGGAGGGCCTGAGCGGCTAGATCCGCGTTTCCGTAGGGGGCCGTCACAAGGATCTGCGGGCGTACCTCGATGGCCGCAAGCGTCTGCCATGCTCCGCGGGCAGCCTCGACGATGTCGCGGCGCTCGACCGGCAAATTGTCCGACGTCAGGGCGGGTTCGTCGAACTGAACCCAGGCCACCCCGGCCTTCGCGAGTTCGGCCAGGAGCTGCCCGTAGGCGGCAACGACGTCGTCAAGCCTGTCGAGCGGCGAGTACGACGAGCCGTCGGCGGACTTCGCCAGCGCCAGGTATGTCACCGGCCCCACGAGCGTCGGACGGACGTGGAAGCCTGCCTCGGCGGCCTCCGCAAAGCGGTCGATAATCGAACGGTCTGTCAGGGAAATAGTGGTGTCGGGGCCGATTTCCGGCACGAGGTAGTGGTAGTTGGTGTCGAACCACTTCGTCATCTCCAGGGGAGCGACCTCGGCATCGCCGCGAGCCAGCGAGAAGTACAGGTCGTATCCCGTACGCCCCGAAAAACGCTCGGGAATGGCACCCAGGAGCGTCGTGACGTCGAGCACCTGGTCGTAGAGCGAGAACGACTCGGGGATGGCAGCCTCGTCGGTCAGTCCGAGCTCGGTCAGACGAGCGTAACTGGCCAAGCGCAGGTCTTGTTCCGCTTTACGCAGTTCCTCCTGCGATATCTTTCCCGCCCAGTACGATTCGACGGCGCGTTTGAGTTCGCGTGCCGGGCCAATCCTGGGGTAGCCGAGGATAGTCGCGATGGGAAATTGCGAATGTGCCATGGGTATCTCCAAGTTGTCATCGTGGTGGAGGCGCCGCGCGGCGCCGTCTGTCCGTCAGTAAAATGCATGTGCGCCGGGCTGCGGCGTCACCTGGTGTACTCGAGGATGCCGACGCGTCCGAGCAGATCGATAGAGGCCTCGGGCTGGTTGTACGTGTACAGGTGAATGCCCGGCGCGCCCGAGTCAAGGACATCGCGGGCGACCTTCTCAAGTTCGGCGACGGCGAACTCGGTGGCCGCCCGGTCGTCGTCGGCCAATTCGAGTCCCCGAAGCAGCGATGCTGGCGGCTGGATTCCCGTCAGCTCGCAGGTGCGCGTCAGGCGCCTGGCGTTCGTGGGAACGAGGATGCCCGCGAGGATCGGAATGTTGACGCCCGCGCGGCGCGCCTTGTCGACGAAGGAAATGTAGGTCTCCGAATCCCAGAACAACTGCGTGATGGCAAAGTTGGCCCCGGCGGCCTGCTTGAGCAACAGCCGCTCGACTTCCTGTTCCGGCGTGGTCCCCGCCGCGGGGTTGCCCGAGGGGAATGCTGCGACGGCGATCGTCAGGGGCCTGACAGCCGCGCGAAGAGCCGCCGACCTGTGTCGTGCGCAGCGCCTCGTCTCAACGCTGCGAATGAGCGCGACCAGTTCGGTCGCCGAGGAGACACCGCCGAGCGGGGGCCGCCAGTCGGGCTCGTCGGCCGGCGGGTCGCCGCGTATCGCAAGGAAGGAGCGCACGTCGGCGGCGAGATAGTCTTCGATCGTCGCTTCCACGGTGCGCACCGACGGGCCGATGCACGTCAGATGCGCGATCGGGCTGATGGGCGTGTCGCGGCTGATGCGCGTGACGACATCCCGCGCGGTGAAGCGGTTCTTCCCGCCCGCACCGTAAGTGACCGAAATGAAGTCAGGCTGGGCTGTCAGGAGCGTGTCGATCATCGTCCAGAAATCGTCGACCTTATCGGGCCTGCGCGGCGGCATGACTTCGAAGGAAATGGTCGACACTTCGTGGGTGGCCTTCGACGTCGAAGGATCCACGTTGACAGAAGGGTTGCCGGATGCGGCTGTTGAGGGTAACACCAAAAATCAGTCCTAAAATGAGCGCCTCCGCGTTTGGCGGAGCGTGATGACGGGTTGGATTGAGCGTTACCCGAACATTCGCGCACGCGCACTGCCGCGCTTGGAGATGCAGGTGGTGCGCTTTGCTCTCATGGCTTCAAGTATGCATGAAACGCGCCCGGTTGGCTAAATGTCCGATTGGTGGGACGAATTCGGGCGGGTGCCGAGCGAAGGCGTGCTCCTCGCGGTCGGATAGAGCACGCTGTGCCCCACGACCCGGCGAAGGTAAGCCCCGTGCATGGCGGCGGTTGGTAGCGGGCGCGGCCGGTTAGCATTGGAAAAGGCGTGACTAGACGGGCTATCGCGGGGCATCCTTAACATGAACCGTGCGGTCAAAGGCGTCCTCGACGGCGAACATAACGAAGACGGGCGGATGCATGCGACGGCACACAGCGAAAGGAATGAGGACATGTACGAGGACGAAGGCGAACTGACGGAGCAGCAGATCGAATACTTCCTGGAGCGCATGAACAGCGGCGAGGAGGTCGTGGCCGGCTCGGATGTGCACCGGCTGATGATTGCCGCCTCGGAACGCGCCATGCGCATCACATCAAGGATGAACGCGGCCTTCGACAGTCTGTCGGCAACGCGCGCCCAGCTCGAGCGGCTCTTCATGCGCCCGCTGCCCGAGAGCGTGGGGCTATTCCCGCCTTTCACGACCGACTGCGGCCTGAACACGCACGTCGGCGAAGGCGTCTTCATCAATGCCGGCTGCCGCTTCCAGGACCAGGGAGGCATATACATCGACGACGGCGCGCTCATCGGCCACAACGCGGTTATCGCCACGCTCAACCACGACCTCGATCCCGCCCGGCGGGCGAACCTGGTGCCCCGACCCGTGCACATCGGGGCAGGGGCCTGGCTCGGAGCGAACGTGACCGTTCTGCCGGGTGTGACGATTGGTCCGGGCGCCGTTGTCGCCGCGGGCGCCGTGGTCACCAAGGACGTTCCCGCGAACACCGTGGTGGGAGGCGTCCCCGCACAGGTCATCAGGCAACTGCGGTAGTCACACGTGGGCGGTGCTGTGGCGCCGTACCGCGACCGGCCCGGCGTCTCCAGCCTCGCCGAGGCCGCGCCCAGGCAAGGTAAAAGCCCGGATCTGCGACAGTGTTGAGGCTTTCGCAGATCCAGGCCTCCACCGGTGCGCGGCGGTCTAGCACCGCCGACGTTCGCTGCGTGTGCACATCATGCACAGCCGAATACGGGCGCCCGAGATTATCCCACCGCAGTGCCAGCGCGTTCCGCCTGTTCCACCAGTCCCGCTTCTCCCAGTCCGAGCGCGGCGTGGATCAGCTGCACGGGGTGAATAACCTCCGCGCCGCTGCCCTTGCGGATCTGCCAGCGGCACGTTTCCGTCTCGCAAGCGGCCAGATTCGGGTTGGTCTCGCGAACCATGTCGAAGAGGGGGCGACCCACCCGCTGGGCGATCTCGTACTTCTCCTTCTTCAAGCCGTAGGTTCCGGCGATGCCGCAGCAGTCGCGTCCGGATTCAATGACCGTCACGCCGGGGATAGACTCCATCAACTCAACCGCTGGCTTGCCTATGCCCTGCGATTTGACCTGGCACGGCTGGTGGTAGGGAATCGTCGCGTCAATCCTGCGCAATTCCTCGACCGGGAACTCGCCCCTGTGGATGAGCTCGACCAGGAACTCGGACGTCTCCACCATTCGCGATCCGACATCGAGAAGTTCCGGATCGTCCAGGCCCATGATCTCGTGTGCCTCGTGGCGCATCATGCCGGCACACGAGCCGGACGACGAAACGATCGTCAGATCCTCACCCGCCGCGCGCAGCTGGTCGGCGAGCTTGCGGGCCTTCTTGGCCGCGCTGTTGAACAGGCCATTGGACTGGAAAGCGAGGCCGCAGCAGCCTTGCGGCGGCACGATCACCTCGTAGCCGAGGTACTCGAGTACCTCAACCGTGGCCTTGGATGTCTCGACCTCGAAGTAGCCGCCAGCGCATCCGTGGAAGAACACGAGGGGGCCGCGCGTCGGAGCAGCCGCAGGCTCGTGCCGTTTGTACCAATGGTGGAAGCTATGCCGCTGCGCCTTCGGCATCGGCGCGTCCTCGTGCACGCCAACGACGGCGGACATGACCTTCCGAATCGGACGGTTCTTCAGCGCGGCATTGGCAATCGGCGCGAAGGGCGTCAGCAGCTTGCCTTCCAATTCTGTCTGGGTGATCAGACGGTCGCGCAGTGGCATGCGGTCCGCCTTCATCACCGCGCGTGCCTGGGCGTTGATCTCCGCGATCTTCACGCCCTGCGGACACACGGTGGTACAGATGGAGCAGCCAGAGCAGTAGTCAAGCGAATAATCCACAGACTCGCCGTGCCGCAGCCTCTCCGCCTGAGGCCCCACATATTTCGGCCCGGGAAACAGCGGAGTCGCTTCGGCTACCGGACACTGTGTTTCGCAGATCGTGCATTTGACGCACTGGTCGAGGCTGGCCCGAGCCAGGGATGCGCGAGCATTGTCGAGGGCGGTCATGCGTCACTCCTTTGTATTGCGGCGACGGCCTGCGCGGCACTACCGAGTGCAATGCCTTCGCCAGATTTCTCATGAGCACGCTGCGCACCGGCAAGCATTCCGCCCACCGCGTGCACATTCGTGTAAACGGGACGGTCGCCATCCAGCGGCCGCATCTCGGCGTCCACGGCCAAGCCCGCGGCAAACAGCGGTTGCCGCTCGCCCAGATAGTCGCCGTGTACTGGGTTCTCCGCACCGACGACGGGCAGGGAAAATACTGTGTCGGAGAGCTCGCCAAAGGAGTCGTACAGCAATGCGCCCGAATCAAGGCCGCCACCGGCATAGATGACATGGTCGGCAGACAGTTCCTTGACGGAGCCAGCCACCTGCACCTTCACGGCCGTCACGCGATCGCCGGAGGTGACCGCGCCAACTGCCTTGCTGTTGAGCAACATGCGGATACGCATGTCGACGCATGCCTGGCGCAGCCTCTCGTTCATTTGCAGGCCAGAGATCGACGGCGGTGCCGTGGGAATCTGGAACACCGGATGCCCGGCAGCCTGCTCGATCCGCGCAGCCGCATCCTCGCGGGCAACAGCGGCAATGCCAATGCGCTCGCCGTCCTTAGCCAACTCGCCGAGCCGCTTGCCCAGCGACTCGGCCGCGGCCGGATCGGCGAGCATCCGCGAGAAGGGAAGCGAGGTATCCCCGGGTGCCGTGAGCTCCAACACCTGCGCGCGGGCGTCGATGCCCTGACTGCGCAGATTCTCCGCGGCGAGGAGCGGATAGAAGTCCTTGAGGCCGCTGAATCCGACGAGTAGGTAGCGGGCACCGTCGTCGATACGTCCAGCCGCCATTGATGCGGGGTAGAAGCTGGTGCGACGCAGTGCGCCTAGCGCGGTGGGCAGCACGGTCGTTTCTTCCAAGCGGCCTTCCAATGGCACGACCTCCATGAAGGCGGCGCAACCGGCACGCAAGGACTCTTCGCCGATCAGGCTGTAGGGGTGAGCGGCGGGAAGCTCTGCAATGGCCTCAAGCGGACGAGGAGCTCCGAAAACGTCAATCGTTCCCTGGCCGAGTTGCAGACCGCCAAGGCCAACGGCGACGACGGTGACATCCTCGCCGGCCTTGCGCGCCATAATCGCGGCCGTAAGCCCGGCAATACCAGCCCCAACGACTAAGGTTGCCATGTCACTTCCTCTCTCCGCCGGGGCTCGCGGCCGCACCGACTCCGGGCGTTCCGGCTCCAGCCGCGAGGGCCGTGCTCCGGGCATCGCCTGCCGCGGCCGGGTTCGGCCCCGGCGATGGATACGGCGTGGCCGACACGAGTTCCGCGCCGACGGGTAGGTCGGTCACCGGCAGCGACTCCATGGCGTATGTGCCCTGATAAATCCATTCGTCCAGGGAGGCTTCGCGAGCCTGTGCACCGGAAAGGATGGGGTAGAGGCCACTCCACCGATTCTTCAAGAACAGGCGCAGCAGCTCGGTGCTCTGCGCAGCGGTCCAACAGCCGGCCTCGTGCGCAATTCCAGCGGTGCGCGAGGCGCAGAATCCGCCTTGGCAGGGTCCCATCCCGATGCGCAGTTGCCGACGCAGATCGTCGAAGGTGGCAGTGGGCTGTTCCGCGAGGAGATCCGTGATCATGGACTTGGTGACCAGTTCGCATTCGCAGATCACCGGGTCGGAATCCGGCAGGCCGTGAGAGGCCTTCTTTGCCTTTTCCACCTCGCCAAGACGATGCGTGACTTTGTATGTCGAGCCGGTGGCAATGGTTTCGTCGGCAGTGCGGCAGGGGCGACTTTCCCCCAGTACCTCACATACGGCATCCACGGTGCGAGCGGCCATGAGCCGGTACGTGGTCAGCTTGCCGCCGGCAACGGTCACCAGCCCACGCACGTCATGGGTAATGACGCTCATATTGCGCGACATGTGCCGGGTGTCATCGGCGCTCACTCGCTTGTCCTTGAGCAGCGGCCGGGCACCCGCCCACGCGTGCAGTGCGCGGGCCTGCCGGAAGCCCGGGATCAGCTGTTCTCCGGCGTCGAGCATTTGCTGGACCTCGGCGGGTTCGATGGCAAGCCGATCGGGATCGGCGGCGCGAGCATCGGTCGTGCCGATAATGGAGACGGTGTGGACGGGTACCAGGATGTCGCCGTCGGCGGGATAGACACAGCGGTTGACTACCCGATTCACCAGCCGGTGGTTCATGGCGATCATAATGCCGCGGCCGGGGACGACTTCGACGTCGTACTCTCCGGCAAGCTCGGCGATCTTTCCGGCCCACGGACCCGCGGCATTGATCACGGCCCGACAGTCAATGGTCACGTCCTCGTCGGCTTTATCACTATGACATACCACCGCCGCGACGGCGCCGTCGCGAACTTCAATGCCGGTCACCCGATGATAAGTAAGTACCTGTGCACCGTATTGGCGCGCGGAGTCCGCCGCTCCCCATACCATGCGCCAGCCGTCGACCGTGCCGTCGTGCACCTCGAAGGCACGGAAGGCCTTCGGGTTGATCCGCGGCTCGCGGCGCAACGCCTCGGCAACCGTGATCTCGGTGGCGGGGACTCCGGTGGCCCGCGCTCCGGCAAGGAAACGGTCAGGATAGGATTCGTCGTCACCGGCGACGGCGACGAACAGACCACCGGTTGCCTCTACGGCATCGGGGTGAATGCGGGTGAGGATGGCGTTCTCCTCAGCACACTCGGTAGCTGACTCAGGATCGGATACCACGTAGCGTCCACCCGAATGGAGCAGACCGTGGTAACGCCCCGTTGTGCCCTGGCCCAAATCGACTCTTTCGACCAGAATCGCTGAAAAGCCACGCATAACGGCATCGCGAAGTGCACCAACGCCGGTGGCTCCGCCTCCGATGACAACGATGTCACAAGATAACTTCTTTCCAGACATATCTCAAGGTTATAGTCCCGCCGCATGCGCTATGGCAAAAGTGACAATGTGCGTTGGTGCAAAGTAAATGCGGACGACTGTGCATAACAGGACGTGGCCATGTTGTGGAGCGATGCCGCCTTGCCTATGAGGTGGAGGTGCCCTGCTACCCCGTGAAAGTGCGGCGAGTTGCTAGACGGCGCGGCGAGCTGCACAACAGTGCGGCGCGGCGCCTTGATCGACAAACGATGGTGCGAGGACAGGGTATCCCGATCGATCATGTGTCAGCTGGCGGCGGGATGGCGGACCGCGCGATAGCGGATTGACCTTGACCGCGGCGGCGAGGTCGTAGGTCTGCAGACGGCGGCCCGCGCGATAGCGGACTGACCGAGCCGGTAGGAAACGCGACGTGGTGACGGTTATCCGCTCTCGCACCGGCGGGCTGCACCCATGCTGGCCGTCCACATCCGCTCCGGCGGGCCTCCCCTCCCCCTCGTCGGCCGAAGAGTGAACCGGACCACCGGCCTGCAGCCTTCGACGATCTCCAGTCCCCTCGCGGGATCGGCCGTGAAGAACCATTACCGAACGCGCTGGGCCCCGCGGGCCAGCCTCATCGCCCATGCTGGCAACTTCGGTTGGATAGACGCGCAGCACGCTCGCAGAGAAGGCGCTATGTCCAATGATCCAAAATCCACGTCGAGGCGATCCAAGCCCGGGTGATGGGATAAGGAGGCGGTCCGAGCCCAGGCCGAGGCGGTAGTTAGGTTGATGCCAGCAGGGCGACTGTGGCTAGGCAAGGCACCGCCTCTCCATTCCATCGAGGGTGCCCAGGCAACGCAGACCGCAGGGATGGCCGAGCAAGGTAAAGGCCCGGACCTACGCATAATGTTGAGGCTTTCGCAGATCCAGGCCTTTACCAGTGCTAGCAGTCTAGCACCGCAACGGTGTCCAGCTGCAAGAGCATGTGGCAATACATACGTGTGGATGCCAGGCTCGGCCCTGACGACGGCAACGTTGCGTCGTGTCCCCAATGTACGGCAATCGGTCTTTTCGAATCCAAGTCTTTCCAGTTCCCACCAGGTACTCACCTGCGAAGTGATAGTCCAGCCCCCGGGGTGAATTGAGCGACTACCGCGTCGGGCAAGTCGAACTCCTTGATTCCACTCATTTGGACGATCGGCAAACTTCTCAACAGCCGCATCGCCAGCACCTGACCGTCCGTCGGGCTGGGCATCAATCGTCGCTCCCCTTGGTAGACTTCACTTTTCGGAATTGGGCGCGGCAGGGCCGCTGGGAATCAATCGTCGCTCCCCTTGGTAGACTTCCCCGGCACGGCCAACACAGCCAAACATTGCTGGGAATCAATCGCCGCTCCCCTTGGTAGACTTCCCCTCAGCCGGCATCCCCGCCAGCGAATGGCTGGGAATCAATCGTCGCTCCCCTTGGTAGACTTCAAACCGCAACACCAGAAACCACAGTCGAGCTGGGAATCAATCGCCGCTCCCCTTGGTAGACTTCCCTCGTTTGCCGGGATGCCGAGTTTGACGCTGGGAATCAATCGCCGCTCCCCTTGGTAGACTTCATACCTTCAATATCCACAGGATCATCATGCTGGGAATCAATCGCCGCTCCCCTTGGTAGACTTCCCTGGCAGGGAGTAACCCTGCGGGTCAGGCTGGGAATCAATCGCCGCTCCCCTTGGTAGACTTCGCTAGCATCCCCGCCCGTCGTGGCCCCGGCTGGGAATCAATCGCCGCTCCCCTTGGTAGACTTCAACTGGACAATAACGTTGAAACCGAGCGGCTGGGAATCAATCGCCGCTCCCCTTGGTAGACTTCTTGACGATGGCGATAATCGCCGGAACAGGCTGGGAATCAATCGCCGCTCCCCTTGGTAGACTTCTCGCCAACCTCCGACCTGCGCACCTCGCGCTGGGAATCAATCGCCGCTCCCCTTGGTAGACTTCTAAAGTCATCCAAGGGGAGCATTCCGCCACTTGCTCCTTATCTTTGCTCAGAAAATCATGAGTTGTTGCGGCTCTTCCTCCGGCTCAACTGGCTGCTCGTTGCAAAAACAGAGCATCCGAGACCACTCTCGGTCAGTCACGTAAAGAATACGAACTTCACCGCCCGCAGGTAGACCGTTCTTAATGGAACGCACGCGTCGAGGTTCCCCCGCTACCGTTGGCGAGTATCTGACATAGACGGAGTACTGAGCCATCCAGAATCCCTCATCAAGCAGCAGATGTCGAAACCTGGTCGCTTCCTTTCTCTGCCTCTTCGTCCCAACAGGAAGATCGAACATTACAAGGCACCACATAGGATCATCTGCCATTGAGAGCATCCTCCCGAGGGCCGTTCCACTGAGGGACAGTTAGTCGGTCAAGACTTCCTTCAACGTACTGCCCGAGATGCTGCGCAAACTGTTCCAGAACCGTTGGCAATGTATGACCCTTCGAATTGAAAGGTTGCTCCACGGCGGACACCAGAATACGTTTGATAGCGCGATCATCAGGTGAGGCTTCCGCAGAAAGCCTCACGACAGCGTCATCAACCGCTGGCCGGAAAGGTTCAATGATGTCATCAACAAGATTGAAGACATTGCTGCGACCACGATGGAAGAGCCCGATCGTCGGATTCAGGCCTGCGCTAACCACTGCTCTGACCCCGTGAGCGCGCAGAACACCGTACCCATAGTTCAGGCAGCTATTCCGCCCATCAACGAGGTCCTGCTCCCTACAAAAGTCCTCAGCAGGCGGAAACACACGCGACCAGTAGATCCGTGCCGCATGTCCCTCGGCATTATCGGGATCGCCAGAGCGTACTTCCTTCGCTATACCACGCAAACGCTCGGCTGCCCACCGATCCCGCAGCCCAACGACTCGCGCTTGCCCAGAGATCTTTGCTTTGACGATCCTTCCCCAAGCGTTCTTCCTTCGTGGAACGCTTAGGTTTGCCTGGGCAAGCTGCCGCGCACCGACACGAGTGTGATCACGCCACGGGTACACGGCACCTTCTGGCACACCTCGCCAATCACAGAACATGACGACTACATCAGCCCCAAGAAGACGGTGCATAACGGCCGTGGAGAAACCGACGTTAACGCCCATTAGTACAACAGCTACATCTGCGACTGGAACCGCGTACTCGCCGCCGTCATCTGGGCACACGACAATGGCACCGCGCTCGGATCTGAGCCGACCCTTGAGTGCGGAACAGTCAACAACGCGCCATGCGGTATCCATCTCCGAAACTCATTCAACTGTCCATGACCTCGGCAGCCCAAATCGATTGCTCAAACGTGGACGCCCGAGTACATCTCGTCTAACAACCCGTGGATGTACCGCCGCAATGCGATTGACAGCGGTAACCCAGCCAGGAATGGTTAAAGTTTTCTTCACCTCTGGAGTCATCGTGTCAGAAAGACCCTCAGCCGAAAGGTAGGCTGGCCTTAGACGAAGCTTGCTCTCACTGAAGAAGCCGTGAAGTCGCCAGCACGCAATCGATGGAAACTCCCTGCGAAACTGGCCTATTTGTCCGTCCGTGAATGACTCCATCGGAATCTCTAACTCGTCTCCCGTCACAAGCCAGCCAAGATATGTCGCACGGCCCTCAGCAATCGCCTGCCGCAACTTCGGCTCCGCACAACGCATGCTGATCGATTGCGGCGGTATCGGTGCACTGAATAGGTCCTCATGACGATGCCGAAGCAGATCACAAGTGAAAACACGAAGCATCGCATACTTCGGCTTCTTATCTTCGATCCGGTATATCCGAGCGTGATGAATCGTCGAGCCAATCTCTGCGAATCCATCGCGTACAGCGATAGCCGCAAAGGGTTTCTCGTCTGGATCCTTCGCTTTCTTTGCAAACAAAGCCACCGAGTCATCCGCACTGACACGACGTCCATGAACTCGGATCTCCCTGTTCTCCGACTGAGGCAAACCAGTGCTTGGATCAAAGTCAGGCTCCCGTGTTATTGCGCACCACAATGCAGGAGACGAGGCGCGGTCAGTCTGTGACACTGATAAACCATCGCCTAGCCGAACTTTAGCTAGCGGACGCACAGTATCGTCGTGGGCGCTTCCGTCGCCCAAACGCAGTCTCACGTTCTCAGTCACGTGGATCTTGTCCGATGCAATGGCCTCGTTGAGCAACTCGGATAGCCGGAGCATTCTTTCAGACCAACGCTCGAAACTCTCCCGAGCCCCCGGCGTCGCACCCTTGTAGTTTCGCCAGGTCTGTTCCTCGCCAGATAAGAACTGCGCTTGTCGCAGATTCGAACGCTCAGCAATGGTCTTGGCGATCCCCGGTTCCATGAGAGCGACAATCGCTGCATCAACCGCATGATGCCTGCGGTCAAGACGATCCTTCTTTCCTTTTTCTCCCAGCAAGTTGACGCGCGAATCAATTCCCGCAGCCCGCCGTGCGCCTGCCGTTACAGACCCCCTGTAAACCTTGATGTCCGCCTCTGGGAAGGCCGCTTCAATCCGAAGATGAAGCTCGTTCGCCATCCACGCAACAGACTCCATACTGCGCGAATCCAGCTCTGGGTCTTCCTGCGTTCGCCGCAGACGAGCACCGACATTTCGCTTTAGCAGGTTCAACTGACCACTTCGCATGCCATCCGGTCGGTTGCGCCAAGCCTTCACACGGTCAAGCGCCTTCTCAAGACTAACCCCTCAAGACCGCATGATGCCGCCCACAACGAGAAGACCTTGTTGGACTTTGAACGATTACATTGCTCACATACCGCAACAAGGTTCTCGCGCCGATTGTTGGAACCAACACCTGCTTGCGGCACGATGTGATCTAACTGCGCCGTTTCATAGACAATGCTGCTTCCACAGTAGACACAGACTCCGCCTTGAATCATGATCGCTTCGTACCGCATTACGTCGCTGCGACGTACCTCCCCACGAACACCAAGCGACTCTTGGATCTCAGCGACCGTCCGCTGATTCTGTTCAAAACGCCGATTGTTCTGGCGTTCGATCTCGCGAGCCTGCTTCTCACTGACGAAACCATCGCGGACGTGTTCGATATGAATAACACCAGGATCGCCATACACGTTTTTCACCGCGTTTAAGTACCTGGCCACCATCTTGAGCGTTCGATCAACGGAAGGATTTCCAACTGGCGCCCCGATTGGCTCTCTGGGTGGCTTCCACGAGTCATCGACGCCAAACACATGCTTGCGCGCCTCGTGAAGATCGTCGGCGGTAGTTAGCATCCGCTCATTAAGAAGTACCAAGGATTCCCTTGAGTAGGCGGCCCTTCCAGCAGGCAAGTGAAGTGAGTCGAGTTTCCCTTGCTCTTCTTCAGACAGCGACGACAGAAACTCCGCACACTCAGAGTCATCGACACCTTCGTACAGATAGCTCACCATGGCACTACGGCGCTCTAGGTCAGCTTCTCTCCACCACAACGTCAGACGCTTGATACCGCACTTACGCATTACCCGATCCGTAGCGTCCACAGGAGGCCGGGCCGCCGCCCGTTCACCATCAGCAGCGAGTGCTGCCGTTCCGTGAAGATCCTGCCTGGGGATACCGAGCTTCTCCGCAACATCGACCCAACCTATGTCTTCACTCGTGGCAGTGAGTAGGTGGTCAACAGCTTCTTGGCGTTCCTCGTCTGTCAACCGACGCAGAACACCGCCATCATGAATACGAAGATTCGCCACGGTTGAGATCACGCGATAACGCTGAAACTCCGGATCACACTTCGGAGCTCGCCGGTACTTCTCCTGCCCGGGCAGAGGGTCTGGACCTACCCGGCTGACTGCCGATCCTCTTGGAGACTTTGCGGCGAATACCGCACGGATAAACTTCCTGCATTCTTCGTCTTCAATGCCCTGCATCTCACAGATCCGACGAATCTCATTCGCATTATCGCTCTGGTGAAGCTTGCCAAGAAGACCCTCCGGGCCACGCATCGTCAGATCTGAAGTCAGCGCCGCCTGTTGCATAGCTTGGCCTGGAGTGACATCAGCATCCAACACAACGCCTGTCTCCCTGAGAATACGATCACGCATCGCGTTCATGAACTCGGATTCGGGAGCTGGAGTCAGGAGGCTATCAACCTTTGAGTACGGGTTACGCCATCCACGATGGCGAGCAATGTGCCTCAAGGCCATCGACACCGCATACCGCATACTATCTTCAGGTAGACGCTCTTCGACCAACTGAGCGCGAATACGCCAAACCAGATATGGATCCGCTTGGCCTTCGAGGTCTGCTATGGGATAGCCCATCTCGACGAGCGCCTCGTCCAGGTTCTGCAATCGCCGCCGACGTTCGCGAACCAATCTACGCGCCCGCCGAGCCACACCAGAAACCTCACGCCGCGTTTTCGCTTGCTTCTTGCCATCTTTATCAAGTCCCGAATCGTGGATATGCGAGACCGCAGAAAGAATCCTTAGCGGACTGCCGTTCTCATCAACCTCTATAGTTGTCATTCCTACCGAGAAAGAGCCGACATCAATGCCAACCCGAACACGCTTCGCTATCATGCGTAGTTCATATCACAATACGTATGTATTCGTAGCAAGTATCAGAACATGAAAAGAATCTGCCCGACCTCCGAAGAAGTCGGGCAGTCAGACCGGCGAACCGGTGGAGCATTCAACTCCGCGAACTAGGCGGAGCTTACTGGGAATCAATCAAGTTTAGAGTAGGCCACTCCCGCCTTCTTTACAAGATCAGGGCCATCGGTGACATTGTGATTGGACCCGCCATGCACTATTGCCCAACGAAGGCAACTTGCGCATCGAAATGCAACCGCATCTTTGGGTCCGACGACACCTGCCGTTAGGCTTCCGACCTCATACTCCTTCCGTCCCATCGTTGCCTTTCTGCGCTCCCAAGACAATCCGAGCCACCAGCCGACACCAGGACGCGAACCCGACACACAATCCCGGCCCTTAAGCCGCAAACTGGCAAGACCAATGAGACTCAAAGTTCCATACGGTGTTCGAGTGGTGTCCTGATTCGTTTCGGACGTTCGTTCTCACCGGTGTGCTTCCGGTAGATCACCATACTGTTCGGTGCGCAGCGAGTGCCTCTATGAGAGCCGGCCCTTGCTCTTCACCGGGCAGCGCCGCACATCACCGCACATCACAGAGACACGCATGACATGACGCGTCGCATTCCGGTAACCTTCCATGCCAAATGACAATCTCGTCTTCCATCCTCCCAGCACCTGACGCGCCCCTGCCCCAGCCTCCCGCGACCGGGACAGGCACCCTCATGTTCTGGATCCTTCGCCGCGCGGCGGCGCCAATTGCCGTCGCCACCCTTGCTGCCGCGATCGCCAATATCATCCAGGCCATCGTGCCGGCCTTTCTGGGGGCGGCCTTGGATGCCGGCATAGAGAACGGGCTCAATGCCCAGATCTGGGGCATTGGCCTCCTTCTCCTGGCGCTCTTCGTCGTCTATGCCATTGGGGATACCGGGATATCGTATTTCAGTGTCATCGCGGCCATGCGCACCACCTTCGACGTCGACCGACTGGTGGGTCGACAGGTCTCCATCACTGGGCGCTCCCTATCCCGCCAGGTCTCCACCGGGGAGGTAGCCTCCATCGTCGCCTCGGATGCCCAGTATCTGGGGCAGTTCGTCAACTCCCTGCCTCAGCTGACCGGTGCGAGCCTGAGCTTTGTCGTCGTCGCCGTCCTCATGCTCCGTACCTCCGTGCCCCTTGGAATAATCGTCATCACCGGCATGCCCCTGGTCGCGGGAATCGTCACTCTGGTCATTAGGCCGCTCCAGCGCCGGCAAGCCATCCAGCGCGAAGCCCAGGCCGAGGTCACCACTGTCACCACGGACACGGTGGCAGGCCTGCGCATCCTGCGAGGGATCGGCGGGGAGGACGTCTTCGCCCGCCGCTATCGGGACGCTTCCCAGGAGTTGCGCCGCCGCGGCGTGGACGTCGCCCGGCCCCAGTCGCTCCTCATGACCCTTCAGGTGCTCCTACCGGGCCTCTTCGTAGCGATGGTGGTCTGGGTTGCGGCGCGCATGGCCGTCTCGGGCACCATCACAGCGGGCGAATTGGTGACATTCTACGGCTACACCGCCTACCTGGCCTGGCCGCTGACGGTCTTCTCCTACGCCGTGCAGAATTTTACCCGTGCGTTGGTTGGTGCCCGCCGCCTGGCCCGCCTGCTGAACGTCACCCCGTCTGCCGGGTCGCTTGCCGAGCGACTCGACCTCGATCCATCGCGAGGCGGTCAGGTCGGCGGCGACGTGGTGGACACCGCCAGCGGCCTGCGGATTGCTCAGGGACGCATGACGGCGCTGGTGGCCTCGGATCCCGCGGTCTCGGCCGAGCTAGCCACCCGTCTGGGCCGTTTCACCGACGCCGGGCCGGCCGTGACCCTGGCTGGGCGCGCCCTGACGGACATGCCCCTAGAGGATGTGCGTGCCAGCATCGTCGTCTCCGGTGCCACGGCTCAACTGTTCACCGGCACTCTGCGCGAAGCCCTGGACGTACGCGGCGGCCCCCTGCCCCAGCCCGTGGACGTGCGCACTCTCACGCAGGCCGAGGCACGTCGCGAAGGCGTGGCCGACGTCGACCAGCAGGTACGCCCTCACCCCCGCCACCTCGACGGGGACGAGCGCCTGGAGGCGGCCATTGAGGTCGCCGACGCCGCCGATGTGCTCACCTCCCTGGAGAAGGGCCTGGCTGGGATGATCACGGAGAAGGGCCGGTCCCTGTCGGGCGGCCAGCGCCAGCGCGTCGCCCTGGCCCGAGCCCTGCTGACGGAGGCGCCCACACTGGTGCTCATCGAGCCGACCTCCGCCCTCGACTCCCACACAGAGTCCCGCGTGGCCCACCGCGTGGCCGCGGCTCGCCGGGGCCGCACGACCGTCGTCGTCACCGCCTCTCCGCTGGTTCTGGAAGTCTGCGACGAAGTAGTCCTCCTATCCGGCGACGGCACCGAGCGGCTGCGCTCCACCCACCGTGACCTGTTGGACAAGGCGCGTGCAGGGCACGCAGCGGCCATGGACTACCGCGCCATCGTCGCACGGGCTACAGGCGAGGAGATGAGCTGCTGATGGCACTGCCCGTGGCATCCGGTCGAGTCGCAATGCGCAAAACTTTCGGCATTATGGCTTCCTATCGCTGGCGCTTCGCAATGGTGCTGGTCTTGCAGATTCTCGCGGTCCTGGCACCCCTGGTGGCCCCCCAGCTACTTGGCCGCCTGGTTTCGCGCGTGTCTGCCGGTACCGCCGACGCCGACTACGTGGACCGGGTGGTCCTCGTCATTGTCATCACTGCGCTCATTGGAGCAGTGATCAACCGCTACGCCCAAATGTACGCCCGCACCCTGGGCGAATCGGTCTTCGCCGATCTGCGCGAGCGCATGATGGGCACGGTGGTACGCCTGCCCTTGAGTACGGTGGAGAACGCGGGCACCGGCGACCTCGTGGGACGCACCACCAACGACATCTCCCGCATCGAGTTCCTGGTGCGCGTGGGCGTACCCCAGATCATGGTGTGCATAGTGACAATCGTGTTCACGGTGGTGGCCGCCGCCTTCTCCGGTCCGCTGCTGGCCCTGGGCCTGCTGGTCATCGTCCCTCCGGTGTGGGCCATGATGAGCTGGTACCTTCCCGTCTCCGTGCCCGCCTACCGTGCGTCCTCGGCAGCTTACGCACGCCTGAACGGGGCGGTGTCCGAGACCGTCGACCACGCGGAGACGGTCGACGCCTTGGGTATGGGTGCGCGCCGCGAGGCGACCATCCTTACCGCGGTCAAGGAGGCGTGGGCCCTGGATCGCTACACTGCGGCTCTACGGGTGCGCCTGTTCCTTGTTCTCGACGTCGCCTGGCGCGCACCGGTGGTGGTCATCTTGCTGTGGGGCGGATTTCTGGCTGCGCACGGGCACGCGTCCCTGGGGGCCATCACCACGGTCAGCCTCTACGCCTTGGAGCTACGCAGGCCGGTGGGACAGCTCATGTTCTGGATCGACCAGGTCCAAATCGCCCAGGCCTCCCTGTCGCGCATCCTCGGGGTGGAGGAGGTTCCCGAGGACCGTGTCCCCACCGGCGAGCAACCTTCGGACACGCGCATTCGCCTGCGCGACGTACGCTACTCCTACCGGAAGGGCACCGAAGTACTCCACGGGATCAGCCTGGACCTAATCCCGGGCGAGCGCCTGGCGGTGGTTGGCCCCTCCGGGTCGGGCAAGTCCACGCTAGGACGAATGCTGGCAGGCATCAGTCCCCCCTCCTCCGGCGAGGTGACCGTGGGCGGGGTGCGGCTGACCGATCTGAGCGAGGAAGAGCTTCGGCGTCACGTCGCCCTGATCACCCAGGAGCACCACGTGTTCGTGGGCTCGATAGCGGACAACGTCCGCCTGGGCAGCCCCGAAGCCGACGACGCGACGATCCGCGGCGCCATTGAGGCGATCGGGGCGGCCAGCTGGGTGGACGAGCTGCCCGAAGGGATGGACACGATGGTCGGCTCGGGTCACCTGGCGCTGAGCCCCGCGCAAACCCAGGAGCTTGCCTTGGCCCGCCTCGTACTGCTGGACCCGCACACCCTCATCCTGGACGAGGCGACTTCCCTGCTGGACCCTCATGCCGCACGGGCTCTGGAAGGGGCTCTGTCCACCGCCCTGGCTGGACGCACGGTGGTACAGGTGGCCCACCGTCTCTACACCGCCCAGGATGCCGATCGGGTCGCGGTAGTCATGGACGGGCGCGTCGTCGAACTTGGCACCCACGACGAGCTCGTGGCCCTGGGAGGAGAGTACGCCAGCCTGTGGGAGGCCTGGAGCCAAGAATGAGATCCGGGCTGGACGCCGAGAGCCTCATCGCAAGATCTGCGCGGCCGCGGCGGGCACCTGCCGATCAACCGGCCGCGCCAAGCGCAGATGGATTGCGTGGTCGCCGGGCCGAGCATGGCACGACTCGTGTACGCCGGGACCCGCCGAAAGAATCATGCTGGGCGATGGTCCGGGTGACACGTTCCGCCCACCTGCAGATTCCGGTCATGTCCGGCTGGCTGACCGCCATCTGTTTCGACGCTGGCCACCCTAAAGTCAGACGTCGATCAACAGACTTAACCGTCCGCAGCCAGATGTCTAACATCATTGGATTGTTCCGTGCTGTCATACGTGAAAGGCCAGACCGCGCTATTGATGGAGTGCGCGGGTGGGCGTGGGCAGCATCCCGCACCGACGGCGCCCCTGGACCATCGACCTGAAGGCCGTCACACGACGTCCCCGATAGCTTGTCGCATCCGTCCCCTATCGGACCAGAGTATTGATACCGAGGACAAAATTAAGCCCGGCCAAAGCCGGGCTCGAACGTAGTGGGCGATACTGGGATCGAACCAGTGACCTCTTCCGTGTCAGGGAAGCGCGCTC
>JAUMUM010000030.1:6161-7792 GCA_030530685.1 Actinomycetaceae bacterium | reverse complement strand
AACGACCTGCCAAGCCTGAACGACCTGCCCAATCCCAGGCGGTCCGGGAATCGACCTCTCCTGAGGCTGACCGGGAAGGGTGGCCGGTTCAAGCCGAGGGTTCGTCGGCTCCGGCCGAGCAGCAGGTTCAAGCCGAGTGGTCATCGGTCCTAGCCGAGTGGCAGGTTCAGGCTGAGCAGCCGCGTCGGAAATCCGAGGCTCGTCTTGCCGTCGAACGCTTCATCGCCAAGGCCAGGCAGGAGGGCAATGTCGGCCGCTATCTGCTTTCTGGCGCGTCGGCACTGCTGGTCGTCATGGCCGCAATCAGCTTCATTGCCCTGGTCTGGGATTCCATTCCGGCGGCGGTCAAGGTCGGCGCCCTCGGAGGCCTCGGGGTGCTCGTCGTGGTGTGCGGCGCAACGCTGTCGGCACGCAGGCCGGGCCTGCGCGTGGCCGCCTCCACGCTGACCGGCACGGGTGGATCGATGGGCTTCGTCGCGATCATAGGCGCCGTCGTCCTAGAGGACGGCGTCATACCCATCTGGTTGGCATTCGTGCTCATGGCCGCGTGGGGGCTGGCACTGCTCATCCTCTCACGCGTCACCGCGCAGTTCTTCACCGCCATCGTCTCCTCCATCGGGGCGCTCGTGACTGTTGTTTTCGCTTCGCGATACGAAGCAGACGCATTCGAGCCCGCGCTCCTGTGGACGTTCGTGTGCGCGTACGTCGTCGTCCTTGCCATTACGGCCGCGCTCCTTCCCGGGCGGAAGATGCGGCCCATGGTCACGGCCCCGTGGTTCCCAACGACGTCGATGGTGGTCACGGCCTACGCGCTCCTGGCGATTCCGGGCAGTCAGCTCGGGGAGCAGTCGCCGGTGACGGTCGACGTCATCGTGCTGTTCCTTTGCGGCGTCCTGTTGATCCAGGTCTTCCACTCCAGTCAGCTTCTGTTCAACTCGCGCTTTCGTGTGGTGGCCGGTTTTGATTGGGCCGTCGTTGGCGGCATCGTTCTCATCGCCTGCGCGATGAGAACCTTGCCCGGCGTTGTCTTCGACGACGAGGCGGCTGCCAGTCTCCTGTTCTCGGCCCTCGTTCTCTTGCTCCTCGCGGCGATTGCCGTGGCCTTCGTAATGCGAGAGAAGCGCGACGGATGGCATAGGCGCTGTGGTCCTGCCTTCTTCGGGTTGGTGCTCGCCGAGGCAGCGTTGACGTCGGGCTCCGACGGAAGGTGCCTGGCGTTCGCTGCGGTCGCCGTGGGACTGGCTGCCTTGCCGCTCTTGCGAGAAGGGATTGCCTGGGCAATGCTCTCCGCTCCGGCCGTTGGCGTGGCCTCCGTCGTCTTCGTCATTGACACGGGAAGAGACGAGGGTGATCTCGTGCGCGCGCCCTTCGACCAGAGCGTACTCGCGAGCGCATTGATCGGAGCGCTCCTGGTAGTTGTGCTGACGGTCGTGGGCGAAAGGATGCTCGATGCGGCGCTACGGTCGGCTTGGGGTCCACAGGTGACCGCCGGGGCGGCCGTTCCGGGTCAACAGGCCGACGGGGCGAACTGGGGTCAACAGAACGTGGCGGCGTTTGGAATGGTGGGTCAACAGGCCGTGGCCGCACCGTCGTCTACTCGGGGTGCACAGGTGGCTTCGGGTGCTCAGGTA
>JAUMUM010000030.1:0-6151 GCA_030530685.1 Actinomycetaceae bacterium | reverse complement strand
AGGCCCGGGTCAACAAGCAGGCCCGGGTCCACAGACTTCTGGTCCACACGGAGGCGACGCGTCCGCACAATCTACAGACGGCCAGGCGCAGAGCGACGGGCAGATTATGCTCGTGGCTTCCTGGCTCGTGTCGGCGACGCTCGTGATCAATGTGCCGATCTACGTCAGCGGTCTCCTCTCCCCGGGCGACGCGCGTACGGCCGTGTCCACCCTCGTATTCGGCGTCGCTCTTGGCTGTCTCCTCCTGCGTGGGCTGCCGAATGGAGACATCACTCCCTGCAAACTCTTCCTCGCCCCGATTGGGATCGCTCCTGTGGTGCAGCGTGGTCCCTCCACGGACAAAGGCGCGCCGTTCGCAACTGCCCCGTTCGAAGCGTGGCTGGGGTGGGCCGTGGCAGGAAGCGGCGCCGCCTTCACCATGTTGCGGGCGGAATTACTGGTTGGTGCGCTGTGGCAGCCCTTGCTCGTCGCCCTCGCATTGAGCCTGTGCGCCGTGGGTAGTAGGGCGCTCTGGCCGTGGTTCGACAATCGAACGGTCGTCTTGGCGGTGGCAGGACTGAACACGGCCATCGTGTGGTGGTCGTTCATATCCCTGACGGATCAGAGCTTCGAGTCACTCCTCATGACGGCCGTCATCCTCGCGACGGGCGCGCTGTGCATCGTCCTGGGATTCCGCCTGGGCGTGAAGCCGCTGCGCAATTACGGCCTGGTTCTTGTCATGGCGTCCGTGCTCAAGCTCGCCGCGTACGACATCACCGCGAGCGATTCGGCCATACGCGTTCTAGTGCTGGTGTGCGCCGGAGTGGTGTGCTTCGTGCTGTCACTGGCATACAACAGGATCGCCTCGGACGAGGACGATGGTGCCCTGGCCCGAAGGCGAGCCGGCTCGGGGCCGTCCGGCGACGGTCGGCAGCACGAGGGCGCGACGCGGTAGGTGTGTGGCTTTCCGACCGAGGCGCCGGCCCGGCCGCCATCTCCAGTCAGATGACCGCTTCGAGCCGGCCGGCACGGCCAGCCGGGAGGCCGCCATGTCGCCTCCAGCCACGGCCGCCGTGTCTCTCCGTCAGCCAGGCGGCGACCTCTTGCCGTGCGGTTACCGCCAGCTAGGCGGTCGCCTCCAACCAGGCAGCGACCTCTTTCCAGCCAGGCGACCGCTTTGTCACACCTTGTCAGCATGCGGCCTCCAGCCCGGCAACCATCATGCCGCCGTCGGGCAGACGCCCCTTAGTTCCGCCTCGCGGCCCCGTGTGCCTTCCCGCCCCGCGGCTCCGCGTGCCTTCCTTACTGCCACTGCGGCCCCGCGTCGTCCATCAATTCTCCTCTTCCGCGTCAATCCGCGTGTGTGTAATGTATGAAATACATGATTTGAACGTCATGAATGAAACGCCGCAAAGAGAAAGGTGTAGGTGCGATGGGGCGAGACGAAGAGTTCGAGGACGTTCCGCCGTCGGCGGGCCAGGCTTCGTCGGGGCCGCCTGGCAGTGTGCCGCCCCCGACGGAGGGTGAGCGGGCATCCGGGTCCAAGCGCTTCTATGGCGCAGTCAAAGTCGGTGCCCGCGGCCAGATCGTCCTTCCGGCCGAAGCGCGATCCGACTTCGCCATCGCCGCCGGCGCCCGCCTCCTCGTCTTCGGCGACCTCGAACAGGGACTGTGGATTGCCCCCGTCGACGTGCTTCAGCGGACCATGGAAGGAACCACGGCCTTCTACCGCATGATCGCGCCCGCCATGGGCGATGCCGGTGCGAATGGTCGGCCGAGGAGCGGCCGGAACGACGCCGGTGGCGAAGCTGACCGCCGTGGCGGCGACGTCGACAGCATGGCCGCCAAGAACGACGCGGACCATGACCGCGCGGGTGGCGATCGAGAGGGCCAGCACGGCGAGCGCGAGAGCGGACGCAGTGGCCGCGAAGACCGGCGTACCGCGCGCGAGGGCCGGCACGGCGAGCCAGAGGACCGGCGCGGCGATCGAGAGGACACGCGCCATGACTGAATTCGTCGTCGACGCGCGTGACGTCGTCAAAACCTATGGCGACACGACTGTCCTCGAGCAGGTCTCCCTGCAAGCCGGGGAAGGCGAAATCGTCGGGCTCATCGGACCCAACGGGGCAGGCAAGACGACGCTCGTCGAATGCCTGGCAGGCCTGCGCCGCCGCGACGGTGGCCGCATCGAGGTGCTCGGGCGCGATCCCAGCAAGGCCGACGCGGACTTTTACCGGCTCGTCAACATCCAGCCCCAGGCCGCCTCGCTCATTCCCAATCTGCGCGTGGGCGAGGTGCTGCGGCTGTTCGCCTCGTTCTACGAACAGCCGCGCGAGATCGGCGAAATCGTCGCCTCGCTGGGCCTCGATGGTCTTCGGGGGCGCAGGGTGGACAAGCTTTCGGGCGGGCAGCGTCAGCGGGTCCTCATTGGTACGGCGCTGATCGGCCGGCCCAGGCTGGTGTTCCTCGACGAGCTGACGACCGGCCTGGATCCGCAGACGCGCATCGCCATGTGGGAGGTGGTCGAGCGCATGCGCGAGGTCGGCACCACCGTCGTGCTGACGACGCACTTCATGGAGGAGGCCGAGCGCCTGGCGGACAAGGTCGCGGTCATCGACGGTGGGCAGATCCTGGCGCAGGGGACCGTCCGGCAGCTCGTGGCCGAGTACGCCCCCGGCACGCGCGTGACATTCGCCGACGACGCGCGCCTGGACGTCGACCGGCTGCGTGCGATGGCCTCCGTCAGGAACGTGAGCCGCCGGGACGGCGTGATCGATGTCGAGGTGCTCGGCGAGTCGGCCGCCGCCGAGGTCGTCGTCGCCGTGGCCGAACAGGGCGTGGCACCACGCGATGTGAATGTCACCGGCGGCGGGCTCGAGGACGTTTTCCTCGCCCTGACGGGACGGCGGATGAGGAAGGAGGGATGATGCGCCCGTACCGCGAAATGACCCGCGCGCTGTCACTATCCGTGGCGCGCAAACCGGAAGCAATATTCTTCACCGTCGCGTTCGCGCCGCTGCTCGTGGCGGTTCTGGGGGCGATCTTCGGCAATGAGCCGCAGTCCGACTTCGGCGGCCAGGGCTTCATCGAGATGCAGCTGCCAGCACTGTCCGGCGTGGTCTTGGCGATGATGGGCGTGCTCACGGTGCCCAGCGACGTCGTCGCACTGCGGGAGCAGGGCTCGCTCCGACGCCTTCGCGCCACGCCACTCAAGCCCGGGGCGTTCATCGCCGCCGACCTGACCTGCCACTTCGCCATGGGTCTGGTGGGCCTGCTGCTCGCCCTGGGATGCGGCGCGGCCCTGTTCGGCCTGACGCCGAGCGGGGGAGCGGCAACCATCGCGAGGGTGACGTGCCTGCTCGTGCTCGGCCTCGTCGCGTTCATGGCGCTGGGCTACCTGCTGGCCGCGCTGCTGCCGAGCCTGGCAGTGGTCACGCCCGTGGGCAACGTCCTCGTCATGGCGCTGATCATGACCAGCGGCGTGGCGATTCCCCTGGCGGTCCTTTCCGAGGGGCTGCGCTCGGTGGTCGAACGGTCGCCCCTGACGATGTTCGTTAAGGCGCTGCAGGGGCTGTGGCAGGGCGAGCCCCTGGGCGAACATGTGACGGCCCTTGGGGTTCTGGGAGTCATGGCTGTTGCGTGTGGAGGGGCCGCGGTCAGGCTCTTCCGCTGGGAGTGAGGAGCGTCCAGTGCAACGGCTGGTGGTGGGGCGCCTAGTACTCCGACTAGCGGTTGCTGCGGCGACGGTGGCGCATAATACTCCGACTGGCGGTGGGGGGCGAGTGCTCCGGCTGGCGGTTGCTGCGGCGACGGCGCCGTCCAGTACTCCGGCTGGCGGTTGAGACGTGGCTGGCGGCTGGAAGCCGGCAAATGGTGTCGGATGGGCGGGGAAGCCGACGTGCCTTCGCCGGCGCCTACCGCCGGTAGCTGGCGTGTGGCGACCGTCGCCACAGCATGGTGTCGAGTCGCAAGCTCCGGCGTCGGGCCAGGCTTTTCGGCGTCGGGCCAGAGCGATTCTTCAGTGCCGGGCCGGGCAGTTCCTTGGCCTCGGGCCAGAGCGACTATTCGACGTTGGGGCCGCGGCAACTTTGCGAGGGGCCGCGGCAAGTCTCCGACGTCACGCTGACGATGGGGCGTTTGCCGACCGTCCGCTCCCGCTGAATGCGGCAAAGGCCAGGGCCGCACCGACCACCCCGATGGTCGCAAGCACGGCGGCTGCCCCGGCCAGACCGAGCCGCGCACCGAGCGTGCCAGCCAGCGGATAGGTCACGAGGAAGCACGCGTGCGACAGCGAGAACTGCGCGGCGAACACGGCCGGTCGCGTCCGCTCATCGCTATTGCGCCGCAGCAGGCGGGCCGACGGCGTGAGGATGGCCGACGTCGCCGCTCCGAGCAGGAACCACGCGGCCAGCAGCCCGCACCACTGCGCCGCCTCGCCGGTCCACGCCATGAGCCCCGCCGCTACCAAGAGCACCGGCGGCAGGCAGGCGGCGCCGGTGAGCATGATGCGGCGGTCGCCGGCCCGCTCCACGAGGGTCGGGATGCGCAGGGCGACGAGCATCGATCCCGCCCCGTAGGCGGCCAGCATCAGTGCGACGTCGGACTGCGTCCTGCCCATGTTGCCCCTGACGAGGACCGCCGTGTTGACGATGACCATCGCCGTCGTCGTTGCGACAACGAGGTTGAGCGCCATGAGGGCGCGCAGCTGCGGGGTGCGCCAGAAGATGCGGGTGCCGCGGGTGAGGCGGTCGAGGAATCCGGACGCCTCGGCGGGGGCAACACGGGGGAGTCGGCAGGCGGCGACGAGGCTCGCGGAGGCGAGGAATCCGGCCGCCGTGCCGACGAAGAGGTTGTGGTAGCCCATGACCGTCAGCAGCGCCGCGGCGAGCATCGGGCTGACGAGCGCCTCCAGGTCGTACGCCAGGCGCGATAGCGATAGCGCGCGGGTGTACTCGGCCTCGTCGGGCAGCACCGAGGGAATGACGGCCTGGAACGCCGGCGTGAACGTGGCCGACGCCGATTGGAGCAGGAAGATGAGGGCGTAGATGTGACCCGGCGCGGTCACGAAGGGCAGCGACAGCGCGACTGCGGCGCGGACGAGGTCGGCGCCGATGAGCAGCGGCCTGCGTGCCACGCGATGCGTCAGCGCGCTCGTGACGGGCGCGACCGCGACATACGCCACCATTTTTATGGTCATGGCGTTCCCCATGACGAGGCCGGCGTTGCCCGATGCGACATCGTAGGCCAGCAGGCCCAGGGCGACGGTCAGCAGGCCCGTGCCGAGCAGCGCCAGCACCTGCGCCGAGAACAGCTTGGCGTAGGTGGGGTTGCGCAGGACGGCGATCACGGCGCGGCCTCCGGCGCTGGTGCGGCTTTGGACGGCAGCTCGACCCCGGGCGCAGATGCGATTCCGGGTGCAGATGCGATTCCGGGTGCCAGCGCTGGTTTATCCCGCGCGGGCGCGATCCTGGACGATGCCACTCCTGGCGCAGGCGCGGCCCCGGATGCCACCCTTGGCGCAGGTACGCCGCCCGCTGCGCCTTCCGGCGGACCTCCTGCCGCATTCGGCGCGGCGACCAGGTGGTGATGCGGCGGAGTCTTCCCGTTCGCCACGGCGTGCTCGGCCTGCTTGATGGCCTCAGTCACCAGGGCGGCGGCGTGCTCGTCGGTGAGCCGATAGAGGACGCTCGTGCCCCTCTGCCGCGTGGTGACCATGCGCGCCATCCGCAGCCGCGCCAGGTGCTGGGAGACGCCCGAGGGCTTCTTTCGCACGGCGCCGGCCAGTGCGCCCACGGACATTTCGCCGGCCTTGCGCAGGGCGAGGATGATCCTGATGCGCGTCGGGTCGGACAGGATGCGCAGGACCTCGGCGGCCAGTTCGATGTGCTCGGGTAGGGTGGTCTCGTCGTAAACATCGTTATCCGCGTGCATACGCATACAGTAATATAGACTGCCGCGGCGGAAAAGAGTGGTGCCGCAAGATGGGACGACTGGCGGTGTTCCGGCGCTCGTGTGCTCCGGCCGCGGGATTCTCAGTTCTTGCGCTGCCGTCGGGCAGGTGCTTGGGGGCCGTGAGGGCCTCGTTCGCCCTGACGTGCCCACCACCTGCCCGCCGCTCGGGGAACGACAGGCCTGGCTTCGGCAGATCATGTCGGCGTCGGCAGGTCATGTC
>JAUMUM010000013.1 GCA_030530685.1 Actinomycetaceae bacterium | reverse complement strand
GCCGGCGGGCGTCACACACGGCGCCAGCGGGCGTCACAGCCGAGTGCCGTGCGTGGCATCGATGACCTGGCCGGTGATCGCCCCCGAATCCCGCGAAGCGAGGAAACTGACCACCCCGGCGATATCCTCCGGCTGACCGAGCCGGCCCAGGGCCGAGTCCGCAACGACGTTCTCAATGGCTTCCTCGTTGCCGCGCAGCCATGCGTTTATGTCGGTGTCGACGACGCCCGGCGCGACGGCATTGACGGTGATACCGCGTGACCCCAGGTGTTGGGCAAGGGTCCGAGTGAACGCATCGATAGCACCCTTTGTGAGTGCGTAGGCGATGATATCGGGAAAAGCAATCCTCGTGACGCCGGAGGAGATGTTGATGACTCGCGCGTTGTCGATCAAACGCGGCAGAGCTTGTCGAGTGATGA
Organism: Actinomycetaceae bacterium; assembly: GCA_030530685.1. Lineage (GTDB taxonomy): Bacteria > Actinomycetota > Actinomycetes > Actinomycetales > Actinomycetaceae > Peptidiphaga. Next base: position 56,582 of record JAUMUM010000013.1, on the reverse strand, counting down.
AGTAGGGAGCGTTGACGTTCACAGCCTGCTGGGCGATGAAGTCCTCGTCGCCGAAGTCTTCGATGGTCCCGCGCAGCGTGACACCCGCATTGTTGACCAGCACGGCGATGGAGGAAGATTCGACGCCTGCCCAACTCGCCGCGGCGTCGTAGGCTTGCCAGAATCGCCGACCGGGATCGCTCGCCGCCAGGTCGCACCCAAAGGCGAAGGCGGCACCGCCCCTGCCCTCGATCGACCGAACTACCTCGAAAGCTGCGGCGCAGCTAACTCCGTAATGAACGCCGACGCAGAACCCACTGGCACCGAGGCGCATCGCAATCGCTCGTCCAATGCCACGACTAGCTCCCGTGACGACCGCAATCTTTCGCATTGCACACCCCTTTCCCCTCGCTTGCCGCTCGTCCTTCGTGCCACATTCTACATTCATGTATTAATCACTACAAGAATAAATGGAGGTCGTAAGGGACACTGAAGGGGTGGGCAGTCCACGAGTCGCCAGTGCGACAAACGACGGGCGACGTCACGAAACTCGAGGAGTGATGGCCGTGAGCGGAAAGCCTGGGCAAGGCCGAAAGTTCCAAACCGAGAGTGCACTCGAGGCGGCGACGATCGTGTTTTGGGAACACGGCTACGAGGGCACCTCACTGGCCGAGTTGACCAAGGCGATGGGAATCAACCCTCCAAGCCTGTACAAAGCATACGGCTCCAAGGAAGATCTCTTCTTCGCGGTTGTGGACCACTACAACTCGACATATGGCGCATTCATGGCTACAGCAATGTCGGAAGAAAAGGATGGATTGGCAATGCTCCGCAGGGTTCTGCTCGAAGCGGCGGAGCACTATTCCACCAAAGGCCTGCCCGGCGGGTGCCTCGTCATCAGCGCCGCAGTCACCGTCAAGTCGGCGAACAGGCACGTTGGCGAGCGCCTTGCGGACATGCGCAACGAAAACATCCGCCAGATGGCCTCCCGTGCCGATGTCACGGACGACATGGCCAGGTTCGTCGCCAGCACCCTGCAGGGAATGAGCCAGCAGGCCAGGGACGGCGCAACCACATCCGAACTCGAACGCATCGCCGCAATGGCAATCACCGCACTCGAGGCAATGGCCCCTCACGCATCCGCGTGATCGCGGCGCCCGCTTATGCCCGCGACGGCTGGACGGCCTCCACGACAGGCCGGGCGGCCACCGCCACAGGATTGACAGCCAGACCCGGCCGCGTGGCCAACCCTAGAAGTCCCAGTCGTCGTCGGTGGTCGCCTCGGCCGTGCCGATGACGTAGGACGAACCCGAGCCGGAGAAGAAGTCGTGATTCTCGTCGGCATTGGGCGAAAGCGCCGCGAGGATGGCCGGGTTGACGGCCGTCTGGTCTGGCGTGAACAGCGCCTCGTAACCGAGATTCATCAGGGCCTTGTTGGCGTTGTACCGCAGGAACATCTTGACGTCCTCGGTCAGGCCCATCTCATCGTAGAGCGACTCGGTGTACAGCTCTTCGTTGTCGTAGAGGTCCATGAGCAGGCTGTAGGTGTAATCCTGCAACTCCTCGCGACGTTCGGGCGAGGACTTGGCCACGGCGAGCTGGTACTTGTAGCCGATGTAGTAGCCGTGCACGGCCTCGTCGCGGATGATCAGCCGGATGAGGTCCGCCGTGTTCGTCAGCTTGGCGTGGCTCGACCAGTACATGGGCGCGTAGAAACCCGAGTAGAAGAGGAAGGATTCCAGCATGGTGGAGGCAACCTTGCGCTTTTCGGCGTCGTCACCGCGATAGTAATCGATGATGATCTGCGCCTTCTTCTGCAGGTACTCGTTTTCCTCCGACCAGCGGAAGGTCTCATCGATCTCCTCGGTGGAGATCAGCGTGGAGAAGATCGACGAGTAGGAGCGGGCGTGCACCGACTCCATGAAGGCGATGTTCGTGTAGACGGCCTCCTCGTGGGGCGTGATCGCGTCGGGGATGAGCGAGACCGCACCGACCGTGCCCTGAACCGTGTCCAGGAGCGTCAGGCCGGTGAAGACGCGCGTCGTCATCTGCTGCTCGTGCGGCTTGAGCGTGTTCCACGACTGGATGTCGTTGGACAGCGGGATCTTTTCGGGCAACCAGAAGTTACCCGTGAGCCGATCCCACACCTCGAGGTCCTTGTCGTCCTCGAGACGGTTCCAGTTGATGGCCTGGACGCGGTCAACCAATTTGATCTTCGGCGGCGTCATGATTCTCCTCGTGCTTCTCGGTACCCGAGCCATTGTTCCACTTTCGCCCACGCCACGCAGTGAGGCATGCACGTCGAGGCGCGTGAACCGCGCCGCCCACCCAATCCACGCCCGTCCAAGCCAGAGCACGGCCCGGAACTGGCTATGCCATATTGAACCGTCAGCCACCTTCCCGGCGCCCACGCCAAGACTCACGCCTTCTCTCCTGCCGAGCCTCGCGACGTCGACGCCGAGCGCACCCATCCAAGCACGAACCCTCACGATCCGCCATACCTCAGCAAACAGGCAGAGGAATCACGGTAAGTTCACCACATTACGAAGAATGACTTTCAAGGGGATACTTGATAACCTGTTGCCTCGGACGTTCGATCTGACACACAATACGACCGTCGTTTCGCAGGTCCCCTTCCCAATCCGGGCGTCCGCGACGGCTTCCGAGCAATCGTCGTTGGCGAGGAAGCACCGAAGGGCTGCACGATGCTACGGTGGGCACGCTCGTCGTCTCTCGCGGCGGGAGTGGACACGTGGAGGACTCCTCCACCCCCTGCCCACCGTCCTCCAGCATCCGTGAAAACTTCATATCCACCGATTGAGACTGGAAATCCATGACCGCAACGAGACAAATTGAATCTACCGTGAGCGCCCAACAGGACGCCGTCACGCAAACACCATCCGGGCCTTCGACGCCCGGGCGAGAACCGGCCAAGCGCTACTCCGGCCGGATAGGCGGCCTCGACATCGCCCGCTGCCTGGCGATCTTCGGCATGTTCGTGGCACACATGGCCCCTCGCCAGGACCCCGAGACATTCACCGACGTGCAATGGGTCAAGGACCATCCGGTCCTCGCCCATATCCCCGACGGGCGCTCGGCCATCCTCTTCGCCGTGCTCGCGGGAGTATCGCTAGCGATCCTCACGGGGCGCAACGTTCCCTACGAGGGCGAGCGCATGCGCACCGCCCGACTGAGGATCGCAGGCCGCGCCCTCACGCTCATGGTGATCGCCATGGTGGCGGGATTCCTCGGCACGCCCGTGCTGATCATCCTTTCCTATTACGCCGTGTGGTTCATCGTCGCCCTGCCTTTCACCTTCTGGACGCCGCGCAAGCTCTTCACCCTATCGGCCATCCTCGCCGTCGTCGGTCCCATCGCCACCTTCATGCTGCCGTGGCTGATGAACTCATTGAACCTCAGAGCATCGGAGTACTCGGACACACTCTTCCTGTGGGACATCTTCGTCAGTGGCACCTATCCGGGCCTCGTGTACATGGCCTTCGTCTTCGCGGGAATGGGAATCGGGCGGTGCGACCTGTCCAGCCGGATCGTTCACGCCAGGCTCGTCGTCTCCGGCGCCGTCCTCATGGTCATCGGCTACGGAAGCTCGTGGCTGCTGACCCGCCGTTACGGGAAGCCCGGTGGACTGAACAAGTTGGACAACGTGTCCGGAGGGACCAACGGTCAGATTCCCGAAGGTGCCAACGGCCAAATTCCCGAAGGCGCCGAGATCCTGGGTTCGCTGCCTCCCGGGACGCAGCCGAGCGGCAACCTGTCGGGTAACGCCGGTATGGACTCGGGTTCGAGTTTGACGGAAACCCCGCAAGGGATCTTTCACTGGGACGCAGCCCCCCTTCCGGAGATCCAGGAATTCACGACAGCCGAGGCGCACACGAACACCGTCTTCGAAACCATTGGCTCTGGCGGTTTCGCGCTGACGGTGCTCGGCCTGTGCCTGCTCGCCGGTGGCCTTGCCCGGCATGTCCTCTACCCGGTGGCCTCGGTCGGTTCCATGGCGCTGACCGCCTACGTTGCCCATCTCTTCGCCATAGGCCTCCAGCCACCAAACAAGCAGATCGCGACATCCTGGTCTCCCCTCGTCGGATTCGTCATCGGCCTGCTCGTGGCGTGCACGCTGTGGCGGCGGTTCTTCAAGCGAGGCCCGCTGGAGTGGGTGACGTGGAAGGTCTCGATGATCACCGCGCGCATGCCCATGACCCGGGCCGAGCGCCGCCAGGCCGAGGAGGATGCGCAGAAGAAGGGCGCTAGAGCAGCGGAAGAAGCCGAAGCCACCGCGCCCGGCGGCGATTCTTCGCGGGAGGCTTCGGTCAGCGGCCGGAGTGCGCCGGCGAACCCCTCCGACCAGTCGTCGCAGACTGCGCCAGAACCCCCTCAGGCGTAGAGCCGACGGCGGACACCACGCGCCGGCAGCGAGGCGGCCGTTCGAGGACACACCCGTCCCAACGGCCGCCTCGTCCACACGCGGAATACGACCCCGTCCCACACCCCTCTTGAGGACACGCATTCTGCCCTACCACGCTACTCACGTAAACGGCGAATCTGGCGCCAACGTAGTGCCAAGGGCCCGACTCAAGACCTAGATCACTTTTAAACTTGGGCCATGGGTGCACAAGCCTCCGAGAAAAAGCTGTCCAGGCTGCAAGTCGGCGGGATGATCGCGGGAGCCTTCGCGTTCATCGTGCCGCTCGCCGTTGACATCCCCAATCTTGCCGAGCCCGGCGAGCGCATGCTCGCCATCTTCCTCCTGGCGATCATCTTCTGGATCACGGAGGCCATACCGCTGACGGCGACGGCCGTGCTCGTCGTCCTCCTGGAAGTACTCCTCGTCTCCAACGACGCCGTCGTGGGCCTGGCCTCCCAAGCAGACCTTCCCAAGCCCGACGAATACTTCGCCGCTCTGGCCAACCCCATCATCATCCTCTTCCTGGGTGGCTTCCTCATCGCCGACGGCGCGGAGAAGTACGGCCTCGACAAGAATCTGGCAGCCTTCATGCTCAAGCCTTTTACCGGCTCGGCTCGCAGCACCGTGCTGGGGCTGATGGTCATCACAGCGCTGCTGTCGATGTTCATGTCGAACACGGCAACGACGGCCACGATGTTCGCCGTCGTCATCCCCATCATCGCGGGGCTGCCGTCGGCCAAGGCCCGATCGGGCGTGGCCCTGTCGATCCCGCTGGCGGCCAATGTTGGCGGGATAGGCACGCCGGTCGGCACTCCGCCAAATGCCATCGCCATCAGTGCGCTCGCCGAGCACGGCGTGCGCGTCTCCTTCCTCGACTGGATGGTGATGGCCGTGCCCTTCATGCTGCTCGTGCTCCTGGGCTCGTGGCTTTTGCTGTGCGCGCTGTTCATCCCGAGGGGCGAAAAGATCTCCATCGAAATGGAGTCCGACTGGAACATGAGCCGCCAGGCCAAGATCTTCTACGCCGTCGCCGCGGGGACCATCGCACTGTGGATGACCGAGCCCATCCACCGCATCTCGTCGAATACGATCGGATTCATCCCCGTCGTGGCACTCCTGTGCCTGCGGGTCATGGACGGGTCGGACCTGAAAAAGCTCGACTGGCCCGTGCTGTGGCTCGTTTCGGGTGGCATCGCGCTGGGCACGGGCATCGGCCAGACGGGCCTCGACGAGTGGCTCGTCGGTTCCATCAGTTGGCAGGCCATGGGCGCGATCGCGGTGATCGCCGTGCTCGGGTTCATCGGGCTGGGCTTCGCCAACGTCATGTCGCATTCGGCGGCGGCCAATCTGCTGGCCCCGCTGGCGGTGTCGCTGGCCGTCTCGCTGGACGACATCAATATCGTGTCGATCGCGGCGGTCGTGGCGATATCGACGTCGCTGGGCATGTCGATGCCGATCTCCACGCCCCCGAACGCCATCGCCTACTCGACGGGCACCGTCACGCTCCGGGACATGGCCATCCTCGGGATCGTCGTTGGCATTGCGGGAACGATTCTGCTCGTCTTCGCCCTACCGCATATCTGGGCCGTAATGGGACTGGTGTGACATGGCAAGCGACGATTCGGCCGACGCGCGCCCCCGCGCATCCGACGCCTCCGCGCCCACGCCCTCCGTGACGGGCCTCATCATCGGGACGGACGTCTTCTCCGCGCGGGTCTCACGCATTGTGCGCCAGGAGCTCGAAGGGGTCGACGTCGTCAGCCTACGCGACATCGACGACGTGTGGCGCTGGGTCGAAGAAGACTACTCGCCCGCCTCGCCCATTGCCTTCGTGACGGTCACGGTCGGCGCCTCGGGCCCGACCGGCGACGAACTCCTGCGCCCGCTGGCCGTCACCGAGCCGTTCAGCCTCACGCAGTTCATCCTCCTGTCCACGGCCGAGGAAATCACCGGCGTCGGCTGGCTCGCCGACCAGGGCCGCCTCGACTTCCTCTGCTACATTCCAGACTTCCAGGACCGGCCCTTCACCGAGAACCTGCGCGACCAGCTCAGGCGCTTCTACGTGGCCGCCGGCCTCATTGACAATCCCGAACCGCACGCCGGCGAGCGCTTCGTCTTCGACGTCCCCCTGACTGACGAGCAGATCATGGCGACGATCGTCGACGGCATCGACTCGTGCCTGGGCCGCCAGCCGCGCATCCGCGTGCCAGCCGGGGTGCGCCTGACGCAGGAGGGGCGCAGCGTCGAAGAGGTCACGCTCGTGCTCGAAGGCTCCGTCATGCTCGAACGTCAGCATGCGCTCGGCCAGGTCCTGCTCCATCGCAACTCGACCGGCCCGATCATCGGCCTGCTCGCCCTGACCAAGCGCCGCAAGGCCTTTTTCACGGCGACGACGGTCACCGACGTGCGCGGCGTGCACCTGACCTTCGAGCAGCTGAACTTCGTCATCCAGAACCGGCCCGATGTCGCGATCTTCGTGGCCACGCTGTTTATACGCTCGCTGGATCGGCGCCTGCGGCACGCCGAGCAAATCCAGATCGAGCATCGCGAGCTCAGCCACAAGCTGGAGGAGGAGCGTGAGAACCTGGCCGCCGCCCTGCACAACCTCGAGGAAGCGCGCACCGAACTCATGGCCCAGGAGCGTCTGGCGTCCCTCGGCTCGCTGGCGGCCGGCGTCGCCCATGAGCTCAACAACCCTCTGGCCGCGATCCACCGAATAAGCGAGCACCTGGCCGAGGACATCTCCGCCCTGCTCGACCAGGCGCCGCAGGCCCTGTGGGCCCGGCACACCCGCGAGGCCCTCGAAGAGGCCCGCAGGGCGGCGGTTCTATCCACGCGCCAGGAGCGCGAACTGCGGCGGCGCATGACCCAAGCCACCGGAGACAAAGCCCTGGCCCAGCGCCTCGTCCTTTCCGGCATACGCAATCCGGAGCTCGCCACCACCCTGACGCGCTCGGGCTCCACGCTCGAATCCGCCCAGACGTCGGCATCGATCGGCACGCAGTTGCGCAATCTCGAATCGGCCTCCCGCCGCATCACGGAACTCGTCTCCTCGCTGCGCTCCTACGCGCGTCCCGACGGCGATCCCGTGGCCGACGTCAATATCCACGACGGGCTGGAGGACACCGTCCGCCTGCTCTCGCACCGCCTTCGCGGCATAACCATCGAACGCGACTACGGCGACCTCCCCCTCGTTTCCTGCCATCCGGGCAAGCTCGCGCAGGTGTGGACCAACATCATCACCAATGCCGCCGACGCCATGACCGAAGCCCACAGCGGCGAAGGCTCCTCGATCGGCACCATTTCCATCACCACGACCGCGCTCGACGACAACTGGATTCGCGTCACGATCGCCGACGACGGGCCGGGCATTTCTCCCGATGTTCTCCCCCACGTGTTCGAGCCGCGCTTCACCACGAAGGGCGGGCGCGTGCGCTTCGGCATGGGGCTTGGGCTGTCCGTCTCCAGCTCCATCGTCCAGCATCACGGCGGCACCATCACGCTGGACTCCACGCCGGAGGGGACGGTGAGCATCGTCGACCTTCCCGTCACCATCCCGCAGGAGGAAACATGAGGCCGGGGCGGTTCGGCCAGCGACACGAGCGGGGCGCGAGCGGCCATTCGACCACGCAGGAGACCGAGCCGATTCGCCATCGTGCCGCCATCCCACCGAGCAAAGCATGACACCGAAGAAGAAATGAGAGTGGAGGAGACATGAGGCTGGCGATTTTGATTCTCGAAGACGAGTCCGAGGTGCGCGACGCCATCGAGCGCGACCTGCTGGACTTCGCCCAGACCGTGCGGATCGAGCCTGCCGAAGACGTCGAGGACGCCTGGGATGTGGTCGGTGAGATTCTGGCCGACGGCGACGCCCTGGCCCTGGCCCTGTGCGATCACCGGCTGCCAGGGACGACCGGCGTCGACTTCCTCGTCCAGCTGGCCGAAGACGCCCGCACTGCGCAGACCAAGAAGGTCCTGGTCACGGGGCAGGCCGACCTCGCCGATACCGTCAAGGCCGTCAACCGCGCCGGGCTCGACCACTACATCGCCAAGCCATGGAAGATCGAGGAGCTTCACGACATCGTGCGGCGCCAGCTGACCGACTACGTGGAACAGTCCCAGATCGATCCGCTGCCGCATATGGCCGCGCTCGACCAGGTGCGAGCACTGGGGCTGATCAAGGGAAGGCTGCGGGCGGACTGAGCGCGGCCAATCCATCATCCGTCAAGGTGGCCAAAATTCGCGTCGCGCCCGAGGAAGCGGTCGATCTCGCGCCGCTCCTTCTTCGTGGGCCGGCCGCTGCCTCGCTCGCGCCTCATGACGGGGATGGCGAGGCGCGGCCGTTCGGGTGTCAGGTCCTCGTAGCACTGGCGTGCCAGCGGCGCGCTCGTGCGCTTGGATATGAGTCCCGTCACGAGCAGGATCCGATCGAAACCCTGGAAGCGGTAGCGGACCTCGTCGCCGACCCTGACCGGCGTCGCGGGCTTGGCCGTCTCTCCGTTTACCCGCACGTGCCCGGCCTTGCACTCCGAGGTCGCCAGCGAGCGCGTCTTGCACTGGCGCACCGACCACAGCCACACGTCGACGCGGACGCTGCCCGTTTGCTTCCCACCGCCCGCGCCGGCGCCGGCGCCCGCGGCCTTCCCGGTGCCGACTTGGCCCGCTGCGCCGGCTTCCCCCGCGGTCCGTGCGGAGCCGGCCGCCCCTGTGAAACCGGCTTTCCCACGCGCCCGTGCACCGGCGTCGCTCACCGCTCCTCCAACTCGTAGATCCCGATCTTCCGGTCGACGGCGTCGACGAAGACGAGGAAGTCCTGCTGCCAGGCGAAGCCGAAGGGCTTGAAGAGATCGCCGCCCTCGCCATCGGAGGCGAGCCTTTCGGTTTCCGCCGAATCCAGGCTGGCAAGGACCGTGCCGTCCCCGCCCACGAGTATTGACGAGACGACGGCCACGCCGCCGTTTTCCCCGCCCTTGGGCGTGCGATGCTCGACGTCGACCACCGCTATCTCGTGGCTGAGATCCAGGCCGACGAGGGCGCCGCCTTCGAGGTCGACCACGCGGCCGTCCGACAGCGTGAGGATCCCGCCTTCTACCGTCGCAACGCCCGGGCCGTCCTCCGTGGCGATGAGCACGCGCGCATCCAGCGGCCGCGGGGCGCGCGGGGAGGCGGCCTCCACCGGCTCCGACGACGGGGACTGGCTGGTCTCGCCCGTCGCGCCGCCTGTCGCATCTTCCGATTGCTTCGGCGACGGCGAGGAGGGCTCGGTGGATTCAGACGTCGCGGCCGGCGAACTCGGTGCCGTGCTCGCGCTGTCCGAGGGGCTCGCGGTTTGCGACGAACTCGGTTCGCTCTTCGAAGCCTTGACGGCCTCGCTCGAGCGCCCCGCGGCCGGCCGCGCGCCTTCCTCCTTCCGCGCGCCTTCCGCGCGCAGGGCAGCCGCCTTCACGCTCGCGCCCGCCTTGATGTTCCCGGCGCCCGCTCCAACCTTTTCTCCGGTGCCCGCAGGCGCGGTGCCCGCACCATTCACATCCGCCGCGCTCGCTTCCGCGGCGCTCCCGGCATTCACGTCCCCGGCGCCCGCACTGGAGGAGCTTGCGTCGCCCTCCGCGCTGGCGGAGTCTGCGTCGCCCTCACCGTCACCGGAACCGCCCTCACCGTCACCGGAATCGTCCGCGCCGCCGGAACCGTCACGCAGGGAGTCGGCGAGCGTTCCCTCGAAGAGCTCCTTGGCGTCGCTGAGCCTGACGTCCATGGACCGCGTCGAGGCGACGACCTCCATATCGGTGTCAATGCTCCATCTTTCGGCCGAATCGGGGCCGACGGCCGTGAGCCCGTTCTTTGACTGGCACACAGCGCCGTCGCGTAACGCCATGCACGGCCCGACCACCGGGATCTCCTGGTAGCCGTTACGTCCTGCGACGTAGACCCCGGAGGTGCTCTCCGTGCGGACCGAGGCGAAGGGGCCGGCCATGTCCACACTGACGGTGGAGTCGGATGCCTTCTCGGGCGCGGGGGCCTGGAGGTTCTTGTCGGTCAGAGGGGCGCCACTGGCGTCGAAGCTGGTCATGTGGATGTCGTCGGTGCCCTGCCACGTCAGAAAATATGCGGCGTCGTCGTACGTGCCGGCGAACTCGAACTTCCCGCCCTTGCCGACCTCGAGCCTCGTCATCTTACCCTTATCCAGGGAAAGCACCGAGGCCTCCTCAATTGCGCGCACGCCCTGCTCGTAGCTCGTGGTTTGGCAAACGATCGGCGAGGACGGCGTGCAGTCCAGCCAGCCTTCACCCGTGCGCGTCCAGATTTGCTTGCCCGTCGTGGCCGAGTACCCCGTGACCGTGTAGGTGATATCCGAAAGGTCGTTGCGTACCGTCGCGATCGTTTCGCCGTCGCTGAGTGCCTGCTCGAGCTCGCCTTCGTCGGACGCGCTGACTTCGCCAATGAAGCGCATGCCCTCGATCACGGGGGTCAGTTTCTGGGAGACGGAACTCGGCGTCGCGGAGGCGCTAGGCGAGCTCGGCGGCGTCGTAGGATCCGCCGACCCGCCCGTGTTGGCGCAGGCCGAAAGCGCCAGCGGTAGGACTGCGGCGAAAGCAGCGAACCGCCGACTCCGCCTCCCACCGGCCATGCCCGTTCCGCCTTCCGTTCCTTCGCGATGCCGACATGTCCAACCTTGTCACGCTTCGGTCCGTATGTGAAACCACCCTAGGACAACTCCCCAGCATAGATGTCCGCGGCTGAACGAGGCCATGGAACAGCCGAGGACGCCGCCGCACATCACGCCCACCCATCAGGCGCCCCGGCCCGCGCCGGCCGCGGCTAAGCACGTGGCGACATCGGGCCGCGTCGTCGCGCCGGGCTGCAGGGTGGCACCGACCACCCCCGACCCGCGCCCCCAGTCCGCGCCGGTCAGAAGTCGTTCTCGTCGAGCCACTGGGAGGCGATCGTGGAGGCCGGCGAGCCATTCTCCTGCGACTTGCGGTTCATCTCCACGAGCTCGTCGGCGCTCATGCTGGCCGACACCCTGTCCAAGACCTTCGCCGCACCCACAGGCAGGCGCGAGGAGACCAGCGGCACCACGCGGGCCGAAGGCAGCAGAGCCTTGGGATCCTCCAGCGCGACGAGGTCATCGCTGGCCAGGTCGGGGTTCGCCGAGTAGATGTTGGCGATCTGGATCTGCCCGTTCTTCAGGGCATTGATCGACGTCGAACTGCCGGACCCCTCGACGGGCGTGAAGCGCACGTCGACGTCGTACTCGGACTTCAAGCCCTTCGGTCCGTATGGTCGCGTCTCGAGCTCGGTGTTACCTCCGAGGACGAGGCCATCGATTCCGGCCAGATCGCCGATGCTCGTCACCGAGTGCTCCTCGGCAAACTGCCTCGTCACGACGTATGTGTCCTGATCCGTAGCATCCGAGGGTGAGAGGACGACGAGCCCGTCGGGCAGCTTGCTCTCCAGCTGCTCGTAGACCTTGTCGGGGTCGGTTTCCTGGCTGTCCTTGTCGTAGTACTGGAGCAGGCTTCCCGTGTACTCGGGGAAGACGTCGATGCTTCCCGACTCGATCTCGGGCATGTAGACCTCCCGCTGCCCGATCCTGAAGTCGCGCCTGACCTCGTAGCCCTCGCGCTCCAGCGCCTGGGCGTAGACCTCCGCGATGATCTCGCTCGAATAGGAATCCTGCGAGCCAATGACGATCGTCGAACTATCCCCGCCTCCTCCGCCGGAGCCACGAAGCGGATTGGCGGACGAGCACCCCGCGAGCGCGAGGAGAAGCGCCGCGAATGCGGCCGTTGCGCGAAACTTTCTCATGTGAGTCCTCCTAGGGTGCGCCGCCGTCCGGCGTCGTTACGTGGCCAGGGTCGTTAGTCATTACTTGGCCAGGGCGGCCGGATCGGCGATCTTCTTGGCCCGCCGTTGGAGCCAGGCCAACACGGCCTCCAGCACGATGGCCAGGCCGATGACGACGATCGAGCCGCCGAGCATCTGCGGGTAATCGCTCGACCTGATCCCCAGCATGATGAACCGCCCCAGGCCGTAGTCGGCGATGTAGGCGGCGAGCGTCGCGGTGGCGACCACCTGCAGTGCGGCGGCGCGCAGGCCCCCGACGATCACGGGTGCTGCCAGCGGTATTTCGACCTTGAAAATGATCTGGAGCGGGCTCAGGCCGATGGCCTCGGCGGCGGCGGGAATTGCCGGGTCGATGGCCTGGATCCCAGCGTAGGCGCCGGCAAGCAGCGAGGGAATCGCCAGGATGACGAGGGCCAGGATGGGCGCATTCAGCCCGATCCCCAGCACCATCGCGAAGATTGTGAGCAGGCCGAGCGTCGGGATGGCCCGGGCTGCCCCGGTCAGGGCACCGACCAGCGCCGCGCCTCGCCGGCGGTGCCCGATGGCCACGCCTACCGGCCAGGCGATTGCCGCGGAAATCGCCACGATGAGCAGTGTCAGCAGTAGGTGCTGCCCGAGACGGGTGGCGATGCCCGATGGGCCGAGCCAGTTCTCGCCATCGGCCAGCCACCTCAGGGCCTCAATGACATACCTCACGCGCCACTCCTTTCGACCGCGGCCGTCCACGGCGCCAGCACTCTGCCCAGAAGCAGGATGAGGGCGTCGAGCACGAGGGCGAGAACCACCGTGGCGATGATGCCGGTCGCGACCTCGGCCATAATGCCCCGCTCATAACCATCGGTCAGCAGCGAGCCGAGGCTTGAAATGCCGACGACGGAGCCGATCGTCACGAGCCCGACCGTCGACATCGTCACCACGCGCACGCCGGAGATGAACACCGGGAGCGCCAGAGGCATATCAACCTTCCACAGGAGGTTGCGCCGCGAGAAGCCGATGGCCTGCGCGGCCTGGCGGACGTTCGGGTCCACGGAATCGAAGGCGTCGGCGGCCGTGCGCACCAGCAGCGCCAGGCCGTAGAGGCTGAGCGCCACGATGATTGTCACTGGAGCGCGGATTGGCGTGCCGATGACGATCGGGATGATGACGATGAGGGGCAGCGACGGGATGGCGTAGATGAGGGTGGTCGCGCTGAGGAGGGTGCCGCCGATGACGGGGTGCTGGAAAGCGAACCGCCCGATGGGGATGGCCAGGAGCGTGGCCGCGATGACCGCCGTCGCGCTGATGGACAGGTGGAGGATCAACAGGTCCCACACCGACTGCCAGTTCTGGGAGAGCCAGTTCACGCGTCTCGCCCCGCTGACCTATCGCCCGGCGAGTCGGTGTCCGCGGCCGTGGCCGGTGGAGTAGCCGCGGCCGGCGCCCCAGTGGCCGCACCGGTGGTTCGGCCTTCGGGACCGCCCGGCCGGCCGAGCCCAGACTCGCGCCCAGCGTCGGCGTCGTCGCGCGAGGCGCCCTCGAGGAAGCCGAGTGGCCTGCCATCGGGATCGACGACCATCGCGCGCCCCTCGACCTCGCGCACCTGAAGGTGCAGATCGGCCCGTCCCAGGCCGACGAAGTCGCGAACGAAGTCGTCCGCGGGCGAGGCGAGGATCTCGGCGGGCGTTCCGCGCTGCGCGATCTCACCACCCTCTTTGAGTACGACGACCTCGTCTCCGAGCCGGAACGCCTCCTCAATGTCGTGGGTGACAAAGACGATCGTCTTGCCGAGCTCGGCCTGCAGGCGGACGAGTTCGTCCTGAAGCTCGCCGCGCACGATCGGGTCGACGGCGCCGAACGGTTCGTCCATGAGGAGGATGTTCGGGTCGAGTGCCAGCGCGCGGGCCACGCCGACCCTCTGCTGCTGCCCTCCGGAAAGCTGGGCGGGATACCGATCGCCCAGTGACGGATCCAGGCCCACCCGCTCAAGGAGTTCCTTGGCCTCGGCGCGCGCCTTCTTGCGGGGGCGGCCGGTGAGCACGGGAACCGTGGCGATATTGTCGAGGACGGTTCGATGTGGCAGGAGGCCGCCGTTTTGCAGGACGTACCCGATGGAGCGGCGCAGGACGACAGGGTCGCGGTCCAGGACGTCTTCGTCGTCGATGAGCACCCGCCCGCTGGTCGGATCGACCATCCGGTTGACCATTCGAAGAAGCGTCGTCTTGCCAGATCCCGACGAGCCCACGAGCGCCACGGTCCGATGAGAGGGAACCGTCAGGGAAAAATCGGAGACGGCGGCCGTTCCGTCCGGATAGATCTTCGTTACCGATTCGAACTGAATCATGTGTGCACCCTATCGAACGCATGCGCGAAGGCAGTGGAAGTTAGCCATGGGCGTAATTATATTCCATGTAAACTTCCTCGTGAAGGGGTGAATCGACGTCGGGAGCCGACTCGCTGCGGCACCGGCGGCGCCAACCTAACGAGCACCGCGCTCCGCAGGGAGCGCACTCCTCCCGAGCGCAACACGCACCGACGGCGGGCACTGGCCGCGACACGAGATGCGAGCCCGGCTGCCGCGCGCCAGCAAGGCGTCGTGCGCCAGCAAGGCCAGGCCCGCACCGGAAGTCACTGAGCCGAGCCCCTCACAGCATGCAGGAAACGCAGCCGGCGACCTCCGTCCCCTCCAGCGCCTGCTGCCTGATGCGCATGTAGTAGAGGGTCTTGATCCCCCGGCGCCACGCATAGATGTAGTTCCTGTTGACGTCGCGGGTGGTCACCGTGTCCGGATAGAACAGCGTGAGCGAAAGCCCCTGATCGACGTGCTGGCTTGCTGCCGCGTAGGTGTCGATGATCTTCTCGGGGCCGATCTCGTAGGCGTCCTGGTAGTACTCCAGGTTGTCGTTCGTCATGTACGGCGCCGGGTAGTAGACGCGACCGATCTTGCCTTCCTTGCGGATCTCGATCTTGGAAACGATGGGATGGATCGACGACGTCGAGTGGTTGATGTACGAAATCGATCCGGTCGGCGGAACGGCCTGGAGGTTCTGGTTGTACATGCCGTGCCGCTGGACGTCGTCGCACAGACGCGCCCAGTCCTCCTGCGTCGGAATGTGGATGTCAGCGAAGAGCTCGCGCACGCGCTCGGTCTTTGGCTGCCATACCTCGTCGATGTACTTGGCGAAGTACTCGCCGCTGGCGTACTTGGACTTCTCGAAGCCCTCGAAGCGCTGCCCGCGCTCCTTGGCGATCTCCATTGAGGCACGAATCGCGTGGTAGACGACCGTGTAGAAGTACATGTTCGTGAAGTCGAGAGCTTCTTCAGACCCGTAGAAGATCCTCTCGCGGCCCAGGTAACCGTGGAGGTTCATCTGCCCCAGCCCGATGGCGTGGCTCATGGAGTTCCCGCGCCGAACGGACGGCACGGACTGGATGTCCGTCATGTCAGACACCGACGTCAGCGCACGGACGGCCGTTTCGATCGTCTTGCCGAGGTCGGGCGAATCCATCGCCTTGGCGATATTCATCGATCCGAGATTGCAGGAGATGTCCTTGCCGATGTGCGTGTACCCCAGGTCCTCGCCCAGCGTCGACGCCTCCGAGACCTGGAGGATCTCCGAGCACAGGTTGGACATCGTGATCTTGCCGTCGATGGGGTTGGAGCGGTTGGCCGTGTCCTCGAAGAGGATGTACGGGTAGCCGGACTCGAACTGGATCTCCGCCAGCGTCTGGAAGAAGTTGCGGGCGTTGATCTTCGACTTGCGGATGCGCTTGTCGCCGACCATCTCCCGATACTTTTCGGAGACGCTGATCTCCGTGAAGGGCACCCCGTACACACGCTCGACGTCGTAGGGGCTGAAGAGGTACATGTCCTCGTTGTTCTTGGCCAACTCAAAGGTGATATCGGGGATGACGACGCCCAGCGAGAGGGTCTTGATGCGGATCTTCTCGTCCGCGTTCTCCCGCTTGGTATCCAGGAAGCGCATGATGTCGGGGTGGTGGGCGTGCAGGTAGACGGCGCCCGCACCTTGGCGCGCCCCCAGCTGGTTGGCGTACGAGAAGGAGTCCTCCAGCAACTTCATGACGGGGTTGACGCCCGAGGACTGGTTCTGGATCTTCTTGATGGGCGCGCCCAACTCGCGCAGGTTGGAGAGGTTGAGGGCGACGCCGCCGCCACGCTTGGATAGCTGCAGCGCCGAGTTGATGCCACGGGCGATGGATTCCATGTTGTCCTCGACCCGGAGCAGGAAGCAGGAGACGAGTTCGCCGCGGGCGGCCTTGCCCGCGTTGAGGAAGGTCGGCGTGGCCGGCTGGAATCGGCCCTCGATGATCTCCTCCATGAGGGACATGGCCAGCGCCTCGTCACCCCGAGCCAGGGTCAGGGCGACCATGCAGACGCGATCCTCATAACGTTCGAGGTAGCGCGTGCCGTCGAAGGTCTTGAGCGTGTACGAGGTGTAGTACTTGAAGGCCCCGAGGAAGGTCGGGAAGCGGAACTTCTTGGCGTAGGCGGCCTTGTAGAGCGACTTGACGAAGGAGAAGTCGTAGGCGTCAAGGACCTCCTTTTCGTAGTAGCCCTCCCCCACGAGGTACTTCATCTTCTCTTCGAGATCATGGAAGTAGACCGTGTTCTTATTGACATGCTGAAGGAAGTACTGACGCGCAGCCGCCCGGTCGGCGTCGAATTGTATCTGCCCGTCAGCGTCGTAGAGATTGAGCTGGGCATTGAGCGAGTGGTAGTCGAGGTTGGGATCGACGTAGTTCTCTTCGCCGGTGTCCGTCAACGTGGTTGCTGCCAAAACTTCTCCAAACCTTCCCTCACTCGGTCCACATCCCGAGGTGTGCCGAGCAGTTCGAACCTGTACATGAGAGGCACCTTGCACTTGGCAGAGATGATCTCCCCCGCCAAGCCGTAGGCGCTGCCGAAATTCGTGTTCCCCGAACTGATCACTCCTCGAATCAACGAGCGGTTGTGCTCGTCGTTCAGGAACTTGATGACCTGCTTGGGAACAGCCCCCTTGTGGCTGCCACCGCCATATGTGGGAACTATCAGAACGTACTCCTCGTCGACGCGAAGCGGGTCCTCCTTGGGGAGGAGGGGAATGCGCTCGGCGGGCATGCCGAGCTTCTCCACGAAACGCTTCGTATTGTTCGTCGCGGAAGAAAAGTAAACGATCCGAGCCACGCGGCCTCCAAAATCGCCGGTCACCCGCAGCCGCAGGCGGCCCGACGGGGCGGGGCGCCACTGCCCCGCCCGGTCCTTAGGCACCCACGGCTGCGGACTCTTCGACCGCGGCCGCTGCGAGCGCCTTGATGCGATCCGGACGGAAGCCGGCCCAGTGCTCGTCCCCGGCGAACACGATGGGCGCAGACTGGTAGCCCAGAGCCTTGACGGCTTCCAGGGCCTCGGCATCCTTCGTGAGGTCGACCTCGCCGTAGGAAAGACCGGCCTTGTCGAGCGCTCTCTTGGTCGCATTGCACTGGACGCACGAGGGTTTGGTGTAGACAGTGATGTTCATTCGTTCTCTTCCTTTCGACTCCTCCTGCTCGCCCCGGGTCCCCCTCCAAGGTTCCCGAGGCGAAGCCGATGTCGTATCGTTCCGTCCGTGCCGAGCCCCTTTCGACGTCTGCCGACCGCGGCTCGAACAGCCCGGAACGACCTGCAGTCGCGTCGAAAACGACTCAACCCAGAACACTACACCTTGTGGTCGCCAACCGGATAGACCACAAGGTGTAGTGTCCGGTGACAAGTGACACGTGTGTAATTACTACCCTGTGGATTGCCTTGCGCCGACGGTGGATAGGCTGTGCATTCGCCTGCTCGCCCTCATCTCGATATCCCCTGATCCTTCCACAACATTCGACCGGCCTCGCTTCGGCGTGGAAGCGTCCGGGCCACCGGTTGGGTGGCTGTTTTCATGTTCGCAGGGGGCTCCGACATTTTTTGACCCCGGATTTGTCCTCGGCGCGATCTACGCGTCTGCCCGGGCAGGGGCGCGGCAGTGCCGCCAGGCTGGACAGCAGCCACCGACGAGGTCGCCGAGCCCGGCGGGAACATGCCACGAGGTCCAGCGCCGGCGGATACGCCCGGCGTCAACGAACCCCCGAGGCCGGCCGCGACGGATCTCCGAGCCAGGGCTAGACCCCCAAAACCCGGCAGCAAACCCCTGAGCCCGGTAGCCGCAGATCCCTGAGCCCGACACCAGCAAATCGAGACGACCGGTGCCAACGAGCCGAAAGGTGGGAGCAGACACGCCGGAAGACCGGCGCCCACTCGGCACTCGCCGAGCATCGCACTCCCGCACGTCCGCCCTCACACCGCCCTGCGGTTAGCCAACGCAGGCGCTCATCCAGACAGGCGGGCACATCCGGCACTTATCCACAGATCTGTGTATCTGTCGATCCACACTTGTGGAAGATATACCCCGACTTATCCACATTTGTGGATTCCTGCCGGCGAACTCCGCATGGGCAGTTATACCTACCTGGTAATCCGGCCGTACCGGCCCCTCCCCACCGCGCTCAAAAGCGGCGCAGACCACCCGATCGACGCCGCCCCACCGCCGGGACTATCCCTGCCCGGGACGCCCGCCGGAACCCTGCCCTCCAGGCATCTGCCCGCCAGGAGCCTGACCGTCGGGCATCTGCCCGCCGGCCCCTTGGCCGCCGCCCAGCATCGACTCGCCCGCGACGTAGTCGCCGCCCGTCGCGGTGGCGGCCTTCTCGCCGTCGACCAACACCATGTACTCCTGCCCCTCGGCTATACCCGCAGAGGAGAACACGATCGACGAGGCCCTTTTGCGGCTCGTGTAGCTGGCAATCTCGTTGCCGCTAGAATCGGCGATGGCCACGGTGGCTCCCTCTGCGACATTGGTTTGCACCTTGATGGCGGACTGCTCCCCGCCCGTGCGCGGCGCCTGATCCATGCCGGCCGAACCGATGGCAAAGAGCGTCCCGCCGGTGACCGTCACGCCGCCCTCGGCGTCGATCGCGCCGTTGCCTCCGTTCGTCGGCCCGTAGACCGTCACGGATCCGCCGCTGATGTAACCCTCACCATTGGAGTCGAATCCGTCGCCCTCCGAATCGAGCACCCACTCACCACCGGTCACCGCCAGCCACGGCGTACCGTCGACGGCGTTGAGGCCGTCATCCGAGGAGGTGATGTCGGCCGACCCTCCGGCCAGCAGCATATTCGACGACTCGAAGCCTTCCTCGCTTTCACTGACCGTCACAGCCCCTCCGGCGAACATCAGGTCAGACGTCGCGTCAATCGCGTCAGACCCGGCGGAAAGCGTCGCCTCGCCGCCAGTGACCAGCACGTACCCTCGTCCGGCGTCGGACTCGTTGTCGGACTTGATCGCGTCTCCCTGCGCCTGGACGCTCAGCGTCCCCGCGGCGAGCACCACGTAGTCCTGGCCGCGAACGCCGTCGTCGACGGCGGTGACATCGATCGTGCCGCCGATGATGACGAGGCCGTCGGAACTGGAGACGCCGTCATTGCCGTTGCCCTGCACGTCGAGGGTGCCGGAGCCGCCGACCGTCAGGTCAGCCTTGGAGGCGATGGCGGCGGTCGGCCCGTCGTAGTCCTCGGAGTAGCTGGCGGTGTCGGAGACGGAGTTGGTCGTGCCTTCCGCCAGGACGAGCACGGCCTCGTCGGCCTGCACCACGCGGATCGCCGCGTCGTCCGACGAGGATATGTTCACCCCGTCGAGCACGATCGTGACCTTGTCCGCATCGGATG
Organism: Actinomycetaceae bacterium; assembly: GCA_030530685.1. Lineage (GTDB taxonomy): Bacteria > Actinomycetota > Actinomycetes > Actinomycetales > Actinomycetaceae > Peptidiphaga. The sequence goes on along the minus strand of JAUMUM010000013.1, from coordinate 36,618 downwards.
CCTCGACGAGGACCTGCCCCTCGAATTCGCCGGTCAGAATGTAGGTTCCCCCAGCCGAGATGGTCACCGTGCCGTCGGCCGCCTGGGCACCATCCCCTTCCACGGTTGCCGACGAACCGTCCAGGGTGACGGTCGTGGCCGCGGAGGCATCGTACTCGGCGTCGTTGGAATCCGCGTGCGGTCTCTGGTTCTCGGCCATCATCGCCTCAATGGTGGCTTCCTGGGCGGTGACGGTACCGGCGTATACATCCCCACTGGGAAGCGAGGTCTCCGAGGTCTCGCGCAGGGCGTCGAGCGTGGCCAGACCATCGGTCGACGTCGTCGCATCTAAGGCCGCACCGCTGGACGCTGCCGACTTCGACGCCGCTCCCCCTGCCGCACTCGCCGCGTTGCCGCCACCGCAGGCGCCGAGCCCTAGGCTGGCAGCCAGGGCCAGCGCCATCCACGTCTTCTTTGCGTTCACTTCATTTCTCCTAGTTCGTTGAGCGTCCTATGCCAGCGGTTTGTGGGCAACGCGGGATTCGACTTCACCACTCCCACCGAGTACTTCGAGAATCTGGTGGGTCGGGCGCCGTGGCGCCACAGCCAGTGGTCAGCCCGCGAGCTCCCTCCACTCGATTTGGTTTCGACGACGACGCCCGGCACGCGGAAGCTCGCCGTCGCATTCGGGTCGCCGATGGTCAGGGCGACGTCGATGGTCACACGGCAGTCGCCCGGGATGTAGAGCGTTGACCTGGTGTAGACCGACCGCAATGAGCCGCGCAGGCCGGCGACGATCCGCGTTCCCGCCCGGCGCGTGTCGGCGATCCCTCGCTCCACCAGTTGGGCGGCGACCCACTCGGCGACCTGCGGTCGCGCGATGATCTCCTGTCCTCGAATCGGCTCCGCGCCGCTCATGCGCTGACATACCTGGCGGGGAACATCCTCCAATTGCAGACGGTCCTTGATGCTGTACCCGCGCCCGCCGCGTGTCTTGAGTTCGGCGAAGTGCAGCCCCGAGTCCAGATAGATGCGTGAGCGGACCTTGAACCGACGACGCCTCTTGGTTGCGGCCAGCCTGTGCAGGCTGAAATCCGGCGTGTCGAAGTAGTCGGACAGATAGTGGAACTCGCGGGCGTCGTCGATCGTCAGTACCCGAGCTCCGCTGGCGCCGAGGTACCGGACGAGGTCGAGCGCGAGCGCCGGCGCCACGAGGTACTTTCGGTCGACGCGCCTGAGCAGCGCCGCCTGGGCGGAAAGCTCGTCGAGGGTAATGGCGGGCAGTCGGCCCAGAGCCGCGCCCATTTCGCTCGGCTCATTCGCCTCGGTCACGAGCTGCTCACGCGCTTCCCGCGCGGGTAACTGCCTGACATCACCCACCTCATCCGCGTCGAAGCCGCCTCGCGCACACCTTTCCCAAGCCGAGCCGGCGAGACTGACCGACGCGGCACGGGATTCCGCCGACGCGGCGCTAGTCTCTGTAGCCAGACCCGCAATTCCAGTAGTTGTTCCGGCGACCATACCCGTCACAGCCTGACCTCCCTCAGCTGCCGGGCCGGGGCCGAAGGCGCGGGCACGGAACAACGCAAGTCCACGTAGGTCGAGTCGTTGACGTAGTCGAGCCTGACAATGCTGACCTCGCGCACTGCCATTCCCGTGAGCCTCTCAATGTAGGCCTTCAGCCCATCCGTGTCCGCTATCGCTCGATCCACCGTCATCGTCATGTGCCGCGAACGGCTCATGATCTTGGAAGAGTCGGCCACGGCAAGCGCCAATACGATCGCGGCAATCAGGCCCGCGCCCACGAGGGGCGACAGGCCCGCCAAGCCACCGATGAGCCCGATGGCCAGGGCGGCGAAGTAGTAGGCCACCTCGACCTGTGACAATTCCGTGGAGCGGAGTCGAATGATCGAAAGGACGCCGAACAGCCCCAGACCGAGGCCAGCTCCAACAGTCGCGCTTGACAGGGCGGTCGTCACGGCGAGGACTCCGATGTTGACGCCCAGCAGAGCAACGGCCAGGTCCTTGCGGCGGTGCCGGGGGACATACAGTGCAAAGGCCAGAATGCATATCGCCACGACGTCCACTGCGAAGAGCGTCAATTCCATCGTTCCTCCTTCTTCGGGCCAGCACCGCCTCGGCGAGTTCTTACGCGGGGCCGACCTCAGTCGCGAGGAGCGGGCCGCCAGAATTTTCTCCGTCGGCGCGCCTCCGAAAGGCCGCTCCTCGTCTCTTGCGATTCAATAGTGCTCAGCACTTCTGCACCTTTCCGCCGTGAAAACCACAAGTTTCCTGGGAGCTAGCAATTTACCAACTCGACAAAACTGATGAACTGTCACGCCTCGTTGACATACCGCTGATCTGTCGCGCACGGGCCACGTTCATGAGATTCCAGTCACGCGACCCGCCGCGTCGTTGGTGTAGCCCCAAGACCCGTCACACACGCCGACCCTTTGGCCCCCCGCATAAGCCAATGGCTCCGTTCGCGGCCGCCCGGATCGAGCGTGCGAACGGAGCCATATGGCACCAATGCGATATGCGGTTGTCATCGGCCGCGGGCCGGGTCAAGGCGGCCCGGTCGACCGGGCGACCTGGTAGCCAAGCGCCCCGGTCGACCCAGGCCAGCGCCCCGCCGGCCGCGCGACCAAACTACCTCACCGATCAGCCGGTCGAGCAGTGAGCCCCGAGCAGCGAGCAGCGAGCGAACGTGGCCTATCAGCCCTCGCCGCCCTTGGCCGTAGCTGCCTCCTGACCATTGATCGCGACCTTGTACTCCTGGCCCTTGGCAATGCCGGGGCCGCTGTAAATGATGGATCCGGCCTTCTTCGGGCTCGTGTAGCTGGCGAGTTCGTTGCCGCTGGCGTCCTGAATGGCGACGGTGCTGCCTTCGGCGACGTCGGCCTGGAACTTAACGGCAGACTGGTCCCCCTCGGCCTTCGGCGTCACGTCCTTACCCACGGCGCCGACGGCAAAGAGCGTCCCTCCGGAAACGGTCAGTCCGTCCTGAATGTCAATGGCCGCATTACCCGTGGCCGAAGGACCGTAGATAGTCACCTTGCCATCGGAGATGTGACCCTTGCCGTTGGAGTCGAATCCGTCACCCTCCGTGTTGAGAGTCCATTCGCCACCGGTGATGGCCAGCCAGGGCTCCTTGCCATCCACGGTGTTGAGACCGTCGTCAGACGCCGTGATGTCGGCCGATCCGCCTGCCAGCAGCATCTTCGAGGACTCGAAGCCCTCCTTCGTTTCGGTCACCGTGATCTTTCCACCCGACACGATGAGGTCAGAGGTCGCTCCGACCGCGTCCTCGGCCGAATTGATCGTCGCATCACCGCCCATGATCAGGACGTAGCCACGACCGGAATCGGTGTCATTGTCAGACTTAATGCCGTCACTGCCAGCCTGAAGATTGAACGTACCATCGGCGATCACGACGTAGTCCTTGCCACGAATCGCATCATCCACCGACGTGACGTTGATCGTTCCACCGACCACGACGACGCCATCCGAACCTGAAATACCGTCATTGGTCTGGCCGTTGACCTCCAGAGTCCCGCCTCCGCCGATCGTGAGATCCGCCTTCGAGGCGAGGGCGGCAATCGGCCCGTTGTCTACGGTCGACTCGTAGCTGGCGGAATCCTTCAGCGAGTTGGTGCTCCCATCAGCCAGGACAACGATCGCTTCCTTGGCTTCCAGCACGCGGATCGCGGAGTCCTTCGTCGACTCAATATTCGCATTGTCGAGGACAATGTGAACCTTTTCCTTCTTGTTCGCCTCGACGACGACCTCACCCTTGAAGGTGCCAGAAAGAATGTAGGTTCCTTCGGAGGAAATGGTCACCTTTCCGTCGGCGGCCTTGGCTCCCTGGCCATCAACCTTGGCCGATTCGCCATCCAGGGCGATCTTGGTAGCCTCGGCCTCCTTGTACTCGACGTCGTTCGAATCGGCGTGGGGCTTCTGGTTCTCCGCCATGAGAGCCTCAACGCTCGCCTCGGTCGGCTTAACGCTCCCGGCATATACATCGCCCGTGGGCGTGGGAACGGACTTCTCCGAGACATCCCTGATCTTGTTGAGTCCCTCGACGCCTTCGAAGGTCTCATTCGAGCCGTTGGCGTTCGTCGAATCCCCCGTTCCGGATCCGGTCGGGTCCGAGCCCCCATCCTGACCGCAAGCACCGAGGGTGAGACCAGCCGCAAGTGTCGCAACCAGCCATTTCTTTGTCGTTGCCTTCACGCTATACCTCCTAATCTATTCAACGCCCTTCGCCAGCGATTGGCGGGAAGTTCGTCGTGCAGTTGCGCCATGCCTACCGCGTATTTTGAGAATCGAATCGGACGCAGGCCGTGCCTCCACAGCCAGCGGTCCGCCTCGCTCGGCCTACCAGCCGACTTCGTTTCCACTACGACATTCGGAATCCGGAACCGTGGGATGCCCGTGGGGTCAGCCAAGCTCAGGCCCTGGTCGATCGTCAGCCTCGAGTTGGTCGGCAAATGGAGAGTCGATCGCCTATATGTCGAGCGAAGCGAACCTGAAAGCGACTTGACGTCTTCCACGCTCTCCTCATACGTCTGATGAATTCCGTACGAAGTCAGCAAGCCTGCGACCCACTCCACGACCTGGTGGCGCTCCAGGACGTTGTCGTACTTGGCCGGTGCGCCGGTGCGCAACGCCTCACACGTGCGTGCGGAGACGTCCTCGAGCCGCAGACGGTCCTTGATATTGTGCCCGCGCCCGCCTCGCGTCTTCAGTTCGACGAATCGCAGCCCCGAATCGAGGTACACGCGCGTGCGGACCTTGAACCGACGACGGCGCTTGGTCGCCGCGGCTCTGAAAAGCCGGAAATCGGCAGTATCGAAATAGTCCGAAAGATAGGAAAACTCACGCAGCCCTTCGATTTCGAGGACCCTGGCGCCCTCGGAAGCGAGGTAGTCGACCAGTTGCGACGTCTGTTCGTAGCTCACCAGATACTTGCGGTCCACTCGATGGAGAAGCGCCGCCTGCGCGTGAAGCTCTTCGAGCCCAATCACGGGGATGCGCTCGAAGAGCTCGCCCGACGACCCGAAGCTTGGACGCGCAGCAAAGGTAGCCGGTTCGGTCGGGACAAACCCACTTTGTCCACCGGGCCGAGCTTGCGCGTCAAGTTCTGCACTCATAATCATGACATCACGCACTTTCGCCCTCAGGCGGCCTTACTTTGCGAGCCGAACCTGCCCGCCTTTTCCTTCTTGTTCCCCGACTTACCATCCGAATAGCGCACGTCAACGAACGTCGAATCATTGAGGTAATCGAGCCGAATGATGCTCACCTCGCGTACGCTGAAGCCCGTTCGCTTTTCAATGTGCGAGGCGAGCTCGACATTGTCGTGTATTGCCCGATCGACCATCATGCTCATGTGGCCGGAACGGCTCATGACCTTGGACGCGTCCGCAATCGCCAGGACGAGCACGATAGCGGCGATGAACCCGCTGGCCGCTACGATCGACGACCCTGCGAGTCCCGCGATGAGGCCAATGGCCAAAGAAGCGAAGTAGTACGCGACCTCCACCTGGGAAAGCTCTGTGGAGCGAAGCCTGATGATTGAGAGTACGCCAAAGAGGCCAAGTCCCAGACCGGCGGCTACGTCCGACGTCGCTAGGACTGTCGTTACGCCAAGCACGCCTACGTTTACTCCAAGCAAGGCAACCGCAAGGTCCTTGCGTCGATGCCTTGGCACATAGAGTGCAAAGACAAGAATGCAAATAGCTGCCGCGTCAATGCCAAAGGAGATGTAGTTCATCGCGTCGTGCCCTTACCTTCCTTCAATCTTCCGTATGGAAAGTCGTGCCCAGTGGAAAGGTTTCTATTGTGTTATTCAATGCCGACAAAACTTCGGCTTCCTAATGCCCGCGCCTCCCAAAGGGGTTACGGAAGGCGCAAACGATGGCCTATGTGTGATCTAAGCCAGTACGTGCACCAATCGAATCTGTCGCATTCCCGAGTGTCGTTATCCCGGCCTCCACGGTCCATCCATACGTCACGCACAATCAACGTTCAGATGTAGGGGTTAGTATACCCGTGGATTGTTGCGCTCACAGAACAGGCAGAGGTGTTTCGCCCATTCAACCAGAACGACCACTAGCTTGAATGCATCAGTCTTTCCCTGGTGTTTCAATGAAAAATCGGTTTCTACAGTTGTACTCTCCAATAGGAGCACGATGCGAGCGTACAGTAAATAGGACATACGTACCAAAAGTGTGGCGTACTTTATCTACTCGCACGGCGGATGTAAAGGACTGACCGCATTCTTTCTTCACAGTCCGCAACGCAGCCTTCGGCAGACAATGATTTCCCTCACATCCGTGGCCCGGACTAACCTCGACAACGGTGTCGACCGAGGCGACGGTTGTTGAACTAGGCGATACACACCTCGACAAGCGGTGCGCCCTAACAGTCAAGCTCGCGGCCGAGAAGGCCGGAAAGCGGGCGCGGAGATGCCGCGCTCGTGCGTCAGGAAAGCTTCGGATCTTCGGTGCCGAGGATGGCGTTGACCCGCTCGACCTTCGCGGTGATCTCGCCAGTGTAGCCCGGGCGGATATCGGCTTTCATGACCAGGGAAATGCGCGAGGTGTGCTCGGCAACGACGTCGACACACCTCTTGACGACACCCATCACCTCGTCCCATTCGCCTTCGATGGTCGTAAACATGGAATTGGTTTCGGTGGGCAAGCCGGACTCGCGAACGACCTTGATGGCTGCTGCAACGGCCTGGGAGACAGAACCGTCGCTCTTATCGGACGTCTGCGGCGCGATGGAAAAAGCAAGAAGCATGAAGCCAGACTACCGCGCCCACCAACCCATCGGGGTAACGCTGGCAGCGCGCTGCGAGCCATGCATGAGCGGTCTAAGCGCGGTGGCACCCGGGGCCACCGCCGGGACGGGAACCGACTCGCCGCACGAGAGCAGGCAGTCTGCTCGACGACGCTCCGCACCTACGTGGCGCGTCTGGAAAGCTCGACCGAGGCCAGACTGAAAGGTCACGATTCCTTGCCATCTGACCTATCCTTGTATGAGCATTTGTTTACAAAGGAGCGGAAGGTCGCGCGGCCCGTGTGGGCAAGCGAGGAGGATGAGGAGTGTCAACAGATTACGCACAAGTCTTGCGCGGTGCTGGTCTGCGAGTTACCGAACCCCGCGTCGCCCTCTTGGAAGTGGCTCGCAATGGAGGCCACTCCAGCGTCGATCAGTTGCGCCGCGGCGTCCTCGAACTCATCGGTTCCGTTTCGACCCAGGCGATCTACGACATCGTCCATGCGCTGACGAAGGCCGGCCTGCTGCGCGAGATCAAGTCGTCGGGTTCGGTCTCGCTGTACGAAATCAGCCAGAACGACAACCACCACCATGTCATCTGCAAGGGCTGCGGTCGCATCGAAGACGTCCCTTGCGTAGTTGGTTCGCGATCGTGCATGGAAGCTTCGGAGGATCACGGTTTCATCATCGACGAAACCGAGGTCACCTTCCGCGGATACTGCCCGGACTGCCAGAAGGCCCACCTGTCGCGTTAGCAGTACGAGACCTCACCGCTCTTCGCGGGGTTCGTGTCGCTGCCCGCACCGCCTCAATTGGTCCGAGCACCTTCGTCGATCGGGTTACGTGGCTGCAGTATTCCGCCTTCATTCACGCACGACGACGTTCGGTTGCTCGCGCGGCAACGGGCGGGCTGCCGACTTTCTCAACCACCGCCCGATCCCGCGCAAAGTCTCGAATGCAGCGATCGGCCTGCGGACTCGATCCACATCGCTCGCGGGACGAATCAGCCACACCCGACCCGGACGGACACGTGGACACACCCCGGGATCACCAGTGATCCAACCTCGCGGACACGATCGACACAACTAAGTGGGCGGCGATCCACGCATCGCCGCCCACTGGGCTCCGGCTCGAAGGGACTTCTCGCCATGCCGAGAGTCGCCGGAACTGATTCAGTTGTCCGAGGTACATGTCCAATCCACCTCGCGAGTGCGGAACCAGGCCCACGCACCCCTTAATTGGTTCCGCTTACGTTTCAATACTCGAAGCCGATCCTGGTGTAACCATGTGCCAAACCTGGGAAAACCCGGATAGGACTGCTTCGAAACCCGCTCTTTCCAGCGCAAAACCGGAGTCGTAGGCACACGTCGACGGCGACTTTTACGCGTGTTTATAACGATTCGTTACATTCTTCCGCGCGGGTTGACGCGGTTGCATTCCGGGCTTACGAATGTTTGACACGCCCGGATGTCGGACACGCCGGTCGTCATCGCGCCCCGCCTGCATCGAGTCGAGGGCGCTGCACGCCGCCCACGCTCGCAGATCGAAGGCTGCCCTGGAAGAACCCGGCCGCAGAATGTCGAGGCCAATCCGCTCCTCGCGAACCCGCGCGCCCCGCGGCTGCGGGCCAGGATGGGCCACCCTAAGTTCTGCCGCGCCAGCCGAGACGCAACGTCAACGTCCTACGCTCCGTGCGCACGGAGGCGTCACCCCGCCGGCCGACGTCGCCCCAGACTCGGCGGCGGAGGCTAACTGCCGGCAAAAGGAGCGAAAACGGCCGAACTGCAACGATGTACCGGCCCGTTACCCGGCGGTCCGCGAGGAACAGGGCAACCACAACTTTTGTGACACGCAATCGGCAAAGAACCTGAACGAGGTGGCGAGTCGGCGAGTCTGGCGCGAAAGGGCGGCGTCATCCATTCGACAATGCGCGAATACCGCCATCTCACTCGGTGTCTTCACTCGACGTACCTACGACAACGTGGGGGATAATGTAGAGCGAAACATCTGCGTAATGTACTCCTAGGAAGACAAATTGCTTGTTCGACCGCCGTTCGCCCAAGGCGGCTCTGACGGAAGGGAGCTTCGTGACGGATTCACAGGCAAAGATGAACGTTGAATCCTTTAACCTCGACCATCGCAATGTAAAGGCTCCTTACATACGAGTCGCGGACGTCAAGCGCTTGCCCGGCGGTGACGTCCTGACGAAGTACGATGTCCGCTTTTGCCAACCCAACCGCGAGCACCTGGAGATGCCCGCCATCCACTCGATAGAACACTCCTTCGCCGAGTTTTCACGCAACCACTCCTCGTCTATCGTTGATTTTTCACCTATGGGGTGCCAAACGGGTTTCTATCTCATGCTTGCCGCCGAGCCCGACACCGACGCAGCCATCGAACTCGTGGCGCGAACATTCGCCGACATCCTGGAGGCAGCCGAAGTGCCAGCCGCCAATGAAGTCCAGTGCGGCTGGGGCGCGAACCACAGCCTCGAAGCAGCTAAGGAGGCGGTGCGGGCCATGCTCGCGAAGAAGGACGAATGGAACGAGGTGATGGCATGATCAACGTGAATGCGGTCGTGATCGCCGCCCAAGACGTCGAAGTTCAACCGTTCCTGGCAATTTTGGAAGACCGTGACTCCCTCGCGGCAGATGCGCTGTCACAGACCGCGGCCGCAGCGAGCAATCTGAATCGAGCGGACGCCCCGGCGTCGAACGAGAACCGGGCATCGAATGAGGACGAGCTTGCCGATGACTCAGGCACCGACTCAGCCGACGCCCGGACCGGCGCCGCGCCGACTGACGGGCCGACGCCAGGCGCCGACGGGTCGGACACAGCCAGCCAAGCCACGGAAAGCCTTGCCGGGAGCACCTCGCTGCTGGGAATCGCCAACAGGATCGAAACGATCTCCGCGCCGACCGGGTTGGCGTGGCTCGCCCACACTCCCAGCGGAAAGTTCCTCGTCCTGCGCACCGGTATCGGTCTCGTGGCAACCGCCAGTTCCCTGGGCTGGGCCCTGAGCGCGTACAAGCCACGCTGCGTGGTGTCCATTGGGACGGCCGGTGGCCTGGCGAGGTCGGCCAGGGTGCTCGACGTCGTCGCTGGTTCCGAATACGCCTACGGCACCGCCGACGCGACCGCCTTCGGGTATACGCGTGGCCAGGTCCCCGGGCATTCGGCGTCGTTCGCGGGCGACGCCGAGCTTCTGGAGCACCTGCGCCCGGATATTCGCGTGGGGCTCATGCTAGCCGGGGATTCCTTCGTGACCGAACACAATGTGGGCGACATGCGCGAGGCTTTCCCCCAGGCTCTGACGACGGACATGGAGACGACGGCCGCCGCTCAGGCGAGTCTGGCGTGGGGCGTGCCCTTCCTCGGGATCCGCTGCGTGTCGGACCTGTGCGGGCCGGAGGCCAACGAGGACTACGAGGTGACCGTCGAGGAAGCTGCGGCCGCGAGCGCCGTGGCCGCAGCCGAAATGCTCGGCGCCTTCTTCTCCAGACCCAGCCGCGGCCGCTCGCCGCTCTTCGACCAGGCGGCCATTGAGGCCGCGCTCCTCCTGGTCATGGCGAAGGCCGACAAGCTCAAGCCCTCCGAGAATATCGACGCGGTACCTGACGACATCGCCGCGGCCACCCGTCAACAACTGGCCGACCGCCCCGAGTTCATCGACGAGGCACTGGGACTCATCGCCGCCGCCCGCGCGGAAATCGACTCACGTCGCAACGTTTCCATCACCGCAAAGAAGTACGACTCTGAGCGGGCGAAACTCGTCACCTCTCTGGGCATTACATCGGAGCGCGGTCAGATCGCCTGGCCGCCCACGTCCCAGACCGTGAGCAAGCGGTCCGACGGCTACTGGAACAACGCCCTCTCCCAGCTCGGCCTGCAGGTCAAGGCCGGCAGGCAGCGCGGCACCGTGAAGTTCTCGGAAGAGGAGTACCTCGAGGCCCTGCGCGACTTCGGCAAGTGGGCGGAGGAACAGGGGTCGACGCCGTCGGTGGCAGCCTACGGGCGCTGGCTCAAGGAGGAAAACGCTGCCGGAACGAGGCCTTCTTCGGCCGCGATCCGGCAGCGCTTCGGAGCTTGGCGAGCCGCCGTCGACACTGCATTGAAATAGTGGCAAGTTCGGCAAGGTCTAGATTGCTTTTTTCGGGCGTCGTTGCATTAGACTAGGAGCCACATCACACACGAAAGGTCGGTTAGAAAACCGTTCATTAGGGGAAGAGATCAATGACGATCTCTTCCCCTAGCCATATGCGGAAACCTCTTGCGGGGAGGGGCGCCGGCTGGCTCGGGACGCGGGGCTGGCCGCTCAGGACGCGGCGACCTGGGGCCTGGCACCAACCGGCCGAGACCGCTCAGGACGCGGCACCGATCTGATCGAGCACCCAGGCCAACTCGAAGGCCCGTTCGCGCCAACGGTCGTAGCGGCCTGTCTTGCCGGCGTGCCCTGCGACCATCTCGATCTTCTCGAGAATGGGGCGCTCGATCGGGTCGTTGGTGGTTCGCTCGCGCAGGATCTGAACCCACTTGGTGGGCTCCACGTAGAAGACGCGGACGTCATTGAGCGACGTCGTGGCGAGGATGGCCGGGTACTCGCACTCGACGATATTCTCCACCGGCGAGTACGAACGCATGTACTCGTAGACCTCCGGCGATTCGATCGGGTTGCCCCACTCCTCCCACTCGCCCGCCGTCAGCGGCAGCTCCGGCTTAAGGATCGTGGTGAGCGCGTCGACGAAGGGCACGCCCGCGTGAATCGCGCGGAACCGCTCGGGAGCGATGTTCGCGATGGCTCCCATGAGCAGTCCGCCGGCCGAGCGGCCCTCGGCGGCCAGGCGATCGCCGGCCACCCATCCGCTGGTATGCAGCCACTTGGCGCAGGCCACGAAGTCCGTGAACGTGTTGCGCTTGTTCAGGAGCCGGCCGGCCTCGTACCACGCCCGGCCCATCTCGCCGCCGCCACGAGGATGGGCGAAGGCCAACACCACGCCCCTGTCGAGGGCCGAGATGTTGATGGGGGCGAAGTACGGGTCATAGGAGATCTCGTAGGCACCGTAGCCCATGATGAGCCCAGGGTTCGTCCCGTCGGCTTGGATGTCCCTGCGGCGGACGACCGTCATGGGGATCTGGGCGCCGTCGTCGGCCTCGACCCACACGCCCTCCTGGACGTACTCATCGCGATCGTAGTTGGGTACCTCGAGCTGCTTGAGCTGTACGGTTTGCCCCGTGGCCGGGTTGTAGGAGAAGCAGGTTTCGGGCGTGAGGATCGACTCGGTCAGGTAGACGAGCTCCTGCGCCTGCCAGTGGGGGTCGCCGACGGTTTCGATCGTGGCGAGGTCTTCCGACGGGACGACGACCGCCGCCTGCCACGCCGTCGGGCCGTTGGCGGCGCCCTCTCCCCTGCGCATGACGCGCAGCTGCGTCTGACCGCCGGACCTCATGGAGATGACTGCGAAGTCGCGGAAAGCCTCGACGTGGGAGATCCGCTCGCCCGGCTCGGGGATGAGAACCGGCTTCCAGGACTGCGGCCAGGACTGGTGAATTGCCGCGGCCGCCACCTCGAAGTCCGGGCGATTGGCGTTGTGGACGATGAGCAGGTGATCACCGGCCGGCTCGACCGTATAGTCGAGCCCCGTCATGCGCGGGCACACGCGAATGGGGTCGGCGCCGATGTCGACGGCGTTGAAGAGGGTCACCTCACTCGTCGTGGGCGAGGCCGAGTGGACGACGACCCACCGCCCGTCGCGCGAGGCTTTGAAGCTGATCTCGAAGCGCTCGTCGTCCTCCTGGAAGAGCAGGACATCCTGCTCCATCGACGTTCCGACGCGGTGAAGCCACACCTGCCATGTGCGCCAGGCCTCGTTAACACGGGAATAGACGACGCTGGAAGAGTCGGCCGTCCACGCGAGCCCGTAACCGAGGCCGGAGACCGCGTCGTCAAGGATGTTGCCCGTCTCGATTTCGAAGATCCTGAGGGTGAAGTGCTCGTCTCCGGAGAAGTCCACGCCCATGGCGCCGAGCGTGCCATCGGGCGCCGGCAAGAAGCCGCTCGTCGAGAAGAACTCCTCGCCGTCGGCCAGGATGTTGCCGTCGTAGACGAGCTGGGCATCCTCGCGGTCCGTCGACGGGCGCTCGGAGGGAGTCGACGGGAGCTCGGCGGGGGCGGCCCCCGGGCCCAGGGCCTGCGAATCCGCGAGCGCTACGCCTGGAGCCACAGGGGCGTCAAGGCCCACCGCTGCGCCGACGTCCGCTTGTGCGCCGTCGCCCACCGCCGCACCGACGGCGGGCAGCCGGAAGAGCGCAGGATACTGCCTGCCCTCCCACGTGCGGGAGAAGTACCACCAGTCGCCCTGCCGCACGGGCAGGGAGGTGTCGTCCTCACGCGTGCGCGAGGCAAGCTCACCGACGATCGCTTCGCGCAGGGGCCCCAGGTGCGCCGTGCGCGCATCGGCCCAGGCGTTTTCCGCTTCGAGGAGTTCGATGAGCTCGGGGCTTTGCTTGTCGCGCATCCACTCGTAGTCGTCCACGTAGGTATGGCCGTGGAAGGTGCGTTCCGTGGGAGCTTTCCGTGCGATTGGTGCTGGCATGGGGATAGTTTACCTCCGGGCGGCAAGCGCTTTGGGGTCGGTGATTGTCAGGTCGACGCGCGAGGCACGGGCTGGGCGCGGGCTGCCGAAACTCCGGGCTTGCGCCTGGACCGCTGAGCTGACGCTCTGGCATACAGTTGCACCGTGAGCGGTCGCCTGGTGATCCACGCGTGGGTGGATGTCGCGGACCCGTGGAGTTACATCGGCATGCACCGGTTGCTCGGCGGGATCGCCCTTGCGCGAGCGGATGATGCCAGGCCAATCGACGTCGACGTACACGCCTTCCTCGGACCGGGCCGAGCGTGGGAAACCAGTGACGCCCGCAAGATCGCCGCCGTGGCCAGCCGCGAGGGCCTGACGATCGACCCGCAGACGCTCGTGCGGCGCGTGCCCGCCGGTCGACGGCGCAGCCTCCACCGCCTCGTCTACGCCGCCAAAGCCGCGGGCACCGACCTCGCCGACGGGGCCCGGCGCGGCCTGGAGACCTACATGGAAATCCAGGCAGCCGTATTCGACGGGGACGACGCGCGCCTGACCCAGATCGAGTCGCGGGCGGGAATGGCGGAGGCTCACGCGGGAATGGCAGATGCCGCCGAGGCCCAGGTCGGAATGGCAGATGCCGCCGAAACTCGCTCGCCCGCCGAGGCCCGCTCGCCCGACGAAACTTGCCCGCCCGCCGAGGCCCGCCAGCTCGACGAGGCGCGGGCCGACAAGACCGAGACCACGCAGGCCAAAGCCAACGACCTCGGGTGGCAAGCCGAGCGGACCGGCGAGGCAGCCGACGAGGCCGACCGGCGGCAGAGCCTGGACGAGCAGATCGACCGCGACATCGCCGACGCCAAGCGCATGCGCATAGGTGGCCTGCCGCTGGTCGTCATTGGCGGCGTCGTCTCCGTGGTCGGCGCCCAGGGCAGCCAGACCTACGCCGAGCTCATCGCCGAGGCGAGCGGCGTCGTCGAGCGAATCGATCGCGCGCCCGAGGACAGCCACCTGCGGCTCGGCTAGCCGCCCGCGAGATCGAGACCCAGGGGGAAGACCGAGGCTCGGGCAGCGCGGGAGGATGCGTCGCGCGGGCACGGCGCGGCCCGCCGAGCTACCTGCGGTACTCCGCCGCGCGCGCCACCGCGAGCTCGTCGGCCAGAGAGTTGGCGGCGTCGCCCGAGTGCCCGCGGACCCACTCGACCTCGGTACGCCCCGTCCGAGCCTCGTAGAGGCCGAGCAGGCGCTCGACCAGCTGTCGGTTGGCCACGGGCTTGCCATCGGCCTTCCTCCAACCCTTGCGGCGCCACGCTGGCGCCCACTTGGTCATGACGTTGATGACGTACTGGGAGTCGGCCCGCAGGAGGACATCACCGCGGGGGCCGACGTATTCGAAGGCCTCAATGACGGCCGTGAGTTCCATGATGTTATTCGTCGTACGGGCAGCGCCGCCCGAGTCGCGAGCACCGGATATCTGTTCCACCCACGCCCAGCCGCCCGGGCCGGGATTGCCGGAGCAGGCGCCGTCGGTAGCAACAATCGCGTCAAAGCCCGGGCGAATATCGCCGATACTCGAATGCGGCGCGCTCTCTTCACCCGCCGAAGACGCCCGGACCTTCCCGCCGCCAGGAACCGGGCCGAGTTCGTCGAACTCAGCCGTTTCCTCGGGGCTCTGGTCGAGGCCGGCCAGGAGATCCTCCTGGAAAGCCTGCTCGCCGGGCTCACCGGCCCGATCGGCGCCTGCCCGCCCCTCCGCGCCACCGAGTAGGCCGCGCACAATGATCACGAGGTCGCGGTGCCACACGGTCGCGGCCCGGCCGGCTTCCTCCGTCGCGACATCGGCCAGTCCGTGGCGAACCGCCAGGGCCGACGGCGCCGCCCCCTCGGCTAGGCCCGCGTCCTCGAGCGCCCGCCGCGCATCGTAGACGTCCACGCCGCATGCTTCGGCCAGTTCGCTCGTCACCATCCACTCGTCCATGCCCCAAGCCTAACCGCCGACGATATTCGGCCGACTGCGACCCACGCGGCTGGCCAAGGCCCATCGCCGCCGCGCCGTCGTCAATCGACCGCCGAAACGATGCGCGGCGCCCACCGGACCGGTAGATTTGAACCACTGGGACCAAGCGAAGGAGAAACATGCTGCCCCTGTCTGCGTACCGCGAGGCAATCCACTTGGACGAGCCCTTCCCCACGCCCATCGACGATCCGCGATCCGACGTCGACCTGCTGCGCGTCGCACTCGCCGGCCTGCCGAACCGCCGCTATCCCGATATCAACCCCGACCGCGCCATCTGCACGGACGCAGGGCTGGCCTCGGCGCTACGCTTCGAACTCGTCATCCGGGAGCCCGGCCCGCTCGACGAAGAGGTCGCCGAAGCCATCAACATCCTCCTCAAGCGTCACTCGGCTCACCTCGGTCGCACCACGGCAGCCAACCTCATGCGGATCCACGAAATGATCCCCACCTCGGATTACGGCTCCGCCCACAATGTCGCCATGTGGCGCGGCGACGTGCGCGAACTCGTGGTCGACGCCGTCGTCAACGCCGCCATGCCCAGCCTCATGGGCTGCACCGACCCGATGCACCCGTGCATCGATAATTACATTCAGGGCCAGGGCGGCCCGTGGATGCGCAATGACTGCTCCACTATCCGCCAGCTCCAGGGATCCGACGACGAGGTCGGCGGCGCCAAGATCACCCGCGGTTACAGGCTGCCGGCCAAGTACGTGCTGCACACCGTCAGCCCGCAGCTGCGTGGCGGCCAGGTCACGCCGGAGGCGCGGCAGGCCCTGGCCAATTGCTACACGTCCTGCCTGGACCTCGCCCTCGAGAAGGGCGACGTCCACTCGATCAGCTTCTGCGCCCTATCGACCGGCAAAAACAACTTCCCCTTCGAGGAGGCGACGCACATCGCGCTCGACGCCGTCGACCAGTGGCTGCAACACCACGGCACCGATGTCATCGAACTCGTCGTCTTCAATATTTTCGAGGACGAGGACGCTGAAGGGTACATGCAAGCACTATCGAATTGGGTTGAAGACTGATGTCGCAGACTCCCGGCCAGCCGTCCGGCCACGAGCCCTTTGGGCCGGCCGGCCAAACCCCGGTCCCGCCGGGCCAAGTACCGCAAGGCCAAGTTCCAATCCCGCAGGGCGGCCCGATCCCGCCAAGCCAGGCCCCACAAAACCAGGCCCCCATTCCGCCTGGCCAGGTTCCGGTGCCGCAGTCCGGCCCGATCCCGCCAAGTCCGGTCCCGCAGGGCCAGGCCCCGGTGCCGCCGCCTTATGGACCCGTCGCTCCGCCCCATAAGCCGAGGAGGTCGCGGGCGGCCGTGCTCGTCGGCGGACTCGTCACGATCCTGCTGGTCGCGGCGCTCATCGTCGTCGGCCTGCGGATGTCGGACTCGACCGGAGGGGAAACGGCGGAAACGTCCTCACCCTCGCCCTCGCAATCCTCGCCTTCGCAGTCCTCGCCCTCCTCCGCTTCGTCTTCCGATATCGAGGCAAGGGAAGCCGAGTTGACCGAAGAACGGGGCTGGACGGCCGGCAGGGACTACATCCCCTCGCAAGCAGCCCAGGGCCGAAACGCCATCGACTCGATTCCGGCGCTTGACGAGGACTCCGGCATGGCACTCGGGCCGGCCGACGCGCCCGTGACGGTGCGCGTGTTCGGCGACTTCTCCTGCCCCATGTGCACACGGCTGCACAACGAGTCGATGCCCAAACTGGAAGAGATGGCCCGCGACGGCAAGATCCGCCTCGAATGGCGCAACTTCCCCATCTTCGAGGACCACGGATCGGATAAGGCGGCGCGCGGGAGCATCGCCGCGGCAGCCCAGGGCAAGTTGTGGGAGTACCTGTCTGCCGTCTACGGCGCGGCCGACGACGGCGATCACCCGACGTATACCGACGAGTCCGTCCGGGCGCTGGCAGAGTCGACCGGGCTGGACATGGACCGCTTCGATGCCGACTACGGATCGGAGGAAACCACCACTGCACTCGAGCGGGAGCAGTCTCTAGCCCAGAGTCTGGGCCTGACGGGAACGCCGACGATCCTCATCGGCTACTCCTACGTGAGCGGCGCCTACCCCACCGACGTGCTGACCAACACGATCGAGCTGCAGACGGACCTGGCGAAGAAGTAGGAGCGACCCCGCCCTAGTCCTGCTGCCAGGCGCGCCAGAGCGCGGCGTACTCGCCTCCCCGAGCGACGAGTTCGTCGTGGCTTCCCATCTCGACCACCCGCCCATCGATCATGACGGCGATGCGGTCGGCGTCGTGCGCCGTATAGAGCCGGTGCGCAATCGATATCACAGTGCGCCCGGCCAGCACCCGCCCGAGCGTGCGCTCCAGCGAGCGGGCGGCCGTGGGATCGAGCAGCGACGTGGCCTCGTCGAGCACGAGCACACCGGGATTGAGCAGGATGATGCGGGCCAGGGCCAGCTGCTGCGCCTGAGGGGGCGTCAGCGCCAGGAATCCGGAGCCGACCTTCGTGTTCAGGCCCTCGTCCAGGTCCTCCACCCACGTCGCCTCGACGGCGGCGAGCGCCCGGCGCATGTCGGCCTCGGTGGCCTCGCTCTTGGCCAGACGGAGGTTATCCGCGACCGTGCCGACGAACACGTGATGCTCCTGGGTGACCATGGCCACCGTCGAATGCAACCTCGCCTCGTCGATCCCGCTGACCTCGGCACCACCAATGCGCACCGACCCGCGCGTGGGCTCGTTGATCCCGGCCACGAGCCGCCCGAGCGTGGACTTGCCGGCACCCGACGGGCCGACGATCGCCACCGTCTCACCCTGCCGGATGCTCATCGTCACGTCGCGGAGCACGTCCTGGCCCTCGCGGTAGGCGAAGTGGACGCCGTCGATCGTCACCTCGTGGCCCTTGGGCACGCTGCCGCCGCCTTGCTCGCCGGAGCCGAGCGCGTCCTCGACCCCGAATATGCGCGCGAAACCCGCCAGGGCGAACTGCATTTCGTCAAACCACCAGCCCAGCGTCCACATCGGCATGCGCAGCTGCGCCGAGTAGAGGACGACGGCCGTGACAGTGCCGTAGGTGGCCTGCCCGGCACCGATGAGGAACGCCCCGACCGCGAGCGCGACGATCGTGGGCGCCGAAATGACCAGATGGTTCATGAAGATGTACAGGGAGCGGACCCACCCCGTGTACAGCTCGTTGCGCCAGTGTTCGCGGATGAGTGTGTCCATGCGCCCGGCCCGCGAGCGGCGCAGCCGCATCGCGTCGGCGGTTCCGGCCTGCTCCACCGTTTCCGCCACGAGGCCCGACATGCCGGCGTGCACGGCCGACGCGGCGAGGTAGGCCGGGACGGCGCGGCGCAGGTAGAAGCGCACGGTGAAGAAGATCGGCACGCAGGCCGCTGCCACGACGGCGCCCAGCACGACGTCGGTCGCGATGGCCGCCGCGAGCGTGACGACGACGGTCAGGGTCACCATGAGCACGTTGCCAAAGGCTCCTTGGAGGAAGAAGCTCACCCGGTCGACGTCGTGGGTGGTGCGGCCGATCAGGTCGCCGGCGCCCGCGGCCTCCACCGTTCCCAGAGGCAGGTGGGTCACCGTCCACACGAGGCGCCGGCGCAGGTGGTCGAGGATCCGCTCGGAGAGCGCATAGGCCCTCAGCCCGGCCACGTAGCCGAGGAGAGCCTGAGCGACGACGAGGGCGATGAGCGCCACGACGACGATGCGAATGTGGGCAACGGTCGTGCCGGCCGCGACGGAGTCGATCGCCCGGCCGACGATCATTGGCGCCGCTGCCCCCAGGCCCGCCACAACCACCTGGAGTCCGATGACGAGGGCGAAGGACCCGCGGTATTGGCGCACGAGGCCGGCGAGGCGGCGCAGTGTCGTGCGCGAGTCGGCGACGGGCAGCCTCACCGGTCTCCTCCTTCTCGACTGGGCAACGGGCTGTGCGCCGGGCTGGACTCTTGGCCCGGCAACGGGCTCGGCTCTCGGTTCGGCTCGCCCGCGGCGTTGTGGCTGGACTCGCCCGCGGGATCTCGGCCTGGGCTGCTGCCACCCGGGCCTGCGCCACCCGAGCTGGCGGAGTCCTCAACCCGCGCGTCGCCGGCCGGCTCGACCTCGCCGCGGTGAACCACGGCGAGGTAGTCGGCGTCGGCCGCGAGCTCGCGGTGGGTGCCACGCGCCGCCTGCCTGCCGCCGACGAGGAAGACCACCTCGTCGCAGCTGGCGAGCACGAGCGGCGACGTCGTCGCGATGACGGTGGTGCGGCCCGCCCGGCATTCGGCCAGGCGCACGGCTATGCGTGACTCGGTGTGGGAGTCGACCGCGCTCGTCGGCTCGACGAGAATGGTGATCGGCGCGTCGAGCGCGAGGGCGCGCGCCAGTGCGACCCGCTGCCGCTGCCCGCCGGAGATGGAGCGCCCGCGTTCGGCAATGTCGCCGTCGAGCCCGCCGTCGATCGAGCTCAGGACATCACGGGCGTCGGCAACCTCGAGCGCGGCATTCAGGCGCGGGTCGGCGGGCCGAGCGCCGGGCGTTTCGGCGAGCACCGGGCGGATTTCGCCTCCCGGCCGGAGGATGTCGGCCACCTGCTGGGCGACCGGGCGCGGCTCGATGGGTTCGGCGTCGGGGCCGAGCAGGTTCGAGCGCAGCGTTCCCATGAACAGCTCGGCGATCGGCCCGGAGTAGACGATGTTCCGGCGCACGTCGTCGACCGGATAGCGGCGCAGGTCGACGTCGTCGGCCAGGACGAGGGCCGAGTCATCGGTGCGGGCGAGCCTGGCGGCGATCGCGGCCGAATCCTCCGGCGCGGCTGCCACGAGCGCCGTAATCACGCCCGGGGTGATCCGCACGCCCGAGGCGGCGTCGGTCAGGCAGGTGGCGCCCCAGTCCCGCGGCGGCAGGCCCGCATCCACGCGAGCGTCGGAGACGAGGTATCGGGCCGCGAGGATCGTGGAGATCTTGCCGGCCGCCGTCCAGGCGCGCGCCGCCAGGTACACGCAGTTCGCAAGGGATTCGATCGGCAGCTGCAGGTAGGCGGTGAAGCCGTAGAAGGCCACGAGCTGGCCGGGCCGCATCTGCCCGTCGAAGGTCAGCCACAGCCCTCCAC
The DNA here is from genome assembly GCA_030530685.1 of Actinomycetaceae bacterium. Taxonomy (GTDB): domain Bacteria; phylum Actinomycetota; class Actinomycetes; order Actinomycetales; family Actinomycetaceae; genus Peptidiphaga. The sequence continues at coordinate 16,194 of JAUMUM010000013.1, read as the reverse complement.
CCACGACGATCGCCGTGAACGCGGCCGGTCCTGCCGTTGCCACGACGTGCAGCATGGCGCGGTACCTCGCCGCGCGCAGCCCCGCTTCCAGCACACGGCCGGACTGGGCGGCGTAGCGATCGTTGAACAGGTCCTCGCCGCCGAGGCCGCGCAGCACCCGCAGGCCGGCCACGCCATCGGATGCCAGCGACGTGAGGACCCCGGTGGCTTCGCGCTGTTCGGCCAGCCTCTTTTGCATTGGCTTGACCACCCAGCCGGTCAGTGCCATGAGGATCGGCGTGCCAATCGCAACGAACAGGCCCAGCGGAACGGAAATGCGCACCATGAGCACGACGACCACGCCAAAGGCCACGACCGATGAGATCAGCTCCGCGACGAAGGCGAGGAGCATCCCCACGCGGTTGCCGTCGGTGACGATCGAGGTGACGATGTCGCCCGAGGGCACGTCGCGCCCGACGTCGGTACGGCGCCCGAAGACAACGCGTATGAGGCGCCGGCCGGTGATCCACATGCCGCGCTCGACGATGGCCGCGCACGCGACCTCGTTGAAACCGGTGAGCGCGGCAAGGCCGGTCAGGCCCGCGAGGATTGCCAGCCCGGGAAGGATGCCGGCGTTCAGGCCGTCGTCGATTCCCGAGTCGAGCACGCGGCCCAGTGCCCACGGGATGAGCGCCATGCTCACCGAGGTCACGCACATCGCCAGTGTGACGACGACGATGTGCGGCCAGCTGTCGCGGAAGGCCTTGGCGAGGATCGCGCCGGGTGCGGAGGGGATGCGCGCGGGCTCGCCCATGACCTCGGCGAGGAAACGGGGCCATCGGCGCGGCGTCGGGGCCAGGAAAAAGCGCCGCTGGCCGCGGGCCGAGGAACGCGAATGGCCACGAGTGGAGGAACGCGGCACGCTACGGGTGGAAGAATGCGAATCGCTGATCATGATCGACTTTCGTGAAAGGGCAACATCGCCCGGTTCGGGGTTTCACGGTGCAGCTTCGACGCAGCCTCGGGCGGGCCGCGGCTGCGGCGGGCTCGGGCGCGTGCGGAAGCTGCTGATCAGCGATCGTTAAACATAGGCCTTTAGGTTAGCACAGGTCCACCGCGCGTCAAACGCAGTCATGCGTTCCCAAGCGCAGTTGCGCGGCGCCCAATCGCGCAGGTGTCAGGAGGCTTTGAGGTACTCGAGGACGGCCAGCACCCGGAGGTTCCCGTCCCGCTCGGCCAGTCCGAGGCTCGTGAAGATCTGGGAGATGGTGCGCTCGGCCGTGGCCCGCGAGATGTGGAGTTCCCGGGCGATCTGCGCGTTGGTCCTGCCCTGGGCGATGAGTTCGAGTACCTCGCGCTGCCGCGCGGAGAGCGTCGAGACGGGCGAGCGCTCCTGCGGAGCCAGGAGGTGGGCGACGACCTTCGGGTCGATGCTCACGCCACCCTGGGCCACGTCGTCCAGCGCCCTGAGGAACTGGGAGACCCGGCCGACGCTCTCCTTGAGGACGTAGCCCGTGCCGCCGTCGCTGGCCTCGGCCCCGGCCAAGAGTGCACGCGCGTACTCGTTGCCAATGTACTGCGAGAGCACGAGGATGCCCGCGCGGGGGAACTCCCGCCGCACGGCCAGGGCGGCCCGCAACCCGTCGTCCAGGTTGCCCGGAGGCATGCGCACGTCGGTGACGAGGACGTCGGGAGGGTCCGCGCGGAAAGATTCAACGATAGCGTCGGCCGAGCCTACCTCCCACGCCACCTCATGGCCGCCCGACGCCAGGACGGCGACGATCCCCTGCCGCATGAGGACCACGTCCTCGGCCACGCCCACCCGCACGATTCCTCCCGAACTCGTCTTCCTCAATGCGGGGAGTCGGGCTCCGCGGCCCCGGCTCCCCGCCCGCAAGATTACCCGGCGCGCGATGGCTTCAAGGTACGGCGCGGCCCGGCGTCGGCCCCGCCCCATCCGCCATCGGCCCGGTGAACCCTCCCGCCCCGCACGTCGGTGGCAAGCCGTGCGGACAACGCTGCGGCACTACGACGCGCTCTGCGCCACGCGCGGATCGAGGCCGTACTGTGCAGGCACTCCCAGATGCTCGCGCAGGGTGGTGCCCCGATACTCCTCGTGGAACAGCCCGCGTTCGCGCAGGATCGGGATCACCTCGTCGACGAAGGCATCGATCCCGTCCTCGTTGACATCGGGGGACACCCAAAAGCCGTCACACGCACCGGCCTCGAACCATTCCTGCATGTGGTCGGCGATGACTCGCGCCGGACCAACCGGCGTGGGGTGATAGTCGATGACGCCGTGGGCCAGGATGTCGCGGATCGTCCACCCCTGCCGGGCGATGGCCAGCGCGTGGTCGGAGCGCGGGTCGAAGCCGCTTGGTCGGGCGTCGGCCAACTCGCCTCTTGTCAGCGGACGATCGATCTGCTCGGCCTCCAGGGGCAGGCCCAGCATGGCTCCCAGGTAGGGGACTCGACGCGCGGCATTCAGCTCGTCCAGACTGCGCCGACGAGCTAGCGCGTCGTCCACGGTCTGGCCAATGAGGGGCATGATCCCGGCGAAGAACTTGACCTCGTCGGGGTCTCGGCCGTATCGACGGGCCGCCTCGCGGGCTGCCTCGCGCTGGGACCGGGCATCCTCAATGGTGAAGGCCGCACCGATGACGCCACTGGCGTACCGTCCGGCAATCGTCAGGCCGTACTGCCCGCCGCCGGCAGAGAAGATGACCGGCTGCCCCTGCTCGGAGGGCGGTATCGGCAAGGGGCCCTGTGAGGCGACGTGGTCTGCTCGCACGTTGATCGGGCGGACTCGGTCCAGGTCGACGAAGCGCCCGGTTTCCCTGTCCCGAATCCAGGCATCCTCGCCCCAGCTGCCCCATAGGGCCTGAACGGTTTGGATGACCTCGTGCGCGCGCCCGTAGCGCACCGGGCGCTCGGCGATGGTCTGCCCGAAGTTGGCGGCGGCATTCGGATCCGAGGTCGTCACGGCGTTCCAGCCGAAGCGACCGTGGGTGATGACGTCGAGCGCCTTGTACTGGCGGGCAATATTGTAGGGCTCGTTGAAGGTGGTGCTGCCGGTGGCCACGAAACCGATCCGGGAGGTCTCGCGCGCAAGGGCGGCAATGGTGACGACGGGGTCGATGGTGGCCTGGGGGACGCCTTCGCCGATCGTCGGTGTGATCGCCAGGTTGTCCGGCAGGAAGAGGAAGTCGAAGGTGCCGCGCTCCGCGGCGCGAGCATAGCGGACCTGCGCTTCGATGTCGGTGTAGGCGGCGGTGTCGACGCCCGGCGCTCGCCAGGCGTTGGCCTGGGACCCGTAACCGGTGCCCAGGTGCATGCCGAGGATCATGTGGCGTCTGGTCGGTGTGGCATTCATGGTGCTCCTTTATGGTCGTGCCGTTAGACGGTCGTGCCGTGTGATCTCACATGGGGTTGTGATCTCACGTGGGGTTGTGGCTCCGGGCGGGCCTTTCCGGCCGGTCGGTCACGGGCGACCGCGACGAGGCCAGCGATGCGCCGGTCAGCCGATCGTTACGCCCGCACGTCAACGAAAGCTCAACGCGACGGCGGACGATCGAGCGCTCTGCGGGGTGAGCCCGCGGAGGGAACCGCCGGCAATTCGTGATCTTCCGGCCGAAGGCGCGGGGCCTCCAGCGGGGCGCGTCAGATGTCAAGGTGGTGCAGTCCGCGCGCGTAGAAAACAAGGGGGTCGAGGCCCTGGTCCTGGTAGATATCGCGGACTTTCAACAGGGCGATATCGTGGTCCCCAGCTTCGATGACGGCATTTGGCTCGACGCTCAGGGTGACGGGCGAGCCAAGCAGAGAGGCGTCGTCGCTGTGCAGGGCGCATTCCAGACCTATGAATCGCTGGGCACTGGGGCCGGCCAGCTGCGAGACGATCGCGTGGTGCTCGGTGCTCAGAATGCTGATCCGCAAAACCGGCGCGCGGCGCAGGAGCGGCCAGGTGGAGGACGTCCGAGCGAAGGCTACCGAAACCAGTGGCGGGTCCAGCGAAACCGAGGTAAAGGAACTGGCGAGCATTCCTGCCGGATTGCCGTCGTCATCCTGGGCTGTCACCAGCACGATGCCGGTCGGAAAATTCGACAGAGCGCGACGCAGGGCGTCGGGCGTCACGGGTTCGGTGGAGCGCGGCGACACTGAAAGCCTCCGTTCGTTTGTGACGGGTCGAGCGATTGTGGCTCACAACGACACAGAGAGGTACTTGCTCGTTCAATGATATGGGCCATGGTTCGCGACGTGCCCGCCGCTCGCCCCGAATCCCAGCCCGCGTCAGGGGGCCTGCGCCTCCCGCAGCGTGACGGGGCAGCTGGCCACGATCACGGTGGGGCCGCCGACGGGGCTTTCGATTCGCAGTCGTCCGCCCAGCAGCTTGATCCGGTTGGCCATGCCCACGATTCCCGTGCCGTTTCGCGAGTCCGCGCCGCCAACGCCGTCGTCGACCATGCGAAGCGTGAGCACCCCGCCCTCCCACGACAGGGCAATCGTCGCCCGCGTGGCCCTGGCATGCCGGTAGGAGTTCGCGAGGAATTCCGCGACGACGAAGTGCAGGCTCGACTCGACGGCGGGCTCGAGGCGCCCCGGCACGTCGTACTCGACGCTCACGGGAATGGGGGCCGACTCGACCATGGCCTCAATGTCGGCGCCCAGCCCCTGCTCCTCGAGGATGCGCGGCCTCAGGCCGTTCAGGGCACCGCGCAGGGCGGACGCAGCAGCTTCGAGTTCGCTCTGGGCGATGTCGAGCAGGGAGTCGACACCGCCCGCGCCTGCGCCACTCGTATTGCCTGCGCGGTGAGCATCGCCACTCGGGCCAGGCCCGCCATGGGCATCGCCGGCGTCGCCGCCCGCGTCGCCCGCCGCCCTGGCCAGCCGAGCGCGCGCGAGCCCGAGCTGGATGGCGGCGCTGGCCAGATGCTGCTGTGGCCCGTCGTGCAATTCCCGCTCGATGCGCCGCCTCTCGTCCTCGAAGGCCCGGGTCAGGTCGACATTCTTCTTCGCCAGGAGGTCGACCTGGCGCTCGAGCGCCTCGGCGTCGGCCCGCGCGAGCCAGTGCGACATCGCCACCTGCGCCAGGCTCACCGCCGTGCACGCGTAGGCGAAGACGACGGTGGCAGCGGCGAAGGCCAGCACGAAGCCCGCCCGGGCCCACAGGGGCTGCGGGCCGACGAGGCTTGGGCCGGCCTCGGCGCGGATGACTATCCCGTCGCCGCGCATCAGGCGGACGCAGCAGACCGCGACCGTCGCGTAGAGCACGGCGGCCACGAAGGCGAAGATGGCCACGACGGGGCCGACCATTGTCACGACAATGGACTGGCGCCATCCGACGACCGCGCGCGCTCGCCACGCGACGTGCGGGAGCCGCCTGCGCCCGCGCAGGCTGGCGGGAAGCAGTGGCCGCGAGCGCGCCGTCTCCAGCGCGGAAAGGGCCTGCATCCACACCGGCAGCAGAGGAAAGAACGCCACGCACAGGAGGGTGACGACGGCCAAGACGATCCCCACGGCCAGGTGCACGATGGCAAGGTAGGGCCACTTGCTCACCAGGAATCGCCACGGTGGCATGCGCAGCGGGGCGAAGATCTGCCTGTCTGCGCTCCTCGCGCCCGCGTTCAGATCGCCCACGCCTGTGTCTGCGTTGGCTGTTCCCGCGCCCGCATCCGCGTCCACCTCCGTGCCGGTACCCGCGCCCGCGTTCACATCGCCCGCGCCGGCGTCGACCCCCTCCGTGCCCGCGTTCAGATCGTTCATGCAAGCCATCATGGCAGGCTCGCCCGCACCCAACGAGCCCGACGGAGCAAAGCGATGGTTTTCCCTCACGGGCCGGCAGGTTTCCCTCGCGGGCCCGATGGATCGCCTTGATGTGCCGCGTGCGCCACCCGCGCAGAGTGGACGCATGAACGATTGGATGATCGAGGCACACAGCCTCACCGCCGCCTTCGGGGCGGAAAAGACCGGAGACTTCGTCCGCGTCCTGCGCGGGGTCGACATCGACGTCCCTCGGGGGCAGATGGTGGCCATCGTCGGCCCGTCGGGCTGCGGTAAGACCACACTCCTCTACTGCCTATCGGGGCTTGGACGCCCCACCGGTGGGCGCCTGATGGGCTTCGGCCGCGACATGACGACGATGTCGGATTCCCGCCTGGCCAGGCTCTACCGCACGAAGATCGGGTTCGTCTTCCAGGATTCCAACCTCATTGGCTCGCTGAGCGCCCTGGACAACGTCATGCTGCCCGCCCGACTCAGGCACGAGCGGCCCGGCCCGGCGAAAGTCCGGGCGCGCGAACTGCTGGCACGCCTAGGCGTCGGACACCGCGCTGGCAAGCTGCCCGCAAAGCTGTCGACGGGCGAAAAGCAGAGGGTCGCCCTGGCCCGAGTACTCCACCAGCGGCCGGAGGTCATCTTCGCCGACGAACCGACCGGCGCGCTGGATTCGCGCTCGTCCAGCGAGGTGCTGGATATCCTTCGCGACTATGGGCGCGGCCAGCGCAGCGTCGTCATGGTCACGCACGACGTCGCTGCGGCCTGCCAGGCCGACATCGTCCTCGTCATGCGCGACGGGGTCATCACTCACCGCCTGACCGGAGCGACGCCCGCCGACGTGCTCGCGGCCATGGACGAGCCCGCATTCGAGGCAAGCCAGACCCAGACCGAACCCCGGAAAGGACAGCCGTCATGCGCGCGCCCCTCCTGACCCTCGTCCGGCGCGAACTGCGCCTGAATCCCCACTCGATGCTCGGCCCCGTGCTGGTGGCTGCCTCGGCGGCGGTCTTCGCCCACGCGGCCGCCGTCTTCGCCCTCAGGGCCGCAGGCCCCGAAGGCCGGGCCTGGCGGGCCGAGTACGCGGAGGCCACCGGCGAGGCGATCCCCTCGGTCGGCGAAGACATCGCCGGCGCCGCAATGATCCTGACTGCCGTCGCCATCCCGACGATCATCGTCCTGGGCAGCGTCGGTTCGGCGGTGGTGCGCAGCATGTCCGGCGCACTCGTGCGGTGGAGGCTGGCGGGCGTGACGCCGGCTCAGAGCGCCACGGTGGTGGTCGGGCAGGTGCTCGCCTCGGCCGTCGTCGGCGCGTGCCTCGGCGTACTCGTCTCGCTTCCGCTCCTGCCAACGCTCATGGACCCGGTCTTCACAATGGCCGCTGCCGGGGATGCCACGCCCGCGGCGAGCGTCGCCTCGGCGGGGATGGCCGTGGCCGCCGTCGCTGGCATCAGCCTGTTCGGGACGATCCGGCCCGCGCGGACGGTGGGCACGATCCAGCCCAGCCTGGTTCTGCGCGACGTCGAGGTCGAGCCCCGCCGCCCCGGCGTCGCACGAGCCGTGGTGGCCGCGGGTCTGGCGGCCGGAGCATGTGCAATGATCGGCTCGTCCTTCGGCATCTCGTCCGGCACCGACACCAGCTCCGCCTTCAACAACCTCATGGGCGCCGGCTCGCTGCTGATCTGCGCGATCGCCGCGGGCGCGCCCTGGATCGTCCCGGCCCTCGCGAGGGTCCTGGCGGCGATCCCCTCGGCCGCCAGTCCGGCCTTCTTCGTCGCGCACAAGCGGATATCGGCGCACCCGCGCCAGGCGACGAGCGCCACCCTGCCCGTCTTCGTCGCGGCCGGCATGGCCTCCATGTTCTCAGGGATGCTGGGCACGTGGCAGCGCGCGCTGACGGATTCGGGCAGCACGGAGCAGCTCAACACATCCGACACCATTGTCCTCCTCACGCCGCCCGCCGTCATCGGCATCGTCGGAGCGGCGTGCCACATGCTCCTGGCTCGCAACCGGTGGCTGACCGAGTTCGCCAAGCTGCGCGTGGCGGGCATGCGCCCCCGGGCCGTGATTGGCAGCTCCGTCGCCGAGGCCGTGCTGGGGGCCTGCGTCGTCCTCCTGCTGTCCCTGGGGGTATCCGCCGTGGTGGCCACCTTGACCGCGCACGCGTTGACGGTGACGGCCGACCTCGCGGCCCGGCCCGCGACCGACTGGGCGCTGATCGGCGCGATCGTGGCGGTGGGAATGGCCGCCACGGCGGCGGTCAACCTGTCCGCAGCACTCGCGGCCAACCGCGGCAATCCGCGCGAAAAGCTGGCTCGCGCGGCGTGAGGTCGAGGCCGGGCTCGCGCGGCGTGAAGGGCAGGCGGGGAGCCGCCGATGTCCACGGCAAGAACCGCACGCCCGCACTCGAAGGCCGAACGAGTGGCGAAGCGGGACGGGAAGGGCAGGCTTGCGGACGGCAGGCATGCGGACGCCAAAAAGGGTGCCTCCCGCGGGATGCACCCTTTGTCGTTCGTGCTCAAGGGGGGAGTTGAACCCCCACGCCCTTTCGGGCACACGGACCTGAACCGTGCGCGTCTGCCAATTCCGCCACTTGAGCAATGCCGTTAGCAGGCTACAGCTTATAGCCCGACGGCCGATATTTCCAAGCCCGTCCAATGTGAGACCCACGACGGCGACGCCTTCCACCAGACCCGGCCGGCGAAGGGCCAGCCGCGAGAACAGCACGAAGCGCCGCGCCGAGGCCAGCACCGAACCGCTGGCCAAGGAGGCGCGGACCAGCGCCAACCGCGAGCCACACGGGCCGAGCCCGAGCCACACGCGCCAACCGCGAAAACGCCCGGACCAGCCGCTCCAGGCGGCAAACCTCAGACGATTCACGCGGCCGGATGTCCGGCCCCAGGACTGCGAAGTTCAACACCCGATGCACACCCGCCGCGCCGCGCACGTACAATTTGAGGATGCCTAGCGGCCCAAATGCCCGTATCGTAAGGGTTGCATGCCGCATACGATACGGTATCCAGGGAGGTGCTGAATGGGCGCATTCGACAAGTTCGAGAGGGGCATGGAAAACGCCGTCGCCTCGGTCTTTTCGCGTGCTTTCCACTCGGAGTTGAAACCGGTAGAGATCACGTCGGCCGTCAAGAAGGCGATGGACCAGAACGCCTCGACGATGACACGCAGCCGCACCATCGGCCCGAACGACTTCACCGTCTTCCTGGCGCCCGATGACCGCGAGCGGATGGCTCAGTGGAGCGAGGACGCCCTGGCCGAAGAAATCACGGCGAGCATCACGCAGTACGCCACGGAGCAGGATTACACCCTGCTCGGGCCAATCCGCATCGTCTTCGAAACGAAGGAAGAACTTTCGACGGGCAGCCTCCAGGTCGATGCCCTCATCAAGCGCGGAGCCGTCGCTCCGGCCACGTCGGCGGCGGGCGCGAGCGGCCACCCGATCATTGAGATCGGCCAGGACCGCTACCTCCTGACGGGTAACGTCACGGTGATTGGCCGCGGGTCGGAATGCGACATCACCGTCGACGACACGGGCATCTCCCGCCGCCACATCGAACTCCGTGTCACGCCACACGGCGTGGTCGTCACCGATCTGGGCTCGACCAACGGTAGTTTCGTAGAAGGCCACCGGATCACGGCCGCCACGCTCGTGGACGGCAACACCATCACGATCGGCCGCACCCACATCATGTTCTGGAACTCACCGGAGCCCGCATGAGCGCACTAGTCCTCACCGTCCTGCGTCTTGGTTTCCTGGCGCTTCTCTGGTTCTTCGTCTTCGCCGTCCTGTTCACGCTGCGCCGCGACGTGTACGGGACGAGGGTGCGCGAGCGCAAGGGGGCCACGGCGGAAAAGAAGCCTCGGGGCAGGCGCATTCCAACGCCGTCGGCCCCGGCTCCCGCTCGCAATCAGCAGCGCAGCCAGCCCGCCGCGAGCCCGGCTCAGCCCACGGTCCTGACGGTGACGGCCGGCGCCTTAGCCGGCACGACCCTGCCGCTGGGCAATGCGCAGATCGTCGTCGGCCGCTCACCCGACTCGGCCCTCGTGCTCGACGACACCTACTCTTCATCGCGGCATGCACGTTTCTACCAGTCTGACGGACGATGGTGGGTCGAGGACCTCGAATCGACGAACGGAACATTCGTCAGCGGGCAACGCATCAACACGCCCACGCCCATCGCGCAGGGCACGCCCGTGGTCATCGGCCGGACAACCATGGAGCTGCGCTAATGGGAATCCACCTACGGTACGCCGCGTTCTCCGACGTCGGCCTCGTCCGAACCAGCAATCAGGACGCGGGCTACGCCTCCCCCAACCTCCTCGTCCTGGCGGACGGCATGGGCGGTGCGGCGGCCGGCGACGTCGCCTCCTCCGTGGCGGTCGGGCACCTGGCGGCGCTCGACGAAGACGTCTACGGTGCGGACGACATGCTGCCGCTGCTGCGCAAGTCGGTCAACGAGGCACACGTCGACCTCGTCGAGCGGGCGGAGAACCACCCGGAGTACGCGGGCATGGGCACGACCTGCATCGCCATCATGCGCTCCAGCAACAAGCTGGCCATGGTGCACATCGGCGACTCGCGCGCCTACCTCATGCGCGGCGGCAAACTCATGCAGGTCACGCACGACCACACGCTCGTCCAATTCCTCGTTGACCACGGCCAGCTCACGGCCGAGGAGGCCGAAAACCACCCCAAGCGCAATGTCATTATGCGCGCGCTGGGCGACACTCCCGGCGACGTCGAACTCGACGAGTCCGTACGCGAGGCCGTGCCCGGCGACCGCTGGCTCCTGTGCTCGGACGGCCTCTTCGGCGTCGTCACGCACGAGACCATCGAGGAAACCCTGGCGAGCATGGACCTGAAGGCCGCCGGCGAACGCCTCATCGAACTCGCACTGGCCGGAGGCGCGCCCGACAACGTCACCGTGGTCCTCGCCGAGATCATCGACGACGCCGACGCCGGCGACAGCCCCCGCAGCCAGCACCCGATCGTCGTGGGCTCGGCGGCAGTGGACGCCCGGCGCCCCAGCCGCGGCGGGACGTCGGCGGCGGCGAAGGCAGCTGCCCTGCGCCCCAAGCAGGACGAGCCCGAAGACGACATCGTCGACGACGAACCACCCCGCTCGCGCACGGCCGCCCGCATCGCCGTGGCACTGGCGCTCCTGGCCATCGTCTGCGTCGGGCTCTTCACCGGCTACAGATGGACCCAGAGCCAGTACTACGTGGCCTCCGACGGTGGGTACGTGGTCATCTACCGCGGCATCCCGCAGTCGTTCGGGCCGATCTCGCTGTCGTCGGTGCAGGAGCGCACCGACGTCAAGGTCAGCGACCTCCAGCAGGTGGCCCGCGAGCGCCTCGAGTCGACGATCACCCGCGACTCGTTGGCCGAAGCCCGCCGAGTCGTCAAGAACCTCGAGTCCCAGATGCGCAGCGATGCCAAGTCCGATCCCAGCGCGTCGCCCTCGTCCTCGCCGCGGCAGCCGTCGCCCGGCCAGCAGTCCGACCAACAGGCGCCCGGCGATCAGCCGGAGCAACCTGCCACCCAACCCGAAGCGGTGACCCAGTGACTGTCGTGACCCAGAAGCAAGCTCGGACAGGCCGCCTTCCCGAGGCGATCCTGCTCGTCATCGCGGTCGGCGTCGGGGTCGGCGCCTACTGCCTGACCTACAGCACTTCGGAGAACACGGGCCCGCCCCCGAATCTTCCGATGATCATCGCCATCTCGGTGCTCATTGCGGCGCTGGCCCACGTCGTCGTCCGGACGTTCGCCCCCTATGCCGACCCGGTCTTCCTCCCCTGCGGCCTCGCGCTCAACGGTCTGGGCCTGGCGGTGATCCACCGCATCGACATCGTCAAGGAAACGACACATGCCAATAACCAGGCGATGCTCACCGTCGGCGCCATCTTCTTCATGGTCGTCACGGTCGTGCTCATCAGGAACCACCGCACGCTGCGCAAGTACACGTGGACCTCGCTGGCCGCGGGGATCTTCCTCCTGTTGCTGCCCATGGCTCCCGGCCTGGGGCGGACGATCAACGGCGCGAGGATCTGGATTCGCCTGCCGGGGTTCTCCTTCCAGCCGGCCGAGCTGGCCAAGATCTGCTTCGCCGTCTTCTTCGCCGGCTATCTGGTGGCCGAACGCGACAACCTTTCGCTGGCGGGCAAGAAGATCATGGGCATCCAGCTGCCGAAGGCCCGTCACTTCGTGCCCATCCTCCTGGCGTGGGCGGCGTGCATGGCCGTGCTCGTCCTCGAGAGGGACTTCGGCACGGCGCTCCTGTTCTTCGGGCTGTTCGTCGGCATGCTCTACGTGGCCACGGAACGCCCGTCGTGGATCGCCATTGGCGGGGCACTCGCCTTCGCGGGCATCTTCGTCATCGTCCAGGTGATGCCGCACATCCAGGCGCGCTTCACCGTGTGGCTGCACGCGCTCGATAACGACGTCTACAACGAGGCATTCGGCTCCTATCAGCTCGTGCAGGGCCTGTTCGGCATGGCGTCGGGAGGCATCTTCGGCACGGGCCTGGGCGAAGGCTACCCGGAGAGGGTCTACGCCGCCGACTCGGACTTCATCATCGCCTCCATTGGCGAGGAACTCGGGCTCGTGGGCCTGCTATCGATCATCTGCCTCTACCTGATCATCGTCGTGCGAGGCCTGCGCACCGCCATCGTCCTCAAGGACGGCTTCGGCAAGCTGCTCGTGACCGGCCTGGCGTTCACGATCGCCATCCAGTGCTTCGTCGTGGTCGGCGGCGTCACGCGGCTCATCCCGCTGACCGGCCTGGCCATGCCCTTCCTGGCCCACGGCGGCTCCGCCCTCCTGGCCAATTGGATCATCATCGGGCTTCTCCTGCGCATATCGGATACGGCCCGGCGCCCGGCCGAGGCCGACCCTCTGCCTCCCCCCGAGGTCCTCGACTCCATCCCTTCCCTCGATAAGGGTTCCGACTCCACGGAAAACGACTCTTTGGCGACCCAGGTGGTGAAACTGTGAACCGTCCCATTCGCAAACTTGCGACGCTCGTGTTCGCCATGTTCCTTTCGCTCATGCTCATGGCTTCCTACGTCCAGTTCATCCAGGCCCCATCTCTCAACGCAGACGACCGCAACGTCCGCTCCCTGTACCGCGAGTACGGCACGGACCGCGGGCCGATCATCGTCGGCGGCGAGTCGGTGGTCGTCTCCACGCCCTCCGATGGCCCCTACAAGTACCAGCGCGAGTACAAGGAGGGGTCCACCTATGCGCACGTGACCGGCTACTTCTCCACGGGCCTGAACTCCAAGTGGGGCATCGAGAAGGCGGAAAACGGCGTGCTCGGCGGCTCGGACTCCGCGCTGGCCGGGCAGCGCCTCCAGCAGTTGATCTCCGGCAGCCAGCCCCAGGGTGGTGGCGTCGAGCTGACGATCGACCCGGCCACGCAGAAGGCGGCAATCCAGGCCCTCAACGGCCAGAAGGGCGCTGTCGTCGCGCTCGACCCCAAGACGGGAGCGATCCTCGCGCAGGTTTCCTACCCCTCCTACGACCCGAACCTTTTGGCCACGTCGAAGAGCAGCGAGGCGAAGGCCAACTGGGCGCAACTCGAGGGCGACGAAAACAAGCCGCTGGTCGACCGCGCCACCGGCGGCGACCAGTACGCCCCGGGCTCGACATTCAAGATGCTCACGGCCACCGCGATGCTCGAGAATCAGGACCTCACGCCGGACTCCGTCATCGACACGCCGGATAGCTACACGCCGCCGGACACCTCGCAGTCCATCGAGAACCCGGGCGAGGCCAGCTGCGGCGACGGCTCGGGCCGTTCGACCCTGCGCCAGGCCTTCATCCAGTCGTGCAATACGCCCTTCGCGCAGGGCGGCGTCAACGTCGGCAGCGACAAGATGCTCGAGCAGGCCAAGAAGTTCGGCATCGGGGAAACCTTCGAAACGCCCCTGAAGGTTTCGGCGTCCCGCTTCCCGGAACCGGACAGCCAGGCGGCCCTAGCCAAGGACAGCATCGGACAGCAGGACATCCGCGTCACTCCCATGCAGATGGCGATGATCGGCGCGGCCATCGCCAACGACGGCGTCGTCATGGAGCCCCACATCGTCAAGCAGACGCTCACTCGCGACCTCGAAGTGCTTTCCACGACGAAGCCCTCCGAGTACAGCCGCGCGATGTCGCCCCAGACGGCCGAGTATATGCAGGACATGATGGTCGAGGACGTCAAGTCCGGCACGGGCTACCGCGCAGCCATCGACGGCATTGAGGTCGGTGGCAAGACGGGCACCGCGGAGATCAATTCCAACACGCCGCCGCACGTGTGGTTCGTGAGCTACGCCCCGGCCGACGATCCCCAGATCGCCGTGGCCGTGGTCGTCGAGAACGCGGGCCACACAGGATGGAGCGGCGACGGCGGATCGGTGGCCGCGCCCATCGCTCGCCAGGTCATGCTCGCGTATTTGGGGAATCAGTGAGGCGGCAATGAGCAGTAGTTACGGCATAGTCGTTGAGAGTGGAAGGTGACGCGACGTGAATGATATCCCCCGCGTTTTGGGTAAGCGTTACGAGCTCGGCGACCTCATTGGCCGCGGAGGCATGGCCCAGGTTCACCTCGGTTACGACACGCGGCTGTCACGCACCGTCGCCATCAAGATCCTGCGCACGGACCTCGCGGCCGACCCGATGTTCCTGGCGCGCTTCCGCCGCGAGGCGCAGTCGGCGGCCGCGCTGAATCATCCGTCCATCGTCGCCGTGTACGACACCGGCGAGGAGCTCATGACGATGCCGACCGGCCACGAGCTCTCGCTGCCGTACATCGTCATGGAATACGTCAAGGGGCGCACCGTGGCTTCGCTGCTGAGCGGAGGCCAGCCGGTGCCGATCGACGAGGCGGTGCAGATCGTCGTCGGCGTCCTATCCGCCCTGGAGTACTCCCACCACGAAGGCATCATCCACCGCGACATCAAGCCCGGCAACGTCATGCTCACCCCGGACGCCAAGGTCAAGGTCATGGACTTCGGGATCGCGCGGGCGATCGCGGATTCTTCGGCCACGATGACGCAGACGAACTCCGTCGTGGGCACCGCCCAGTACCTTTCCCCGGAGCAGGCGCGCGGCGAGGTGGTCGACGCACGCTCCGACCTGTATTCGGCCGGCTGCCTCCTCTACGAGCTATTGACGGGCAAGCCGCCCTTCACGGGCGACTCCGCCGTCGCCGTCGCCTACCAGCACGTTTCCGAGACGCCCAGGCTCGCTTCGCAGGTCTACCCGGACATTCCCGACGCCGTCGATCGCGTGGTCATGAAGTCCCTGGCCAAGCAGCGCGACGAGCGCTACCAGAGCGCCGAGGAGTTCCGCTCCGACCTGCTGGCCGCCGCGCGTGGCGAGGGCGTCGAGGCGCCGGCCGCCACCTCCTACATGGCCACGCCCTTCGTGCCGCCCGTTCCGCCTGCGCCGTCGTCGGATCCCGCGGCCACGCGGATCGTCTCGCCGATGCCCTCGGGCCAGCAGACCGGCGTGCAGCAGGCCGTGGGAACGGACAACGGGCGCAATCGCAACAGGATGATGATCTGGGCCGGTGTCGCGCTTCTGGCCCTCGCCCTGGTGATCGGCGTCCTCGCGCTGCGCAACGTGTTCGGCAGCCCGTCGTCCCCGTCCACGTCGGCGCAGACAGTGACCGTGCCGGCCCTCGCCGACATGAACGAAGCACAGGTCAAGCAGGCACTCGAGAACGCCGACCTGAAATACAAAAAGGGCGAAGACAAGACGTCCAACGACGTCGACAAGGGACTGTTCGTCGACTCTAACCCGGAGCCTGGCTCGACGGCCGAAAGCGGCTCGACGGTGACGGTCCACTTCTCCTCCGGGCCATCCAAAGTGATTGTTCCCGACCTGAGGGGCATGACCACCGACGAGGCTCGCAAGGAACTCTCCAAGAATAACCTCACGCTCGGCAACGTGACGGAAGTCAACGACTCGTCCCAGGACCAGGGCAAGATCGTCTCTTCCACACCCACCGTGGGCAGCTCGGTCGATGCCGGCGATACCGTCGACGTCGCGGTCTCCTCCGGGAAGGTGACCGTTCCGGATGTCGTGGGCTACTCGGAGTCTGACGCCACATCGACCCTTGAAAGCAGAGGGTTTTCCGTCAGTGTCGCCACCAGTGAAAGCACCGAGCCAGCCGGTACCGTGATTTCCCAGGATCCCGGAGGCAGCACCAGCGCCAGGAGCGGGGCAACCGTGACCATCACCGTCAGCTCCGGAAACGGGTCAGACGGCGGGGACTCGACGGACCAACCGACCAACCAGCAGACCGATCAACCAAACAATCAGCCGACCGCGCCAGCCGAGCCCACTCAGGATCCGACTGTGCCTCCTACTGAAGGTGGCGACCAGGGAGGCGGTGACCAGGGAGGTGGCGAAGCTCCAGCTGATGGCTGATGGCTGATGGC
>JAUMUM010000012.1 GCA_030530685.1 Actinomycetaceae bacterium | reverse complement strand
GGCGGGCCCGGCCCGTGCGGCTCGGTCGGCACGTCCGACGGGCCAGTCGGGCGCCGAGCGCGGCCAGGGCGGGCGCCGGGCCGCCGGCAGCGGTGCCAGTGAGAAGGCCCCGAGGGACAACTACGCCAATCGGCACACCGCTGCCAGCTCCAGGGGCAGCCGACAGGACTCGACCAGCGGCGGTCGAGGCGCATCGGCATCGACACCGAAGCGGCCCCAGGGCTCGAATGAGGGCCACGAACACGAACAGGCTCGTGAGCCGTCGCGATTTGGGCGTCGCGCGGGTAAGTCCGCGAGTCGTCCGGCGGACTCCAGGACGTCGGGGCGCCGCAACGAAACCCGCCGCCCCACGACCGCCCGCTTTGCCACCCGGCGCTCGGTCGTCGTTGAAGGCTCCAAGGGCCCGAAGCAAATTTCCCTGCGGTTGCTGACGATCCTGCTTTTCGCCGCGCTGGCGGTCATCATCGTCACGCCCACGCTGGCCAACTACATCGAAAAGCAGCAGGAGCTGCGCGAACTCAGGTCCGAGCTGACCACCGTTGAGGAGCACAATGAGGAGCTCGAGCGGGAAATCGAGCTGTGGAAGGACGACGATTACGTGCGCTCCCAGGCCCGCCAGCGGCTCGGCTACGTCATGCCGGGCCAGCAGCTCTACGTCGTCACGGACTCGGCCGAGGGCACGGCCCAGGAGCAACTGGAGAAGAAGGTCGCCTCGCTCAACCGCGACCGCCGGGCCGCGACCCCGTGGTATTCGACGATGTGGGATTCGCTCAAGGTGGCGGGCCAGACGGACCTCAGCGACAATCCCGACGACACCCCGCTCATCAAGGACGAGCCGAATGGTTGACGACCTCGCGCGCATCGCCGCGAGCGCCACGCCCCTGCGCGAGGGCGACGCGCAGATCATAGAGGCCCAGCTCGGCCGGCCCGCGCGCGGCCTGATTGCCATCGGCGCGCGCTGCGCCTGCGGCAGGCCGGCAGTGACGGTCACCGCCCCGCGCCTGCCGGACGGCACGCCCTTCCCCACGCTCTTCTACCTGACGCTGCCGCAGCTGGTCTACGCCATGTCCCGGCTCGAGGCCGAAGGCTTCATGGCCGAACTCGCCGCCCGCCTGAGGGACGACGAAGAGCTTGCCGCGGCCCACGCCCGCGCGCACACCAGCTACCTCCAGCGTCGGCGACTCCTGGAGGATGTGCCCGAAATCGCGGGGGTCAGCGCCGGCGGCATGCCCGGCCGCGTCAAGTGCCTGCACGCTTTGGCTGGATACGCGATGAGCGCGGGGCCGGGAGTCTGCCCCGTCGGCGACATCGCGCTGGAGAAGATTGGATGGGATCGCACTGTCTGCACGTGTGAAAATGTCGGAGGCGAGTGAGAGGGTGCTGGCATGAGGGTTGCTGGCATCGATTGCGGGACGAATTCGATACGGCTGTTGATTGCCGAGGCCGGGCGCGACGGCGGACTGCGCGACATCGTGCGCCGGATGGAGGTCGTGCGCCTGGGCCAGGGTGTCGATGCCACGGGCGAGTTCGCGCGCGAGGCCCTTGAGCGCACCTTTGCCCGGACGCAGGAGTACGCGGATCTGTGCCGCGAGCACGGCGTGCAGTCCATACGCTTCGCGGCGACATCGGCTGCTCGCGATGCCCGCAATCGCGAGGCCTTCATCGAGGGCATTCGCTCGCGCATCGGGGTCGAGCCGCAGATCCTCACCGGCCAGGAGGAGGCCCGTGCCAGCTTCGAGGGTGCCGCCTCGGCCATTCCCGCCGGAGTCGACGGGCCCGTGCTCACCGTCGACCTCGGCGGCGGTTCGACGGAGCTTGCCCTCGGCCTGCCCGGCGGGCAGATCCTCGGGTCCTTTTCCATGGACGTCGGGTGCGTGCGCCTGCACGAACGTCACCTCGTCAGCGACCCGCCCTCGCCGGGGCAGATCGCCGGGGCGCGCGCCGACGTGCGCGCCATGCTCGACAGGGCCGAAGAGCACATCGACCTCGGCGCCACGACGGCCGTCATTGGCCTCGCGGGCACGGTGACGACGCTGACGGCCACAGCCCTGGGGCTGGAGCGCTACGATCCATGGCGCATACACGGGGCGGTGCTCACCGTCCGGCAGACGCTCGAGGTGTGCGAGTGGTACCTGCGCTCCACGCGCGAAGAGCGCGCCGGGCTCGGCTTCATGCATCCCGGGCGCGTCGACGTCATTTCCTCCGGCGCCCTCGTCTGGGGGGAGATCGTCCGGCGGGTCGAGCGCCGCATGGCCGAGTCCGGGCGCGAGCTCAGCGGCATCACCACGTCCGAGCACGACATTCTCGACGGCCTGGCGATCTGGGCGGCGCGCCAGCCGCAGGCGCCCGATGCGCGCGTGCTCGGCGTTTAGCGCGGGAAGATAGTCGCGTCGCCACCGGCCGCGGCTTGCGGCCCTGCCGCGTCGGACTGCCCGGCCCATCGTCGATCGGCTGGGCTATCGTCGCACTGGCCGCTCTGGCGATCAGATCGGTCGCCTGGACCTGCCCGATCCCGACCGGCCCGAGCCAGAGCCGCCGTTCTGCCGAGAGCTGCCGTTTTGTCCATTGCCACCGGCGTTCCTGCCCCGGCCGACACCCGCACCACTGCGATAGTAGCCGGCCCTGCGGGCCCTGGAGACGCCAGTGCGGCGGGAGGGGCGGGAATCGTCGGCCGTGTCCAGGCTGTCGTGGTGGTGTCCCGAGGTGTAGACCTGCGGGCCGCGAGCCGGCTTCCTCAAGCGCAGCCTCAGCGTGAGGGCTCCAAGGACCACCGAAAGCAACGTGCCGACAATGACGGCAACGCGCGCGTGGGCCTCGTGCTGCGGGTCGTCCTCAAAGGACAGCTGGGCAATGAGCAGCGAGACCGTGAAGCCGATTCCCGACACGAGCGATATCGGCAGAATGTCGGCCACGTCGATTCCGCTACCGAGCTTCAGCTTGAACAGGCGCACGAGCAGGAAGACACCGCCGAAGATGCCGATGCACTTGCCGACGGGCAGGCCGAGGTAAATGCCGATCGCCACGGGATCGGTGAGCATGGCGCCGACGCCGCCCGAGCCGATGACGTCCTCGCCCGCCGCGAAGAACGCGAAGATGGGCAGGGCGAAGCCGGCGCTGGCGAAGTCGAGCTTTTCCGCGAAGTGGTGGGTCATGGGCTCCGGTTCGGACTTGCGCTGCTTGGTTGGCACCATCATTCCCAGAGCGACACCGGCAATCGTGGCGTGAATCTCCGACGCGTGCATGAAGCACCAGGCCAGGAGGCCGAGGGGCCACAGGAGCCACCAGTGGGTGATCCGCCTGCTGGTCAGGAAGCCGAAGATCCCGACGAAGACCAGCGAGACTGCAAGCCACAGGAAATTAATGTCCGCGGAGAAGAATACGGCGATGACGATAATGCCGCCGAGGTCGTCGGCCACAGCCAGGGTCATGAGGAATGTGCGGGCCGCGGGCGGCAACCCCCGGCCGAAGATCGCGAGGATGGCCAGGGCGAAGGCGATGTCGGTGGCCACGGGAATGGCCCAGCCGCCGTAGACCCCCGAGCCCGTGATGATCTGGACGATGAAGTAGAACGCCGACGGTCCCACCATGCCGAAAACGGCGGCCAGGATCGGCACCGCGGCCTTGCGCGGGTCACGCAGCGAGCCGATGGTGAACTCCTGCTTGAGCTCGAGGCCAACGACGAAGAAGAAGAGGGTCAGAATTCCATCCGATGCCCAGTGATTGATCGAGAGATGAAGATTCATCACGTGTGGGCCCACCTCGGCTTCGCGAAGCGTGAAGTAGGACTCGCGCCACGGGGAGTTGGACCAGACCAGCGCCGCGAAGGCCGCGATCATGAGGACGATACCGGCGGAAGCCTCGCTCTTGAGGGCATTCCGATAGCGCGAAAGAAGACCGGCCCGCTTCGACATGTACTGCTCCTTAGCCTTTATTGGGCATTTTCAAACGCCTTCCTTACTATACAGTCGCTTCGCTGGTTTGGGCACGAGTGGGCGAATCCTGGGCACGCTGCGGACGCGGCTGTGGGCGCCCGTGCACGTTTGGCGGCGCGTGACGTGGTGGGG
Source organism: Actinomycetaceae bacterium (assembly GCA_030530685.1). Lineage (GTDB taxonomy): Bacteria > Actinomycetota > Actinomycetes > Actinomycetales > Actinomycetaceae > Peptidiphaga. The sequence continues at coordinate 53,354 of JAUMUM010000012.1, read as the reverse complement.
CGGACCGACGCGGCTCCTGACGCGAGCCGAGGCGGCGGGGACGGACACCCGACAATGCCCCGCCAAAACGACTGAATGCGGGGCGCGCGGGGCGTTAGAATGTTCCGGGCCCGCCGCCCGGCCCCCATGGCCCAATTGGCAGAGGCAGCCGACTTAAAATCGGTAAAGTGTCGGTTCGAGTCCGTCTGGGGGCACAGCGCTGAGGGCCCGGCCTGAAATCAGACCGGGCCCTCGCCGTCGCTCGATGTGCTTCTACGTTAGCCTTCGCTCTTATCGCGTCAGCCTTCGGCGCTGTTTCGCCGTCTGACCACGATCAGCGCCCCGATACCGCCTGCCAGCAAAAGCACCATGACCGCGAGCAGCATGCCCACACTGGCGCCGGTGTTGGACAGCGTGCCGCGAGACGGATCGGAGGCGCCGGCCGACGGGGACGCAGCCGATGCCCCGGCCTCGGAGCGGGCATCGGCGGAGGGGTCGCCCGGTGCGGCCTGCGACTGCTCGCCCGCCGGGTCGCTGCCATTGCCAGCGGGATCCGCCGAAGGATCGCCCGCTGCCTGGCCATCGGTACCTGCCTGGTCGCCGGCCGCCTGGCCGCCGTCGGCTGAAGGCGAAGCGGCGTCACGGCTGGCGGGGTCGTCACCGGCATTGGAACCATCCGTCGAGTCGCCACCGCCGGCCGAGCCATTGGCATTCGAGCTACTGCCGTCCGTCGAACCGCTGCCGTTCGACGAGTCGCCGCTGGGGGAGTCGTTGCCTCCGGCGGAGTTGCCATCCCTGGAGTTGCCGGATGGCGTGGCGGCCCCGCCTGCGCCATCCTGGTTCTGCGTTGCGCTCGCGTCCGCGGACGGGCTGGCGTCATTGTCCGTGCTCGAGTTCGAGGAGGCGCCCTTCCACGCGGGCCGCGCCACGAAGGTCAGGTCGGAGCGCAGGTAGTCGGTCAGTTGGCCTTCGACGACGCCAGCGCCGGTCGAACGGCCGGCCGAATGGATGACCTTGCCGTCGCCGAGGTAGATGGCCACGTGGTAGACGTTGGCGAAGTAGGTGCCCGTGGTGTCCGCGCCCTCGGGTGCCTGCTTGGAGAAGAAGAGGATGTCGCCGCGCTGGAACTGGCCCTGGCCATTGTCGACCCACATGTCGCCGTTGGCGTAGAACCACGCGGCCAGCTTGTGGGCCTGCCCGAGCGTGGCCGGCCTGCTCCCCTCTGCGCCGAAGTCCACCCAGGCGCCGACGCGCGTGTTCTTGTCGGAAACGAATGTCGTGGACTGGTAGTCCCAGCCCTGGAGGACCATGCCGACAAAGGACGAGCATGTCACGGCGTAGGGTTTGTCCAGTTTCTTGTGAATGACCTGGTTCGTCAGCGGCGTCGCTCGGCTCGCGTCCCAAATCAATTCGCTTTCGGGGACGGCGAAGGTCTTGGCGCGGGCGATCTCGTCCTCGACTGCCGCTGCATTCGGCTGCCTCGTCGGCTTGGTCGGCAGGTTGGTCGGCACGGCCCACTTCCCGTCGGCGAGCGGCACCGCCAGGTCTTCGGAGGTTCCCGAAGGTCGCGAGGATGTCACCGAGAAGGTCATGCCGGCTCCGTCGTCGGCTGAGCTGTGGCCGGAGGTCGCGATGCGCCCGGAAAGGCCCTTGGTGTTCATGAGCTCTTCGACGGTCTCGACCTGTTTGTTACTGCTTCCATTCGAGCTCAGGGGCGCGGCCTGGGTCGCCGATGGCGACAGCACGAGGGCACCGAGAAGGACGGCTGGAATGGTCTTATTTAAGATTTTCATAAGGCTCCTGGGCAGGTTTTCTTTTGGGTGGCGGGCCAGGGACGAGGGGCCGGCAACGCGCACACCCGCAGAGTATCCCAGGAACGATAGGCCGCGGGAAGAGATGAGGATCATGCACAGGAAATCGCGAGACGCGTGAGCCCGATGAGGCATGTGTGGCTGATGTGATTCGAGGGTGCGACATGGAATGTGGCTCGGACAGCGCCCCGTCCGCGTCGAGCGCCTGAACGGGCATCCGTATGCGTCGACGATTGCCGCGTGGGTCGGCGGGTGTGAAAGGGGCCTGGAACTCACGTCGGTTCCAGGCCCCGTCGTCGCGAAGGTACGAGTTCTCGCGAGTCTGTCCGTACCCATGCGAGCCCGTCCGTACTCGCGCGAATCAGGACGCTAGCTTGCACGAGCGCGGGCGGGTCAGGTCGCTAGCTCGCCCGCGCGATCAGATGTCGCGGCGAGTGTAGCGGATGGCTCCCAGGACCAAGATGACGGCGAGGTACACCAACCACACGACCGTGGAGGTGCCCGGGCTCAGCAGATCTTGTCCCTGTACGGAGTTCAACTGCGGTGCTGCCATCTGATTGGCGAGCGACTGCGGAAGGTACATGTTGAGCGTAGTGCGGAAGAAATCGATGGGGATCACCGCCAGGAGCGGGGATAGTATCAGCACGCTGAGCAGCGTGGTGAGTGTGCCCGCCGTCGAGCGGATCGCGTATCCCAGCCCCGTTCCCATGAGGGCGAAGCCGACTACCAGCAGCCACGTCCGCCCCAGCGTGGCGTAATCGGAGGCATCCAGATCGAAGCCACTGCCCACGATGAGTCCGGCCACGACCAGGAGGAAGAGGAGCAGCGCGGCCGTCGCGATACCGGTGACGATGACGACGCCAACGCACTTGGCGGCGAAGGATGACATCCGGTTGGCCGTCGACAGCGCAGTGGTACGCATAGTGTTCGACGCGTACTCGCCGGTCACGGCCAGCGCGCCGATGACGAGCATGCACACCATGGAGATGAATGACAGGAACGTTGCCAGTTCGGCATCCAGCTGTCCATTGAAGCTCCCCCTGGCAACCTGCCTCACCGTGAGCCCGACGATCAGCGTGAGGAGAGCGAACATAATGATCACGGTCATGTGCATCGAGCGAAGGCTCGTGATCTTGTGCAGCTCGGAGGTCACCAGGCGGGAAAACCGGCTGCGGTACTTGCGCGGGTCGAAGAGGCGCTGGCCCGAGCCGAAGGGCGTGGGGTTCTGGCCCGACGGCGAGGCTCCGTGGCCCGGGTGAGCCACAGCCTGCGCCGCGCCGAGCGGCGACGTCGGGCCCACTGGTAGTGCCGGCTGATTCTGGTGGTTGCTGCTGCCCTGCTGGCCCTGAGTGGTGGTGTTCATCGCCTGCCTCCGTCCGCGTCGTAGTGTCCTGCAAAGCCGGCCCCGGGCGGGTAGAACTGGCCGCCGGCCGGTGGTCCCTGCGTCGCCTCGGCGGGTACCGCGCCCTGGCGGCCGCCCGAGCCGTACTCGACCTGGTCGGCCGTCAGCTCCATGAACACGTCCTCGAGCGACGAGTAGGTCTCTGACAGCTCGTGGATCTCCAGGCCGGCCTGGTGGAGGATGTGGCCGATCTGCCGTCGATCCCCCGCGGCGACGTCGAGCAGGCCCTCGGGGTGGCGCTCGGACGCCGGGTGCGCCTGGGCCGCGATCCCGGCCGAGCTGAGCGCGTGAGCGATGGCCCGAATATCGGGGCCGGCAATGTGCACGGTCGTATGGGACGCGGACTCGGTGAATTCCCTGATGTCGCCCTGACGGATGAGGCGTCCCTTGCCGATGATGACGAGGTTGTCGGCCGTCTGGGCCATCTCGCTCATCAGATGCGAGGAGACGAGGACCGTGCGGCCCTGCCCCGCGAGGGTTCTGCACAGTTCCCTCACCCAGCGCACGCCGTCGGGATCGAGCCCGTTGACCGGCTCGTCGAAGATGAGGATCTCCGGGTCGCCCATCAGCGCGGTGGCGATGCCGACGCGCTGGCCCATGCCGAGCGAGAAACCCTTGAGTCGCTTGTCGGCCACGGAGGTGATGCCCGTCAGTTCCAGCACCTCGTCGACGCGGCTCTTGGGAAAACCGTGGGTGTCAGCCACGACTCGCAGCTGCTGGCGCGCCGTCCGGCCGGGATGGAAGGCGTGGCCGTCGAGCAGCGCGCCCACCGTCGTCAGGGGAGAGGACAGCTTGGAGTATTCGACGCCGCGAATCGTGCATCGCCCCGCAGTCGGGCGATCAAGCCCCACTATGCAGCGCATCGTCGTCGATTTTCCCGAACCGTTAGGCCCGAGGAAGCCCGTGACCTTGCCCGGTGCGAGTTCGAAACTGAGCTGGTCGACGGCAGTCTTCGACCCATATCTTTTCGTCAGGTTGTCGACTTTGATCATACGGTTCCTTTTCTTGAATGTTCATTGCGTTGTCGTGCGGCGAAGCGCCTCAAGGTTAGTCGAGGCACTGAGGCGTTTGAAATCGGGTTAGCACGACAGTTGTCCCGCGCGGCGATGAGACTCGTGAGTGCGCCTGGCCATAAGCGCTCTGGATGCCAGGCGACGCCGGGAAGGTTCTGCGGCGGGGTGCCTGAGCTTTTGGGGCGATGTACCCCGCCCGCCGTCGGTCGCAAACACCGGGCGGCACGTCGCCATTCCTGTACCGTGCGGCGAAATATTCCCGTACGAATGTGCTGAGAGCTGAGCGACAGGGCGTTTTCCGAGGGGAGACATACAGTAGAATGACTCCCGTTAGTGACAAGCGCTGCTTGCCCATGAGGAGGAAATAGTGGCCAACAATCCGGTGATGAGCCGAAACCCTTACTTCAGGCAGCCAGGCACGCCTAACGCTTTCCCGGCGTCGTCCTCGTATGGACAGCAGTACGACGCTTACGGTCAGCAGGGCGGCTATGGCCAGTACGCGGGGCCGGGCTCCGCGCAAACTCAATACGACCCCTACGGTCAGCCCGTCAACCAGTTCGGCGCCCAGGGGTACCAGAATCAGTACATGGCGCAGCCCTCGGGGCCGTTCACCCCGCCTGGCGCCGGCGTCAACACGATGACCTACGACGACGCGATGATCAAGACGGTGCTCATGCTGGGCGTCGTCATCGTCACGGGCGGCCTCGCGGCGTTCCTCATTCCAGCGGATGTGGCCGGTCCTCTGGCTTTCGTGTCAATGTTTCTCGCCTTCGGTGTCGCCATGTTCGCGGCCTTCAGGCCGATGGTCTCGCCGGGGCTGGCCCTGGCTTACAGCGTTCTGGAAGGTGTAGCCCTCGGGACTGTTACGGCGGCACTGGAGGCTCGCTATCCGGGCATCGCGCTCCAGGCGATCCTTGGAACGATGGTCGTCGTGGCCGTGGCGGCAGGCCTGCACATGAGTGGCAAGGTCCGCACGTCGCCCAGGGGCCGCAAGATCATGCTGACGATCATGGTGGCCGCAATCGTCTACGGCTTTGTCAATCTGATCATCAGAATGACGGGAATGAGCGACCGTACCTTCGGCATGGATTCCTACGAGGTCGGTGGCGTTCCGATCGGCGTGATCTTCGGACTCATCCTCATCGTCGTCGCTGGATACATGCTCATCTCCGATCTGGAGCTCGTGCGTTACGCCGTGGACAATGGCGCCCCCAAGGGCTTCGCCTGGACGGTGGCCTTCTCCATCACGGTGACGGTCGTCTGGATCTACGTCGAGGTTCTGCGGGTGCTCGCTATCCTGGCGAACTCGGACTGACGGGCCGCTTGAGCCGGTTGGCAGGCGGGTAAGCCCGCGGCTGGCCGGCTTGGTCACGCAGTGGCCGGTCCGGTGGCACGTTGGTTGGCTCGGTCAGCTAGTCGGCCGATGATGCATTCAACGACGTAGTTTCAATAGGTAAAGACACTGGCAACGGTGGGGTGGAAGATCTTCCGCCCCACCGTTGCCGTGCTGTCGGGGGTGTGCTGTGTGCCCGGGGCGCGGCGTCGGCCTGGCACCCGCCCACGAGGCCAGCCGGTCGGCGCGCGGTCACACGATGGCGCGGATGTCGACGACGAAGACGAGCGTGTCCGTTCCACGGATGCCGGCGCGCGGGTTGCCCTTGGCTCCGTAGCCCTTCTCGGGGGGAACCGAGATGAGCAGGCGCGATCCCACGTTCTTTCCCACTAGCGTCAAGTCCCAGCCCTTGATGACCATGTTGACACCGATGGGGAAGGATGTCGGGTTGCCGCGGCGGAACGACGAGTCGAAGACGCGGCCGTTCCACAGTTGCCCGTGATAGTCGACCTCGATGCTCTGACCGGCCTGAACCACCGGGCCGGCGCCCTCCTCGAGGACTGTGACGTGCAGGCCGCGGGGTGCGCCCTGGTCCGGGAATTCCAGCTGCGGAGCCTCGCCGAAGCCGCCGGTGACGGTGGGAAGTGTGACGTCCATGATGTCCTCTCGGTCAGGAAGTGCTGGTGCGATGTTCGACGCCGGTTCAATAGCCGACGTTACACGCACAGTCTAGTGACAGCCGCGGTCGGTGGCAGGTGCGGATGCGCCGTGCCGCGCGATTCGGCCGCGGCCTACGCGGAAGCGCAGGCTTTCACGTCGCGGCGAATCTCGGCCGCAGTCGGCGTGATTGGGGGATAATGGACGCGGGCCTCACGGCCGGGCGGGACGTGTTGCCGTGGCTAAGAAGGCTTTCCACACGCGGACACATTGGAGTTGACAGTGACTGCCCTAGTGATAGTGCTCAGTCTTTTCGCGGTGACGATCGTCGCCGTCGTCGTGGGTGAACGCATTCATCTGCCGTATCCCATTCTTCTATTACTGACCGTGGGCGGCCTGTCCTTCATCCCCGGTGTGCCCGAGCTCGAGATCGATCCCGAGATCATTCTGCCGCTCTTCCTGCCGCCACTGCTGTTCGCGATGGCGCGCCGCGCCTCGTGGTCGGTCTTTCGACGGCGTTGGCGGACCCTTCTGGTCATGGCCGTGGTTCTCACGGCCACCACGGCCGTTTCCGTGGCCGGCATCGTCATGCTTCTGGTCCCGGGAATAGCCATGCCACTGGCCTTCGCGCTCGGCGCGATGATCGCCCCGCCGGATCCCGTGGCGGTCGAGTCCGTGGCCGAGCCGGCGAAGCTCCCGCGCGGGCTCATGCGCACGCTCCAGACCGAGGGGCTCTTTAACGACGCCGTGGCGATCGTCGTCTTCACGACGGCGGTTTCCACGCTCGGCGGTGATGCCTCGATTTCCAGTGTGTTCCTCAGGTTCGTGGTCGGCGCCGTCATCGCCGTTCTCGTGGGATACGCGATCGGGTGGCTGGCGAGCGCCGCCAGCAGGACCATTGACAACGTCGCCGCGTCCGGGGCCGTGACCATTATCGTTCCGTTCGTCGCCTACCTTTTGGCCGAGGAGGTCCACGCCTCGGGCGTCATTGCTGTGGTCGTCACGGCGCTGGAGATCAACCGGCGCGTCGACCCGGAGGCTGCTCGCGACCGGCTCATGACCGCCTCTTTCTGGGAGATCGTCGACCTGCTCGTCACGGGCACGGCCTTCGGGCTCATGGGCCTGGAGCTTCGCGCCATCGTCGACGAGGAAGGCTGGGCGGAGATTGTCGAGTACCTGGGCATTGCGCTGATCGTCGTCGTGGTGGTCGTCGCCGTGCGTTTCGCCGCGACACTTCTGCTCCGGTTCATCGCGATCATGCAGGGAGGCGGACGGCGGATACCTCGCTCGTGGCGCGACTGCCTCGTCATCACGTGGTGCGGCATGAGGGGGCTGGCGACCCTGGCCCTGGCCCTGTCGCTTCCCGTCTTCGTCAGGGGAGAGCGGCTTGCGGACCGCGAGCTTGCCGTCGTGGTGGCCGCCGTCGTCCTCATGGTCACGCTCGTGCCCACGGGTCTGCTGCTGCCCTGGCTCATCCGCACGCTCAAGCTCGAAGAGGACGAGAGCGTCGAGGCCGAGGAGATCGCCGAGCTTGTCGAACGCGCCTATCACGCGGCGAACCACGCGCTGGAGGTGCATATCGAGAATCTTGACGCCTCAGAACGGGAGAAAGACGATCTGCGGGCGTGGAGCACGAGGTTCAGATCGAGGTTCCTCACGGAAATGCGCATAGGCAAGCCCGAGGGCCTGAGTGACACCGCCGTGCGCCAGGCTAAGGATCACCACGACATGCTTGTGGGAGCCCAGTCCGTTGCCCTGGAGGCGGCGCGATCGGAGGTGCTCGAGGCTCGCCGCGACCCAATGATCGACGTGGCGGTCGTCAACCAGGTGCTTCACCGCATTGACATGAGGACGGTGGCGATTCCGCCGAAGCGCGCGGCGAGCCGCCCGCGCAAACAGGTGATGCATTCGGGGACGTCGAACTTGGCGAACTGGCGCGGCCGCAAACTCAAGCGCCGACAGTAGTACTCTGGACGACCGCCCGATCGACGCCGTCAGAGCGCGCCCGATCCCGGCCGAGCGGCGTCTACGTCCTCGCGCCGGGCGGTGCCTGTTCCACCTACTTTCGGGCAGCGCCTGTTCCGCCTACTACCCTTCTGCCTACTTCCCGCCGGGCAGCGGACACGCGACACCCGTGCGGGCGTGGCACTGGTAGCCGCCGGGGTTCTTGTCCAGATACTGCTGGTGGTAGTCCTCGGCCGGATAGAATGTTCCCGCCTCGAACGCCGGCGCGAGCTCCGTGACGATCTCGCCGAATCCGGCGGCCGAAAGCTGCTCCTGGTAGGCCGCGATCATTTCGCGGGCGGTTTCTTCCTGCGCCGCCGTCGTCGGGAAGATCGCCGAGCGGTACTGCGTGCCAATGTCGCCGCCCTGCCTGTTGAGACTGGTGGGGTCGTGAGACTCGAAGAAGGCCTGCAGCAGCTGCTCCGTGGCCAGCTTGGCGGGCGAATACAGCACGCGGACGATCTCCGCGTGCCCGGTCCTGCCGGTGCACACCTCCTCGTATGTCGGGTTGGGTGTGAAGCCACCCATGTAGCCGACGGCGGTGGAGTCCGCACCGAGTTCCCAGGCGACCTTCTCGGCGCCCCAGAAGCAGCCCGAGGCCAGGTAGATGACTTCCTGCTCCTCGGTGGGCTCGGCCAGGATGTCCGTCCCGAGGACCGTGTGCGGCGCGGGTTCGGCGAGCACGGGCTCGTCGCGTCCCGGAAGGGCGTCGTCGGCGCTGACCGGACGGGTTGTGTCGAAGCTGTTCATGAGTTGCCTCCGGACTCAGCCCTCGAAAGGCTCGATTTTGACGATCTCGACCGAGATCTTCCTGCCGTTGCGGGTCGCGAACGACGTCGAGTCCCCCTGCTTTAAGCCCAGGATCGCCTTGCCGAGGGGGGCGTTTTCGGGGTAGACCTCAATGTCGACCAGATCCGCCGCCTCGCGCGATCCCAGGAGGAAACGCTCCTCTTCGCCCGCGATGAGCGCCGTGACGACGGTGCCCGCAGCCACCTGCGTGGCCTCCGGCGGCTGAGAAACAGTGGCGTTCTCCAATAGGTGCGTCAGCTCGGCGATGCGGCCTTCCATCTTGGACTGCTCTTCGCGTGCGGCCTGGTAGCCGCCGTTTTCGCGCAGGTCGCCTTCGGAACGCGCGGCCTCGATCTTGCGGGCGATGTCGGCCCGGCCCGTCGTCGTCATCTCCTCGAGCTCGGCCTTGAGGCGCTCGTAACTTTCGGGCGAGAGCCAGGCGCCCTTCTGCTCTTCGGCCATGTTCCACTCCTTCATACGTCCCCGGGAAGTCCGAGTAAAAAAGCCATGCCCGCGAGTGCGGACATGGTACTGCTTCCGGAAACAATACCAGCACCGCGCCGAAAAGCGATACGGACTGCCCCATGGGTGTTAGTGCCCGTGGCGAAGCCCGACGATGCGCGACGGTTCGGGATGGGAATGGGTCAGGTCGCGATGGTGTCGGGATGGTGACGGGCGCTGGCAGCGGGTTGCGTGCTCTGGTTCGGGCTAGCGCCGGGCCGTTGAGGAATTCGGGCTAGCGGCGGGCCTAGCGCTCGGCGTCGGCCTAGGTCTGCGTCGTCGGCGGTGGGCTGGTCGACCGACGTGACCCGCCCATTGGTCGGGCCGGACGACTGGATTGATGGAGGTACGGCCTAAGGCCTAGGCGACCGACATGACGGCCAGCCACACGGCCACGGCTTGGCATGCGTAGCCGATGAGCGTGCCAGTGTGGAAAAACTCGTGGTAGCCCCACACGCGCGGCCATGGATTGGGCCAGCGCATGCCGTAGAAGAGCGCGCCGATCGTGTAGGCGATGCCTCCGGCGAGGATGAGCCAGACGACGGCGGGGCCACCCTCGCGCCAATAGACCGGCAGGTACCAGACGGCGATCCAACCGAGCGCTACGTACAGGCTGGTGGTCAGCCAGCGCGGGGCGTCGGGCTTTGCCACCGCCAGGTAGATCCCGCCGAGGGTTCCCAGCCAGACGATGGACAGGACGAATGCGGCCGTGCGCGCCGGCAGCAGGGCAGCGGAGATGGGCGTGTACGTGCCGGCGATCATGACGAAGATATTGGAATGGTCGAGCCTGCGCAGGACCTGGTGGACTTTGGGCGTCCAATGGCCGAGGTGGTAGACCGCGGAGTGCCCGAAGAGAACCGCCGAGCCAATGCCGAATACGAGGCACGCCATTTTCATCGCGCCCGTCGGCGCGAAGACGAGCAGGACGATCGCGTTGGCCAGTGCGAGCGGCGCGGTGAGCGCATGGATCCAGCCGCGCGCCTTCGGCTTGGGTAGGTTTGCCAGACGAATCTTGCGCAACTGACGCTGTGTTGGAACAGATGTCACGTGTGCCCCCTTCGTGCTGTTGAACCGCGGCGTTTTGACAAGATTATCCACGCTGCCTGATCGCAAGGTGAAGATGGGAGGTGCGTCACCGAGTAATCTAGGGCCAAAGGGTTTTAGGAGGTGCTTCATGGACGGACCGGCACTGCTGTACAGGTTGTACGAGCGGCGTCTCATGCGCCAGATAGCTTCGTCGACTCTGCCCGAGCACATCGCCGTGATGCTCGACGGCAATCGCCGCTGGGCGCGCGAGCTCGGGCGGAAGGCTTCCTTCGGGCATCAGCGCGGTGCCGACAAGATCCAGGAGTTCCTCAGCTGGTGCAACGAGGTGGGGATTAAGGTCGTCACGCTCTGGCTACTGTCCACCGACAACCTCAAGCGCGCCAGCGACGAGATCGAAGAGCTGACCGAGATTATCGCGGCAACCGTTGAAGCATTGGCCAAAAGTGCGTCCTGGCGCCTGCGCATGGTGGGGAGCCTCGATATGCTTCCCGAGCCTTTCGTTGAGAGGCTACTCGCTGCCGAGCGGTGTACGGCGAACGTCGACGGAATGGCGGTCAATATCGCCGTCGGCTACGGGGGTCGCCAGGAGATTGCAGACGCCGTCCGCTCGCTCCTGCGTTCGCAGGCCGAGGCCGGGCGTTCTCTGGAGGAGATCGCCGATTCGTTCAAGGTCGACGACATTACCCTCCACGTGTACACAAAGGGGCAGCCCGACCCTGACCTCGTCATTCGAACGTCGGGCGAGCAGCGGATGAGCGGTTTCATGCTGTGGCAGAGCGTGCACACCGAGCTGTACTTCTGCGAGGCCTACTGGCCGGACTTCCGACGCACGGATCTGCTGCGCGCTCTGCGCGATTACACCCTGCGCGAGCGGCGCCTCGGCCGGTAGTGCGGTTGGTGGCCGGTTGATGGCATGGCGACGCGCGGCAAGTTGTGGCAGCGCGTTCGACGTTGTGGCAGCGCCCGACCGAAAAAAGACCGTGGGCTGAAGCGTCCGAGCCCCAGCCCACAGTCTGCGTGTGATATTCGGTTGCATCTGCGTCACCCCACCCTCGTCAAGCGAGGGTTTTCAAGTGGAATCTAGAAGTGCATCGTCGATTCCGTTGCGCAGTTAGTGGGTAGTCACATCGAGGACTTTGAAGAGTGCCTCGCGGTCGGCCGGTGCCCCCTGCTTGGCGGGATGGGCCGACGGCGCGTATAGTGCCGAGAGCCCAAGAATCACCGCCACCAAACCGACGACGGCGAGGAAGCGTAGAACATCTCGCGACTTACAGAAACGTGCCATCGTTCTCGCTCCTTTCACCTTCAAGCATCGTCCCGTTGTGACTACATACACATTGTTATCATGTCGTTATCTTTCGCGTCTACCGGGCTGGGGGATTTTGATACCCATCAGCGCTCGCCGCACGGTGGTGGAATCTTCATGAACTCGCGTGAGATCAGAGCTAAAGCGGTATGCCTGGCCGAACATCAGCCACCGAAAAGTGACGTATTGCATGAGGGTGAATTGAGGGTGGGATTGCCTGCTGAAGATGATTGTGGTTATTGGTGCGGGGACGCGGCGTCGCGGCCGCGAGACGTTCACGCTGCGAGTACGGAGGAGTGGTGGGAGCAGGCGCCTGCGGCGCGATCACGGTGAGGTGTTCACACGGCAGTTCCTCGGCGTCGTGCCGCGGCGACCGACAGCCGCGAGTCGTCAGATTCTTCGGCGTCGTCTTCCGCTACCGGCAGTTCTTCGGTCTCATACGGTCCTATACTTGCCATTCAGCGCGGCGAGCTCTTCGCGAGTCGGGGGATTGGCGCCCTCGCGGGAGACAGTGATGGCCGCAGCGGTCGTGGCGTAGGCGCCGAGCGTGTGGAGGTGCGTGCGCGAGATGCGCTTCAAGCTCTCGCGATTGTCTGCGCCGTCGAGCGAAAGCCTGCAGAGCCCATCAATGAGGGCGGCGAAGAAGGCATCGCCGGCGCCGTCGGTGTCCACGACCTCCACCTGCTGGGGTGGGATATGCACGACGCTGCCGTCATGTGGGTAGAGCAGCGTTCCCTCTTCGGCGCATGTGATGACGACGAGGGATGGCCCCTTGCTGCGCCAGCGGTCGGCGATCTGGGCGAAGTCGGCGTCGGGCCCAAAGAGAAGGGCGATGTCCTCGCTGGAGGCCTTGACGATGTCGGACAGGGCGACGAACTCCTCGGCGGTTTCGCGGGCGCGGTCGAGGTCGCCGACGAGCTCGGGGATGACGTTGGGATCGTAGAGAATCGTCGCGCTGTCACGCAGGTGCGTAACCCAGTTGCGAACCTTGGTGGCGCCCGGCTCGACGTGGCATGCGGCCGAGCCGAAGGCGACGCTGCGAGGGGCGAGTACTTCCAGGTCGAGCTTGCAGGCGCCTGACGCGGGGATGTCTTGGATATCCCAGGTGAAGTCGAATGTTCGGGTGGCCGGGCCTGGGGCGCTTGGGGTCGCTGGGTCTGCGGCGGGGGTGGCCGGGCTTGCGGCGCCGGTGGCCAGGTCTGTGGCGCTTGGGGCGGCCGGGTCTGCGGTGCTTGGGGTGAGGTGGCAGACCGATGTGGGGTTGCGGCGCTGGGTGTCGAGCGGGAGCCAGAGTTCAAGGCCGTTGCTTGCCGTGTACTCGGCAAGGATGTCGCCGCCGACATCGAAGCCGAAATCGGTGACGAGGCGGGCGGTGCGGCCGAGCCGCCTGAGGCTTATCGCGGTGTTGAGCATGGCGCCCCCGGGGCGACGGCTGATCGTGCCGTCGCCTGCGACAGTCTGAAGGATGAGCGCCTCACCGATGACCAGGGCGCTCATGGCTTTTCCTTCCCGGTGGGGCTCGCGTTTTTCTTGCCTTCGTTTTTCCTGCCGGCTTGGGTGGCGTTTGGCCTGCCGGTTGGGTTCGTCGTGGCGGCGTCGGGTGTGAGGCTGCCGGCGTCGGAAGAGTTTGCCGTGGGATCCGATGCCTCGCTGGCGCTATCGGGATGGGAGGCGCCGTCGACGCGGAAGGTGTCGTCGACGTGGGCAGCGCCGGAGCGGCTGGTTTCGTCGTCCTCGGGCTGGGGATCGGGAGCGCTCGCGGCGTTGAGACGCTGGCGCGCCCCGTCTAGCCAGGCTTGGCAGTGTCGCGCGAGCTGTTCGCCAAGTTCCCACAGGCGTAGCGACTCCTCGAGGGGGATGGCCCCCTGCTCCAGCCGCGCGACGATTTCCACGAGGCGTGAGCGTGCCTCTTCGTAGCTGAGCGCACCTACGTCATAGCCGCGATCTGATCCCCGTGGGCCGCCGCGTTTCTCGTCAATGGCATCCGTTTCGTGACTGCTATCCATCTCGCGAATGTCGCTCGCGTTGCGGGAACGCTCACGGCTCGTGTCAGTTGGCGGTTGCTCAGCCATGATCCCCTCCTAGCCGGCTATCGTCCAGCACCGCAAGCGTCAGATGGCCTTTGGCGAGAAAAGCTTGCAGGTGTTGATTCGCACGTGTTGTGGCTGCATCGTCGACGACGGCGCCCGTCTCATCGAGAAGGATGGAGTACCCGCGCTCGAGCGTATCCCGGGGTGACAGTGCGCGCAGCTTGGCGAGCAGTGCCTGGAGATCGCCGGATTCTTCACTCACGATGCGCGAGGCGTGGGCGCGCAGCCACCGTGACAGAGCCTCAATGTCCATCTGTCTGACATCCACCATCGAGTGCGGATTGGACAGGGAGGGCCTGGCACGTATCGCGTCGAGGTCGTACTGAGCACGGTCAATGGCGCTCGCGATGGCTCCGCGGCCGCGACGGACGGCCTGCGTGATGGTGGCGATTTCCTCCGTCACATCGGGGACGATGCGCTTGGCGGCGTCGGTGGGCGTGGAGGCGCGCAGGTCGGCGGCAAGGTCGAGGATCGGGTTGTCGCCTTCGTGGCCGACCGCGGAGACGACGGGTGTGCTGGCACTCGCAACGGCCCGCACGAGGCGTTCATCGGAGAAGGGGAGGAGGTCTTCGACGCTGCCACCCCCACGGGCCAGGACAATGACGTCGACGTCGGGTGCGGCGTCGAGCAATCGCAGCGCCTCGACCATCGCATCGACGGCGCCGGAGCCCTGCACCTGCACCTCGCGCACGTCGAAGTGCGCGGACGGCCAGCGCAGGCGTGAGTTGACCACGACGTCTTCCTTTGCTTTCGTGTTGCGCCCGCAGATGAGCCCAATGACGCGGGGGAGGAAGGGGAGCCGCCGTTTTCTTCCGGGGGCGAAGAGACCTTCGGCTGCCAGACGCGCCTTGAGCTGTTCGAGCCGGACGAGGATGTCGCCGACTCCGACGGGGCGGACCTCGTCAGCCCACAGGGAGAGGGAGCCGTTGACGTCGTAGAAGTCGGGTTTGGCGCATACGACGACGCGCCGGCCGGCATCGAGGTCCGCGGGTAGCAGGTGGGTCATGATCTTGACGGTGATCGACACTTTGGCTTCTGTATCGCTCAGTGTGAAGAACTGAACCCGGGCTCCGGGCCGGCGCTGAAGCGTGACGATCTCGCCCTCCACCCACAGCCTCGACATGGCCGAGACGTACTCCTTGATCTTCATTGAAAGAACGCGCAGGGGCCATGGTCGTTCTGGGGTGGTTTGCGCCGCGAACTGAGGAAGTTCGGCTGGCACGGGTATTTTCTGCGCCATGCACACATGTTTCCATATTCTTGAACGATTCCGACATGCCCTTTTTCCTATTGAGAACAAGCTTTCCTATTGACAAGGCGCTCCGGCTGGCATGGGTTGATTCAGAGCGGCTGGCGTGCGTTGGTTCAAGGTCGTCGCCCACGGGTTGAAACCTGCGGTTGGAGAACGAGCTTCGACTGGCCCGCGTTGACCCATTTGAGGCGGACCACGCTCCGTGACCGACCACGCTCGCGTCGGGTCTCGGCAGAGCATTACGCTTGGGGTGTGAGTCAGAGCGATTTTTCGGCGGGGCCAACAGTTTCCCTCGCGGGGGCGTCCGCCTTTCCCTCGGAGGTGGAGTCGACGCCGACGCAAGATGGGCGTCGCATCCTCCTGGCAACGCCACGGGGGTACTGCGCGGGTGTCGACCGTGCGGTTGACGCCGTGGAAAAGGCTCTCGCCCTCTACGGTGCGCCGGTGTATGTACGCAAGGAGATCGTCCACAACAAGTACGTCGTGGAGACACTCACCAAGCGCGGGGCGATCTTCGTGTCCGAGACCGACGAGGTGCCCGAGGGGGCGCGCGTCGTCTTTTCGGCTCACGGCGTTTCCCCGGCGGTGCACGCGGAGGCCGCTGCCAGGCACCTGCAGACGATCGATGCAACGTGTCCGCTCGTGACCAAGGTTCACAAACAGGCCGTGCGATTCGCCAAGGGTGACTACGACATCTTGCTCATTGGCCACACGGGGCACGAGGAGGTCGAGGGCACGCAGGGTGAGGCGCCGGACAACATTCAGGTCGTCAACGGCCCCGAGGAGGTCGACTCGGTTCAGGTCCGCGACCCGGACAAGGTCGTATGGATTTCGCAGACGACACTTTCCGTCGACGAGACGCTGAAGACGGTGGAACTGTTGCGCAAGCGTTTCCCCAATCTCATCGACCCGCCGTCCGATGACATTTGCTACGCGACGCAGAACCGCCAGGGCGCCGTCAAGGCCATGGCTCCCGAGTGCGATGCCGTGATCGTCGTGGGTTCGGCCAATTCCTCCAATTCCGTACGCCTCGTCGAGGTTGCCCTCGAAGCCGGGGCCGGCAAGGCCTACCGCGTCGACCGGGCCGAAGAGGTGGATCCCGCCTGGCTGGATGGCGTGACGACGGTCGGCCTGACGTCGGGCGCCTCTGTTCCCGAGATCCTCGTGCGCGATGTCGTCAAGTACTTGGCGGACCTCGGGTACACGCAGGTCGACCCCGTTTTCACGGCGACGGAAGACATTCGCTTCTCGCTGCCGAAGAACCTGCGAGCCGATCTCAAGGCGACGGGAGCGGAGCCGGACCGGCCCCACAAGGTGCGGGAAAGGGCCGTGGGTGCGCGTGAGCGCTCCCCGCGTTCGCGGGACAAGGCACGGCCTTCGGCGGCTGGCGGTGGTATACGCGGTACCGCTGTCATCGACAGTGCACGCAAGGCGAATGCTAGTCCGCAAAGCGTGCAGAAGTCGGCGTCGGCGGAAACCGACTAGGCGCCGTACCGGGCAGCGCAGGCGACGCGGCGTTGGCCCGGAGGCCGCTCGAAAGCCCAAACCCTTCTCATTTCTCGCGTTGACGCCGCGCGGGCCGGATGTAGCTCGCCTAGGTTGTCGCGAGTCACTCACGGTCATCCCCGTGGTCACGACCTTCCTCCTTTCCGTAGGCGAGTTCTGCTTCCTTTGCGGACGCCAGTTCTGGCGCCGCGATTGACCTGACCTGGGCGGCGTCGCTTTCGATGACGCGCGGATTGACGATCTCGACGTCTAGCGATTCGAACTGCCTCGCGACGACGAGCACGCGGCTTTCCAGCGAAGCAACAGTCTTGTTGTAACGATCCACCGAAGAGCGCAATGAGGAACCGAGCTTGTCCATGTGTCCAGCGACGGTCCCCAGCCGCTGGACGAGCTTCCTTCCCAGGCCGAGCACTGCCTGCGCCTCCTCCGTAATGCGCGTCGAGGACCAGACGGCTGCTATCGAACGCAGGAGAGCCAGGAGTGAACTGGGCGTGGCCGGAGTGATCCCCTGGGCGAGGGAGTCCTCAAGCAGCGATGGGTCGCAGGCGAGTGCCTCGGACAGCAAAGACTCCGCCGGGAGGAAGAGCACCGTGATCCTCGGGGAGCCGGGGAACTCGGAAGGGTAGTCCCGTCTGGCCAGTTCCTTGACGTGTGCGCGCAGTGCCCGGGCGTGTTCGGCGACGAGTTCGGCGCGCCTGGCCTGGGCGCCCTCCTCAGCCCCATCAATGTCCTGTGCTCGCAGGAGCGCAGAGAGCGGAACCTTTGCGTCGACGGCCACGTGCGCGCCTCCCGGAAGATGCACCGTCAGGTCGGGCCTGGACGCTGAGTCGGATTGTGACGCGGACCCGCGCATTGTCTTCGAAGCCGACTGCTGGCTGGAGAAATCGACGTGAGCCATCATTCCGGCAGCCTCGACGATTCGACGCAGTTCGACCTCGCCCCACGTGCCTCGCGACGACACCGATGTCAGCGCCGCGCGAAGGGACGTCGTCTCTTTGGCCAGCTCCCTATTGGTCGCAACGGCTGCCGTCAGCTGTTCGCGCAGGGCGGCATCCTGTGCGGCCTGACTCGCCTGCATTGCCGCGACACGATCCGTCATGTCCTGCAGGCGCGCGGAAAGGGGACCGAGCATCTGGACGATGGTCTGGTCCTTGTGCGCCCGTTCGAGCAGGTCGGCATTCTCGCGTTCGAGTTCGCCGGCCCTGCCGGTTGCCTCGGCGGCCTTCGCCTGCCAGTGCGCCGCCTGTTCCTGAACCGCACCGACCTGCGAGGATGAGCGTGAGACCTCGGTGCGATCGCGTTGCCCGATCCTGACCAGGGCAACGGCGTAGCCGAGCACGAATCCGGCCGCGAGGAAAGCGACCGCCACAAACACAATCAAAACCAGTGAAACATTCATGGTGGCAGTCTGACATCGGCCTCCGACACTTTTTGACGCGCTTACTGCAGGCAGGAAAGGGGCAGGCAGAAAGGGGCACGCGCTGCAGGAAAAAGGCGGCGCACGTGCTGCGGGAAAAGGAGTCGCTTGAGATGCCAGCAGCGGCGATCGGTCCGACGTCGTCGGCGAGCAATTTCTGTCGGACCCCGTCGGTAGCATCATCACATGGTTTCCTCGACGGTCACATCGGCATCGGCATTGGCATCGGCATCGCGCGCACGTGTGGGCATCTCGCTATTCTTCTTCACCAATGGCGCGTTCTTCGCCGGCATGTTGCCGCGCTATCCCGAGGTCAAGCATTCGCTCGAACTGTCGAATACGGCTTTCGGCTTGGCCATCGTTGCCTTTCCGCTGGGGGCGATGAGCGCCTCAATGCTGCCATCGCTCTTCATTCGGAAGATAGGAGCGAGGATGACAGCCCTGCTGTGGACCGTCGTACTAGGGGCCTTCATGTGCCTGGCCGCCATCGGAGCTCAAACCGGCGCCGTGTGGCTCTTCGTCGGTTCGTATTTCGTGGCGGGGCTGTCGGACGCCATCGTCGATACCGGCCAGAATTCGCATGCGATGCGCGTCCAGGAGGCCTATGGGCGCTCGATCATCAATTCGCTGCACGCGCTGTGGAGTGCGGGTTCGATCGTCGGCGGCCTTCTCGGGACGGCGGCTGCCGCGCTTGCCGTGCCGATTGCTGTCCACATTGGCGTGGTCTCGGCCGCCTGCATTGCACTGGCGGTGTATGCCACCGACCTGTGCAAGCTACCGGAACGGGAGCGGAGGGCGTGGCGCGAGCCTCGCGCGTCGCCCGGCGGCACGGCCAGAAGCCGCGTGTGGACGCTCATGCCGCTGGCGATCATCGGCATTGCGAGCATGCAGGTCGAAGTGGTCGGCATGGATTGGAGCGCGAACTACATGAACGGCCCGGTCGGCTGGAGCGTCAGGGATGCCGGGGTGGCTTACGTCGTCCTGATGGCCAGCCAGTTCGCCGGAAGGCTCGTTGGTGATCCCGCGACCGACCGCTGGGGCCGGCTGCGCGTTGCGCGCGGTGGCATGGCAATGGTCGCGGTCGGGCTGGTGCTCGCAGCGGTTGTTCCGGTCGCGTGGGCTGCGCTGGGGGGATTCGCGCTCGTGGGATTCGGGTGTGCCACGCTTGTGCCGGCGACGTTCGCCGCTGCCGACGCCGCTCCCGGCTTCGAGGACGGCACCGCGCTGACCGCCGTCAGCTGGTTCATGAGGATTGGAACGATCTTCGCCAGCCCGGCAGTCGGTGTTATCGGCGACGCGTTCAGCCTGCGCCTGGGTATTTTGCTTCCCCTGGTCCTCGGCAGCGTGGCGTGGTTCTACCTGAGCCGGTTGGAGAGGGTGCGGCCAGACGAGGCGGTATCGACGGCGCTCGCGGCAGAAGAGGCGCGGGATGGGGCAGGTGGTTGATGGTCGAAGGGACAGTCTGTCGGCGGACGCGGGTAGACTGTCCGTCGTGTCACTGACTATCGGAATTGCGGGCCTGCCCAACGTCGGCAAGTCGACCCTGTTCAACGCGCTCACGCGCGCCACCGTTCTTGCGGCGAACTACCCGTTCGCGACGATCGAGCCCAATGTCGGCGTCGTGCCACTGCCGGATCCGCGGCTCGCGGTGCTCGCGGACCTATTCTCGTCCCGGAAAACGGTGCCCGCCACGGTGAGCTTCGTCGACATCGCCGGAATCGTGCGGGGAGCTTCACAGGGGGAGGGGCTGGGCAACCAGTTCCTGGCGAACATCCGCGAGGCTGACGCGATCTGTCTGGTGACCCGCGCCTTCGCCGACCCTGACGTTGTGCACGTCGAGGGTCGAGTTGACCCCAAGGACGACATCGAAGCGGTCACCACAGAGCTCATCCTCGCCGACATGCAGACATTGGAGAAGCAGATCCCCCGCATCCAGAAGGAAGTGACGGGCAAGAAGACGCCTAAGGAAGTGCTCGACACCGCAAAGGCCGCCCTCGCCGTGCTCGAGGAAGGTAAGGTGCTGTCTTCGCATTTGGGCGACATCGACCCCGAGGTCCTCAAGTCCTTCCAGCTCATGACAGCCAAGCCATTCATCTACGTCTTCAACACCGACGACGAAGGCCTGGCCGACGCCTCCATGCAGGCCGAGCTGCGCAAGCACGTGGCACCGGCCGGGGCGATTTTCCTCGACGCCAAGTTCGAGGCCGAACTCGTCGAACTCGACGAGGACGAGGCCCGTGAAATGCTCGAGGCCAATGGCCAGGAAGAGTCCGGCCTGGACCAGCTCGCGCGCGTTGGCTTCGACACGCTCGGCTTGCAGACGTACCTGACCGCGGGGGAGAAGGAGTCGCGCGCCTGGACGATCCGCAAGGGCTGGACCGCCCCGCAGGCGGCGGGCGTGATCCACACCGACTTCGAGAAAGGCTTCATCAAGGCCGAGATCGTCTCCTACGAGGATCTGGTCGACTACGGCTCGGTGGCCGAGGCCCGCGCCCACGGCAAGGTGCGCATGGAGGGCAAGGACTACGTCATGGCCGACGGCGACGTGGTAGAGTTCCGAACGGGGCTTACCTCTGGCGGGAAGAAGTGACGGATGATGTCTCCTTACGCTTTGAGCAGGAGTTGCAAGTAGTGCAACGAGGAGATGACCATACTTTGGATGAGGAAGTAAGTAGATTCCTTAGGAGTGCGGTTGAATTGCTCGTAGCTCCTGATTATGTGACTGTGTTCAGAGGGCAGGCGGATCGAAGTTGGGATCCTTTACCCACGCTGTATCGACGGCTGCTCAACGGGGGATTTGATAGACAAGCGATCACAGAAGAATTGGTTGTTTCTCATGAAAATGATCTCTTCTGTGAGGCCAATGGTATCGGGGTCTATGCGGGTAGTCGTCTTAAGACTATGGTCCGAATGCAGCATCATGGCGGTGCAACTCGTCTGTTGGATGTTACCAGAGACCTTTTCGTTGCACTTTGGTTTGCGGTTGGCGAAGAATTCGACGCCCAGGATGGCGAGTTGATATGTTATCGGGCGGATCCGAGGATCGTGGCATTGGATGGTGAGATCTCAACATGGGATCAAATTACGTGCGATATTCCCCCAGGGTCGGCAATGGTCTATTTTCCCCGGTTTGAAGATGAGTCTCGCATTGTTGCGCAGGCATCCGGATTTATCGTGAGCAGACTGTCCAAGTCCTTGGAGGATGGATCTGCATTGATCGAGGGTACTGATTTCCTCAATAGGGAGTGCCTAACGATTCCGTCCGGACTTAAAGCGCCTCTTCGTCGCTTTCTGCGACAGTCTCGAGGGATGCGGTCATACACAGTTTTTCCCGATTTTGCGGGGTTTGCTGCGGGGAATGCTGTCGGAAGGCACTTCTCGCGGGCGCCTGAAGAACTTTACGACGGCAGTAAAGGGATATTTCCGAGTTCTTTCCGGTATCCGGCGTGAGGACCTTGAAGGGGAAAGATGAAGTTGATCATTTGCGATTGAAGACGGCCGATATTTCCTCCATTGATGAGTGCTGGGCCATATGTCTCGATAGTCGCATACTGCTTGGGTTGTCTATGTGAAATTTGAGCACGACTTCATTGAAATGGAGATCGTTGGCGTCGGTGACCTGGTTGAATGCAGGTCGGTATTAGAGATGTGCTGGAGGGAAACCTTGTGTGGACGGTAGAGGTTGTGTTGTGCTCGATGGCTGCATCGTCGAGTTCCGCACGGGGCTTACATCTGGGGGAAAGAAGTAGGACGAGCGGAGACGTCGCTGTGAGCGAGGAGAGTACGCCAATGCATGAGACCGAGGGCGTTGTTGCAGAAACTACGGCCTGCAGGCTTGCAATACGCCAAGCATTTCTTCTCCCTGTGTAGCGACGAGTGAGGGAGCGCATAGATGACAGCTTACGAGGATGTGTTGCAATGGGCAGTGTCGAGACCTTGGTGGCAACAGAAGGCTTTGGCTCGTATTGCCACCGAAGGGCCTCTTGATGAGCAAGACTATGAGGAGATCGCAAAAAGCTTGCTCCAAGAACCTGAGTCGGCGCCTAATGGTGGTTGGTTTGCAAAACTCGTACCTTCAGAGACAACAAAAGATGAGTCGGTTCGCATAGTTGCGGTGAAAGAACTCGCGAATGTTAATCGCCTTGCCGCTGACCAAGAACTTACATTTGAACCAGATGGTCTCACCGTGGTGTTTGGAAACAACGGTAGTGGTAAGTCCGGTTATGCCCGGGTGATTCGTTCAATAGTTCGTGCGCGCCATAAGGGTGACATTCTCCCTGATGTATTCGCTGATACGGATGATTCCCCGTCAGGTAAAGTCATTTTTCAGGTTGGCGATACTGAGAGAACGGCCCAGTTAGGCCAATCGGCTGACCCTGACTTCAGTCGCGTTGCCTTCTATGACGAGCACTGCGGAGATACCTACCTGACCAAAGAAACGGAGATTTCTTACCGTCCCTCGGCTGTGCAGCTATTGGAGGAGCTCGGGAAGGTATGTGTCGGTGTGCATAAAGTGCTTTCGAAGTGGAAGGAACAGAAAAGCAATAGTGGACCTCTGCCTGAGGTTAGCGTAGGGAGTGCTGGAGAGCAGTTCCTTAAAGGGCTGAATGCTGCTACAACGGACGATGAGTTGACAGCAGCAGTCGCCTGCCCATCCGACGTGGCTGAGCTCCTTGAGAAACAGATGAAAGAGGTTTCTCGCCTTCGAGAAATCGATCCAACTAAAGAAAGAGATCGTCTGAAAGAGGCAGCTGAGGCCCTCGATTTGATCGCTGATCATTTGGAGGAGATCGACAAAAATATTGGAGTTCAAGCCGAGACACAGCTGAGAGAGCTGACCGAGAAGGCTGAAACTGCGCAGAGGGCAGCGGATCTTGCCTCGTCTGAGGCGTTCGACAACAAAGAGCCCCTGAGCGAAGTTGGGTCACAGGCATGGAAGGCACTGTGGAGGGCAGCGGAATCATATTCGAAGGTGGCTTATCCTAATCACGACTTCCCACATACCACTGACGGGGCAGTCTGTGTTCTGTGCCAACAGGCGCTAGGCACTGATGCCGCAGAACGCCTTATGAGATTCCAACAGTTTGTCATGGACACGACGGCTCAAGAAGCACAAGCTGCACAGGAAAAGGTAGCTGCCTTTAGGAAGGAAATTGACGGAGTAGAGGTCGAACCAGCCACTGTGCAAAGGGCTATTGAGAAGTTAAAGCACATTGCAGAGATCGATACGGAAAAAATTGATTCGATAATAGAGGCGTTAGATAATCGTAAGTTCGCACTATTGTCTGACGGAAAGCCGAAACGTGTTGAGGTTATTGCCGCTGTCTCTGCTCTGCGTAAAGAAGCCGCTTCCTGCCGTGAACAAGGCAAAAAAGTGGACGCAGAGAGTTTCAAACAAGAACTGGCCCAAGCAAAGTCGAGAGAATGCCAACTGCGTGATCAGATCGCGATGCGGGACGGGCGGCAACTTATAGAAACGGAACGAACTAGACTTCAGGAGTTGGCGAAGCTCGATGAAAGACTTTCGGAGGCTAAATCTCGTCAAATCACTGAGAAGGTGAAAGAACTCACCCAGAAATACGTAACTGGGGAGGCGAGCCAATACTTCACGCGCGAGGCGAAGAAGCTCGGCCTGGAACGCGTCACGTTCGGATGCACCAGAGCCCAAAAAGGGACTCTACTCCACAAGGCAGATTTGGTGGGTGCCCATCGTGGAAGGCTCGAGCATGTCTTATCTGAAGGGGAACAGACCTCACTCGGTTTTGCAGGTTTTCTCACAGAGGCCCACTTCGACGCGAGTAAGTCGGCTCTGTTTTTCGATGATCCGGTTTCTTCCCTCGACCATATGAAGCGCGAGTCTGTTGCGAGGCGCATCGTAGAGCTAGCGAAAAATAGGCAAGTTGTGGTGTTCACGCATGACGTAGCCTTCACCATGTTCCTGCATAAAGCGGCAGACGAGTCCAGTGTCAAATTTGCTACACGAGGCATTGAAAAACGGAGGGAATTGGGGCCAGGTTACACGACTTTGCACCATCCCTGGACCGCGAAGGATGCTGCCCAACGTGTCAATGCTCTCCGGGAGAAAGTTGCGACTTTGCGCCACAATGAGAAGGGGATGAGTGAGGCGGACTATCTGCGAGAAACCCAAGATATTGCAGGCCACATGTCGCAGACCTGGGAGCGCATAATCAGCCAGGTTATCGCCGAGCCACTGGTTGACTATAAATCTTTAGAAGTCCGAGTTGGGAAACTGCGAATCATTGGTCGTGTAACAGAAGAAGACGTGAAAACCTATGATGACTCCTACAGTCGCATCTCTGGGTGGGCGTCACGGCACGATCCTCATCCTGAACTTAATTACGTTCCACCGGATGTCAAAGAGTTAGAGGACGAAATTGAAGTCATTGCAAAATGGCTGAAGAGAGTGAAGAAATACCAGTCGTAACCAAGTTTTTGCGTGTGAGGGCATTTGCTGTAATTGATCTCAGAGGTGAGCCAGAGCGTGTCTTCGTTTGAGGTCAGAGTGCACGTATAGCCAAGGGAATAAAGTGGAGTTCCGCTTTAACGTGTGACGTTACGACAGCGGAGGCTTCCCCATGAGTGCCGATGATGTGAGGGTGACGGCTTACGGCGCCGCCATGCGCGAGCGGGTGCTGGACCTGTCAATCCGCGCGTGGTCCCCGGTCTTCGCCACCATGCGTGCAGACCTCGAGACCGGATACGTGCCCCGGTTCGTGTACGACAACTTCTATCCGGACGGCTGGAAAGCGCGCCAGCGCGAGGACCTTGCCCAGGTGCTTGACCGAGAGGCCGACTGTTGCGACGTCGCCCTGGTGGGCGAGGAGCTCGCAGGGTGGGTATGCACGCGCATCCACGCGGAAGACTCGATGGGGGAGGTCTACATACTGTGTGTCGGCCCCGAGTATCAGCGTCGGGGAGTGGGCGCGGCGCTGCTTAAGCATGCGCATGCACGGGTGCGCGACGCGGGTATGCGGATGGCCATGGTCGAGACAGGCGGCGACGCGGGGCACGCCCCGGCGCGTGCCGCCTATGAGGCGGCCGGCTATGTGCGTTGGCCCGTGGCCAGGTACTTCAAAGAATTGTAAACGGACTGATGGATGGGCCTAGCGTCGGCGGGCATGTGGTCAGTCGGCTTCCGACCGCTCCGGAAGGCCGACGGCGTCGGCCTCGACGCGGTGGCCCTGGCGGCAGGACAGGCGCGCCTCGACGGGGCTCCCGCAGCCGAGGTGTACCGGCTCCGGTGCGATCGGTGCCACGTCCGGTAGATGCGCCAGCCCCCACTGCTGCAGCGCCGCCAGCACGAGGGCGAGATCGCGCCCCTTGGTGCCGAGGGTGTAGGCGTGCCGCTGCCTGCGGCCAGGATCCCGGTAGGGCTCGGCCCGCAGGATGTCGTGTTCGACGAGTTTTCTCAGCCGCGCCGACAGGACCGAGCGCGGGCAGCCGAGGCTCTCCTCCAGGTCGCTGAACCGGCATATGCCCCGGTAAATGTCGCGAAGGATCAGCAGGGTCCACTTCTCCCCTAGCAACTCCAGGCTGGCCGCGATGGGGCATGCGGGCTGCGATCGTGTCGTGGTCACTGGCACCTCCTCGTTCGTTGCCGCCACTGACTGCGCCGCGGTGTCCAAGATGCGCGCATGTGAGCGGTGTCGATGCGGGCGGAACAGGCTCGTCGGCTCGCCCGGGCGGCGCAACCGCAGGTGCGGCCGTGCGCGCGCACGCTCGTCGCACCCGCGCACTCGTTGCGCCTGCGTACGCCCGCCGCGCGCAAACTCGGCACACCCCTAAGTCCGCTTCTAATACCTAGGGAGCGTAGCACCGAACGCTGCGGCCTGCGACCAAGCCGTGATGACGGCACGCGATGAGCGCTGACCGGCGCATAGTCCTCGTGGCGGGTTCACCGACGTCATGGCGACGCGGGGGGGCACTCCCCGCGTCGCCATGGGCTTGAATTCGGGCTATGTGATGCCAGCGTACAGAAGGGCCGGGGGAGTACACAGAAGGGCTGGGAGCGGCGCGCAAAGGGTTGGAGGCGCGTAAAAGTTGCCGACGTCGGCGGATGCGAGCCTGTGCTGCCAGCGCGTCGGGTGTTGTGTCGGCCAGAGTGTTCATTTGACGAGGCGCCCACCGCGGGCTAAGTTCGTTTTTTGAACTTAGATAGACGTTTTGGACTTAACACTCGTTTCCGTCCGGGCTGAATTCCGGCTGGAAGCATGACAGGGACAGGAGCAGATGTGATGAAGGCCTATGCGCTCACCTCCTACCGTGACGGTGGGACGCTCGAATGGCTGGACGTGCCCGAGCCGGTGGCCGGACCGGGGCAGGTGGTGGTTGAGGTCCGCGCGGCCGGCCTCAACCCGCTCGACCGCATGATCGCGGCCGGGCAGTTCCGGCAGCTCATCGGCTACCGGCTGCCGCAGGTGCTGGGGCAGGAGCTCGCCGGCGTGGTCACCGAGGTTGGCCCCGGCGTGGAGGACTTCGCGGTGGGCGACCACGTGTTCGGGCGCCCGGGCATCAACCGGATCGGCACCTTCGCGCGGGCCATCGCCGTCGACGTCGCCGACCTCGCCCCCATGCCCGCCGGGCTCGGCTTCACCGAGGCGGCCTCCCTACCGCTGGTGCTGCTCACGGCCGCGCAGGCCTTCATGGAGAAGGCGCGAGTCAGGCCGGGGGACAAGGTCTTCATCCAGGGTGGCACCGGAGGGCTCGGCTCAATTGCTATCCAAATGGCCAAGCACCTCGGCGCCACGGTCGCGACCACCGTGAGCACCAAGAACGTCGACCTGGCCCGCGAGCTGGGCGCCGACGTCGTCGTTGACTACCGGACCGAGAGGTACGAGGACCACGTCAAGGGCTACGACGTCGTCCTGGACACCCTGGGAAAGGACGAGACGCTGCGCTCCATGAAGGCGCTGCGGCCGGGAGGCACCATGGTCTCGGTGGTTGGCGCACCCGACCCCGAGTTCGCGGCACAGCTGGGCAAGCCGATCCTGAAGCCGGTCATGTGGCTGATGGGGCGCACCGCACGCCGCGCCGCCAAGCAGCAGGGAATCGCATACAAGTTCCTCTTCATGCGCGCCGACGGCAGCCGGCTGGCGCAACTCACCCCAGCCATTGAGGACGGCAGCATCAAGCCGCTGGTGGGGCATGCCTTCCGGTTGGACGAACTGGAACAGGCCATGGAGCTGTCCGCCTCCGGGAAGGCAGCCCCAGGCAAGATCGTCGTGGAGGCCGGCGAGTGAGCCCCGTGAAGCACTTCAGTGGCTCATATGCGGACGCGCCGGTCGAGCGCATGTCCACGCCCCAAGGGGCGCATTTCGCGTACCGGGCGGTCGGCTCCGACGGCGGGGTGCCCCTGCTGCTCCTGAATCACCTGGCGGCCACCCTCGACGGCTGGGACCCGCTGCTCGTCGACCGGTTGGCGCAGGACCGCCCGGTCATAGCGGTGGATTACCGCGGCATGGGCGGCTCGTCCGGCCCGGCGCCCACCACGGTTGCGGGGATGGCCGACGGCGTGATCGAGTTCCTGGACGCCGCAGGGCTGGAGCGGGTAGACGTCCTCGGGCTGTCGCTGGGCGGCTTCGTTACCCAGCAGCTGCTGCTGACCCATCCGCAGCGGTTCCGCAGGGCAGTGCTGGCCGGAACCGGCCCGGCAGGAGGCGCGGGCATCACCAGGGTGCCGGGCCTCCTGACCTTCCGGGCCATGGCGAAGGCGGCGCTGACCCGGAAGGACCCCCGTCACTACCTGTTCTTCCCCGTGACCGCCTGGGACAGGGCGGATGACTTCCTGGACCGCGTGGCCGCCTTCAAGCATCCCGACAGGGCCGCGCGGGTGCCCGGCCTCCTGCGCCAGCTCAGGGCCGTGCGCGGCTGGGGGCGGCAGGAGCCGCAGGACCTGTCCCGGATCGACCACCCGGTCCTGGTGGTGAACGGCGACAACGACCTCATGGTTCCCAGTCCCAACACACTGGACCTGGGGCGGCGTCTGCCTGCCGCCAGGCTTGAGGAGCTCTACCCCGGCGCCGGCCATGGCGCCATCTTCCAGGAGCCGGAACTCTTCGCCTCGCAGGTCCGTGCCTTCCTGGACTGACGGAACCGCGTTGTCTGGACAGCTTCGTTGTTGCCCGGACAGGCTCGTTCATCGGGGCGTGCCCTCCCACGGGTTGGTGACCGCGACTTCCAGCGGCGCGAAGTCCTTGACGTTGCGCGTGACGACGGTCAGGCCGTGGACCGCGGCGGTGGCCGCGATGAGTGCGTCGCGCTCCTGTCACGGGTCGGGGGCATGCAGGTGTGCGGCGCGGCGGGCTGCGGCAAGGTCGATGGGGAGGACGCGACCGGTAAAGACGCCGAGAAGCTGCCCGTCCAGCCATGATTGGAGTCGCCGCGCCTGGGCGTGATCCCGCCTGCCCAGCCTGGCTATACCCAGTTCCACCTCAAGGGCTGTTATCACCGAGAGATACAGGTCCGACGGCCTTCGTGAAGTGACCCATGATCGCACTCGGGGGTCGGCCCTGTGTGCGGGCTTGCGGAGCTCGCTGACTACATTGGTATCCAATAGGTAGCTCATAACTCCGGAACTTTCAGGCCGATGGAGGTCGGCTCGAACTCGATGTCCTCATCCATGCTCAGCCTGTCCACGAGCGAGGCGCCCGTTTCTCCGAGTCGGTGGTAGTCGTTAATGGTCAGCAAAACATAAGCCGGCTTGCCTCGGTCCGTGATGATGACCGGTCCCTCATTGGCCGCCCGCTTGGCGGCACTGACATCGTGGTTGAAGTCGCGAGCAGTGATCGAGGGCGTGTCGACACCTCCTGTGTAGCTGCATACCCTACGTTATGCCGGGTGTGTAGCCCGTGCAAGGGGACGACGCGTCGTTTTGCATCTGACACAGTGTGAGGGTGTTTCATGGCGGCATGGATCACGACGAGGGACTGCTGCGCATCGGTCTGTTCTCCAGGCTCACGGCGATTAGCGTGAGGATGCTGCGCTACTACCAGGAGCAGCGTGTACTCGAGCCCGCCGCTATCGACCCGTTCACCGGGCACCGGTCCTATGCGCCCTCTCAGCTCGCCGACGCGCACTGGATCGTGCGGCTGCGTGACGCCGGAATGCCGGTCGGCGAGATCGCCGAAATCATGGCCAACCGTGGCGATCCGACGCGTGTGCGCGCCATCATGTCCGCCCACGGCGACCGCCTCGATGCCGAGCGGGAACGTCTAGAACGCATGAGCGCGGCATTCGAACTCATCAACGCCTATCTCAAGGAGTCCACCATGGATATCGATGTCCGCCAGATCCACATGCCCGCCATGACGGTGGCGGCCCTGCGGCGCGTGCTACCGTCCCACAACGACGAGGGTCAGCTGTGGCAGGAAATCGTGCCGCTCATGGAGCGCAGCGGCCTGGCCCTGCCCGAGCATGACGAGGGAGTGGGTGGCGCGACCTACCTTGATCCGGAGCACAGGGAGTCCGATGTCGAGGTCGAGGTCTGGATCGCGGTCCCCGCGCCCTTCACGCCGGTGGCGCCGCTAGAATGCCGCGAGGTGCCGGCACGCGACGTCGTGGTTGCCACGCTTCATGGCAGCTATGACGGCATGCCGGAGGTCACCGCGGCGATCGGTAGTTACATCGCGGCCCACAACCTGTGTACGGGACCCATGTTTAACGTCTACCGGGTCGGCCCGGCGCACAACCCCGACCCCTCCACCTGGGTCACGGATGCGTGCTTCCCGATCATTAAGGAGTGATCGCGGTTCTCCGTTCCGGTGGGATGTTTACCGCCGCCCTGAATTACAATATCGGTCGCTGCGCTTCCCTGCCCGGCAAAATTGAGTCGGCGCAGGCCCCTGGGCTCGCCTATTTTTCCGTCGCAGGCCTGCGCGAACGCCCGGCCTATCTGGATTGCCTGCAGGCTTCAGGTTCATTCCGGGTGGGTGTTTCCGGCGACGGCAGTGGCAGGGCGGGGAGCGATCCGAAACGGTTCGTTACCGGTTCCGGTGACGGTCAGGTGAGCTGTGTGGCCAGGTCGTCAAGAAAGTTCTTGAGGTCGCGCAGTTGAGTGGGTGCATCTGGATAAAGCGCGGCCATCTGCGCGGGAACGTCGACGGCTTTTTCGCGTAGGTTCCGGCCGGCAGGGGTGAGGACAATGGCTCGACGACGCTCGTCTTCGTGGTCTCGGTCTCGGGTGATGAGTCCGGCTTGCCCCAGTCTGCGCAGCAGGGGAGTCAGCGTGCCGCTGTCGAGGCCGAGGCGAGCGCCTATTGTGTTGACGCTCACCGGGCCGCTTTCCTGCCAGAGTACGAGCATGACGAGGTACTGCGGGTATGTCAGGCCCAATGGGTCGAGCAGTGGCCGATAGGCGCGGGTGATCGCGCGACTGGCCCGGTACAGCGAGAAGCACAGCTGCCCGTCGAGGTCGAGAGGGTCATCGGACATGGTGGTAGATTACCGCACGCAACTAAGTTGTGCACAATATGATTGTGCGCTAGATTTTGTGGCGACAATGAAATGCTCGGTGGCGAAAACCCCGGGAACATGATGAAGGAGCTGCTATGACCGAGATTGAGATCGAACCTGTCTACACGACCGAAGCAATCGCCACGGGAGCTGGGCGTGACGGTCATGTTCAGTCCGCCGACGGCCGCGTCTCGTTGGACCTCGCGATTCCGCGTGAGATGGGTGGAAGCGGCAACGGAGCCAATCCCGAGCAACTATTTGCCGCCGGCTACGCTGCCTGTTTTCATTCGGCTCTGCAGATGGTGGCTCGTCAAGCCCGCAAGGACCTCGGCGACTCCTCGGTGGGAGCCCGGGTCTCGATCGGCAAGGTCGGTGAGGGGTTCGGCTTGGCCGTCGTCCTCGAGGTGATCGTCCCGAACCTTCCGCGCGACGAAGCCCAGCAGCTCGCCGACGCCGCCCACCAGGTGTGCCCTTACTCCAACGCCACGCGCGGCAATATCCGCGTTGACGTTGTTGTCAGCGACGACTGACCGGGTCTAACGTTTGGCGCCAGGGTACAGCCGGCGTTATGGCACTGAGGCTTACGCGTTGAGGCGGCACTGAGGCAGCCGGACGGTAGGGCCCCGCATTAGAGTGCAGGCTAGGTGAGAGCCAACGAGAAAGAGGATACCCGCCGGGCGGACGCCGGTTCGACGTACATCCGTTGAACGAGGTGTCCGTCCGGCGGACAACTGTTGCGGTCGGGGTCGGGACGTGGTTCGGCGCATGTCAGTGGTTGGTGAACGACGGAGAGGTCGGCGCTGGTGACTGAACCCACCGTTTGGCCCACGTCGGGTGAGTCATGTCGAGGCCTCTGGGCTGAAGGCCCTTGTGTTAAAGGCGCGCACAAGGGCGAGTTGCAAACTTGTAAAAGGAATCCATTGCGGTGCAGGTGTCCCGCGGGCCAATTAAGCCATCGGCGAGTAAGTGTCACAAGCGCGCAGCCGTCCCTACCGGCCCCAGACCGCTGTCAACGGCCGCTCACCCATCACAAAACTGGCCAATCTTCCCAATCAGTACAACCAAGGCAGTAGTAAGGCAGGGCAGCTTCCAGATTCCCTGCCCGGAAGCTACTTAGCACACTTGACGATCAGGTGGAAGGTGAATGCGGTAAACGGTCCTGGGGTCATCGTAGTTGATCCTGCGCCAACGCCGACCGGTGGAATTCCGTGATGACTCGCTCGCCGAGGAGGATAAGGGTGAAAGGTCGTTCCTTATAGGGGATATCGTGGCGAACTACGCTTGCGGTGATATCAACTATCAAGGATTTCAAACACAAGACGCCGTTCAAGATAAGAACCGCATTGATGTCACCGCCGAACTGGCCAAGTTGCCCGAGAAGGAACAGCTGACGTGGATGCGCGGAAAGCTGGACGAGTTCATGCAGACATGTACCTTCAATCCCGATTTGTGAAGCATCGGAGAGGAAAGGAAAGCATAAACAATGGATGCGAAGCCCAGCGAGGCCAGGCAATCTGGCGATCTGGCGCTGTCCCTAAGGAGTATTTCGCAGGGCTACGGTAAACGAGCCGTTCTGCACGAGGTGTCCTTCGATGTGCCGCGGCGGCAGACGATCGGCCTGTTGGGGCCAAACGGGGCGGGAAAGACCACGCTGCTGCGCACCTTGACCACCCTGATGAAACCGCGGTCGGGCGAGATCATTGCCGAAGGTAGATGGATCGACTCCCGCCAGGCAACAAGAGACTTCCGCCGACAGCTCGGCTATCTGCCGCAAGGCTTTTCCTACGACAGCAGTTTTACGGCGCACGAATTCGTTTCCTATGCGCTGTGGATGCGCAAGGTGCCCAATGCCGATATTGCGGCCGAGGCAAGCAAGGCGCTTGAGCAGGTCGGGCTGGCCGAACGCGCCAACAGCAAGATGGGCGAACTCTCGGGCGGGATGCGTCAGCGAGCCGGGATCGCCGCTGCTATTGCGGCGGAACCCGCCCTCGTTGTGCTGGACGAGCCGACGGCAGGGCTCGATCCGGGCCAGCGATTTGAACTGCGCGCCCTACTGGGCGACGTGGCCAAAAGGTCGACGATCATTCTTTCGACCCACCTCATCGAAGATCTCGCCGCCATCGCCGATTACCTCGTTGTCATAAGCGACGGCAATATCATCTACCAGGGCTCGACCGCGATGCTTCACGATGCGAAATATCAGAGCGTCGAAGGGCTCGAAGCTGCCTATCGTGATCTACTGGCGGGCAAGTGGTCATGATCCGCCTTCTAGCCAAGCATCGGCGCGTCGGCCATGCGGTGATATGGAGCGTGGTCGTCACGATCGCTTTGCTCGCATTATTCCCGACGTCATACGGCATGCCGCCTTTGAATATGGTGCGCGAATTCGCTCTGACAAGGGGCCTGCCCGTCTTCTTGGGTGCGCTTGCCGGGGCCTGCGTATCAGGCGTCACCCCGGCCATGGAAGCCTTGGCCGGGGCGCATGTCAAACGAGCCCGGGCCTGCGTGCTCGCCGGTGTAGTGGCCGCACAGCTCATTGTGCTTGTCGGCAGTGTCGGATTGATGAATATTGCGCTGGACGTAGGCGTAGGCGGTCGCGATCTTCTTATTTTCCTTCAAGGCACGCTGCTCTTTCAGAGCATCGCGATTATCTCCGCCTATCTTTTCCTCGGCCCTGCTCTATGGGTAATTCCACTCACCGCATTTTTTGTGCAGGTTTTCTTCCCGTACCGCACATACTGGGAGCCTAACTGGTGGTCGGCGCTACTTACGGTCAATCCTGCAACGGTGTCAGCAACCATTGCGCTCGCGGTCGTTGGCATGATTCTCATGTGCCGCACACACCCGGGAATCATTACTCGGTGGCGGCAAAGAGCCCCGGTTTTCGTTTAGGAGACAGCGTTTAGGCTCGGGTACACGAGGAGGCGCTCTGGTGTTCGGGCGGTCCTCCCCAAAAATGCGGACCGGCGGGCCGCCCGTGTTTCGGAGCGGGCTCGGCAAGCGCTCATCCCTTCGTGCCGGGCCTGACGAGAAATAGGTTCTCTGGGCGCCTTCGGGCACCGTAAGCCTCATTACTGTGCGCCGTGAGCCTCATACTCAGGAAAGAAAATATCTTCTATGCGAAGGTCGAAAGTTGCCGCGATGAGGAAGGCTAGGGGGAGTGACGGTGCAAATTTTCCTTTTTCGATGGAAATTACGGTTTGCCGACTAACGCCGAGCACGTCGGCCAGGCGCTCCTGCGACCATCCGCAGCTTTTTCGTAACTCTGCCATTCGATTGCGCATCTGCCGCACCCTGCGAATCGTGTAACTCGCAAAGAATGCCGCAACCGACACAACAGCAACCCCGACGAGAGTCCAGGACACCGCCTCGTTCCAGCCACTGGCCACCCACGCGCCAATGCCGCATCCGGCCAGAATTAGGTGGAAGGCGTCCCCGGCCGCTTTCGAATACCAGGTGTTCTCGACGCTATTTTCGATATTGCGAACAGCTCCCGGTAGCGTACTGCGGTCCACGCAGAACATCCACGACAAGGCAACGGTGCACGGGGAAATGCACACGACGAATATTGCGACCGCGAGCCACCGGTGGGGCCTGTCGGAATTACTGGGAACCTGGAGGGCGCCGATTGCTAGTGCCGCCAGCAGTCCGAGGGGCATGGCAATGCGCAGGGCGGGGATACTTCCGTGCTTGACGCGGCCCCAGCGGTAGCTTGGCTGTGGTCGGCGGCGGGGTTCTAACTGCTGCCCGCCGACGACGTCACCGAGTTCAGGCCCCTCCCACCCACGGTAGCTATGGTCGGGACATGTTATCGCTCGGCACCCTCGCCTTCATCGGCATCGTCCTGTTCATGATTCACGAGTTTGAAGAAATCGCGTGCGTGCGCCCGTATATTCGGCGAAACAGGGGTGACCGCCGCTTCGCCAGTGAAATGTTTGTCGCCAAAGCCGACCGGGCCTACCCCTCGACAGAAACCGTGGCCGTGATGATCGCTGAAGAGTTCGTCATGGCGAGTTTGATTATGGGGCTCGGCATCGCCGTCGGATCGGTCGAAATCGTACTGGCCCCGTTTGCCGCATTTACTCTGCACTTGATTGGACATGTGATCGAAGCGGTGCGCTTCCCGGGCTGGGCGCCGGGCAGTCGGACGGCGGTGGCGCTGCTGCTGCCGTCGGTAGCGTTGGTTGTCGTCGTGCTGACTTCTGGGCAGGCCCGGCCTCTTGCCTTGGCCTTGTTGACCTTGGGGATTGGTGCGGCGCTGCTAATTAACCTGCTTGCGCTGCATTCCCTCTCGGGATGGGTCGAGGCAAGGTTGAGAAGGTAGGGTGGCGGCGACGGTAGGGCGGCTGCGGAGCAATTCAGGATCCTTACGGCACAGGCTCATGAGGGCCGTGCTCCAGCCTGAAGTCCATCGGTGGAAAGATCGCGCAGAAAGTGGCTAGATGCGGCCGCGCGTGAAAGAATCTGTGCGGTACTGATCGAAGAGGCCACGCTGCACTCACTGAGGAGGACACGATGCTCGAAACCGACGCCATCGCACTCAACCCGCATCCACTTGTCCGCGCGCTCGGCAAACCGGCCGACGAGTTCACGCGCGCCGACATCGCCCGCTTCATCGCCGACAACGACATCTCCATGCTCAACCTGCGGTACGTGGGTGGTGATGGCCGCCTCAAGGCGCTGAACTTCGCCATCCAGTCGGCCGCTCACCTGGACCGCGTGCTGACGATGGGGGAGCGGGTGGACGGCTCGTCGCTCTTCGACTTCGTCGACGCTACCAGCTCCGACCTGTACGTCATCCCGCAACTGCGTACGGCCTACGTTAACCCCTTTGCCGAGCTGCCCACGCTCGACATCCTCTGCGGTTTCTACGACGTCGACGGCAATCCGCTGGCCAGCGCGCCGCAGCAGGTCCTTCGCAAGGCGCAGGAGGCCCTCGAGGCCGAGACCGGTTGCCGGCTCGAAGCCCTCGGCGAGCTGGAGTACTACCTTTTCTCGGAGGCCGACGACCTCTACGCGGTCGAGCCCCAGCGTGGCTACCACGAGGCCGGCCCCTTCTCGAAGTGGCAGGAGATCCGCACCGAGGTCCTCAACCACCTCGTGCGCATGGGGTGCTCGGTAAAGTACGCTCACGCCGAGGTCGGAAACTTCATCGCCGACGGCCGCCAGATGGTCCAACAGGAAATTGAATTTCTGCCGACGGATGTTACGCGGGCTGCCGACCAGATGGTGCTCGCCAAGTGGGTGGTGCGCGAGGTCGCCAGCTCCTACGGAATTGAGGTTTCTTTCTCCCCGAAGATCGCCGTGGGTCAGGCCGGCTCCGGCATGCATTTCCACACGCGCCTCATGCGCGACGGCGTCAACCAGTTCTCGCAGGGCAGTGGGCTGACCGACCAGGCGCGCAAGGTGATTGGCGGATTCCTTTCGCACGCGGCCTCGCTGACCGCATTCGGCAACACGGTGCCGACGTCGTTCCTGCGCCTGGTTCCGCACCAGGAGGCGCCGACGGCAATTTGCTGGGGCGACCGCAACCGCTCGGTCCTGGTGCGCGTGCCGCTGGGCTGGCAGAACCTGGACGACCGCATGTTCCGCGACGCCAACCCGCAGGAGGGTTCGATCGGCGCGCTGCCGAACGACTCGCAGACGGTCGAGTTGCGTTCGCCGGACGGTTCGGCCAATGTGCACCTGCTGCTGGCCGGTATCACGGTGGCCGCGCGGGTCGGCCTGACGGAGCCGGGCATGCTCGACTACGCCAATGAGCGCTATGTCAGCGGGGACGCCTCGAAGACGGAAGGGCTAGACCAGCTTCCGGCATCGTGCGCTGAGGCGGCGGGGCGACTGCTGGCGCAGAGGCAGACCTACGAGGCTTTCGGCGTCTTCCCGGCGGGGCTGATCGACTCGTGGGCGCAGATGCTTTCCGACCTGGGCGACGAGTCCCTGCGCGAGGATATCGCCGAGGCGCGCGTGCAGGTCGAGGACCTGGTCGAGGCCTACTTCCACGTGGGGTGAAGATTTCCGCGGGTTCCCACGTAGCGACTGGCTGGCCGCGTGCCCGGCCCCGTCTTGCGACGGGCGTCTGGGTGTGAGTGAGTGGGTTGGCGCCCGGCACGAATGGGGGGACGTCGATCGGCGACAAGCTCGCAAGAAGTTGGCGGCAAGCTCGCAGGAAGAACGTGTGACGTCGCACGCCAACGTGGCGCGCACACTGCGCGGGGCCGCCTGCGATGCGAGAATATGCGATGTCCAACTTAGTTGCAGGAGGTTTCATGATTAGGGTCGCGATCAACGGATACGGAAATCTGGGACGAGGTGCCGAGCAGGCGATCTCGAAGAACGAGGACATGGAGCTCGTCGTCGTCTTCACCCGCCGTGACCCCGACTCGATCACCACCCAGGGTGCGCCGGTCGCGCATATTGATGACATGGCTGCCTGGACCGACAAGGTCGACGTGTGCCTCAACTGCGGTGGCTCCGCCACCGACCTCGCCGAGCAGGGGCCTGCCGCTGCCGCCTTCTTCACGACGGTCGACTCCTTCGACACGCACGCGAAGATCCCCGAGTACTTCGCCTCCGTCGACGCTGCCGCCAGGGCCGCGGGCCACCTCGCCCTCATCTCCACGGGCTGGGATCCCGGCCTGTTCTCCATGCTGCGCGTCCTTGGCGAAGCCGTCCTGCCCGACGGCGCGACGACCACCTTCTGGGGGCCTGGCGTTTCCCAGGGGCACTCGGACGCCCTGCGTCGCATTGACGGCGTCGTCGACGCCAAGCAGTACACGCTTCCGGTGCCGGCCACCGTCGAGGCGGTCAAGAATGGCGAGGACGTCGAGCTGACGACCCGGTCCATGCACAAGCGCGAATGCTATGTTGTAGCCGAAGAAGGCGCCGACCTCGCTCGCATCGAGAGGGAGATCGTCGAGATGCCGAACTACTTCGCCGACTACGACACCACGGTCAATTTCGTCTCTGCCGAGGAACTTGCCGCCGAGCATTCGGGCATCCCGCACGGTGGGACGGTGATCCGGCGCGGCACGACGTCCGATGGCGTCGCGGAGACCGTGGGCTTCGAGTTGCAGCTCGGGTCGAACCCGGAATTCACTGGTTCCGTTGTGGCGACGATGGGGCGGGCGGCCGCGAGGATGGCCGCGCGGGGCGAGGGCGGTGCGCGCACGGTGTTCGACGTGACGCTGGCCGACCTTTCCGCGAAGAGCCCGGAGGAGCTGCGGGCCAACTACCTGTGACGGCCCGGACCACGGCGCCGGCCGGGACCATCAGGGGGTTTAATCCGGCCGTCGCCGCGCCAGACCGGCCACGCGGTTAGAGTTGCCGCGCGGCCAGGACTGGCAGGAGCCGGCGGGATTACCCGCAGCCGACCCGCTACTTGCCCGATGTCAGCTGCTCTAGAAGCGGGCTCGGCTCGCCGCTCCATGAGATAGCGAGTTGGTCGCGGGCGCGAGTGGCCGCCACATACAGTAGGGAGCGTTCGCGCAGCAGCGCATCGGCGGCGTCGGCCTGCGAGTACTGCTGGTCGTGCAGGGCGCGAGGAATCGCGGCCTTGCTCACGTCGAACAGCAGGACCTTCCGGAATTCCAGGCCTTTGGCTCGGTGCATGGTCATGACGAGTGGCCGGCCGCGGCCGGCCGATTCGCGGTCGACGGGTCGCACGTCCACGCCGCGTTCGGCAAGCCCTGTCGCGACGATGTCGCGCTGGTAGCGGTCGCGCACGAGTATGGCGATCGACTCCGGGGCCGCCCGCTCTTTGTTCTTGTCTTCAGCGATCCACTCGCGTAGGAGGGTGGTGGCCGCGTCCAGTTCGCTCGCGCGGTTCTTGGCGGGGATGTACCGCGGTTCAGGCCCGCTGCGTGGCGAGACATAGTGGTGCTCCTCGGCCTGGCCCTCCATGTCCTCGTACGCGCCCGGGTCGAGAATCCCGAACGCCAGGGCCAGGTTCTGCCGCGTCGTGCGGTAATTGCGGGTGAGGCGTCGTGAGCGCCCGCGTACCTGGATCCCGTAGTGGCTCAGCGTGATCTTCTTGCCGTAGATGCGCTGGTGCGAATCCTCGGCGAGGAAGAGGTCGTCGGGTCCGGGTTCGACGAGTGCGCGCAGCAATTGGAGGTGCGAGGGGGAGAGGTCCTGGGCTTCATCGACGACGACGTGCCGGAAGGGCCGGGCTGCACCGTTTGCGGCCTGGGCGTCCAGCCACGCCGCCGCCAGGGCTAACCGTTCGGCGAAACTCGTGACGTCCTGCGAGGACGATTGGTCGCGATAGGCTTCGATCGCATTCCACACGGCCGCGCGCTTGCCGCGGTCCAGGGCGATGCCGCGGCCGGGGCGGCGCACGCGCAGGTAGTGCTGAAGAGTGGTCACCTTCTGGGGAAGGATGACGAGCTCGTATTCGGAGGCGAGGAAATCTGCTGAACGCAGGTCTTCGGGCAGATCGTCACTGACCGCCTCGAAAATCGCCCGCCCATTGCCAGGATTGTGCGTGAGGATCCTCGTGCGTCGCCTGCCGATGACCTGTTCGGTTACATCGGCTATCCCATCGCCAGCTTTTTGGAGGACCACCGTCGCCAATGCGTCGAGACCGCCCACCATGATGCCGCTTTCTCCGAGCTTGTCGGCGAGCGGCAGTTCCGGGGCGAGTTGGGTGATTTGGTGGCGCAGGTCGTCGGCGAGGTTGCGGGTGAAGGTTGTCAGCAGGATGCTCGCGTCTTCGCCGGACTTGGCTGCCTGGTCGGCGAGCCACTTGGCGCGGTGTATGGCCACGACCGTTTTGCCGGTGCCGGCTCCGCCAGAGATGCGCGTGGGGCCGCTGGTGTGCCGCTCAACCAGCGCACGCTGCTGGGGGTGGAGGAACAGCTGCCACTGCTGGAAGCTAAGACTTTCAATCGCGTGGCGCAGATCCTCGTCGTTTTCGGCCCAGGTGAAGACCGAGCGGGCAGCGCGCGTGCGCAGGCCGGCCAGGATGGCTTCGTCCTCGTCGACCGCTTCGACATCTTCCGGTGGCCTGAGTTCGAATGCTTCGCGCACATCGTCAACGGTGGAGCCCGTCGCGAGGGACAAAAGCAGCTCGGCCTGCCAGGGGACCTCGGCGGTGAGGGCGAGGTCGAGGAGCTGTGACTCGCGCTCGGCCGCCAAGGCCGCGGCTGCCAGGGAAACGTCGAGGCCGAGCTCGTCGCGGAGGACCTCGACGGATAGGCCGGCGGGCCAGCGCGGCGGAGCGTCTGGCGTCGTTACGGGTTTGGCTGCGGCCTGCTCGATGCGCCCAAAGGCCGAGGAAGGCTTGCCGTGCCGCGCGACGCTGGGCGCTGCGGCCTGTGCCAGCTGCTGGGAAACCCGGGCGTTGGTCTCTTCGAGCAGGGCGGCTTGCCGGTCGATTTCCTGCGCTTGCCGCTGAGCTTGCGCGAGCCGCTCCTGTGCCTGCCTGCGGGCTTGTTCAACCGATGCCTGGCTCTGTTGAAAGGCGGCGGCGACGCGCGTGACCTCGGAGGTGCCGTTGCGTGGATTGACTTTAAGGGTGACGTTCCGGGCTTCGTCGATGGCGTCATCGTGCGGCCAGACTCCGTGATAGACGTAGACGGCGTCGTCTCCCTGGGTGAGTTGGAAGAGCACGGCGCGGTAGAAATTATCCACCCGGGCGGTGCGCACGTGTGGGTCCACTGACCCCTGAATTGGCTCGATGTGCAGGCCGCGCGCGGTGTGCGCGGTCTTGAGCTTGTGGAGGAAAGGGCCGATTCTGGAATGGAGCGAGGGATCTTTGGCCGTGGCATCCTTTGCGGCCGAGTTGGACATGATGATCGTGGGCATAGCAGTCTCCTTCTAGGGGTACCGGTAGTGTCTCACGCGGCTCCGACAAGAATTCGGCGGCTTAAGTCTCGGTTTCGGGTGGCGGCTGTGGTCGCGCTTCGGATGACCGTGTATGGCGCCGGCGCGTGGCTATCTGGCTGGGCTGGAGAGTGTGTGGTTGGCGCTGTTGGTTGCGCCCACTTGGCTCAGGTGGGGCACGGTGTTGCGTCTTTCGCCTCGCGGTGCAATGGTGGGCGCGGTACTTTCGTTGGCGAGATCGCAGGGAAGGTGAGGGTCCATGGGTGGTGTAGACGACGGCGCCGGGCGCTTCGTGGAATTCGCCAAGCGCCGGGGCCATGACCGCGATGATGCTTTGTTCGCTCACGCCTTCGCCCACGCAGCGGTAACTAGTGTTGACGCCCACGCCTCGTGGTAACTACATTTGCCATCATGGGGTACTCGGAGAGTGCGTGGAGGCACGGTCTCGAGCGTGAGGACGTTGACCATGCGCTGAGCAATCCTATGATCGTCCACTACTTCGACGGGTACGTGATCGTCATCGGGCCTTCGCGGTCTGGGCGTTTTCTGGAAATCGGTGTCAATGATGACGATCTCGTCTTTCATGCTATGAACGCACGCGAGAGATTCTTGAGGAGGAAGTGAATCATGAGGTCTGTCGAAGAGATGCTCAATGAGATTGAGAATGCCAACGACGGCGAGGGGCCGGATCCTGCGGTGACGGTCGACGATCCTTGCCTCGCGCGAATCGCGGTTGCGCAGATACGTGTGCGTGCCGCCGAGCGTGCACTTGACGAGGCCGTGATTGCCGCGCGCCAGGACGGCCAGTCGTGGCAGGCGATCGGCGACGTACTCGGCATGACTCGCCAGGGAGCGAACAAACGCTTCCACGTCGCATGACATCTGCCTGCTTTGTGAGCGCCGCGGATCGGGTGCTGCGGTCCGGGATCGCTGGCGCGCAGTAGCTTGTGATAATGGGGCAACTTGACCTCCTCAGGGGGCGGGTGCTGCCCCTGGCGCGCGCCCCGTCTATGAGTGTGATGACAGTACAACAGGCATACAGGCGGAGGGGAGTCGTGGAGCTCGGTACATGCATTCAGGTACACACCAATGGCTAGCTCAAGGAGGGCCATCAAGGCACTCGACGGGTGGGCACCGACATGACCACCGCGATCAATATGCTCCTCGGCGAGATCGTCCGCGACTAGGGGCTGCCCTTTCAGCCGAGTCTCCGCCTATGCCGATGTGATTCGCGAGGCGGAGGCGGAGCCGGCTATCAAGGTCGGAGACGTCGACGAATTGATGGATCTCGTTGACCGTGCGCGAACGCGAGATCGCCTATCGGCCAGCCTTTCTGCGCGACGTGAAACGGCTCAAACGCAGGCACTACAACATGGGCGCGCTCAAGACCGTGATTCGCGCAGTCGCTGAACGGCACACCGACTGGCTTGGGCAGCACCGCGACAACCACACGGGCAACCTCGTGGCTTACCGTGAATTGCACACTGCAGTGGACTGGCTACTCCTTTACGTCATTGACGCAGATGGAACTCTTGCTCTGGTCTCCACTGGCAGTCACGACGAATTCCTTTGACGCCGCCTTCGAGGTTCCGGGAGACCGTGGCGTGCCGTCCTTGCCATCGGTTGCGACGACTAAAGGTTCGTGGCGAGACGTGGTGTGGAAACAGGGGTGGGGTATGACGCCTCGTGGGAGCGAGCCGCTTGCGTTCCGGCGTGCCCCTAGGCGCCGTTTTGGCCCGAACTGCATGTGGCCGTGATTGCCGCGCGAGAGGCTTGCTGGTTGCGGCGAGCGATTGGCGACGTGCTCGGTATGACTCGCCAAGGCGCGAGTGGGCGGTTCTACGTTGTGCTGTGATGTCGTTTCCCATCGCTGATGGGTGCGGAACTGGTTGGTGTCGGTAGGCGATCGGTTTTTGCATGTAATGGAGCGGCGTGCCGAAGGTTACAATACGTTGGTGAGCATTGAGCCAGGCATGATCCCAAACGACCAAACAGTCTCTACCGCGCTACAGCCGGACAGTCCCGAGCTGGTCACCGCGTTTGATATAGAACAGTGGGCCGACAAGTTGGACGCAAAAGAGACATTCCCTGAACTAATGCGTCGTCTGCTCGCACAGACATTGGGTATCACAAATCTGGAGATACGCGCACACGAAGGTATTGCCGCGCCAGGCTGGGATGGTACTGCCATTTCTGCCGGGAGTGCGTACTTGCCCGAGGGCAGGCTTTGCTTTGAGTTTGGCGCGAATAAGAAGGTCAAGGCAAAGGCCGACGAGGACTACGAGAAGCGCGTCGAGAAATCTATAAACGATCCTGATGTCCAGGTATTTGTGTTTGCGACACCCAGGAACTGGCCAGGTGGGCAGAGATGGGCAGAAGAACGTCGAAGGGAGCGGAAGTTTGCTGACGTCAAGGTCATCGATGCGCATACGCTAGAAGGGTGGCTACAGGCTACGCCGCCAGTGCACTATTGGTTGTCGGAACGTCTCGGTAGAAACCCACATGGAGCACGGACACTACAAGCATGGTGGGCGAGCTTCCAGAGGAACCAGAAGAAGGTAATTCCATCGGGATTCTACCTCGCTGGGCGCGACGAACAGGCGCAGAAGTTCATTGATGCCCTCAAGAGGAGGAACTCGAAGCAAGTGTCTATAGCCTCCACGGCTGTGGAGGATGTATTGGCGTTTGTCTATGCGGTTATAGACAAAGAGTCAGCCTTGGTGGAGCGGGCTATGGTAGTCACCGATCAAGGCTCATGGGCTCGGTTAGTAAAAAGTAGCACACGAATGCTACTGATTCCTCGCTTTGACAACCCGGACTTGGGACGCGCTGTCGAACGAGGCCATCAGGTGACGGTAATAGTCGACAGCGGCTCGTATAGCAATGATGATGCGACTATCAGGTTACCTAAAGTCGAACGCTCGAGGGCTAGTAAGGTACTGCTAAAAGCAGGCTTCAACCTTGATGATGCAAGTCACCTGACGGAGTTGGCTCGGCGTAGCATGCACTCTTTCTTACGGTCCATATCAACTAATCCGGCTATCCAGAAGCCCGAGTGGCTTAGCGATGGGAAGGCGGTAGCTCGCCTCGCGCCATTGGTGCTCGTCGGTGCCTGGGAAAGCAACGATGACAGAGACAGAAAACATCTCGAGAAGTATATCGGTGGGTCGATGACGGACGTTTATGACCTTCTGAAATCGCTCGAAGAAGGGTATGACCCGCCGTTTATTCGTTCCGGTTCCACATGGCGTTTGGTTGAGCCGATTAATGCGGCACGGCTGTTACTTCCCGACAAAATTGGAACGGAGATCGTTGAACGATGGGAGGTCTTAGTACGCGAGGTGTTGGCACCTGCGGAAGATGGAGTGACACACAGCTGTTCAGAGACTCTTTATCTGCACGTGGCTAAAGGCCTAGTTCTAGCCGCAAGGTTAATGGACAAGAGGAAGGTCAAAGGCATCGTGCGGGAACTGCTTGAAACCGCCTTTTCTGACGCTTCGGGAGACATCTTGGTAGACCTCGGCCCTGTTCTCCCTATGCTCGCCGAAGCAGCACCGGTTGAGTTCTTGAATGCAGTAAGGAAGGATATTGATGATAGGGAGTCGGTTACTCGAACGCTGCTTAAGCGCGACATTCGGTCTGGCTTGCCGTATCTCCTTAGTGCGTTAGAGCTTCTCTGCTGGCTTGACGAATATTACGGTGCTGCGGCAATGTTGTTGGCGGCCGTAGCTTCCCTGGACACAGGTGACCTCAAAACGGCGGGCCCACTCGATAGCCTCTACAAGGTCACTCAGGGGCGGGTCATTGAATGTGTCGCGAATGTCGACGACAGGATTGCGGTGATTCAACAAGTAACAAAAGGCTACCCTGAAGTGGGGTGGCGCTTGACTTTAGAGTTGCTGAAGCCGGGCCGGTCTTTTTTTGGTGCCCCGCGTAAACCCGAGTATCCCACTGGGGAGTTGTCTAGTGGGGACCTTACTGGTGACGAGTATTCGAGGTATATTGACGCTATTCTTGAGAATGCGATCGAATCTGTGGCCAAAAGGGCCAAACGTTGTGCCGAACTCCTCAGTTTAGTCAACCACATCTCTGAAGGTGGCAGGTCGAA
Organism: Actinomycetaceae bacterium; assembly: GCA_030530685.1. Lineage (GTDB taxonomy): Bacteria > Actinomycetota > Actinomycetes > Actinomycetales > Actinomycetaceae > Peptidiphaga. The sequence goes on along the minus strand of JAUMUM010000012.1, from coordinate 8,846 downwards.
GTTACTGAACTCTGTTCTAGAAACTGTTCGGTCTGCGTCGTCTTCGTGGAGTCGCGATGAACGCCATATCGTATGGCGTGCGGTAACCGATGAGATAGAAAAGAATGAGGCAAATCGAAGAGAAAAATGGGCGTTGTCAAAACCCGAATTGGATCTTCTTCGTCAAGTCCGAGAGGACATGGCTTCAGCGGATGACCCTTGTCGGTACGGTTCTTTGTTTGGTTTGGCGAACACGATCGAGGTTGATGGTCTACGTTGGCGTGACGACGGTTTTGACGTCGCTCTTGAGGCTGCTCAACGACGTGCCGTTGATGAAGTATTACAGGGAGAAATGAGCGATGTTCGGCTACTCATCATGCACGTCGATCATCCCGAAGCCGTTGGAAAGGTTCTGGCTGATACTGATGCTCCTGTTGACGCCGATATAATATCGTGGCTCTGCGAAGATGAGTCGTCTAAACCTCAACGTGCGGCTCAATACTATGTTTCCGAAAAGGCTCGGAATAGGGGGACTGCGTGGTTGAACGACATACAGGTTCACAGCCTTGATAGGCGAACTCAAGAAGTCTTGGTTGCTGCGATTCCGATGGAGGCGCGGTTCTGGGAGTGGGTAGCGACGCTTGGCGAGGAGCTGGCTGAGGTGTACTGGCAGATGGCTGATCTTCGTTCGACTCCTAAGGGGCAATACGCCGTCGCTGCTGAACGGCTGGCGGAGCATAACTACCCTTGGCGTGCAGCCTTCATGCTCTATGGGATGTTCCGTGGAGACGAGCTACTAGATCGTGATGCTGTCAAGCAAGTGCTCGTCGCGTGTGGACAGCCGCCGGATGCGTGCCGAGAGTTGTCGGGTATGTGCTACGGGACTGTGGTGCAAGGGCTTCTGCAATGGCTGGAGTCAACGTCGCCAGAAGATTCTGATCTGCCTTGCCTCGAGTATAAGTTTTTCGATTTTATCCCGGGCCGCCGACCTTCAGGCGCATTGTATAGAGCCCTGTGCAATGATCCCGAGTTCTTTGTTGATCTCATCTGCGAAATGGTTGACAGCCAGGAGTCGGTGAATAAGGTTCGAAGTGTCCTTTCAAACTGGCCCGAGCTTCCCGGGGCCCGCGAGGATGGCTCGATTGACGCTTGTCATCTAACGAAGTGGGTCGAAGACTGTCGAACGTTGTTCGAGGAGCGCGACCGTTCCAATGTGGGAGATGGCGCGATAGGTGAGGTGTTGGCGACGAGTCCCGACGGTAATGATGGAATATGGCCTGCAGAAGTGGTGCGTGACATCGTTGAAGATCTTAAGTCTTCGAGTATCGAGTCGGGGTTGGTGACGGGGCGGCTCAACTCGCGTGGCGTGTCGGTTCGGGGTGTGGATGACGGCGGTAAGCAGGAACGGCTCCTTGCGCAGAGGTATTGTGACGAGGCACAACGGATTCAGATTCAACGGCCGCGGACGGCGGACGTCCTGCGGCAAGTTGCCGACGTGAACGAGCAATTTGCCGATTATTTCGATGAGCTCGATGAATAATGGGCTGACGAAGGCTGACCATCCGGCGGAGTGACAGGTTTGCTGAGGTATGCATCGGTAGCGAGTTTGTTCAGTTCTGTGACAGGAAGTGATTATCGTTCATCGGGAGTTGCGCCTACTTTTCATGACCGAGGACGCGCGGATGCGGCGGAAGTCGGATTTGCTGCCGTGGAAGCTACGGTTGCGTTGCAAGGCGCTAGCTGGCGGCTTTAGTCACCGCCTGTCAGGCCCGGAGCATGGGCTCATCGACTTTCTAAGCGCAGGAGGCGGCCAGGGTGCGGCACCAACCAAAGCGCGGGCGGTAGCCCGAGCGTGTAGCAACGCAAGAATGGAAGGGGAGAGGCCTTGGGCTTCGTCGCCGATGGCGCGTCGAGTTGCCCGCGCTTAGCTTCGGCCGAGATGCCTGTGCTCAGTTTCGGCCGGGGTGCCCGTGCCTTGCCTGATCGACCGAGCGAACTATGACGGCAAGATGTACATCTTCGCGCTTGCGGCGCACACTGAGCGGTATGAACGACATGAGTGTTTCGGCTGCGCGCAGTTGGCTTGACGAAGTCATTGATGACGCGCGTGCGCACCATGCCCCTGTTTTCCTGGCGCGACGAGGTTGCCGCGTGGCTGCGGTGATCGATGCCGAGGACCTTGAACGGCTTACGGAGGCAGCGGAGGATCTCGCTGATATCACAGCGGCCGAGGCGGCCCGTGCTGAGATCGTCGAGCGTGGCTCCGTTGCCTGGGGTGAGGCCAAAGCGGATCTCGGATTGGTGTGACGTGCCGGATCGAGTTCGGTTCTGCGGCCGCACGCCGGTTTCGCGCGGCGAACGGCCGAGCCCAGCTCCGGGTTCAGGCGGTGGTTGAGCTGCTGGTACAAGAGCCCCGCCCTTCTGGCGCGAAGAAGCTCGTCTGAGGTCGGGGCGAATGGCGCGTGCGCACTGGTGATTACCGCATCTCTCAATGAGATCAATGACGGTGTGCTGCTGGTGCTTCAGGCAACTGGATTGTCTCGCTGGGGTATTCCAGATCGTCTGGTGGCTGGCCAACCCCGCACTTGGCGAGCGGAACGTCCTGATCAGTGACAGAGCATTGGATGGCACACAGCGCGTGACCTTCGTCGGTAGTCGTCTCGGTGGGTGACCAACTTGCCCTTTGAAGCTCTCGGCGTACCCTGTGTGGCAAGTTGACCCAGGCAGCTGCTCGCTTCCTGGCCATGACAGTCGTGTTAGGCGCAACAGAAAGCCAGCATCCCAGTCAAATGTTTACTGGCCACTTATGACCAGCAACCAAAATAGGCTCACTCATCTTGCGGGGCTGTGGGGTTACGATTTCGCAGGGTGTCCGGTGCTAGGATGCTGTGTCCGTTTGATTTGGCTATCCAACCTCGCATTTGCGTCGGAAGGGAGATGAAAGGCGTGTTCTATGGTGTTGTTCCAGTCAGTTGTTTTAGGGCTATTTGGTGGGGTTTGCCTGGTTTCGCTCTATGGGCTACTCCGTAGTGACTGGCCGCAACTGTACACCTACAACACGTCTCCACTCGAGAGAACGGTTCGACGGACGGCGTTCCGTTACTTCATCTTCCGCACAGTCCCTCCTGCTGCGGTTTTTTGTGCCGTAGCGGTGACTGCTGATCGACTGCGGATTAGTACGGGCCTTGCCGTTGCGCTGTGCGTCCTTTGTTTCATTGTACTGTCGTCGTTTCGGGCCGTCATCGTCGCCTTGAAGCACCGTGCTCGCGTGTTCACGACTTGCGCTGCTCAGTCTGCGGTCTGCGCCTGGACAGTGATTCTTGGTGCTGCAGCCTTCTCACTTAGGAAACATCTCCAGGGCCTGATCCCAGAGCCGTCAGCTTTCGTCGAAGCAACATGGGCAGTCATGTTTGTCGCTGTGGCGTTCTATGCATACCAGAATCTGGCCCGCTCGAATGATCCAGCTCCGGTGGATACTATTGAGATGGCTAAGAAGGACATGGGATGTACTGTCTGGTTGTATGCATCATGTGCAGCAAGGTGCAAGGGAGTGCCTCCGTATCTTCTTTTGGCGATCATGGTTGTGGAGTCCATGCAGCGACCGCGATGGATGAGGCGGTTGGAGCGATTCGCTTCGCGTGCACTGCTCAATAGGGTGGAATTCTCCCAGGGGGTCACTCAAGAGAAGTCTGCATCGACGCTGTCTGATCGCGAAGCAATAGAGATTACTGCAGACTTCATTGACCGTAATCTTGCTAATAAGGAGAAAGAACTGATGGTTGGCGGATCTGATCCGCACGACTTCCAATACATCACAAACGTGTACGAGGTTTGCAGGCGGGTCGCCCTGCTCAGGAATAACGACCCGCAGTACGCGGATCGGGTTGCTCTCCATGCGACCGCACTCATGGAGGAACTCGGTGGGAGTCAAGGGGGCGTGTGAAAATGACTGCCACCTCGCCGACCGTGGGCGCGGATTGGTTGCCGCGTGTTTCCCGTTATTGTTTCTGAAGTATGGCGTGTTCGTGACGCCGGAGTTCGCGAGCCGTCCGCCGACCTGCTGGAGACGATCTACCTGTGTCAAAGGCGCCAGGACTGGTACCGCGACGATGCCGTGGAACTGGGTGCTACCCCGCTCGGCTTCGTGGGATCCGCAAAGCTGACGACTCCGGCAGAGGATGTCGCCGCCAGTATCCGGGACGTGCTCCACCTAGATCGGCGGTCCGTCTCCACCCGGGCTGCCGCAATGACGGATCTCATTGAGCGTGTTGAGGCCATTGGTGTCTTGGTCATGGTCAGCGGGATTGCGGGTGCGAACACCCACCGCAGGCTCGACCCGGAGGAGTTCCGGGGATTCGCCCTGGCCGACGACATCGCCCCGCTCATCTTCGTTAACGGTGCAGACACGAAGGCCGCGCAGATCTTCACTCTCGTTCACGAGCTTGCCCACCTGTGGCTGGGGCGCAGCACGCTTTCCGACGCCGGCGGTGCCGTGCGGGGTGAGAGAAAGGAGGAACGCTGGTGCAACCAGGTTGCTGCGGAGGTGCTGGTCCCCCTCGACTCGCTCCGCGAGGAGTGGGCAGGGAGCTACGGTGAGGACGAGCTGGAGCGGCTGGCCTCCCACTACAAGGTCAGCACCCTCACGATACTCGCCAGGCTCTGGGACGCCGGGCATGTCACCCGGGACGAGTTCATGGCGCGGCACGACGTTGAATACCGGCGCGTCATGGGGCTAGCGAAGTCCAGGCGCGACCGCGGTGGGGGCGGGAACTACTACAACACCCAGCTGCGCCGCCTAGGCCGCCCCTTCACTCGGGCGGTGGTCTCCTCGACTCTGGAAGGTCGGACGACGTACCGGGATGCCTACCGGCTCCTTGGGACGGTTAAACACTCGACCTTCGAGGAGTTGGCAGAGAGAGCGGGAGCAGCGTGATGTACCTAGTCGACGCCAACGTCCTCATTGAGGCGAAGAACCGCTACTACGCTTTTGATATCGCGCCTGGATTCTGGGAGTGGCTTGAGCATGCGTACGCGCAAGGCGCAGTGTTCGGCATTGAGAAAGTCGGTGAGGAGCTCCGTCGCGGAGACGACGAGCTTGCTGAGTGGGCGAAGGAGCACCGAGAGTTCTTCCACCCGATCGACCAGCAGACCACATCATTCTTCACTCGATTGTCCTGCTGGGCGCAGTCTCAGAACTTCAAGCAGTCCGCGCTGAACGGGTTCTCCGCGAACGACGCCGACTACCTTCTCGTCGCATTTGCCGCGGCGCACAACTGCACCGTCGTGACCCACGAGACTGTGGGGTCAGGTTCGCGCAAGAAGGTCAAGATCCCGGACGCGTGCAAGGCCCTCGGTGTTGCTTGGGTCAACACCTTCGAGATGCTTCGCAAGACCGGGGCACGCCTTGATCTGTGCAGCGCGGGATCATGAGCCTGCAGGAGATATACTCGGTCGGCAGGTTGGGGAAGGGAGGCGCCCCGCTCAGTGTTCACTGATTTGGGCAAGGAAAGCGCGAAGCTCCCCTACAAGTTCAGGGCTTGATTGTTTTCCCAATCGGTCTCGTTTGGAGTTGTTTCGGTAGTGTCCCTTGAGATACTTGAACAAGCCTTTGCCGTAGATATGTCGCATTGAACCATCTGAATACCAGGCGTTCCACAAATCTTCGGATAGAGGAGAACCGCCGTTCTTCCAAAACTGCCTGTTGGCCTCAGCCCTCTTGCTATAGAACTTCTCCTTTAGTTCATCCTGGTTTTGTTGTATACACTCCTGCAAATCGCTTCTGGCTCGACTTTCGCTGATGCCCAGCGCGTTCGCAAGATACTGCGGTGTACAGTAGTAGCTTTCGGAATCGGCACGCTTGGGTACGAAAACGTGAATACCAGCCTCTGTGTAGGGCCTAGACCACTTGTCAATCTCTTCATCGGTGAGGCAGTCGCGGTCTCGATGGATGACAATAGAGGCATCTCTATCCAAGGCGCGCAAGAGGGCAGACATCAGCGATACTTGAGGCGCATTCTTCACTCCGTCATAGGAAAGAGGGTTGACGGAATCTATCTCTTTGAGTGCTTCCCGTAGTGGCGAGCCGGTCGCATCCTCCGTGTAGAAAACCATTTTTGCCTCAGGATCAAAGGTATCAAGTGCGCCAAGATCAAGCAGGATCGGGCTGAATTCTTGGGCATCAGGACTGGCCACTTTTCCGTGCTTCAACCAAACCACGCGTGTGCTTTTTTCAGGAGCGGCCGCGATCATATGTCGAGAGTGGGTGGTAATGATAATGCGACACTCAAGTTCTTTGGTGATGACATTGAAGGTTTTAACAAGCGTTTGTTGCAGGGACGGGTGCAAATGACTGTCTGGTTCATCAATTAAGAACAATGTTGGTCGAAACAGCAGTGCGTAGGCAAACATCTGTGTAACCTGGAGCACTCCAGTGCCCCACAGATCGACTGGGATAGCTTTCTCGCCCCCAATGCAAGTTTGACATCGATATAGAGATCGCGGGCGTTGTCAAATTTAATCTCGAATTCGACATTTGTGTTAAGTACTTTGCTCATGAACTCCTGTAGCTGCTTGATTTGATTCTCGTTCTCCTTCAGTTGGAGCAGAATGTTCCGAAATACCAGGTTGGCCTCACCTCCCCCGGCCGTTCGCAGGATGGCGCCGAGGCTCTTGTATTCCTCGCGTAGCGGGATACCGGTCAAACCAGGTACATATACGCTAAATAGCGTTGATTTGTCCGCAATTCTATTTTCAATAGAAGCTGGTCCTTCGTGCTTAACGCCAGCATTATTGTGATTGCTAGCCTTATAGAGGTTAATTACGTAAGGCTGTTTCTCTGGTTCCCGAGTTGATGGAAAGAACTTCACCGTTCCCTGCCATTTACTGCTCCATTCCTTGGAGTGGCCGAGACTTGAGAAACGGGCGGTAGGGGAGTAGAGGAGGTCGGCCTCCGGGAGCGCAGTCTGAGGTTTATTCGTGCTGCTACGTTCAATGGCGAGCTGGGCACAACTAAATGCGGTGTGTATTGCCTGGAGTATACTGCTCTTGCCGGAATTATTCCCTCCAACGAGAATCGTGATGTCGTCCAGCTCGATGTGGACCTTTTGGATACGTTTGAAGTTCTCGATCTCGATTGAGGCGATGGACGGCGTAGTAGTGTCGGGAGTGTTTGTCATCATCACTTCTTCCTCAACAAGGTGGCGCGGATCTGGATGGTGCTGACATTGGCTTTGCAGTTGCTGAGGCGTAAGGCCAGCATGTCGCCCACCACGGAAAGGGATGTGTCCGAGGTGGGAAGGGCGGTTTTGCGCCATGTAGCTTCGAGCCACAGGCGCGAGAGCCGGTGGCCGGAGGAGGTATCCGCGACGACGTCGGTATCGCGCGGGTCAATCGGCTCGATCCGGTCGATTCCGGCGCTGAACTGGGCCGTGGTGTCGCGGACCAGTTCGGACAGGCCCTGCACGGTGACCAGCGTGCCGTCGCTTGTGTTGGCGACGCGGGTGACGAGCCAGTCTTCGTCGCGTACACGCACGACGGAACCGGGAGCAACATCGAGGGACGAACGGGAAGCTGAGGCGCATCCTCCCGAGGCGAAGGAGGTGGCCGGTGCTGCACTGCTGGACACGGGGCCATTGTAGCCGCGGGGTGTGTGCGGGCCGCTATCGGTCCACGAGCGCGGGGCTTGTGATACCGCCACTGCCCCAGCGCCGGGCCGCCAGCTCCGCCGTGGGCACCGGAGCCACGCCCTCCACCACACCCGCCTCCGCCACAGCGCCGCTGTGTAGGCTCCGACCATGAGCGATTCGCATTCACACCACTGCGGCGACTGGGAGGAGCGCTATTCCTCTGTCGGCCGGCTCTGGTCGGGCCAGCCCAATGAGTGGCTGCCGCCCATGGCCGCTGGCTGGTCTCCGGGCGCTGCCCTAGACATCGGCTGCGGCGAGGGCGCCGACGCCCTGTGGCTCGCCGAGCGCGGCTGGCAGGTCACCGGCATCGACCTGTCCGCCACAGCCGTCGGCCGCCTGCGCATGGAAGCGGACCGCAGGGGCCTGGGCGCCTGCGTGACCGCCCTCGTCCAGGACGGGGTCGCGGGCCTTGACCGCGGTACCTTCGATCTTGTCACCTCCTTCTATGTCCACGGCGGCCCCGACGAGGGCGATCGAAGCCTGGGCGAACTGCTAGCCGACGCCGCCGCGCACCTGGCTCCCGGCGGCCGCCTCCTCGTCGTCGTCCATGCCGCCAACCCGCCGTGGCGCGCCCATCGCGCCCGCACCTACACGGCCGCCGAGATCCTGGAGGAAATCGGGCCCGCGGTCGCGGACTGGGAGGTGGTCGCAGCCGAGGAGCGCTGGCGCGAGGCCACCGGACCGCAAGGCCAGGCGGGAAGGTACGCCGACGCCATCCTGTGCCTGCGCCGACCTGGCACAACGTAGGAAAACGCCTCACGGCCGGTTCACGCGCGACTTCCTCGTCAGGACGAGCCGTCCGGCAATTGCCGCGCTATCTGCCACGTCGCTACCACGATCATGCCGCGACGAGGCGGACGGGATGACGCAGCCACTGCCGAGCCCGCAGCAGGGCCCGGGATATTGTGCGGGACCGAAGGCGCCGCGCGGCAACAGCAGGGCTCGGGCATAATTGCACGGTGCGCCCCTCGTTCGAAGGAACAGTGCTAATTCCGGACAACGCTCGCGCCCTACGTATTAGTGCGCCCCTCGTTCGAAGGAACAGTGCGAGGCGCAGCACGAGTCACAGCATGGATGGGTCCGGCCCCGCAGGGACACGGTAAGTCGTGGTCCGGTCGGCTCTTGGTCCGGTTGGCCGGATTCCGGTTACGTGCGGCCGGATTGCGGTTACTTGCAAGGGCG
>JAUMUM010000011.1 GCA_030530685.1 Actinomycetaceae bacterium | reverse complement strand
ACGATGACCGAGCGGCCCGAGTAGTCCACGCGCTTGCCCAGCAGGTTCTGGCGGAAGCGCCCCTGCTTGCCCTTGAGCATGTCGGACAGCGACTTGAGCGGACGATTGCCCGCGCCCTGGACCGGACGGCCGCGGCGGCCGTTGTCGAAGAGGGCGTCGACCGCCTCCTGGAGCATGCGCTTCTCATTGTTGACCATGATCTCGGGGGCGCCGAGGTCGAGCATGCGCTTGAGGCGGTTATTGCGGTTGATGACCCGGCGGTAGAGGTCGTTGAGGTCCGAGGTGGCGAAGCGGCCGCCGTCGAGCTGGACCATGGGGCGCAGGTCCGGCGGGATGACGGGCAGGGCGTCGAGCACCATGGCCGAGGGCTTCGTGTCCGAGTGCAGGAAGGCGTTGACCACCTTGATGCGCTTGAGGGCGCGGGCCTTGCGCTGGGCCGTGCCGTTTTCGATGACGTCGACGAGGTGGTCGCGCTCGGCCTTCAGGTCAAAGCTGTCCAGGCGGTGCTTGATGGCCTCGGCGCCGCGGAATGCCTCGAAGTAGTCGGAGTAGCGGGCCTCCATCTCGCGGTAGAGGTCCTCGTCGCCCTCGAGGTCACCGACCTTGAGCTTGGCAAAGCGGTCCCATACCGTGTCCAGGCGATCGAGTTCGGCCTCGGTGCGCTTGCGGATGCGGCCGAGTTCGGACTCGGCGGTGCGCTTGATGCGGTTCTTGGCGTCGGACTTCTGCCCGTCCTGCTCGGCCTCGGCCAGGTCGGCCTCGAGCTTCTTCTGGCGGGCCTCCAGGTCGACGGCCAGCTGCTTTTCGATCGCCGAGCGCTCCAGTTCGTACTCGGACTGGAGCGACGGGAAGTCGGTGCGGCGGGCCTCCTCGTCGACCGAGGTGACCATGTAGGCCGCGAAGTAGATGACCTTTTCCAGGTCCTTGGGCGCGATGTCCAGCAGGTAGCCCAGGCGGGACGGCACGCCCTTGAAGTACCAGATGTGCGTGACGGGGGCGGCCAGCTCGATGTGGCCCATGCGCTCGCGGCGCACCTTCGAGCGGGTGACTTCCACGCCGCAGCGCTCGCACACGATTCCCTTGAACCGGGGGCGCTTGTACTTGCCGCAGGCGCATTCCCAGTCGCGGGTCGGACCGAAGATGCGCTCGCAGAACAGGCCGTCGCGCTCGGGCTTGAGCGTGCGGTAATTGATGGTCTCCGGCTTCTTGACTTCGCCGTGCGACCACGCGCGGACGTCGTCGGAGGTGGCCAGAGAGATGTGGAGCTGATCGAAACGATTGACGTCGAGCAAGATTCCTACTTCCTGATGAAGCACCGAAACGGTCTGTGAATGGGCTGACGGGCGGTCCGGGCGGGCGCGAAGCCCGGACCGCTCCTCTTAGAAGTCAGCGCCAGAAGCGAGATCCTCCAGGCCCGTGGGCATCGCAAGCGGCTCGACGGGTGCCTGGAACTGGTCCTCCTCCGTGTCCTGGAGGTTGATGGCCTGGCCCGCCGCGTCGAGTGCCTCGACGTTCAGGCACAGGGAGCGCATCTCCTGGATGAGCACCTTGAACGACTCGGGAATCCCCGCCTCGGGGACGTTGTCGCCCTTGACGACGGCTTCGTAGACCTTGACGCGGCCGACGGTGTCGTCCGACTTGATCGTCAGCATCTCCTGGAGGGTGTGCGAGGCGCCGTAGGCTTCCAGCGCCCACACCTCCATTTCGCCGAAGCGCTGGCCGCCGAACTGGGCCTTGCCGCCCAGCGGCTGCTGGGTGACCATCGAGTACGGACCGGTCGAGCGGGCGTGGATCTTGTCGTCGACCAGGTGGTGGAGCTTGAGCATGTACATGTAGCCCACCGAGATCGGCTCCGGGAAGGGCTCGCCGGAGCGCCCGTCGAAAAGGCGCGCCTTACCGTGCGCGTCGACGAGGACATCGCCGTCGCGGTTGGGCATGGTCGAGGAGAGCAGTCCCGCCAGCTCATCGCTGGTCAAACCGTCGAACACCGGGGTGGCCACGTGCGCGCCCGGCTGGCCCTTGACCGTGGACTCGCTCAGGTGCGCGGCCCATCCCTCGCCGGACTCGCGGGCCGCGGACGCGTCCCAGCCCTGGCTGGCGATCCAGCCCAGGTGCAGCTCGTAAACCTGGCCGAGGTTCATTCGTCCTGGAACGCCCAAGGGGTTGAGGATAATGTCGACCGGCGTGCCGTCCTCCATGAAGGGCATGTCCTCAACCGGGAGAATCCGCGAGATGACGCCCTTGTTGCCGTGGCGTCCGGCCATCTTGTCGCCGATGGTGATCTTGCGACGCTGGGCGATGTAGACGCGGACGGTCTCGTTGACATCGGAGGCGAGTTCGTCGTTGTTGTCCTTGGTGAACTGGCGCACGCCAATGACGATGCCGGATTCGCCGTGGGGAACGCGCAGCGACGTGTCGCGGACCTCCTTGGCCTTCTCGCCGAAGATGGCGCGCAGCAGGCGCTCCTCGCTCGTCAGCTCCGTCTCGCCCTTGGGCGTGATCTTGCCGACGAGGATGTCGCCAGCCTGGACCTCGGCCCCGATGCGGATGACGCCGTGCTCGTCCAGGTGGGAGAGCATTTCGTCCGAGACATTGGGGATGTCGCGCGTGATTTCCTCCGGCCCGAGCTTGGTGTCGCGGGCGTCGACCTCGTGCTCCTCAATGTGGATGGAGGTCAGCAGGTCGTCGCGCACGCAGCGCTCGGAGAGGATGATCGCGTCCTCGTAGTTGAAGCCGTTCCACGTCATGAAGGCGACCAGCAGGTTCTGCCCGAGGGCGAGCTCGCCGCCCTGCGTGGCCGGACCATCGGCCAGCAGCGTGCCCTCCTCGACGCGGTCGCCAGGTTCGACGACGACCTTCTGGTTCGTGCAGTTGCCGGGGTTCGAGCGCTCGAACTTGGTCATCTTGTAGGTGACGTGACGCCCGTTGTCCTGCTCGACGACCACGGAGTCCGCGTCGACCTCGAGCACCGTGCCGGCGGCCTTGGCCACGGTCACGTCGCCGGCGTCGACCGCCGCGCGCATCTCCATGCCCGTGCCCACGTAGGGAGCGACGGGGCGGATGAGCGGCACGGCCTGGCGCTGCATGTTCGCGCCCATGAGCGCGCGGTTGGCGTCGTCGTGCTCGAGGAACGGGATCATGGCCGTGCCGACCGAGCACATCTGGCGCGCGGAGACATCCATGAACTCGATCTCGCCGACCGGCACGAGCGCGGGCTCGCCGCCGGGCATGCGGCACAGGGCCTCGTCGTCGATGAAGCGATTGTTCTCGTCGAGCGGCACCTCGGCCTGGGCGATGACGGCGCGGTCCTCGTCGTCGGCCTGGAGGTAGACGATCTCGTCCGTCGCCACGCCGTCGACCACCCTGCGGTAGGGAGTCTCGATGAAGCCGAAGGCATTGATGCGGGCGAAGGAAGCGAGCGAACCGATGAGGCCGATGTTCGGACCTTCGGGCGTCTCGATGGGGCACATGCGGCCGTAGTGCGAGGGGTGGACGTCGCGCACTTCCATGCCGGCGCGGTCGCGCGACAGGCCGCCGGGGCCGAGCGCGGACAGGCGCCGCTTGTGGGTCAGGCCCGCCAGCGGGTTGTTCTGATCCATGAACTGCGAGAGCTGGGACGTGCCGAAGAACTCCTTGATCGCCGCGACGATCGGGCGGATGTTGATGAGGGACGACGGCGTGATGGCCTCGGCCTCCTGGGTGGTCATGCGCTCGCGGACCATGCGATCCAGGCGCGACAGGCCCGTGCGCACCTGGTTCTGGATGAGCTCGCCGACGGCGCGGATGCGGCGGTTGCCAAAGTGGTCGATGTCGTCGGTCTCAACACTGACTGGCTCGGCGCCCTCGGCGCATACGACCTCGGACTGGCCCGCGTGAAGGGCCAGCAGGTAGCGCAGGACAGCCGTGATGTCGGCGATGCCGAGCTGGCGGGAGTCCCCGCTGACCTCGGTGCCGAGCTTCTTATTGATCTTGAAGCGCCCGACCTTGGCGGTGTCGTAGCGCTTGGTGTTGAAGTAGAAGTTGTTGAGCAGGGCGCGGCCGGCCTCGGCCGTCGGCGGCTCGCCCGGGCGCAGCTTGCGGTACAGGTCGGTCAGGGCCTCTTCCTGGGTGTGGACGCTGTCCTTTTCGAGGGTTTCGATCAGGGCCGGGAAGTCGGCGAAGGTCTCGCGGATCTCCGACTCCGTCATGCCCAGGGCCTTGAGGAAGACCGTCACGGACTGCTTGCGCTTGCGGTCCACGCGCACGCCGACGGCGTCGCGCTTGTCGATCTCAAACTCGAGCCAGGCGCCGCGCGAGGGAATGATCTTCGTGGAGAAGACGTCCTTGTCCGACGTCTTGTCGGCCATGCGCTCGAAGTAGACGCCGGGAGAGCGCACGAGCTGGGAGACGACCACGCGCTCCGTGCCGTTGATGATGAAGGTGCCACGCTCGGTCATGAGCGGGAAGTCGCCGATGAACGTCGTCTGGCTCTTGATTTCGCCGGTCTCATAGTTCTGGAACTCCGCCGTCACGTACAGCGGAGCGGCGTACGTCAGATCGCGCTCGCGGCATTCGGCGATGGAGTACTTGGGATCCTCCAGGTGCGGAGTCGACAGGACGAGGCCCATGGTCTGAGCGGCGTTCTCGATAGGCGAGACCTCTTCGAAGATCTCCTCCAGGCCGGATTGCTGGCCCGGGTTCTTTTCGGCCCATTCCTGGCTACCGATGAGCCAGCCGAAATTTTCAGTTTGCAGGCCCAACAGATCGGGGACCTGGAGTGGCTCGTGGATCTTTGCGAATGAGACGCGGTCCACGACCGGCTTGCCATTGAGTGCGGAGAGCGAGTAGGTGCGCGAAGCAGCCAAAGGGGGTTCCTTCCCTGACGTTGGTAAGGCGGTCGCTTCGGGTCGTTCCCCTGGCTTTTGCGACCGTACATGGCGGCGTTCGGGCACAGCGGCAGACACACGGAGCGACTATCCACACTACATCCGGCGCAATGGTAAACGCCACCCACACCCCTGTGGAACGGGTCACGACGGTACGACTCTGTCCGGGCAGTCACCGCTCGCGCACGGCGCAGGAAAACTGCCGTGAGAAACTGTGACACAGCCCGGCCCAACTTGCAAGGCCAGCGCACGAACCGGCGTGTTGTCACACCGTCGAACCGCGACACGACGGGGAAAACATGCAGGCAGCGAATGCTTGCGCTGGAGCGCGAAGCACGGGCGCCGCGACGTCGATCGGCGCGAGCGCCAAGCCCGCAATCGGGTAAGGTTTGCCTTAGCCGCGTCGGCGAACGTCCCGGTGACCGAGCCTCCCGGCGACGCTACTGAGCACCCGGCGACGCAGCCGAGCGGAGTCTGCGGTCGGCGTCGGCAGTGAGCACCTCGTGACTGCGGCTTGCGCCTCGTGCTGGCAGGCAGCGCCTCGTCGTGCGACCGCGCCGCCCGGCCGGTGCCCGGCGCACGGACACCGCCCCCAAACGACAGGAGAATCATGGCAAGCCCCTGGGCCATCTACGACCGACTCATCGATTCGATCCCCGCGGACCTCACGGTCACGGCAGCCGGCACCGCGGCGAAGTGGTGTCGAATCACCTCCTCGGAGTCGGGCGCGGGGATGGCCTTTAACATGCCCGTGGAGAGCCGGCCGCCGATGCGCGGGCGGGACCTCGTCGGCGCGAGCCTGCGCGAGGTCGCGGGCCTGGCCAAGAGCTGGAACCTGGCCGAGGCCGGCATGGGCATGGCCGCCCTCAACTCCTGGCACAGCCTGCCTGAGCGCGCCGCGAGCAATGGCTTCACGCCGTGCGCGCAGAACAACTGGGCCAAGTCCTTTGACCCCTACCGCGAGGCGACACGCGGCCGGAAGGTCGCCGTCGTCGGGCACTTCCCCTTCGCCCCCGCGGCCCTGGCCGAGGCGGCCGAACTCTTCATCCTCGAGCGCAACCCCGTCGAAGGCGACTACCCGGACCCCGCGGCCGAGTACCTGCTGCCCGAATGCGACTACGTGTTCATCACGGGATCGTCCTTCGTCAACAAGACCATCCCGCGCCTGCTTGAGCTGTCAAAAGATGCCGTCACCGTCATGATCGGACCCTCGACGCCGGCCTCCCCCATCCTCCTCGAGTACGGGGCCGACGTCGTCACCGCCTTCGCCTGCGGCCTGCCCGCCCTGCTCGACCAGGGCCTGGCGGGCAGGCTGCCGTCCGGAATGTACGAGGCCGGCATGCGCGTGGAGCTGGCCGGGCCTCGAGTGGAACGTAGCGGTCCGGGCGTGGAGCCGGCCGATCGGCCCGTAGAGCTGTCCGGGCCGGGCGTAGACCTTGCCGGGCCAGGCATACAGCTGGCCGGGCCGCGCGCCTGAGAGCATGCCCCCGCGGCGTGCCATCGTCGTCCGCACACCACCCGGAGCGCGGCCCCGCGGCCCCGTCTTTTGCCGACCAGCGGCTTGCAATACCGTTGGAGTCAACGAAGGAGGATCGATGTCCGAACACCACACCCACCATTTGCACGACACATCCGAAGACGCCGTCCTCGACGTGCTCGCCATTCCGCATTTCGTGCGCCACGCCGCCATCCTCGGGGCGCTCGCCTCGCTCAATCCCGGCTTCTTCCTGACCCTCAAGGCGCCGCACATGCCCACGCCGCTGCTGGCGCAGGTCGCCCAGCTGCCCGGGAGCTTCGAGCATGAGGTGCTCCAGGACGGGCCGGAGACCTGGCTGGTCAAGATCACCCGCACGGGGCTGTGAGGCGCACCAGGCCTTGATCCGCACGGGGCTGTGAGGCGCACGGGGCTGTGAGAAGCCGTGGCTGATAAGCGCCGCCCGATGAGCAGCGCCGCCCGGCCCAGTAACTAGAGATAGGCCGAAGACGACGCACAAGTGGGGACGCGATTGCGTCCCCACTTGTCACAAGCAAACCTGCGAGCAGAATGCGAAGCTACCGGCAGGCTACACGCGTCACTTGAGCGTGACGGAGGCGCCGGCGCCCTCGAGCTGCTCCTTGGCCTTGTCGGCCGTCTCCTTGTTGACGCCCTCGAGCACGGGCTTGGGAGCGGAGTCAACGAGGTCCTTGGCCTCCTTCAGGCCGAGGCTCGTCAGGGCGCGGACCTCCTTGATGACCGCGACCTTCTTGTCGCCGACCGAGTCGAGGACGACGTCGAAGGAGTCCTTCTCCTCTTCCTCAGCGGCGGCCTCGCCACCGGCGGCGGGGGCTGCGGCGACGGCGGCCACGGGAGCGGCGGCGGTGACGTCGAACTCCTCCTCGAACGCCTTGACGAAGTCGTTGAGCTCAACGAGGGTGAGCTCCTTGAATGCTGCGATGAGCTCTTCGGTGGAGAGCTTAGCCATGATGGCCTTCCTTCCTGATGCCTGCTACGCGAGCAGATGTATCGGTTGATTGCGAGGCGCCCTGTCAGGCGGCCTCTTCTTCCTTCGCGCGCAGCGCGTCGATGGTGCGCACCGTCTTGGAGACGGGCGCCTGGAAAACGTAAGCCGCCTGGAACAGAGCAGCCTTGAGCACTCCCGCAGCCTTGCCGAGGAGCACCTCGCGAGACTCGAGATCGGCAAGCTTCTTGACGTCGTCGGCCGAGAGCAGGGAGCCCTCGTAGACGCCGCCCTTGACGATCAGTGCCGGGTTGTCCTTCGCGAAATCGCGGATGGCCTTGGCGGCCTCCGAAACTTCGCCGCTGACGAATGCAAAAGCCGTGGGACCGGTCAGAACGTCTTCGAGACCCTCAATGCCAGCCTGCTTGGCCGCGATATCAGCCAGGGTGTTCTTGGCGACCTTGTACTCCGCGTTCGCACCGAGTGCCCGGCGCAGCTCCTGCAGCGCAGCGACGCTCAGTCCGCGGTATTCGGTGAGCAGCACGGCGCCGGAGCTCTCGAATTTCTCCTTGAGCTCGGCGATGGCTGCCGACTTGTCGGTCCGTGCCATTGGGCCTCCCTTCGGTCGTCTTGCCGCAGTGCCCACGCAAAAGCCCCGTGCAGGCGCGCACGGGGCTAGAAAGCTCGTATCCCGCCTGCGCCGGCCCCTGTGTGGGTTTGACCCCGTTTCGCGAACGGGAGACCTGCGGTCTTTGGCGAGGCAAGTTTAACCGACGACGTCGGCCTGCCGCCAGTTTCGTGACCGAGCTCGCGAGGAGCGCCGGCCGGTCCGGCGTTTGGCGGGCGTCGTCAGCCTACTGGATGGCGCGCGAGATCCGGTGCACGAGCATGTCGAGGGCCACGAGGTTGTGCCCGCCGTCGGGCACGATGATGTCCGCGCTGCGCTTGGACGGCTCGACGAACAGCTCGTGCATGGGCTTGACCGTCCCGAGATACTGCCGCTCCACCGACTCGAGCGTGCGCCCCCGCTCGATGACGTCGCGCTTGATGCGCCGCAGGATGCGAACGTCGGCATCGGTGTCGACGAAGAGCTTGATGTCCATCAGGGTGCGGACTTCTTCGGCCGCGAAAATCAAAATTCCCTCGACGATGATGACAGGGGCGGGCTCGACCCTCACGACCTCGCTCGAACGATTGTGGACGGTGAAGTCGTATACCGGGCAGTCGATGGCACGGCCCGCCACGAGCTGGCGCAGGTGGCTGACCATGAGCTCGTTATCGAAGGCGTCGGGGTGGTCGAAGTTGAGCTTGGTGCGCTCGTCGTAGGTCAGATCGTCGTGTGCCCTGTAGTAGTTGTCGTGGTACAGCACCGAGGCCTTGCCCGGAAAGGCATCGAGCAGCGCCCTCGTCAGCGTCGTCTTGCCGCTTCCGGTTCCGCCTGCCACTCCAACGACGAGCGATGCCATCGTCCTGCCTTTCCACGACCGCCAGTGTCTCGACACAAAGGTACGCGAAGAGCTTGCGCAGGCCCAATGCCGACGGCCGTGATCGGCGTGACGGCCAGCACCCACTGCCCGCCAATGCCCGCGGCCTTCCCTCACACAGCCAGGAATGGACCTGAGAACACCGCGAGATAGCCCACGGTCGCGAAAGCGAGCAGTGACCAGCGCATCCACGGGCGCCGGTCGCAGACCAGGGCCGCAGCGCAGGCGACGAGCGGCACGACGCTCATCGCGTACCGCCCGGACACGGATCTGAAGTACCGCCCGGCCGTGACGAGCTCGCGGAACTGAACGGCGCCCCCGACGACGGCCGGCCCGGCCAGGCTCGTGACCGCCAGGGTCCGCGAGGAGGCCGTGCGCCACAGCAGAGCGAGCGCGAGTAGCGGAACGACGAGGTAGAACCAGTACAGCGCCTGCGACCAGTAGAAGGTCAGATCCGAGCGGAGGGCGGGTTGCATGTACCAGTCGGTCGCGGGGTCGGTCAGGCCGTAGGCGTCGCCGAGGCTCGCCACGATGTCCCACGTCCGGCCCCAGCTGGCCCTGCGTGTGGACAGCCCGAGGATCGCGGGAACGTAGCCGTCCGGCGTGCGCGCCGCCTGCCACAGCGACCACGCAGCCTGGGTGGTCAGCAGGGCTGCGCCACCGGCGGCGACCATCACGAGCAGGGGGCGGCGATCCTTGCCGGTCAGACCTGCCTTGCCCGCCAGGCGGGGCGTCGCAGCTGCCACGGCCGCGACCACGAGCACCGTCAGGAGCCCGGCCGTCGACATGACCCGCATGGAAGCGAAGAGCGCCATCGCCGCCGCAGGAACGACCCACCCGAAGCGGCGCTGCACGAAAATCCGAGCTCCGAGCCACACGGCCGCGGCGCCGGCCATTGGCGTGATGGCGTCATTGTGGACGATCGTCGCGGCCGCTGCCACGGCGGGAGTCGCGAGCACGAGCAGCGCTGCCCCGAACGCCGCCGTCCGGGACGCACGCCACGCGCGAATCGCCAGGAAGACGGCGGCCACTCCCCCGGCCACGAATAGCGCCGATATCCATCTCGCGCCGGTCACGAAGTCGGATCCCGATACGGCCGCCACGAGCTTGCCACCGTGGCCGGCCGCGAGGAAGTACAGCGGTGGGTGGAAGGCGTTGTAGTTTTCCCCCGCCAGCGGCCACCGCTGCGGGTCGGCCCCATCCGCGGACGCGAGCGCTTGCCGCGCCTGTTGGCACGACGGCACGGCCACCTCGCGGATCGTCCCCGTCATGCCGCGGCAGCTCCAGTCTTCGAGCGATTCGCTCGCCAGGGACTCGCCGGGAACGGGCACGTGGCCCGCGGCCACCTTGCGCGCATAGTCGATATACGTCCACTCGTCGTACCGGCTGAGCTCCGTGCCCCGCGAGATTCCCACCGCGCTCCAGGCGAGCGACAGCGCCACGAGCAGGAGTGCGAGCACCCCGTCTCGCCCGATACGAATTGTCACATGGAAAGGTTAAGCCATGTTCGAGGCCCGACGGTTGAGAGCATGCTCGCACTCACCGGCCTCGCCGTGCGGTCACGCACCGGCGAGCGGCCGCTGGCATCACGGCGAGCGGTGAGCGTCAGGGAATGCAACTCATGGTGGGTCAAAGCGCGGTCCAGGCGAGCGGCAACGGTCAAGGGCATAAGACGCGAACAAGGCCCCGCCGAAGCGAGGCCTTGTTCATACCAAACGTCTGATCAGGAAGCGTTGGCCGACGTGAGATTGCGCGTCTTCGTCGTGTCGAGCGGGATGCCGGGCCCCATGGTGGTCGACACCGTGCCCTTGAGCAGGTACCGGCCCTTCGACGTCGACGGCTTGAGACGCAGGATCTCCTCCTGGGCAGCCGCGTAGTTTTCCACGAGCTGCTCGGGGGTGAAGGATGTCTTGCCGACGATGAAGCCGAGGTTGCCGTTCTTGTCCACGCGGAACTCGATGCGGCCGCCCTTGATGTCGCTGACAGCCTTGGCGACGTCCATCGTCACCGTGCCCGTCTTGGGGTTGGGCATGAGGCCTCGCGGGCCGAGCACGCGGCCCAGCCGTCCGACCTTGCCCATGAGATCGGGCGTGGCGACGGCGGCGTCGAAGTCGGTGTAGCCGGCCGCGACCTTCTCGATGAGCTCGTCGCCGCCGACCTCGTCGGCCCCGGCGTCAATGGCCTCCTGCGCGCGCGGACCAACGGCGAAGACGAGGACCCTTGCGGTCTTGCCGGTGCCGTGCGGGAGGTTGACCGTGCCACGGACCATCTGGTCAGCCTTGCGGGGGTCGACCCCGAGGCGGAACATGACCTCGACGGTGGCGTCGAACTTGGTCGGCGAGGTCTCCTTCGCGAGGCCCATGGCCTCGAGAGGGCTGTAGAGGACGCCGTCGGCGATCTTCTCGGCGGCCTTGATGTAGTTCTTTGAGCGCTTTGCCATCTGTTCTCCTTACAGTTCGTGGTCGACGGGCCAGCGCCGGCCCTTCCACTTTCGCGTGCCAGGACGTGCTGGACGCGTCAGATGTCGTCGGTCGTGATGCCCATCGAGCGCGCCGTTCCCGCGATGATGCGGGCGGCGTTGTCGACATCGTTGGCGTTGAGGTCAGGTTCCTTCGTCTTGGCGATCTCGCGGAGCTGATCCGCGGTGATGTGGCCGACCTTGGCCGTGTGCGGCGTGGCCGATCCCTTCGCCACGCCCGCGGCCTTCTTGATGAGCTCGGCGGCCGGCGGCGTCTTCGTGACGAACGTAAAAGAACGATCCTCGTAGACGGTGATCTCGACCGGGACGATCGATCCGCGCTGGGATTCCGTGGCCGCATTGTAGGCCTTGCAGAATTCCATGATGTTCACGCCGTGCTGGCCCAGAGCCGGGCCGATGGGCGGCGCGGGAGTGGCAGCACCAGCCTGGATCTGGAGCTTGATGTAACCTGCGACCTTCTTCTTGGGAGGCATGTAGGGTCCTTTTCTTGTCTCGATTGATCGCCGCAACGACACAGGCAGCGACCGCCTATCAACAGTACGCGCGTTGCGCGCCCGGCTCAAGGCGGCCGCGCGTGATCTGAGCCTTGCCGCCCGCCCTCGCCGCGGGATCGCCAAGGCCGCAACGGTGACACCCCGGGCCGATGCCCGCGGCGCCGGTATGCCAACGCCAGCCGGCACCCGGCCAGGCGCCGGGCCTCAGTCGTCCTTGCGGACCTGGTCGAAGGCGAGTTCGACCGGCGTCTCCTGGCCGACGAGCGTCATGAGGACGGTCAGGCGCTGGTTGGTCGGATCGACCTCGGAGACTGTGGCCGGCATGCCCGCCCAGGGCTCGGAAGTGAGGGTGACGGCGTCGCCCACCGCGTATGGGGAAACCGTCGCCGGGCCGGATCCGGCGGGACGTCCCGCCGCGACGGCTTCCGCGGCGGCCTCGGCCTCAATGACGGGCGTGAGCATGCTGACGACCTCGTCCTCGCCAAGCGGCACGGGCGTGCGGCCATTGCCCACGAAACCCGTGACACCATTGGTCGACTGAACGACGCGCCATGAGTCATCGGTCAACTCCATGCGAATGAGCACGTACCCCGGCATGCGGACGCGGGAGACGAGCTTGCGCTGTCCGCGACGGATCTCGAAGACCTCCTCCATGGGGACCTCGATCTGGAAGATGTAGTCCTCCATGTTCATCGAGTGAATGCGCACCTCGAGATCCTGCTTGACCCGCTTCTCGTAACCCGAGTAGGTGTGCAGCACGTACCAGCGGCCGTCGAGGTTCTTGAGCTTGGCGCGCACCTCCGCCTCGGTCACCAGACCTTCGGGCTTCTTTGCCTCGCGCTTGCCGCCTGCCCGGCCGGCAGGCTTCTCCTGGCCTGCGTCGTCCTCCGGGGTGGTACCTTCCCCTTCCCCCGGGGCGGCGCCTCGGCCGGCGGCCTCTTCGCTAGCCTCGGCTGCCTCAGCGGCGTCATCGACTTCTTCGATGTCGGGCTCGAAAACATCGTCGGCCACGATATCCCTGCTTTCTCGTTAGTTGTCCGCGGTTGCGCCAGTTCTCGATTGCCCGCCCTGGCCGGGCGCGCTATCCGAAAATCCAGAAGGTCGTGCGTCCAGAGATGAAATCGATCACGCCGACGAAGACCATGATCACCGCGACGAAGAGGATGACCGTCGTGAACATCTGCCCGAGCTCTTCGCGAGCCGGCCGCTGCACCTTCTTGAGTTCGCCAAAGACCTGGCGCACAAACAGGGCAATGCGCGCGAAGAAACCGACCCTCTCGGTCGAGGCCTTGCCTGCGGCCTTCGAAGCTGCGTTAGTCACATTGCGTCCTTAATCGTCGTCGGAGTTTTCGTTCCAATCGCCAAAGGCGGCCCATTTTCGCCAATGAGCCGCCTTGCAGGGTAGGAGGGACTCGAACCCCCAACCGTCGGTTTTGGAGACCGATGCGCTACCAATTGCGCCACTACCCTTCGGCCGTTTGGCTCTTGCACATTATGCCCTAGTTGGGTTGGGCATGCCAGCAAGCCTATGACAGCCGACATAACGATACCCCGCTTTTCGCCTCCCGTCACCTTCAGTGGCGCAGAGCACGCGACGTCCGAAAGGCCCCGGTCGCAGGCCTGCCTCATCGCACGCCGCACCCGGGCCTCGTCGGCCATTGCCACCCGGCCTCGTCGCCCGGGGCCCTCCCCATCGGCGGCAGGATGCGTCTGGTCCCACACCGGTATGCGTCTCGAGGAGGGCCTGCGACGTGGGACACTGAAGCCATGACCGTTACACACCCAGCTCGCCGAGTCTCAGCTCGGCTCGCAGCAATCCAGGAATCCGCCACGCTCGCCGTCGACGCGAAGGCCAAGGAACTCAAGGCCGCAGGCCGTCCCGTCATCGGCTTCGGCGCCGGCGAACCCAACTTCGCGACGCCCGACTTCGTGGTGGAGGCTGCCGTCGAGGCCGCGCGCGACCCGAAGAACCACAAGTACACCCCGGCCAAGGGACTGCCGGAACTGCGCCAGGCCATCGCGGAGCGGACGCTGGCCGACGCGGGCGTGACGGTCGACCCGAACGACATCCTCGTGACCAATGGAGGCAAGCAGGCCGTCTTCCAGGCCTTCGCCGCGATCGTCGACGAGGGCGACGAGGTCATCCTGCCCGCCCCCTACTGGACCACGTACCCCGAGGCGATCCGCCTGGCCGGCGGCGTGCCCGTCGAGGTGTTCGCCGGCGCCGACCAGGACTACAAGGTCACGGTCGCCCAGCTCGAGGCGGCCCGCACGCCCGCAACGAAGGCCCTTTTGCTGTGCTCGCCGTCCAACCCGACGGGCGCGGTCTACGACTCCGAGCAGATCCGCGAGATCGGCCAGTGGGCGCTGGACAATGGCGTGTGGATCATCACCGACGAGATCTACAACCACCTCATTTACGGCGACGCGAAGATGTCGTACGTGCTGGCCGAGGTCCCGGCGCTGGCCGACCAGACGATCGTCCTCAACGGTGTGGCCAAGACCTACGCCATGACCGGCTGGCGCGTGGGCTGGATGCACGGCCCGTCCGACGTCATCAAGGCCGCGACGAATATGCAGTCACATGCGACGTCGAACGTGGCCAATGTCTCGCAGCGCGCCGCCATCGCCGCGCTGGGTGGCGACCAGTCCATCGTGGCGAGCATGCGCGAGGCCTTCGATCGGCGCCGCAGGACGATGGTCAAGATGCTGCGGGAGATCGACGGCATGACGGTTCCCGAACCCGAGGGCGCCTTCTACGTGTACCCGAGCGTCGAGGGCCTGCTCGGGCGCGAGATCGCCGGGCGCACGGCCAAGACGTCGTCGCAGTTGGCGGCCATCATCCTGGACGAGGCGGAGGTGGCCGTCGTCCCGGGCGAGGCCTTTGGCCGCTCCGGCTTCCTGCGCTTTTCCTACGCGCTGTCCGACGAGGACCTCGTCGAGGGCATCGGCCGCATCCAGAAGCTGCTCGCCTAGTTATCGTTCCTGCTGGCGCCGGCGCATCCGCTTCTCAGCGTGCGCCGGCGCCAGTGTCTGCAAGCTGGGCCGGCGTGGGTGTCTGCAAGCTGGGCCGGTGCCACGCTCGGGGGCCGGCCCGTCGCGAGTCTCCTCGCGGCGGGCATCAGAATGGCGGCTTGGCCGAGGCATGCTGGTAGGCCCGGGCCAGCCAGGCTTCGGCCGTCGCCAGGCGCCCGAGGGCGTCGCCCCGCCACTCGCTGCCATCGACCCGCTTGGCGCCGGCCACGAGCGAGAGCACGACGCCGGCCGTGCGCGCGCACAGCGCCACAGGATCGACCATGGTCTCGCACACGCCCCGCCAGACGGGCAGGTCGTCGCCCACGTGCGGATAGGACTGCGGCGCCAGGTGCGGCAGGACGCTCATGTGCCCGAGCAGGCACGCCCAGTCGTCGACGCGATGCCCGGGCCCGAGCGAATCGACGTCGATGATCCCCGTGACTCTGGGCTCCCTGGCCGCCACGAAGATATTGGCCTCGTAGAAGTCGCCGTGGACGGGCACGAGTGGCCCGGGGTCGGAGCGCGCCAGGAGTTCGACGATCCCGCGCGCCAGGGCCTCGCATCGCATCCGCTGCTGGGGAAGGGCGGTGGCCGCGGCGTGAGCGTAGTGCTTGGAGCGGTCCGCCCACGCGGGGCGGTGGGACAGCGAGAGCGCCTGGGGCGGCAGCGAGTCGAGCAGCCCCGTCAGCGAGGTGAGCATCGGCAGCGCCATCTGCCCCATTCCCCGGGAGATGAGGGTGGAAAGGGGCACACCCTCCGCGCTGCCAATGACGAGCAGCCCCCGCGGGTCGTGCATGAGGACGGGCGGGGCGCACACTCCGGCGACGGAGAGCATCATGTGCCGCTTGGCCAGCGAATCGACCTGCGGCGGGCGGGCGACCTTCGCGTAGCTGACGGAGGTGGCGCCACGCACGCGGACCACGGCACGCCGGGTAGGCCGGTAGCTCATGAGCTCGACGGAGACGGGCTCGCCCAGCAGCGCGGTCATCTCGGCTGGCGAGCAGGCGAGCCTGAGCGCCGGCAGCTCCGGGTCGCCCGGGTAGCGCCAGACCCACACGCCCGTCTCCTGCGACGTCAGGTGGACGAGCCCGGGCGTGTCCTGCTGGGAGATGCGCGCCGTCGAGGCGCACATGTACTCCTCCGTGCGGATCTGCTCGCCGGCCGGCTCGATCCGGTCGATCGTCAGCGCGTAGCCCACCGTGACGCCCGCTCCGGGCCGGTGGTGGATCGAGTGGACGCTCCACGACCTCACGATCGCGGGATAACCCATTGTCATGAGGGCGGTGCGCAGCATCTCGCCAGCGCTGGGGCCGGTGAGCATGATGAGATCCTCCCGCTCGCGCACCTGCCCCGACATTCTCATACGCCTTTTCTACCCTAAAGTTGCTTCGCTGGCTCCAAGACGCGTGGAATCGGGAAAAATGCACCGGTACCCACACATGACTGAAAGACGGTCCGCAGGTGTGGGAAAATGGCCCGGTGCGAGACCTGAACCTCCTGCCGAAGGCCCATCTTCACCTGCATTTCACCGGTTCGATGCGCGTGCCGACGCTGCAGCGTCTCGCGGCCGATCAGCGCATGCGCCTGCCCGAAGGCTTGACCGACAACGTCGCCCTCCAGGTTCCTGCCGACCAGCGCGGCTGGTTCCGCTTCCAGCGCTCCTACGACGCCGCGCGCAAGGTCGTGCGCAGCGAACAGTCCATGCGCACCATCGTTCGTCAGGCGGCCGAGGACGACGCCGCCGAGGGCTCGCGGCGCCTGGAGATGCAGATCGACCCGACGTCGTACGCCCCGTTCGTCGGCGGCATCACGCCCGCCCTGGAGATCGTGCTCGACGAGGCCGCCTCGGCCAGCCGTGACACGGGCGTGGAGGTGGCCATCGTCGTCGCCGCATCGCGCATCAGGCATCCGCTGGAGGCACGCACGCTGGCTCGCCTGGCCGCCAGATATGCCGGCGACGGCCCGGGCGAGGTCGTGGCCTTCGGGTTGTCCAACGACGAGCGGCGCGGCACCACCTCCGAGTGGGCTGCCGCCTTCAAGATCGCGCGGAAGGCCGGGCTGAAGTCCGTGCCGCACGGCGGCGAGCTCCTCGGTCCCGAGCACCTGCGCGACGTCATCGAGCACCTCGCCCCTACGCGCATCGGCCACGGGGTGCGCAGCAGCGAGGACGGCGAGCTCCTGAGACGGATCGTCGACGCCGGCATAGCTCTGGAGGTCTGCCCGGCCTCGAATGTCTCCCTGGGCGTCTACAGCGATGCCTCACGCGTGCCGGTGCGTGAGCTCGTCGACGCCGGCGCCCGGGTCGCGCTTGGGGCCGACGACCCGCTGCTCTTCCTCTCGCGCCTTACCGACCAGTACCGGATGCTGCGCGAGCAGGGTTTCGACGACGCCGAACTGGCGGGCCTGGCCGCGGCCTCCGTGGACGCGAGCTTCGCCTCGGAGGGCTCCAAGCGAACCTGGCGCGGCCAGATCGATGCCTGGCTCGCCTCGCCTGGCGAGTAGTGGCGCACGCCCGGTATTGGCGCAGCGTTAGCGCCGACCCCGCCGCGCGCCCGGACCACGTCATCCGTCAGGCCGCCACCACGCGCCGACCCCATCCGTCACATGCCCAAGGCGGTCAGGACGGCCGCGACTCGCCGGTGGACGGTGCCGTCGGCATGCAGGCCGAGCTTGGCGAAGATCCTCTGGATGTGCTTTTCCACGGCCCCTTCGGACACGACGAGCCTGCGCGCGATCCCCGCATTCGTGTGCCCCTGCGCCATGAGTTCGAGCACCTCGCGCTCGCGCGGCGTCAGTGTGGTGACGGGATCGTCGCGCCGCCCGCGCTGCATCATCTGCGCGACGACCTCGGGGTCGAGGACCATCCCGCCCTCCCCCACGCGCTGGACGGCGTCGAGGAAGGAATCGATGTCGCCAACCCGGTCCTTGAGCAGGTAGCCGATCGCACCGGAACCCGAGGACAGCAGCTCCGTGGCATAGCTGAGGACGATGTACTGACTGAGCAGGAGGATGGGGGCCTCGGGCCATGTGGCGCGTATGCGCACGGTCGCGCGCAGGCCCTCATCCGTGTGGGATGGCGGCATCCGAATGTCGCTGATCGTCAGGTCGGGGCGTAGGTCGAGGCACTGGGAAACGAGTTCGTCGCCCGTGCCGACGCCGCCGATGACGTCGTGGCCGTCCTCGGCGAGGATGAGTGTTAGGCCCTCCCTAAGAAGGACGGAATCGTCGGCTAGTAGGATTCGCAAGGTATCACCGCTTCCACGACCGTCGGCCCTCCCGGTGGGGAGCTCACATTCAGGGTACCGTCGACGCCCATCAGCCGCTCAACCAGTCCGGCGAGCCCGTAACCCTTTGCCGCGCTCGCTCCGCCGACGCCGTCGTCCGTGACGCTCAGAAAGAGTTTTCCGTCCTGGACTGCGCCGGCAACTTCGGCTCGGGATGCCCGCGAGTGCTTGTTGACGTTGACGAGCGCCTCGGCCGCCACGTAGTAGGCAGCCAGGGCCACGTGCAGAGGCAGGTCGGCCGCCTCGATGCGCACCGTCACGGGAATGATCGAGCGCGCCGCCGCCTCGCCAACGGCTCCACCCAGGCCGCGCTCTATCAGGATGGGCGGCGCGATGCCGCGCGAGAGTTGGCGCAGCTCCTGAAGCGTCTCCTGGGTCTGAACCATTGCCTGCTCCACGATCTCCGGCACCTTGGCCGGGTCGCGCTCCGCCTGCCGCTTGGCGCGGGCCAGGTCCATGTTCAGGCGCACGAGCCGCTGCTGTGGCCCGTCGTGCAGGTCGCGCTCCAGGCGTCGCAGCGCGCTGGTCTCGGCGTCGCGCGCCGCCGCGCGCGAGGTCTTCAGGCGTTCGATGTCCTCGCGCCCGCGCGCCCGGTTCGAGAGCAGGACCTCGCTGATGCCCAGCTGGAACCTTGCCATCCCGCCCAGAACGAAGGGCGCGGTCACGAGGAAGATCACGCCCACGACCAGGTCGAACACGATGTCGAATGCGAGCGGATTGGACAGGCCCATGTATTCGCCCACGGTGCTGATTCCTCCCCAGCCCGGCTCCCCGAAAGTCGAATCCAGCCATGCGCTCAGGGGAACGACGACGGGCGATCCAAGCCCGGCAATAATCGTCGCCACCCACGCGAGCGTCACAGCCCAGGTCGCCGTCGAAACGGGGAACATCAAGATCACCCATAGGCAATCGAGCCACAATTGCGGGTCTCTGAGCGGTACGAACACCTTTTGCAGCGGCGTCGCCCCGTCATCGGCGGTGAGGTAGACGACCTCCGGCTCTGCCCGCCCCGTCAAGGAGGCGTGCATCTTCCGATGCGTCTTAGCGGCAGAGCGTGCCAGCATCAACCCCATGAGCGCCACGGGCAGGCCGAACACGAATACCGACAAGCCCACGCCTAGGCTCACGAGGGTGATCACCACGATGAAGATGGCCAAATGTGCGGGCCAAATCGCGAGCATATACCCGACGTAGGCGGCCGTCTGCCTGAACCGGGAGCGCGACTTCGGCCGCTCGAACGGCGTCGCGGTAGGCGAAGACGAAGCGAACAGACCATCGAACGAGGCGGACGGATCGGCAAACGAGGCGGTCGAAGCGGGCGGACCGTCGGACGAAGCGGACTGCGAACCAGGAGAATCACTGCTCATGCCTCAAGCCTGCCGCCTTCCGCGCGATCCGGCTATCCTACTAGCTGGCCAAGCAACGGCGGGATGGCCAGAAATTACCGTGAGCCGGGCGCGGCCTGCAGCGGGCGAGCGCCGTGGCTTGGCGCGGCCTGCGACGGGCGCGACAGTTCTTCGGCCTCAGCCCTCCGGGTCGGCCATGATGACCGGTTCGGGCTCCAGGTCGACGCCGAAGGCCTGGCGCACACCGGCCTGGATGGTGCGCACGAGCTCGCGCATCTGCTCGCCGCTGGCGCCGCCGCGGTTGGTCAGGGCCAGGCAGTGCTTGGTCGACAGCGCGGCCGGCCCCGGCATGCCGTAGCCCGCGGGGAACCCGGCGTGGTCGATGAGCCAGGCGGCCGAGGTCTTGACCTGGCCGGCCACCTTCGGCGCGGCGGCGCCCAGGGTGGCGCGCGAGCCGTCCGTCACGCCGAAGCGCGGCGCGTCCTGCGGCAGCCGTGCCGCCTGCTGCTCATCCACGATCGGGTTGGTGAAGAAACTGCCGCACGAGTAGGTGTCGCGGTCGGCGTCGTCCAGGACCATGCCCTTGGATCGCCGCAGCTCAAGCACGGCCTCGCGCAGGTCGGCCGAGGGCACGCGCGCACCGGGTTCGACGCCAAGCGCAGCCGCCAACTGCCCGTACTGCACCGGGGCGGAAAGGGAGGCGATGCGCAGCTGGAAGTCCACCGACAGCACGATGTATCGCGGGCTCGGGCCCCAGCCTTCGCGCAGGGATTCTTTGATGCGGCTCGTGCGGTAGCCGAAGCGCATATCGGCCATGGGCAACTCATCCGGCCGGCCCGTCTGGCGATCGTAGACACGCACGCGGGCAATGCTGCCGGCCACCTCCTGGCCGTAGGCGCCGATGTTCTGCACGGGCGCGGCGCCCACCGTGCCCGGTATGCCCGAAAGCGCCTCGACACCCATCCACTCGTTTTCAATCGTGTGGACCACGAACTCGTCCCACGACGTGCCGCCGGCGACCCTGAGATTCGCGCCCTCGCAGCCGCCTTCTTGGACCAGCGTGATCTGCGAGCGGGCATCGCGCAGGACGACGCCGGGGAAGTGGCCGTCCGCCGCGAGGATATTCGAGCCTCCCCCGACGAACATGAGCGGCACACCCTGGGCGTCGGCCTGCCGGACCGTCTCGATGATCTCCTCTTCGCTCGTGGCCTCGACCAGACGCGAGAAGGTGCCTCCCACGCCGATCGTCGTCAGCTCGGCGAAGGAGGTGGCGCCCTGCCTGGCGCGGCGGTGAGGGACGGGAGCACTGGGGCGCGGAGGAACGGCGGAGCGTTCGGGAATCGGGCATGTCACGGCGCGAGCCTAGCACGATCGCGCGCGAGCCGGCGTCCCGCGGCTCGGCGAAGGCCAACGCCAGTTCCCGCCGCACCAACGCGAGTCCCCTTCGAACACGAGTCGGCGCCACTCGAATTCGCGCCGGGACGAAACGATCGCGCCCCGTGAAATACGGGATCAAACCCCACCGCGGCACCAACCTGCGTCGTAGGCTAACCCCATGGTTGCTTATCGTCATCTTGGCTCATCCGGACTGAAAATCACCGAAATCACCTACGGCAACTGGCTGACCCACGGTTCCCAGGTGGAGGCCGACACGGCGACCGCCTGCGTGCACACCGCGCTGGACCTGGGCATCACCAGCTTCGACACCGCCGACGTCTACGCCAACACCGTGGCCGAAGAGGTGCTGGGCCAGGCGCTGGCCGGGCAGCGGCGCGAGTCCCTGGAAATCTTCACCAAGGTCTACTGGCCCGTCGGCCCGAAGGGCCCCAACGATACCGGCCTGTCCCGCAAGCACATCATGGAGGGCATCAACGGCTCGCTGCGGCGCCTGGGCACCGACTACGTCGACCTCTACCAGGCCCACCGCTACGACCACGAGACCCCGCTGGAAGAGACCATGCAGGCCTTCGCCGACGTCGTGCGGGCTGGCAAGGCCCTGTACATCGGTGTCTCGGAGTGGACGGCCGAGCAGATCCGGGCCGGGCAGGAGCTGGCCAGCCAGATGGGCTTCCGTCTGGTGTCGAATCAGCCCCAGTACTCCGCCCTGTGGCGGGTCATCGAGGATCGGGTCGTGCCGACCAGCCAGGAGCTCGGCCTGGGGCAGATCGTCTGGTCGCCCATGGCCCAGGGCGTGCTGTCCGGCAAGTACCTGCCGGGCCAGGCGCCGCCCGCCGGCTCCCGCGCCACCGACGACAAGGGCGGCAGCCGGATGATCTCGCGCTGGATCGAGCGCGACGACATCCTGACCGCCGTCCAGGCCCTCGAGCCCGTCGCGCGGGAGGCCGGCCTGTCGATGCCCCAACTGGCGATCGCCTGGGTCCTGCAGAACTCCAATGTGTCAGCGGCCATCATCGGCGCCTCCCGTCCCGAGCAGCTGGAGGAGAACGTCAAGGCCTCCGGCGTCGTCCTCGACCAGGACGTTATGGACGCTATCGACGCGGCGCTGGGCGAGGTCGTCATCAGGGACCCCGAGCTGACCACCTCCCCGGAGAAGCGCCCGGCCTGACACACCGGCCGTAGGCCAGGTGCTCATCCAGCTCCGCAAGGAAGGCGGCCCGGCCTGGCAAGGCGGGACTGGCGCACCGGCCGTAGGCCAGAGCGATACCGCTCGCCTCATTGAGGGCTGCGCGGTCTGAGCGGACTCGAGCCGGGCGTGTGGCTAAGCGGATCCTGGCGGCTCCCGCCTGAGCAATGCGCACGAGCGCGTCACTTCGAAGCAACGGGACCTGTCTTCCCACCGGAAGGCAGGTCCCGTTTTTCTGTCACGAGTTCCTTTTCGCGGCTCATATCCCCGTCTTGTCGCCGGCCCCGTCTTTGCATCGTGCACTTGAGTGCGACGCAGCGTCATACCCGAAGCTGTCGTCACGACACATCCTGCTTGGTGACGCCGCCGCAGAATGCCGCTCGGTGGCACCGCCGCACACGAGTCAGATCAAAGGAGAGCCATGCCCACCGCACTCATCGTCGTCGAGTCCTGCTTCGGCAATACCCGGGCGATCGCCGAAGCCGTCGCCGCCGGGCTCACGGACGGCGGGACGCAGGCCCGGGTGGTCGACGTCGTCCAGGCCCCCGCCTCGCCGCCCGTAAAGCTCGATCTGCTGATTTTGGGTGCCCCCACCCACAACCGGGGGCTGCCGACCGTGGCAACCCGCGCCCAGGCCCATAAGCAGGCCGGTGCTGACGCTCCGAGCAGCGGCCTGCGCGAATGGCTGGCGCGCACCACCATTCCGGCCGTCCTCACCACGGCCGTCTTCGACACGGTGACCTCCAAGAGCTGGCTGAGCGGCTCGGCGGCCAAGGCGATCCTCAAGGCCCTGCGACGCGGGCGAGGCCGGGATGCGCCGTCGATCAGAAGCTTCCTGGTTCAAGGGCAATCGGGTCCCCTAGCCGACGGCGAGGAGGCGGCCGCCCGCACGTGGGGGCGCGCCCTGGCGGGCTCGGTCACCAGGCCTTGATGCCCGGGCAGCCACATCCGAGAACATTCGGTAAGGAGAGCGAATATGACGACCACCAACAAGCCCCGGTTCGGCGGGCGCGCCATCACCGGGATCTGCCTGACCGCCTGCGGGATTCTCACCATCGTCTGGGGCGGCACGCTCGTGCCGGTCAGCATGTTCAGCGGCGACTTCATGTCCTTCGTGACCGGGGGCCTGGTGCTCATCGCCCTCGGCACGTACCTGGTCACCGCACTGCCGCCGTCCCTGCGCATCGCGGCCGTCTGGCTGGCGGCACTGGGCCTGATCGCCTACCTGTTCGTCATCGGCATGGAGACGATCGTGGCGCTGATCGGCTGCGTCCCGGTCGTGGGGTTCGCGGCTTGGCTCAGCACCAGGTTGTGGCGCTGAGCGGCCGTTGTTGGGCCAGCGGGGCGGAGCTGTAGGCGCTACGGTGGTCCCATGAGCCCCGTTCCCGTCCGCCGCCGTGGCAGGGCGGCGCCTCGGGCAGCGGTCGGCCCGGTTCCCCTGCTGTTCGCCGGCCACGACCACGCTCCCACGCCCGCGTGCTGCGCGAGGCCCTCCTGGGTGGCGCGGACCGACCGACCCCGGGCCAGACCCGGATCGGCCCCGCCCCCGCGGTACGGCCCTGATCCGACCCCGGGCCGTGCCGCAGTTTCCACCGGACTGAAAGGCATCTCCCATGCGCGTCGCCGAAATTGCCCGACTCACCGGCACCACGGTCCGCACCGTGCGCTACTACCACAAGCAGGGTCTGCTGCCCGTGCCCGAAGAGCGCGGCGGCTGGCGCGACTACGACCTCGGTCACGTCGCCCGCCTATCACGCATCCGCTGGCTGGTTCAGGCCGGCATCCCACTCAAGTCCATCGCTCACATCCTGGACTCCCCGGCCGGCGACGCGGCCCACACGGACGCGGCCGTGCTCGATGACCTGTCCGGCGCCCTGGCCGTGATCGAGGAGCATCTTGCGGAGGTGACCCGCCAGCGCGACATGCTCGCCTCCCTGCTGGAGCGCGCGCGGGAAGGCTTGACCGTCTCCCCCATGCCGCCGCGCATGGTCGCCTTCTTCGACCGGCTGGAGGCAGCGGCACCGGACGAATCGACCCGGGCAGCCGTGCGCCGCGAGCGCGACCTGGTCGACGTGGCCTGCTACGGCGGACGCATGCCCGCCGAGGCCGAATACCTCTTCCCGGCGCCGGAGGACGGGGAGGACTCGGCCATCCTGGCGGCCTACGGCCGAGACACGGCGGAACTGACCGAAGCACAGGTCCAGGAGCGCGCTGCGGATAACATCGCGCGCTTCGAGCGCGTACTCGGCCCACAGCGCTGCCGCGAACTCGCGGGTAGTGTCGACGCCGCCGCCCTTACGCCTCTGTTCGGGCTAATAGCGGGCGTCGAGCCCGACGGCGCCCGATTGGCCGGCGAAATGGAGCGGCAGCTGACGGCGGCGGTCGCCCGCTGGCGCGGGCACTGATGTGCGAGTCGTCGCTCCGTGTCAACGCGAGCACCGCGGAGCCAGACCTGGCCGCGCCGGACTGAGTTCCTCGCATGCGAAAGGTCCGCGACCTTCCGGTTGCGGACCTTTTCAAATGCCTCTATATCGATCGCTCAGCGCGTTTCGCGGTGGGCCGTCGACTTATTGCACCTGGGGCAGAACTTGCTCAGCTCAAGACGATCGGGCGTGTTGCGACGATTCTTCTTGGTGATGTAGTTACGCTCCTTGCAGACCTCGCAGGCGAGGGTGATCTTGGGGCGCACATCCTGCGACTTGCTTGCCACTTTCTAGCTCCTCTTGGTCGTTGGCGGGAACGGGTGCCGTTCCATCACCAGTAGCGGGGGCGGGGCTTGAACCCGCGACCTCACGATTATGAGTCGTGCGCTCTGACCAGCTGAGCTACCCCGCCTCATATCGCCAATCGCTTGGCGATGGAGCCCCGAAAGGGAATCGAACCCTTGACCTTCTCCTTACCATGGAGACGCTCTGCCGACTGAGCTATCGGGGCAGCGCGGACAAGCTTATCAACAAACATGACCGCCATCCACGCGGGATCACGGCCGTGCAAGTGAAGCCACTCACGCATACGCTGTCAAGCGTGTGGCGGGTGAGGGATTCGAACCCCCGAAGCTCACGCGTCTGATTTACAGTCAGATCCCTTTGGCCGCTCAGGAAACCCGCCTTGCTTCGCCCGGCCTGCCGGACGCTGCGCGGATGAGATTACCAGGCCTGGCCCGGCGCCTGTCAAATCCCCGTAGAATGGACGGACGCGAGTCACACGACCGACCCGATCCGCCCGCCGCCCATCTGGCGCGGCGACGCTACGAAAGGAAGTCATCATGGCAGATTCGTCCTTCGACGTCGTCTCCGAATACGACCGCCAGGAAGTGGACAACGCCGTCAACCAGGCGGCCAAGGAAATCTCACAGCGCTACGACTTCAAGGACGTCGGCGCCTCGATCGAGCTTTCCGGCGAGACGATCGTCATGGCGGCCAATGCCCCCGAGCGTTGCCTGGCGGTCTACGACGTACTCCAGTCCAAGCTCGTGCGCCGCGGCGTCTCCCTCAAGTCGCTCGATGTCGGCGACGGCGAGCCCAAGCAGTCCGGCAAGGAATTCCGGCTCGTGGGCACGCTGAAGAAGGGGCTGTCGCAGGACAATGCGAAGAAGCTCTCCAAACTCGTGCGCGACGAGGGCCCCAAGGGCGTCAAGGTGCAGATCCAGGGCGACGAGTTGCGCGTGTCCTCCAAGTCGCGCGACGCCCTCCAGCAGACCATCGCCCTGCTCAAGGAGGCCGACGTCGACTGCGCGCTCCAGTTCCAGAACTACAGGTAGCCGCCGACCGGCCGTGTCGAGGCCGTCGGCGGAGCATCGGCTTGCGACCTGTCCGGTGACCGGCTTGCGGCCCGCCCGGCGGACCGCAAGCCGTGCCGTCAGTACAGCTTGCCGTCGTGGGGCTCGTCGCGTGAGATGGCCGTCATCGTCTGCCTTTCGACGACCTTGATGCGCTCGCGGCCGTCGGCCTGGCCGAGCTCCTTCTCAAAGGCCTCCAGCAGCTCCCACCCGTGCCACGTCGTATAGCGAATGCCGCGCTCGTCGAGCAGGCGCAGCAGGCCCTCACCGCCGCTCCCCTCGCCGGCGGCCTGAAGCAGCCCGGCCTTGGCGTCGGCCACGAGGTTGGCAATCGTCTCCTGCGCGTCGGACTTGGTCGAGCCGATCAGGCCCACGGGGCCGCGCTTGATCCAGCCGGTGGCGTACAGCCCGGCGACGGTGCGCTCGCCGTCGAGCACGCGGCCGGCCTCGTTGGGCACGACTCGGCGCTCGTCGTCGAAAGGCGCGCCGGGCAGCGGGCTGGAGGCATAGCCGACCGCGCGATAGACGGCCTGGACCGGGTAGTCGATGTACTGCCCCGTCCCCTCGACCGAGCCGTCGCCGCGCAGGGCCGTGCGCTCCATACGTATGCCCTCGACCCGGTCGGTTCCCAGGATCTCGACCGGCTGCTGGAGCATGTGGATGTGGATGCGCCGGCTGGCCGTCAGGTCCTCTTCCTCCTGGAAGACCCAATTGGTGAGCTGATCGACCACCTGCTTGGTCATCTTGGCCTGCTCGATTGCCTCCATCGAACCGTCGTCGTACTCGAAGTCCTCCGGGTAGACAATGATGTCGACGTCGGGAACGTGGCCGAGTTCGCGCAGCTCCATGGGCGTGAACTTCACTTGCGCCGGGCCGCGGCGCCCGAAGATGTGGACGTCCGTCACGGGCGAGGCCTGCAGGCCGTTCTCCACGTTCTCGGGGATCTCCGTGCTGTGGAGGTCCGCGGCGTGCTTGGCCAGGATGCGAGAGATGTCCAGTGCGACGTTGCCGACGCCGATGACGGCCACCTCCCTGGCCTCGAGCGGCCATGTGCGCGGGTAGTCGGGGTGGCCGTCGTACCAGGAGACGAAATCGGCCGCACCGTAGCTGCCGGGCAGGTCGATGCCGGGGATGTCGAGCGGCGCGTCCGCATTGGCGCCGGTGGCGATGATCACGGCGTCGTAGTAGTCGTGCAGCTCCTCCAGCGTGACGTCGGAGCCGATGGCAACATTGCCGAGGAACTGGATGTCGCCGCATTGTAGCACGTTATACAGGGCGTTGATGATCGCCTTGATGCGCGGATGGTCGGGAGCGACGCCGTAGCGCACGAGGCCGTAGGGCGCGGGCAGGCGCTCGAAGAGGTCGATCGATACGTCGAGCTCGGACTTGGAGAGAATGTCCGAGGCGTAGATGCCGGCGGGCCCCGCGCCGATAACCGCGACGTTGTAGTGGCGATCTGTCACAAAACTCCCTTTCTCACAGGTGGCGAGCATGCCGTCGGCAATCTTATCCTGCGGCCGGAAGCGTTAGCCTCAAGCGTGGTCGGCGCCACGGGGTCGGCCAGGGTGTCGCTATGTGCCGGGGCGCGCAGGCTGTGCCTCGCCACTGGCCGTCCGACAATGCGCACGAGTCAATGTGCTCAGGGCGCGCGGGTCGCGCGTTGACAATGCGATCGCAGGCGCTATACGCGACGCGCTCTGGGCACGCAAAGGGCGGCGACCCCACAGGCCGCCGCCCTGGCAAGCGAAGATCAGCTCGTCGTCGCGTCGAGCCTTATCACGCCATAGGTCCATCCGCGCCGGTGATAAACGGCACACGGCTGCTTCGTCTCCTCATCGATGAAGAGGTAGAAGGGGTGCCCCACCATTTCCATCTCGTAGAGCGCCTGGTCGATGGACATCGGTGTGGCCTCGTAGAGTTTTTGCCGGACGATGACGGGTGAGTCGCCCAGTTGATTCTCAACTTCCTGTCCGGGGGCCGTGGGGATGCGAGGCGCGGCGTCCTCCTTCTTCACCTCCTCGTCCTTTTCCTTGGGGACATTGACGTCCTCCGGCGTCAAATTCAAAGGAGTGGCGACCTGCGCCGTCCGGTGGTGATCCTTGCGGCGATCTCGCGCGCGCCTCAGCCGCTCGAGGAGCTTGCCCAACGCCAGGTCGAGCGCGCCGTAACGGTCCGACGCCGCCGATTCCGCGCGTATGACCGGCCCCTTGTCGATGACGGTTATCTCGA
Source organism: Actinomycetaceae bacterium (assembly GCA_030530685.1). Classification (GTDB taxonomy): domain Bacteria; phylum Actinomycetota; class Actinomycetes; order Actinomycetales; family Actinomycetaceae; genus Peptidiphaga. Next base: position 34,873 of record JAUMUM010000011.1, on the reverse strand, counting down.
TGCGCTCGGACGTTTCAGCCTGCGCAGGATTCGGCTCGTGAGTAACCTCGACGTCGACGCGCTGGGCCCTCGGGGCGAACTGCTCGACCTTCTGAAGCTTGTCTTCGACATGACGGCGGAAACGGTCGGAAACATCGGCGTTTCGACCCTTGACGATAATCTCCACAATGCCCTCCTTGGGGGTGTGTGCTGATGGGAAATGACTCTGCTTCTCACGCAGTCATTAAGAGGACCACCCCCTTGCGCTCCGGTGCCGCATCTGTTGCGAAGGGCACATGGACGACATGGCTTCATTGTATGCCAAACCACCCTCGCCTTGGCGACGTGGGTCACATGTGGCGCGACGTGTCGCGGGCATCAAGCACTGACGCGCCGCCGGTCGCGCGCGGGGTCAGCCCCGGCCCCCAGCCCCGGCCCACGCTTAACCGCCGGTCATCCCGATGCCTCGCGCGGGTCGGCAGCCGCCGCCAGGACGACGGCGCCCACCACGCTCGCGCCGGCCGCGCCGAGCACGCGCGCGCATCCCGCCAGGGTCGCGCCGGTCGTCAGGACGTCGTCGACGAGCAGACAGCGCGCCGTCGCCCAGCCGTGTAACCCGGGACTGTCGCGCCCCGGGGCATCTGCGAGGCTCGGCGCGAAGCGGCGGCGCGTGGCCAGACGGACCCGACCGGCCTTCGCCGCCCTGCCCGCGAGCGAGGCCCGACTCCGGTTGCCCGGTAGGCGCAGGGCATCGGCCACCTGGCAGTTGACGCCGGCATCTGCCAGGCCGCCGGCCAGGGCCTCGGCCAGGTGCCCGGCGACGAAGCGGCCGTCGTGCCTGCGGCGCCAACGCGACGGCGCGGGCACGAGCGTCAGGCGGCCGGAGCCGGCAACGGCGGCCTCGCCGGCGAGCAGCGCCCCGGCGCGCGCCATGACCGCGCGCAGCTTCGCCGTCAGCTCCGCGTCGACGGTGTTCTTCCAGGCGAGGATCACCGCGCGCCGCCGCCCCTCGTAGTCGCCGAGGCTCCACACGCGAAAGAACGGGATGGGATCGCCCGGCATGTGCAGGCCGTCGCGGTGAATGCGCACGGCGTTGAGGTAGGGCGCGCGGCCGACCACATCGGGCAGCGCCTGCCCGGGCGGAGCCATGAGCGCGGAGCACTCGTCGCACAGGGCGGTGTCCCAGGCTCCGCAGCCGGCGCACGAACGGGGAAAGGCGAGGTCGGCGAGCGTCGTCAGCAGGTGCATGCGCCCAGGATGCCCCGCCCGCGGCGGCGCAAGCGGCGGCGCTCCCCTGTGGACCCGGTTTCGGCCCGCCCGGTGGAGGGAGTCGGCGGTGTGCTTCGCGCTCGACCCAGTGCCATCGCCGGGGCAGCGTCCGTCGTCGCAAAGAAATCTGCACCCGCCGCCGTCGCCACAGCACACGCTCACCCGGGATAGGCCACCGCCGTCACGCTCGTGGCCACGGCACCCCAGGCGCCTCCCTCGCGCGAATACGCCTCCTGCTTGTCGGTCAGGGCGATGATCGATGTGTCGTCTCGCCCCGCCGTGATCTTTTGACTGCCGGAATATGGCGCGGCCAGGTGGCTCGTCGGCCCGCCGATCTGCACGGCGAACATGCCGCTCTCGCTGCCCGATGGCGACCTGGCGAGCACCGCGACGGTATTGGGACCGATCCACGCGACGTCGCTGGCCTCGCTGAGCTGCTGGCCCACGATGATGGGATCGCCCACCTGCGAGGGCGCGCCTGCGTTGTCGCGGCTGATGGAAGCCACGCGCAGATTCACCTCGCCGGCGACCTCGGTGACGACAACGATGCGCGAGCCGTCACGCGAGACAGCGATATCGCGCACATTGACCCCTGCGAGCCAGGGAACGGCAAGCCGCTCGGACCGACCCTCCTCTGGGTTGACGGCCGTGAACCCGTCCGGGCTCTGGCTTTCGGCCACCCACGCCCAGCCGTACCTGTCGTAGGACGGCGGCGTCAGGGAGGCACCCGCGGCCAGGGTCGCCCACGAGCCCTTCTCGGCGTCGACGCCGATGAGCTCCGTCCTGTTGTTTCCCAGCACGGCCAGGTGCGGCTCGCCCGACTCGTAGGAGACGGCGATGTCGGTCAAGTTGCGCCCGGCCAGATCCGGATCGGTGACGAGGGGCGATATCCGCCCGCCGCTGACCGTCGAGGGCAGCCCCTCCGACAGCACCGTGATCGGATAGGAACCGTAGGGGTAGTTCGAAATGTCCTTGGACGCTACGCCCGTCACGTCCGCGCCCTCCACCTTGATGTTGACGCTTCGCACACTATTGCCCGCGCTGAGCGTGCGTCTGATCTGGACGAACATATTGGCCCGCTGACTGTTGGAGGTCGAAAGTACCTCACTGGAGAAGTCCACTGTCGCCACACCGTCGACGACATCGACCGATTTGAGCAGCTCCGTTCCCTCCGGGACGGCCGTGTGCACCCCGGTCGCCAGCCAATCCGACGGCCCGGCGAGCAGCTCGTTGATGGCGCTGGTGGCCGCCGTCCTGCGCGGGAAGTAGCGCATGTCGGGCACGAGGGCCTGCGAGTCGGGCGCCAGAAAGTACAGCGGCGATTCGACGAAGAGCTGGCCGAAGATGTGCTCGGACAGGTAGATGCCGTCGTCGAGGGCGACGATCCGCCATTCGCCGTCCTCGTTCTTCGCCAGCGAGAACTCGCTCGTGATAACCGAGCCGTTGGCCGTTTCCGTGTAAACTCCGCGCGAGGACACCGTCCCCTGCGAACTCACGGAGGCGCGCACCGCCCCGTTGTCGAGAACCGTCGTCGAAACCTCCTGCGAGTCCGGGTAGACGTGGACGCGGGCCAGCGGCTTCCAATTCGAGGCCGCATCCGAGTACAGGAACTCCCGGGCGACCGCGAAATTATCATCGATTCCACCCTGGCTTGCCAGCAGGAAGCCGTCGACGATCTGCTTGGGCGTCGCCCCCTTCGCCGGCGGCTGAACGGTCAGGCCGATCGCCCCGCCCCCCGTGGTCGACGGCGAAATCGACTGGACCGGACCCGAGTTGGGAATGCTCACGCACCCCGCGAGCACGAGACTCGCGGCGAGGAGGCATTCGACGAGCTTACGGGCTCTCACTGCCTCTCCTCCTTCAGCGCCTTTGCCTCCAAGGCTACGCCCTCTTGCGATTCCGCTCCGGAATCGACATTCCACTCCTCGTGGGCAGCGGCGACCCGCAACTGGACCGGGCTGGACCAGGTCTCCCCCGCCTCCCGGGGCACGGTGAGCAGGAAGGTCGAGCCCACGCCCTTCATGCCCGCGCACTGGAGCTTGCCACCATGGAGCATGGCGTCCTCGCGCGCGATGGTCAGGCCCAGGCCGGTGCCGCCGGACTTGCGGACGCGGGCCGTGTCCGCCCGCCAAAAGCGGTCAAAGACGTGCGCGGCTTCCTCCTCGGTCAGGCCGATTCCCCGGTCGGAAACCTCGACGGCCACGGCCGACTCACCACCGACGATGAGCACCCGCACGGGTTTGGCATCGGCGTGCTCGAGGGCGTTGACGACGAGGTTGCGGATGATGCGCTCGATGCGGCGCGGCTCGACGACGGCCGTCGTATCACCCCGAGATTCGAGCAGCACGGTGACGTTATTGGACTCGGCCAGCGGCGCCTGGGAGGAGATGACCTGCTCGGCGATCTCCTGCAGGTCGGCACTCTCGGTGGCCAAGCTCATTGCCCCGGCGTCGAAGCGCGAGATTTCGAGCAGATCGGAGAGCATGGTATCGAGGTTGACGAGTTGGTCGTGCTGGAGCTCGGCGCTGCGGCGAAGTGTACTGGGCAGCTCGTCGCGTTTGTCGTAGATGAGCTGGCCGGCCATGCGTATGGTCGTCACCGGCGAGCGCAGCTCGTGCGAGACGGCGGAGACGAAGGCCTGCTGCACATTCGACATTCGCTCGAGCTGCGTGAACTGGTCCGACAGCGACGAGGCCATCTGGTTGAAGGAGCGCGCCAGGCGCGCCAGATCGTCGTCGCCCTTGACTTCCATGCGCGCGTCGAAGCCTCCCTCGGCCAGGAGACGTGCGTTCTTGGATGCCTCGCGTACCGGGCGTAGCACAATCCGCACAACCACCGCCGTCACCACACCTATGAGGAGAAGGAGGAGGGTCGCGCCGATGGTCAGCACCCGCGTCATAATCTGGATGGTGTACAGCTCGCTGTCCAGCGAGTAAGCCACATAGAATTCGTACACTCCTGCGCCCTGGAGCCGCAGCTGGGCGCCGACGACGATGCCCGGCTCGGTCTTGCCGTTGCCATCGGGCACCGCGACGGACTGCCAGTGCACGGCCGTCGAGTTGCTGACAGCCGAACGCAGGTCACTGGTGATGAGCGTGCGTATCTGCGCCGAGGACTGGGTGGAGGGCTCGGCGATCTCAAAGGACTGGGCGGATGACTGCTTGGACGAGCGAAGCAGCGCCCCACCCATGATCGACTGGACGGGATCGTACTGGGCCATGACGAGTTCGTTGGCCAGCTGCTGGAGTTGCCCGCTGGAGGGGACCGTCATGGCGTCAATCGTGTTCTGGGCGCGCTGGCGTGCGGAGCCGAACTGGTCGACAGCGCTGGAGACGGCCCGGTCAAACAGCTGGGTGCGCACCTGCGAGAGCACGAAAGCGCCAACAGCCCCGATGACGACGATCCCGGCGACGACGAGCACACCAACGACTCTGACCGTCAAAGAACTCCTGAGCCACAGGCTCAGCGAGCGGTATCGGGCCCGAAGAAGTTCGGCGAGGCTCCTGCGAGCACTCGGCCGGAATGTACGGGTCTCCGAATCGTTCACTCCTGGACGGCCCCAGCCCTGTAACCGACGCCGCGGACCGTGAGGATGACCTCCGGGTTATCCGGGTCATGTTCGACCTTGGCACGCAGCCTCTGGATGTGGACATTGACGACGCGGGGGTCGTGCGAGGACTGGCGGTAGCCCCACACCTGGTCGAGGAGCTCCTCGCGGGAGAACACCTGCGAGGGACGACGCGCCAGCACGCTCAGCAACTCGAACTCCAGCGGGGTCAAATGCAGGGGTGTGCCGGAGCGCGTGGCCTGGTGCGCCTTGAGGTCGATCGTGATGTCGGCGACCCGAAGGACCTCGGGCTCGGGCTCCTGGCGTCGCAGGCGGGCCTTGACCCGGGCGAGCAGCACCGAGTTCTCGAAGGGCTTGGTCACGTAGTCGTCGGCCCCGGCCTCCAGCCCGGCGATGACGTCGACGGAATCGGTGCGCGCGCTCATCATGATGATGGGCACGTCCGATTCCTCGCGCAGGTGCTGGCACACGGCCACGCCATTGAGTCCGGGGAGCATGACATCGAGCAGGACGAGGTCTGGACGGGCAGAGCGGAAGGTCGGCAGGGCCTCGGTGCCCGTGGCGCACACGGTCACCTCGAAGCCCTCCGACTCGAGGAGAATGGCGACCATCTCGGAGATGGCCGGGTCGTCGTCAACTACCAATATGCGTGTGGTCATACGTCTATGCTCTCATGTTCGTCCGACGTTTCAGATAGTCAAAAGCTGCGTCACACCTGCCGCGCTTCGTGAGCCAGAAGCACCGGAATCCCGTCGCGGACCGGGTAGGCCAGCCTGGGCTGAGCGCCGGAGCGCGCCACGAGTTCGGGGCCCGCCGGCCCCTCCTGAAGGGTCAGTTCGGCGCCGGTGACCGGGCAGCAAAGGGCCTGAAGCGCCCACGGTGGGAGGTCTTCCATCATCCGTTCTCCTGTTCGGCGAGGGACTCATCGTCCTCGGGGGCGGGCACGACGGTCAGCCGCACCCTGGGCTGGGGAGGCGCGGCGATGTCGGCGGGGCGGCGGACTTCGCGCCGGGCGGGCTCGGGCTGCGGCGGCTCGCGCCGGGAGGCCTCGCGGATGGCATCCGCCAGGGCCATGAGGTCGTCGGTCGAGGGCGGCGCGGGCGCGAAGTCGGTCTGCAGGCGCATCATCTGCCACCCACGAGGGACCGTCACGCTCTTGAGGTGCTTGGAGCACAGGTCGAATGCGCCGGGCTCGGCCGTCGGCGAGAGCGGGCCGATGACGGCCGTCGCCTCGTCGTACATATACGTCATGGTGGCCACGGCGGGCTCATGGCATGACTGTCGGGAACACTGGCGTACGTGACTCACGGCCCATAGGCTACCATCGCCGCGCCTGCAACTGGCCGGAGGCTGGCCGGGATACGCTTGAATCATGCCTCGCTCGATCATTCCCAACCGCTCGCACGCGCGCAGGCGCGACCGCCACGGTCGAGGCCTGCGCGGCCCGGTCATCCCCTTCACCGCGCCCGCGTGGCGGACGCGCGCCGACATGTTCGACGACGTCATCGCCGCCGACCTGGCCGAGTTCAAACGGCACCTCGGCGAGGAAATGGACCACATCGACTACGGCGTGCTCGACGTGCCCGACTCCCAGCCGGCGCCGTGGGAGCAGGGCGTGCCCCTGGCGCGTTTCCTTCCCTTCGAGAAGCCCGCGAAGATCACCGGGCGCATCGTCTTCTACCGCATGCCCATCCTCCAGGCGGCCAGGCGCACGAGCATGCCGCAGGTCTTCATCCACGACGTCGTCACCCAGCAGCTGGCCAGCGCGCTCGGCCGCGAACCCGAGGACATCGACTACCTGTTCTGAGGCCGGCGGGCCGTTCCAGCGCCCGCCGCCTGTACTGACAGCCAGCCGCACGCGGCGGCCGCCCGGCACTCAGCCGATGGACACGCGGCGCGAGGCCTCCTCGATATTGGACGAGCCGAGCGGCACCCAGTCGACGCCGGTGCCGTCGTCGAAGCCGACCGTCGTGATCAACCCGGCCGACACCGGGGTGCTGGCCTCGTAGCGGACGGCGACGGCGCCCTCGGGCAGCTGGAGGACACCCTGCCCGTCGACCTCCGCGCGAACGGGATCCATCGGCGCGCCGTCGGCGTCGACGGGATACGCCGTGACCGTCGCCTTGCCCTCGTGCGACACCGCAACGAGGCTGGCCTGAACCTGCCCGAAGACGGCCGATCCCGACGACGCGGCCGGACGCGCGGCCACCCACGCATTGTCGACGGCCTCGCCGGACGTGGCGGTGAACTCGGCGCCCGCCACGACCTCGTCGGAGGCCGAGATTTCCAGCGACACCTCGCCCGCCGGCAGTCCCTGGAGGTTGAGATCGAGCACCGACCCGGCCTCGACGGTAACGTCAGTGCCGCCCGGTAGATCCCGCTTGCCGTCGGCGTCGATGGTGGACACGTCGACGGTGACGGGCTTGCTGGCCGGATTGGCGATACGCAGCGTGGCGCTGCCGTCGGCGTCGTCGATCTTCACGCCCGGGATCGTCAGTTCCTCGGAGGCCACGGTGGGCGTCACGAAGGTGACGCCGTTCGGCGTGTAGCCGTCGAGGCTCGTCTGCTGCATGCTCGCCGCCACTCCCCCGGAGTCCGCGGTGATGTGCAGGGCGAAGCGCTGCTCGTCCTGGAGGCTGCCATCGAGCGATATCCGCTTCGTTTCACCCGCGTCGACAACGGTCGTGGCCGCCGTACCCAGCGGCGCGAGCCCCGTTGCCGTCAGGGCCTCGACCTCGACGGCCGAGGGATTGGGACCGGGATTGGTCAGGATGAGCTGATTGGACACGCCGACCTGAGCGCGGGAGCCGACAAGCCACTGGTCCAGGGAGGCACGCAGGCACGGGTTGGTTGCCAGGCCGCGAAGATCGCCGCCGGCTGCCGTGTGCACGGTGCCCCCGGCCAGCTCCAGCGAGCCCGGGTCAACCGTGCCCGTCTCGACGACGCCGGCCAGGCCGGCCTCCTCACTGAGGAAGCCGAGGTCGCCGACCCGGGGAACGTCCCGCCCTCCGGAGACCGTCACGTCCGGTGCCGTACCGGACGTCGGAAAGGCCACAACCCAGGATCGTTCCTCAATCGACTCCGCCACGTCCGCCACATCGACGCCCCCGTCGTAGGTGCGCTCCAACTCGCCGCCGCAGGAGACCGCGAGCGGGGCCGGCGGCACCTCGACGGCCTCGACCGGGACCGGCGCGGCCGGATTCGATGCGCCCAGGACGGCCAGCGCGCCGCCCGCGCAGGCGAGCGCGAGGGCGAGCAAGCCACCGATGAAACGTTTCACGTCCTCACCGCCTTCCACGGCGCCTGGGAAGCGCCACGACGACCGCGGCGAAGGCGACGACGGCCTGAAGCGTCGCCAGCACGACGCCGAGCCACGACTGGTATCCGATCGTCACCTTGCCGTCACTGCCCGCGGGAACCTCCCACGTCTGGCGCCAGCCCGCGGAGACCGCCTTGAGCTCGGTGCCGTCCAGCCGAGCCGACCAGCCGGCGTCGGCCCGCTCGGCCAGGACGAGCCGGCGCGTTTCATCGCTGGCATCCAGGCGTCCGCTGGCCGTCACATCCCCGGCGCCCAGCGCAGCCGCTTCCTCGCCGGTCTTGATCCTCAGCCTGGACGAGGCGTGCTCCGAGCCGACCCGCCAGAACGTGCCGGACGGGCCCTTGGCCACGTAGTCGAGCCCCTCGGCGGCATCGAGCTGGGAGATGAGGGTGCGAGTGGCCGTGTCGGCGTCCTCGGTCTGGGCGGGCACGAGGACGATCGAAACGCCGTGCTCGCCGGCCACGCGGGAGAAGTCGGAGGAGTCGCCGGCCAGGGAGGCGATGGCCGAGGCGAGATCGGCATCGGCCGCGTCGCTGGCCAGCGGGGCCAGCATCGACGTCTCGTGCAGCTGGTCGCCCGGGCCGCGCCACAGGCTGGCCTTCACGCCGCCACCGACCGGCCGCAGGAGCAGGACGCGGCTGCGATCGGGGCTGGTCTGGCTGGCCGTGGCCACGGCGGGAACGGGCGAGGCATCGGCCTCGGCGAGCATTTGCGTGGCGTAGGAATTGGGCGTGCCCCTGTGGTTGACGAAGCTCCACGTCGCGCCGAGCGCGACGGGGGCCAGGCAGGCAGCGCCCGTCAGCGCGAAGACGGCCATGTGCTTGGCCGAGAACGACGACGCGGAAAGATCGGTGCGCAGGCCGTCGCCGGCGCTGGCCAGCGTGACCAAGAGCCCGAGGCATGCCAGCGACAGCCCGATGCCGGCCCACCCGCGGCTGGCCTGCTGTGCCGCATCGGTCGCGACGTGTGCCGTGTCCGTCAGCGCGGCACCGGCCGCCCATGCCCAGCCGGCGGCCACGCCCAGCCATCCGGCGCGGATGCGGCCCGCGTTGCGGCGGCGCAGCAGGGCCGCCAGGGCGGCAAGGCCGAGCAGGGCCGGCGCTGCCAGGGAGACGATGCCTATGAAGCCGCCGCCGAGGAACTCGACCGTCGACGTCGGGGACAGCGAGAGCAGGCCGGCCGCCGATGGCGACTGGAGGGTCGGTCTGCCGGGTGTGGCCGCCAGGAGGCGCCACGGGGCTTCGGCCGAGGCCGCCGCCACGAGCGTCGGCGCCAGGGCGACGAGGGCCGGAACGGGCAGGTAGAGCCAGCGCTTGCGGGCTCCCCCGCGCGTGGCCAGCCCTGCGAGGGCCAGGATGGCGACCAGGATCAGGGTGGCCGGAGCGGCCGCGCTCATGTAGGCAAAGACGATGGCGGCACAGCCGAGCGCCGGGCCGCTGGCCTTCCTCCACGCGGTCACGACGCACGCGAGTGCCACCGGGGCGAGCATGTGCCAGATGGCGCCGGCCACGTGCCCGTGGGAAACGGCGGCCAGCAGTGGCGGCGCGGCGGCCCAACCGATCGCGGCGGCCGCGCGGATGTGCGGCGAGTTCGTCAGCCGGCCAGCCCCGTAGAACCCGGTGGCTGCCGACACAGGAATGGCCGCGATGATCAGCGCACTGGCGGCGGCCCCCAGGCCGGAGAAGGCGGCCAGGGGCGCGAGCAGGATCCACAGCGCATCGACCGGGACGGGCAGGCCGTCGCCGGCCGGGAGCCACAGCTGCCTGGCCGAGCGCAGGAGGTCGAGGGCCGACCAGTCGTCGCCTACGAGCGCGCCGCCGCTCATGGTCGCGCCGACCAGGGCAAGGTTGGCCCACAGCCCCACGGCCAGGCCCACGAGGATCGCGACGACGGCGCACCTGCGGGTGGAGGCCCGCCAGCGGGCGAGTTCGGCTGCCGCGAGCGGCCCGGGATCGTTGGCCATGGACTCGGCCTCCAGGCGCGAGCGGCGGTTGTTGCGGCGGGCTCGGCGAACCTCCGAGGGCTTGGCCTCCAGGCGGTCGTAGACGGAGGCAGGCACGGTCCGCACCGCGCGCAGGCGCTCCCGCGCGGCCCGCAGAGCCTTGAGCATGGTCAGGAGGCGGCCGACGGCTTCCATTTCGGATGCCGCCAGGTCCGGTTCCTTTGCGAGAAGCCTGGCCAGGGCCCTGATGGGCGCACCGGCCACATAGCCAATGAGCGCCAGCGGCATAAGCAGACCCCTGGCGGCCACGAGCGAGTTGTACATCTGGGCGGCCCGGCGCTCGGCGAAGGACCTGCGCCCGTCGTAGCCCAGGCTCTGCCTGGCGTGAGCGACGGCCGCCTTGGGTTCGACGACGACCCTCCAACCGCCGGCCCACAGGCGCCGGGAGAACTCCAACCCGTCGCCGAACGGCCCGAGCGCCGGGTCGAACCAGCCGACGGCCTCGCCCGCCTGCCTGCGCACGAGCATCCCGGCCGTCCCGATTCCCAGGACGTCGCTGCGAAGGTCGTACTGGCCCTGGTCGAGTTCGTCGTCGCCGATCTCGGGGACGCGGCGCGCCGAACGCGTGGCGCGTATGCCGAATTCGAGGAGTCTCTTGCCGCTATCCCAGTCGAGCTGCTTGACGCCGATGGCACCGATCTTGCGGCTGACAGCCCCGGCGCGCACGAGCGCGTCGAGACAGTCCGGCTCCGGCGCACTATCGTCGTGAAGCAGCCAGATCCACGGCTCGTCGCCTTCGTCGAGCGAGCGGATCCGTTCCAGGGCCGCACCGAGATTCGCCTGCCTGCCCACCGTCTGGACGACGGTCGGCACATCGGAGGTCACTGCCTCGACGACGGAGGAGATGTGCTCGCCGTCCGAACCGGTGACCGCGACGATGAGCCGGCCAGGCTTGCGCTTGCCGGAGGCAACAGCTTCGAGCACCCGCCCAAGACGGGTGCTCGATTCTGGTGCGACGACGACGGCTAGGACGTTTTCTCGCACGGCCGCGCCGGCCTCAGGCTCCTTGTGCACGTGCCCTTCGGCGCTCCCTCGAGATCTTGCGGCGGTCGTTATCCGACATTCCTCCCCAAATCCCGTGACGGATGTCGTTGCTGATGGCGTATTCCAGACACTCGGCCTGCACCGGGCACGAGGAGCATACGCTCGTGGCGGGTGCGGTCGACCCTCCCTTTTCGGGGAAGAAAATGTCGGGATCCGTCTGAGCGCACAGGGCGAAGTCCTGCCAGCTCAACTCCTCGACGGAGGCCTTCTCGTATCCGAGATCGAAGACCCCCATCATGAGAGCCTGTGCATCCTCCGTGGAAAATTCTGTGCGTGATGGTTCATTTCGGCCAGTAATCGCTTCAAGCACGCCGTGTCCTCCTCTTGCCTCCTACAGACGTAAATTACACACGCGTAATAAAAGGCAGTCAAGGCGGAAAGGTCATACTATGGCCGGATTTCGGGGAGTTTACTACCCATTGAAAATTCGTGGCAGCATAGGTGCATGTACTCCTCTCAGATGCTCTGTGTCATTGCCGAGAAGGCCGCCCGCGACGTCGGCCCCTACCTGTCCGAGGCCTTCAGCGAGCCCCGCACTTTCGAGATCAAAGCCGATTTCCACGACGTCGTCACCGTGCACGACAGAGAGTCGCAGAAGCGAATATCCGAGGTGCTCTTCGCCTCGGTGCCGGACTCGCTCATTTACGCTGAGGAATCCGGCGAGCTTCTAGCATCCGATGGTACCCCAAAGCAAGCCGGTGAACACGACATTGTCTGGTACGTGGACCCCATCGATGGGACGTCGAATTTCGTTTCGGGCTACGACCACTGGTGCGTGTCGATCGCCGCGGCCCGCGCCGGCGAGCTCCTAGCCGCCGTCATCTACCAGCCGACCACGCGCACCCTCTACCGCGCCGACGACACCGGCGCCTACTGCAACGGGCGCCGGCTGCAGGTCCTCGACGCCCCGGTCACCGAAGGAATCGTGGCCACGGAATTCCCGTCGGCGCGCCTGGCCGACTCCGAGGACGCCGCCGGCAGGTTCATGCAGCTCGTGGCACAGGCGCGCTCGGTGCGACGGAGCGGGTCGACGGCGCTGGCCCTGGCCGAGGTCGCCTCCGGGCACTTCCTGGCGACCTTCGGGCTCGGCACGCACCCCTGGGACGTGGCGGCCGGCGCCCTGCTCGTCGAGCGGGCCGGAGGCAAGTTCCTCGGCTTCGACGAGGGCGACCTGTACGCGCGCGATGCGCACACGGCGCCGAACTTCGTCGCTACGGGCCGGGCAAACGCCGCGCTGCTGTGCCTTCAGACCGCCGGCCACCCTCGCCCGCAGGCCGCAGTGAACCAGGCATGGGGATCCGGCGCGGCCGGCGAGGGCGACGACGAAGGCGGCCAGGGGGTCGCGCAGGACGGTGAGGCGGACGGGCACGACGGCCAGGCGGACGGGCACGACGGCGGCCAGCCAGATGACCGGGCCGAGGGCGGCGCGGCCGAGAGCCAGACGCATGACGGCGAGGCTGCACGGGCCGACGGCTTCGCGCATGATGGCGAGGGCGAATCGCCGTCGCCGGAGGACGCCGGCGACGGGGCGAACACTGACGCACAAGACGCCGCGCAAGCCAGCGCAGAGGGCCGAACCGCAGAGCACGACGCCGGTGGCGAGCGTGATACCGGGCAATCCGAGGACCACGGCGCAGCTGAAGGCCAGGTGGGCGAAGACCACGTGAGCGAATCCGACAGCGACGGGGCCTCCGATGCGGCATCGAACCCCAATCATCCCGAGCACGACCGGAACGCCGAGCACGACCGGGGCACCGGCCGCCCTCACCCCGCGCAGCACCAGCGCCCGGCGCCGCAGGGCCGGCCCGAGGGCAGCGCGTACTGGATCGGCCGCCCGGCACCCCGCGGCCCGCATGCGTGAGGCTTCCGTCGCGCGCGAGGAGCCTCCCGCGCGCGACGCACTGGCCGTCTACCGGGATCTAGCCGGCATGGGCAGCCGCCCGGCTCTAACCTGGTACGGCCGTGACGGGCGGATCGAACTGTCCGGGCGCGTGGCAGCCAACCACATGGCGAAGATCGCCGGGTACCTGCTCGACGAGGTCTGGCTCGAGCCGGGCGCGCGCTTGCGCCTGGCCCTGCCGGCACACTGGAAACAGGTGCTGTGGGCCATGGGCGGGCTCCTGGCCGGCGCGCACGTCGAATGCGAAGGCGTCACGGACGACCGTCACGAAGGCGCCGCGTATGCGGTGGTCGCCTGCGACCATCAGAGGCTGAGCGACCTTGCCACGAGCGCCGAGGCCGACGAGGTCCTCGCCCTCGACCTCGCCTCCCTGGCCACCTCGTGGACCGGTCCGCCGCTGCCGGCCGGGGTCCGCGACGCCGCGGCCGAGGTCATGGGAGCCCCGGACGCCCTCGTCGACGAACACGCCCACGCTGCCTCGAATGCGAGCCGGTGGCAGGCAGCCGACCCGCTCCACCCATCCGCCGGCCCGCTCGGGGCCCTCCTCGTCGCGCCTGAGCCCGAGCTCGCCATCAGTGCGGCGCTCGGCCTGCTGGGCCGCGAGCGCCTCGTCGTCGTCGACGACGAAAGCCAAGCCGAGCGCATACGGAAGGCCGAGCGCCTAGAAAGAGCCTAGAAGAAGCAGAAAGCCCAGAAAGATGAAAGACTACTAGCATGCGTGGAATCATTCTCGCCGGAGGCTCCGGCACTCGCCTCAATCCCATCACCCTGGGGACGTCGAAGCAGCTCGTCCCCGTCTACGACAAGCCGATGATCTACTATCCGATGTCGACCCTCATGCTGGCCGGCATATCGGACATCGTCGTCATCACCACTCCCGAGGACGCGCCGTCCTTCCACCGCCTGCTCCGCGACGGGTCGCAGTTCGGCATCAACATCCAGTTCGCCGTGCAGGAGGTGCCCAATGGACTCGCCCAGGCGTTCGTCATCGCGGAGGACTTCATCGGCAACGAGCCGGCGGGCCTGATCCTCGGCGACAATATCTTCTACGGGCCGGGCATGGGCACGCGCCTGCGCCGCCACGTCGATCCCGAAGGCGGCGCCGTCTTCGCCTACCACGTCTCCGACCCGCGCGCCTACGGCGTCGTCGAGTTCGACGATGACTTCACCGCCCTGTCCATTGAGGAAAAGCCGTCCGAGCCGAAGTCGAACTACGCGGTGCCGGGACTCTACTTCTACGACAACGACGTCGTGGAAATCTCGCGGGCGCTCAAGCCCTCGGCCCGGGGCGAGTACGAGATCACCGACGTCAATAGGGTCTACCTCGAGGCCGGCAAGCTCAAGGTCGAGGTGCTGCCGCGCGGCACGGCCTGGCTGGACACGGGCACGTTCGATTCGCTGGCCGACGCCACGAGCTTCGTCCGCACGGTCGAGGCGCGCCAGGGCCTGAAGATCGGCGCGCCCGAGGAGGTCGCCTGGCGCATGGGCTTCCTTAGCGACGACGAGCTGCGGCAGCGTGCCGAGCCTCTGGTCAAGTCCGGTTACGGCACGTACCTGCTCAACCTCCTCGAGCAGAAGGCGGACTGAGCCGAGCAGAAGGCGGGCTGGCCGGGTGGCCTAGGTGGCGCGCTGGCCGGTCAGCGGCGGGGCTGGTCGGCAGCCGCCGGGCCGGCAGGGCTGCTGGCTGGGCCGACTGGGCGTCGCTGGCCGCTCGCCGGCGGGCGAATGGCTGAGCTGCCGGCCGGGTGAACTGCCAGGCGGTCGCGCTTAGACGCGCTACGGCGCTCACTGCCTTCGGCGACGCGCGCTCAGGCGGCTCCAATTGCGCTGGGCACGGCTCCTCGCCCCACCAGGCTGGCCGAGGTCTGCTTGCTGACCGTCGGCCTCGTGCTGCTCGGGGCTCGCCTGGCGCCTGGAACGCTCGGGCTGGGCCGCGCCCTCGTCCCGGCCCGGGGCTGCGTGGCGGCCGGGGGCCTGCACGCCGCCTGCCTGCCGGGCGCCTTCGGCGTCGTTGCTTCCTGGCAAATCGCCACGGCCCGTCACGCCAATGCTGTCGATGCTGGCGCGAGCTCCGTGGGCGCCGCCCGAACGCCCGGCGCCGCCGCCCGCATTGCCACCACTGGGCGCATTGCCACCGCCGCCCGCATTGCCTCCACGGGCCACCTTGCCACGGCCCAAGCCAGCGCGACCCCGGCCAGCGTCACGTTCCAGGCCTGCACCGCCCAGGTCCGCGCCGACCTGACGCGCAGGCTCACGGCCCGGGCCGACGTCGATGTAAGCCCGCGCGTACACTCGCGACCGCCCCTGCCAGTAGAAGACACCGAGCCCCACCGCGCAGGCCACCGCCAACGTCAGGGCGACGATGTGGTCGAAGGGCGCGTCCGACGCCCCGTAGGCCACGTTGAGCCCCGTGGCGTACCGGTGCGACGTGCGCAGCGCCCAGATCAGCGTGAAATAGACGAAAGCGAAAAGCAGTGGCACGGAGGCCCACGCGCCCCAGCTGCGGGCAACCACCACCGAGCACAGAACGATCACCGCCGCGATGATCGGAAGATTGTAGCGACCCTGCCATATGATCCCGGTCTGCGGCAGCATGACGAATTGCATGAAGATCGTCGACAGCGGCACGATGGCGATCCCTAGGACAACGGCAGCCCTCTGCCCCGCGTTTCCCACGATGAGCGCTGCCACGGCCAGCACGGCGCACACTGCCAAGAACGCCCACCCGAAACCGTCGGGCACGGGGTTGGACTCCCAGCCGAAGTTACCAAATGCCTGCTCCCAGTAGTCTCCTGCCGCGGACGAGAGCCGTTCCATCATTTCGGAAAAAGACATGTCCGGCTCAGGCCATCCCAGGGCGTTCTCGCCCGGCCTGGCCACCCGGTTCCACACGACCGCCGCCACGCCTGCCAGGGCCACGATCCCCAGGCACACGTAGAAGGCCGCGCGCGAAAACAGGTGTCTCCACATGGGCGCGCGGATGCATATGGCGAAGAGCAGCCCGATGAGGACCGTCCACAGCGCCGATGACGGCCGGACCACCGTGAGAAGCCCCGCCACTGCGCCCAGCGACGCCAGGTGCCCACGGGAAGGTCTGTGCCCGCAGGCGAGCGGCGCCATGAGGCATGCCATGGCATAGGCCAGGGCGATCTCCAGGCCCTGCGGATTGATGGTTCCGAAGAAGCTGAGCGACGTCGGCGTCAGCGCGACGAGCGTGGCCAGGGCGGTCCTCATGCCAAAGGTCCGCTCCAGGCAGACAACCCCCATCGTCACCGCGAGCGAGCACAGGAGCGCGGTGAGGATCCGCATGCCGTACCAGGCAGGTGCACCGTCGAAGAACAGGCTCGGCCATCCGACGGCCGCGTAGTACACGGGCGGATAATTGGCGGCCGGTGTGAAGACCGACGCCTCCTTCCCGTGGCTGTCGGGGATGGCCGAAGCGCACGACTCGGCGACGTCGGGCTTCCAAAACATGCAGGCCGCGCCCACATTGGCGTCGCTGTAGTTGGCGGGAACCCACACCTCGATTCGGCGAGACTCGACCTTGGTCTCCTGCTCGGTGACGAACTCCCCTTCCAAAAGCGTCTGCCCCCGCGCGACGGCGGCCGCGTGGGCGGCATGCGCACTTTCGTCCGACTGCCCGCGCAGCGGTATGAGGAAGCTCCACACGATGCCAAGCGCGAAGACAACAGCCCACACGGCGACTACGCGGCGATTGCTCAGCGACATGCCTCGAACCTACTATCTTTTCCCACCGGCTGGCGGCGTGTCTCTCGATGCGCGTCAAGACCGTCGGGGTTGACACCGCGCCCCTGCCCGCCGGGACCGATTCGCCAGCCGCACCGTGATTCGTCCACATGAGCCGCCGCACCCCTGCGCGCTGGATTCTTCGCACCGGCCGGTAAGAGCCGCATCCGGACACTGACCAGGTAGCGCTACCCAAGTGCGGCTGCGGCACGCGCGCCTGGGCGCTTTCTGGCAAAATGATGGCTGCCGCATACGATCTCACACTCCAACCGGGGGGACATAGTGGAGGACCTGAGAAGCAAGCTCACCGATCGCTGGCTCGACGACGCCGACGGCTCCGGCCACCAGGCCGCCAAGGAACTCGGCAAGCGCGTCGTTGCCAAGGGACGTCACTACACGGCGCAGGCGGCCAGCCGCCTGCGGCCCGGCCTGTCCCGGCAGGCAGATGCCCTACCGGCCTTCGACCCCGGCGCCCACCCGAAAGTCAGCGTCGTCATTCCCGTCTACCAGCACTGGGACGAAACCCTGCGCTGCCTCGTCTCGCTGGAACAGACGTACGCACCGTTCGGATATGAGGTCATCGTGGTCGACGATGCCTCGGGCGACGGCACCGCCGATCGCCTCGAGGACATCGGCGGCCTGAAGATCATCCGCCACGAAAGCAACACGGGCTTCGTCGGAGCCTGCAACTCCGGCATCGCGGCCGCCAGGGGCGAGTACGTCGCCCTGCTCAACAATGACACCGAGGTCACGCCCTACTGGTTGCAGGCGCTCGTCGACTGCCTGGCCGACCCGTCGATCGGGCTCGTCGGCTCGCGCCTCGTCTACCCGGACGGCACCCTCCAGGAAGCGGGCGCCCACATCTTTTCGGACGGCTCGGGCTGGAACTACGGCAGGGGCCAGAACCCGGAAAACCACTCCTTCACCTACCGCAGGGACGTCGACTACTGCTCGGGCGCCTCCATCCTCGTGCGCAAGTCAATCCTCGATGAGCTCGGCGGGCTCGACACCCGATTCATGCCCGCCTACTACGAGGACACGGACCTGGCCTTCTCCACCCGCAAGCTCGGCTATCGCGTTGTCTACGAGCCCCGCTCGCTCGTCGTGCACCACGAGGGCGTCTCGCACGGCACGGACGTGACCTCCGGCGTCAAGGCACACCAGGAGATCAACCGGGTGAAGTTCGTCGAGAAGTGGAAGGAAGAGCTGGCCCTTCAACCCGCCAGCCCCACGGACGATCCCGACTTCGAGATCGAGCGCATCGTCCACTCGGATAATATCGTCTTCGTCTTCGACTGGCAGGTGCCGACCCCCGACCTCGACTCCGGGTCGCTGCGCATGAGTCAGATCATCCTCGCCCTGAAGGAACTGGGCTACCAGGTGATCGTCGTGCCCAAGCATCCCGACCGCATCGAGCCATGGACCGGTTGGTTCGGCGAGCGTGGCATCCAGGTCCTGTACCGCACGGCCGGCCCGCACGGCTGGGACGACATCTCCCCCACCTACCTCGCCGCCCTCTTGGGCGACGCCATCAAGTTCACGATCCTCAGCCGCGTGGCTGTCGCCTCCGAGTACCTCCTGCCGATGTCCAGCATCGTGCCCTCGGCCATGAGCATCTTCGACACCGTCGACCTCCACGGCCTTCGGGAACTGCGCAAGGCCGAACTCGAGGGCGACCCGGTGGCGATCCGCGCGGCCAGGAGGACCGAGGCCATCGAGGCCGGAGTCATGCGTGCCGCCGACCACACCTTCGTCGTCTCGCCCGTCGAGCAGGCCCTCCTGGCCGAGCGCTACCCGGATGTGCCGGTCAGCGTGCTCGGCAATGTCCACCAGCCGGTCGAGCACCGCCACGGGCCCGCCGGGCGCGAGGGCCTGGCCTTCATCGGCTCCTTCCAGCACGAGCCCAATATCGACGGCATCGAATGGTACCTGCGTGAAATCGACCCGCTCGTGCGGCGCGCTCTGCCCGATATCGAGGTGCGCATCTACGGCCGCGACGCCCCCGCCTGGCTGCGGGACATGGCCAGCGAGCACGTCAAGTTCGAGGGTTACGTGGCCGATTTGGCCGACGTCTACGACCGCGCGCGCGTTGCCATCGCCCCGCTGCGCTACGGCGCCGGCGTCAAGGGCAAAGTCGGCGAGGCGCTGAGCTGGGGCCTGCCCATGGTCACGACGTCGATCGGCGCCGAGGGCATGGACCTGGTCGACGGCGTGACGGCACGGATCGCCGACGACGCCGAGGGCTTCGCGCGCGCGATCGTCGAGCTCGTGGGCGACGATCGCCAGTGGCAGGGCATCTCCACGGCCGGCGAGGCTCACATTGATTCGATCTTCGGGCCGGCGGCGATGCGCAGGGCGCTCGCGCCCTTCTTCCCGCGGGTGAACTGACCGGCTTTGCGAGGGCGGGCCCGGCTCATCGGGCGGGCGTGGCTCGGCCCCCGCGCCCGGCTCAGTTCGGCCCTAGCCCCGCGCCCGGCTCAGCCCGCGTCGCCGGCAAGCGTGACGACGACGAAGCCCTCGTGCCGCTCAACCGCGAGCTCCGGCCACTGCCGAAGCGACTCGACGCGCTCACGCGAGACATCGGCGTAGGCGTCGTTGGGCCAGGAGTCGATGCCCCAGCGCATGTCGTAGTCGGGGACGACGACGGCGTGCGCCTGGCCCGTGACGAGCACGGCGCGCACGGATGCGGCCCAGTCCCCCTCGCCGGTGACAACGGTCAGGACCTCGGCGGACCACGTCGCCTGCGCCTCCTGCACGTCCTTGTCGCCGGCCGTGTTGTAGAGCGTGATGTCCGAGTCGGCGGAGACGAGTGGGGCGAGGAAGTCGTTGCCTTGGCTGACCGGTGAGGCGATGACGACGAGCGCGCCGTCGGGCAGCGCCTCGTCGATGTCACCGGAAAAACCGGATCGGATCGAGGCGACGGACTCGGCCGTTCTCATCGACTTCGGCAGGTCCCTGGGCACGGCGGGCAGCGTCCCGACAATGGCGAGAATGGCCACGGCGCCGGCCAGGCGCAGGCGGCGGCGCGTTGCCGGCGTGGGTTCCTCCGCCCGCGCCTCGGCGAGCCGGGAGACGACGAGCGCTCCCACGGCGATGACGGCCAGCCGCACGAGGGCCATCCACCTGTACGTCGCCCGCATGGTCGACAGGCCCGGCAGCGCCGTGAACATGCCCTGCCACGGCCAGGTGAAGGTGGCCTCGCCGGAGGGCATGAGGTAGTACTCCACGGAGATCGGGCCGGCGGCCGCCCCCTGGACGTCGTAGATCTTCAGCGACGGGCCCATGGCCAAGACGAAGGCGACGAGGCCGACGAGCACCCACACGCGCGCCGAGCCAATGCCGCGCCTGGCCCACACCAGCCCGAGGGCCAGGAGGACGATCGTGGCCAGGCCGAGGTAGTTCCAGTGGTTGTTCGTGCCGTCGCCCCACAGCTGACCGGTGTCCAGCCCCAGGCCCGTCAGCCAACCCCACGACACGTCGCGCGACGGCCACACGAGCGAGGAGAGGTCGGCGCCCATGGAGCGGAAGAAGTCGGTTTCGGCCCTCGCCCAGTCGCTCGATGTCGAGGTGGCCAGGTGGACGGCATAGGAGACGACGGCGGCCTGCCCGACGATCACGAGCCCGACTGCGCTGCGAGCCCACCGCCGCTCGGCGCCCCGGCGCAGCAGCGGGCCGACGGCGAATACGAGGCCGGCCGCGGCCATGAGCATGACGTAGGAGTAGCCGTCGATCTTCACGGCGGCGGTAGCGGCCAGGCTCGTGGCGGCCGCGGCCAGAGCGCAGGCGGCGAGCCTGCCGTCGGTCGTTCCTTCGCCGCTGGCCGGTCTGCCACTGGCTGCTCTGGCGGCGGCCTCGCCACCCGCGCCAACCGCCGGACCATCCGCGTCGCTCGCGCCGACCGCGGTATTCGCCCCGCCCGAGCCACCAGCAGCCCCGATGGAGCCACGCACCGCGCCACCCGAGCCATCAAGCCCGAAGGCCGCGGCCACCCGGGCCACGCCCCGGGAGAAGACCCACAGGTAGGCGGGCAGCAGAAGCATGCCCCAGAAGGTCGAACCGAAATTGCGCATGCCGTACACGCTCGGGTTGAGCATCCACGCCGCCGTGGCGGCCACGGCGACGAACGCGCGGACGCCCAGCGAGCGGAAGAAGGCGTGCGCGCCGCAGATCGCCAGGAAGATGAGCAGGGCGTACGTCGCGGTCAGCGCCACCTGGGCGGGCAGGACCGTGGCCAGGATGACGGCGAACTGCGGGATGATCAGGCCGTTGGCCGTGGCCGAGCCCTCGGGGTAGCCGATGGACGGGCACACCCCTCGTGTCAGGTACTGCCACGTGTTGTCGGCGCCGCACTCGACGCGGCCGAGGTCGGTGACCCACGGTTCGACCGAGCCTATCGCCCACGGGTTCATGCCGTAGACGAAGCTCAGGAAAATGGCGGCCAGCGCTGCGCAGGCCAGGCGCAGGCCCAGCGAGGAGCCGAATCGTCGGGTCATGTCGCGATCCCGTCCGCTCGTCGGCCCGGCCTAGGCGAGCACGATCTGACTCGCCGCGGCCCAGCGCTCCTTCCAGTTACCGATGGGCTCGACGCCGATGCGCTCCAGGGCGTCGTGCCCGAGCACGGAGTAGTGCGGGCGCGGGGCAGGGCGCTGGAAGGCGGCGGCCGTGGTTTCCTTGACCATGTCGGGGTCCTTGCCGATCGACGCGATGATCTCGCGCGTGAAACCGTGCCAGTTGGTCTGGCCCGAGGACGTGCCGTGGTAGGTGCCGGAGGGGGCCTTGGCGTCGATGAGGCGCACGATGAGGTCGGCGAGGTCGACGGTCCACGTCGGCTGGCCGATCTCATCGGTGACGACGGACAGTGTCTCGTGCTTGTCGGAAAGGTCGCGCATCGTCTTGGGGAAGCACTTGCCGTGGGCGCCGTAGAGCCAGGCCGTGCGGATGATGAGGTAGTCGGGCGTATTGCATCGCACGGCCCACTCGCCGGCGGCCTTGGTGCGGCCGTAGGCGCCCTTGGGTTCCAGGAGGCCGTCCTCGTCGTAGGGGCTGGTCGCCTCTCCCCCGAACACGTAGTCGGTGGAGATGTGGACGAAGCGCGCGCCGATCTGGGCGCAGCGGCGGGCGAGGATCTCCGCGCCGGTGGCGTTGACGGTGAAGGCGAGGTCCTCCTGCTCCTCGGCGGCGTCGACCGCCGTGAAGGCCGCGACATTGACGACGACGTCGGCATCCCTGACCACCTGGGCGACGCTGGCGGGGTCGGTGATGTCGATTTCGTCGCGGTCGACGGCCACGAGGTCGTGGCCGTCCTGAAGGACCCGGGCCACGAGGTCCTGACCGAGCATGCCCTGCGCACCTGCAATCAACCAGCGCATTTTCCTGCCAATCTGTCTAGGTGAGTTCCCTTTCGGGAGCGAACTGAATTCCCTTGTGGGAGCGAACCATGTCATTCTAGCGAGGCCGGGCGGCGCTGGCAGTACAATGGGCCACGTCGCGACATGAGAGAGAGGACGAGGATGGAGATCCGCGAGCTGAAGGTACCGGGAGCCTGGGAGATCACCCCGAAGCAATTCCCCGACGAGCGCGGGGTGTTCCTGGAGGCCTACAAGTCGAGCGCCTTCGAGCAGGCCGTGGGCCACCGCCTCGATCTGCGCCAAGCGAACACCTCCGTGTCCAAGGCCGGGACCGTCCGTGGCATCCACTTCGCCGACGTGCCGCCCTCCCAGGCGAAGTACGTCGTGTGCCCGCGCGGGGCCGTGCTCGACTTCGCCATTGACATCCGCGTCGGCTCGCCGACCTTCGGCCAGTGGGACAGCGTCCTGCTCGACGACGTCGACCGGCGCGCCATCTACCTGTCCGAGGGCCTGGGGCACGCCTTCATCGCCCTGGAGGACGACTCGACGGTCCTATACATGTGCTCGGCTGAATATGCGCCCGGGCGCGAGCACGGCATCTCGCCCATGTGCCCGGAGGTGGGCCTCGAGTTCCCGCAGGTCGCGCGCGATGGCAGCGAGCTCGAGCTGCTCCTGTCACCCAAGGACACCTCCGCCCCCTGCCTTTCCGAGGCCGCCGATTCCGGCCTCCTGCCCACGTGGGACGCCGTCCAGGAGTACCTGGCGAGCCTGTGAAGCCGGGCTTGTGGCGCCAGGCGCGGGTGGCCGGACCCTTATAGCTCGGCCGCAAGTACTGGAACTCGGCCGCTCGCCACGTAGCTCGGCCCAGCCGTGGAATTCGGCAGCCGGCCCCGCAGCTGGACCGCAAGCTCCGTAGCTCGGCGTCGGCCCGGTAGTTCGGCTGTAGGCCCTGCGCCTCGGCCGCTGGCCTAACAGCTGGACCGCTCGGCGCCAGCCCTACAGCTGGCACGTGACGTCGGCGATGGACGCGAGTGCCTCGTCGTGGGTGGCGATGACCACGCAGGCGCCCGCTGCCGCGGAGCGGGTGAGCAGCTCGGTGACGACGCGGCGGTTGTCGGCGTCCAGGGACGCCGTCGGCTCGTCGGCGAAGATATACGCGGCCTTCTTGTAAATCGCGCGCGCCACCCCGGCGCGCTGCTTCTCCCCTCCCAATAGGACCGAGGCCCGGTCACGCTCGCGCCCGGCCAGGCCGACGCCGTCCAGGACGCTCTCCAGGCGCGCGCCGCTCACGGGCCGGCGGCGCACAATCCCCCCCCCCCCCCGCGAGCGCAGCGTCACGTTGTAGGCCAGGGTCTCCTCGTCGATCATTCCGTAGTCCTGGCAGACGAAGGCCGCCTCGTCCTGCCAAAAGCGTTGGCGACGCCGGTCCTTCCAGCCGGACGCTGGCGCCGATACCCCATCGCACGTCGCTGCGCTTTCGCCCCGCCGCAGCAATCACGCGGTTTTGCTCGGCGTCACGACGGGTTACGATTAGCCCATGTTCCTGTGAGGTAGATACCCGCCCCGTGTCGGAGGCTGCGGCCCCGCGGGGTCCCGTCGCGCCCACGAGGAACATGAACATGACCACCGGCCGCACCGATTCCCCGCCCACTCACCTTCTCTGCGAGGGCGTGAGTTTTTCCTTTTCCGACAGGCGAGTGCTGACGGACCTGTCCCTGACGGCCGCATCCGGGCAGCGCCTCGGCGTCGTCGGCGAAAACGGCTGCGGCAAGTCCACGCTCCTGCGCCTGCTCGCCGGCCTGCTCACCCCCGCCTCCGGCACCATCCGCGTCAGCGGCCCCGACCACCCACGCGCGGGCCTGTACCACCAGGTCGTCCCCTTCGCTCCCGAGGAGAGCCTCGGCCAGGCGATCGAAAGCGCTGTGGCGAACCAGCGCGAGGCCATCCGCGGCGTGACCGAGGCCGGCGAACGGCTTGCCGCCAGGCCCGACGACGTCCAGGCCACGCGCGACTACGAGCGGGCGCTGGCCGAAGCCGAACGCCTCGACGCGTGGACCGTTGACGCGCGCATCGGCCAGACCCTTTCCAGCCTCGGCCTGGCCTCGATTAACCCGCACCGCCCCACCGGGAGCCTTTCGGGCGGCCAGCGCTCGCGCCTGGCCCTGGCCTGGCTCCTGCTCGACGGGCCCGACGTGCTCCTCCTGGACGAGCCGACCAACCACCTCGACGACTCGGCCGCCGAGTACCTCGCCTCAATGCTGAAGAACTGGCGCGGCCCCGTCGTCACCGCCAGCCACGACCGCGCCTTCCTCGACGACATCGCCACGGCCATCTTCGACATGGACCCCTCCGTGGAAGGCTTCACCCGCTTCGGCGGCACCTACAGCCAGTACCTTCAGCAGCAGGCCCGGCTCGTCGAGGCGTGGAAGCAGCGCTACGAGCGCGAACAGCGCGAGCTCGGGCGCCTGCGCGCCAACGTGCGCCGCTCGCACGCGGTGGGGCACAGCTCCTTCAAGCCGCGCTCCGAGGTGCGGATGGCCGCGAAGTTCTACGCCGACAGGAACGCGAGCACCGTCTCCCGCCGGGTCAAGAGCGCGCGCAAGCAGCTCGACGAGCTCGAGGCCAGCCAGGTCCGCAAGCCCCCTTCCCCGCTGACCTTCGCCGCTCTGCCGGGAAGGTCGGGAGCACCCGAGGCCGCCCAGGTCGAGGCCGCGGACCTAAACGTGACCGGCCTGCGCGTGGCCGGGCGCCTGAGCCCAGTTTCCTTCACGCTTGGGGCCGGGCAGAAGCTGCTCATCACCGGCGCCAACGGCTCGGGCAAGTCCACGCTCCTGGCGGCCATAGCCGGGCTGATCACCCCGGACGGCGGGCGTGCGGCCACGGGGGCGACGATCGGCCTGCTCGGCCAGGATGTCCACCTGCCCGATCCCGTCGGGCGCGGGCCGGGCCGGACGGCGCGGCAGGCCTACGAGGACGCCGCGGGGCCGGGCACCCCCGACCTCGCCGCGTTCGGCTTGCTGGCGGCCAGGGATCACAACCGTGCCGTCAGCCAGCTGAGCACGGGGCAGCAGCGCCGCCTCGAGCTGGCCATCCTCCTGGCTGGCGCGCCCGGCCTGCTCCTGCTCGACGAGCCGACCAACCATTTTTCCCTCCGCCTGCTCGACGAGCTCGAAGCGGCCATCGCCCGCTGGCCCGGCAGCGTCATCGTCGCCTCGCACGACCGCTGGCTGAGGCGGCAGTGGACGGGCTTGCACGTGGAGCTGACCGCCGTCGGGCAGGGGTGAGGCGCGGCGGAGAGCGGCCACGAGACGGGAGCGGCACGACTGCACGCAGGCGACGCGGGACACCCACGCGGCGGGGCGGGACCACGACGCCGAACATCCACGAGGCCCGCCCGCCGGGCGCCGACGCCGCGCTACTTCCGGCCGGCGCGCATGGCCAGCGAAGCGCCGACGCCCAGGGCAACGTCGGCCACGGTCGTCAGCAGGCGCACGAGTAGGACAACAACAACGAGCGCCCCCGAGTCGACCACGCCGGCCAGGACCGCGCCGAGGGCGACCTCGCGCACGCCCGCCCCGGCGGGAATGAAGACCACGAGGAATCCGACCGTCCAACCGAGCGCGTAGCCGCCGACGGCGAGGAAAAAGGTCGCCAGATTGGCCCGCGCACCGAGGCAGGTGAGCATGAGCCACACCTGCGTGCCGATGACCACCCATGCGGCCAGGGCCCACGCGGCACACCTCCCGCACGCCGACCACGTCAGCGGGGCCTCGAGCCCCTCGCGCCGGGCCAGGCGCAGCACCACGCCCAGGACCCGGTTAAGCACGGGCGGCGTGAGGACGGCGATTCCCACGGGCAGGGCCGCGGCAACCCACCAGTAGCTTTGCCACAGACCGCCTGGGCCGAAGAGCAGTGCCAGGATGGCCAGCAGCATCCCCGTGATGATCGAGATCGCCACGGCCACCATGAGCGAGGTCACCGAGCGCCGCCGCGAGATCGCATAGTCCCGACCCACCTCGGCCGCGGCCACGAAGTTCCACACGCCACCGGGCAGGTATTTGGCCACCTGGGAGGAGAAGAAGATGCGCGCGGCCACCCGCGCTTCGATCGCCGAGCCGCTGGTGATGATCGAGCGCCAGGAGAGCATTGTCAGCCAGACGTAGGCGAAGCTCCCGGCCAGGCCAAGCGCCAGCATCCAGGCGGGAAGGGATCGCACGGCGCGCACGACGTCGTCCCAGTTGGCCGCGACGGCCCACACGGCGGCGGCCACGGCCAGGGCGAGGAAGCCGCCGCGCAGCCACGGGGACTTCACGAGGCCGCCTCCAGGGTCCGCGCCAGTGCCCCGGTCACGTCGCGCGGCCGGAAGGCGCCGGCCGCGGCCCGGGATCTGCGCTTGGCCTCGGCGAGGGCCGCCGGGTCCGTCAGGCGCGCCAGGGCGTCGGCCAGCGCCGTGGCATCGCCCGCGGGGACGTAGACGGCGCCATCGGCCAGAACCGAGCGCTGCGCGGCAGTGTCCGAGGTGATGAGCGCGCATCCCGCGGCCAGGCCCTGGTAGGCCTTGTTCGGCACGACCCGGCGGGCCTTGGCCGACGTGCCGAAAATCCCCAGGCAGATGTCGTGGGCGGCGACGAGCGGGGCGAGGTCGTCGACCCAGTCGAGCCACGTCACGCGCACGTGCCGTCCCGCCTCAGGCAGGAGCTCGCGCACACAGTCGGCGTCCTGGCCATCGCCGACGAGGGTGACGTCCAGGCCCACGCCCCTGGCCTCGAGCTCGGCCAGGGCTGCGGCGATGACGGGCGCCCCCTGCAGAGGGGTGAACAGGCCGAAGAAAATGGCGCGCGGCCTGCCATCGCCCTGCGCCCGGGCGTCCGGGACGGCACCTGTTTCATGGCCTCCGGCGGTTCCGGGAGCGCCAGCCCCGGCAACGCCAACCCCCTCGTCGCCGGCCTCGAACCAGCGATCAGGGGCGCCGACGGGCACGACGACGCCCTTGCCCCTGTGCCTGTCCGGGACCATGGCCAGATGCTCGGCGGTGTCGACGGCGACGACGTCGGCCGCGGCAATGGCCGCCCTGTCCAGGCCGCGCAGGAGCACATCCTTGACCCTGCCGGCGAAGTTCTTGCCGGCCAGGCCGCGGTCGGCCGCCGTGTCCGCGGCAAAGATGAGGTGGTCGAGCACGATCGTCGTGCGCGGGAAGAGCGCCCGGGCCAGCAGGACGTCGAAGTGCCCGAGGTAGCCGACGAGGACGGCGTCGGGCCTGTACCGGCCCCGGTAGGCGCGGCTGCCGGCGGCCAGCCGTCCCCACTTGCCCGCCAGGCGCCCGGCGAAGCGCGCCGCGGCGACCGGGCTCCTCAAGGCCTCGACGCGCCCGGCCGTGCCCACGCCCAGCGGCTCGTTGAGCTGGCGCACCCTCGCCCCGCGCTGGGCCATTCCCTCCAGGAGGACGCCGACGCGCGGATGCGTTCGGACGTCGTACGTGCCCATGGCGAGCAGGCGCAAGCCCCTCACGGCGTTCTCGCCTCGCCGGCAGGGACTTCGGATGGGGTGACCTCGCCCGCGCGCTCGTGCGCCCCGCCCACGCTCGCCGCGCCCGGCACGGCACCTGCCGCCGCCTCATGCCCCAGGGCACCGGCGTCGGCCGCGAGCACGCCGACGCCATCGCCACCCGGCTGCGCCGGACCGGCGAATTGCATGCCCTTGACCCTCTCCAGCGCCTCCTCGATGAGGACGCGGTTGGTCCTCTGGAGGTCGGCGATGACGAGCAGGGCGATGCACAGCAGGCTCGCCACGATCATGGACGAGCCGAAGATGAGGGACTGGACATGCCCGCCGCTGTCGCCCTGCAGGGCGAAGAAGAGGAAGCGGACAAAGGGAATGGTGCCGAGCACGCCCGTCACAAACGCCAGCCACCCTAGGGGCACGTGCGGCTTGAACATGAGGAAGGAGCGAACGATCGCCATCCCCGACTTGGCCATGTGCTGGAAGATATTGGAAAACAGGCGCGATTCGCGGGTCTTCGGGTTGGTCTCCACGGGCACGGAGGCAATGCGCAGGCGCTTGTTGCCCGCCTGGATGATCGTCTCCATGCAGTAGGAGAACTGCGTGACGACATTCAGCCGCAGCAGCGACTCCTTGGAATAGGCGCGAAAGCCCGAGGCGGCGTCGGGCAGGTGGGTGCCGGCCGCGCGGTTGACCACGCGCGAGCCCACGGCCTGCATGAGCTTCTTGAAGCGCGAGAAGTGGGCGATCTTGGCCGTCTGCCTGTCGGCGATGGCGATGTCGGCCTGCCCGGCGACGAGCGGGGCGACCAGGTCCGGGATGCGCTCCTGCGGGTACTGGTTGTCGCCGTCAGTGTTGACGACGATGTCCGCCCCGTGGGCGAGCGCATAGTCGATGCCGTCGCGGAAGGAGCGGGCCAGGCCCTGGTTGCGAGCGTGCCGGACGATGTGCTCGACGCCGAGGGAGCGCGCGACCTCTACCGTGCGGTCCGTCGAACCGTCGTCGATCACGAGGATTTCGACGGAGTCGGCACCGGGAATCGTTCGCGGAATGCTACCGAGCACCAGGGGGAGCGTCGCCTCTTCGTTCAAGCACGGAATTTGTACGAATACCTTCATGAGACCTCGGCTTGTGTAGATCGACTCAGAACATCCTACACGGCAAAACGCCCGCCCATTCGGCGTGGACAGGCGTTAACGTTGGCCTATGAGAATCAGCGTCATCGGAGCCGGATACCTGGGAGCAGTCCACGCCGCGGCGATGGCCGAACTCGGGCACGACGTCGTGGCCGTGGACACCGATTCCCGCAAGGTCGACTCCCTGGCCGCGGGCAAAGCTCCCTTCGTCGAAGCCGGGCTGGACGAGTTGCTCACCGCTCATGTTCCCTCCGGCCGCCTCACGTTCACGACCGACTACTCGCGGACCGCCGACTGCCAGCTGCACTTCATCGGCGTGGGAACCCCGCAGCAGGAGGGGTCGAACGCGGCCGATCTCACCTACGTCAGGGCGGCGCTCGCCTCCCTGCTGCCTTTCCTTCAGCCCGGCGCGGTGATTGCCGGCAAGTCAACGGTGCCCGTCGGCACGGCCGGCGATCTGGAGGGCGACGTGGTCGCGGCCGGCGGCGTCCTGGCCTGGAACCCCGAGTTCCTGCGCGAGGGCTTCGCCATTGAGGACACCCTGGCGCCTGACCGCATCGTCTACGGACTGTCGGCCGACCCGGAGCGAGCCGAGCGCGCCCGGCAGGTGCTCGACGCCGCCTACGCGCCAATCCTCGACGGCCGCCCCTGCCTCACGATGGACTTCGCCACGGCCGAGCTCGTCAAGGTCGCGGCCAACGCCTTCCTGGCCACGAAGATCAGCTTCATCAACGCCATGTCGCAGGCCTGCGACGCGACGGGCGCCGACGTCACCCGGCTGGCCGAGGCCATAGGGCTCGACGACCGCATCGGCGCCAAATTCCTGCGCGCCGGGATCGGGTTCGGCGGCGGCTGCCTGCCCAAGGACATCCGCGCCCTGCACTCGCGCGCCTCGGAGCTGGGCCTGGAGCAGACCTTCGACTTCCTCGCCTCCGTGGACGCCATCAACGACTCGCAGCGCGAGCGCGCGGTGGCCACGCTCGAGGAGCTGCTGGGCGGCGTGGCCGGCAGGCGCATCGCGGTGCTCGGCGCGGCCTTCAAGCCCGATTCGGACGACGTGCGCTCCTCGCCCGGCGTGGCCATCGCCGAGGAACTCGCCAGGCGCGGCGCCAGCGTGGCCATCACCGACCCCGCCGCCCTGCCCGTCCTGGCCGCCCAGGGATGGGACCGCGCGGAGCTGGCCGGCGACGCCGCGACCGCCATCGCCGACAGCGACGCGACCTTCCTGGCCACGGAGTGGGGCGAGTTCCGCCGTCTCGACCCGGCGCCCCTGGCCGGCCTCGCGCGGCAGGCCATCGTGCTCGACGGCCGCAATGCGCTCGACCCGGACGCGTGGAAGGCGGCCGGGTGGACCTATCGCGGCATCGGCCGGCGCTGAGCAAGTCCAAGAGGCCGGCGCTGAACGAGCCCACGCGGTCGGCGCGCGGCCGGGCAGGCGCCCAAGCCGCATGCGCCCGCCGAGTTGAACGCGCCTCAATCCGCGCCGAACTCGGGCCACCACACGCGAGCGCCGAATACAATGCACGCGTAGATACGATGCACGCCTCACCCTTCACGAAAGGCAGAACATGTCCACTGGCAAGCAGCTCGCGATCGTCACGGGCGGTGCAGGATTCATCGGTGCCGCCATCTCCAAGCACCTGGCCGACACCTTCGAGCGGGTCGTCGCCTTCGACAACCTCCACCCGCAGATCCACCCGGACCACCAGCCCTCCGACGGCTTCGACCCGCGCGTCGAACTCTTCGAGGCCGACGTCGCCGACGCCGAGGCCTGGGATCGCCTCCTGGCCACGGGCAAGCCGAATGTCGTCATCCATCTGGCGGCCGAAACCGGCACGGGCCAGTCGCTGACGGAGTCGACGCGCCACACAATGGTCAACGTCGTCGGCACCTCGACCATGCTCGATGCCTTGCGCCGGGCCGACGCCATCCCCGAGCGGATCGTCCTGACGTCCTCGCGCGCCGTCTACGGCGAGGGCGCCTGGAGGCGCGCCGACGGCGGCCTGTTCTACCCGGGCCCGCGCCCGGTGCGCATGTTCCAGGCCGGGCAGTGGGACTTCGCCGACGCCGAGCCCGTCGCCATGAACGGCGCGAAGGTCGAGCGGCGCCCGGCCTCCATCTACGCCGTGACGAAGTCGGCGCAGGAGGACCTGCTGCGCCTGTGGGGTGACGCCTTCGGCGCCGATATCGCCGTCATCCGGCTGCAGAACGTCTACGGCCCGGGCCAGACGCCGTCCAATCCGTACACCGGCATCATGTCGCTCTTCTGCCGCCTGGCCAAGGCCGGCGAGGCGATCCCGCTGTACGAGGACGGCCAGGTGCGCCGCGACTTCATCATCATCGACGACATCGCCGAGTCCGTCATCAGGGCAACCGAGGTCGACGAGGTTCCCACCGACGCCATCGACATCGGCTCGGGCCAGTACACGACCATCGAGGAGGCGGCCAGGATCATCGCCGGGATTTACGGAGCGCCCGAGCCCGTCGTGACCGGCAAGTGGAGGCACGG
The DNA here is from genome assembly GCA_030530685.1 of Actinomycetaceae bacterium. Classification (GTDB taxonomy): domain Bacteria; phylum Actinomycetota; class Actinomycetes; order Actinomycetales; family Actinomycetaceae; genus Peptidiphaga. The sequence goes on along the minus strand of JAUMUM010000011.1, from coordinate 3,553 downwards.
CGACGTCCGCCATGCCTGGGCCGACCCCGAGCCGGCGCGCGAGCAGCTCGGCTTCACCGCGAAGGTCAGGCCCGAGGAGGGCTTCGCGCGCCTGGCCGAGTGGATCAACACGAAGCTCTGACGGGCCGGCGGGTCTGGCAGGCTCGCGAATCTCATAGGCCAACTCTGCGGCCCGGTGCCTCAAGGGTGCCGGGCCGCGTGCTCGAAGGCCTCGACGTGCGAGCGGGCCGAGGCGGCCCAGGTGAAGCCGGCAGCCCGCTCGATGGCCGCACGCCCGAGCGCCGCGCGCCTGGCCGGGTCTCCCGCCAGAGCCACGAGCTCGGCCGCGATCTCCTCGTGGGACGTGCCGCAGTAGGCGACGGCCTGGCCCCCGACCTCCGGCAGCGAGAGGATCGGCGTCGTCAGCGTGCAGGCGCCGCAGGCCATGGCCTCCAGCACGGGCAGGCCAAAGCCCTCGCCGAGGCTCGGGTAGGCGAGGATCATAGCGCCGGAAAGGAATCCCGGCAAGTCCTCCAGCGGCAGGTAGCCGGGGGTGACGATCCGCATGTGCTGTGGCACCCGCGCGACGACCTCCTCAATGCTCGCATCCCAGCCCTTCATGCCGGCGAGCACGAGCGGCGGCGGCTGGGTCCAGTCCTCGAAGGCCCGCACCCAGCCACGGATGAGGGCCGGGACGTTCTTGCGCGGCTCCAGCGTGCCGAGGAAGGCGACGTAGCCCCCAGCCGGCACGCCCAGCCCGGCCGCCACACGCTCGGCGTCGGCCGGCGGTACCGGGTGGAAACGGCCCGTGTCGACGCCGTGGTAGGCGACGAAGAAGTCGTCCTTCCTGCCGTTCACCCCCGTGGCAGCGATGACCTCGTCGCGCGTGGCGAGCGAGGGGACGACGAGGGCGTCGGCGTGGCGCACGGCGTACCTCGTGGCGGCGCGGAAGAAGACCCGCTTGGTGCGCTCGTGCACCTCGGGCATGGTGAAGAATGTGGCGTCATGCAGCGTGACGACGGTGGGCAGGACGTGGCGCACCGGCATCGTGTAGTGGGGCGAGAGCTGGACGTCGCAGCCGCTGGCGCGGGCAATGGCCGGGAACGTCGTCTGCTCCCATCGCATGCGCGCCAAGCGGCTGTCGAGCGCGCCCCCGACGTCGAGTATCCGGGCGCCGGGGACCTTGCGCGCGAAATGGGCGGCATGGACGCCGCGCGCGACGATCGATATCCGCACGCCGGTCAGGGCGGGCAGGAGGTCGTCGACATAGCGGCCGACGCCGGCGAGATTGTCGGGGATGGCGGTTGCGTCTACGAGCACGTGCATGGTCGGCAGTCTATCGGCATGCGAGCCCGCGCACGTCGGCGGCCGGCCCGTGGGAGCGGGTCAGCCGGGGCCGTAGGCGTAGATCAGCCGGCCAGAGCGCCACGTCAACCGGCCAGGGCGCCTCGCCCGACGTCTGGCAGCAGGCCGGCGCCGCCGTGCGCCAGAGCGTCTTACGGGCGCCCGGCGGCAGCTGTCACCGGGCATCCTAGGCTAGGCTTACCGCATGCCCCTACGTCTCGCAATCGTCGCCGAACAGCTCTTCCAGGCCGTGCCGGGCGGGTCGGGCCGGTACATCGAGGAGCTCACGCGCGCATTCGACGCCGACGTGCGCGCCCTCGGCATCACGGCCACCGCCTCGGGCAGCCGCTCCCGGCTCCCGCTGCGCCCGGCGCGCCTGCCTCGCCAAATCCTCTACCCCCTGTGGAACGCCGGGCGCGGCCCCCGCCCGGAGACCATCGCCCCGGGCGGCGACGTCGTCCACGCGACGACGTGGGCCATCCCACCGACCTCACTCCCCCTGGCCGTGACGATCCACGACCTCGCCTTCCTCGACGACCCCACCCAGTTCACGGCCCGCGGCAATCGCTTCTTCCGGCGGGCCCTGCAGCGGGCCGCCCATCGGGCCGACGCCATCATCGTCCCCTCGCACGTCACGGCCGAGGCCTGCGCCCGCCAGGGCATCGACGAGCGCCTCATCCACGTCATCCCCCACGGCGTGACCGTCGTCTCCGGCGCCGCCGACGACGTCGAGGCCTTCCGCACGCGCCACGGGCTCGGGCGCGAACCCTACCTCCTGTGGTGCGGCACCTTCGAACCCCGCAAGAACCTGGCGGGCGTGATCGGCGCCTTCGCCCTGGTCCCGCCAGAGACCCACCTGGTCCTGGCCGGCCCGGTCGGGTGGGGCGACGCCGGCCTGGCCGCCCTTGAGGACCTGCCGGCCTCGGCGCGCGAGCGCGTCCACATCGTCGGGCGGCTGAGCGACCGCGACCTGGCGGCGGCCTACGCCGGCGCCGAAATGTTCCTCTTCCCCTCGCACCGCGAGGGCTTCGGCCTGCCGGTGCTCGAATCGATGGCCTACGGCACGCCCGTCGTCTCGACGGCCGGCTCGCCCATGCAGGAGTTCGGCACCGGCGCCGGCGCCTTCGTGGGGACCTCGCCCGCCCAGATCGCCGAGGGTATCACCGAGGTCTCAGCCCGCCGCGACGCCTACGCCGCCGCGGCCCGGCAGATCGCCACCCGGTACACGTGGAAAGCCGCGGCCCGGGCGCACGCCGACGTGTACAGGAGCATCGCGTGAGCGCCATCCGCGTGATCATCGTCAACTACCGCACGCCCCAGCTCACGGCCCGCGCGGCGGCCAGCGCGCTCGCCGCGGCGGCCAGGCACGGGCAGGCGAGCGTGACCGTCGTCGACAATTCGGACGACGCGGCCGCCCTGCGCGATCTGTGCCCCGGCTGCGAGGTGGTCTCGGCTGGAGGCAACCGGGGCTTTGCCGCGGGCGTCAACGCCGGCATCCGCCTGGGCACGGAGCCCTTCGTGGCGCTCGTCAACTCGGACGCCCGCGTGGAGGAGGACTTCCTCGTCGAACTGGAACGGCCCTTCGCCGACCCGGGCGTCGGAGCCGCCACCGCGCTGCTGCTACTCGAGGAGCGTGGGCAGGCCGGCGAGATCCTCGTCAACTCGACGGGCAATGTCCTCGACGCCTCGGGCAACGGGATGGACCGCGACTGGATGCGCCCGCTCGGCTCGTGGTCGGCCGCCCCCGACGTCCAGGGCTTTTGCGGCGGCGCCGCCATGCTGCGCCGGGCCGCGCTCGACGACGTCGGCTGGATGCGCGAGGACCTCTTCATGTACTACGAGGACACCGAGCTCTCGCTCCGGCTGCGCCGGGGTGGCTGGACGATCCGCTACGTCGAGGCCGCCCGTGCCTGGCACCGACACGGGGGCTCGTCGGGCGCGTCCAGCGCCCTATTCGCCTACTGCAACACCCGTAACCGGCTGGTCGTCGCCTCGCAGCTGCCGGCCGCCACCCGTGCCCGGGCGTGGGGCCGCAGCCTGGTTCGCGCGGCCCGCGGTGAACATGCCCGCGTGCGACGCCGGGCGATCCGCGACGCCCTGCGCGGCCGCATGGGCCCTCCCCCGCCGCGCCTGGCCGAGCGCCCCAGCCAGGCGGTCAGCGTCGCCGCGGAGCCGCCGGGGCGGCGCCCGGCGCGCGCCGGCGCGCCGGAGGGCCTGCCGGACGACATAG